>CAWINP010000027.1:0-416937 GCA_963837485.1 uncultured Solirubrobacteraceae bacterium | reverse complement strand
CGCATGGCGCCTCGAGCTCGAGCGTGGGCAGGGCGCCGGCCAAATCCGTGAATGCCGAACCCGGATGCCGCGTGCCGAACCCGATCCGCGACGCCGAGAGGGAGGGAGGAGGGGTCCGACCGATACACGCGTCGATTTCGTTTTCTATCTCGTCACGCGGAATTTCCCTACAAAGGCGCCGTCCGTTGCTACCCGTACGCTCATCGTTATGGGAATGGAAGTGACCCTCTTCAAGTGTCCCCGTTGCGGGCAGATGATGTCGCCGAGCATGGGTCCGAATTGGACCTGATACCGGCGCCCGGCCCGGCGGGGGGATCGGCATCGTCATGTCGTGCGTCAACCTGAACTGCCAAGCGGCGCTCGGGACCTACTTCATGCCTCGGTCCTGACCCACACGGATTCCCCTGAGCCCGTTTCCGGGGGGGCTGTGACCACGCGCTAGGCACCGCGCTAGGGGTATGGCTCTCCGCTTCTTTCCGGGGCCGCAGACGCCCCTCGCGTCCGGGCTCGCCTCGAGATGCTGAACGCGGGCTTGGAGGAAACGGTTCACGCGTTGGGCAAGGTCGACGGCGCCAGGAACGGTCCCTCCCTCGGCGAGGAAGAGCCGCCAGCGCTCGGCGTCCGCCATCGTCCGAATCCGCTCGGCGAGCATCATCGCCTCGACGTCGTTCACGGCCGCTGCGTGTTCGGCTCGGCGGCGAGCCTCCATGCGCTTGCGGCGGGCTGTCAACCCGCTCAGCGCCGTGTCGATGCCCGTAGTGGTCCGCCCGAGCTGGTCAATGCGACGTCGCTCGTCGGGCGTGAGATCGCCGATGACTACTCGCCTCCCATCGTGGCGAGCTTCGCGCGGAGAGAGACCGGCTTCGGCCTGCGCATGGCGCGCTTGACGGGCTGGACGTTCAGGAGCGCGTAGAGCTCATCACGCGGGATCTCGAGAGACGCGAGGAGTGCCGCCGCCGTGCCGCCGCGGCGAAGCGCGGTGAGCCGGACGATGCCGTGGCGATTGGTCGCGATGACCTCGGGCGCCTTGTGCGTCTTGGTCGAGCCGGCGCCGTTGGTGATGGTGAGCTTGGTCATGGTTCCCAATGGGGGTTCAGGGGTTGGACTCGAGCCAGATACGTAGCTTGGGCATGGACCGCGCGGCGCCGTCGCATTCGCGGATGCGCGCAGCGAGATCGGCGGGCGTGTAGGTCTGGAGGAGGGTCGAGCACGTATCGCGCCACACGTGCCCGTCCGGGGCGACTTGCGCGTTGGGTCGCGTTGGAGCACGAGGCCCGCGTGCAGGTGGCACAGCTCGGCGACCTCGCCTCCCTCGTTGCTTCCCGAGAGGTCGGAGACCCCCGGGGTAGTTATCTGAGTTGGAGTAGAGATGGAGTTGAGTTGAGGGGGATACCCCTTCGAAGGGGTACCGGAGCGAATGCCGTAGTTCTCGCGGATCGCCGCCGCGAAGTCGGGCGCGTACCTGTCCGCGGCCTCGAGAAAGCGCCAGAACAGCGCCGGCGAATCCTGCACACGCTCGAGAGCGCGCACGGCGCCGAGAACCTGCTTCCCCCCGGGCCTTCGAACTTGAGCCGCTTATGGATGAGGACCACCTGCGCGGCCTGGTCGTACGTCGCAAAGAACGCCAGCGCGGCGAGAGCGGCCCCCGTGCGCTCGTCGTTCCACCCAAGGTGTGATGTCAGGAGCACCCACTCGAGGGGATAGAACCCTTCCGTGCTGCCCGTGGGCGCCGTGAGGAGATACAGCGCAAGCGTGCGCGCGTCCTCGCCGGCGGCGCGAATCCGCGTGTCGCGCCAGATAAGCCGCGCGACCGTGCCGTATTCCTTCCTGACGCTCACTCGGTTGACGCCTCAAGGTCCCGAATCTGGTTCCACGCGACTTGCACACTACAACCAGACCCCGGGCGTCTTGATCCGCGAGTCGTTCATGGCTTGGTCCACGAGGGCGATCAGAGCCTCGAGCTCGAGCCCGCGCTTGCGCCAAGTCCGCACGGACCGTTCCCAGTCCCGCGGGCGAGGCACCGGGCGATCGTCCGCGGCGATCCATACGTCCTGCCATGCGGCATCGAAATGCCCGACGTATGCCCGTTCCGCGGCGGACTCTTGGATGTCTCGAGCGGCGATCATCGCCGCCTGTTCCTCCGGCGTCATTGCCCGACGAACCCCGCGCCCGATCCGCTGCCGCCCGGGTTGACGAAGCCGGCGCCGGAGCTCGGGCCGGACGCGAACCCGGACTTGGACGACGAGCTGCGCCGCGTGGCCTTCTTCTTCGACGGCGGGACCTTCGTCAGCGTCGCGTCCACGATCGCCGCCTTCGGTCCCTTCTCGGCGATCCGCCGCCCGAGCGACAGGAACGGGATCGATCCGCCCATGAACGCTTCGACCGCGGCCTTGCCCTTGCCCGCCGGCGTCTGATCGGGAAGCCGGTTGCCCGTCCAGTCGAGCCCCTTCCCCGCCATGAGAATGCCGTCCGCGCCGGGGAGCACGAGCCCCGCGGCCGTGTCGAGCGGGTCTGAGAAGGCTCCGAGGGGCGTGTAGCGGCCCGGGCGAACGTGCCCGCCTCCGGGGAGCGGGATGCTTCCCTCGAGCCATCCGGGGAGCCCGCCCTTCATGAAGAGGTCGAGTCCGTGGTCGCGGCGCCACTCGTCGGTTGCGTTCTCCGTCGCGGCGATGAGCGCGAGTGCGACGGGGTGATCTCGCGGCAGGGTGCGGAGGACGAAGTACGCCGCGTTTCGAGTCCACGCGAGGAACGGCGTGTAGAGCGCAATCGCCTTCCGCTCGCTCGGGCGCTTTTGGAGTAGCGCCCATACATTCGATCCACCGCGCGGCCGAGCTCGGCGGCCGTGTTGACGTCCAGCGCCCCGCGCGCGGCCTTGTCGATCGCGTCCTCTGACGCCTTGAGTGTGTGCCGATCCATGAGGCCGTGATCGCGCATGGCCTTGCCGAGCATCGCGGTCTGAAGGCCCTGCTCGATCGGGTGGTTCACGAGGTCGAAGACGACGTGTGTATAGGCGTGCCAGAGCGCCGCGGCCTGCTTCGGCCCGGGCGCCTTCCAGAAGCGGTGAGCGCGTGCGCGACCGTCTGCACCTTGCCCGGGTCAAGGGCGTTGGAGTCGAAATGGACCTCGTTCGCCTTGACGCTCGTCAGGTGCCCACCGCCGATCGTCCGCGCCGCAAGTCGCTCTCCGCGGTCCTTGTCAATCTCAAGCGCGCGAGAGAGCACCTTCCGCCCCGCGATGTAGGAGCGCGGTCCCGCGTGCGCGAGCGCGGCTCTGCCGACACCTTCCACGACGTTGCCCGTCAGCCACGGAAGCGACGTCGCGAGGACCGTCTTGCGGAAGACGGTCTGACCCTTCCGCGCGATCCTGCCGGCGTTGTCGGGGTTCATCATGCGGACGTGTTGCTCGAGCCGCCTCGCGGCGACGTCGGGCACGAGCGCCCACGGGCCGGACCCCTCCGTGTTCGAGTCGAGCGCCCGTTCGATCGCAACGTTGACGGCCCGTGATGCCCAATGCACATCTTCCGGGCGCCCCTCGAGCATCCTCTGTAGCTGCTCGGCCGTGCCGGCGTACGGATTCACGCGGACCGCGCGCCACTTGATCGCGCCGGGGATCGGATCGCCGTTGTGATCGAACGCGGCATCGCGGATCGCCTCGTCGGCTTCGCGCTTCGTCTTGACTGTGCGCAGCTCGCCGTCTCGGCCGCGGTAGCCGAACTCGTGCAGGTACTCCGTATAGCCGTGTGGGCGTCTACGAGCCCCTGCTGTCGCGCGGCCTGCTCGCGCAGCGTGTCCATGTGCGCATCGAAGGTCCCGCCTCGTGTCGCCTCGCCCGTGAGCCGCTCGCGCGAGATCGAAGGCGCCCGCGTGCTCGAGCGGAAGTAGTTGTGAGCTCCGCGCGCGTTGGGCGCCTGTGACAGGAACGAGGGCACCGTATCGCCGTGCGCCTCCATGTGCGCGCGGATATCGGCAAGCGACAGGGGCTCGCCCTTCCCGTTCGCGAGATGCTCAGGAATGCGCGTATACAGTGCATCGGCGAGCTCGGGGTCCTGCGCGCGGACGCTTCGGACCTCCGTGTCCGGGATCGTGGCGCCGTCTCCATCCGCCCATCGGGCCTTGACGTGCTCCGCGCCCATCCGGCGAACCGCGTACGGGATGACCGCGGCCTTGTCCGCCTGAGACGTCGGCAGCATCTCCGACTCGGCGAGGGCGGCTTCCCGTGGCGCCTGGTGCTCCCGGTACTGCTCGGCCGCCCGCTCGACGGCGCGAAGGTCGACCTTGCCCTTCTCGGCCTTGTCGATCGCCTTCTCGATGCCGGCGCGAAGCTGCTTGTTGGCCCGCTTGCCGGCGTTGCTCAGCCCGTCGAACTCGGCCTCGAGCTCGTGAACGTAGTCCCGGAGATCGCCCACATCGGCGCGGGCGATGCCACGCGTCACGAGGTTGAGGATCGGCCCCGCGTCCTTCACGGGCTTCGTGATCCGATCCGTCTCGTGGAGCACATCGCCACGGTGCTGCCGGCGAACCCGTTCCTCCGCGTCCACATGCTCATCGACGCGGCGTTGAATGTCCTGCTCGCGCACGTGCGTCGGGTACAGACGCTCGGCCTCGGCCCGTAGCTCGGCCGCCCGCTGCGGGTTGTCTTGTTCGACGTGGCGCGCCTCCTCGAGCGCGCGCTCCGCCCGGCCGCGGCGATTGCGTTCGGTCAGCTTTTGGCCGGCGCTCGTGAAGATGTCAGGCGAGTATTCGCGATGCGCCGTGATGTTCGTTCCGGGCAGGCGTAGCGGTTCCCGCTCCGTGCTCGCTGCCTTCTTCGCGCCCTCGCCGACAATCCCCGAGCGCATGGCACGGCCTGTCCCGCGCCCGATCGCACCTTTCGCGCCGATGACCTCGAGCGCCGTGAACCCGGGGTGTTCCTTCGCGGCCTCGTATGCGGCCTCGAGCCGCTTCTTCGCCGCGGCGGAGTCTCCGCCGATCGCTTCGACGCCTGCGGCCACCGTGTTGTAGATCGGGTCCGACTTGTCGAGATCGTGGAGGAACGCCTTCAGTCGTTCCGGGCGTCCCTGCGCCGCTTCCACCGCGCCGGCCGCGGGCACGTAGAGGGACGGGATCGCCTCCGCAGGCGCGTTGACGAGATCCTTCGCCGCCCGCCCGGCGAGGTCCACCGGAACCGCACTCGACTTCGCCGAGCGAATCCCCGGCTGGGAGGAGGAGACGCGGACCGGATGCGTGGCGAGCGACAGGGTCGCGCCCGCTCCAGTGCCCACCCTGTTGGCGAGGTCCGCGATGACGCCCTTGCCCTCGAGCTCGCGCTTCAGCGCGTCCAACGGGCTATCGCTCCCGCGGCGGAACGTGGCCTCATCGGCGACGTAGTCGGGGTGCTTGCGGATCGCGTCCTTTGCACTCGCGCTGAGCCCGGGGTGATCGTGGATGAAGTCTTCGGCCGCGTCGACCGGCCCGAGCTTCGGCATGCGATTGGTCCGCTCCGCGTGGGGCGTGTAGCTGTAGACCTCGCGCGGGTTGATGCCGGTGGCACGGCGCACGCGCTCATCGGCCGCCGCGCGTTGCTCGTGGACACTGAGGACAGCCCGCTCGGCATCGGAGAGGCGCTGCCCGCTCTCACGCTTGCGCACGATGCCGCGCACTTGGCGCTGCCGCTCGGCTACCGGCTTGTCCTTGTAGCTCTCGCGCACGGCCTTCCGCACCGTGCCGCGGCTCTTGCGGACCTTCGCCTCGTCGGAGGGACGAACCGGGCCCGGCTGCGGCGGGGCACTCGGCCGCGACGCGACACGGGTGCGGTCCTGCTGATCGGGCGTCGGCACGAACCCGCCACCTTGTGACGTCGCGCGCTTCCGAACCTTCTTCCGCGGCGCGTTGTCGGACTTGCCCGTCTCTTGGCCGATCCGCGGCATTAGTCGACCCTCGTCAGTCCGGTGCAGCGAACCGTGATCGGGAGCACGCCGTCAATCACTGACGACAACTCGGCGGGAGCCCCAAACACCGCGCAATCTCCCGCCGCTCCAAGGATCGTTTGACAGATGCGCATGAGTTGACCGCTGTCTCCCTCGATGACGACGCCGTCCGGGGTGACTTGGACGCCGAGCATCAGACGTTTCTCACCTGGAGCTGGATCGTGAATCCGGAATAGGAGGAACCATTGCTCGCACCGGAAGGCGAGACTCCGAGGACGTAGGCGCCGGGCGCGGCGATCGTGAAGTCGCTCGATGCGTCAAGTGACGCCGACCCGGCCCCCGGGGTCGAGCGTGTCACAGTAGATCCCGCTACGGCCGCGCCCACGGTGGTAGAGAGGAGGGTCGATCCGCCGGCGATGGACGAAATCGGATACAGACCGTACGTGAAGTTCACACCGGGAGCCGTCGCGTTTACAGTGGTCACCACGCGAATACGGAACTGCGTCGTCAGCCCCGCCACAGCGAAATCCGCCGGCGTCACGGCGGCATATATCGGCGACGCGGAGTACCCACTACCCGAAAGCCCCAGGAATCCGGCGTCGAGCTCGAAGTAGGTCCCCGCGCCAAGCCCGCCCGGAATGTGGCTCGTCGCCTCGGCCACGGTGCGGTACGCGCCCATGAGGGTCGACGGCTTGGCGCTCGCTGCCAGGTTCGCCGTGTCCAGGTTTCCGTTCAACAACGCCTTGACGTCGTTGAGGTTGTCCATCACGTCGTTGATGTTCTCGGGCGTCCCGGCGACGAGATTGTGTGAATAGCTGAGTAGCGTCATTAGTGCTCCGTTGAGACGACGGACGGAACGCGCCAGTCGCGAAGGTGTTTGGATACGCGATGCACGCTCCACGTCGGAGCGCCGATGACGTTCGTGAACTCCGTTGAGAGGACATGGCCGCGGATGCTCTCCCGGACGAGTGCGGGCGTCACCTGCCCGGCCCCTCCCCAGGTGTCGGTGCCCGTGCCGTCGCCCCACGTGTCCGGGCCCGCGCCTGAGCCCCAAAGGTCCGCGGCGCCGGCGCCGAACTGCGCAACTCCCGAGCGATAGGCGGAGCGTTCGAAGTCCTTGGAGAAGTTGCAGTCGACCGAGCCCGTGCCCCAAACCTCCGTCTCTCGGACCGTCTTGGCGACCGCGGCGCCATAGTCGCCCCATCCGCTGCGCCATCGGCTCGTGATGACCGCGCCGACGTCGTCAGTGATGCCGGTCGAGACGCGCCCGATCTTGTTCGCGCCCGTGGAGTAGCCAAAGTGGATCTCGGGCTGATCGGCCTTTCTCCACGAGACGAGGGCGCTAGCGGGGATATCCCACAGTGACCACCATCCGCGGCGAATGTCATGAACAAGGACCCTGTCGCACGCCGTAGCGACGCCCGTTGGCAGGCTCAGGTACAACCGTTCCTTGTGCCACACGAGCCGCGTGAGGGCGATCTGCGCCTGATTGAGCGGGCTCGAGAGGAAGTAGACCTCCGGGTTTCCGACAAAGACGGGCTCGATGACCTCCGACAGCGAGACGGGAGGGCCGCCCGTGGTGACGTAGACGCCCTGTCGACTCATGAAGTACACGCCCGTCGGGCCTACCGTGATCGCCTGCTTAGCGGCGAGTCCGACGCCGGTGTCCACCGCGTAGTAGTTGAAGCGCGCGGAGCCATCCGCGTTGAGGGACTCCTCGCCGAAGACGAAGAACTTCGTCTCTTTGAACACGAAGACGCGGTCCTGCCACGTGACCGCGGCCATGATCTGTTCGCCGTCGCCGGGCGTGAGGTCGATGTAGTTGCCCGTCTCGGGCGGACCCACGGCGTAGGTCCACGTCTCGGGCTTCCCCGGGTCCGAGAAGAACACGCGCGACGGGTTCGACGTTCCACCTCCGGGGCCGGACGTCGTCCCGGTGCCGAACGCCGTAGCGACGAGACGATTCGACTTCGCGCCCGAGAGCGCGCAGAGTGCTCCCGCCTTCGGCATCCCCGCCGGCGCGGTCCATGTCGCGCCGTCCCACCGCCGGATCGTGTCGACGCCGTTTCCGGCGTACGCGAACTCGGAGCCGGGCGCGGCAAACCGTGTGAACGACCATGGCCCGCCCGAGAGCCCCGTAGCGGACGCGACGACGGCGCCGACGGTGCTGATCGCCTCGAGCCGCGTGCCGCACCCCGCGAGGAGCTGCTTCGTGCCGTCCGCCTTGTAGAACGGCGAGAGGGAATCGACGCGGTTCGTCAGCGCGGCCGATGTGAGCTCAACGTATCCGTCGCGCTGTCGGATGGCGCCGACGTCCGTGAACTCGACATTGAGAAGGTCGATCGCCTCCGTGTCCTTGACGACGTCCGCCTTGTCGCGGAGGTTGAGTCCGTCCGAGAAGCGCACGAATGACTCGACGCGGTACGTCAACGCCCCTCACCGCCGTAGACCTCAACCTGCTCGGGCTCGTCGGACTGCCACGTCAGAAGGTCGCGCATCATGTCGATGAGCGCAGCGTCGATGGCGCCGCTGATCGCGGCGGCTGCCTCGAAGTTGTCGGAGTCCAGGTAACCGCGCCACAGCGCGCGGTCGATGACGAGCTGGACCCATTCGTCAGGAACGATGAGAGGGTCGCCGTCAGCCACGAGCTTGGTCGGCGTGCGCCAGTGCCGCACCTGAAGCGTGCCCCCCGCCGGCGTCGTCTTGACGGCGTTGCCTTCCACGTAGTAGAAGCAGGGCGTTCCCGGGGTCGTGATGTCCGGGAAGCGTTCCTCGAGCGTGCTGCGGTTGAGCGGGTGGAGCTTGCGCCCACCCTGCGCGGTGTCCTTGACGGTCGCGATCGGCCCGAGATCGGCGATGGTGAGCGGCGCCGGCCCGGTAGCGATTGCCTCACGGAACGGCCACGGGCGCAGCTTCACCAACCAGAAGTAGGCGTCATTGATGAGCCGGTTCGCACGCGCGGGTTGCAGATACCCGAACCCGCGGCCGGAGATCTCCGTGCGAACGGAGACGAGGGTTTCAGTCGCGGCCATCTAGAGCCCCCGCACGAGACGAAGTTCCATGAACGGCTCTGGCGCGCTGAGCGTCCCCGCGTCGCGGAGGAGTGCGACAAGCGCCGCGGCGTGCTCGGAAGAGACGACGAGGACAGCCGCCTTGTCCGGCCCGTTGAATGCCGCGAGCGTGACGGGGCTATCGGGCTCGACGTCTTCATCCCATAGCCACGCCGGGACTTCCACGATCACGGCCATGGTCAGACGAACTCCGCGCGCACGAGCACGGTCATCGCGCTCAAGTCCGTCGCATTGGCAACCTCGGCGCCGGCGGCGGTGAGCGCCACGAGCTTGCCCGTGGCGGGGTCCCACACGGCCTGCTTCCCCTGGTGCGCGCCCGTGGGCACGTCATTGCAGACCACGAACGACGGGCCCTGCTGGTAAGCGACAGAGCCGAGCTTTGTCGAGTCGAAGAGCAACCCACCGGTTGCGTATGAGGCGTCGAACGTCACGAACCCGACGACGGTCTGACCGCCCAGGGATGAGCGGCGCGGGGCGTATGAAAGCGACATCAGGACTCGTCCCCGGGCGCACCGTTGACGAGTAGGCGGGCAACCTGCATGTCGCGCTCGCTCCACGAGCCGGGCTGCGCGACGGGCAACATCGCGGGGTTGTTGCCCAGGGTGAGGATCGCGCGGATGCCGGGGAGCTGGTCCGCGGGGATGAAGAGTCCTTCGCTCGTGAGCGAGAAAGCGGTATCCATTTGTGGGTCCTTGGGGAGGAGGAAGCGCCGCAAAGAAGCGCGGCAGTAGGGCCGTGGCGAGTCGTGCGGCGGAGGGGCTGAGAGGGCTCCTGCGCGCGCGAGAAGGGGTGCTGCCGAGTCGGGGTCGGGTGCTACCTAGTCGAGTCCGCGCTCTTCGCGCATGCGCTGGCGGGCACGCTCCGCGGCGGCGTTGCGGGACTCGAGCGAGGGGAGCGGCGCCGTGGGGATCTCGTCGTCGGGCTCGTCGTCGGCGGCCGGCGTGGGCTGCGGCTCGGGCGCAGACGCTTCGATGTCGGCAAGGACGATCCGCCCATCCTTGCCCGTGCCCGTCACGTTCGCGAGCTCTACGCCGAGCTCCTCAGCGAGACGTCGCGCCGCGGGCGAAGCTTGGAGCTGTGACCGTTCGAGGCCCTCGAGCTCGGCGACCACTTCCGCTGCGACCTCCGCGCGCCGCGCGTCGGAAAGCCCGCTGTAATGCGTGCTGCCCGCGCCGTCCAGCGTGAAGCCGGTACGCGCTTCATGAAGCATCGTCTCGAGTCGCTCGCGCTCCGCGGCGACCTCGTCCGGTGTCATCGGCCGGCCCGGCGCGGACAGCGGAGTTGGCTCCACGTAGTAGGCCGTTCCCGGCGCCGGCGCCGCTGGCGGGTAGAAGAGCGTCCCGGCGGGCTGGAAGCCGAAATCGGGGCCACCATCGGAGATGATCGGCGGGGAGTCTGCCGGGAGCGTCGTGCGGATAAAGATGGGATCGGGGAAGACGGCAACGTCGATCCCTTGCCCGACACGGTCCGCGACGTGTCGCCCGGCCTCCCGTGCCCGCTCATTGGCGGTTTCGCCCGGGAGATCGAGCGCCTGCGGAAGAGCCCGTAGGCCGAACGCGTACTCGGCCATGACTACTCGCCCTCCTCGCCCGCGGCGGTGGCAGCCTCGAGCCGACGCGCAGTGTGTTGAACGCGTTCCTCCTCGGAGGCCGCGGGGTGGAGGTCATCGCCGATCTCGAAGCTGTCGGCGTCCGCCTGCGAAGCGCGCGCGTCTTCGTCCCCCTGGGCCACTGTTACCGCGAGAACGGTTCGCAGCTCGGGAACATTCGCGGCGGGAATGCCAAGGTCGACGTCGGCGCGTTGCAGCGTGTCGCGAAGTGCGGCAGCCACGTCGCGGCGTAGCACGTCAACATCCCCGCCGGCGTTGGCGTGTGGGCGTGTGTGGTCCCACTGCCCGTTGACGTATGCCTGGAGGAGTGCGGCTTGGCCCTGCTCGCCCAACTTGTCAAACGAGCTGTCGAACCGCTCGAGTAGTTCATCGGCGTACCGCTGGATGAGTACGCGGTCGCCGGCCAGGTCGTACGCCTCGTCCTCGGGCACGCCCGCGCTCAGCGCCTCGTGGAGGAACTGTTGGTAACGAAACCCCTCGGGCACCTGCTGGTTGGTGATGGCTTGCGCACGTGCGGCGAGAGCCGCCACGCGCACCTCTGAAGAATCCGGAGGCATCAGTGTTGCCATCCTGTGTGGAGTGAAAGCATGCGACTAACGGTGACGGTTGATTAGGGCGCCTAGGCGAATGTCGGACAAACGGACTATGCCGTCTCACTTAGCGCGAAGGTCCCGCCGTACTTGCTCCACGCTGCATCCGAGAATCCCGGCGGCCTCGTCCAGGGAGAGCTCGCCCGCGCGGGCGTCGAGTACGTTCCGCAGAATGCGCGTGCGCCGCTGGCCCTTTGCCGGCGCCGAGGCCATCCGGCGCACGTAGCGTTCCGCGCGCTCTAGGACCGCCCATCGGTATTCGGGATCGTCGGAGACCGACAGATGCCAGTTCAGCCATGCGATCGGATCGGCGGCGAAGGTCGGCAGGTGCCCCACGAGGGGCGGGCCGCTGCGCCTAGTGGGGCTGTACGGCTCGAGCTGTTCGCGCACGAGATCGATACGCGCCATGAGCCACGGGTCGACACGACGCGACGTAGCGCCCGGGCCTCTCGACGGAACCCGGGCGCCTGTCGCCTCGCCGTGCGCCGAAGCGGCACCCTCAGCGCCGGAAGGTGGTCCTACAAGGTGGGTGCTCATCGGCGTGCCGTCCGATCGTCGCGGGGATGCGGACTGCGGGTTGTAGGGGACGCGAGCGCCTCGCGCTACCGAATCGGGCAATCTTTACGTGACGCTCAAGATTGCCCATCTAGCGGGCTAGACGAGTCTGGCTTATCCGGACTCGTTCGGAGGGGCGTGTCAGTCTGGGGCCATACGGGTTACGGGAGTCCGGCTCAAGTGTGCGGAATTTCCGCACCTGACCCGTGTTCCCGCGGTCGCGTGCCCTAGACTCGGCCGCGTCCGGTTGACCTCCAGTCGCCGGGCACACACGAGGCCCGGTTGCGCCCCCATCCTAGGTGGAATCCAGGGGAGCATCCGGGCCTCGGGGCCTGCCTCGCGGTTGGTGTCCGCTCGACCGGACAGAACCCTAGCGCCTCCCTTGACGCCGTACACCCCGTGCTCGAAGTTCAGGCGCTTTCAGCGGGGATTTCCGATTCCGTCGATCGCGGCAATGGCTTCCCGATGGCTCTCGATCGCCGCCATGCTACGCGCCGGCATCGGAGTTCCGCGCCTCAGGCATCCGGTGTAGATGCGCCCGATCGCCCTCTCGTGCTCGCGGACGTTCGTCGCACGCGTCCGCTGTGAGCACTCGGCGCAGCGGTAGCGGCGGCAGAGACAGAACGGCAAGCCGGGGCAGTCTTCGCCGCAGGTGATACCCGGGCCGGCGCACGACAGACACGTGAACGGTCGTGTGAGATGATCGCCGAGCATTGGAGCTAGTCCTCCTGTGCCGGGCCCGGGCGTTGCCAGTCGCGCCGGGCCGTTCTTTGTCTGGACAGATTCGAACGCTACGCCTTCCGCGTTCGGTTGGCAAATCATCATTGTGTCTAACGCAACTGGGCCCCCGTGAGCCCGGCCTAGCCTAGGCGACCACGCCCGACCAATGCGCCGGATCGCGGCACAGATGCGCTCGTGCCGCTTCGGCGGCATGTCATTGAGGGTCGTGAGGATGCCCATGGCGCACGCCGCGTATTCATCGGCGAACGCCTCCCCCGCCTCTTCCGTCGGCTGCGCGTCGTCGTCTACGGGTTATCGCCGCCGAACCACGAGCCGTGAATGTGGAACGCGCGCGAGAACCACGCGCCGCTTCCCCGGCGTCAGGCGCTCGAAATCGAAGACGTGTCCGACCCCGTGCCAGAAGGTGAAGGGACCCACGCCCGGATCAACGAACACGCGCCCGTCCGGGTAGGTGCATTCGACCGAGATGGCGCCCACCGCCGAATCGGGACAGTCGCCCACGGTCACGTTGAAGTGCGGCGGTAGCGGCACGCCTAGCGGGCCCTGCGCGCCGGCGGACGCGGTAGCAATGCCAGTAGGAGGGCGGCGCACACGAGCGCCCTCGTGGCGCTGGTGTTGCCCCTAGAGTTGCCCCGTAGTGTTTCGGTGCCACTTCGGAGCGCCTCCTCGGAGGGAAGAAAAGCCCCGTTGCCAGGGCTTCCGCAAGCGCGCCCGAGAGGATTCGAACCTCTGACCTTCGGTTCCGTAGACCGACGCTCTATCCAGCTGAGCTACGGGCGCAGTTGATTGCGGCCGCCCAGTTTAGCCGGGCGGCTTGGGCAGGCGGACAGGGCGGGATTCGAACCCGCGATGGAGCGATAAACCCCATACTCGCTTAGCAGGCGAGTGCCTTCAGCCACTCGGCCACCTGTCCGCGGGTTCCCGGAGTGTAGAGACAGAACCTTCAACCGGCGTGATGGCGTCGGCCTCGGCCCATCGAGTCCAGCTCTTCGAGCGACATGCCGGCTCCGGTGGCGACGCAGGCGAGCGGGTCCTCGGCCAACCGCACCGGCATCCCCGTCTCGGAGGCGACGCGCCCGACGAACCCGCGCAGGAGCGAGCCTCCGCCGGCGAGCAGGATGCCCTCGGACGTGATGTCGGCGGCGAGCTCGGGTGGAGTCTCTTCGAGCGTGGCGTGGATCGCGGCCATGATGTCGGCCAACGGCGCGGCGACCGCGTGGCGGACCTCGTCGGAGGTCAACAACAGCTCCCGCGGCAACCCCGACGACAGGTCGCGGCCGCGGATCGAGGTCTCGATCTCGTCGTCCAAGGGCATCGCCGAGCCGGCCGCGAGCTTGATCGCCTCGGCGCTCTGGGAGCCGATCGCCATTCGGTGCTCGAGCCGGATGTGGGTCGTGATCGCGTCGTCGAGGTCGTAGCCGCCCACGCGCAAAGAGCGCGCGACGACCAAGCCACCGAGCGAGATCACCGCGACCTCGGAGGTGCCGCCGCCCACGTCCACGACCATGCGGCCGACGGGCTCGGCGATCTCGATTCCCGCGCCGATCGCGGCGGCCAGCGACTCCTCGATCAGGTGGACCTCGCGGGCACCCGCGCTCAAGGTCGCCTCTTCCACCGCTCGCCGCTCGACCTCGGTGATCCCCGAGGGAGCGCAGATGACCATGCGGGGCCGGGAGAAGCGCGAATGCAGCACCTTGTCGAGGAACTGGCGCAGCATCGCCTCGGTGACCTCGAAGTCGGCGATCACGCCGTGGCGCAGGGGACGGTCGGCGGAGATCGACGCCGGCGTGCGGCCGATCATCCGCTCGGCGTCGGCGCCGACCGCGTGGACCTCGCCCGTCCGCTGGTCGATCGCGACGACCGACGGCTCCGAAAGCACGATCCCGCGCCCACGCACGTAGACGACGGTGTTGGCAGTCCCCAGGTCGACTGCGATGTCACCACCGGCCCGCAGTCGTGAGACCGGAGAGCGCCGCCGTCCCGAGGTCCTGAAGAGTCCGTTCCAGGACATTCGCGGCCCACCTAAGCACACACGGGGCCCGCAAGCCCCAGAAATCGGACCAGGAGTGGCGACGTGTCACGCTCGCGCCAGGCGAGCTCGACCGGCATCGATTCCACCGGCTCGAGCCGTGGAGCGCGCAGGGAGGGAGGCAGGTGCCGCGCCCAGCGCTCGGTCGTGAGCGTGACCACGTCGTCGCCGGCCGGCCACTCCGCCTCGTCCCAGATCACGCCCGCGACGACGGTCGCCGGATCGAAGCCGCACAACGCCTCCAGGCGCCGGTGGAAGCCGCCGTTCAGGTCCTCGCCCGGGACGACGAAGCGATCTCCCCGCAACGCCTCGATCGAGACCGAGTCCCAGCCCGCGAGCCGATGCGACGCGCGCATGAGCACGTGCACGGCGTCGTCGCTCAGCCGCCGCCGCCGCAGCCCCGGGACGGGGTCGGCGCAGAACAGCAATGCGGCGTCCAGCCGCTCGCCGAGCAACTCGCGGGCGAGCGTGCCGCTGGTCGCCTCCGACAGCTCGATCTCGACGTCGGGCAGCGCTTCCCGCACGCGCGCGAGCAGCGCCGGCCGGAGCTCGTAGCGCGCGGCGGGCGAGCTGCCGATCCGCAGCGTGCCGGTGATGCCACGACCCGCCCGCGAGGCCTCCGCGAACGCGCCGTCCACCGCGGCGAGCGCGTCCGGGCCGTCGCGCAGCAGCCGCTCGCCCGCGGGAGTGAGGCGGACGGTGCGGGTCGTGCGCTCGAACAGCGGGACGCCGAGCTCAGCCTCGAGCCGGCGAATGGCCGCGCTGAGCGGCGATTGCGCCATGTGCAGCCGCTCGGCCGCGCGCGAGAAGCTGAGCTCCTGCGCGACCGCGACGAAGTAGCGAAGGTGCCGGAGCTCGGGCATCGCGTCTGAATTGTCCGCCACCGCGTCTCAATCGAGCCTGACCCCGCCCGTAGCGTCGCGTCGATGGAGATCCTGGTGCTCAACGAGGACGAGGTACGCGGACTGCTCGACCCGCGCGCGCTGCTCGACGCGCTCGCCGACGGGTTCCGTGCCCTGTCACGCGGCGAAGTGACCGCGCCCGACCGCAACGAGGTGACGCTCGACGGCGGAGCGTTCCTGCTCGGGATGCCGGGCCGCCGCGGCGCGACGATGGCGGTCAAGGTCGTGACCGTGTTCGAGGCCGGCGTGCCGTCGCACCTGGCGACGATCGGGCTCTACGACGTCGAGACCGGTGCCTGCCGGGCGTTCATCGACGGCACCTACATCACGGCCCTGCGCACGAGCGCGGCCGCCGCTCTGGCGACCGACCTGCTCGCGCGTGACGACGCCCGCACGCTCGCGATCGTCGGCGCCGGCGTGCAGGCGGCCCACCATCTGCTCACATTCCCGCTCGCGCGCGAGTTCGAGGACATCCGCATCGCCTCGCTGTATCGCGAGGACGCGGAGCGGCTGGCGGCGACGCATCCCCGCGCCCGCGCGACGACGATCCGCGAGGCGGTGGACGAAGCGGACGTCGTCGCCCTGGCCACCCACTCCCCCACGCCGGTGTTCGAGCCCGCCTGGATCGCTCCCGGCACCCACGTCAGCTCCGTCGGCTACCACCCGCCTGACGGCGAGCTCCCGCGCGATCTCGACGGCAGCCTCTTCGTCGAGACCCGGCTCGCGTTCGAGCCGCCGCCCGTCGGCTGCGCGGAGCTCGCCGGCGTCGACTCGGAGCGCGCGGCCGAGCTCGGCGAGATCCTGCTCGGCACTCGACCGGGTCGCACCGGAGGCGAGATCACGATCTACAAGGCGATGGGCCACGTGATCGAGGACATCGCCGCGGCAGAGCTCGTCGTCACCGAGGCGCAGCGAACCGGCACGGGACAACTCGTACGCTTGTAGCCCCGGAGGGGTGGCAGAGTGGTCGAATGCGCCGGTCTTGAAAACCGGAGTCCGTTCACGCGGACCGCGGGTTCGAATCCCGCCCCCTCCGCTGCCGCCGTGGGCGTGATCTCCGCGCACAGCCGCTCGGCGTGCCGGTTCGACCTCAGAGCGAGCGCAGGAACGCGAGGATCGCCGCGCGCACGCGCGGGCCGTGGCGGTCGCTGAGCAGCTCGACGCCGTGATCGCCGCCGCTGACGATCAGGACCGTGTCGTCGGGGATCGTCCGGTGCCAGGCCGGCGTGTCCTTGCCGAACGACGTCAGCGGGTCCTGCCGCGAGCCGATGGTCAGCACGGGCACCCGGACGTGCCGCCCGATCGGGAGCAGATCGCTGGGGTTGGAGTTGATCCGCCGCTCGGCCGACATCGCCACCAGACCGGCTACGCCGGGCGGGTGCGCCGCTCCCACCTGGAGCACGGCTCGGGCGCCGACGGACGCGCCGATCACGGCGATCCGCCGCGCGCCCCTCGCGCGCATCGCGCGTGCGACCGCGACCGCCTGTCTGGACTCGTACGCGATGCTCGCGTCGAACACGGCGACCGCGTATCCGTGATCCGCAAGCGCCCGCGCCTCGCGGCTCCAATCGCAGGCGTCGTTGTTGGAGTCGTTCGCGAACACGACCCCGACCTTCCCGCTGCCGAGCGATGCCGCCGACGGCGGACCGTCGTCGCCCGACGTCTCGAGCGCCTGCCATCCCGCGCCGGCCGAGTCGCACCGATCGAGCGGCTCGGGCCCCGTGGCGCGCACGGCGGTCGCCGTGGGAACCGGCGTCGCCACCGAGCGCTTCGCGCCGCCGCCGCAGCCGCACGCGAGCACGCATCCCGCGAGCACCGTGACGACGCGAAGGCTCATGCGTCTCAACCTAGTCCGGTATATCGTCGGGCCGTGGCGGTCGAACTCGGCGTCTCGGCGGACCGGCGCGAGCCGCGGACGCTCGATGCCGTGGCATTCCTGGTCGCGACAGCGCCGGGGTTGATGGTCACCGCGACGCTCGCGCTGTGCACGGTCGTCTCCTACCTCGACCTCGGCATCCCGTACGAGCGCCGTGCGTTCATCGGCGCCGGGCTCGCGGTCGCCGCGAGCGTGGTGAGCGAGCTCGTGTTCGGCGCGTTCATCCGCCAGCGGGCGACGTGGCAGGCGTACCGGGCGCGAGCGGCCGCGCGCGGGATCGGCGCGATCGGCGGCGCGTTGTTCGCGTCCGGCGGGCTCGGTGCGCTCGAGCTGTCGGCCTCCGCCCGCGCGGCCATGCTGCTGGCGATCGTCTGGATCGCCGTCGGGCCCGTGCTCGCCGACGTGATCGACGCGTACGGGCTCGCGCCCTACGAGAGCGCCCGCCGCGGCCAAGCGGGAGCGGTCGCCCTGCGCGCGCTGCTCGGCGCCGCGGCCGCCTGCGGCCTCGCGCTCTTCGGTCTCGCCCAGCTGCTCCCGGGAGCGTGGTGGCTGCTCGCGATCCCCGTCTGCGCCGCCGGGTTCGCCGGTTGCGCGTACCTGCTCGCGCACGCGGGCTTCGGGCGCGGGGCGGGCTGAGCCGCTACTGGCGGTGGTCGCGCATCCCGCCGGTGCCGGTCACGCGCGCGAACAGGGCGGTGCCCGCGTCGAAGACCAGGGCGAGCGCGACGACGAACAGGCCGAAGCCGGCGAGCGGGACGTCGAGCCGGCTGGCGGCGTAGAGGCAGGCGAAGGCCGCGATCAGAGGCAGGGCGATGCGGATACGCCGAGCGTACTCCGGCGTAGGCTTATTCGCACGCGATGACCTCGACCCGGCACATCCCGCTCGACGCCGCCGGCCCGACGGTGCGTGACGTGATGCTCGCCGAGGCCCGCACGATCCCGCCGGACACGCCGGTCGAGGACGTACGCGAGACGTTCGCGAACCCGCGCGTGAAGCTGCTGCTGGTCGCCGACGGCGAGCGCTTCCTGGGCACCCTCACGCCGGGCGCCGTGCCCGCCGCGGGCACGATCGCCCAAGGGGTCGACACCGAGACGCCGACGCTCGCCCCGGATGACGGCATCGAGCGCGCGCTGGAGCTGCTCGAGCGCACGAGCCGCGTACCGGTCGTCGACGCCGGCGGCCGGCTGCACGGGCTCGTGTGCCTGAACCGCGGGAAGTCCGCGTTCTGCGCCAGTCCCTAGTCCGACGCGATGATTCCGAAGTAGACGCCCTGCGGGTCGGTCAGCAGCGCGAAGCGGCCGATGCCCTCGAGATCGGTGGGCGGCGAGACGACGCTGCCGCCGAGCTCGGACGCCTTCGCGACCGACTCGTCGGCATCGGCGACCGCGAAGATCGTGATCCAGAACGCGGGCGCCTCGTCCGGCGTCCCGGGCGGCATGTCCATGAGCCCGCCGATCCCCTTCTCACCCAGGTTCCAGACCCCCATCCCACCGAAGTCCCCGACCGTCCAGCCGAAGACCGCGCCGTAGAACGCCGCCGCGGCGTCCTTGTCGCGCGTGTGGAGCTGGTTCCAGGTCAGCGAGCCCGGCTCGTTGACGAGCTCGGCGCCGGTGTGCCGCCCCGGCTGCCAGAAGCCGACGACGCCGCCCGCCGGATGCATCACCATCGCCATCCGCCCCGCGTCCATCACGTCCATCGGCTCGACGATCGCCTGCGCGCCCGCGGCGCGCGCCCGCTCGGCCGCGGCGTCGACGTCGTCGGTGGAGATGTAGGTCGACCACACCTGCGGCTGGTTCGGGTCCATCAGCGGCCCGACGCCGGCCACCATCTTGCCGCGCAGCGTGAACATCGCGTAGCCGCCGGTCTCCTCCACCGGCCCGGCATCCGTCGCCTCCCACCCGAACAGCCCGCCGTAGAACTCCTTCGCCGCCGCGGGGTCCGCGGTCGAGAGGTCGACCCAGCTCGGAGTCCCCGGCTCATATGACGTGCGTTCGCTCATGGGCGCGATCCTAGTCAGGCGCGTTAGCCTCGGACGCCGTGATCGCGTCGATTCCCAGCCCGTCGGACAACGTCATCAACGTCGGGCTCCCGCTGCACGTCTACGGCCTGCTCTACGCGGTCGCCGTGGTCGTGGCCGTCTACATCACCCGGCGCCGCTGGGCGGCGGCCGGCGGCGACGCCGAGCTGGTCGACGAGGTCGCACTGTGGGCGTTCCCCGCCGGCCTGATCGGCGGGCGCCTCTACCACGTCATCACGAGCTGGAACGAGGTCCCGCACACCTGGTGGGGGCCGTTCGCGGTGTGGAAGGGCGGGCTCGGGATCTGGGGCGGGATCGCGCTCGGCGTCGCGGTCGGCGTCTGGCGCGTGCACCGGCGGGGCGCGAACGTCCCCGCGTTCATGGACGCCGGTGCGCCAGCGCTGCTGGTCGCGCAATCGATCGGCCGCGTCGGCAACTGGTTCAACCAGGAGCTGTTCGGCAAGCCGACGGACCTGCCGTGGGGGCTGGAGATCGATCCGGAGAACCGGCCGGCGCAGTACGCCGACAACCTCACGTTCCACCCGACATTCCTCTACGAGATCATCTGGAACCTGAGCCTGGCGGCCTTCCTCGTCTGGCTCGGCCACCATCGCAAGATCCGCCCGCCGGGCCTGTTCGCGCTCTACGTCGCGGGCTATTCGGCGTTCCGGATCTTCGAGGAGACGATCCGGATCGACCCGGCGCACCACTTCCTCGGGCTGCGGTTGAACCTGTTCGTCGCGGTCACCCTGACGATCGTCGGGCTCGTGTGGTTCGCGCGCTCGCAGCGGGCGCCGGCGCGGGCCTAGTGTCGTGAGTCGGAAATTCGTGTGCTCTGCGGCGTTCTCCGGGTCGTGCCTGACGGCACTGGCAGGCCGCTCGCATACTGGTGGTACGTGGGCGCCTGCCGGGGCCTGTCAGGCGCGGGCCGGGGCCGCCGGCTGCCCACGAATTTGCGACTCGCGACACTAGTCGGCGGCAGGCGGCTCGGACTCCGGGATGCCCGGAAGCGGGGCCTTCTCGGGCTCGAGCTCGGCGGGCGGGCCGAGCGGCTGATCGTCGATCTCGGGCGTGCCGTCCTCGGCGGGCGGCGGCTCGTCGGGGATGTCCGGGTCCTCGGGGGTGATCGGCGTCTCGCTCATGTCCTTCGCCCTACCCCGGGTGACGACGTAGCGCACCGCCAGCGGGGCGAGCAGGATCATCACGAACACGCGCAGCGCCTGGACGGCGAGGATGAAGGTGGTGTCCGCGCCCGCGCCGACGGCGATCGCGAGCACCGCGTAGAGCCCGCCCGGCGTGGTGGCGAAATAGGCGTCGCGCAGCGAGACGTCGGTCGTCAGCCAGAGCGCGACGGCGAGCCCGAAGCAGGCGACCAGCAGCGCGATCAGGGAGAGCAGCACCGGCACGAAGAGCCGGCCGACCTGGCGCAGGGTGGCGACCGTGAAGCGCAGCCCGACCATCAGGCCGATCAGCGCGTAGGCGGGCTGCTGCACGGCCGGCGGGACGGTGAACCCGGCGCCCGACAACGTGAGCGCGCCGGCGATCACCATCGGCCCGATCAGCGACGGGATGCGCAGGAGGCGGCCGACGTACACGCCGGCGGGCGCGATCAGCGCGGTCAGCACCCAGCCGTCGAGGTGGCCGAAGACCGCTTCCGACGGTCCCGCCGCCGCGGCGTGACCGCCGGTGAGCGCGGCGATCGCCGGCGTGAGCACGACGACGACCAGCACGCGCAGGTACTGCATGAACGCGACGAGCCGATCGTCGCCGCCGAGCTCGTCCGACATGCCGACGATCCCCGACGCGCCGCCGGCGATCGATCCCAGCGTCGCCGTCGCCGGGTCGAGCGCGGTGACACGCGAGAGCACCTCTCCGCAGGCAAGGCTGAGGCCGAGCGTGGCGAGGCTCACCAGCGCCACCGGGAGCCACGAGTCGGCGAGCGCGGTGAGCGAGGAGGACTGCAGGTAGGCGCCGAGCGTGACGCCGACGACGGCCTGCGCCCCGGTGAAGACGTGCCGCGGCAGCTCGAAGTCGCCGGGGCTGCGCAGCGCGACGGCGATGCCGACCAGCAGCGCGGCGAACAACGTCGGCGACGGGAAGCCGATGAAGTCGAGCCCGAGCGAGACGGCGGCGACTGCGAGGGCCAGTCCTGACCATGAGACAACGCCTCGCACTCCGCGAGGCTAGCGTTCCGCCGATGCTGGTCTCCGAGGTCGCCGGGCGCGCGTTGCACCAACAGGGGGTCGACATCGTCTTCGGCCTGATGGGCAGTGGCAACCTTGCCGTCACGAACGCGCTGGTCGCGGCCGGAGCGCGCTTTTGCTCGTCGCGCCACGAGGGCGGCGCGGTGTCGATGGCCGACGGCTACGCGCGCGTGTCCGGTCGCCTCCCCGCGGTCAGCGTGCACCAGGGTCCGGGGCTGACGAACACGGTGACCGCGCTGACCGAGGCGGCCAAGAGCCGCACGCCGCTGATCGTGCTCGCCGCCGACACGCCGGCCGCGCAGATCCGCTCGAACTTCCGGATCGATCAGGACGCGCTGGTGGAGTCCGTCGGCGCGGTCGCGGAGCGCGTGCACGGCGCGGCCACCGTCGTCGCCGACGTGGAGCGGGCGGTGCGGCGGGCGCGCGTCGAGCGGCGCGCGGTCGTGCTGATGCTGCCGCTCGACGTGCAGGCGGAGGAGGCGGAGCCGAGGCCGCCGCTCGGGCTGATGCTCTCGCCGGCGCGCCCGGGCGACCTCTCCTCGGCGGTCGGCGCGCTTTCGCGAGCGAAGCGACCCGCGATCATCGCCGGTCGCGGCGCGGTGCTCGCCGGCGCGGGCCCGGCGCTGCGACAGCTCGGCGAGCTCACCGGCGCGCTGCTCGCCACCTCCGCGGTCGCCAACGGGCTGTTCGCGGGCGATCCGTACGACCTCGGGATCTCGGGTGGGTTCTCGACGCCGCTCGCGCAACGCCTGCTCGCCGAGTCCGACGTCGTGATCGCGTTCGGCGCCTCGCTGAATCTGTGGACGACACGCCACGGTGCCCTGATCGGCCCGGACGCGATCGTGATCCAGGTCGACCGCGACGAGGCCGCATTCAGCGCGCACCGCCACGCGCACGTGACCGTCCACGGCGACGCGCGCACGACGGCTGAGCAGCTGGTGCTCGAGTTCTCGGAGCGGGCGCTCGACCGCGAACGCGGCCGGCGAACGCCCGAGCTGGCCGCCGAGATCGCGGCGCGCCGCTGGCGCGACGAGCCCTACGAGGAGTCCAAAGACTGGGTCGACCCGCGCACGCTCTCGATCGCGCTCGACGAGATCCTGCCGCTCGAACGGACCGTCACGGTCGATTCCGGCGCGTTCATGGGCTGGCCCGCGATGTACCTGCGCGTTCCGGATGAGCACGGCTTCGTGTTCCCGCAGGCGTTCCAGTGCGTCGGGCTCGGCCTCGGCAGCGCGATCGGCGCCGCGATCGCGCGCCCGGATCGCCTGAGCGTCGCCGCGGTCGGCGACGGCGGGCTCCTGATGGCGCTACCGGAGCTCGAGACGCTCGGCCGGCTGAAGCCGAAGCTGCTCGTCGTCGTCTACAACGACGCCGCCTACGGCGCCGAGGTGCACCACTTCCGGCCGCTGGGCTGGCCGGTCGAGCTCGCGCAGTTCCCGCCGACGGACTTCGCCGCGCTCGCCCGCGCGGCCGGGTGCGAGGGCGTGACGAACGACCTCGACGCCGTCCGCGAATGGCTGAAGAACCCCGAGCGCCCCATGGTGCTCGACGCCAAAGTCGATCCCGACATCTGTGCCGAATGGCTGGAGGAGGCCTTCCGCATGTAACGTCGTCCGAGGTCCGAACTTGAGAGGACGGAGGCCGAAACTTGCTAATCAATTCATCGCTGCCTTGCGAGACGGCAGCGTGCGCGTGATCGACCTGACGCAGCCGCTGAGCGAGACAACGCCCGTGCTCCAGCTCCCGCCGCCGTTCGCCAACACGCCCGGCCTCTCGCGCGAGCTGATCAGCGAGTACGACGACAAGGGCCCCGCGTGGGCCTGGTACACGCTGACCGTCGGCGAGCACGTCGGCACGCACTTCGACGCGCCGATCCACTGGATCACCGGCAAGGACGGCGAGGACGTGGCGAGCGTGCCGCCGAGCCGCCTCGTCGGTCCCGCGGTGGTGATCGACCACTCGGAGCAGGCGGCCGAGAATCCCGACCACCTGCTCACGGTCGCCGGCATCAAGGCGTTCGAGGCCGAGCACGGCCCGCTGCCGGAGAACGGCTGGCTGCTCTACCGCACCGGCTGGGACACGCGCGCCGACGACCAGGACGCGTTCCTGAACGGCGGCCGCACGCCCGGCCCGGACGTCGAGGCCGCCCGCTACCTCGCGGAGGAGGCGAAGATCGCCGGCGTCGGCGTGGAGACCGTCGGCACCGACGCGGGCGCCGCGCACAGCTTCGAGCCGCCGTTCCCGGTCCACACCTTCCTGCTCGGCGCCGGCAAGTACGGGCTCACCCAGCTCGCCAACCTCGCCCAGCTCCCGCCCACCGGCGCGGTGATCGTGGTCGCGCCGCTGAAGCTGGTGCGCGGCACGGGGAGCCCGACACGGGTCTTCGCGCTAGTCGGTTGACAGCCGGTCGGGTGCGCCGCAGGCCACCAGCACTGGCGGGATCTCTACCGAGCCGTCCTCGCGCTGGTGGTTCTCCAGCAGCGCGATCAGGCCCCGGCTGACCGCGACCGCGGTGCCGTTGAGCGTGTGCACGTGTGCGGGCCGGCCGCCGTCGGGCCGGTAGCGGATGTCGAGCCGGCGCGACTGGTAGTCGGTCGTGTTCGACGTCGAGGTCACCTCGCGGTACTGCTGCTGCGACGGCAGCCATGCCTCGATGTCGTACTTCTTCGCGGCGGAGCCGCCGAGGTCGTCGACGGCGATGTTGACCACCCGGTACGGGATCTCCAGCCCCTGGAAGATCTCCTCCTCGATCGCCAGCAGCCGCTCGTGCTCGGCGGCCGACTCGCCCGGCTCGACGAACGAGAACATCTCGACCTTGTCGAACTGGTGCACGCGGAAGATGCCGCGCGTGTCGCGTCCCGCGGCGCCGGCCTCGCGCCTGAAGCACGGCGAGAAGCCCGCGTAGCGGCGCGGCACCGCGTCCATGATCTCGCCCGCGTGCAGCGAAGCCAGCGCGACCTCGCTCGTCCCGCTCAGGAACAGCGGATCGTCGGCCAACCGGTAGATCTGCTGCTCGGTGTCGGGCAGGAAGCCGGTGCCGAACAGCGCCTCCTCGCGCACCAGCACCGGCGGGATGACCGGCTCGAATCCGTGCCCGCGCAGCTTCTCGAGCACCCAGCGCACGAGCGCGAGCTCGAGGAACACGAGGTCGCCCTTCAGGTACGCGAAGCGCGAGCCGGCGACCTTCGCGCCGGCCTCCATGTCGACCAGCGCGCCGGCCAGCTCGAGGTGGTCGCGGCCTTCCGCCGACGGAGTCCCCCACTCCCGCAGCACCGTGTCCTCGTCGGCGGCCGACGGATCCGGCGGATTCGGCAGCGCCGCGTTGGCGTCGGCGAGCGCCGCTTCGACGGCCGTCGACTCGGCCTCGAGCTCCTTGACCCGCCGCGCGACGTCCTGCATCTCCGCGATCGCCGCCGACGCGTCCTCGCCGGCCTGCTTGGCCTGCCCGATCGCCGCCGAAGCCTCGTTGCGGCGCGCCTGCAGCGCCTCGAGGTCGGGCCGGAGCGCGGTGCGCCGCGCCAGCAGCTCCAGCGCCCGGTCCAGCCGCTCCTCCGAGCCGTCACCGCGCCGCGCCAGCGCCTCCCGCACCGGTGCCGGGTCGCGCGCGATCGAGCGAAGATCCAGCACTAGTCAGCCGGCGGGCAGTCCGGCACCTTCACGGCGGTGGCGCCGGTCGCGGGCGGCTTGGAGTTCTCCGCGACGTACTCGGCGACCGCCTGCGCCTCGTCGCCCGTGACGATGTTCTGCGGCATCGGGCCGCCGGAGAAGCCGCCGTTGCGGATCGCGTACAGGACGCAGTTGACGGTCTCCGTCCGCTGGTCGAAGTTCGGGCCGTCCTTGTACTCGCGCGTCCGCACGTTGGTCGCCGAGCCCTGGGTTCCCGCCGCGCCGAGCGTGTGGCAGCCGGAGCAGTGCTCGACGAAGATCTGGGCCCCGGTGCGCTCGTTCGACGGGCTGGAGACGGTCGCTTCGCCGCACCCGGCGAGGGCGATCGAAGCCGCAGACGCGGCCGCGAGGAACAGCAGTCGACGGGCTCTCGGCATCGGGTGCGACAGCATAGGGGACCGATGCGCGTCCCGACCCGCACCCTCCCGCTGCTGCTCGCCGCGATGTCAGCGGCCGCCTGCGGCGGCACCCCCACCGCCAAGGCGCCCGCGCGCTTCACGGTCACGCTCGACGACTACCTGATCCGCCCGCAGCGGATCAAGGTGCCCAAGGGCGAGCGGCTGACCGTGACCGTCGTCAACCACGGCCGGCTCGGCCACACCTTCCGCATCCGCAGCGTCAACCACACCGTGCTCGCGCTGACCACGATTCCGCCCGGGGGCACGAAGTCGCGATCCTTCAAGTTGGCGGCCGGCGATTACACGATGTTCTGCGCGCTCTCCAACCACGAGGAGCTCGGCATGTCCGGGACACTGATCGTCGGCTGATGCAGACCGTCGCACCCGAGCGCTACCGCACCGTGATGGGCCACTTCGCGACCGGCGTGACGGTCGTCACCGCCAACAGCGTTCACGGCCCGGTCGGCATGACCGCGAACGCGGTCTGCTCCCTCAGCCTCGAGCCGCTGCTGCTGCTCGTCTGCTTCGACAAGGCCGCTCGCACGCTGCCGATCGTCGCCGAGGGCGAGCGCTTCGGCGTCAATGTGCTCGCCAAGGGGCAGGAGCAGCTCGCGCGCCTGTTCGCGTCCAAGACGCCCGAGCACGAGAAGTTCGCCGAGGTGCCGCACAGCGTGCACGACGGCATCCCGGTGATCGAGGGCGTGCTCGCGTGGGTCGGCTGCACGCTGCAGCAGCTGATCCCCGGCGGCGATCACACCATCGGCATCGGCGCGGTCACCGCGGCCGAGCTGACGCGGGCTCAGCCACCCGAGCCGCTGATCTGGTACCGCGGCCGATATTCGTGAGCGACATCCACACCACGCTCGGCGCGATCACGATCGCCGTCAACGCGATCGCCGCGCTGATCGGCCTGTATGCGTTCGTGAGGTCCCCGGTTCGTGCCTTCTGGTACTTCCTCCGCGCGGGCCAGATCCTGGTGATGCTCGACGCGGTGATCGGCGCCGCGCTGCTGCTCGACGGCAAGGAGCTTCCGCGCCTGCACCTGATCTACGGCCTCGTCCCGATCGCCGTCAGCTTCGTGGCCGAGCAGCTGCGCCTGACCTCCGCCGACCTCGAGCTCCAGAAGCGAGGGCTCGAGAACGCGCGCGAGGTCGCAACGCTCCCGGAAGAGGATCAACGAGCGCTGGTAGCGGGCATCATCCGCCGGGAGACGGGCGTGATGGCCGCTTCCGCGGCGGTCGTGGCTCTGCTGTGCCTCCGCGCTCAAGGATGGCTTTAGCGCGTGCGATTCGGCACTAAGTAACACGACCGCACAAGGTGCTACAAATCCCAGATGTGATCCGCGCATACTTGCCGGCACTTGTCTTCGTGGGGCTGGGGGTGATCCTCGGCGCGGTGTTCGCCACGGCAAACAGCCTGCTCGGCCCCAAGCGGCGCAACCCGCGCGCGGCGACGGCCGACCCGTATGAGAGCGGCCTGCCGTCCGAGGTCAAGAAGTCGATGCGCTTCGGCATCTCCTTCTACCTCGTGGCGATGCTGTTCATCCTGTTCGACATCGAGACGATCTTCCTGTTCCCGGTGGCGATCCAGCTCAAGGCCTTCGGGACCTTCGCCCTGGTGGAGACGATCGTGTTCATCGTCCTGCTGTTCGTGGCGTTCGTCTACGTGTGGCGAAGGGGGGCGCTCGAATGGAGGTAACCCGTCAGCGGCTCGGCAGCGGCAAGCAGGGCGAGTTCCGCGCCCGCCAGCTGACCGCGCGCCGGATGCTCAACGGCGAGCTCGAGGGCGCCGAGCTCGAGCAGTACGTCGAGCAGGGCGTCCTCACCACGTCGCTCGACAAGGTCGCCAACTGGGCGCGCGGCAACGCGTTCATGCCCGCCACGTTCGGCCTCGCCTGCTGCGCGATGGAGATGATGGCGATCGTCGACCAGCGGATGGACATCGCGCGCTTCGGCTTCGAGGCGCTGCGTGCCTCCCCGCGCCAGGCCGACCTGCTGATCATGTCCGGCCGGATCTCGATCAAGATGGCGCCGGTCGTGCGGCGCATCTACGACCAGATGCTCGAGCCGCGCTGGGCGATCGCGATGGGCGCCTGCTGCTCCTCGCAGGGCGTGTTCAACAACTACGCGATCGTGCCGGCGGACAAGTTCATGCCGGTCGACATCCACATCCCGGGCTGCCCGCCGCGCCCGGAGGCGCTCGCCTACGGCATCCTCAAGCTGCGCGCGATGGTCCTGTCCAAGCCCGACGAGGGCTGGCGCACGCGCTACGGCGGGCGCGGCACGGAAGAGTTCGTCGACTCCGACCTGCAGATCGAACGTGCCTGACGCGACCGGCCTCGAGCTGATCGCGCAGGAGCTGGGCGACCAGGTCATCGAGACCACCTACTTCCGCGACAAGGCGGCGCTCACCGTCAAGCCGGAGACGATCCGCGACGTGCTCCAGACGCTGCGCGGCAAGGGCTTCACGTTCATGGCGTCGCTGCACGGCGTGGACTACTTCCCCGAGGAGCCGCGCCTCGGCGTGCAGTACGAGCTGCTGGACATGAAGGAGGTCGACCGCATCACGGTCAAGCTCCGCGTGCCCACGGACGCGCCGACCGTCCCCTCCGTCACGCCGCAGTGGCCGACCGCCGACCACCAGGAGCGCGAGGTCTACGACATGTTCGGCGTGCTCTTCGACGGTCATCCCGATCACCGCCGGATCCTGATGCCCGAGGACTACGAGGGGCACCCGCAGCGGCGCGACTTCCCGATGGGCGGCGAACCGGTGATCTTCACCAACAACGAGCGCGACATGCCGGGGTGGTGGAAGTGAGCGACGTCACGAAGCCAAGCGCGGCGCCGGGTCTCACCTACCGCGAGATGGAGAGCTCGGTCGACCTCACCCACGTCGAGCATCCCGAGCACGACGAGCTGCTGACGCTCAACCTCGGCCCGCACCACCCGGCCACGCACGGCGTGCTGCGGCTGATCACGACGCTCGAGGGCGAGGTCGTGCGCGACGTCAAGCCGGTGATCGGCTACCTGCACACCGGCATCGAGAAGAACTGCGAGGACAAGTCCTACTGGAAGGTGATCCCGCTCATCGAGCGGATGGACTACCTCTCCTACTACTTCAACGCGATGGCCTTCTGCGGCGCCGTGGAGACGCTGCTCGCCCTCGAGGTCCCGCCCCGCGCGCAGTACCTGCGCGTGATCCACCTCGAGCTCAACCGGATCGCGTCGCACCTGCTGTGGCTCGCCACCGGCGCGCTCGACCTCGGCGCGATCTCGGTCTTCTGGTACGGCTGGCGCGACCGCGAGTTGATCCTGGACCTCTTCGAGATGTCGTCCGGCCAGCGCATGCACACGCGCTACTTCCAGGTCGGCGGCGTCGCCGAGGACATCCCCCGCGGCTGGGTCGAGCAGGTGCGCAAGTTCACGTCGACGTTCCCGAGCCGGCTGGACCAGTTCTCGACGCTGATCGACCAGAACCAGATCGTGCTCTCGCGCCTGCGCGGCGTCGCGGCGGTCGACGAGCAGACGCTGCTCGGCCTCGGCGTCACCGGCCCGCTGCTGCGCGCGGCCGGCAACCCGTGGGACCTGCGCAAGGCGCACCCGTACTCGAGCTACGACCACTTCGACTTCAAGATCCCGGTCGGCACGGTCGGCGACAACTACGACCGCTACCGCGTCCGGATGGCCGAGATGCGCGAGTCCGTCCGGATCATCGACCAGGCGCTCGACGGGCTGCCCGAGGGCCCGTACATCACCGACAACCGCAAGTACGCGCTGCCGCCGCGGCACGAGCTGGCGACCTCGATGGAGGCGCTGATCCATCACTTCAAGCTCGTCACCGAGGGCTTCCGCGTCCCGCCGGGCGAGGCGTACTACCCGATCGAGTCGCCACGCGGCGAGCTCGGCTGCTTCGTGCGCGCCGACGGCTCGTCCAAGCCCGCGCGCGTGCATATGCGCGACCCCTCGTTCGTGAACCTGCAGGCGTTCAAGCCGATGGTGCAGGACCTCTATATCGCCGACCTGATCGCGGCGCTGGCGATGCTCGACCCGATTCTCGGGGGAGTCGACCGGTGAGCATCGATCCGAGCCAGGTCCGTCGCTACGCGCACGGCTCGCGCGTCCCCGGCTGGGACGACTCGGCCGATCTCTCCAAGGACCCGGCGGTCGTCCCCGACCCCGCCACCACGCTCGTTCCCGCGCACGTGCGCACGGAGATCGAGGCGCTGATGGCGCAGTACCCGGACCTGCGCTCCGCGGCGATCCCGGCGCTGAAGGTCGTCCAGCGCGAGCACGGCTGGCTCTCGCCGGAGGCGATCGAGCAGGCGGCGTGCGTGATGCGGCTGACGCCCGCGTACCTGACTGCCGTGGCGACGTTCTACGACATGTTCGAGCTCGCGCCCAAGCCCGCGCACGACATCTACGTGTGCACGAACATCTCCTGCTCGCTGCTCGGCGCCGACGAGATCTACGCCGAGATGCAGGACGTCGCGGGCCAGACGTGCAACGTGCGCGGCTTCGAGTGCCTCGGCGCGTGCGAGATCGCCCCGATGGCGTCGGTCGACGGCGAGTACGTCGGCCCGCTCACCAAGGACGACTGCCGGCAGATCGTGGAGGACCTGCAGGCCGGGCGCGAGGTCCTGCCCGACAAGCAATTGAAGAAGCGCAAGGTCGCATCGGAGCACTACAAGTGATCGACTCGGTCCTCTTCAAGGACATCGACGAGCCCGGGCTCAACACGCTCGACGTCTACCAGCGTCGCGGCGGCTACAAGATGCTGCGCAAGGCGCTGCAGATGGACCCGGGCGCCGTGCTCGACGAGATGCTCGCGTCCAACGTGCGCGGCCGCGGCGGCGCCGGCTTCGCGATGGGCCGCAAGATGTCGTTCATCCCCAAGGGGTCGATGGACAAGTACCTCGTCTGCAACGCCGACGAGTCCGAGCCCGGCACGTTCAAGGACCGCGAGCTGATGCAGAAGAACCCGCATCAGCTGATCGAGGGCATCATCATCGGCGCCTACTGCATCGGCGCGACCAAGTCGTTCATCTTCATCCGCGGCGAGTACTCCCACCAGGCCGACGTGCTCGACGCCGCGGTCGCCGAGGCGCGCGCGGCGGGCTATCTGGGCGAGAACATCCTCGGCTCCGATCACACGATGGACCTCGTCGTCCATCGCGGCGCCGGCGCCTACATCTGCGGCGAGGAGACCGCGCTGCTGGACTCGCTCGAGGGCAAGCGCGGCAACCCGCGCCTGAAGCCGCCGTTCCCGGCCGTGCAGGGCCTCTACCAGGGCCCGACGCTGGTCAACAACGTCGAGACGCTGATGAACGTGCCGTACATCCTCTCGATCGGCGGCGCCGAGTACGCCAAGGTCGGGACGGAGACCTCGACAGGCACGAAGGTGGTCTCGGTCTCGGGCCAGATCAAGAAGCCGGGCAACTACGAGATCGTGCTCGGCACGCCGGTGCGCGAGCTGCTCTTCGATCTCGCCGGTGGCCCGCTCGACGGGCGCACGTTCAAGGCGTTCTTCCCGGGCGGCTCGAGCGCCCCGGTGCTGCCGCTGACCGACGAGGTGCTCGACCTCGGCTACGACTTCGACACGCTCGCCAAGGCCGGCTCGATGCTCGGCTCGGGCGCGATCATCGTGTTCGACGACTCGACCTCGATCGTCGACGTCGCGTACAAGACCGCGCACTTCTACCGGCACGAGTCGTGCGGCAAGTGCTCGCCCTGCCGCGAGGGGACCAACTGGACCGAGAAGATGCTCAAGCGCATCAAGGACGGCGTCGGCACCCCGATGGACCTCGACATCATCGACGGCGTCTGCGACCAGATCATGGGCAACTGCCTGTGCGTGCTGGGCGACGCGATGGCGATGCCGATCGCCTCGATGATCAAGCACTTCCGCGGCGAGTTCGAGGACTACATGGAGGCCAAGCGCGCGGAGGCCGGGCTCGGTCCCGCGATCCCGCAGGTCAACCGCGGCCGCCAGGCCGGTCCCGGCCCGATGCTCGAGCCCGCCGGCGTCGACCCCGTCCCGGTCAGCTACTGATGCCGCGGCCCACCGTCAAGGAGATCACGTTCTCGATCGACGGGCGCGAGGTCACCGCGCCCGAGGGCCTGATGCTGGTCGACGGCGCCAAGTACGGCGACGTCGAGATCCCGGTCTTCTGTTACGAGCCCAAGCTCGGCCAGCCGGTCGGCGCCTGCCGCATGTGCCTGGTCGAGATCGAGGGCATCCCGAAGCTGCAGACCGCGTGCTCGACGGCGATCCGCGACGGCATGGTCGTGCACACGCAGACGCGAGCGCGTGCACGAGGCGCAGCGCGCGGTGGTCGAGTTCCTGCTCATCAACCACCCGCTCGACTGCCCGGTCTGCGACAAGGGCGGCGAGTGCCCGCTGCAGGACATCACGTACGGCTGGGGTCCCGGGCACGTCGCGCTTCATCGAGCCCAAGCGCCACTTCAAGAAGCCGCTCGAGCTCTCGCCGCTGGTCGCGATCGACCGCGAGCGCTGCATCCTCTGCTACCGCTGCGTGCGCTTCTCGCAGGAGATCTCCGAGGACTACCAGCTGATCCTGCTCGAGCGCGGCGCGAACTCGTTCGTCGGCACGTTCGACGGGCACCCGTACGTCGCGCCGTTCAGCGGCAACATCATCGAGCTCTGCCCGGTCGGCGCGCTCACCTCGCGCGCCTATCGCTTCCGCGCACGTCCGTGGGACATCGAGGGCGCGGGCACCGTCTGCGCCGGCTGCACCGCTCAGTGCAACGTCGAGCTGACCGTGCGCGACGAGCGCGTCCTGCGCGTGCTCGCGCGCGACAACGAGGAGGTCGACGACGGCTGGCTGTGCGACAAGGGCCGCTTCAGCTACCAGGCCGCGTATGTCGACGAGCGCATCACCCAGCCGCTCGTGCGCGAGGGCGCCGAGCTGCTGCCGGCGAGCTGGGACAAGGCGATCGCGACCGCGGCGGGCGCGCTCAAGAAGGCCGGCGACCGCGCGGCGGCGCTGGCCGGCGGGACGACCACCAACGAGGAGGCGCACCTCCTCGCTGGCCTGATCCGCGGCCATCTCGGCTCCAGCCACCTGAGCGCGCGCCTCTACGGCGAGCAGCCGCTCGACGTCCAGCGCGCGCTGGCCGACCCGAGGCTGCAGGCGACCGTGCCCGACCTCGAGTTCGCGCACACCGTGCTGCTGGTCGACGTCGACCCGGTCGACGAGGCGCCGGTGTGGGACCTGCGGATTCGCAAGGGCGTCCGCCGTCGCGCGACCAAGCTCGTGGTCGCGAGCGCGCGGCCGACCGCGCTCGACACCAGCGCCACGGCCACGCTGCGGTTCGCGCCGGGCGCGGGGGAGGCGTTCCTGGTCGCGCTCGACGCCGCGCTCAGCGGCGACGAGGGCAACCTCGGCGGCGCGGCCAGCGCGGCGGGAAGCAACGCGACCGCGGTGCGCGAGCTCGCCGACGCGCTGCGCGCGGCGGGCGAGGAGATCGTGATCGTCTACGGCGAGCGTGCGCTGCGCGGCCAGGCGGGCCGCGCGCTGCTCAACCTCGCCGCGCGGCTGAACCTCGGCGGCATCGCCGGCGCCGGCCTGCTCGAGCTGCCGGCCGACGCCGAACGCCCGCGGCGTGCGCGAGGCGGGCTTCGCCCCCGGCCACGGCCCCGGCTACAGCGCGATCGAGGCCCCCGGCCGCGACGGCGCCGGCATCGCCGAGGGCCTCGCGAGCGGCGAGCTGCACACGATCTGGCTGCATCACGCCGACCCGATGCGCACGCACCCGAACCGCCGGCTGTGGGACCAGGCGCTGCACACCGCGCAGACGGTCATCGCGGTCGACTCGGTGCTGACCGACTCGATCCGCGAGCACGCCGACGTCGTCTTCCCCGCCGAGGCCTACCCCGAGAAGGAGGGCACGCTCGTGCATCCCGACGGCCGCGTCCAGCGGCTGCGGCCGGCGGCCGCGCGGCCCCGGTTGCGCGCCGACGTGCCGGCATCCGGCGTGCGCCCGCTGTGGCAGGTGATCTCGGACGTCTCGCGGGAGCTCGGCCACAGCGAGGGCGTGTTCGTGGCCGGCGCGCAGGTGTCCGAGCGGCTGTTCGCCGCGGTGCCGTTCTACGCCGGCCTGACGCTGGACGAGATCGGCGGCCGCGGCGTGCGCTGGCCCGAGCGCCACGAGTTCGCCTCGCCGGAGTCCGAGCCCGCCAAGCTCGAGGTCCCCGCCGGCTCGCCGGCCGCGCACGACGGCGCGCTGCGCCTGGGCACCTGGCGGCCGCTGTGGGCGCACAAGGACGTCGACGTCTCGCCGATCCTGCAGTTCGCGCGCGCGCGCCAGGTCGCCGAGCTCGCGCCAGGGGATGCCGAGGCGCTCGGGATTCGCGAGGGCGACCGCGTCGAAGTGCGCGAGAATGGCTCGCGCGTCGAGGCTGCCGTCAAGCTGCGGGCCGCGATCCCGCCCGGCACGGTGTTCCTGGCCGAGGCGACGCAGGAGAACCCGGCCAACGTGCTCACCGGCGGCCTCGTGACGCTCGAGAAGGTGGCGCCGTGATCTTCGCCGAGGTCGGCTACTACGAGCCCTGGTGGATGCAGCTCGCCAAGGCGCTGGTCATCTTCCTGGTCGTCTTCCAGCTCGTGCCGATCGTCCTGCTCGGCGAGCGCAAGGGGCTGGGGCGCTTCCAGCACCGCTACGGGCCCAACCGCGTCGGCCCGTTCGGCGCGCTGCAGCCGATCGCCGACATCGGCAAGCTGATCTTCAAGGAGCAGTTCCGACCGCGCGGCGCGAACGGCTGGCTGTTCGCCATCGCCCCGGTCATCTCGATGCTGACCGCTGCGGCGACCGTCGCGATCATCCCGTTCAGCGACACCGTCGACATCTTCGGCACCAAGACCGGCCTCTACGGGCTCGACCCGTCGATCGGGATCCTGTACGCGTTCGCGTTCGGCGGGATCGCGTTCTACGGCCTGATGCTCGGCGGCTGGGCGTCGGTGTCCAAGTACTCCTTCCTCGGCGCGATGCGCGCCGCGGCGCAGCTGATCTCCTATGAGGTCGCGCAGGGCCTCTCGCTGGTGGGCGTGGTGATGATGGTCGGCTCGCTGTCGCTGGTCGACATCGTCAACTGGCAGGCCGACCACATCGCGATGGTCATCCCGCAGTTCATCGGCTTCGTGATCTTCATGATCGCGGGCTTCGCCGAGACCAACCGGCCGCCGTTCGACCTCTCAGAGGCCGACGCCGAGCTGGTCGGCGGCTACAACACCGAATACGGCGGCGGCCGCTTCGGCGCGTTCTTCGCGGCCGAGTACCTCAACATGGTCGTCGTCTCGGGGCTGATCGTGACGCTGTTCTTCGGCGGCTGGAACCTGCCGTGGCTGAGCCCGCCGACGTGGGTGGACCCGATCATCGTGATCGTCAAGCTGCTGTTCTTCGTGTTCTTCTTCATCTGGGTCCGCGCGACGCTGCCGCGCCTGCGCTACGACCAGCTGATGTCGCTCGGGTGGAAGATGCTGCTGCCGCTGGCCACCCTCAACGCCCTCGTGACCGCGATCTGCGTGGTGGTGTTTTCCTAGATGCCGTATGACCCTGGAGAAGTCGTCGAGGTCATCCGCGGCCCGCGCCAAGGCGCGGCCGCCGGGACCTACCGCGCGTTCGCGGCGACGCTGAAGGGCCTGAAGATGACGATGGGCCGCCTGATCGAGGGCCCGATGGTCTACTCCTACCCGGAGGAGAAGACGCCCGTCTACCCGCGCTACCGCGGGCGCCACAAGCTGCACCGGTTCGAGGACACGGGGCTGGAGAAGTGCGTCGGCTGCTCGCTGTGCGCGGCCGCCTGCCCGGCCGACTGCATCCGCGTGGTGGCGGCCGAGAACACGCCGGAGAACCGCGTCAGCGCCGGCGAGCGCTACGCGGCGGTGTACGAGATCAACCTGTCGCGCTGCATCTTCTGCGGCTACTGCGAGATCGCGTGCCCGTTCGACGCGATCACGATGGGCCACGACTATGAGATGGCCGACTACAACCGGTCCGACCTGATCTTCACGAAGGAGATGCTGCTCGCCGAGCCGTTGGAGCGCACGCCGTTGCGCTCCGCGGGCGAGTAGCCTGGCGCCGCTGATGGCCGAGGTCTTCTTTTTCCTGGCCGCGATCGGCGCCATCGCCGGGGCGATCGGCACGGTGACGCTGCGCAACCCGTTCCACTCGGTGCTCGCGCTGGTCTGCCACTTGATCGCGCTCGCGGCGCTGTTCCTGCTGCTTCGGGCCGAGTTCGTCGCCGCCGCGCAGGTGATCGTCTACGCGGGCGCGGTGATGGTGCTCTACGTCTTCGTCGTCGCGTACGTCGGCGGCTTGGAGCCGGCGCTGGCCGGCGGCAGCGGCCGCGGCCTGAAGTTCGTGTCGGCGTTCTTCGCGATCGCGCTGTTCATCGAGCTGTCGATCGCCCTGATCGGGAGCGGCCTGGCCGGGCTCGACGGCGACGGCGCGCCGTACAAGACGCCGTTCGGCGAGCCGGCGGAGGTCGGGCGCCTGTTCCTCACCACGTACCTGGTCGCGTTCGAGCTCGCCTCGATCCTGCTGCTGATCGCGGCGGTCGGCGCGGTCATCCTCGCGCGCCGGCGGGCGGGCCTCGCGCATCCCAGCGAGATCTCGGTGACCGACCTGCTCAAGCGCGGCGACCTGACGCCGGGCGACGCGCGCGGCGAGACGATGCTCGAGGCGGGAGGGCCCGCCCAGCGATGAGCATCACCTGGTACCTGGTCGTCTCGGCCATGATCTTCTGCATCGGCGTGGGCGGCGTGCTCACCCGCCGCAACCCGCTCGTGATCCTGCTGTGCCTCGAGCTGATGCTCAACGCCGCCAACCTCGCGCTGGTCGCGTTCTCGCGCAACAGCGGCGACATGGGCGGGCAGATCTTCGCGCTGATCGTGATGGTCGTCGCCGCCTGCGAGGTGGCGATCGGCCTCGGCCTCATCGTCGCGCTCTACCGGCGCCGGCTGCCGATCGACGTCGATGAGCTGCGGGAACTTCAGGGGTAATGAGACAAACCGGTTCGACAGATACGGTCGTTTGCCGAGCGCATGCGGAGCGTGTGGGATGAGCATCGGCACATACGGCTGGCTCGTGCTGGCGTTCCCGCTCGGCGGGTCGCTGTTGATCGCGCTCACGTTCAGGACGCTGCCGGCGCGGCTGCACGGGATCATCGGCACGCTGGCGATCCTGCTCTCGTTCCTGGCCGCGGTCGGGATGTTCATCAAGCTGCAGGATCTCGATGAGGGACAGCGGCAGGTGGTGTCGGTCGGCTGGGACTACGCCAAGACGGTCGGGATCAACGCGCAGATCGCGACCCTGATCGACCCGCTGTCGACGCTGATGTGCCTGGTGGTGGCCGGCGTCTCGACGCTGATCCACCTCTACTCCGTCGCCTACATGCGCGGCGACCGCGGCTACACGCGCTTCTTCGCGTACCTGAACTTCTTCGTCTTCAGCATGCTGCTGCTGGTCCTGGCGTCGAACTTCTTCCTGCTGATCATCGGCTGGGCGTTCGTCGGCGCCGCGTCCTACTTCCTGATCAGCTTCTGGTACCGGCGCACGACCGCGACGCAGGCCGGCATCAAGGCGTTCGTGATCAACGTGCTCGGCGACGTCGGGCTCGTGCTCGGGACGTACTTCGTCTTCCGCGGCGTCCACACGCTGGACTTCCTGCAGACGTTCGACCGCCTCGACGGCGCGTTCACCCTGAATGAGCCCAGCCTCGTGGCCGGCTGCATCCTGCTGCTCGTCGGCGCGTTCGCCAAGTCCGCCCAGGTCCCGCTGCACACCTGGCTCCCGGACGCCATGGAGGGCCCGACGCCGGTCTCCGCGCTGATCCACGCGGCCACGATGGTGACCGCAGGCGTGTACCTGATCGCGCGCCTGCACCCGCTGTTCGAGCGCGCGCCGGACGCCGCCGCGGTCGGCGCGATCGTCGGCTGCGTGACGCTGCTGATCGCCGCCACGATCGGCCTCGTGGTGACCGATCTCAAGCGCGTCATCGCCTACTCGACGATGTCCCAGATCGGATACATGATCATGGGCGTCTCGTCGGCCGCCTACGCCGCCGGCATGTTCCACCTGATGACGCACGCGTTCTTCAAGGCGCTGCTGTTCATGTCGGCCGGCTCGGTGATCTCGGCGATGGGCGGCATCCAGAACCTCGATCGCATGTCCGGCTTCCGGAAGGCGATGCCGTTCACGTTCGCGACGATGGTCATCGGTGGCCTCGCGCTCTCGGGCGTGCCGCCGTTCTCGGGCGCGTTCTCGAAGGACGAGATCCTGTCGCTGGAGTTCGCTCGCGGCGGCTGGCACGTGGTGCTCGGCGTGGTCGGCTACCTCGCCGCGTTCATGACCGCGATCTACACGTTCCGGATGATCTTCCGCGCGTTCACGGGCGACCCGTGCCCGGAGGCGCAGGAGCTCGAGCACGGCCATCTCTACCACGCGCCCGAGCCGACCAACCCGATGACCGGCGAGGTCGAGGACACCGACGTCGGCTTCCCCGGCCCCGAGCACCACATCGCCGAGCGCGAGGGCGCGATGAAGGTCGCGATGGGCATGCTCGCGTTCCTCGCGACCGTCGGCGGCCTGCTGCAGATCCCGGGCGTCGACGAGGCCATCCACAAGTTCCTCGAGCCGACGTTCGCCGACTCGCAGCTCTATTCGTCGCTCGAGCCGGGCACCGGCACGCAGTGGGCCGAGCTCGTCCTCGGCGGCGTGATCGGCCTGGCCGGCATCGGGGTCGCGTGGCGCCTGTGGGGCGATGGGCGGCGGCCGGAGCTCGCGTCGCGCTTCGGGGCGCTGCACACGTTCCTCGTCAACAAGTGGTACTTCGACGAGATCATCGACTTCCTCGTCGTGCGGCCGGTCGCGTGGTTCGGGCGCTTCTCCCAAGGCGCGATCGAGCGCGTGCTCGTGCAGGGCGCGCTGGTCGGCGGCGCCAGCGGGACCGTGCGCGCGCTGTCGGCGGCTGTGCGCGGCGTGCAGACCGGCTACCTCCGCTACTACGCCGCCCTGCTGCTGGTCGGCCTGACCGCCCTCGGCGCCTACTTCCTCGTGTCCGCATGACCATCCACCTGAGCATCCTCGTCTTCTGGCCGCTCGCGTTCGGGCTGCTGAGCCTGTTCGCGCCGCGCGGCGCGGTCGCCTTCACGCTGCTGGTCGGGACGCTGATCCCGCTCGTCTACGCGGTGCTGCTGGCGACCGACTTCGACACCGGCGTCGCCGGGCTCCAGTACGTGACCGACGACAAGTGGATCCCGGAGCTGGGCATCCGCTACAAGCTCGGCGTCGACGGGCTGAACCTGTGGCTCATCCTGCTGACGACGGTCGTCGGGTTCGCGGTCTCCGTGTGGCTGGCGGTGCGGCCGCCCGAGCGCCCGGGGCTGTTCGCGTTCCACTTCGGGCTCGGCGAGACGGCTGTGCTCGGCGCGTTCGTCGCGCAGGACCTGGCGCTGTTCGTCCTGTTCTTCGACCTGATGCTGGTGCCGTTCTACTTCCTGGTCGGCCAGTGGGGCGGGCCGGACCGGATCGCGGCGGCGGTGAAGATGGTCATCTACACGCTCGTCGGCTCGCTGCTGATGCTCGCCGGCGCGGTGGCGACCGCGGTCCTCGCGCAGCAGCGGACCGGCGGGTCGCTGACGTTTGTCCTGTCGGACCTGCAGAAGGTCCCGCTGCCCGAGGGCACGCAGAAGTGGATCTTCGTGACGTTCGCGCTCGCGTTCCTGATCAAGATGCCGGCGTTCCCGTTCCACGGGTGGATGCCGGACGCGTACCGGACGATGCCGCTGCCGGCGCTCGCGTTCTTCTCGGGCGTCGTCTCGAAGGTCGCCGCCTACGGATTCCTGCGGCTGGTGCTGCCGCTGTTCCCGGCCGCGACGCACGATTTCCAGATCGTGCTGCTGCTGTTGGCGCTGGTGTCGATCCTCTACGGCTCCATTCTGGCGTTCACGGAGACGCAGGGGAGGCTGATCCTCGGCTACTCGTCGGTCGCCCAGCTCGGGTTCATCACGCTCGGGATCTTCGCCTTGGACGGCGCCGCGCAGGGCGCGCAGGGCGCGCTGCTGCAGGCGGTCAACCACGGGCTCGTGGTCGCGCCGCTGTTCTTCGTGCTCGCGTTGCTGGCCGAGCGCGCGGGCGGCTCGGGCGACATCCGCGACTACGGCGGGATCGCGTTCCGGGCGCCGGTGCTGGCGGCGCTGTTCCTGGTCACGGTGCTGGCCACGCTGGCGATGCCCGGCTCGGCGAACTTCGCGGGCGAGTTCCTGATCCTGCTCGGCGTGTTCCAGTCGAAGCTCGCCCTGGCCGTGATCGCGTCCACCGGCGTCGTGCTGGCGTCGGTCTACGCGCTGCGCATCTACATCCGCTCGATGCACAACCGTGTCGGGTCAAGCGTGAGCTCGTTCGAGATCAGCGTGCGCGATTCGTTGGTGCTGGTGCCTTTGGTGCTCGCGATCGTCGCGTTCGCGGTCTATCCGCAGGCGGCGCTGAACGCGGGCGAGCAGGCGGTCAAGTCGTCGGTTGCGGCGGTGGCGAAGCGATGAAGGGCCCGCACATCGACTGGGCGGCGCTGTCGCCGATCGTCGCGCTCACCGGCGGGCTGTGCATCGTCCTGCTGCTGGGGCTGTTCCGCGCCTCGTTCGTGCGCCGCGGGCTGGTGCCGTTCCTGACTTTGGTGTGCCTCGGCGTGACCGCCGGGCTGGCGGTCTGGCAGTGGGACGAGAACCACGTGATCGTCGAGCGCGCGCTGGCGATCGACAACCTCACGCTGGCGCTGACGTTCGTGTTCCTGGCCGCCGGCATCGCCACCGTGCTGCTCTCGTGGCGCTCGACGGCGGCCGCCGAAGCGGGCGAGGGCGAGTACTACGCGCTGCTGCTGACCTCGATCCTCGGCATGGTCGTCCTGGTCGCCGCGAACGACGTGATCGTGCTGTTCGTCGGCTTCGAGCTGCTCTCGATCCCGCTGTACGTGCTGTGCGCGACGCACATGCGGCGCGAGCACTCGCTCGAGTCGGGCCTGAAGTACCTGATCATCGGGTCGGTCGGGTCGGCGACGCTGTTGTATGGGCTGGCGCTGCTGTACGGCGCCGCCGGCGGGACGTCGTTCGACGCGATCGCCAAGGCGGCGCCGGACATGACCAACGACGTGCTGTTCCTCACGGGCATCGCGCTGGTGATGGCGGGGCTCGCGTTCAAGACGTCGGTCGCGCCGTTCCACCAGTGGACGCCGGACGTCTACGAGGGCGCGCCGACGCCGGTCACCGCGTTCATGGCGGTCGCGACCAAGGCGGCCGCGTTCGGGATCATCCTGCGGCTGTTCGACGTCGCGCTGATCGACGCGACGACCACGTGGGCGCCGGCCTTCGCGACGCTCGCGGTGATCACGATCGCGGTCGGCAACGTCGGCGCGATCGGGCAGTCGTCGCTGAAGCGGATGCTCGCGTATTCCTCGGTCGCGCAGGCGGGCTACATGCTCGCGGGCGTCGTGGTCTCGACTCGCCTCGGCGTGACGGCGACGGTCTTCTACCTGTTCGTCTACATGCTCATGAACACCGCGGCGTTCGCGGTCATCACGGCGCGCGAGCGCGAGACCGGGCTCGGCGACGACATCTCCGCCCTCTACGGGCTCGGCGAGTCGCGCCCGTGGCTGGCGTGGCCGATGACGATCGCCATGCTCGCGCTGGCGGGGTTCCCGGCCACGGCAGGATTCTTCGGCAAGCTCTACCTGATCCGCGCGGCGGTGGACAACGGCTACGCGTGGCTCGGCATCGTGATCGTGCTCGGCTCGGCGGTGTCGCTGGCCTACTACCTGCGCGTGATCGGGGCGGTGTGGATGCGGCCGGCTTTGGCGACGTCTTTGACCCCGGTGATCGCGGGTGGGTCGGTGGAGGCTGACGAAGAGGCGCGCGCCGCGGGGTTGGAGCCTGGCGAGACGCGCCGGTTGGTGCAGCCCGAGGTGATCTTCGTCGCGGTCGTGTGCGCAGCGGCGACGATCGCGTTCGGGATCTACCCGGAGCCGCTGATCAACGTCGCGCGCGAGGCGGCTTCAGCTTTCAGCGGGCTGCTGTAGCGGCCGCCGCGTCGGGGACTCCGGCCGCGTGAACGGCGGGCGCCGCCCCGACGCTGCTCTGGCCGCGGGCGCCTCTGGAAAGGACCCGCCGCCCGCGATGCTCCCTCGCCGCGGGCGCCTCTTGAGGGGACCCGCCGCGTCTTGCTGCAGGCCGCTTACGGCAACGGCGCAGGTAAGGGGAGCGGGAGAAAGTTGCGGTGACTGTAAATCGATCACGCATCGGGCCGCGAGCGAGGGGGGGTGACGCACGTTTGTTCACCTATGGCGAACAAACGTGACGCACCCCCCTTCCTGTGAGCGATTTCATGGTCGATCGTGCGCGAATCGTGCTTATGGATGATCGTTTCCGATCGAACCCCTGCACCCCTTACCCGCGCAGTTGCCGTTCAAGCCAATCCGCGCCCAGCACGCGATGCGTCCGCTCCAGAGGCGCCGGCGAATGCGCGGGGGCGAGAACTTCGTGCGCGGCCCTATCCCAGTCGTGCGCCCATCGCCCACCGCCGGCCAGGCATCCCTGGAGTACGTCGCCGTCATCTCCCTCGTGGCGGCCGTGCTCGTTCTCGCCGCGCCGGCGGTGGGCGCCCCTTCTCTCGCGGGCGCGGTTGCCCGCGGGGTCAGGCTGGGGCTGTGCGTCGTGTCCGCCGACGTGTGCACGACGCGCGACGCCGCCGCGGCCGGGCTGCCGCCGTGCCAGCTCGACTCGGCTACGCGCGGCTACGACGCCCGCGTGACCGTGTTCAGCGTGGAGCTCGGCAGCCGGGACGTGCTGACCGGCGTGCGCTCGTCCGATGGAAGCATCAGCCTGACGTGGTCCGGCGGGGCCAGCCTCGGGCTCGGCTACGGGCTCGGGGTGGAGTCGTCGTTCATCAGCGCCGGCGGCGGCGGCGCTGCGCGGGCGAAGGTCAACGTGGCGCGCGGCTGGCGCTTTCCGGATGAGGCGGCCGCGCGCCGGTTCATCGTCGGGATGCCCAAGAGCGCGGTGACCGAGCCGGCTACGTGGCATACGGTCGAAGGCGCGGTGCAGGCCGAGGCCGAGCTCGCGGAGTCCCCGCGGGGGATCGACCTGGCGGCGATCGGCGTGGGGTCGGAGGACATCGCCGGCGCGCGGATCGGTCCCGGAGACCTGAGGACGGTCTACTTCAACGTGAGCGCCGATGGCCTGGAGGCCACGCTCCCCGGCGTGCCGTCAGCCGGGTACGGCCGCGCGTCGCTGATCGGCGAGCTCACGTTCGACGGCGGCGGGCCGCAGGCGGTCGCGCTGCGTGAGCTCACGCCGAGCGAGATGAACAACCGGCTGACCGAGACCGTCTATCGCTTCCCGCTGCACGGCGATCGGCCGCCTCTGCCGTGGGTGATCCCCGAGCGCGCGCGCCGCGCGGGCACGGTCGAGCGCAACGTCTACGCCTACTCGGATAACACGCGCGGGGTCTCCGGCTCGGTCGCGCTCGGCGTCAAGCTCGGCGCCGACGCGAAGATCGTCGACATCCGCCGCACGCTGATCGGCGCGACCGCGCGAACGCCGGGCTCGGACAGGGAACGCTCGCGCTTCGACTGCCTGGACGAGCTCCGCTGACGCCCGCCTGCGCACGCGACCGCCCACCGCGCGCCGCAACCGCCCACCGCAACCGCCCGCCCCGCGACCACCTGGATCAGCCGCGCTGACGCAGGTGGTTCGCGACGTCCCAGGTCCAGAGCTCGACGATGTTGCCGTCGGGGTCCTCGGCGTACACCGCGCGCGAGGCCTCGTAGGTCGCGAACGCGTGCTCCTCCAGGTAGGCCCCGCGCTCCTTCAGGCGTGCGACGGCGGCGTCGTAGTCGGCGTCCGCGATGTGCATGGCGAAGTGCACGTGAATTCCCCCGCGGCCGCGCGCGAGGCCGACCTGCGGGCGCCAGAGGCCGATCCGCGTGCGCTCGCCGGCCATCACCCAGATCGCCTCGCGGTCGGGCCAGCGCTCCACCACAGGCAGGCCGAGCACGCCCGCGTAGAACGCCTCCGCGGCCGCCAGGTCGACGACTTCGAGGACGAGCTCGCTCACGCCCGTGACGGGGATGCCGCTCTCCGCGGCGGCGTCGTCGCGCCCCGCCGGGGTCTGGTCGTTGCCGTCTGTCATGGCCGCTAGTGTGGCCCGTCCGTGCTGTACCCGTCGGACGACCTCACCCCCGCCGAGCGCGAACGCATCGCGCCGCACTTCAGCGACCTGGACGGCCCCGTCTTCGCGCTCGTCAACCTCCCGGAGACCGTGAAGGGCGCGCTGTTCGCGCGCTACTCGCGCTACCCGGGTACGCTGCGACGGCTGTTCCTGGAGGAGTTCGCGGACTCGCTGCCGAGCAGCGGCGCGCTCCCCCACGGCGCCGAGGGCGCGCGGGCGGCGCAGCTCTACGAGACGATCTTCGTCGGCTACGGCGACGACTCGGTGGCGCAGCTCGGCGGCGCCCACGTCGCGTGCGAATGGGTCTCGAACATCCTCACCAAGCTGCTCCAGCGCCCCCGCCTGGCCGCGTACCTCGAGCAGTCGACGCGCTACATCTCCTACGCGTCGCCGATGCCCGGCGGCCTCGGCTACCGCTACTACCGCGAGGACGCGCTGGGCCCGGAGTACCTCGCCGCGATGGACGCGCTGTTCGGCGCGTACACCGAGGCGCTCCCGCGCGTGCACGCGTGGGTGGAGGAGACCTACCCGGCAAGCCCCGGCGAGTCCGAGGCCGCGCGCCGGCGCGCGGTCAAGGCCAAGTCGCTGGATCTGCTGCGCGGGCTGCTGCCGGCCGCGTCGCTCTCGCACATGGGCATCTACGCGACCGGCCAGGCCTACGAGCAGCTGATCCTGCACCTGCTCGCCCACCCGCTGCCCGAGGCGCGCGCCTACGGCGCGATGCTGCTGGAGGCGGTCAAGGCCGTGATGCCGAGCTTCGTCACCCGCGTCGAGCGCCCCGGCCGCGGCGACGTGTGGATGGGCTACCTGGGCGAGCGCCGGGAGGCCGAGCGCCGCTGGGTCCGGCGGCTCGGGCTGGACCGCGACGCCGAGGCCGAGCAGCGTCCGTCCGTGCGCCTCGTGCACGCCGACGGCGACGAGACGCGGCTGCTGGCCGCGCTGCTGTTCGAGGCCGCCGGCGTGCCGGAGGAGCGCGCGCTCGCGAGCGTGGAAGCGCTCGGACCCGACGAGCGCGAGCGCATGCTGGCCGACCTGGTGGGCGAGCGCGCCAACCGCCGCCACCGTCCCGGGCGCGGGTTCGAGGCGCTGCGCTACCGCTTCGAGATCGTCTCCGACTACGGCGCGTTCCGCGACCTCCAGCGCCACCGGCTGCTGACTGTGCAGTGGCAGGCGCTGACGCCCGACCTCGGCGCCGACGTGCCCGAGGAGGTCGCGGCGGCCGGCTGCGGCGACCTCTACGCGCAGGCGCTCGAGCGCTCGCGCGCCGAGTACGAGCGCCTGTGGGCCGCCGGCCTGACCGAGGCCGCGCCGTACGCGCTCTGCCTCGGCTACCGGATCCGCTATGTGCTCGATCTCAATGCGCGCGAGGCGATGCACCTGATCGAGCTGCGCTCGGCGCGCGAGGGCCATGCGAGCTACCGCGCCGTCGCGCAGCAGATGTACGCGCTGATCGCCGAGCGCGACCCGTCCGTGGCCGGCGCGATCAAGCACGTCGACCTCTCGACCGAGACGCGCCTGGAGCGCCTGCTGGCCGAGATGCGCGGCGAGACCCGCCTCTCCCGCGCCTAGTCTCGCCCCAGCGCAGCGCGACGAGCGTGGCGCCGCCACGCGCCCGCGAGAGTTGTGCGAGCGGCCCGCGAGCGGTAGGACGTGGGCATGTCCGCTACGTCGCACCAGACCGTCCGCCTCACGCGCGGGCGGCACGCCTCGCGCCACGCCGGCGTCTGCGTGATGGAGCTCGCCTCCATGCTCGCGGACGAGCCGTTCAGCGACCGCGCCCCGTCGATCTCGCCGACGATCGGCGCGTTCCTGCGCACCTACAACGACGGCCTCGACGACGACCGCCGTCAGGACCTGTACTCGATCGCCGCGGCGATCGTGGGCAGCGCGAGTCGGCGCGCCGTCGAGCGCGAGCGCATCAACCGCTGCCTCGAGTTCGCGCTCAACCACCACGGCCGCACGCCCGCCTCGCGCGCGTCGCTCGCGCTCGCCACGCCCGAGCCGGCCGGCGCCTGGGCGGCCATGGCCGCGCTCGAGGCCGGCGCCCACGAGGAGGCGCTCGAGCTCGTCGACGAGCTCGTCGCGCTCGGCAAGCGCCCCCGCGCGCTATCCCTGCGACCCGCGCGCGCGGCCGCCGGAGAGCGCCGCGGTGAGCCCGAGCCCGATGTAGACGCCGCCGCTCAGCTTCGCTAGCGCGCGGCGGGAACGGCGAGAAGCGCGCAGCCGGCCGGCCACGCCGCCGGCCAGAAGGACGTACGCGCTGTCGCTCAGCGCGGCGAGCAGCGTGAAGATCGTGCCGAGGACGAGCAGGCCGAGCGCGGAGTCGGCGAACTGCGGCAGGAACGCGAGGAAGAACACGGCGATCTTCGGGTTCAGCGCCTGCACGAGCACGCCCTTCACGTACAACCGCGCGCGAGCGTCTGGCGTCGCTTGGACGTCGGCGTCGCGCTCGCGCAGCTTGCGCACCCCGAGGTAGACGAGGTACGCCGCGCCGGCGTACTTGACGATCGTGAACCCGAGCTCGGAAGCGGCGATCAGCCCCGTCAGGCCCACCGCGGCGGCGAGCGCGTAAGCGAACGTCGCCGTCTCCACGCCGAGCACGGAGACCATTCCCGCGCGGCGCCCCTGATCCACGCTGCGGGTGACGACGTAGATGACCGCCGGGCCGGGGACGGCCAGCAGCGCGAGGCTCGTCGCGACGAACAGCAGCAGCGTGGATGGATCGGGCATGAGACGAACATAGTCAGAGCGCCGGCGCGCCAGGATTGTCGCTCCGGCATCGGCGCAGACGACGTAGGGGCATGACCTCGCATCGCCAGACCTGGACGCTGATCGTCACGTCGCTCGGCGTCTTCATGACCGCGCTGGACACGCTGGTGGTCACCACCGCGCTGCCCGCGCTGCGCGCCGACATCGGCGCGAGCCTGTCCGACCTGGAGTGGACGGTCAACGCCTACAACCTCGCGTTCGCCTGCTTCCTGCTGACCGGCGCCGCGCTCGGCGACCGCTTCGGCCGCCGCCGCGTGTTCGCGCTCGGCCTGCTCGGCTTCACCGCCGCCTCCGCCGCCGCCGCGCTCTCCCCGAGCGTCGGCGCCCTGATCGCCGCCCGCACCGTCCAGGGCGCGGGCGCCGCCGTCGTCACCCCGCTCACGCTCACGCTGCTCAGCGAGGCGTTCCCGGCCTCCAAGCGCGGCGTCGCGATCGGCCTGTGGGGCGGGATCACCGGCCTCGCCGTCGCCTCCGGGCCGGTCCTCGGCGGCGCCGTCGTCGACGGCATCGGCTGGCATTGGATCTTCTGGCTGAACGTCCCGCTCGGGCTCGCGCTCATCCCGCTGGCGCTGACCAAGCTGAGCGAGAGCTTCGGCCCGCGGACGCAGCTCGACATGCCCGGACTGGCACTCGCCGGCGCCGGCCTGCTCGCCGTGGCGTGGGGGCTGATGCGGGCGACGAGCCAGGGCTGGGGCAGCGCCGAGGTGCTCGGCAGCCTCGCGAGCGGCGCGCTGATCATGGCCGTCTTCGTCGCCTGGGAGCGCCGCACGCCGGCGCCGATGCTCCCGCTCGGCCTGTTCCGCGACCGCACCTTCACGAGCGCCAACCTCGTCGGGTTCTTCCTCACCGCCGCGCTGTTCGGCGCCGTCTTCCTGATGTCGCAGTTCTTCCAGAACGCGCTCGGGCACACGCCGCTGCAGGCCGGCGTGCGGCTGCTGCCGTGGACGGCGACGCCGATGATCTTCGCTCCGATCGCCGGCGCGCTGGCCGACCGCTATGGCAACCGCGTGTTCATGACCCTCGGCCTCGCGTTGCAGGGCATCGGGCTCGCCTGGGTCGCCGCGATCGCCACGCCGGACGTCGGCTACGCGGAGCTCGGCATCGCGCTGACGATCGCCGGCATCGGCACATCGCTCACGTTCCCGACGGTGTCCAATGCCGTGATGGGCTCGGTCGCGCGCGAGGAGGCGGGCGTCGCGTCGGGCGCCAACAGCGCGATCCGCCAGCTCGGCGGCGTCTTCGGCGTGGCGGTGCTCGCGGCCGTCTTCGCCCATCGCGGCACGTACGCGACGCCCGAGGGCTTCACGCACGGATTCACCGCCGCGCTGTGGGTCGGCGTCGCGCTCTCTGGGCTCGGCGTGCTGGCCGCGATAGCAGTTCCGCGGCGCCGTCGCGAGGGCCTCGCGGTCGGAGCCGCGCTCGCCACCGAGTGACGTGGGTACGGGGCGGCTCTCTAGCGGACCGCCCCGTACGCCAGTATCCGCGGGGTGCTGAAGTGGCTCCGGGACCATGACCGCGGGTTCGCGGCGACGCGACGGGCGGCGCGGACCGCGATCGTCATGCCCGCGATGTTCGCGTTCGGCAAGGTCGTGATCGGCGACGCGACGGTCGCGACGTTCTCGGCCTTCGGCTCGTTCGCGATGCTGCTGCTGGTCGACTTCGCCGGTCCGCTGCGCTCGCGGCTGCAGGCGCAGGTCGCGCTCGCGCTCGCCTGCGGGACGCTGATCGCGCTCGCCACGCTGTGCTCGCGCAGCACCGTCGCGGCGGTCGTGGGGATGACCGTGGTCGCGTTCGGCGTGCTGTTCGCGGGCGTCGTGAGCTCCGTGCTGGCGGGCGCGACGACGACGCTGCTGCTCGCGTTCATCCTCCCGGTCACGTTGCCCGGCCCGGTGTCACAGATCCCAGAGCGGCTGGCCGGCTGGGGGCTGGCCTCGCTCGCTTCGCTGCCGGCGATCGCGCTGCTGTGGCCGGCGCCGGTGCGGGACCCGGTGCGCGGCGCGGCGATCTCCGCGATGCACGCGCTGGCCGCGCGGCTGCGGGCCGGCGAGAGCGCGGACGCAGCCGTCACGGCGCTGCGCCACGTCTTCTTCGCCACGCCCTACCGGCCCACGGGGCTGAGCACGTCGGCGCGGAGCGTGATCCGGCTGGTGGACGAGCTCAAGTGGCTCAACGACGTCGCGATCGAGAACGTCCGCGGCGAGGCCGCCGCCGCGGTGCTCGAGCGCAGCGCCGAGCTGCTCGAGGATCCACACCGCTCGCCGGAGGCGCTGCACGCGGCCCAGGAGGCGCTGGCCGAGCGGCTCGCGGCGGTCGAGCGCCCCGCCGGGGTCTCGGCGCTGGACCCCGGCTTCCGCGCGCAGGAGCTGGGCTACGTCGTCGCCCAGGTCGCTCGCAACGCCGAGATCGCGGCGGCCGCCGACCGGCGCACGTGGCTGCAGCAGCTGCTCGGCCGCCGGCCCGCCGGCGTGGTCAGCCCGCTGGCCGCCGCGCAGGAGCGGGCGGGCGCGCACGTCCAGCTCAACTCGCAATGGCTGCGCAACAGCCTCCGCGGCGCGATCGCGCTCGGGCTGGCGGTTCTGGTCGCCGACCTCGCCGCGGTGCAGCACTCGTTCTGGGTCGTCCTCGGCACGCTGTCGGTGCTCCGCTCGAACGCGCTCGCCACCGGCCAGGGTGTGGTCGGCAGCCTGCTCGGCACGGCGGCGGGGTTTGTCGTCGGCGGCGCGCTAGTCGCGCTCGTCGGCACCGACACGACGGTGCTGTGGCTGCTGCTGCCGTTCGCGATCCTGTTCGCCGGCCTTGCGCCGGCGACGATCTCCTTCGCGGCCGGCCAGGCCGCATTCACGCTGACGCTGCTGATCCTCTTCAACATCCTCGCCCCGGAGGGCTGGCAGGTCGGGCTCGTGCGCATCGAGGACATCGCCATCGGCGGCGCGGTCAGCCTCCTGGTCGGCGTGCTGTTCTGGCCGCGCGGGGCCGGCCCCGCGCTGCGCCGAGCGCTCGCCGACGCGTACGTCGACAGCGCGCGCTACCTCGCGGCGACCGTCCGCTACGGCGTGGCCGGCGACCCGGCCGACGGCGAGGCGATGGAGGCCGCGGCGGCGGCGCGGCGGCTCGACGACACGTTCCGCGGCTTCCTGGCCGAGCGCGGCGAGAAGCGCCTGCCGCTGGCCGACGTGACGGGCCTGGTCAGCGGCGTCGTCGGGCTGCGGCTGGCCGGCGACGCGGTGCTCGACCTGTGGAAGGCCGACGGCGCCGCCGGGCGCTGCAGCGCCGAGCTGCTGACCGCGTCGGACACGCTGGCGCGCTGGTACACGGACTTCGCGGCGAGCCTGGCCAACGGCGGGGCGGTGCCGGCGCCGCTGGATGCGCTTCCCGCCGTCGACGGCGACGTGCGCGTGATCTGGACCGGCGACCACCTCGACGCCGCGCGCCGCCTCCAGGAGACGCTGGTGGAGCCGGCCCGGGCGGTGGCATGACGGCGATCACCGACGCCGGCTCGGGCAAGACCGCCTGGGCGCGCAACCTCGCCGCGCCGATCCGCAGCTACCTGTATGCCGAGACCGGCGGCGCGATCGTGCTCGCCGCGGCGACGATCGCCGCGCTCATCTGGTCGAACGTCTCGTTCTCCTCCTACGAGGACGTGTGGACCGGCATCCTGTCGTTCTCGCTCAGCGGCCACGTGCTCAGCACCGACCTGCGCGGCTGGGTCAACGAGGGCCTGATGACGCTCTTCTTCCTCGTCGTCGGGCTGGAAGCCAAGCGCGAGCTCGATCTCGGCGAGCTGCGCGAGCGCACGCGGCTGGCGATCCCGGTGCTCGCGTCGCTCGGCGGTATGGCGTGCGCAGCCGGGATCTACGTCGTGATCAATGCCGGCGGCGACGGGCTCAACGGCTGGGGCGTGGCGGTCTCCACGGACACCGCGCTGGCGCTCGGCGCGCTCGCGCTGCTCTCGCGCGGCCGCGCGGTGCGGCTGCGCGTGTTCCTGCTCACCGTCGTGGTGATCGACGACCTGGTCGCGCTGATGGTGATCGCGTTCGGCTACACCGAGCACGTCGACACGATGGCGCTGCTGGTGGCCGCCGTGCTGTTCGCGGCGCTGTACGCGGTGCGCTGGCTCGGCACCTGGCGCGGCCCGATCGCCGTGCTGCTCGGCGTCGGCATCTGGCTGGCGATGTTCGAGTCGGGCGTCGACGCGGTGATCGCCGGCCTGGCGATCGGCCTGATCACGAGCGCGTACCCGCCGGCGCGCGAGGAGCTCGAGCGCAGCACCGAGGCGGCGCGCGCGTTCCGCGAGCAGCCGACGCCGGAGCTCGCCTACTCCGCGGTCGCCGGGCTGACGTCGGCGATCTCGCCGAACGAGCGCCTGCAGTACAAGCTGCACCCGTGGACGAGCCGGGTGATCGTGCCGCTGTTCGCGCTCGCCAACGCCGGCATCCACATCGACGGGGACCTGCTGACGAGGGCGATCACGTCGCCGATCACGCTCGGCATCGTCGCCGCGTACGCGCTCGGCAAGCCCGTGGGCATCATGGGCGCGTCGTGGCTGGCGACGCGGGGCGGCGCGCGGCTGACCGTCACGTTCCCCGCGCTGGCGGTCGGCGCGTTCAGCGCCGGCATCGGGTTCACGGTCTCGCTGCTGGTGGCCACGCTCGCGTTCGACGGCGCGCAATTGGAGGAGGCGAAGCTCGGCGTGCTGGCGACCGCGATCGTCTCCCCCGCGCTCGCCTGGCTCGCCGGTTGGGTGATGCGCCACCTGCCGGACGAGCTGCGCGCGCGGCAGCTCGGCGCGATCGCGGAGACGATCGTCGACCTCGCCGAGGACGTGGACCCGGAGGGCGACCACATCCGAGGCCGCATCGACGCGCCGGTCACGCTGCTCGAATACGGCGACTACGAGTGCCCCTACTGCGGCCACGCGGCGCCGATCATCAACAAGCTGCTCGAGCACTTCCCGGACGAGCTGCGCTACGTCTGGCGCCACCTGCCGCTGACCGACGTGCACCCCAACGCGCAGATGGCCGCCGAGGTCTCGGAGGCGGCGGACGCGCAGGACCGCTTCTGGGAGATGCACGACCGCCTGCTCGATCATCAGGACGAGCTGACGCCGAGAGAGCTCGCCGGCCACGCGCGCGCGCTCGGGTTGGACCTCGAGAGCTTCAAGGACGAGGTGCGCCGCCGCCGCTATGCGCAGCGCGTCGCCCGGGACGTCCAGAGCGCGGACGCGAGCGGGGTCTCCGGCACGCCGACGTTCTTCATCAACGGCCGCCGCCACCAGGGCGTCTACGACATCGACACGCTGACCCAGGCGGTCAAGAACGCGGCACGAGCGCCACGAGGTAGCGGCATGCCCGTTGCGTCTCGTTGACGAACGCGGTCGGCGCGGGCGCGCCGAGCTGCAGGCAGTCGCCCGCCTCGAGCTCATACGTGACGTCGCCCTCAACGAAGCGCAGCCGGCCCTCCAGCACGTAGATCTGCTGGTGGGCGAAGACGCACGCGTCGGCCGGGTAGGAGACCTCGGCGCCGCGCGGGAGCTCGACCTCGACGAGCTCGAGCGGGCCGCCGCTGACCGGCGACAGCGCGCGCCGGCGGTAGCCGGTCTCCGGGTCGGTCCAGACGGGCTGGTCGGCATGGCGGACGAGCCGGCGCCCGGTGTCCTCGGCGCGCGCGACGAGCTCGGACAGCGTCAGGCCGAGCGCGGCGGAGAGGCGCCCGAGCAACGCGGCGGTCGGCTGCACCTCGGCGCGCTCGATCTTCGCGATCATGGCGCGCGACACGCCGGAGGCCTCGGCCAGGGCACTGGCCGACAACCCGCGAGCGGCGCGGGCGTCACGCACGACGTCGGCGAGAGAGGCGCTGAGCTGGTCGATCATAGTGGCGGCCAGCGACACCATAGTCGCAGCGCTGAGACATCTCCACGCCCGGTGCGCCTCGCACGTGTCACAGCCGGACGAATGGCGGAACTTGGCGCCCAAATGCGTTACGACCGCTTTGCGAAGGACTTCGCCGAACGCCTCTCAGAGGCGGCCGCGCGACATCAGCCTGCGCCGCGCGCGAGGAGGGCCCGCATCGCGGGCGCCGCCGCGGTGCTCGCCGCGAGCGCGGTCGTCGTGGGGACGCTGCACTCGACGACGAACGTGCTCAAGACGGCCACGACCGCGACCGGCACAGCGCCGTTCGTCGAGAACGACCTCGGGACCTCGCCCGACGATCCCGACATCTACCAGGACTTCAAGGACAGCTCGGGCCAGTACGTCAGCGCCGCCCAGCTCAAGCGCGCGGCCGCGCAGGCCGCCGCGGTGCCGTCGCTGCCGCTGTCGGGCCCGTGGCAGCTGACCGGCCCGTCAAACGTCGGCGGCCGCGTCGTCGACCTCGTGGTCGACAACCAGCACGCGAACTCGCTCTATGTCGCCACGTCCGGCGGTGGCATTTGGCAGAGCTCCGACGGGGGCGTGAACTTCTCGCCGGTCTGGCCCAACGACGTCACGCAGACGATGGGCGCGATCGACCAGGCATCCAACGGCACGCTGTACGTCGGCACCGGCGAGGCGAACCCGTCCGGCGGCGGACTGACGTTCACCGGCGACGGCATGTACAAGTCGACCGACGGTGGCGCCAACTGGACCCACATCGGGCTCGAGGACAGCGCCGCGATCGGCCGCCTCGCGGTCGACCAGAACGACCCGAACGTCGTCTACGTCGCGGCGTCCGGCTCGATCTCTCGCACGGTCAGCCAGCGCGGTCTCTACAAGACGACCGACGGCGGCCAGTCGTGGACGAAGGTGCTCGACGTCCCGAACGCGACCACCGGCGCGATCGACGTGGCGATCGACCCGAGCAACTCGCAGCGCGTGTACGCGGCGCTGTGGGATCACCACCGCAACAACGGCGCGCGCGTCTACGGCGGCGTCGGCTCCGGCCTGTTCCGCTCCGACGACGGCGGCGCGACGTGGAAGCGGCTCGAGAACATCGTCGGGCCAATGCCCGTCGAGGACCAGCCGACCATCGGTGGCGGCGCCGGCCGCGGCGCCATCACCAACGGCTCGAACACCGTGACCATCACCAGCACGACGTCGGGCTCGTTCCAGCTCGGCCACCAGATCGTCGGCACCGGGATCCCGGCGCGCACGACGATCACCGCGGTCGACGGCAACACGCTGACGATCTCGGCGAACGCGACGGCGACCAACGCCAACGCCGCGCTGACCGACTACCTCCCGCCCACGGGCCTGAAGTCGGACCCGAGCCTCGGCCGCATCGGCATCGCGATCGCGCCGAGCGACCCGAAGAAGATCTACGTCGTCTCCGGCGCGCCGTACGGCCCGGACAAGGGCACGTTCGTCTCCAACGACTACGGCGACACGCTCACGGCGGTCGCCCGCGCGTACGCCGCCAACGGCTACCAGTGGTGGTTCGGCCGCGTGTGGGTCGACCCGAAGGATCCGAACCACGTCTTCAACGCGGACGTGAGCCTGCGCGAGTCCAACGACGGCGGCGCGACCTGGCACAACTCGTCCGGCCCGCACGCCGACCAGCACGGGATGGGCTGGGACCGGGAAGTCGCGAACAAGGTCTACAACGGCGACGACGGCGGCATCTACGTGTCCACGAGCAACGGCGCGTCCGGCACGTGGAAGGGGCCGCAGACACAGGGTTATGTCACGTACCAGCCGTGGAACCAGAGCTATCACATGGCGGTCGGCCCGGTCGACTCCAACCGCCTGGCCACCGGCCTGCAGGACAACGGCTCGGTGCGCAACTGGACGGAGACGGAGCCGACCCCCGACCTGTCGCTGTTCAACGCCTACGGCGGCGGCGACGGCCACTGGGTCGCGATCGACCCGAACAACCAGGACGTGTACTTCGCGTGCTCGCAGAACGCGAGCTGCCGGGGCAGCCAGGACAGCAACGGGGCCAGGACACAGTGGAGCTTCCGCTACCCGTCCGGGCTGCGGTACACGACCGACGCGCCGATCGGCTTCGACCCGTCCAACACGCAGACGATGTACGTCGGCGGCAAGGCGCTGCTGAAGTCCACCGACCAGGGCCATACGCCGTTCGTGGCGATCAGCCCGACCGATGACGCCAACAGCCTCCCCGGCCCGGTCCCGCCGGACGAGGAGGACCTCGGCGGCCAGTACGCGAACCTGTACGGCTCGGTCAGCGCGTTCGCGGTCGGCGCCGGCACCAACGGCCAGCTGATCTGGGCGGGCACCGACACCGGCAAGCTGTGGAAGACCTCGGACGGCGGCGCGCACTGGACGCAGCAGCAGGGCGTTCCTTCGCGCTGGGTCAACGCGGTCGTCTCGGACGCGACCAACCCGGACCACGCGTACGCCGCGTTCTCCGGCTACCGCGAGGGCGACGACTCGGCCAGCGTCTACGAGACCACCGACGGCGGCGCGAGCTGGCACAACGCCAGCTTCAACCTGCCGAACGGGCCGGTCGAGATGATCACCTACGACTCCGCGCATAAGAACCTGTTCGCGGCGACCGACTACGGCGTCTTCGAGCACAAGGACGGCGACTCGACCTGGTACTCCCTCAAGGGCGGCCTGCCGAACACGCCGGTGCTCGACGTCCAGCTCTCCAAGGACGGCAAGTGGCTGTACGCGGCGACGTTCGGCCGCAGCATCCTGCGCCTGCCGCTCTCCACGACCGTCACCACGGGCGACGGCCAGGGCCCCGGGGGCTCGGTGCCGGCGACGCTGTCGCTGACGCTCGGTCCGGCAGCCTCGTTCGGGGCGTTCACGCCGGGCGTGGATCACACCTACGCGGCGAGCACGACGGCAGACGTGGTCTCCACCGCCGGCGACGCGACGCTGAGCGTGAGCGACCCCGGTCACCTGACCAACGGCGCGTTCTCGCTGCCGGATCCGCTGCAGGTCCTGATGACCCCGGCGACCTGGTCGGGCCCGGTCTCCCACGCGGCGGTCGCGATCGGCTTCAGCCAGCACATCGGCGCCAACGACGCGCTCCGCACCGGGAGCTACTCCAAGACGCTGACGTTCACGCTGAGCACGACGAACCCATAGCGCCCACGGCGGGGCCCTTCGGGGCCCCGCCGTCCGGTTCATCCTGACGCTGGAGCGAGTTGATTGACGATCGGTAGGGTGCCCGACAGCGGGTCGTCCGTGACCGGCACGATCTGGAAGCCGTCGAATGTCGCGAAGTACATGTCGCTCGGGGAGATGCCCTCGTGGTAGCCGGCGTTGTACCCGCGCGAGTCGCCGTTGGCGCCGGTGATCGTGGCCGCGTTCATCGCGCGCATGAGCGGCGCGCCGAGCGTGCCGACCTCGTCCATCGCCTCGGCCGCGAGGTTGAGCGAGTCGTACGAGTACATCGGCCAGTCCGGCGGCTGCAGGACGTCGCGCCCGTCCTGCTTGACGCCGACCTTCTCCGCGCCGAGCTCGGCCTCGTAGTGCGCGCGGAACTCATTGAACGGCTTCGGCCCGACCTCGGCGGTGATGCGCGAGGACACGAAGCGCAGCGACCTCAGCCAGTCGGGATGCGCGACCAGCCGCTGGCGCACGAGCGGGTCCTCCCCGGTCTGCCCGGAGATGACCGGCACGTTCCAGCCGGCGGCGTGCGTCGCCGACACGACGGCCGCCACGTCGGCGGCACTGGCCCACACGAGCAGCAGCTGGGCGCCGGCGCGGCGCGCCGCGAGGACCTGCGGCGCGACGTCGTCCGCGCGCTGCCCGACGGTCTGGTTGGAGACGACGGGCACCTCGTCGGTCGCCAGCGCGGCGGTCACCGCGGCACGGCCCTGCTGCCCGTAGTCGGAGTCGTCGGTGAGCAGCCCGGCCTTCGGCTTGGCGTTGGCGATGTAGTCGGCGAGCCGGCTCGCCATCGTGACGTCGGCCGGCGCCATCCGGAACAGCGTCGGATACCGCTGCGGGTCGATCAGCGCCCTGCCGCCGTCGAAGCAGATGAACACCGGCAGGTGCGCGGGGTCGGTGACGCTCGCCATCGAGGCCGCCCCGGTGCCGTCGGTGAGGATCGCCAGCGCGTGCTCGGCCACCGCGTCGCGCGCGTCGGAGAGCGCGTTGGCGGGCGAGCCGCCGTTGTCCTTCACCACCAGCTCGAGCTTCTTCCGGCTCTGGCCGACGCGCACGCCGCCCTTCGCGTTGATGTCCTGGACCGCTAGCTTGGCGCCGTTGGTGATCGAGCGCGCGATCCAGGGCTGGCTCGAGACCGGCGCGCTCACCACGACCGGCACGGCGTCGCCGTCGCTCCCGCAGCCGGCGAGCAGGGCGAGCGTCAGCACGGCTACGGAGAGGCGGAGAATCATTTGACGAGGGTGCCGAGTTCCATGAGAGTACAATGAGAAAGAGACCGGGTCTGGATGTCGACGCGCTCTACGCGCGTCATCGCGACGAGCTTCTGCTGTATCTGGTCAGGCGCACGGCAGACGTGGACGTCGCCCTCGACCTGTGGTCGGAGACGTTCGCCCAGGCCGTCGCGGGCCGCGGCAAGTATCGCGGCAGCACCGACGCCGAGGCCGCCGCGTGGCTGTACTCGATCGCCAAGAACCAGCTCGCGCGCTACCTGCGCCGCGGCTACGCCGAGCGTCGCGCGATGCAGAAGCTCGGGCTCGAGCGGCCGCCGGCCGACGAGGAGCTGCTTGCCGACATCTGGCAGCGGGCGCAGATGGACGTGATGCGCGCCGAGCTGGCCGCCGCGCTCGCCACGCTCAGCGAGCCGGTGCGCGAGGCGGTCAAGCTGCGGGTGGTCGACGAGCGGCCCTACGGCGAGATCGCCGGCCGGCTGAAGATCTCCGAGCAGGCGGCGCGGGCACGCGTGTCCCGCGGCCTGTCCGCGCTCGCCGAGGCGCTCGAACTCGCTCGATCATAGTGCCAGTTGCGGTTACTATAGTGGCATGCACGTTCGCGAGGCCACCGCGCAGGACGCCGCGTCCTGCGCGGCGATCTACGCGCCGTACGTCACCGACTCCTGCGTCAGCTTCGAGGTCGAGCCGCCCACGGCGGCCGAGATGGCGGCGAGGATCGCGTCCGCGCACGACTGGGTCGTGCTCGAGGACGACGCGGGCCGCGTCGTCGGCTACGCCTACGCGGGCCGCTTCGCACCGCGCGCCGCCTACCGGTGGGCGACCGAGGTCAGCGTCTACCTGGAGCGGGGCTTCGAGCGGCGCGGCGGCGGCCGGATGCTCTACCAGGCGCTCCTTCCGCGCCTGGCTTCGCGAGGCTTCCGGATGGCGATCGCCGGCATGACGCTGCCCAACGACGCCAGCGTCGGCCTCCACCGCGCGCTCGGCTTCCGTCCCGTCGGCACCTACCGCCGCATCGGCTACAAGCACGGCGCCTGGCACGACGTCGCGTGGACCCAGCTCGAGCTGCTGACCGGCGACGAGCCGCCCGCCGAGCCGGGCTAGCGCCTGCCGGTCGCGGCGGTCGCGTGCGCGCGACGCAGGCTCCTGAAGTGCCAGTACAACCTGGCGAGGTCGAGGATCCACGAGCCGCGGCGCCGGCGCTCGAGCGTCGGGACGTCGATCGCCGCGGGGGCGCTCAAGTCCCAGAACTCGACGGTTCTCCATCCCGACGTCGCGGACGGGTTGAGCGGCCAGCGGGGACGGAGGACGTAGGCGTTGATCCAGGTCGCGCGCCGCAGGCGGCCCTCGCCGTCGATCCACGCGTCGCCGTGCAGCCGCGGGGGCCTGGACCAGGGGTGAGGCGGCACCTGGAGCGCGAGGTGCCGGCGCTCGAGGTTGACCGCGAAGCCGTATCGCTCGCATGGCTCGCCGCGCACCGGCTCCGTGACACCGAGCGTGAACTCGGAGATCTCCGCCTGGCTCAGCGCGTCGAGGATCCACGCCGGATCGGAGTGCACGCGGCACCGAGCCGACGCCTCGCCGTCGGCGATCCGGGTCCACCGACCGTCGGACCCGAAGAAGCTCGCCGTTCCCGCGTACACCGTCACCGGGGGCGGACCGTCCGCGTCGTCGTCGTCGTCGCGAAGCCATGGATAGCGCTCCTCGAGCGTCTCGACGAACCGGTCGAACGCGGGCGCGTCGGCCTGCGTCGTCCGGGTGCGGAAGCCGCGGAAGTCGCTCAGCCCTTCCTCGGACATCCAGATCTCGCCGGCATCGCCGAACGCGCAGCTCCAGACGCGCGCCGACCCTGCGCCGATCGTTGCTCGCGCGGCGGCCGCCACCCGCGGCCCGGCTGCCGCCTCGGTAGGCATACGAGCTCACGGTAGTCGCGAAGAGGCCTGGCCGGACCCGCACACCGATGAGTTCGGGCGCGTGATGCAGTTACACCCGTATGGGCTTCTATGTGCTGCTGCCGGGCGCCGGCGGGGAGGCGTGGTACTGGCACCTGGTCGTGCCGCGGCTGCGGGCGCTCGGGCATGACGTCGTCGCGGTCGACCTTCCGGCCGCGGATGAGAGCGCCGGGCTGCGTGAGTATGCGGACGCCGCGCAGGATGCGATGGAGGGGCGCGGGGATGCGATCGTGGTCGCGCAGTCGATGGCCGCGTTCACCGCGCCGCTGCTGCCCGGCGTGCGGCAGTTCATCCTCGTCGCGCCGATGATCCCGGCGCCGGGCGAGACGCCGGGCGAGTGGTGGGAGCGCAGCGGGCAGGTCGAGGCGAGGCGGCGCGCCGATCTCAAGGCGGGCCGCGATCCCGACGCGCCGTTCGACGTGATGGCCACGTTCTTCCATGACGTGCCGCCGGAGGTGACGGCCGAGGCGCTCTCGCGCGGGGAGCCGCGTCAGGCCGACCGGCCGTTCGGCGACCCGTGGCCGCTTGACGAGTGGCCCGACGTGCCCACGCACGTGATCGCCGGCCGCGCCGACCGGCTGTTCCCGATCGCGTTCATGCACAGGCTCTCGCTCGAGCGCCTGGGGATTCACGCGGGCGTCATCGACAGCGGTCACCTTCCCGCGCTGAGCCGTCCGGACGAGCTCACGCACCGGCTGGACAGCTACTCCAAGCTCGTGCAGTGAGAGGATCGGCGCATGCCTTTCATCGAGACCGTCCCCGAAGACGAGGTTCCGCCGGCGCTAGCGGAGCTCTACGAAGCCGACCGCGCGAAGTTCGGGTACGTCCCGAACCTCACGCGCGCGTTCTCGCTGCGCCCCGGCGTGTACGCGGCGTGGCGTGAGCTGATCGGCTCGATCCAGGCCGGGATGGAGCTGCGGCGCTATGAGCTGGCCACGGTCGCCGCGGCGCGCCGACTGCGCTCGAGCTATTGCATGCTGGCGCACGGCTCGGTGCTGGCGAGCAGGTTCATCGAGCCCGACGCGCTGCGCGAGATCGTCGCCGACCACCGTTCCAGCGGGCTCGACGAGGTCGACGTCGCGGTGATGGACCTGGCGGAGAAGGTCGCCGGCGATGCGACCTCGGTCAGCCAGGCCGACGTCGACCGCCTGCGCGACCTCGGCCTGACCGACCCGGAGATCCTCGACGTCGTGCTCGCCGCGGCCGCGCGCTGTTTCTTCAGCAAGGTGCTCGACGGCGTCGGCGCGCTGCCGGACCGCGAATATCTCGAGACGCTCGGCGCCGAGCTGCGCGAGGCGCTGACCGTCGGGCGTCCGATAGAGGATTAGCCCACTCGCACGCCGGCCGAGGTGGTGATCCGGCCGGCGAACAGGAACGCCGTCTGGCGCAGCGAGGATTCGAGGTCGAACTGCTCCAGGGCCGAGACGGCGTCCTTGGCGACGACGACGTCGTACCAGCGCAGCGCCGCGCTGGCGGCCGTGTAGTGGACGCAGATGTTCGCCACCGTGCCGCAGAGCACGAGCGTGTCGATGCCCCACAGCCGCAGCAGGTGGTCGAGCGGCGTGCCGTAGAACGCGTCGTAGCGCACTTTGCGGATCACCGTCTCGTCCGCGCGCGGAGCGAGCGCGCCGACGATCTCCCATCCCCACGTGCCCTCGCGCGCGTGCTCGGGCCAGATCCGCCACTCCGGGTCGCCCTCGCGGTGGGTGTCCTGGCTGAACACGACGCGCATCCCGCTGCCGCGGGCGAGCTCGAGCAGCGCGGCGATCGCCGGGATCGTCGCCTCCGCGTCGGGCACGCGCAAGCTGCCGCCGTCGCTCACGAAGTCGTTCTGCATGTCGACGACGATCAGCGCGCTGCGCGCCGGATCGACACGGACCTCGTCGTGCACCTCGTAGGCGGGAACGTCGACGGTGGTCATCAGTGGGATCGTACGCGCGGCGGCAGCGCCCACAGCGCGCGGAGCCGGCCCGTCGGCCCGAGCCCCTGCGCGAGCGCGCGGCGCAGCGCCCGCCGCCCGGCCCGCGTCGGCCGAGGCGGCGCCGGCGCGTAGCGGCCCGCGGTGAGCGCGTGCAGGTAGCCGGCGGCCTCCGGCGAGTGGCTGCCGATGCGGCCCTCGAGCTGGTGCAGCGTGGTGCCGGTGCTGATCGGCCGCCCGAGCCGGCGCAGCGCGTCCTCGAGCTCGGCGACCGGGCCGTGCGGCCGGCGCCAGAGCGCGATGAGGATCGCCAGCGCGGCGAGCGCGAACACGACCCCCGCGCCCCACACCCACTTCGGGACGCCGCCCTGCTTGACCGAGCCGCCGCCGCGCTCGTTCTCGAGCAGCAGCTCGGGGCGTACGCGCAGCGGCCCGCGCGCGGCGCCGCTCCCGCTGTCCGCGCCCGGGGTCGCCCGGTCGAGGGCGGGCGTGGTCGCCGAGGCCGGCGCCGTCAACGCGGCGATCTGGGAGCGCGCGGGCGTCGCGTCGGGCGTCGGATCCACGGCGACCCAGCCGAACGCGTCGAACCACACCTCGACCCACGCGTGCGCGTCGGTGTCACGCACGATCCAGGCCTTATGGCGATCCGAGTAGCCGCCCGGGCTGAAGCCGGTCGCCACGCGCGCCGGGATCCCGCCCATCCGCAGCAGCAGCGCCATCGCGCCCGCGTAGTGCTGGCAGTAGCCGGTGTGCGAGTCGTTGAGGAAGTAGTCCAGCGGCGCGCGGTCGGGGGGTGTCGCCGGCGGGCGCTCGGTGTACGTGAACGCGGACTGGTGCAGGTACGCATCGACCTTGCGGATGTAGTCGAACGGCAGCTTGGTGCCGCGCTTGAGACGCTTCGCGAGCGTCCAGGTGCGCGCGTAGTAGGACTTGCGCATCACCTGGTCGATGTCGTAGCGCTCGGGCGCCACCACGCCCGGGAACTCGACCGAGGGCCCGATGATCGCGCCGTAGGCCGGGAAGTGCGCGACGCCCTGGCGCACGCGCGCGTCGACGCGCGACAGGCGCCGGCCGGGGAGCAGCGGGATCGTCAGGTTCAACTCGCCCGCCTTGTTGCCGGCGGTCGACCGCGCGAGGTCGAACGGCTGCGGGTCGGGCGCGTAGACGTCGAGCGTGTAGGAGTCGCCGCGCCGCATCGCGCCGAGCGAGTCCCAGGTACCCGAGGCCATAGCCGGGCGCACATCGCGCGATGCGTCCTGGACCTTGATGATCGTGCCCGTGCCGATCACGTTCGCGGTGCGCATGCGGCGGATGCTCACCGAGATCGTGTCCGACCACGCCGGCCGGTCGCGGAAGCCCTCCGGCAGGTCGGCCTCCCACGACTGGTCGCCGTTGCGCACCGTCGGCGTCGGGTCCGAGCGGACGTCCCACGACACCCCGTCGAAGACATCGAGGTCGCGCGCCTTCCAGTAGTGCGGGTCGGCGGACTTGACGCGCATCACCTCGTTGCCGTCGCGCGGCCAGTCGATCGGCCCGTAGCTCTGCGACCAGTCGAAGCGCACCGGATCGTCAGGCCCGAGGCCCTCCGCGAACGCGCGGTAGTCGAACCACGCCTCGCCGCGGTCGGCCACCGAGGCGATCGGCAGCGCTCCGGCGAGCGCGATCGCCCCGAGCGCGGCGACACCGAGGCCCGGCCGTAGCGGCAGTCGCTCGAGCCAGAGGAAGCACACGGTCATCGCCGCGATCGCGAGCCCGAGCACCAGCGGCGTCCTGCCGCCGAGCGAGACGACCGGCGAGGCGACGACGATCAGCAGCACGCAGAGCGCCAAGAACGGGTAGCCGCGTTCGGGCGGCGAGAGCGGCACGCGGCGCTCCGCTTCGGTCTGGACGCGCGGCCAGAACGTCATCAGCGCGGCCAGCACGAGCAGCTCGGCGCCGAGCAGCTGGAGCGCGATCGCCGGCCATGGATCGGCGCTCACGTACGGGATCTTGACCGTGCCGAGCGCCTGCGTGCCGGTGGTGATCCCCGACCAGAAGTCGTCCCAGTTGCGCGGTCGCAGGTAGCTCAGCGACGTGCGCGAGGCGACATAGCCGAGCAGCAGCCCCGCGACCGTCGCGCCGAGCAGCGCGAGCGCGCGCGGCCAGCCGGGCTCGGCGCGCCCGGCGGCGAGCACCGCGAGCGCCGCGCCGACCGCGGCGATCACCCACAGCAGCGCGCGCCCGTCGCTGAGCCCGCCGACCAGCCGCTGCCACTCGAGCGCGCCGATCGCGCCGAGCGCCGCGAAGCCGATCAGCCGCGCGGCCCACTGCGGCATCAGCGCTCGGGATCCGGAGCTCGCGTTCGCGCGCCGGTCGGCCGTGGCACGGATGTGCTGCACCCCTCGATTCTGCCAGGCGGCTACGGCATCTCACGCTGCCTGAGCTCTATCCGGCGGATCTTTCCGGTGAGCGTCTTCGGCAGGTCGTCGACGAACTCGACCTTGCGCGGGTACGCGTAGGCCGACAGCCGCGAGCGCACGTGCGCCTGGATGTCGCTGACGAGCTCGTCCGAGGGAGCGTGGCCCTCGGCCAGCACGATGAACGCCTTGACCACGTTCCCGCGCCGTTCGTCGGGCGACGCGACCGCGGCCGCCTCCTTGACGGCCGGGTGCTCGAGGCATGCCGACTCGACCTCGAACGGCCCGATCCGATAGCCGGCGGCGATGATCACGTCGTCCGCGCGGCCCTCGTACCACACGTAGCCGTCCTCGTCGAAGCGAGCGGCGTCCTTGGTATGGAACCAGTCCCCGCCGAAAGTCTCCCGCGCCGCGTCCTCGTTACGCCAGTATCCGAGCGGGTAGTGCGGGTTCGATCGCGCGCGCAGGCAGATCTCCCCGCGCTCGCCGGTGGGCACGGGGTGCTCGTCCTCGTCGAGGATGCGAACGTCCCAGCCGGGCATCGGCCGCCCCATCGAACCCTCGCGGACCTCCATGAACGGGTAGTTGGCGACCAGCGGGTAGGACTCCGTCAGCCCGTAGTAGTCGAGCACGGTGAGGCCGTACTGGTCGCGGAACCAGCGGATCGCCTCCGGGTTCAGCGGCTCGCCCGCGCTGCAGACGATGCGGAACTTCTGCGGGTAGCGCGTGCCGGCGTCGGAGATGGACATCATCGAGCGCATCGCGGTCGGCGTGGTGAAGACGTTCGTGGCGCCGTGCTGGGAGAGCACGGCGAGCTGCTTGTGCGGGTCGAACCCGCCCTCACGCTGGTAGACGAGCTGGACGGCGCCGAAGCGCCACGGCCCGAGCAGCGGCGCGATGCCGGCCGCCCACGCCCACTCGCCCATGCCGTGGAAGAGCTCGCCGTCGCGCACGTCGTGGCAGTAGATGAACTCCTCGTGCGCGAGCAGGTACCGGTGCGCGTGCACGATGCCCTTGGCGAGCCCCGTCGTACCGGACGTGTAGTACAGCTGGGCCGCGTCCTCGGCGAGCGTGTCCTCGCGCTCGAACTCCGGCCCGCCCGACGAGAGCAGCTCGCCGTCGAGCAACAGCACGTGCTCGACCAGCGAGGCGTCGACGCGGTCCCGGTTCGCGGCGTTGGTCACCAGCACCTTCGCCTGCGAGTCGCTCACGCGATGGCGGATGCCGTCGTCGCCGTACAGCACCGACATCGAGAGCAGGATCGCGCCCGTCTTCCAGGTGCCGAAGAACGCGGCCGCGGTCTCCGGCGTCGCCGGCAGCACCATCGCCACGCGGTCGCCCTTGCGCACCCCGTGCGCGCGCAGGACGTTGGCGAAGCGGTTGGACTTCTCCTGCAGCTCGCCCCACAGCACCTCGCGGACGGTCCCGTCGAAGTGCTCGTGGATCATCGCGAGCTTCCCGGCCGCGTGCTTGTCGCAGACGTCAGCGGCGATGTTGTAGCGCTCCGGCACGCGCCACTGGTGCGAGGCCAGGGCCTCCTCGTAGGACCCGATCGAAGTCGTGCTCATGCGCGCTCTCCTCCTTCGCGAACGACGCTTGGGAGGATATGCCTGAACGGCGTGTGCGGTTTTCTACGGAGGGAGATCCTTGAAACAAGGTCGACCATCCGGAGATGACCAAGACTTCGAACGGCCCGCTGGGCTTCGCGAGCATGACCGGCTCCTCGATCGCCGGCCGCGACGCCGCCGCGTGGGTGACCGACTTCCTCAACGCCGCCTACTACCGCCGGCCGGACGCCGAGCGCGAGGGCGACGACCTGCGGTTGGCGTTCAGCATCCTGACGACGTACTGGCACCGGCGCGGCAAGCTGCACCTCGACGACCTGGCAGCCTTCCACCGCGCCTTCGGCAAGGCGCGCTTCGAGAGCCGCGGGACGCTCGACCGCGCGGCGCTGATGGGCGGCGCGGTCAAGCTGCTGGGCGACTGGTTCCCTGAGGCCTATGCGACCCGTCGTGGCTGGGGAATCGCGTTCGAGACCGAGGACGAGCGGGCCAACCACGTACCGGAGCGGCGGCTCGCGCTCGCCAAGCTCGGGCGGCTCACGCCCGAGCAGAGTCCGCCCGGGGAGCAGGTGTGGCTCACCTACGACCCGGTCGAGATGCCGTCGGCCGAAGGCGTGATCGCCGCGCTGATGCGTCCGGAGACGTGGCCGGACTACGCGAGCGAGATCGGGCGTTTCACGCCGCTGCGCGCCTGCGGGCTGCTCGGCCAGACGTTCGAGATCGAGGTCGCGGCGGGGACCGACTCCGGGCGCCCCATGTTCATGCGCGGCTACGTGACGATCACCGCGCTCGTCACGCCCGACGATCCCGTCGCGCTGCGCGAGTGGTTCGACGCGGTCACCGACGGCCTGCCGGCTGCGCTGCCCTACGGCGCCGAGCCGGTCGTCGGCCTCGACCTCACCACGCACGAGGGCCACTTCATGGGCGCCGGCCACAACCGCCTGCTGCTCTACACGCACCTTGGCAAGACCTGGGTGCGGGCCGCCGGCACCTGGGACCCGATGCCGTGGCACCTCGACCAGGCGTACCGGCGCGCCGGCGAGGTCGCGCAGCACGCGTTCTGGGGCGAGGGCGATCCGCGCCAGAGCATGCTGCATCAGCTCGCGCTGTCGCTGACATGACGGACGCCCTGGTCATCGGCAGCGGGCCGAACGGGCTCGCTGCCGCGATCAGGCTTGCCGAGGCGGGGCGCGAGGTGGTCGTGCTGGAGGCGGCGAGCCACCACGGCGGCGCTGTGCGCACCGAAGAGCTGACCCTGCCGGGCTTCAGGCACGACACGTACTCGTCCGTCTATCCGGCCGCCGCCGCGTCGCCCGTGTGGGCGCGCATGCCGCTCATCTCGCATGGCCTCGAGTGGGTCCAGCCGCAAGCCGCCTCGGCGCAGGTGCTGGCCGAGGGGCGCGCGGCCGTCCTCTACCGCGAGGTCGAGCGCACGGCGGAGTCGCTCGACGCCCTGCACCCGGGCGACGGCGCCGCGTGGGCGAAGTTCACGCGGCCGTTCCTGGAGCACTTCGACGCGGTGCGCGAGACGATGCTGTCCGGCTTCCCGCCGCTGGGCGGCCCGCTGAAGCTCGCGGTCAAGAGCCCGCCGGCGACGCTCGAGCTCACGCGCATGCTGACCGGCAGCGCGGTCGGGCTCGGCAAGCGCCTGTTCGCGTCCGACGGCGCGCGCACGTGGCTCTACAGCGCGGCCGCGCACGGCGATGCCCCGGCCGACGCCGCCGGCAGCGGGATCGCGGCGTTCTATCTGAACCTGCTCGGCCACGCGGTCGGCTGGCCGAGCCCGCGCGGCGGCGCGCAGGCGCTGTCGGACGCGCTGGTCGCGTATCTGCGCACGCTCGGCGGATCGGTGCGGGTCAATGCCCGGGTCGAGCGGATCGAGACCGGCGGCGGGCGCGTCGCCGGCGTGCGGCTGGCCGGCGGCGAGACGCTCGGCGCGCCGGTCGTGATCGCCACGGTGATGCCGCAGGCGCTGCTGGGGATGACCGAGCTGGACGGGTGGTACCGGACGGCGCTGAGGAAGTTCCGCCCCGGCCCGCGCACGACCAAGCTCGACTGGGCGCTCGACGGCCCGATCCCGTGGGCGAACGAGGGCGCCCGCGGCGCGGGAACGGTCCACGTCGGTGACCGCCGCGCGGGGTTCATCCTCGTCGGCCAGCAGAGCGTCGCCGACCCGACCCGCGCGCCCGCGGGCAAGCACACCGCGTGGGCCTACACGCACGCAGGGCTCGACATGGAGGCGGAGATCGAGCGCTTCGCGCCGGGCTTCCGCGACCGCATCCTGGCTCGCCACGAGCTGCGGCCGGAGGACTTCGAGGCGCGCAACCCGAACCTGATCGGCGGCGACGTCGGCGGCGGAAGCTACGCGCTGCGCCAGGTCGTCTTCCGGCCCGTGCCGGCGCTCTCGCCGTACAAGACGCCGGTCTCGGGCCTGTTCCTCGGCGGCGCCTCCACGTTCCCGGGCGGCGCCGTGCACGGCGTGCCCGGCGACGCCGCCGCGCGCGCGGCGCTGCGCGGCTAGTACCGGCTCCCGGAAATACGTTCGCCGATGGGGCCCAGCGCGAGCCCGCGAATCCACTTCGGTCACGTCCTGCATATAGCTGCGCGTCAGCCGTGGATAAAGCCCACGCGCTTCTTGATCCGGGCTTGAGGCGGCGGCCGGGGAGCGCTTGAGCTTTCGCGTCCATGCTCATGCCCGCTGATGCTTCGCCGAACAGGAGACTCTCCTTGCGCTCGCTGATCCGCCCCGGCGTCCTCGCCACGGCTGCCCTGCTGGTCACCGCGGTCGCGGTCGCCGCGCTTGGAGCCGATCGGGCCAAGGCCGGCGGCGGGACCGCGAGCGCGCTGACGCTGGCTCCCTCCGGCTCCGGCGACGGCGCCCAGCCGCGCAACATGGAGCAGTTCCTGACCGCGGTCACGAAGGACGTCGACGCCTACTGGACCAAGGTGTTCAAGGCATCGAACCTGCCCGAGCCGAAGGTCAAATACGCCTGGATCCCCGCGGGCCAGACGGCGGCCAGCGCATGCGGCGACGAGAACGGCACGATGGGCGACGGCGCCGCCGCGTACTGCCCCGGCGACGACACGATCTACATCTCGGAGCAGTTCGCGACCGGCATCTACGACGGCGCGCTGAACCGTGCGCTCCCCGGCAGCTCGCAGGGCTACGGGGGAACGATCGGCGACTTCTCGGTCGCCTACATCGTCGCGCACGAGTACGGCCACGAGATCCAAGACGAGCTCGGCGTCTTCGAGCGCTACGGCGACCAGGTCCCGACGATGGCGTTCGAGCTGCAGGCCGACTGCTACGCCGGCACGTGGGCCAAGAGCGCCGACCAGGAGAACCGGCTCGACGACGGCGACGTGCAGGAGGCGATCGACGCCGCCCTCGCGGTCGGCGACTTCGACGCCGCCAACCCGGCCCATCACGGCACGCCCGAGCAGCGCGCGGACGCCTGGAGCACCGGCTTCGAGGCCGGTAACCCGTCGGCGTGCAACGGCTACCTCGACGGATCGGGGATCGCGGGCTGAGCCCCGCGTATGCGGAACCCGCGCCACCGGGCCTTGAGGCCCTGCCCGTCGAGCGAGCGGCTGCGACCGTCGCGGATCGGCAGCATCGTCCAGATCCCGAACCCGATGCTCGCGCGCTCGGGGATCACGGTGCCGTGGGCCGCATAGAGCTTGTGGCCGTCGACGTGCCAGACCGCGGTCGAACGGCTCCGGTCGAGCGTGATCTCACACGTGCGCAGCCGCGTGAAGTCCTCGCCGAAGTCCTCGTACGGCGACTCGGCCACGTGGTAGAACGGCTCGCCCGCCCCGCCGCCGCCCAGGCCCAGCTGCTCGTGCAGCGCGAGCACCCGGGTGGAGGTCCCGCAGACCGCGAACACTCGCTTGGTCACGTCGAGGTCGAAGACGTGGAACGCGGCCATGCCACGGCGGTAGTCGCCGGGATCGCCGCCGACGTTCTCTACCGCGAGGTCGGCGGCGAACGTCACCGGCCGGTCCGGCGGCAGCTCGTAGCGAAGGGTCCCGAAGATGAGGTACTTCGGGCTGTCGGCGGTCTGGAACGTGTCGTGCGAGAGCGAGAAGCGCGGGATCGCGACCCGTATCTCGCCGTCGCCGACGGCCAGCTGGGCGTTCTCGTCCAGCGGGACGTGCACGTCGCCGCTCGGGAGCGGCAGGCGCGCCGGGACCCAGCGCGCCGGGTCGAGCTGCGGACCCGTCAGCTCGTCGTAGCTGACGAAGCCGCTCATGTCGAGAGGCGGGACGCGGTCTGCGTGACTTCGGCGGATCGCCGCGCCGGGCCGATCGCCGCGTAGGCGGCCCGGAAGCCGGTCCGCCAGGTCGGGTGGCGAAGCTGCCAGCCGAGCTCCCGCTTGGCCTTCGCGTTCGACACGCCACGCGCCTCGGTTCCCATCACCACCGCGGCGTCGCCGGCGACCAGCCGCGCGACCCAGCGCGGGACGCGTCGCGGCGGCTTGGCGCCGAGCGCCTCCGCGAGCACCGGCAGCCACTCGCGCGCGGGCGCGGGGTCATCGTCGACGATGTTGAAGATGCCCGGGCCGTCGTGCTCGAGCGCGAGCACGGTCGCCGCCGCGGCGTCGTCGAGATGGATGAAGGAGCTGATGCCCGCGCCGTCGCCGACCAGCGGGTACTGCCGCTTGCGCACGGGCTCGATCAGCCCGTCGTTGGCGGCGCCGTAGAAGAGGCCGTAGCGAAGCACGATCCCGCCGGCGCTCGTGACCGCCTCCTCGAGGTGGCGCATGGCGGCCTGCGACTTGCGCGTGTGCGCGACCGGGGTGGGATCGAGCGGGTCGTCCTCGGTCTTGACCGGTCCGCCCTCGCGCGCGTTCCGGTAGCTGGCGAAGCTCTGCGCCACGATCCGCTCGACCCCCGCCTCGCGGGCGGCGGCGAGCAACGTGTCGATGCCCTCGGTCCGCAGCCGGTTGGTCATCGCGAACGTGCGGTCGAAGTTGCGCGAGAACGTCGCCTCCGCCAGCGCGGTCCCCTGGTGGACGATCGCGTCCGGCGCGGCCTCGAGCACCGCGCGGCGCACGGCCTCGGGGTCGAGCAGGTCGAGCGCGACCGGCTCGGCGCCGAGCGCCCGGATCCGGTCTGCGTTCTCAGCCGACCTCGAGGTGCCTATCACCTCGTGGCCCCGGTCGGCGAGCTGGGGCACCAGCCTGGCGCCGATCGCGCCGGTCGCTCCTGCAACGAAGACTCGCATGTCTGTCTCCTTCGGTCACGGGGGGGTTCGACTGCTTGACCCGCCCCGGCGACGCGATGTGACCGCGGCACGCCGCGGTGTGGTCTAGTTCCCTACATGCGTCGTCTGCTCGCGCTGGCCGTGCTCGCCGTCCTGGCGCTGCCGCCCGCCGCGCGGGCGAACCCGTCGATCGTCGTCTCCTCCGCGCGGGTCGGCTCGACGGCCAAGCTCCCCGCGACGGTCAGGCACACGCTGCAGCTCACCGCGGGCGCCACCGCCGAGCGCCTCACGGTGAGCGTCAGCCCCGCCGCGCGGATCGCCCTCACCGGCGTGCCGGCCCCGCCGCCGATTGCGCAGACCGGACCGTCGGTGGCCGCCTGCCAGGGGCAGTGGGCCAGGTTCCACCACGCATACCGCACGGGCCCGATCCCCGACGACGTGTTCTTCACGCTCGAGCCGGGGCAGACCGCGACGCTGACCGCAGACGTCCGGCTGGTGCACGCGCCGTGGGAGGACGAGACGCTCGATGCCACGTGGTCGATCGAGCCCACCCAGGGCCGCGCGTTTGACGTCGTTTCCAACGCGCCGCTCTACGGCGGCCCGTTCGGCGTGCGGCTTGACTTCCAGGCCACGCGCGCGCCGGACGGGCACTACGTCGTGTCCGGCACCGCCGCGCCGGACGTGGACTCGGGCCACGTCGAGCTGTGGGCGTACGCGCCGGGCGCGAAGACGGCGCGCCGCGTGGCCCGCGTGCCCGTCCACGACGGGGTCTGGGCGTACAACCGCTTCGCGCCGAGCCGGCGTGGCAAGTGGGAGCTCTACGCCCGCTATCGCACCGCCCGCAAGGCGTTCGCCGACGACACCACCGAGTGCGGGACGCTCGTCAGCGTGAAGTGAGCGGCGCCCTCACGCGGGCGGGACCAGGCTTCGCCTCGACGTCGGCGAGCCATTGGCGGACGTCGTCGTGCCCGCGGTACTCACGGCGCGCGACCCAGCGAAGCGGTCGTACGACGATCTCGGGATCGGCCAGCAGGAGCATTGCGTCGAGGTCGCGCTGACCGTAAGCGACGAGCCAGCGGCGCACGATCCGAACGTCCGAACGCATGCCGCGTGCAGGCTATGCCCAGCTCTGACCGAGGTCCAGCGCGACCTGCGGGGCGCCGCGCATCGTCAGCGCTTTGCCGCTCCGCTCAGCTCGCGTTCGGCGTCCAGCCAGTGCGCGACCGGGTCGCCGCCGGCCCCCTCGAGCGACTTGTAGTACGCGTGCCGCGCGATGTCCTCATGAGCGACGTCGTCCTCGCCGGACGACAGAGCGGCCGTCATCCGCTCGCGCCACATCGCCACGCCGCCATGGCGCTGCATCGCGCTCGAGAGCCCGGACAGCCCGCGGGCGGCGAGCTCCTCTCGCTTGGGCATGCGTCCGAGCTCGGCCACGATCGGCTTGAGCTCGGCCTGGATGGTTTCCGGAGTCCATGTGCGTCGGGTTGCCATGACGCGACAGTACCGCCGGGCGCCGCGTGTTGGCAGGAAATCGGCGCGTTCGGCAGTCGTCGGGCTCCGCGATCGTGACGCCTACTCAGTCTCCTCGTCGTCCGCGCTGGTCTCGATGTAGCCCGCGTCCGTCGCCGCTTCGTCGTCGGTCTGACCTTCTTCTCCCTGCTCGAGCTCGGTGTCCTCGGATTCGTCGGCGGCCTGGCCGTCGGTGGCGCGGACGCCGGAGAGGTCGATGCCGAGCTCCTCGGCGGCGCGCAGCAGGTCGTCGTCCTCGTCGCCCATCTCGGCGCGGGCGCCGTCGTCAGAGACGACGTTGACGTCCAAAGCGAGCGACTGCATCTCCTTCAAGAGCACCTTGAAGGACTCGGGGATGCTCGGTTCGGCGATGTTCTCGCCCTTGACGATCGCCTCGTAGGCCTTCACGCGCCCGACGGTGTCATCGGACTTGATCGTCAGCATCTCCTGCAGCGTGTAGGCGGCGCCATAGGCCTCAAGCGCCCACACCTCCATCTCACCGAACCGCTGACCGCCGAACTGCGCCTTGCCACCCAGCGGCTGCTGCGTGACCAGCGAGTACGGACCGGTCGAACGCGCGTGGATCTTGTCGTCCACCAGGTGGTTCAGCTTCAGGATGTACATGTAGCCGACGGTCACCTGCTTCTCGAACGGCTCGCCGGTGCGGCCGTTGTACAGCGTGAGCTTGCCGGAGGCCTTCTCGCCCGCGCGGCGCTTGTCGTCGATGTCCATCCGGATCGCGCCCTTGTGGCCCTTCTGCCACTGCACGAGCGCGTGATCGACATCCTCCAGCGTCGCACCGTCGAAGACCGGCGTGGCCACATAGACCTTGCCGTCCTCCGCGGCGTCCTTGGTCTTGAACGCGTCGGTGCCGTCGTCGTACCAGCCCTGGGCGGCAGCCCATCCGAGGTGGGTCTCCAGGATCTGGCCGATGTTCATCCGGCTCGGCACACCCAGCGGGTTGAGGATCACGTCGACCGGCGTGCCGTCCTCCAGGAACGGCATGTCCTCCTCGGGCACGATCTTCGAGATCACGCCCTTGTTGCCGTGACGGCCCGCGAGCTTGTCGCCCTCGGCGATCTTGCGCTTCTTGGCCACGAACACGCGCACGAGGTCATTGACGCCCGGCGACAGGTCGTCACCGGCCGCGCGGCTGAACGTCTTGACGTCGATCACCACGCCGCCCTCGCCGTGCGGCACCTTCAGCGACGTGTCACGCACCTCGCGCGCCTTCTCCTTGAAGATCGCGCGGATCAGCTTCTCCTCGGCCGTCAGCTCGGTCTCGCCCTTCGGCGTGACCTTGCCGACCAGCAGATCGCCCGACGCCACCTCCGCGCCGATGCGCACGATCCCGCGATCGTCGAGGTTACGCAGCGACTCCTCCGAGCGATTCGGAATATCGCGCGTGATCTCCTCGTCACCCAACTTGGTCGTGCGCGCGTCGACCTCGTACTCCTCGATGTGAATCGAGGTCAGCTCGTCATCCTTGACCAGGCGGTTGGAGAGGATGATCGCGTCCTCGAAGTTGTAGCCCTCCCACGACATGAACGCGACGCGCAGGTTCTTGCCCAGCGCCATCTCGCCCTTGTCCGAGGAGGCGCCGTCGGCCAGCAGCTGACCCTGGCCGACCTGCTGGCCGGCCTCGATCACCGGCTTGTGATGAATCAGCGTGCCCTGGTTGGAGCGCATGAACTTCTGCAGCTCGTACTCGTCGCGGCCACCCTCCTCGGTGGCGATGACGATGCGGGTGGCGTCCACGAAATCCACGACGCCGGGGTTGCGGGCCAGCAGCACGTCGCCCGAGTCGAACGCCGCGCGGCGCTCCATGCCCGTGCCGACGAGCGGCGCGTCGGTCTTGAGCAGCGGCACGGCCTGGCGCTGCATGTTGGAGCCCATCAGCGCGCGGTTGGCGTCGTCGTGCTCCAGGAACGGGATCATCGCCGTCGCGACCGACCAGATCTGCTCCGGCGACACGTCGATGAAATCGACGTCGCGGGGCTCGACGTAGACGTACTGACCCGCCAGCGTGCGGCAGAGGATGCTGTCGCCGGTCAGGTTGCCCTTCTCGTCAACCGGCTCGTTGGCCTGCGCGATCAGGCGCTCCTGCTCCTCCGTGGCGTCCAAGTGCACGATCTCCTCGGTCAGCCTGCCGTCCTTGACCACCCGATAGGGCGTCGTCACGAAGCCGTACTCGGAGATCTTGGCGTAGCTCGACAGCGAGCCGATCAGGCCGATGTTCGGGCCCTCCGGCGTCTCGATCGGGCACATGCGGCCGTAATGCGTCGGGTGCACGTCGCGCACCTCGATCGGCGCGCGCTCGCGCGTGAGGCCGCCCGCGCCGAGGGAGTTGAGCCGGCGGCGATGCGTCAGGCCCGACAGTGAGTTCGTCTGGTCCATGAACTGGCTCAGCTGCGAGGACCCGAAGAACTCCTTCAGCGCGGCCACCACCGGGCGGATGTTGATGATCGTCTGCGGCGTGATCGTGTCCGCGTCCTCGGTCGTGAGGCGCTCGCGCACCACACGCTCCATCCGGTACAGGCCGATCCGGAACGCCTCCTGGATCAGCTCACCCACCGTCCGCAGACGCCGGTTGCCGAAATGCTCGTACTCGTCCAGATGCTCCTCGACGGCCTCGCGCGGGCGGCTCATCGCCTCCGCCGCGTAGTCCTTGAGCTCCTCGTCAAACTCCTCGGGGATGCCGAGCACCATCGGGAGCCGCACCAGCTCCTTGACCAACGCGATGATGTCATCGTGCGTGAGCGTGCGCACATCGAGATCGATGTCCAGACCCAGGCGCGAATTGAGCTTGTAACGACCGACGCGCGTGAGGTCATACCGCTTGGGGTCAAAGAACAGCTGGTTCAGCAGCGCGCGCGCGTTGTCGACCGACGGCGGCTCACCCGGACGCTGCTTCTTGAACAGCTCGATCAGCGCGCCCTCCTCCGAGCGCGTCACTTCGGTATCCGCGTCGATCGTGTTACGGATATACAGTGACTCGTCGAAGAGCTTGAGGATCTCCTCGTCCGTGCTGTAGCCCATCGCACGCAACAGCACCGTCACCGGGAGCTTGCGCTTACGGTCGATCCGGACGTAGACGCGGCCCTTCTTGTCGATCTCCAACTCCAGCCACGACCCGCGGGCCGGCATCAGATTCGCGATGAAGACCTGCTTCTCCGCGTCCTTGGGCTCCATCAGATACGCGCCCGGGGAACGCACCAGCTGCGTCACCACAACCCGCTCGGTCCCGTTGATGACGAACGTGCCGCGCTCGGTCATCCACGGAAAATCGCCCATGAACACCGACTGCTCACGAATCTCGCCCGTCTCACGGTTGATGAAGCCGACCGTGACGGTCAGCGGACGCGCGTACGTCAGGTCCTTCTCACGGCACTCATCCAGCGACGCGACCGGCGCGTCGAACGTGAACTCACCGAACTGCACCGCCAGATTGCCCGTGTAATCCTCAATCGGCGAGATGTCATTGATCGTCTCCCGCAGCCCCCCTCCCTCCGGATCGACCAACCAGGCGAACGACGTCTTCTGAATGTCGATGAGGTTGGGAACCTCGACCGACTTGTCGAGGCGCGCGAACGAACGTCGCGTGCGGGGAGCGTCAACGGAAGCCAAGACGGCGACTCCTCAGGAAGGTCGTGGAGGCGGGCAGATCGTGCTGCGCGAGCAGGAGCACGCCGAGCCAAAATAGCAACGACCAGCCAGCCCCGGCAAGGGGCTGTGTAAGCGCATGGACCCGTCCAAACACACGCTCCGTGGACGGTTACGACCAATGGTCGCCTAGTTACAAATTAGCACGGGAGATTAAACACCGCCCCCTACGGGTTCGTGGTCGACAGCGTGAACGTCAGCGTCTTCGAGTAGCTGCCCGTGCGCAGCGCGTCGGAGGCGCCGATCGCCTGCTGGAAGGACACCGCCACCGCGTCATTCGACGTCGGTGCGGCGTAGGTCAGCAACGTCGTCGGGTTCGCCGACCCGCCGACGGGCGCGAACGCCGTGCCGGCGCCGCCCGCGCTCGACGCCTTGGCGGTCAGCGGCTGTGGCAGCGAGAACGAGCCGTTGACGAGGTGCCCGGTCGCGATGGCGCTCGGGTCGGCCACGCTCAGCGCGGCGTCGCCGGCCGTCGAGATCACGTTCGCCGTCGTCGAGGCGTTGTAGACCTGCGCGACGCCCGGGGTGAACGCCCCGAACGCGGCCGGCGTGCCCAGCGTCAGCGCCAGCGTCGCCGGCACCGAGCCGCCGACCTCGCCGTCGACCGGGACCTCGACGGTGGTGACGAAGTTCGCGGTACCCGGCGTGGGATCGCTGCTGGCGCCGTTCGCGGTGCGGAAGTCGGTGCAGTTGCTGTCGGCGTCCGCGCCGTCGGGGAAGCGGGCCATGCTGCGCCCGGACGTGCCCCCGGTGGCCGGCACGCCGGCCTTGCAGCCGCTGGCCGAGGATCCGCCGCCGCCCTGGTAGCCCTCGGCGGACCATGGGTCGACGAGGAGGCCGTAGTTGAGGCTGTCGGCGACGTTGCCGGCGGCGTCACGCAGCACCATGTTGCCGGCGCTGGTGGACAGGGCGGGGCCGCCGAACCACTGGTTGGGCGCCTTCGGGCCCTGGTAGCCCGCGGTGGTGACCGCCGCGTCACGCACCACCGCGTGGATCGCGTGACCGCGGCCGAGGGCGCTGTCGAGCGTGATGCCAGTACCCAGCGCCTGCACCGGCTGGTTGCTCGAGTGCGCAAAGTCCGTCGCCGGCGTGAAGCTGATCCCGGTCCCCGCATCGCTGAAGGGCAGGTTGCTCGCGTGGTTGAACTGCAATGGGGCGGTCAGGGTGAGGCCGGTGCCGGTCGCACCGGAGGTGCCGACCGCCGAGACCGTGACCGATTCGATCCCGTGGCCGGCGCTGGCGATGTCCAACCGGATCCGGTCGCCGACCGAGATGTTGGTCGTCGAGGACACTTTGAGGTTGGTCGCGCCCGCGGGCGCGGCCGCCGACAGGCGTGCCTGCGTCCCCGGCCTGCCGACCGCGCTGACCGTGGCGACGTCGAGGTTGGCGCCGGAGCCGAGGGCGATCTTCTGGCCGACGGCGAACCCGGTCGTGCTCGTGACCGGCACGTTGGTCGAGCCCGCGGGGATCGTCATCACGGGACCCTCGGGAAGGGGCTGCCACAGCGTCGTGTTGCCGGTGGCCGCCGTCCCGACGCTCGCGATCCTGCGGGTCTCCACATTCGCGCCGGTGTCGATGTCAACCGTGTCGCCGGCGTTCATGCCGGCCGTGCTCCGGACGTTGATCGTGGTGTCGCCCGCGCGAGCGGGAGCCGCCAGCCCGGAGTTGGACAGGCCGAGCAGGTAGAACCGGTGCGCACCGAGCGTGATCCCCACGGGGACCTTCACCGTCGAGAAGATGGCCTGCTGGGTCGGGTGCTCGGTCAGCGTCCACCCGGAGATGTCGACCGGGTTGGCGCCGGCGTTGTAGAGCTCGATGAACGAGTTGGTCGAGTTGGTCGGGGAGCTGCTGCCGATGCGGAACTCGTTGATCTTGATCGGGCTGGTGTTGCGCACCTTCTCGGCCATCGATGCGGACTGCCCGTCGCCCCACGTGGCGTTGCCGATCAGGTCGCCGTTGAACGGTGCCGGCCCGGAGGTGACCTTGAACGTCGCGCTCACGCTGGCACCGGGCGCGACCGGATCCGCAAGCGTCTTCGGCGCGTCGGTCGTCCAGCCACCGGGCGCGGCGATGCTGAGCTTGACGCCCGTCACCGGCGCCCCGCTGGTGTTCGTGAAGGTCACGACGGTGTCCTGGCTCGAGCCCGGCGCGAACGTCTGCAGGCCGGGCGGACCGGCCGGCGCCGACGGGGGTGTGAGGACCGTCCCGGTGCGCCCGTTGCCCGACGAGTCGAGCACGCTGGGCCCGTTCGCCTCGTCGAACTTGTAGCTCGCGACGCTGCCGGCGCCCGGCGTGCTCTGCAGCGCGGCGAGATCGCTGTCGCTGAGCGCGCGGTCGTAGATCTGGAAGTCGTCGACCGTCGCCTGCAGCAGCGGGTCGTCGTACTGGGACTTGCCGATGTAGTTCTGGGTCGTGTTGCCCATGCTCGAGGGCGTGAGCGTCATGTTCGTGTTCTGCGCGACCTGGACGCCGTTGACGTACATCCGCGCGGTCGTGCCCGACAGCGTCACCGCGATGTGCGTCCACTGGCCGAGCGGCAGCGGCGACGGCGCGTTGATGACCTGCTCGGCGCCCGCCGCGTTGCCGTTGATCGTGAGCGCGAAGCGAGGCGCAGTGCCGGCGCTCGTGGCCAGGAACATGTAGACGCCGGTGCCCGAGCCGAAGTCGAAGATGCGCGACCAGGTGGGGGTCGCCTGCGGGTTGACCCACGCCGAGACGGTGAAGTCGTGCAGGCCGCTGACGATCCCGTTGGGCAGCTGCACGGCCTGGGTGGACGCGCCGTCGAACGGGAGCGCGTTGCCGAACTTGCCGGCCACCCTCGGAATCGTGACCGGCTGCGGCGGGGGCGGGACCGGGGCCACGCTCACCGACTGTTCGTCGTACTTGGCGGCCGCGATGTTGGCCTGCACCGACTGGTCGGCGGAGTCCGGCGCGTAGCCGGCCGTCATCACGCCCTCATAGAACGTGCCCTGCGACGAGTTGCTGTTGTCGCCGCCGTTGCCGAGCAGGATCGCGCCCTGCTTGCGCATCGGGTCATAGCTGGCGTCGACGCGCGGCCCGTCGAACATCGTCGACAGCGGGCCCGACTGCGCGTTGCCGCCCAGCGACGCCCAGTGATGCGGCTCGCCCTTGGCCACACCGGTCACGAACCGCCAGTCGATGCTCGGCAGGTCCGCGCACAGCTTCGACGTGCTGCCCGGATTGACGCAGCCGACGAGGTTGTTCTCCTGGTCGGTCATGATCCACGGGCCGGGCGGGGGGCCGTGATACCACGCGGTCGCGTTGCCGAAGTACGTGGTCTCCATCGTGCCGTTGCCGTCGTCGCGGCTGTCGATCTCGGCATTGCCGTAGTCGAAGCAGCAACCGGAGTTGAAGTGGCGGCCGTTGATGACCCAGTACTGGTCCTCCGGCTGGTCGTCGACCGCGGTGCCGACAGGGTTGTCGTTGCGCAGCCCCATGCCCGGCTCGATGAACACGCCGTAGACCTTGTGGCCGCCGAGCGTGACCGGCGCCATGTCCGCGAGCGGGAGGTTGTTGAATCCACCCAAGGCCGGGCCGCTGAATCCGCCGCGGGGCGCCTGCGTGAGGTCGTTGTGGTTCGGGGACTGGTCGTACAGCGTGACGATCCAGCAGACGGTGTCCGCGCAGAACGCGTCCTGCGCGGCCGCGTCGGCGTAGCCGCCGGCATCCGTGGCCGTCGGCCGGACGACGCCGATGTCCTTGACCGCGCCGTCCGATTGCCGCCTCACCTGATACAGCGGCCCGTCGTAGGACGCGTACAGCGCGCGCGTGGTGCTGTGGGCGGCCACGCATGGAGTGCCGGCCGCGGCATAGATGTCACACGGGCGCCCGCCGGTCTGAGCCGACGCCGCGAGCGGCATCGTGAGCATGACGCCGATCAGCGTGAGCGTCATCGTCGCGGAAGCGACGATCTTCCCGCCGGCGCGTCGCGCCGGCAAGCGTCGCACTGGCATACGACTCATTGCACTTCCTCTCCCTCGCCCGGAGGCGAGGTTAGCGCTCACAATTGCGCGATGTCAAGCGTGTCAATGAGCTGACACACCTTAAACGGTGTCAATTGTGATCGTTAACAACGGAGGCGCCTTCGAACACGTCGCGCAGCCGGCGCGCGAACGCCTCGGGCTGGCCGGCGTAGCCGAACTCGCCGCCGAGGAACCCGCCGTGATGGCTCGGGAAGACGGTCGCCTGCTGACCGAGCAGCTCGGCCGTGGCCAACGCGGTTCGTCCGGTGAACACGCCCGCGGACTCCTCGCCCAAGGCGATCACGATCCGGGTCGGCGCCGCGGCCAGCGCGCCGGCGTCCGGGCGGTAGCCGCTGACCGCCCACGACCGGTCCGACAGCAGCGGATCGTCGCGCGAGCCGTCGTCTTCGGCCCTCATCCCGAACTGGGCCGGGTCCGGCGCGGGCTGCGCGAAGTACTCGTCGGTGTACTCGCCCTGCCACGACGTCATCGCGATGAAGGCCGCCATGCCGGCGCCCTGCCCGCCGGCCTCGTACACCTCCCGGATGCCTGCGCGCGCCCGCTCGGCCGCCTGCGCGTCGGGCAGCAGGGCGAGCAGCGGCGGCTCGTGCGCGACGAGCGTGACCACGTCGCCGGGATGGGCTGCCACCAGCGCGAGTGCGGTGACCGCGCCGCCGCTGCTCGCGAACAGATCGACCGGACCGGCGCCGAGCGCCTCGATCAGCGCGTGCACGTCGCCGGCCTGGACGGTGGGCGAATGGTCGTCGCGCCCGTCCTTGCGCGTGCTGCGGCCCAGGCCGCGCGGGTCGTAGGTGACCACCGTGCGATCGGGGAAGTGCGACGCGAGCGTGGCGAAGCCGCCGGCGCTCATGGGCTGGCCGATCATCAGCAGCGGCGGGCGTCCGCCGGCCGGCGGCAGTGGGCCGCGGACGTCGTAGACGATGTCGGCCCCGGCGGTCTCGAGCGTGTGCGTGGTGGTCATAGGCATATCGACCGCTCGCGCGAGGAAAACTCATCGTAATCCCCGGTGTCACATCGAGTGGGGCTCGCGGGTCAGTCCAATGACCCGAGGCGATTCGAGGAACTGACCGATGGATGAGCGAGACTGGCTGGCGCAGCGATTCGAGGAGCACCGGACCCACCTGCGGGCGGTGGCCTACCGGATGCTCGGGTCGCTGACCGAGGCCGACGACGCCGTGCAGGAGGCGTGGCTGCGTCTCAACCGCAGCGACGCCGACGCGATCGAGAACCTCGGCGGCTGGCTCACGACGGTCGTCGCCCGGATCTCGCTGAACATGCTCCGCTCGCGCAACACGCGGCGCGAGGAGTCGCTCGAGACGCGCCTGCCCGAGCCGATCATCGACCGCGCGGACGGCACCGACCCCGAGCACGAGGCGCTGCTGGCGGACGCCGTCGGGCTCGCGCTGTTCGTCGTCCTCGAGACGCTCAACCCGGCTGAGCGGCTGGCGTTCGTGCTGCACGACATGTTCGGGGTGCCGTTCGACGAGATCGCGCCGATCGTCGACCGCTCGCCGGATGCGACGCGCCAGCTCGCCAGCCGCGCGCGCCGGCGCGTGCGTGTCGAGAACCACGTGCCAGACGGCGACCTCGACGCGCAGCGGGAGGTGGTCGACGCCTTCCTCGCCGCCTCGCGGGAGGGGGACTTCGGGCGCCTGCTCGCGCTGCTCGACCCCGACGTCGTGCTGAGGGCGGACTACGGCCGCGCGCCGGGCATGGAGGAGATCCGCGGGGCAGACGCCGTGCTCGCCCGCTCGCGGCTGCACGCACAGCTGAACCTCGACCTGCGGCCGGCCACCGTCAACGGCGTGCCCGGCTTCGTGGTGCTGCGCGACGGCGAGCTGTACTCGGTCGCCGCGATCACCGTCCGCGCGGGGAGGATCGCGGCGCTGGACTTCCTCGCCGACCCCGAGCGGCTGCGCGAGCTCGACCTGACCGAGCTCACCGGTTAGCTACGCGAGCCGGAACGAGGCGCAGACGGCGCCGTCCTGTGCCAGCCAGCGCCGGTCGCCGTCCGCGAGCAGCACCGCGTCGCCCGGCCCGCACGGCCCGCGGTGCTCGATCTCCGCGTACAGGCCGTCCGCCAGCGGCTCCTCCTCGAGCGCCTGCCAGTAGACCGCGTTGTTGACGTGGCCGCCGACGTCGAGGTCGGCGCGGCGGATCGGCCACGGCCGCGCGGCGGCGTCCGCGGGCGGCGCCGGATGCGTCAATCCCGTGCGCACGCGCCGGTCGCCGGCCGACTCGCCGTAGACGCCGGCGAGCCGGTCGATGCGCGCCGGCCGCAGGGTGGCGGGATCGATGGCCACCCACAGCGCGACGGCCTCGACCCGCGAGCCGCGCGCGCCCGCGATGCTCGTGCGGCGCTCCGCCCAGCGCGCCCCGAGCGCGCTGCACGCGGTCGTCAGCGTCACGCGCTCGCCGAGCACGGGGAAGCGGTCGACGCGCAGCGCGCCGCGCCGCACCACCCAGAGGACGACGCCGTCGAGGCCGGCGTCGACGACGTCGGCGTGGGCGACCGCCTGCAGCCAGTCGACGATCGCGTCCAGCCGCGCGCGGCCGTCCACCGCGGTGTCACCCGGCCCGACCAGCCGCTCCTCGGCGAACGCGCGCCCGGCCTGCGGGAACTGAGGAATCGCCTCGGTCGCGATGCGCGGAGTCTTATCAGTCAGGACGCGCGAACAGCGTCGCGCGGATGCGCTCGCGCAGGCTCGTCCGCGCCTCGCGCGCCGACAACCGCTCATTGCGCTCGCGGATCCGTGAGGCCATCAGGTCGGTGAGCGTGTCGAGCAGCTCCGGGTGCTCGCGCAGAAGCGGCCCGTACTGGCGGGCGCCGATCTCGTAGGCGACGGCGCCGTCGAGCGCGCGTACGCTCGCGGTCCGCGGCGCGCCGGTGAGCAGCGACATCTCGCCGACGACCGCGCCCTTGGCCACGGTGTCGACGACCCTGTCGTCGCCGTCCTCGCCGCGCAGGACGATCTCCAGCTCGCCTTCGGCAAGCAGGAACAGCGAGTCGCCGGCCTGGCCTTGGACGACCAGCCGCTCGGTCGGGCCGAGCGTGAGTGGCCGCGCGGCGTGCGCGAGCGCGGCGCGCTCGGCGGTTGCGAGCAGCGCGAAGATCGGCACGTCGGCAAGCAGCGCCTCGATCTCGCGGGCGGGCCGCCGGTAGGTGACCGGCAGCTCGGCGCCGACCTCCAGCTCAGGGCCGTAGCCGTCGTGGCGCTGGAGCAGCTCGACGCGCGCGGGCTGGTTGACGTGCGCCTCGAGCAGGCTCACCTGGCGCGGGACGCACTCGCCCCCCGTGTAGTCGATCAGCCCGTTGCGCTTGGCCCACTCGGCGACGTGGTTCATCGAGTCGCGGTACTGCGAGCACGCCGAGGCGAAGAGGCCGTCCTGGTCGGCGAACAGCCCGCTCACGGCGCCCGGGATGCGGACGAGCTCGAAACGGCCCTTGCGGTGCCAGAGCACGAAGTTGCGCGTCGCCGCGGGCAGCGCGTCGAGCTCGGGGAACGCGGCCGCGACGTTGCGCAGCACGGCGCGCTCGGCATCGCGGAAGACGCGCTGCCAGGTCTCCTGCGCGTTGTGATGATTCGGCCCGGCGAGCCGGACCGCATGCTGGAGATCGGCATGGTGGACGTGGAGAAACGCGAGCGTCGCCTTCTTCTTGGCCAGCAGGTTCAGCGCCGACACCGGGCCGGTGCGAGGGGTGCCGCGCCGCGGGAGCTGGATCCGGCGCAGCTCCCACACCTCGCGCCAGCGAGCTGGGTCGATGCACGCGCGCAGCTCGCGGAAGCTCTCATGGCGGTCGAACGCCTCGCGCTCGGCGCTCGTCAGCAGGTCGCCCGCGTCCTCGCGCACCGCCTCGACGATGCCGAGGAACGTGAGGAACTCCAGGTACAGGCCGACGCGCACGAGCCAGCCCGGGTCCGAGAGGTGCTCGCCGGTGCCGCTGATGTCCTGCACGAGCGCACGCGTGTAGAGCGCGGCCTTGTCGGCGCCGATCCGCAGGACCGGGTACCACGGGTGGTAGGCAGCGTCGAGGCCCTGGCGCTCGGCGTCGGGTGCGACCAAGCGCTCGAGCAGCCGGTTGTAGAGCGAGCCGCAGCGCCGCAGGTCGCACACGAGCAGGGGCGCCTGCGAGCCGGCGACCGCCACGCCGCCGCGCAGCGCGCGCAGCTCGACGAGCAGCTGCTGCGAGAAGAGGTGCCCGAACGTGAACGGGTCCTCGCCGTCGGTCGCGCCGGCGCGGATGCTCTCGTCCAGCTCCTCCCACGCCCAGCCGCCGGGCAGCAGGTCGCGGGCCGGGGCGATCGCCAGCGCGCGATGGCCGTTGCCGGCGATCGGCACCGGGCGGTCCTCCCAGCCGGGCACCGGCACCGGCGCGAGCGACCCGTCGGGTCCGGTGAACGAGACGCGCGCGCGGACCTCCGCATCGCCCTCGAGCGTGTACAGCAGCCACGCCGGATCCTCATCCTCGCCCGGCAGGATGAGCGCGACGGACTCGCTGGAGCCGAGCCCCGCCCGCGCGGCCTCGGCGGTCGCGCGGCGGCCGGGCACGAACGGGACGATCCGGCACTCGACGGGACGGCCGTCGCGCTCAAGGGCGCCTGCGGCCTGGCGCAGGATGCCCGCCTTCTCCGCGCCCTCGAGACCTGTCACCGGGGAGGCCAGAAGCTCCTGGAGACGGCTGAGGAACGCGGCTTCCGACAGCTCGCTCACATCGCTCGGGGACGTCGCATGTCTCATGCGTACACGACCGGCTCGTCGCGGCGAAGTCAAGCCGGAGCCTCATCCGGTTCGGAGGACGCGGGCTCACCCGGGTCGCGGCGAGCATCGCGGCATGGCCATCGACACGCTCATCGCCTACGCCGGCATCTACGACGACGTCGCGGACGCGGAGGCCGACTACGACGTCGTCAAGGCGCTTCACACCGAGGCCGGCTTGATCGACGCCTATGACGCGGCGATCGTCGAGCGGCGCGAGGACGGCAAGACGAAGATCGTCAAGAAGCACGAGACGCCGACGCGGGCGGGCGGCGTGCTCGGCGGCGGCGTCGGCCTCGCGACCGGGCTCGTGGTCGCGCTGTTCCCGTTCGCGGCCGTCGGCGGCGGGCTGCTCGCGGGGACGACGGCGGGCGGCGCGATCCTCGGCGCGGTCGCCGGTCACGCTGCGGCGGGCATGAGCCGGCACGACCTCAAGGAGCTCGGCGAGCATCTCGACAAAGGCACCGCGGGGCTCGTCGTGGTCGCGGTGTCGGACATGGGCGCCAAGGTCGAGGCCGCGATGGAGCGGGCGGCGAAGCTCGAGAAGAAGGAGCTCGAGGCGGACGCCGAGGCGATCGAGCGCGACGCTAGGGCAGCCGCTCGATGAAGTAGTGCAGCGTCAGGAAGCGCTGGCCGGCCAGCGAGAAGCTGTGGTCGGTCTTCAGCTCGCCCCCGTCGACGTAGACGTGGATCTCCTCGTGGAAGGCGAGCAGCTTGAGCACGGTCAGCGCGTCGCGCTCGGAGTCGACCGAGCTGAGGTAGTGGCCGGGGAACGGAAGCGACGAGCGCGAGGCGAGCAGCAGCCCGTCGCCGTCGACGTTGCGCGGCTCCAGCGTCGCGGTGAAGTTCGAGCTCGGGATCGGGAAGCCGACGCTCACGTAGCCTCGGCCCTCGTGCCGGAAGCTCGTGTAGATGCCGACGTAGATCGGGTCGCCCGAGTCGGCGAAGGTCCGGATCCAGCCGCGCACGTCGATCTCTTCGTCGCCGTCGAAGTCGATCGTGTCGATCGTGCTCACCATCCCGCGCTGGGCCTCCTCGATGTTGGAGGGGATCGCCGCCTGCCCGAGCGGCTGGGCGACGAAGCGCTTGAACAGCTCGTAGCCCGGCTTCATCCACGGCCGCCACTCGGGCACGATGGTGAGCTTGAAGCGGCTCGTGTGCTCGTAGAACTCGCGGATCAAGGGATGCACGAGCCGCGCGTCGAAGCCCGGGCCGTCGAGGGCATCCAGCGACGCGAGGATCCCGACGTCGGGCGGGTTGCGCCGGAACGTCCCGCCGCGCAGCTCCGCGAGCTGGCGCACGTAGTCGGCGCCGACGTACTTCGAGCGCGCCTCGAACGGCACGACGTAGCGCAGCTCCGCGGCGGGAACCTCCTGCGCCATCACGCGCACCAGCGGCCGGTTGCGATACGCGAACGCCGCGATCACCCGGTAGACGACGGTCACCGCGGCCGCGACCCACGCCGGCCCGGCATCGTGCAGCAACGCGCCGAGCGCGGCGCCGACCGCGATCCCGATCAGCACCTTCAGCGGCCGCAGCCCGACCGCCCCGAGCAGCGCGCCGGACGCGATCCCGACGACGACCGCCGAGTCGGTCACCAGGCCGAGCAGCGCGCCGAACAGCGACATGGCGAGCGCGCTGCCGAGGATGCGCTGCCACAGCGGCGGCGCATCCGCGGGCCCGAGCCGCACCCGCATGATCGCCTCGGCCGGCGCGTAGACGACGGCTCCGACCGCGGCGCCGAGCAGCGCGCCGGCGCCGTCGAGCTCATGGCCCAGCACGGCGCCCGCGGCGGCGCCGAGGAGCGCGCCCCAGACGAGCGAGTCGCGCACCTGGCCCGAGCGGCTGCGCCTGCGGCGGTCGTCCATGCCGCGGGAGTATCACGGCGCGGCGGTCGTCGGGTGCTTCTGTCTCCTAGTCTGAGCCCTCCGCCTGGCGCTCCTTGATCTTGCCCTCGAGCTGCTTCATCACGTCGGGGTCGCGCAGCGTGGTGACGTCACCCAGCTCGCGGCCCTCGGCGATGTCGCGCAGCAGGCGGCGCATGATCTTGCCCGAGCGCGTCTTGGGCAGGTCGTCGGCCCAGATGATGCGCTTCGGCCGCGCGAACTTGCCGATCCGGACGGCGACCTGCTCGCGGATCTCGCCCACGAGCGCGTCGTCGCCGTCGAGCGTGCCCTCGAGCGTGACGAACGCGGTGATCGCCTGGCCGGTGTCCTCGTCGGACTGGCCGATCACCGCCGCCTCCGCGACCTTCGCGTGAGAGACGATCGCCGACTCCACCTCGGCCGTGGACAGCCGGTGGCCGGAGACGTTCACCACGTCGTCGATGCGTCCGATGATCCAGAAGTAGCCGTCCGCGTCGCGCCGCGCGGCGTCGCCGACCAGGTAGGTGTCGCGGCCGAACCGGTCCCAGTAGGTGTCGATGAAGCGCTCGTCCTCCTTATAGAGCGTCCGCAGCATCGCCGGCCACGGCCGCGTGAGGATCAGGTAGCCCTGCTCGGTGCCGGCGTCGTTGCCGTCCTCGTCCACCACCGCGGCGGCGAGGCCGGGCAGCGGCCGGCCGGCCGAGCCCGGCTTCGTGTCGAGCAGGCCCGGCAGCGTCGTGATCATGATCTCGCCGGTCTCCGTCTGCCACCAGGTGTCGACGACCGGGCAGCGCCCGCCCCCGATGACCTTCCAGTACCACAGCCACGCCTTCGGGTTGATCGGCTCGCCGACCGTCCCGAGCAGCCGCAGCGAGGAGAGGTCATGGCGCTCCGGGTACTCGATGCCCCACTTCATGGACGCGCGGATCGCGGTGGGTGCGCAGTAGAGGATGTTGACCTTGTAGCGCTCGACGATCTCCCACCAGATGTCCTTGTCCGGGTAGTCGGGCGCGCCCTCGTACATCACCGACGTCGCGCCGTTGGCCAGCGGCGCGTAGACGATGTAGGAGTGGCCGGTGACCCAGCCGACGTCGGCGGCGCACCAGAACACGTCCTCGTCGGGCTTGAGGTCGAACACCACCCGGTGCGTGTAGGCGACGCCGGTGAGGTAGCCGCCGGTGGTGTGCAGGATGCCCTTCGGCTTGGCCGTGGAGCCGCTCGTGTAGAGGATGTACAGCGGGTCCTCGGCGTCCATCGGCTCCGCCGGGCACTCGCCGTCGGCCGCGTCGAGCAGGTCGTGGTACCAGTGGTCGCGCCCGTCGGTCATCGGCGCGCCGTTGTCGACGCGGCGCACGACCACGATCGTGTCCACGAGGTGGCCGATCACCTCGTCGACGGTCTCCTTGATCGGCGCCGTGCGCCCCTTGCGGCGGGCGCCGTCGACGGTGATCAGCAGCTTCGCCTCCGAGAACTCGACCCGCTCGCGCACCGACTCGGCCGAGAACCCGCCGAAGACGACGTTGTGGATCGCCCCGATGCGCGCGCAGGCGAGCATCGAGACCGCGACCTCCGGCACCATCGGCAGGTAGATGGCGACGACGTCGCCCTTCTGGACGCCGAGCTCCTTGAGCGCGTTGGCGAGCTTCTGAACGTCGCGGTGCAGCTCGGCGTACGTGACGTCGAGCTCCTCGCCCTCCTCGCCGCGCCAGTGGTACGCGACGCGGTCGCCGCGCCCCGCTTCGACGTGACGGTCGAGGCAGTTGTACGAGACGTTGAGCTTGCCGCCCACGAACCACTTCGCGAACGGCGGGTTCGACCAATCGAGCACCTGGTCCCATTTGGTGTCCCAGTCGAGCGCCTCGGCCTGCTCGGCCCAGAACGCCTCGAAGTCGGCCTCCGCGCGATCATAGATCCCGGGGTCCGAGACGACCGCCTGCTCGCTGAAGCCCTCGGGCGGCGGGAACCTTTCCTGGTCGAGTAGCTCTGACAGCTGTTGCTCGAGCGTCTGCCCTTCCGTCGCCATGCCGTCTCCTCTCGTGCTTCAACTACTCATCGCCGGAGCGGGCGGACCGGAAACACGGTCCGGCCGAACGTCGCGTTCGTGACCTCCGCGAAGGACGCGTACCACGCGACGATCGCCGTGGCCAGCCCGAGCCAGCCTCCGGCCTTGATGATGCCGGAGTGGGCGCCTGCGTTGCCGATTCCCAGCACGATGAACGTGATCGCCAGCAGGATGAAGACCGCGGCGACGGCCATCGTGGTGCGCAGCGACGCGACGAACATGTAGGCGGTGAAGATGCCCCAGGCGATCAGGTAGAGGCCGACGGCGTGGCCGGCGTCCGCAGCCGGGACGCTGTCCGCGTAGAACTGCACGAACGCCCAGTACGAGAGCCAGAACGCGCCGAATGAGGCGAACGCGGTGGCGCCGAACGTGTTGCCGGTGCGGAACTCCCACATGCCGGCGAGCAACTGCGCGAGCCCGCCGTAGGCGAGCGTGAGGCCGAACACGATCGGCTCGCCTCCCGCCCCGACGAGTCCGGTGTTGAACATGCTGAGCACGAACGTGGTCAGCGCGAACGCGGCGAGCCCGAGCGGAGCCGGATTCGCGATCGGGGCGGGCGTCGCCCCCGCCGCCTCGCCCGCGCGGGCGAAGCGATCTTCCCCGGTGATGCTGGCAGCCATGACGGTGCCTCCCTATGTGGACTGCAGGGTTGCAGTCCAAGGTACCCCGGAGACCGAACGTTCAGTGCCGCTTCTTACGCTTGCCGCGGTGCGGCGCGGCGGCGGCCCCGGCCGCCTGCGGAGCCGGCTCGGGCGCGGGGCGCGGCGGCGGCCGCTGGCGCGAGGGCCACGGCTCGGCGCGGCCGCTCTCCCACGCGGGCGGGATCCCGCCCATCCAGACGCGGAACAGCAGCAGCGCCAGGGCGGCCTGGAAGAGCAGCTGCAGCAGCGGCCCGAACGGCAGGATCGGCAGGATCGTGAACACGCCGGCGCCGATCCCGAGCGTGCCGAGCAGGCGCGTGAGCAGCCCGGCGCGCATCGCGTGCAGCGACACGAGCACGTAGCCGCCGGCCGTCGCCAGCTGCCCGAAGAAGCCGAGCGCGCTTGCGAAGATCAGCATCCCGCCGACGCTGGTCGCGTTCTCGACCGTGCGCGGGCCGCCGAGCACGTCGTTGGCGTGGATCAGCTGCGCGACCTCGCGCAGGAAGAACGCGAGCCCGGCCAGGACGCCGCCGACGATCGGCAGGTAGACCACCCAGCGCCGCAGCTCCGGCCGCCGCGCGCGCGTGGCGACGGCGAGGAAGCCCATCGACCAGCCGCCGGCGATCGCGCCGATCATTCCGAGCACGCCGAGCGCGATCCACGCGACCTGGTGGTCGGTCAGGTATTCCAGCGCCGGGATCTGCAGCGACGGAAGCTCGTTCACCGGGCCGGGCTTGACGGCGCGCTGGAGCGTCTCCAGGCCAGACGGGTTCGGCACGTCGTTGCCGAGCTGCACGGTGCCGATGAGCCCGCCGAGCATGGCCAGCACCGCGACGATCGCGGCGACGCCTGCGCGGGGGCGCTGACGCGCCTCCCACTCGAGCTGCTTCTGAGGATCCTCGGCAACCACGGCCACTGTGCGCGCCTACTTTAGAGGCGCGTCGAGCCGCCTTCGCGCCGGTTCGGGCGCGAGCTCGTTCCGGCCGGCGATCCGGGAGACCCGGTCGCCGGCGTAGAGGACGAGGTCGAGGGCGGGAGCCGCGAGCCGGATCAGCGCCTCGACGCGGCGCCGGTTGGCAAGCTGCGATGCGTTCCTATGAGCCACGACTGCGCGATTGTAGACTCGCTCGCATGCTGATCCGCGACGTCATGAACGAAACCGTCGTCGTCGCGGATCCCACCGCCTCGGTGCGCGAGGTCGCCGAGCTGATGCGCGATCGCAGCGTCGGCTCGATCGTGCTCGTCGAGGGCGGCCGGCCGGTCGGCTTCATCACCGATCGCGACCTGGCGATGTCCGTGCTGGCCGAGGGCCGCGAGGCGTACGACCACGTGTCCGAGCACGCGTCGTCGCCGGTCATCACCGCCGATCCCGACATGGAGATCGACGAGGGCGCACAGCTGATGATCCGCCAGGGCGTGCGCCGGCTCGTCGTCGTCCAGTCCGGCTTCCTGGTCGGCGTCGTCACGCTCGACGATCTCGCTGCCCGCGTCACCGACTCCGAGCTTGCGGCGCGCCTCTCCGCGCGGATCACACGCGCCGCGATGCCGGACTACGGCGTCCGCGAAAGCGTGAATTAGAAGGAAACGGCGCCCACCCTCCCGTCCCAGGCCTTTGCATCCTTGCTGGCCTCGGCGAACGCGCGTATCACGGGGTGCGCGCGGGTGCCGTCGCCGGCCAGCTCGGGCTGGAACAGCGTCGCGAGGAAGAACGGGTGGTCCGGTAGCTCGAGCACGCGCACGTCGCCCGCGTCGTCGCGCGCGCTGAACACGACGCCTGCGTCGGTGAGCCGCTTCAGGTAGGCGGGATCGAGCCCGTAGGCGCAGTGGTAGCGCTCGACGCTGCGCTCGACGCCCATGATGCGCCGGATCAGCGTGCCGGGCGCGTAGGCGATGGCGCCTTCGTGCCCGACCAGCGAGCACTCGAGCTCGACCACGATCGGCTCGCCGGCCTCGCCGTACTCCGCGTGCGCGGCCTGCTCGATCCCCGCCAGGTCGCGGGCGAGCATCAGCGCCGCGTGCTGGAAGCCGCCGCACGTGCCGAGGAACGGGATCCCGCGCTCGCGCGCGGTGCGGGCGGCGGCGACGGCGCCCTCCGCGCTCGCGTACGGGCTGCCGGGGACGACCCAGATGCCGTCGAAGCCCTCCAGGCCGCTCGCGGCCTCCTCGGTGGGGATCCAGTACGGGTCCACGACGACGCCGTCACGGCGGCGCAGGGCGTCGATCAGCTGCGGGATGCGGACGTGGGCGCGGACGCTCGGCGAGCGGTCTCCGACCAGGGCGACGGTGGGCATGGCGACGATGCTCGCGGCTCACGCCGTTCACGTCCAACGATCGTTCGTGGTGCTTCGATCAGGGATACTGATCGGCGTGGACCCTCGCTTCCTGCGTACGTTCGCGGCCGTCGTGCGGCTCGAGTCGTTCTCCGCCGCCGCGCGCGAGCTCGGATACACGCAGTCGGCCGTCTCCCAGCACATCGCGGCGCTGGAGGCGGACCTGGGGACCGCGCTGCTGCATCGCCGGCCGGTCGCGCCGACCGAGGCGGGCGTGCGGCTGCTCGAGCACGGCGGCGCGATCCTGCTGCGACTCGAGGCCGCGCGGGCGGACGTGATGCGCGTCGCCGCGGGGCCGCCGACGCGGCTGGCGGTGGGCGCGACGCCGCTGTCGGCGGAGCTCGCCGCGCGCGCGATCGCTGCGGCGCGCGGGGCGCTGCCGCCGCTGGAGGCCTCGCTACGCGTGGGCGCGCGGGACCCGATCGCGGTCGCGGTCGCCACCGGAGAGCTGGACGCGGCGCTGGTCGACGGAGTCGCCGCGGTCAACGACCCGCTGCGGCTGCCCGAGACGGGGCTGCCGGTCGCCGAGTTCGCGGAGGAGGAGCTCGCGCTGGCCCTGCCCCCGGGGCACCCGTTGCTGGCGCGCGGGGCGCGCTCGGGCGCGCGCCTCGAGGACCTCGTCGACGCGCGCTGGATCGAGGCGCCCGGCGTCGCCGCGCCGCTAGCGGATCTCGCGATGCTCGCCCGCGCCGACGGCTTCCGCGTCGCGCTGCGCTACGAGGGAGACGACGTCGCCGGCCTGCTCGCGCTGGTGGCCGCAGGGCAGGGGCTGGCGCTGCTGCCGGCGCGCGTGGTCGGGCCCGGCGTGGCGCTCGCCTCGCCGCGCCTGGTCCACCGCACCGAGCTGCTGCGCGGAGGTGGCGCGGCGGCGCTTGTCGGGCTAACCCCACCATAAAGACTGCGGGTGGCTCGTTAGAAGCCGAACGAATTTCTGACGAGACTCCCAGGTATGGCCGCTACCGCCGTCGAGAGCATCGAGCGCACGCCCGCCCTGGGCGGCATCTCCGCGCGCCGCATCGCGCTGCTCGCCGGTGCGGCCGCGGTGCTCGTGGTCGGCGCGCTCGTGCTCGCTCCCAAGGTCGCCGACCTGCCCGACGTCTGGCAGCGGCTCGCGCACGGCGACATGTCGTGGCTCGGGTTCGCGCTGGTGCTCGAGGCGCTCTCCTTCGCCGGTCACATCATCCTCTTCCGCGCGGTGGCGCTCGACGAGCGCGGCCGCATCGGCATGCGCGCAAGCACAGAGATCACGCTCGCCGGCCACATGGCGACGCGCGTGCTCGCGACCGCGGGCGCCGGCGGCGTCGCCCTCACCGCGTGGGCGATGCGCAAGGCCGGCATGGAGCGGCGCGACGTCGCGGCGCGGATGACGACGTTCCTCGTCCTGCTCTACATCGTCTACATGGCCGCGCTGTTCCTCGGCGGCCTCGGGCTCTACTTCGGGATCATCCCCGGCGGCGGCTCGTTCGCGATCACCGTCGTGCCCGCGATCTTCGGCTTCGTCGTCGTCGCGACGGTCTGGTCGTTCCGCTTCGTGGCCCCGGGCGAGAGCCGGCTGCGCCGCTGGGTGTCGCCGATCGGCGACGGCGTGCGCGATGCGCAGCGGCTGGTGAAGTCCGGCAACCTCGGCCTGCTCGGGGCGATCCTCTGGTGGGGCTTCGACATCGCCGTCCTGTGGGCGTGCTTCCACGCGTTCGGCTCCTCGCCGGCCGTGGGCGTGCTGATCGTCGCCTACTTCGTCGGCACGCTCGCGAACCTGCTCCCGCTCCCCGGCGGCGTCGGCGGCGTCGACGGCGGGATGGTCGGCGCGCTGGTCGCGTTCGGCACCAACCCGGCGCTCGCGATCGTCGCAGTCCTCGCCTACCGCTTCTTCGCCTTCTGGCTGCCGATCGCCCCGGGCGCGCTCGCGTTCGCCTCGCTGCGCCGCACGGTCGCGGGCTGGGAGCGCGAGGACGCCGGCGAGGCGGAGACGCCCTGCACCGCGGCCGCCCGCCGCCACACCGTCGCGCCGCGCCGCGCGCCCGAGCCGGCGTACTGCAAGTAGACTCGGCTCCATGGAAGGCTTCGGCGGTTTCCTCAACGATCCTGAGTTCCAGCGCCGCATGCAGGAGATGGCGGAGCAGATGCAGTCCGCCCAGACCCTCGCGTGGGCCGACAACGCGATCAAGCTCGCCGTCGACATGACGGTCGCCGCGATCAACCGCGTCAACATCCAGGGCACGACCGAGCAGCAGGCCCAGCAGATCCGCTCGGTGATGGCCACGGTCTTCCCCGAGGCCGTGACGCTGGTGCGCGAGGCGCGCCAGGGCATGTCCTAGGCGAGCGTCAGGGCCGCGGGCCACAGCGGCGCCGCGTCGTCTCGCGCGACGACGTCGTCGACGCCTGCGCGGCGGTGAGGTGGCCGCGGTCGATCAGCTCCTGGACGAAGCTGTCGTCGCGCGTCAGCTGGGTGAGGGCGCCGTCGCGAAGCAGGTACGTGCGCGAGTCGCCGATGTTGGCGAGCACATAGGCGCCGTCGTCGTCCAGCGCGATCGCGGTCAGCGTTGTGCTGATGCCGGTCAGCTGCGGCTCGCATTCGGCGATGAACCCGATCGTCTCGTTGCCCCACGCGACCGCGTCGGCGAGCGCGGCGTCGAGCCGCGAGCTCTCGATCACGCAGTCCTCGTTGTTGGCGCGCCGCCCGGTTTCCGACCGCGACGCCGTCTCCAGCGCGAGCGTCGGCATCCACCCGGAAGTCCTACGCGCGAGCAGCTCGGCATGGACCGTCCGGCGCATGCGCCGACCCTTGCGCGTGCGGCGCGGCGCGAGAATCGGGGAGGGGCCCTGGAGTTAGATCGTCACGAGCTTTCGGCCGCGTGGGTTGGCGCTGCGACGTCGGGGCCTTCCGGCGCACCGCTCGCAAGCTCGCGGTTGAGCGCGCCGTGAAGGCCCCGCCGCGCATCGCCTAGTGAGACCGGCGAATGCGTGAGGTTGCAGGTTGGGGTGGCCACTGGACAACGCCCCGTCGCGGTTCTGCTCTGTGAAAGCTCGCGATCGGCGCCATCGGCCGCCCACATCCGCGCTCTTAGAGCCCGGGCCTAGCGTGGGCGGCCTGCGCAACGATCGCTGCGTCTACCGACGCCGGGCGGGTCCGGCGGCGTGGGCGTTTGGGGGCAAGGACCACCCGATACGAAGATGGACGCTGGCCGGCAGAACACCGTGCCGACGCAGGGTCAAAGCCGCGACGCTCGTACTTTCACGCGATAGCCGGTTGTCCGCCCGCGCGCCCGTGCCTAGGCAGGGTATGTGGTCCAGGGACGACCGCATCCGACGCGAAAGCGAAGCGTCTGACGGCGATCCCGAACGGAGCGCCATCGGTGCATATCAGCTGACCGTGCGGGGCGGAGCGGCTTCCGCCGATCTCTGGGTTCACCTTCCCTTAGTTCCCAGCGGCTGCTCGCCCTGCGTCGAGCCGGCGCGCCGCGATCTCGTAGGCGGCCGTCAGCGGCGTTCTGCCGGTCGCCTCCGACGCTTCGAGGATCTGCGCCACGACGTCGTGGATGCCCTGGAGACGCTCGGCGACGCGGTCGGGGTCGTGCTCCCCGGCGTACTCCTCGGCGGCGTGGATGATGCCGCCGGCGTTGGCGATGAAGTCGGGCGCGTAGATGATGTTGCGCTGCTGGAGGTCGTCGGCGAGCTTGTCGCGGAAGAGCTGGTTGTTAGCGGCGCCGCAGACGATCTGGCAGCGCAGGGCGGGGATGGACTCCTCGTTGAGGATGCCGCCGAGCGCGCACGGCGCGAGCACGTCGACCTCGGCCAGCATCGCGGTCTCGGGGTCGCTCCAGCGCGCACGCGGCAGGTCCTCGACCAGCCCGCGCTTCGCCTCATTGATGTCGGCGATGATCAGCTCGGCGCCGTGGTCGCTCAGTGACCGGGCGAGCTTCTCGCCGACGGCGCCGGCGCCCACGATGGCGACGCTGCGTCCTTCAAAGCTCTCCGAGCCCCAGCGCTTGCCGATGCAGGCGGCCATCGCGGCCTCGACGCCGGCGGCGGTGAACGGGCTCGGGTCGCCGCCGCCGCCCTTCTCCGGCGGCAGCCCGACGACGTGGTTCGTGCGGGAGTGGATCAGCTCCATGTCGTCAGGCTTGGTGCCGACGTCCTCGGCGGTGATGTAGAGCCCGTCGAGGGATTCGATGCTGTCGGCCATGTCCAGCAGCATGGCGTCGCGGTCCACGCCCGCGTGCATCACGATGACGCCCTTGCCGCCGCCCAGTGGAAGCCCCGCCGCCGCGGACTTGTAGGTCATGCCGCGCGAGAGCCGCAGCGCGTCGCGGACCGCCTCAGCCGCGCTCTCATAGCTGCTCATGCGGCACCCACCCAGCGCTGGCCCCAGCACCGTCGAGTGCACCGCGATGACCGTGTAGACGCCACTCCTCAAGCCCTTGCGCACGACCACTGCCTCGTGATCGAGGCTCACGAGCGGCGAACCGGATGACTCAGCCATGGACTCCTTCCTGCGTCGGATTGGAGCTGGCGATGGGTTCGGAGCCTAGCGAAGCGCGATCCTTCTTTCGCAACGGTGGCCCGCACGTTCCGTGGGGCCTCGCGACGGGACCGACGCGATCCGGCAAGAAGCGGTCCGAACAGGACCCCTGCTGTGGACCCCGTAGCATGGAGCCACGCGGTGGGACAAGGGGCGTTGGGAGAACGCCGCCGGGCAGGCCGATTTGGGCGATGCGCTTCGAGCGCGGGCGGTCGTTCAATGCGAGCGCGAGTCGGCGCTGCTGGACATGACCGCTTGTACGCGCAGTAGCGGAGACGCTGTGGGGAACTACGTCGCAGCCGGTCGGTCGAATACCGATGGTCTGCCTCATCGACCGGAGCAATGTGAGCCGTCAGGAGGAGAGGCAACGCCTCTCGAAGGACCCGGCGCACGAGATCGGCCGGAGAGGATCCCAATGTTGAACAGCGCATCCCGCGGCGGAGTGACGATCGTCGCGCTCGCCGCCGCTGCCGTGCTCGTCGCGTGCGGTAGCGACTCGTCGTCGACCGGCTCGGGCTCGGCGTCGAGCTCCGCGACCTCCCAGGCCAGCGCGGTCGACGCGCAGGTCGCGGCGCAGGTCCCCGCGGCCGTCAAGTCGAAGGGCACGCTCACGGTCGCCGCTGACGCGAGCTACCCCCCGAACGAGTTCATCGGCGCCGATGGCAAGACCGTCGAGGGCATGGACGCAGATCTGGCTGACGCGCTCACCGGCGTCATGGGTCTGAAGGCCAAGGTGGTGAACGCGACGTTCGACGGAATCATCCCGGGCCTCGCATCGAACAAGTACGACGTCGGCATGTCGTCGTTCACCGACACCAAGGAACGCGAGAAGACGGTCGACTTCGTGACCTACCTCTCGGCGGGCACGTCCTTCTATGTCAAGGCACCCGGCGGCCCGACGATCAACACGCTCGCGGACCTCTGCGGCCACAAGGTCGCCGCCGAGAAGGGCACGACGCAGGCCACAGACGCCGCCGCGCAGGACAAGAAGTGCAGGGCGGCGGGCAAGCCCAGCGTGACCGTGTCCGTCTTCCCGGACCAGAACGGGGCGAACCTCGCGCTCTCGAGCGGGCGGTCCGACGTCGGGATGGCCGACTCGCCGGTCGCGGACTACCAGGTCAAGAAGTCCAACGGGCAATTCAAGCTCACGGGCAAGAGCTACGGGACGGCGCCGTACGGGATCGCAATCCCCAAGGGCAGCGGCCTGGACAAGCCGCTGCTCGCGGCCCTGAAGGCGTTGATGGCCAACGGCCAATACAAGGCGATCCTCGCGAAGTGGGGCATCTCCTCCGGCGCGATCACGGACCCGCAGATCAACGGGGCGACGAGCTAGGCGCGCGGTCGCGTGTCGTCGAACAGCACGGCTCCGGTGCCGGCGGGACGTCCCGCGGAGATCCAGGCCGTCCCGGTGCGCCACCCGGGACGGTGGGTGGCGGGCGCGGTCGTCCTGCTGCTCGTTGCGATCGCCGTGCACTCGGTCGCGACGAACTCGCGCTTCGGGTGGGGGACGTTCGGCGACTTCTTCTTCGACCAGCGCATCCTGCACGGCGTCGTCGTCACGATCGAGCTCACGATCATCTCGATGGCGATCGGCATCGTCCTCGGCGTCCTGCTGGCGGTCATGCGGCTGTCGCCCAACCCGCTCGTGGCCGCGTCGAGCTGGACCTACGTCTGGCTCTTCCGCGGCACGCCCGTGCTCGTCCAGATCCTCTTCTGGAGCTTCATCTCGGCGCTCTATCCGCAGATCTCGTTCGGGGTCCCGTTCGGCGGGCCGGAGCTCCTGCACGGCAGCGCGAACGCCGTCATCACGCCGTTCGTGGCCGCGATCCTCGCGCTCGGGCTCAACGAGGGCGCGTACATGGCCGAGATCGTCCGGGCCGGCATCATCTCGGTCGATGAGGGGCAGACGGAGGCGGCGCACGCCCTCGGCATGACGCGGCTGCAGACGATGCGCCGGATCGTGCTGCCCCAAGCGATGCGGGTCATCATCCCGCCGACGGGCAACGAGACGATCTCGATGCTCAAGACGACGTCGCTCGTGAGCGTCATCGCCTACAGCGAGCTGCTGTACTCGGCGCAGCTGATCTACTCGGTGAACTACCGTCAGATCCCGCTGCTGCTCGTGGCCAGCGCCTGGTATCTCATCATGACCACGGTGCTCTCGATCGGGCAGTATTACATCGAGCGGAGGTACTCGCGCGGCGCCTCGCGCAACCTGCCTGACACCCCGCTCCAGCGCCTGCGCCACACCGTCTTCTCGTTCCGGCACGCGAGCCTGGACGTGCCGGGCGCGTCGGGGGAGGGCCGATGAACGACGCGATGGTCCGCGCCGAGGAGGTCCGCAAGTCCTTCGGGCGCCTCGACGTTCTCAAGGGCATCTCGCTGGAGGTCCGCCCGAGCGAGGTCCTGTGCCTGCTGGGCCCTTCGGGATCGGGCAAGTCGACGTTCCTGCGCTGCATCAACCACCTCGAGACCATCGACGGTGGGCGCCTGTCCGTCGACGGCGAGCTCGTCGGCTACCGGCAGTCGGGCGACAAGCTCTACGAGCTGCGCGATTCCGAGGTCGCGCGCAAGCGCGCCGAGATCGGCATGGTGTTCCAGCGCTTCAACCTGTTTCCGCACATGACGGCGCTCGAGAACGTCGCCGAGGCACCGGTCCGCGTCGGCGGGCAGCACCGCAACGAGGCCCGGACGGCGGCCCGCGAGCTGCTGGGCATGGTGGGCCTCGCCGACAAGGAGAACGTCTACCCGGCGCAGCTCTCCGGCGGCCAGCAGCAGCGCGTCGCGATCGCCCGTGCGCTGGCCATGAAGCCCAAGCTCATGCTCTTCGACGAGCCGACCTCGGCGCTCGACCCCGAGCTCGTCGGCGAGGTGCTCGACGTGATGCGCCGGCTCGCGCAGGAGGGCATGACGATGATCGTCGTCAGCCACGAGATCGGCTTCGCGCGCGAGGTCGCGGACACCGCGGTCTTCATGGACAGCGGCGTCGTCGTGGAGTCCGGGACCCCGGCGGAGCTGTTCGGCGCGCCGCGCCACGAACGCACGCGCGCGTTCCTCTCCAAAGTGCTCTGAGCCGGTCAGGTCTCGACGCGGGTGTCCCGCGGGCTGCCCGTCCGGAGCACGAGCCGTGGAAGGCATGGGCGGCGGATCGAGCCGGGATCTCCTACCCCGCCCAACCGCGCCGGCACTTACCTGATCGAAGTCTCGGCACACGCATGGATACAGCGCTAACGTGACGTACAGCGCCCATGTGGGCGATCCTCGACAAGGTCGTCGACGACCACGTGCCCGTGCTTGAAGGGCTCGAGCACGATGTCGAGGAGGTCGAAACGACCGCGTTCAGCAGTTCTGGGCGCCATTGGTGGATGCCGTCGGCGAACGCGTGGAAGGCGGGCAAGTGTGCGCGGGTCGACAGCGTCGAGGAAGTCATCGAGTCGGCGCTCGGCGTCCGTGCGGCTGCGAGCACGGTAGACGGCGCGGACGGCCTCCTTGAGCGCCCGCGCCTCGGCGATGACGGGATCGCGTGCGACAGTCCGCAGAGCTGGCGGCGGTCGCGATGGGTGAGTCGCTGGCGCGCTTTGAGCAGCCGATCGCGGGCGCGGTAGAGCTGCGGCTGCCAGCTCGCTGCGTGGCCCGAGCGGCGCGCGCCCTTCGGGCGCCGGCGGGCCTGTTGGAACTGGCGTTCGCGGCGGATCGAGTCCCAGCGCCGTGTTGGCCCCGCGGACAGGGCCGCGCGCTCACCCCGGCGGGTCTGCGCTGAGCGCCCTGCCGGCGGCGGCGACGAACCGTTCGGCGATCGCGTTTCCGATGCCGCCGACCGGAAGAAAGCGAGACACGGTGAGAGTCGCATTGAGGAAGAGCTCGATGCGCGTGCCCTCTCCGTCGCGCAGACGCCAGGTCACGTCGAATCGGTTCGGAGACTGATCGCTCGCGACTCTGGCGAGCTTGACGGTGCCCAGCGGCTCGACCACGATCGCCATGACGAGATCGAAATCCTTGACCAGCGGCCCTCGCGAGACGTGCAGCTTCGTCCGCGCCCTGATCGGCTGACCCCGGGCGTCGCGCTCGAGAACTTTGACGTCCCGTACCACCTCGGGACACCAGCCGGGATACCCGTCCACCGCCCGCAGCAGGGTGAGGCACTCCTCAAACGGTGCGGGAACGACCTGTGCGGCTGTTCCGTGGAGCTCCTTCATCCTGCGTAGAAGTACCGAAATCTGCCGTAGGACGCTACGGGAGGGCGCGAAGGTCGAGTACGAGGTGGAGCAGGGCCCCAAGGGCCCGAGTGCCGCCAACGTGCGCACGATCTGAGCCCGCCGCTCTTCGCGCTGTCCGGACGGGTCGCCCGCGGCGCGCCGTCTGCGGCGTGCGACGCGGGGCGCCGCCGGCCCTCCGGTCCAATTGGGTGGCTGTCATCGAAAGCGGGGCGGTGCGGTGGGCCATCCGAAGGCCTCGGCGGAGTCGCCGCGGTTGAGGTTCGTCGCGCGTGCGTCTTGGCGGCGGCGCCCGATGGCCACGCCGGCGTGCTCGTCGAAGGTGAAGCGCCAGTCGGTGGATGCCCCGCTTACCCGGCCTCGGTGACATCCGCGATGTCGCGCACGACCTCTCGCGGGTCGCCCGTGGCCGCGTAGACGGCGAGCTGCCGATCGGCTCCGTTGCCATCGCGCAGGATGCGCCGGATGCCCTCCAGCTCGCGGTCACACCCGATCGCGCGTGCGTCACCGGCGATCTCGCGAAGCGTGCGCTCGACGAGCCGGGTGATCGCTATCGGCCCGCCCTTGACCAGGTCGATCACCGTCGCCCGCAATCCGTAGCGCGCCGCACGCCACTTGTTCTCGTTGGTCAGGACCGGGTGCCGGCGGGTCGGCGTCTCGCCGGCCTGGTCGGTGGCGAGGTAGTGCGCGACCAGCGCCTGCACGTACGCGGTCAACGCGACAGCATCCTCGACGCGGCTCACGGCGTCCATCACGCGCACCTCGACGGTGCCGAAGCGCGGATGCAGCCTCACGTCCCACCACGTCCGCGTGTAGTCCTCGATGCATCCGCACGCGACGAGCTCTGCGACGACCACCGCGAACTCCTCGTAGCTGCGGAACTGCGGCGGCGGACCAGAGCGCGGGAAGGCCGAGAAGATCAGGTGCCGGCAGGAAGCCAGGCCGGTGGGCTCGCCACGCCAGAACGGCGAGCTGGCCGACAACGCCACCAGCTCGCACAGGTGCGCCTGCAGCGCATCGACGACTCGTACCGCACGGTCGGGATCGTCGACGGCGACGTGCACGTGCATGCCGAACACAAGCTCGCGGCGCGCGGCGTACTGCAGGTCGTCGACGAGCGCCCGATACCGCTCGCGACCGGTCACGCGCTGGCGCTCGAACAGGCTGAAGGGATGCGTGCCGGCCGAGCCGAGACGCAAGCCGTTGGCGGCGGCGACCGCGAACCCATGTGCGCGCATCCCGCGCAGCTCGCGCTCGGCGTCCGCGACGCTCGCGCAGACCGGCGTGTGGAGCTCGATCAGCGACTCGAACAGCTCCTCCGACATCATCTCGGCGAAGGTGCCGCCCTTCTCCGCCGCCAGGATGCGCTCGATCGACTGGACGAGGTCCAACGACTCCCGATCCAGCAGCATGAACTCCTCCTCGACCCCGACGGTCAGCGCAGGACCGGCCCCGAAGCGATGATCGAGCACGTCCACGGGTGCGCCCAGACGCGACATGGCCCGAGACTAGAGCGATGCGCATCCGGGGACATCGGCAGTCTCCCGTCGTTCAATCGGCGACATCCCCGCAAGCTGTCCCCGGCGGGCGCGTCGCGGGTGTCGTGGACTGGAGCTTTCGGCTGGAAGGAGCGGCGCCGCGGCGCGGTCGGTGTCGGCGCCGGGTGACGGATGTTGCTTCTACTGGCCAATGTCCGCAACCGCCGGACCCCAGCTCTGGACCCACGTGCTAACGGCGGGAGCGTCACCGGCGCTCCCGCCGACGCGAGCGACCGCTTCGTACCCGCTCGGGTGCCGGGCGGCGTGAACGACGTTTCGCACGGAGCGCCGTGGGAGGATTACTATCGAGGGGTGGCCGCTACGGCCACAGTGCTTGCTTGTGCAGGCTGAGGAGAGGAGAGCCCGGATGGAAGCTCGCACTGCTTCGCAGCCCCAGACCACGCAGCGCGCCCACAGAGGGCTGGACTCCCGCCGACCCGGGTCCGCTGGGACTCGCGGGATTCGCGATGACGACCTTCGTGCTGAGCATGTTCAACGCGAAGCTGGTCAGTTCGGGTGGTGAACCCGTGGTCCTGGGCCTGGCGCTGGCCTACGGTGGCATCGCCCAGCTCCTGGCCGGCATGTGGGAGTTCCGCACGGGGAACACGTTCGGCGCGGTCGCGTTCTCGTCCTATGGCGCATTCTGGAGCTCGTTCTGGGCGCTGGTCACCTTCGTCGCCCCGAAGATCCCCGCGGCTGACGCGGGTCACGCCGTCGGCCTCTCCTGTGGGCGTGGGCGATCCTCGCGACCTACATGTGCGTGGCCTCGCTTCGGACGACGGGCGCGGTTGCCCTGGTGTTCTTCCTGCTCTCGATCACGCTCATCCTGCTGGGAGCCGGCAACTCGGGCGCCCACGAGAACGTCATCAAGTGGGGTGGATATGCGGGTCTCGCGACCGCGGTCGCCGCCTGGTACGCCTCGTTCGCCGCGGTCGCCAGTTCGACGTTCGGGAGGACGGTCCTCCCGGTGGTGCCATTGAAGCGGTGACCCGAGCCGCCTCGAACGCGGAATCCCGCGGCAGATCGAGTTCGACCAAGGATGAATCACGGAGCCGCGACCAGGACCCAGCCCTCGGCTAGGCATGCGGCGTGGAGCGCATACGAGGGAGAAGCGAACCGGAACTGAGACGCACGGTTGGTGAAGAAAGGAGCTGGAGATGACTGCAGAGGGCCCCCCGACCGGAACAGGTAACGGCGGCAGCCAGGCAGCAAGACAGGAGGCGTCGGTCTCCGAGGCGGAGATCGCCGTTCACTGGCGCGAGGAGGAGTTCTATCCACCGCCGGAGGCGTTCGTAGCGCAGGCGAACGCGAATGACCCGTCGATTCTTGAGCGGTTCAAGGAGGAGCATTTTCCGGAGTGCTTCACGGAGTACGCGGACCTGCTGACGTGGGATCGCAAGTGGGACATGATCCTCGACACGAGCAATCCGCCGTTCTGGAAGTGGTGGGTGGGCGGGCGGCTGAACGCGTCCGTCAACTGCGTCGACCGCCACCTCGAGTCTCGTGGTGGCAAGAACGCATTCATCTGGGTGCCAGAGCCCGAGGACGAGGAGACGCAGGAGATCACCTACGAGGAGCTGCACCGCAGGGTGAACGAGTTTGCGGCGCTGCTCAAGGAGTTCGGTGGCGTGAATACCGGGGACCGGGTCACTTTCCACCTGCCGATGGTGCCCGAGCTGCCGGTCTCGATGCTCGCCTGCGCGCGGCTCGGAGTGATCCATTCGGAGGTGTTCGGCGGTTTCAGCGGCACCGCGTGCGGCCACCGGATCGCCGACTCGCAGAGCCGGATCCTGGTGACGATGGACGCCTACTACCGCAACGGTGAGCTGATCGATCACAAGGCGAAGGCCGACGAGGCGATTGCGGCCGCACGCGAGGAGGGAGCCGAGGTCGACAAGGTGCTCGTCTGGCGCCGACACCCGGGCCAGTACGCATCGAAGAGCCCGATGATCGACGGGCGCGACTTCTTCGTCGACGAGCTGTTGGAGGATTACCGCGGCAACCAGGTCGAGCCTGTCTCGATGCCTGCGGAGGCGCCGCTGTTCCTGATGTACACGAGCGGCACCACCGGCGGGCCGAAGGGCTGCGAGCACTCGACCGGCGGCTATTTGTCGTATGTCGCCGGCACGTCGAAGTACTACCAGGACATCCACCCCGACGACACCTATTGGTGTTTTGCCGACATCGGCTGGATTACCGGCCACTCTTACATCGTCTACGGGCCGCTGGCACTCGGGACGACGAGCGTCATGTACGAGGGCGTCCCGACGTATCCGGACGCCGGTCGGCCGTGGCGGATCGCGGAGCAACTCGGGGTGAAGATCTTCCACACCGCGCCGACGACGATCCGGATGCTGCGCAAGCTCGGGCCCGATGAGCCGTCCAAGTACAAGTACCACTTCAAGACGATGACGACGGTCGGGGAGCCGATCGAGCCGGACGTGTGGCGCTGGTATCACAGAGTCGTCGGCAAGGGCGAGGCCGCGATTACCGATACGTGGTGGCAGACCGAGAACGGTGGCTTCCTCGGGAGCACCCTACCGGGGCTCCAGCAGATGAAGCCGGGCAGCTGCGGGCCGGGCGTGCTTGGCATCTACCCGATCATCTACGACGAGCTCGGTGAGGTCGTCGGGGCGGGTAGTGGCAAGGCGGGCAACATCTGCATCCGCAACCCGTGGCCAGGCAGCTTTCAGACGATCTGGGGCCAGCCCGAGCGATACGTCGACACGTATTACGCGAAGTACAACCGGAACAAGGACAGCAGGGACTGGCACGATTGGCCGTACTTCGCGGGCGACGGCGCCGTTCAAGCGGCCGATGGCTACTTCCGGATCCTCGGCCGGGTCGACGACGTGATCAATGTCGCCGGGCACCGGCTGGGCACGAAAGAGATCGAGTCGGCGAGTATCACCGTCGAGGAGATCGCCGAGGCGGCAGCGGTACCGGTGATTGACGAGCTCCGCGGCAAGATCGTGGAGGTGTACGTCGCGCTCAAGCCGGGGTTCACCCCGAGCAAGGAAATCGAGCAGAAGGTCAGCGACGCGATCGATAAAGAGATCGGGAAGATCGCGCGCCCGAAGAACGTGTGGATCGTCTCGGACATGCCGAAGACCCGCTCAGGCAAGATCATGCGCCGGGTGATCGCCGCCGTCTCCAACTTCGCCGACGTCGGCGACACAACGACGCTCGCGAACCCCGAGATCGTCGAGGACATCCGGCATCACGTGCAGAGCGAGAAGCTCGCCCGCGGGGAGAGCCCGCGCGAGCTCTCAGAGCAGGAGCAGAAGGAGATCGCGGCGTTCGGCCACGCCGAGTAGTCCGCGTCGATCGAGCCGCTCGGCTCTCGAGCCTCGGGACCGGGCGGCTCGACCAGCCCTAGACACGGGCGCCTAGGGCAGAAGACCGGCGTTGGCCGTGAACTCCCCGAGCGCGACCGCGATCCTCGCGTAACGCCGAAAGCCGCTCACGTCGCCCTCCTCGAGGGCGGCCAAACAGATCACGTCGGTCAGGTCCAGCGCCTCGTGCGCGAGCTCGGAAAGCACGGGCAGCGGAGAGGACTCGACCGCTCGCCGCAGATCATGAACCGCCGCCATCCGCCCGGCCGGAGCCGGCTGAAGTTCGGCCAGCAACAAAGAGAACTCCCCGATGAGGTACTGCTGAGTCACGGGATTCGAAAATCGGGTGCGCCAAGCGTACCTCGCTGGGCATGCTTTCGTGCGCGCGCCTTGGCAACCGGTGCGCGGGGAGTACCGTCTCGCCGAGAGTACCGTGAGCAGGAGGTAGCCATGACCCTGAACGCTCCGCAAGCGCGCCTCGGCAGGCCGCGCAACCGTGGGCGCGCGAGGGCGGCCCGTACGCCCTGGCCGCTGGCCGCGACGGCCGGGGGCGGCGTCGCGCTCGGCGCGCTGCTCGAGTACTTCCTCGATCCCAAGGACGGACGCCGTCGCCGTCACGCCGCGCGCGATCGGGCGATGGCTCGTCTGCGCCGGACCGAGCGGCGCGCCGCCAGACGCGCCCGGCGGACGGAGGCTCACGCGGTGGGAGTCGTCCGGCGCACGGTCAACGCTCGCCGCGGCACCCGCGAGCCGCTCGATGACGTCGCGCTCGCGCACAAGGTCGAGAGCGAGCTCTTCCGCCGCGCGCATGTGCCGAAAGGACAGATCGACATCAATGCCGAGGAGGGCATCGTGTTCTTGCGCGGCGTCGTAGAACGGCCCGAGGACATCGGGCGCGTCGAAGCGCTGGCGCGGGAGCTTACGGGCGTACGGGGCGTCGAGAATCTGCTCCACCTGCCCGGGACGCCGGCACCGGCGAGCCGGCCGAAGCTCGTGCGCGACCGCGACGAGAACGGCGGTCGGCAGTAGCCATCCGCGACGGCCGGGGGTCGTGAAGGTGGTGGCGGCACCGGTGGCGCACGAGGTCGACCGCGCCGTTTGCGACTGCGATGACGTTCCCAAAGCGGGTGAGGCGCCGATCTGAGGACTCGCGGCACCACGGCGAGATCGGAAGCCGAGGGCAGCGCGGCGGACGGGCGCCCGCGCCAGCGCAACGAGCGGCGGCTGACTCGACCTCGATCGTCGTCAGATGCTGAGCCGTGCTCGCAGCGCGGCGTAGCTGTCCTGCAGTGACTGGGGCAGCACGCGCGTGTCGGCGGTGACGGCCATGAAGTTGCTGTCGGCGGCCCAGCGGGGGACCACGTGCAGGTGCACGTGACCGGCGAAGCCGGCGCCGGCGACCTCGCCTTCGTTGACGCCGAGGTTAAAGCCGGCGGGGTGGTATGCGTCGCGCACTGCGCGCAGCGCACGCTGGGTGAGCGTCATCAGCTCGAGCAGCTCGGCCGCGTCGAGGTCCTCGATCGAGGCGACATGGCGGTGCGGTGAGACCATCAGGTGACCGCTGTTGTACGGGAACGCGTTGAGCATCGCGAAGCAGCGCTCGCCGCGGTCCAGCACGAGCCGGGACTCGTCGTCGCCGGCCTGGGCGGCGAGGCAGAAGATGCAGCCCTCGTCCTTGCGTTCAGCCTGGACGTATTGCATGCGCCACGGCGCCCACAGCCGCTGCTCGGCCATACGCGTGACTGTAGAGGCGCACACTGTAGATGTGGCGCAGCCTCTCGTCGTCGCCGCTCGTGCCGCGGGCGTACGGGATCGCCGTCTGCTCGACGCGCTGGCCGCGGTCCCCCGTGCGCGCTATGTGATGCCGGGCGACGCCGGCGTCGCGGAGGGGCTGGCAGCGCACGCTCCGTATCAAGCGATCGTGGTCGCCGCCGCGCATCCGCGCGTACCGCCGCCGCTGGCGGTGCAGCTTGCGCTCGGCGGGCGGCTCGTCCAGCCGATCGGACCCGGCGGCTTGGAGCAGGTCACGCTGTTCGGAGGCGTGGGGGGCGGCCGCATCGTCCGCGTGCGCGTCATCGCCCACGCGAGCTTCGTCGCGCTCTACGGCCGCCACGGTTTCGCTGCGCGCGACCGGAAGACCGCCGGTGGCGACTGACGGCGGTCGAGTCCGGATCGCGCTGGCCGGCGACACGATGCTCGGCCGCGGGGTGGCGCAGGCGATCGCGCGGTCCCGGAAAGCACCGGTCGCGTCCGAGATCGTCGCCGCGGCGGCGGAGGCCGACGTCTTCATCGTCAACCTCGAGTGCTGCATCTCCGACCGCGGCCGCCGCTGGCCCGATCCCGGCAAGCAATTCTTCTTCCGCGCCCCGCCAATCGCCGCCGAACTGCTCGCCCGGATCGGCGTCGGCTGCGTCACGCTCGCCAACAACCATGCCCTCGACTACGGCCCCGACGCGCTACTCGACACGCTCGACCACCTCGCCGCGGTCGGCATCGCCGCGGTCGGCGCCGGACCCGACGCCGCGACCGCGCGGACGCCCCGCGTCATCACCGCGCGCGACACCCGACTCGCGGTACTCGGAGCGTCAGACCACCCCGCGGACTTCGCCGCCGCGCCCGATCGCCCGGGCATCGCGTACGCGCAGCTGCCTCAGGACGCAAGCACAGGCTGGCTCGCAGACGCCGTCGCCGACGCCCGCCGCGACGCCGACGCGGTGCTCGTCACACCCCACTGGGGACCCAACATGACCCTCCGGCCGTCGGCGACCCTGCGGCGAACCGCGCGAGCGCTGCTGGACGAAGGCGCGACGCTGGTCGCCGGTCACTCGGCCCACGTTCCCCACGGCGCGGAGCGCGGCGTGCTCTACGACCTCGGCGACTTCGTCGACGACTACGCCGTCGATCCGCGCCTGCGCAACGATCTCGGCCTGCTGTTCCTGGTCGACCTCGGCGACGACGGCCCACAGCGCCTCGAAGCCGTCCCGATCACGATCGAGCACCGCCACACGCGCGTGGCCCGCGGCGAGGACGCCGCATGGATCCGCCGCCGCTTCATCCGCGCGTGCGCCGAGCTGGGCACGACGGCCGTCCAACACGACGACCGCGTCCTCGTGCCCAGATTCACCTGAGCCGAGCAGGCTTCGGAAAGGCGCTGCTGCCCGGGCCGTCGCGCCACGAATGCGCAACGCCCACAGGGCGAACGCATCGCCACGCACCAACCACGACCCACGGGCGACGGCCACCGTGATCTACAGTTCGGTGATGGCATTGCCCGAGCACTGGCAGCCTTCGTCGGACGGCCGCATCCTGACATGGCTGACTGGGTTGACGGTCTTGACGGCGGGCGCCATCTGGGTTCGTCGAACGCGCTCGCCCAGAGCCCGCCCGTAGGCCTGCGGCGCGGGTCCCTCTCGCGATCGCAGCAGCCGAAACCGCTGCAGCGTCGACGACATGGAGCAATCGGCCGGCGAGCCCTCGCTAGCGCTTCGCGCTATGCGGTCACGCCATGGCGCCGGGTCCGCGATGGCTGTCGGTCCTGTGAGGGCTGTGGTCACGGTCGCCGCCTTCTGAGATGGCTGTGTCGATTGGCAGCGGGCGTTCGAGGACGAGTTCTCGCCCGTCGATGTCGTCGATGCGCTCGCCGACGTGCTCGAATCCCAGCGCGCGGGCCAGCGCGAGCGACGGCATGTTGTTCGGCGTGATCGAGACGGCGCATGACCGGGCCTGTTTGGTGGCGTAGGCCCACGCCGTCAGACCGAGGACCGCCTCGCGCGCGTACCCCTTGCGGCGCTCGGCGGGAACGACGTCGTAGCCGATCTCCACGCGCCCGTGCGGGTCGGGAGGGCCGTGGAAGCCGACGCTGCCGATCACGCGCCCGTCTCGCCGCAGCACGATGGCGCGGACCAGCCACGGCTGCTCGGACGGATCGGCCGCGAGTTGCTCGAGCCGCCGGCGCGCCGGAATCGTCCGTGTCCAGCCGGCCGGCACGCGCACCGATAGCTCGCGCTCGACCGCCGCGACATCGTCGCGCTCGATCAGCGCGAGGATCGCCGGCTCGAGCGCCACAAGATCCACACGAGCGGTCCCAACCACGTCGGCCACCGCCCCGACGCTACCCGCCGCGGCGACGACGCGCGTGCTCGCCCCGCGGCGCGGCTGGGAGGATGACCCCGATGGCGATCGAGGCGCTCGACGTCCTGTACATGCCCAGCCGTGACGTCGAGGCCGACGTCGCCTGCTACCGCGATGTCCTTGGCGGGCGCGTCATCTTCGCGATCGAGGCGATCGGCACACGCGTCGCCGAGATCACGCAGGCGAGACACGTCCGGCATAGCACGCGGCCGGCGCCGAGCGCGAATCCCACTCTGAGGGTGTCACGCTCCGATGCGCCGGCTGTTGTGCGGTCGGGGCCTACTTGGCGGCGTGGGGCTTTGCTCCGCCGCCGATGCTCAGCGACGTGCCGGCGCTGTCGATGACATGGCGCAGGAAGGCGTATTCCGTGTGGATCAGACGGTCGGCCATCTCCAGGCCCGACTCGGTGACCTTCTTCGCCACGTCCGACGTGCCCGCAACTTCTTGCGGCAACGCGTCCTCGACGCTGATCAGGAACCGCCCCACCGCCTCGATCGCCGCCCGCTCACCCGCGTCAAGCGACTTGAGCAGTTCGTCGGACAGCCACGTGGTCCTCTCAACAACGCTCCCAAGACGAGCCGCTGGGATGCCGCGCTGACGGGCCACCGAGGTCTTCACGACCGGCTTTGGCTTGGTGATTGTCTCGGCCATTTTGGTGCTCCCTTCGGAACATACGTTCGTATGTCATTCATACACCGCGAGCACGTTCTGGTAGCGCCGCGTCGACCGGATCCGTAGTAGCCCACACGGCCTGGCGGGGGTGGTGGTACCTTGATGCGGCGGGCATTCTCTCCTCGGGCGGCCTCGTCGCCGAGCGCCGCCATTTGACCCTCGGGCCGTTGCCACGTCTTCCCACCCGCTGATCGAGCCCGCAGCGTCCGCGTCTGCAAACGCGAGCGTGTCCGCGGCCGAGGCCACACGCGCCTTCGGGCCGAGGTGCGACAGCGCCCGCCGGCGCGATTCGCTGCTGCGTCCAGCGGTGGAAGCAGCAGCCGCGCTTGCTAACCCGGTATTTCGTATGAACTCTCTCCCGACCCCGATCGCAGCAGGAGCGCCTCGCCGCTCGACTCCGTGGCGCAGTGCATAGGCACCGCATCGGCGACCATCAGGTTCGGAGAGGACGGGAGATCCAACACCGTCGCTTGCGCATTGCGCGACGAGCGGGCGCGATGCCGGCGCTCGCAGAGCGTCACGACTGGTCCAGCGATCGTCACCACGCCGGCGCCGATCGAGGTGAGCTGCTCAACCGTCGAGAGGTCCATGTCAGCGCCTCAAGCCGCGAGGTCGTCGTCGATGTGGACGATCCGCCGCCCATCCATATACAGCCCGTCGGGGTAGCGCTCGCGCAGCTCACGCGCTCGCACTGCGTCGCGCACCTTGTGCATCCTCACGAGGGCGGTGAAGAAGCGCGGGTCGTCGTGGAGCCTGCGCTGGGCGGACGCTTTCGTGTTGTAGATGGTGCTGGGGCTGACACGGCGGATGCATGCGATGTCAGTCACGCTGCGCTGCTAGAAGAAGTAGGCGTCGATAATCTCGGCCTGGCAGCGCGGGAGGCGGTCGATGGCGGTGCGGCAGATTTCCCGGATGGCGTTCTCGCCGTAGTAGTCCTCGACGATCTCGAAGACGCTGCGCAGATGGATGCGCTGGCGCCACTCGCGCAGGCCGTTGGCCTGCCGCATCGGTGGAGCCTCGGCATCATCGAAGCCGGCGAGCGCGTTCTGCATCGCCACGGCTTCCGCCGGGTTGCGGCAGATCGTCTCGATCTCCGGCAGCTCAGCGCGGAGCTTGTCCAGGGCGCGATGCGCGATCGTCTCGCGCAGCCACGGGGAAGAGACGGTCGGGCCGGGTAGGCGGGTATCGGAAGATCGCCTCGATCGCAGCCTCGCGACTCACGTCGAACAGCGTCTGCCGGTCGAGCTCCCGATCATCCGCGCTTCAGCGCGGTTGGCGTAGTTCGCGTCCGGGTCGTGCGTCAGGCCGCCGCGAGCGCGCAAGAACTCCTTGCTGACCGACCTCCGGATCGGCTCGAAGGCCACCAGCAGGAACAGGAGCAGAGCCTCGTTCTCGACCGGGTCGCGACGGACCGCCTCGATCAGCGGCTCCAGGTACCTCTGCTTCTCCGCTGGGCTGCGCATGCGGTCCATGTACCGCCAGTACGAGAGCCGGTCGACCAGGCTCGGGCCGTGTGGGAGCCGGTAGAGGCGCTCCTGCTGCGCGATCAGCGCCTTGGTCTGCGCGTCGTGAGGCTCAAAGGCCCGGCGACGGTTATTGGGGACGAACGAGAGCTCGCGGCTCTGGATGACCCTGACCGGCTCCGCGGCGGCGTCCAGAGCTGCCTCCTCTTCTTCCTCGCGGACCCGGCGCCACGCGGACTCATAGTCCGAGCGCCAGCGACTGTCGATGGTGTTGTCGAAGCCCATGTGCTCACGACCTCCCGTGCTCGGGTGGAGGCCGGCCCATCCGGCCCCTGACCAGCTCAAAGCAGGGCGTGTCTCTAGTCGAGTGAGGGCTTGGCGCGCGAACGCTCGGCATCGTACCGGCGGCATCGGCTGCCTCGGACGATTTGGACCACCCCCGCACTCGGGCTCTGCCGAGCGGCCGTCGACCGGAGCGTCGCGTACTCTGCGCCCGTGCCATCGGCGTTCATCAGCTACGCGCACGAGGATCAGGAGTTCGTGCTCGCGCTCGTCCAGGCGCTGCAGCGCCAAGGCATGGAGATCCGCTACGACACGGTGATGCTCCGTATCGGCGACTCATTGATCGAGACAATCTCGCGAGAGATTCATGACGGCGACTTTCTGATCGCCGTCGTGTCGCCGGCGTCCGTCGCGTCCTCGTGGTGCCAGAAAGAGCTGTCGCTGGCCATGACACAGGGCATCGACAAGCGCCGGGTCAAGGTCCTCCCGGTGAGGTTCCGGGGCGCCGAGATGCCGCCCATGCTGAGGGACACGTTCTGGGGCGACGCCGACCGCTTCTCCATCGAGACGCTCGCGAGCCAGCTCGCCTATGCGATGGGAGAAGACCTTGCGGGTCACGGTGATGAGGCAGCGGAGGGCGCCGCCGACGCTGAGGGAGTGCCGGCGCACGAGGAGATACCCGGCGACGTCGGCGTCGCGCAGATCGAGGAGGTGGCCGAACGCACCTGGGCCGTGTTCGACGCGTGGAACGGCGTCTGGCATGGCGGCGGCAACATCCGCGACCTTCTCGCCCCGCAGCGTCGGCTGCGTTGGGCGCTCGACGCCCTCCCCGAGCGAGTCCGCGAGGCGCTTCCACTGATGGAGCGGATCGCGAGCTCCAAGTGGGAGGAGTACTTCGAGAACGTCGAGGCGGACGACGCCGAACGCGACGTCAGCGACGAGCTGAACTCCGTACGAACCCAGGTCGCCCAAGGGCTGCCGATCGCACCGCGCTGGACCATCGACGAGAACCTCGGCATGGTCGGCGCCGGCAACCGCGACGCGACGTCGTACCTCTGGCGAATCCGCCGCGGCGAGCAGATAGAGCCAGTCCAGATCTACATCAGCGGCACGGCGATGGCGTCGAACAACGAATACCTCCCGCAGGAGGTTGCTCAGGCGAAGGAGACCCACGGGAGAAGCGTCGTGGCGACACTCCTGGGCATGGATGCCCCGCCGCGCGAAGTAAGCGTCACCACCGCCGGGATCAGCCTCACCATGCCCTGAACGCCGCGTCGCCGCGCCGACGCCGAGCACGAGGGCTTGGAGCGGCGAGTGCCTTCGACAACCGTGCCCGCGCAACAGGCCGGCGATCGTCGCGCGAGCGTTCGGCGCGGGCAGCCCGTCCAGCCCTTTCCAGCGCCGCGTAGAGCTCGGTCAGCGTCGAGCTGTTGCACTCGGTCGCGAATCGGGAGATCCAGCGCACCGCTTGCGCGTCAAACGCTGGGTCGTCGGTGTCCTCCATGCTCGTCAGGGGCTCGATGGCGTCCGAAAGCGTGACGATGCTAGGGAGCACGCATACCGCCACACGCACGGCGGCGAGATTGCGAGTGGCGAGAGCGCAATCCAGTCGGGCGCGTACGACGGGTAGGGCGGAGCCATGTCGAACGCACGTCCGCATGCTCGTCGACCACACCGCGTGCCGCAAAGCTATGGCGCCGGCGAGATGGTCGGCGCTGCTGCCTGGGACGAGCGGCGGCGGTCGAGTCGGACAGGTCGACGACTGCTGCTTTGCGCGAGTGGCGCCAGCGCGGCGTCAGCGCTCGAGCGTGGCGCGGACGGGGACCATCGGCGCTCGCCGGGCGTGCACGGTCTGGATGATCTCGGCATTGTCGATGCCCTGCAGATACACGGACGTGATCCCGAGGTTGCTGTGGCCGAGCTGACGCTGGATAACGATGAGCGGTACGCCTTCGTGGGCGAGCTCGACGGCGTGCGCATGGCGCAGCTGGTGCGGGGCAAAGCGGCGGCGGACGCCGGCGACCGCCGCGGTCTCGCGCAGCTGCGCGCGAGCGGCCGCGATCGACCACCGCCGGCCGCGCGTCGGGCCGGTGATCACGCAAAACAGCGGCCCAACCGGAAGCTGGAGCCGCACGATCTGGCACGGCTGCAGCTGCTCCCACGCCCAGTCGTCCATGCCGACCTCGCGGCGGCGGCCGCCCTTGCCGCGACGCACGAGCACGGCGCCGCGCCGCGGATCGAGATCGGCCTCGGCGAGCGCGAGCGCCTCACTGATCCGAAGCCCGGCGCGCCACAGCACGACGATCAGGCCGCGCAGGCGCTAACCGTGGATGGTCCCACCGGCGGCGCGCATGACGGCGACGATCTCCTCGACAGAGGGTGGGTCTGCCGGGTAGCGCATCCCGTTGTTACGCGGTGGGCGACCGGCGTGGAAGCCCGGCAGCGTAGCGGGCGAGCGCCGACGACCGGCGGCATCGAGCAGGCGCTCGGACATTGGTCCTCCTTCGGACAGCGATCTTCGCCTCCGAAGATGCCCCGGCTCGCTCGCCCACAACGCTATCGCAGCTCGCCAAAGCGAGAGCCGCGGCAGTGCGCCGTCGCCGCTGAGCATGGAAAGCGACAGAGCGGCCGAAGTACCCAAGTCGCCGAGAACGAGCCCAAGGCGCGTGAGCGTCCGACTGCTCGTGACCGTCCCTTGCGACACCAGAGAAACCTTGATCGATGAGGACCTTGACCGATGCGGGAACCGGCCGTTAGGCTCGTGGCGTCGAGGCCGAGGAGGCCGCAATGTTCGACCCACAGGGCGTCGCGCCCACCTGGCGCGAGCGGATCCGCAGCCGCCGTCGTGACCGCAAGCAGCGTCGCGCGTGGCGACGCGAGCGGCGCAAGGACATCGGGGGACTCGAGGAGAGCGTGCTCCGGGCCGAAAAGCGCGCGTGGGAGCGCACCGACTTCTTGAACAGGGAGTGAACAGCAGTGGGTCGCGGGTTGCCAGCACGCTCTGCGGTGGCAGTCCTGACGGCGGCGCTCGCGGGCTGCGGGGCTGCTCATCCCAGGCCGGCAGGGGGCGGCGCAACCCTGCGTCTCACGCCGAAGTTGGCGCGCACGCTCGACGCCACTCTGCGGGCGCAGGTCGGCGACGCCGCGCTCCCGGGCGCGTCGGCGGCAATCGTCTTCCCGGACGGACGGGAGTGGAGCCTGGCCCTCGGGGCGGCGCGACTGAAACCGCGCGTGGCGATGACGACGCGTACGGCGTTCCCGTTTGACAGCGTGAGCAAGATGGCCACCGCTGCGCTCGCGCTGCGGCTCGCTGAGGACGGCAGGTTGGGCCTCCATGACCCGGTCGTCCGGTGGTATCCGGGATGGCGCGGCGATCCCGCCGCCACGGTAGATGATTTGTTGGGTCATACGTCCGGCGCGCGCGACATCAGCGACGTCGCGTTCTCACGGATCCAGTTCAGCGGTCGTCAGCTGAGCGTCAACACGAGCCTCCGAGCCGCCCCGCGGCCGGGCCCAAAGACCACTGAGGCCGAATACTCCAACACCGGCTTCGAGATTGCCGGCAAGATCCTCGCTCGCGCCGCACGCGAGCCACTCGCACGTGCAGTACGCCAGCGTGTCCTCACCGCGCCCGGAGGTGACGGTCTCGTGTTCGAGCCCGATGAGCGACCGCACCCCCCACTCGCCCACGGCTACTACTACCCGCACGGGCTCAACGACCCGGTAGACGTGTACGACGGCAGCGGCTGGCTACCGCGGCGCGACTTCATGCAACTCACCGCCGGCGCCGGCGGGCTGGCGGGTGACGTCCCCTCACTGGCGCGCTGGGGTCGCGCGCTCCTGGGCGGCGACCTTCTCGAGCCCAACTCGCTGCGCGAGATGGTTCGGTTTCGCCCCTCGAACATGCGCTTCTGGTCAGGCTACGGGCTCGGCGTGGCGCTCAATAGCGTCGACAGTCACATCATGTGGGGCCATTCGGGGGACGGCGGCGGCGATCACACCGAGCTGTGGTACCTCCCCCACGAGCGGCTCACCGTCGCCATCAGCTGGAACGACGCCGCGACCGGCAGCGAATCGCCCATCCTCAGAACCGTGGTGCGCGCCGCGCTCGGCTATCGGAAGTAACTGCACGGCCGCGCGTGGACGTACGGAGGATCGGGAACCGGGCGCGTCACCGTCGCCGCTGCTCTGGACGAGAGGGAGCGGTCTCGTCGTGCTGCCGGCGCCACTGCTCCTTTGCGCGATGAGCGATCTCGCCTGTCAGCGTCCGAGCTTCACGTGGACCGGGACCATCGGCGCTCGCCGAGCGTGCACGGCCTCGATGATCTCCGCGTTGTCGATGCCTTGCAGATAGACGGACGTGATGCCGAGGTTGCTGTGGCCGAGCTGGCGTTGGATCATCACGAGCGGGACGCCTTCGTGGGCCAGCTCGACCGCGTGCGCGTGGCGCAGCTGATGCGGGGCAAAGCGGCGCCGGACGCCGGCAGCCGCGGCCGTGTCGCGCAGCTGGGCGCGTGCGGCCGCGATCGACCAGCGCCGGCCGCGCGTCGGGCCGGTGATCACGCAGAACAGCGACCCCACCGGGAGCTGAAGCCGGGCGGTCAGCCACGGCTGCAGCTGCTCCCACGCCCAGTCGTCCATACCGACCTCGCGCCGGCGCCCACCCTTGCCGCGACGTACCAGCACGGCCCCTCGCTGCGGGTCGAGATCGGCCTCGGCGAGCGCGAGCGCCTCGCTGATCCGCAGCCCGGCACGCCACAGCACCACGATCAGACCCCGCAGGCGCTGCCCGTGCAGAGTCTCGCCCGCGGTGCGCATGACAGCCACGATTTCCTCGACTGTGGGCGGGTCCGCCGGGTAGCGCATCCCCCTGTTGCGTGGCGGGCGACCGGCGTGAAAGCCCGGCAGGGTGGCGGGCGAGCGGCGACGACCGGCGGCATCGAGCAGGCGCTCGGGCATGTGGTCCTCCTTCGGGCAGCGATCTCCGCCTCCGAAGATCCCCAACTCGCTCGCCAAGCGCTATCGCAGCGTCGCCAAAGCGGCAGCCGGGCCAGCGCGCCGTCGCGGCTGGTCGCGCCGCCGCTGAGCATGGAAACCAGCAGTCCCAGGGCGACCGAGTGGTGTGCTGTGGCAGACCTAGCGAGCGCGTTGGGACGAACCCTGCGCGGACGTGTTGACGGACGCAGAGCCGGTCGGCCGTCGGGTCTGCGGGCTGCACACCGGAACCTAGTGCCCTGAATCACTAGACCGCAGGCACCTGGCGGCGCCTCGCCGGGGTGACGCCCGCCGGGGTTCGCGCCTTGAGCGTCTTGCGGGCAGCCGAGTCGAGCTTCAGCACCGTCCCCGCGGCCATGCCGCTGTATGCCACGCGCGATGCCGCTCTGGACGAGATGCGCGCGCAGGGCACCGTGTTTGCGCTCGCCCACGTCCATCCGCCGACCCTCGCGCTGTGGCGACGTGCGGGCCTGATGGAGGTCATCGACGAGCGCAACGTCTACGCCACGGTGCGCGAAGCGGAGGAGGCGCTCACGGCCTCTGGCTGTCAAAGACCTCCCACCGCGAGTTGGAGTCGATGAGACAGACGAATCGCGGATTCGAGGTGGTGCAGTCGAAGCGCGGCGACTGGGTCCACTCCCAATCGATGTTGAACGTGATGATGACGTCGCCGGGCGGTGAGCCGCTCGTGGCCGGGTCGGTGGGGTCGGTTACGAGCTTCCAGACCGTGTGGTTGGCGCAACCGCGGAACAGCCCGCCGACGGTCTCCCAAGTGGCTGACTGGGGCAGATTTCCACCACGAAGGTTCCGGTTGCCGACGATGAGGTCGGGGTCGAGGGCGTCGTCGTCGACCCACTCGTCGGTATCCCACTTCGAGTCGTCGACCCATTGCATCCCGTACCAGGTGTTGTTGTAGAACCCGGCGAGGCAGACGTTGCCGCCGTCGCCGCCGGGTGCGATCGACGCGTGGGGGACGACCGACAGCGAAGCGGACCCGAAGCTGCGCGCGGGCGAAGCGGCGGAGCTGTGGGCGACGGCCGCCTTGGCGCGCTTGCTGATCGGCCTCGCGCGATAGCTGACGGTGTCGCGGCGGGCGTCGTAGCGCGGAGCGCTGAGCTTGAAGGCGAGCTCCTCGCCGCCTTCTTGGCCGGCGATGTGCAGCGTTCCGGTGGCGGGCTTGTTGGGCTGGAACAGCTTCTGGTGGACGCGTGAGACTCGCTCCACCCCGGCGCGCCCGCTCGTGGTGGTCCACGTCACGTACCGCCCGACGCCGTGCAGCGTCAGCCGACCGCCGGCCAGCTTGCCGCTGTCGGCCGAGTGCACGTACATCATCGATGCATCGGCCGTGGCGGGCGCGGCCACGATCACCGCGGCGAGCGCCAGCCCCAGCGCGGCCAGCCGGCTTCCGCGCGTCTTGCTGGTTTCGTGTTGCTGTTTCGATCGGATCATCGAGCCCATGGTCAGGCCCCGCAGGACAGCCGATCAAGGTTCCGGCGGCGAATCACCTGGGGTGATTTCGTCTGTGGTCGGCGAGTCACCCCGGCGGCTCGGCCGGCACTCGCTCGACCCGGGTCCTGCCCTTCCGGCCTCGCTCCTGGAGGATCTCCAAGAGGCGCTCGGCGACCGGTGAGGACTCGGCCGCCGTCGCGTCCAGCAGGTCGACGAACGGGTCGTCGAACGGGTCGGTATGACACAGCAAGCGGGACATGGGATGGTGCCGACGGCGGCGCGTGGCGGTAGCGTCACCGCGGTGAGCCCCCGAGAAGCCCACCCTGAACCCGTTCGTGCCCACCGTGGTCGCAGTCCTCGGCGCGACGGGCCTCGTGCCCACGGTCGCCACAGACTTCCCGCTGTGGCTCTCGGCGGCGGTGTTCGCGGGGGTTCTCGCCGGCGTGGCCGCCGGGTACATCGCCCCGCGTTGGCGCCTGCGAGCCACCGCGCTGAGCGCGGCCCTCGCCGCGGTGCTCTCCGCGTTCGCCGCCGAGGGCGTCCGCGGCGCGTTAACCCGAGGACACGCCGTCGACGCACCGGTACTTCGTCGTCGAGCACGTGTTCCCGACGATCGCCCCGACACCAACGCGGGGGAGGCGGTGGGCACCGGCCTGCTGTTCTCCGGCGATACCGTCGAAGTCGTCTGTCTCAAGGGCGGCTCGTGGGCCAAGCTCGGCGATGGCAGCTGGGTGCCCGAGCACGCCGTGCAGGCTGAGGTCGACGCCGAGTCCGCGCCCAACTGCTGACAAGCCGCGGCATTGCGAGCCTGAGATGGCCGACCGTCCTGCCGCGATCGAGGAGCGTCTGCACGTTGCGGCGCGCCCCGCGGGCCAAAGGTGAGTGCCGAGTTGGATCAGCAGCACACGCCGACCCGTTCGCGGTCCACTCTCGCTTCGCGGCCGAGTGACAGTCCGGCACGCAACCGGTCGCGCTGTCGCTTCGGACGACGAGCAGCCGCGAGGCCGGTCAGGTCGTGAGCGGCAGTCGCCGCTCAAAGACCAGTTCCAACCCGTCGATCTCGTCGATCTGCTGGCCGACATGCCGAAACCCGAGCGAGCGGACGAGGGCCACGGATGGCGCATTCTGCGGACCGACTGAGGCGACGCAGATGCGAGCGCGACCGGTCGCCCATGCCCACCCCAGCAGCGCCTGGACCCCCTCGCGGGCATAGCCCTTTCGGCGCTCGGACGCGACGGTGTCGTAGCCGACCTCCACCCGGCCGTGCTCATCTGGTGGTGCGTGGAAGCCGACACTTCCGACGACCACGCGAGGCGTCGAGGCGACCATGGCGCGAACCAGCCATGGCTGCTCCGATCCGTCGGCCGCCAGTTGTGAGAGGCGCAGCTCTGCCGGGACGCCCTGCTCCCAGCCTTTCCCCACCCGAGCCCCGAGCTGTCGTTCGACCTCGGCCTGATCGCCATCGGCCACCGCACGCAGCATCGACGGCGTCAGCGCGACCAGTCGGAGGCGACGCGTCGTGATCGAGTCAGCCACGACCCATCCATAACGCTCGCTCGCGGCGAGCGCAAGGGGCGAAACGCGGAGCGCGGTGTGAGCAGGCGGCGGCGCCGCGGTGGTCTTGGCTGACTAGTGCCTTGCGCGAGAACGAGAACGGCTCGTCCTCAGCGACCTTCGAAACGTCCGGCGAGCTTCCCCGTGGACGTCGCTAGCCTTGCTGGCAACACGCATCGGAGTCGTCTGTCCTGCCTCGGGGAACCGCGGCTCGAACCCGTGCTGAGTCCCGAGTGCTCGTGGACGCTCGGTAAGGTCGGCCCTAGTGGGCGCCGACGGTAGACAGATCCTCCGCGAGTTGCGGGAGGTCGATGAAGCGACGCTTCGGTTCAGCCCTTGGGGGCTCGGCGGACGCCTCAAGCCGGAGGACTCCGCCGCGTTTCTCGCCGGGCTGCTGGACCACGCGGTCCTGGCGGACGACGTACCGCAGGACATCCGGTCGGAGTTCGAGCGCGTGCGCAGCGTCTTCATGCACGGCCTGCTCGAATACGACCTCTTTACCGCCACGTATTCGCTCGCCCACCTCGCCCTAGAAGGCGCGTTGCGTCACCGGTTCGTCTCCTTCTATGAGGGACAGATCCCGATCACGCGAGGCGGGGTCGACGATGTCCTCGTGGTCTCGTCCTTCGCGGACTACCGCGATGCCGTCCAGCGCGCCCCTCGGGGACAGCGAGTCGAGCTCCGTGAGACGTCCCCCGAGCCGGCACCGACCGGGTACCCGGCGCTATTCGGGTGGGCTCGTCGCCGAGGGCTGCTCATCGGGCAGCGCAGCGTCCTCGTGCTCGACTCGATCAAGCAGTCGCGCAACTCCATCGCGCACCCCGAGCGTCACACGGTCGACATGCCACCCAGCGTGTTCCGGTTCTTGCGCGACGTCGCGGAGATCATCAACCGGCTCTGGGGCCACGACACCCCCGGAGGCAGGTTGTTCCCGAAGCCCGTCCCGCGGTGGGCTCGCGCAGCGGCGATCTCCCCCGACCGCACCGAGGCCGTGACCTTCGGATCGCTCGCAGGCGCGCTGCAGAAGGCGGATCGCCGCGACTGGACGTTCGCGCTATACCTGGCCGCAGCCGAGGAAGACCTGACTGTCTATGACCACGAGTCCCCCGGACATCAGCGTTTCGCGTTTGTGCCCGGTTTTCAGGCCAGCGAGTTCCCGATGGAGCCGCTCTGGGGCCCTGGTCGCACGACCGACTTCGCGGCGGCGATCAGCGGGTTCTCCGACCTAGCGCCGGTGGACGAGGTCACGTTCCTCGACCGCACGTTCTACGTCCGTCGGCGTGCCGACAGCGTCATCGAGCTGCCACGCGACGGCTCCGACGTGCAGACCGGCCGGCTCGTCGACGAGTCGACGCGTTGGCACGTCCTGCGCGCGGATTTCCCGATCGACGCGCTGATCGCCGCCCGAGAGCTCTTCGAACAGTCGGACCCCAAGCTCATGCACGCGACACACGTCGCCAGCCTGGCGGGTGACGCGGCAGCGATCGAACACGCTGCAATGTCGGCGTGACGGCGGCGGCCTTGTCAGCGGCGCCCGCGAAGGGCACTGTTGCATTGCGCGAAACCGAGCAGTCAGCTCAGTCCGCCGCTCCGTCGTAGCGAAGCGAATCGAGGGCGGGGGATATGCACGAGGCGCGCGGCCGACCCATCCCGGATGGTGGCACGCCTGACGGCGTGCGGAGGGGATGGGGATCGGCCCCGCACCCGGCGGGGTCGCGGAGATCTGGGAGGCCAGATGACCGATACGACAACCGCACCGGATCAGCTGCGGAACGTCTCGCTGAGTGCGATCACAGTGCGTGACGGCTTCAACCCGCGCGGCGCCTTCGACGAGGGCGCGCTCGAACGCATGGCGCAAACTATGCGTGAAGGCGGCGTGCTGCAGCCGCTGCTCGTGCACCCCGCCGAGACCGACGGTGAGTTCGAGCTCGTCGACGGCGAGCGGCGCTACCGAGCCGCCTTCCGGGCCGGGCTGACCGAGGTCCCCGTCCTCATTCGCGCGCGTGGGGAGGACGCCGGCGGGCTCGTCAGCGCATTGACGGCCAACTTCCACCGGGCCGATCACACGCCGGTGGAGGAAGCGCATGCGTTCGCGCGGCTGCTCGACGCCGGCCTCACGCGCAGGGGCATCTGCGAGCGGCTGCAGGTCTCGCGCGAGCTCGTGCGCGAGCGGCTTGAGATCCTCACGCTCCCCGAGGAGCTGCACCAGCACGTCGACGCCGGCCTGATCCCGCTCGGCGCCGTCAAGGTCCTGGCCGGGCTGACGAAGATCCACGCCGACCTGCCCGCGTGCGCGCTGCGCCGAGTGCTCGACGAGCCCGAGGACTCCTGGCGCCGTCGCGTGTCGTGGAACGACGTCATCGAAGACCCGATCGGCGCGATCACCACGCAATATGGCGACGAAGAGCCGAGCCTGCCCGAGGGCGTGTTCGAGGCCTTCGCGCAGTACCCGCTTTCCGCGTTCAACCTCGGCGCGACCGGCGACAAGGACCTGGCCGCCCTGACAAAGCTGAACCCGGCGTACGCCGACCTCGACCAGTTGACGGTGACGTTCGACGCTGAGATGGTCGAGCGCGCGGCGACGCTCGGCGCCGCGCATCGCTCCGAGCACGGCCACTCGGCGGTGATCGTCGGCCAGGACGTCGCCGAGCAGCTGATCGGCGACCTCCTCAAGACGCGGCTGAAGGACGAGCGAGCCCGCTCGCGGCGCGAGCGCGAGGCGACGACGGACGCGGGCGAGGCGAGCACCTCCGAGCCGGAGACCGGCGAAGAGGCGGAGGCCCGCCGGCGCCAGGGGCGTCAGGCCGAACGCGAGCGCCGCACGAGCGCACAGGCGTTCAACCTCGAGCTCGGCATCTCCGTGCTGAAGGCGTTCGCCAAGGTTCGCGTCGACGCGCGGGTGCTGCAGGTCCTATCCGCAGTCAGCTTCAAGGACGACCTCGAGGCGCTCGCGACGCGCGGCGCCCGCTACGGGCTCCCCGGCTGGCCGGGCGAGGAGACCGGCGCCCGCGGAAAGACCAAGCCGACCTACCTCGAGCGCTACCAGGTCGGCGCCAAGGCACACGAGTTCCTCGCAGCCGCCACGAACGCATCCGAGATCGCCGGCCGCTGCCTCGCGCTCGCGGTGATGGCGGTGCTGGCCGACGAGGAGTGCATCGCGCGGTCGAACCGCTCGATGGTCTCGCTCCACGAGTACCGACCGGCGAGCTACGTCGTCCCCGGCTCAACCGAGGCCGGGCTACCGTGGCGCCGCCAGGTCGTCGAGCTGATCGAGGACCTGGCGATCGAGCGCCTGCCCGAGCACCTCACCGTGCGAGTTCGCGAGGAACGCGAGCGGACCCGCGCGGAGCAGGAACGGCTCGCCGAGGAAGAGCGCGCGGCCGAGCAGGCCGACCTCAGTATGCGCGCTCGGCTCGCGGAGCTGATCCCCGAGGAACGCCTCGACGCGCTGCGCGAGTTCGGTGCGGAGTACGGACGGCACACCGAGCGCACGCACCACCTCCGCGAGCACATCCTCACCATGAACGCGAGCCAACCCGACGGCGCCGACGAGACGGGGGTCTCGAGCACGAGCGACGCCGCCGACGGCGGCCCTGGCGAGCCGGCGCTCGAAGCCTGACCACGCCCGGCACCGGGGACGGCCGTGACGACGCGGCCGTCCCTCGCTGGGGTCGCGCGATGCTCCGGGCCGACGCGCGGATGCGGAGCTGCGCGTGTGTGCCACTGCGCATCTCACCGCGGATGCGTTGCGCGTCCGTGGCACGGCGCCCGACCGCCCTGAGTGTCGCAGCCTGACGGCTGCGGAGCGGGCGGCGCAGGCGCCGCACCGGCGGCGCCCCGAGCAGGAGAAGCCGCCATGCCCAAGCCCCGACGCCGCTTGACCGACGCCGACCGCGACGAGCGGCGCGCCCAGGATCGCGAGCGCCTGAAGAAGGCCTGCGAACAGCTGCTGTCATCCGACGGCTGGCAGCGCTGGGTCCGCGCCCGGGGCCGCAACGGCCTCGCACGCTACTCAGTGTCCAACCTCTGTCTGATCCTGTTCTCCAAGCCCGAGGCGAGCTTCGTCGCCGGCTTCAAAGCCTGGTTGGACCTCGGATACTGCGTTCGCAAGGGCGAGCGCGGGATCCGCATCTTCGGGAAGCGGCGTTATCGCGTTGGATGCGATGGCCGACCTTTTCTCCGGGGCCCACCTCCGGGAGCTGGCGGCCTGTGATTGAACGGACGCAGCCAATAGATTGTGAGTCGTCATGGTGAGCCCTGATCCCGATGAGATCCGTCGAGAGCTGCAGGCTCTGGTTCCGCAAACGAAGCGCCCGGCGGAGCTCGACGTCGATGTCTGCGAGCCGGCGATCAGCTCCGCGGGCGTGAGCCGTCCGGTGCGCAGCCGCCGCTGCGAGCCGCGCTGCGGGCTTCGCCGCAGCACCCCGGCCTCACACAACGCGGCGTCGAGTGCGTCCATCCCGCGATACAGGCGGTCGGGCACCGCGCGCAGATCGGCGTCGGTGATCTCGCGTGCGCTCGTGTAGCCGCGATGGAGCACGATCCGCAGCCCCAGCAAGTGGCCGCGGCGGCGGCCCTCTTCGCTCTCCCACTCGATCCGTCCGGCGCGGTCGCGCAGCCATGCGAGCTCGCGCGCGAGCGGGTCGTCGACGGGCAGCCAGGCCAGCCACTGCGACAGCCGCGCGCGCGACAGCAGCTCCCAGCCGGGGCAGACGGCACGACTGAGGACCAGCGCAGCCGGCCCCCAGGTCCACTGCCGGTCCGGCGCCAGCCGCTGCTCGCCGGCCTCCCAGCGCGCCCACCGGTCCTGCTCGATCGCGCTCCAGCGCTGCTGGAGTGTCGCGCCGGGCGTGGCGTCCAGCAGTTCGACGACCGACCCGATGGCCCGCTCCATCCAGCGCGCCTTCTCGCCGCGCAGGCTCAGCCGTGCCCGCAGCGCCTCAAGCTCGCGCTCGAGCGCGCGGCGGTCAAACGGCGCGTCGGCGAGCGGCGCGCTCATCGCGACGGCCCGCCCGCCGCCTGCTCGAGCTCCAACAGGGTCGCCGGGTCATAGGCGAACACGAAACCGCCGCTCGTCGCGGCGGGGCCGTCGCCCGTTGGCGTCTGGGGGCGGTCGAGGATCTCGCCGGCGGCGGCCAGGGCGCTGACCATCGCGCTCTCGTCGACGCGCGCGTAGCTGCGCGCCGTCGTGGACACGTTCGCGTGGCCGAGGATCTCCTGCGCGGTCTTCAATCCGGCGGTGTCGACCAGCGCCTGAGCCAGCGCATGGCGGAACATGTGCGCCGTCACACGGACCCCCGCGCGCCGCCCGAGCTCGCGCAGCTGCGTCTCGAACGTCGCGTAGCCCAACGGGCGGCCGTGCCCGCGGCGCAGCGCGACCCACGCCGGATCCTCGGGCGCGCCGAGGCCGCGCTCGTCGCGGACGTAGGCCGCGAACAGCGGCCAGAAGTCCGCGGTGACCGGCACCCGATGCTCGTCACGGGCGCCCTTCAGCGACACAACGATCGCGCTCGAGGCTCGGTCCAGGTCGCCCAGGCGCATGCCGAGCACGCCGTGGCGGCCATGCTCGTCTGACCAGTCGCCGATCCGCTGCCCGCAGCGCCACAGCAGCGTCAACAACGCCCGGTCGCGCGCCGACTGCGCGGCGCCCATCAGCGCCGCGACCGCCGCCGGTTCGGCCCGCGCCGGCAGCCGGTGCGGAACCCGGCGACGCAGCTCGCCGCGTCGCCCGCGCCGCGGCGCGTCGCGACCAGGCATCCCGTGCCCGCCGCCCATGCCCGCCGATCCCGGCGGCACCGGGCTCATCCGGTCCCGCCACGCCCCGTGGCCCGCGATCTGATCGCGCTCGATCAGCCACGCACACAACGACGCGAGCACGCTGACGCGATGGTTGACCGTCGCCGCCGCGCGGCTCGCGGCCACGCCGTCGACCTCGTTGCGCGCGAACTCAGCGACGTAGGCGACCACGTCGCCACGCCCGATCTCATCGAGCCGAGTGGCCCGGGCGGACAGCCACTCGAGGAAGTGGGCGAGCCCCAGCGCGTAGGTCCGCAACGTGTACGAGCTGCAACCGCGGCTCGCCAGCGCCTGCAGAAAGGCGACTGCCTCGTCGCCGTCATCGAGCGCTTCCAGGCGTCCTACCGCAGCACTTGACAACCCACCTGCCATCAGCAGCGCGGAACGTATGTGGTGTTCCGGACGAATCACGAGACAAGACCGCTCACAAGTCGAGCCGCTCGAGGGCCGGGAACCAGCGCCGCTTGAACCGCCATGCAGGCCGCTGACCGGCGACTCGCACGCCGAGCATCTCGACCCGGCCCGCGAGTTCGCGCGCTCGCTCGGATACTCCGTCGAGTTCCGATCGACGCCGGCCGCGATCGGGGGCTGGTGCGACGCAAGGGCTCGCCGCATCGTCGTCGACGCCGACGCCGCCCCCAACGCGCAGCTCCGTACGCTGATTCACGAGTCCGCGCACGCGCTCGGGATCGACTATGACCGCTACACGCGCGAGCAGGCCGAGGTGATGGTCGACACCATCACATTCATCGTCTGCACCGGACTCGGTCTCGCGATCGACGGGGAGACCATCCCGTACGTCGCCGGTTGGGGAGAACACGGCGCCCTCGAGGCGGTCAACGAGTTCGCCGGCACCATCGACCGACTCGCACGCCGCATCGAGGAGGCGCTAGTCCCAGCGTCCAGCCGTTAGCTTCCCGACATGCCGAAGGGCGTGATCTCAACCGACGATCCGCGCGCCGAGGACGTGCGCGCGCTGCTTCAGCGTCATCTCGCCTACGCAAGGGCGAACACCAAGCCCGAGGAGGTCTTCGCGCTCGATGTGGACGCGCTCGTCGATTCCGCGGTGACGTTCTTCAGCTATGGCGTCGATGGCGAAGTGCTCGGAGTCGCGGCGCTCAAGCACCTCGATGATCGGCACGCAGAGATCAAGTCGATGCACACAGCCGAGGAGGCACGCGGCCGCGGCATCGGCCGAATGCTCGTAGATCACCTGATCGCGGTCGCTCGTGATCGCGGCTATCGACGCGTGAGCCTAGAGACCGGCTCCGGGCCGGCCTTCGCTGCGGCGCGGAGGCTCTACGCAAGCGCGAGGTTCACGCTGTGCGGGCCGTTCGGCGACTATGTCGCGAGCCCGAACAGCACCTACATGTCGCGGTCGCTGGACGACTGAATCGGGCACACCGGGCCGCGTCGGCGCATTCGATCCCTGAACCGCTGAGGCTCACGCGGATGAACTGCGCGGCCGTGCGGTGCATCAGGCCAGTACCGGCATCGTTATCGAGCACACAGTGGTCGCTTAACGGGAGCCGTCACTGTTCCGATCACGCGATAGGAGAAGTGCTGTGCATCAGCCTCCCTGTTGAGAGCCGACGCGCGAGTGCCTAGGCACGGCTTATGTCGAGGTGATCTAGGGCGCGCTTCTGCGTGTCGTCCGCAGCGAGCGTCCGGCGCCGGCGCTCGGCGGTGCTCGCTCGCACGTGCGAAATTGAAGCGCTTCCGCTGGTGCGCTGTTCACTGCCGCAGTGCTTGAGTGCATCGAAGGGGGCAGCGCCGCCCGATCTTTGCTTCGCCACGAGCGGGCGGCGCTTTGAGGTGTCGCGGGCGGGCCGCCGCGCGGCTGAGATGCACGGAAAGCGGTACCCCACGACTCGTTGCTGCCCGGCACAGAGGGAGCAGGGCGGTGGCCGCGACGGTCCGTATTGGCTCGCGGCGGCATGGTCTGTGGCTGCGAGAGCGGCGATCGCGGAGGCGGGCGTGCGTTATCGCGGTTCATCGGGCGGGCGGCTGTGGCCGCCCGCCCGAGGCGCGATTGGCTGGTCAGTCGTCGTCGTGGTCGTCGTTGACGGTCTGCCAGCTGGACCGCAGGGGCCGAATCGTGAGCGAGTCGAGGGTCGCTCTGCCGCCGTCCGCGAACAGCTCGATCCCGTCGCTAGAGGCGCGAGGGAAGATCTGGTCGGTGATGACCCGGTCACCCTTGTCGGTGAAGACCTCAACAGAGGACCAGTCGACGAGGATGCGCAGGCGGAGCTCGCCGTCCCGGGCGGCGAGCGGAGCTCGCTGCACGCCGGGGAAGTTCGGGTTGAACCCGACGTTCCCGGACCGGGTGCGGTCGACGTAGAGCTCGCTCGTGGTCGCGTCGTAGCCGATGACGGTCTCCTCGTCGCCTCCGGCGCGGACCTTCAGGCCGAAGCGGGCGGCGTCGCGGAGCCTGAACTCAACGTTGATCTCCAGGGTCTTGCCAGAGGCGCCGCGGCCCGTCAGGGGCACGCTCCCCGGCTGGATGGTCTGGTGCCGGAGCTTGTAGGCCGGCCCGGTGCGCAGATCGCGTAGCTCGTGAATCGGTGATTGCACGACTTGCGGGTGGCCGTCGATGGTGCGCAGACCGATCTCGCGAGGGACGCTCATCGCGCTGCGCCATGGCGAGGTCGGGATCTGGTTGGCGTACTGCCAGTTATTCATCCAGCCGATCATTACGCGGCGGCCGTCTGGCACGTCGTTCCAGGACACCGCGGCGTAGTAGTCCTTGCCGTAATCCAGCCAGCTCGCGCGCTGCTCGGCCGATTGCGCGGGCGCATCGGCGAACGTGATCTGGTCGGCCAGGACGTGCCCCCAGCCGCCACTGTTGCGGTCGACGATCTGGATCTGCCCCTCCTTGCCGCGCAGGTCCTTGACGTTCCAGCTGGCCCAGTCGAGCGCCTCACTCTCCTTGCCGGCCGTGGTGCGCACGACCTCCCCGTCCACGAGCAGGTTGACCGCAGTCTCGTCCGAGCGGATCTTGGCGGCGACGTCGGAGAGCACGAAGTGGTCGGCCAGCACGTGTCCCCAGCCGCCGGTGGCCTGGTCGACGATCTCGATATGGCCCTGCTTGCCCCTGAGGTCTCGCAGATCCCAGGCGACCCAGTTGAGCGTCCCGGAGTCGCTTCCCGTCGCCGTGCGCACGACCGCGCCGTCGACGACGAGGTTGACCGCCGTCTGGCCGGGGCCGGGCTCGGGGTGCTTGCCGCCGGCGATCTCGAAGTCGAGGAAGTCGCGGTTGATGGTGAACTCCGGCGAGACGATCGAGCCGGTGTTGGGGTCGCCGTTGTTCGGATTGCCGAAGAACGTGTCGACGATCTGCTCACCGACGCGCCCGTCTCCGCCGCGGTGCGGCGTCGTGCCGGCGAAGTCGCCACTCGCCGTCCAGCTGCCGTAGTCGGGGCCCTCGAAGTCGGCGAGCACGTCGCCGGGCGGGGGCGTGCCGTCGCCAGCGGCCGGGTCGTGCACGTGCGCGCCGCCGGCGACGAGGAAGTTGATGTAGTCGCGGCCGATCGTGAACCTCGGCGAGGTCAGCGTGCCCTGCGAGTTGTCGAAGTCGAGGAAGCTGTTGACCAGCCCGTTGCCCTGGAATCCCGAGACCGTCTGCTGCCCGGGGAGCGTGCCGTGTGCCGGTCCGCTGCCGAATGCGGTGCCCGTCGTGGTCCAGGCGCCGTAGTCGGAGCCCTCGAAGTCGGCGAAGACGTCGCCGGCGGGTGGCGTGTAGGCGCCCGCGTTGTCGGCGGTGAAGCGGCGGCCGTCGAAGTCGCCCACGAAGTACTGGGCCGCGGAGCCGCCGGCGATCCCGCCCGGGTTGAGGTTGACGACGAGCACCCACTTGGTCTTGCGCGGGTTGCCGTCCAGCCTCAGCGGGAACAGGTCCGGGCACTCCCACACGCCGCCGGTCGCGTTGGCGGGGCCGAAGTCGCTCATCAGCGTCCACTGCTTGAGGTTCGGCGAGCTGTAGAAGCGGATCTTGCGTTGCACGGCCATCGAGACGGCCATGATCCACTTGCGCTGCGGGGCGTACCAGAACACCTTCGGGTCACGGAACTCGCGGTCGGCGTCGTCGAGCACCGGGTTGCCCGCGTACCTCGTCCACGTGCGCCCGCGATCGGTGCTGTAGGCGAGCGATTGCTTCTGGTCGTCCGGGTAGGCGCTGGTGTAGATCGCGACCATCGCCGGGTTGCCGGGCGAGCCGAAGCCGCTCGTGTTGCCGTAGTCGACGACCGCGCTGCCGCTGAAGACCATCTCGTCGCCCTGCTCGGGGATCGCCACCGGCAATTGCTGCCAATGCACGAGATCGCGGCTGACCGCGTGACCCCAGGACATGTGACCCCAGGTGTCCCCGAACGGGTTGTGCTGGAAGAACAGGTGGTACTCGCCTTTGTAGTAGACGAGCCCGTTCGGATCGTTCATCCAGTTCTGCGCCGGCGTGAAGTGAAACTGCGGCCGGAACGGCTCCTGATAGGTAGTCGCCGCGTGAGCCTCCGGTGTCACCGCGGCACCGCCGAGCAGCGCAACCGTGATGGCGACGACGCGCGCGCATTGGCGCAGGCGGCCGCCACACTCACGCCGTGAATGTTGCTGCATAGCTCTCTCTCCTCCTCGCGTAAACGCGCGCCAACCGAACCGCTCGTGTCGTGAGTTCGCGACAGCTCGACATGGCGACCAGTCCTGCACCCGACATTCGCTCTCGTATCGCAGAGAACGTTGTCTGACTGCCTCGGCGTACAGTAGCGGGACATAGCGTGTACGTCAAGAACTCGCTATGCTGGCGTCGAGCGACCGTTGTCTGGCCATGGGAAAGGGGAGCGATGCAGAGGACGCTCTACGCGGAGTTCACGGTCAAGCGCGGCAACGAGGCGCGGGTCGCTGAGATGATCCGCGAGCTCACCCGGCACGTCCGGTCAGAGCCCGGGAACCTCGTGTTTGACCCCTACACCGAGGCGTCGAACCCGAATCGCTACTTCGTGTTCGAGGTCTACCGTGACAGCGCGGCCTTCGAGGCGCACATCGCCGCCGACTACGGCGCGCGCTTCAACGCCGAGCTGAGCGAGCTGATCGAGGGCGACGCGTCCGAGCTCACCTCGCTGCGGCCGCTCTAGCGTCGGTTACTCGGGCGCGCGAATCTCGCCCGAGCCGCGCTGGACGAGCTCCAGCGGGAGCGTGACCTGCTGCGAGGACGAGGTGTCGCCGTCGACGCGCGCGAGCAGGCGTTCTGCGGCCGCGCGCCCGAGCGCGAGTGGATCCTGTGCGACGACGGTCAGCGCGGGATCGAGCGCATTGGCGAGCGCGATGTCGTCGAAGCCTACGAGCGCCACTTGGTGCTGGAGCCCGAGGTCGTGCAGTGCGGAGACCGCCTCGATGGTGATCAGGTTCTGGCCGGTGAACAGCGCCGTCGGCGGCGACGGTCCCAGCATCAGCTCGCGAGTCGTCTCATAGGCGTCCAGCGCCCGGAAGAGCGGATGCCGGATCAGATGCGGATCCTCCGGGATCGAGTGCCGCTCGAGCACGGCCCGATAGCCGCGGAAGCGCTCGGCGGAGGTGTGGATCTCCGGTCGGTCGCCGAGGAACCCGATGCGCCGGTGGCCGTGCGCGAGGAGGTGCTCGCAGGCCATCACCGCGCCGGCGAAGTTGTCGCTCACCACGAAGTCCGCGTCGAGGAAGCGCGGGGGGCGGTCCACGAACACGAGCGCGATGCCGGCATCGCGGTCACGCTTCAGATAGCTCTGATCACCGCCGGCGGGCGCGATGACCAGCCCCTCGACGCCGCGCGCGGCGAACGCCTCGGCGAGCGCGCGCTCACGCGCGGGCTCCTCGTCAGAGGAGCCCGCGAACGTGAGCATCCCGCGCGCCCGCAGCACGTCCTCGACGCCACGGTGGACGACCGAGAAGAACGGGTTCGCGACGTCCTCGAACACTACGCCGACACTCGCGGAGCCGCCGTTGGTGCGGCGCAGGGAGCTCGCGGTGACGTTCGTGCGGTAGCCGAGCGCCGCGATGGCGTCGCGCACGCGCGTCTCCATCTGGCTGTCGACCCGCTGGCCGTTAACGACGCGTGAGACGGTACTGAGGCTCACGTCGGCCAGCCGCGCGACGTCGCGCATCGTCGCGCGGCGTGCGTGCCGATTGCCGGCCCCGTCAGATGCGCTAGCGGTCATCAGCTTGTCAACGTCACGTCAGGTCGATTCCTTGCGAGAGGGGTCGCGCCCGTTGCCGGGGTGTTCGAGGTCGTGCACGACGGCTCCGGTCATGATGCCGACGACCTCGTGCATCGTGTGCGTCTGCGGCGTCACCACCGCGACGCGCTTGCCGAGCCGGTGGATGTGGATGCGGTCGGCGATCTCGAACACATGCGGCATGTTGTGGCTGATCAGGATCACCGGCAGCCCGTTGTCGCGCACCCGGCGGATCAGCTCGAGCACCTGCGCGGACTCGCGCACGCCGAGCGCCGCGGTGGGCTCGTCCATGATCACCAGCTTCTTGGCCCACGCCGCGGCGCGCGCCACGGCGACGCCCTGGCGCTGGCCGCCCGAGAGCGTCTCCACCGCCTGGCTCATGGAGCGGATGCCGATCTGCAGGTTGCGCATGTGCTCGGCGGCCTGGCGCTTCATGTCCGCCTTGTCGACCATCCGCAGCAGGCGCCCCAGCGGCCCCTTGCGGCGCTGCTCGCGGCCGAGGAACAGGTTGGTCGCGATGTCGAGCGCAGGTGCGACCGCGAGATCCTGGTAGACGGTCTCGATGCCGGCTCGCCGCGCTTCGATCGGCGACTTGAAGTGGGCCGGCTGGCCGTCGAGGAAGATCTCGCCCTGGTCGGGGATCACGGCGCCCGAGAGTGCCTTGATCAGGCTCGACTTGCCCGCGCCGTTGTCGCCGATCACGGCGAGGATCTCGCCGGGGTACAGCTCGAAGTCGGCACCGTCGATCGCCGTCACGTGCCCGTAGCGCTTCACGAGCCCGCGCGCCGAGAGGATCGGGGTGGGGGCAGCGGCGGTCATGTCTTGCGCCTCCTGGCGATCTGGTCGACGGACACGGCGACGATCACGAGGATGCCGGTGATCAGGACCTGATAGATCGACTCGACGCCCATCAGGACGAGGCCGTTGCGCAGCACGCCGACGATCAGCGCGCCGATCAGCGTGCCGATGACGGTGCCGCGACCGCCGAACAGGCTCGTCCCGCCGAGCACGACGGCGGTGATCGCATCGAGGTTGTCGGTCTGTCCGGCGTTGGGGTCGCCGACGCCGGTGCGGGAGATGAGCAGCAGCGCCGCGATGCCGTAGATCACGCCGGCCACGATGTAGATCATCAACAGCTGCCAGCGGACGTTGATGCCCATCAGGCGGGTCGCCTCGGGATTGTCGCCGATCGCGTACACGCGCCGGCCCCACGTCGTCTGCGTGAGGACGAACCACGCGATCCCGAACATCCCCAGCGCCACCAGCGTGCCGTAGGTGAACGCGGTACCGCCGATCTTGAACGTGTTACCGAGGGCCGTCATCACGCTCGGCAAGTTCGAAATCGTCTCCTCGTTGGAATAGATGTGCGTCAACGCGAACGCGATGTAGAACGTGCCCAGCGTGACGATGAACGGCGGCAGGCCCAACCGCGTCACCAACCCGCCGTTGACTACGCCGAAGGCGGCGCAGGCGAGCAGCCCGAGCAGGATCGCGAGCACCGGCGGGACGCCGCTGTCGACGGCGAGCTTGGTCATCACGATCGACCCGAAGGCCATCACCGTGCCGCACGACAGGTCGATCCCGGCGGTCAGGATCACGATCGTCTGGCCGATCGCCAGCACGCCCAGCACCATGACCTGCTGGAAGATCAGCGAGAAGTTGGCGCCCGAGAGGAACCGGTCGCTCTGGGTGGTGAAGAAGGCGCACACGAGCAGCAGCGCGATCAGCGGGCCGAGCTGCGCGAGGCGCTCACCCCCGAGCCATCCGCCTTGCTTGCCGTCCGGCGCGGTCGGCGGCGCCATCTGCGCCGCCGACCCGATCTCTGTCGACGCCACGGTCTAGCCCCAGCAGTTGGCGAGGCCGTAGGTGGTGTCCTTGCTGGCGACGCCGTCGGCGGGGTCGTCGGTGATCAGGTTCACACCGGTGTCGGTGTAGCCGCTGACCTTCTTGCCGCCCTTGGCGTAGTCCACGACGGCCTTGACGCCTTGCGCGGCCATGTTCTTCGGGTACTGCTGCGAGGTCGCGGCGATCACGCCCTTCTTGACGTTCCCCACGCCCGTGCAGCCCCCGTCGATCGAGACGATCATCACGCCCTTGTCCTTGCCGGCGGCCTTCAGCGCGGTGTAGGCACCGGCCGCGGCGGGTTCGTTGATCGTGTAGACGAGGTTGATGCTCGGGTCCTTCTGCAGCAGCGTCTCCATCGCGGCCTGGCCCTTCGCCTGATCGCCCTGGGTATCGGCCGAGCCGACGATCTGCGGGTCGCCCTCCTTGATCCCGTAGCCCTTCAGAAAGCCGTTGTGGCGCAGAACGCCCACCGAGATGCCGGGCGCGAGGTCGAGCATCGCGATCTTGGCCGGCTTGCCCGCCATCTTGGCCTTGGCGTAGGCGCCGATCAGCTCACCGGCCTTGAAGTTGTCGGTCGCGAACAGCCCGTCGGTCGCGTTCTGCGGCTCGGTCGGCGTGTCGAGCGCGATCACCTCGACGCCCTGATCGCGCGCCTTCTTGATCGACGGCACGATCGCCTTTGTATCGGACGGCGTGATCAAGATCCCCTTCACCCCTCGCGCGACCATGTTCTCGATCGCGGTCACCTGGCTCTGGTTGTCGCCGTCGAACTTCCCCGCCGCGCTGACCAGCGTCGCGCCGCTGCTCTTGGCCGACGCCTGAGCCGCCTGCTTCATCTTGACGAAGAACGGGTTCGTGTCGGTCTTGGTGATCAGCCCGACCTGCACGTCTCCGCCGCCGCCTCCGCCGCTCGACGAGCTGCCGTTGTCACTGCTGCCGCACGCGGCCACACCGACCGCCATGGCGCCGGCGGCGCCCACGGCAATAAGCCGCGCAAACGCACGGCTGCGGGAATCACGCATCGCGTCCTCTCCTCCGAACTCGTCCGAGCCACCTATGCTCAGACAACGTTCTCTCAGACTAGCCGCCTGGCTCGATTTGTCAAGGGAACGTTCTCTGATGGCCCCCAAAGCCAGACTTCTGACAACCGCGCAGCGAGCGAGCCGACGACCGGCGACCGTTTCCTGGCCGTTGTCCGCGCCTTCGGAGTCGGTGTCACAAAGTTGTTACAATCTTCGGTCCGGCGGCTTCCCCGGCGCGCTCGCGCGCACGCCGTCATTCGCTCCCGATAAAAGGACATCCCCATGACCCGGATCGTGGCCGCCATCACGCGCGCCCTCGGCGGCTCCTATACCGAGCCCCCGGTGCACTTCCACCCTGGCGGCGTTGGCCAGCCCGCCGTCTGCGAAGACCCTCGCTGCGACCGCCCCCATCTCGAGGTCTGACGAGTCGCGTCGGCCTTGAGCGCAATATCCAAGTGGCGGCCGACGAGCGCGAGCCGACGCGACGGAAAGTGCTGCTCATCGGCGACGATTCGAGCACTCTCGCTTCCGCCTCGGTTGCGAGAACGTTCGGACCTTCGCTTCGGACGCTCGCTGTGGACGACCAGCGGGAGCGCGACACGGCTCGACTCCGTGGACGTAGTGCATAGGCTCCGCGCCGGCGACCGTTACGTCCGAAGAGGACGGCGATCCAACCCCCGTCGCTTGCGCATTGCGCGACGAGCAGCGGTCCCGCTGAGGCGATGCGACGGAATCCGGCGATCGTCGGAGACCGCTGTAGAAGTCCGGGGTCGGGATCCGAAGGGCCGCTTCACGGCAAGCAGATCTTGCCTCGACCATCGCTCGGATGCCCGCAGAACGGCCGCACGAACCTCGCGTTTCGGCGTCGTCGTGATCGCGGTCGGCGAAATCGAGCTTCTTCGGCGGTCTCCCACAATCTGGGAACTTGGGCGCCGACATCGCGTCGTCCCCCGGTGGCCAACCGCCGTCGTCCGCATCAACCAGGCCGTCGTGGCGCTCGCGATGTTCCTTGCTCGGCGATGAGTTCGACGACGAGTCCGAGCGTTCAACTACGCGCTGCGACCGGCTGGCGAGCGGCGATCGTTACGTCGTCGAGGACGAGCCGCTCGTCGTCACGATCGCCGGCGTCGAGCATCACCTCGCGGCCTGGCAGGAGCCGGCGACGACGCCGGCGCGTTCAGTGTGCGACGGGGTGCCGCAGGTGCGACGGCCGCGCGAGCCGGCGCGGCAGGTACCAGTTCCAGTCACCGAGCAGCTTCATCGTGGCCGGAAGCAGCACAGCGCGGATGATTGTCGCGTCGATCAGGACCGCGAGCGCGAGTCCGACTCCCATCTGCTTGAACTCGACCATGCTCAGCGTCGCGAAGATCCCGAACACCGCGACCATGACGATCGCCGCACTGGTGACGACCCCGGCGGTGTCGCGGATCCCGCGCGCGACGGCCTCATCGGTCGCCAGTCCGCGATCGTGGCCCTCCCGGATGCGGCTCAGGATGAACACGTGGTAGTCCATCGAGAGCCCGAACAGGATCACGAACAGGAACAGCGGCAGCCATGAGGTGATGCCTCCGATGGAGGTGAAGCCGAGCACCGACTCCAGGTGGCCGTCCTGGAAGATCCACACCAGGATCCCGTAGGCCGCGCCGACCGAGAGCAGGTTCAGGACGATCGCAGTGATCGGGATCACCAGCGAACGGAACGTCACCAGCAGCAGCAGGAAGGCGAGCGACAGGACGAAGGCGAAGACCCACGGCGCGCGCGCCTTCATCAGATCGTTGAAGTCCTTGGAGATCGCGGTGCTCCCGGTCACCGACGTTTCCACGCCGGGGAGTCGGTCGAGCGTGGCCGGGAGCACTTGGTCGCGCAGCGCGGCGAGGGCGCGGTTCGACTTCGCGTCGGTGCCCTTCCCCGCGACTGCGATCGACACCACGCCGACGTTCCGGTTCGCGTTGAGCGTGAACCCGAACGGCAGCTGCATCAGGCCGGTCTCCAGCGCGCGGTCGCGCACGTCGTCGAGCGCGAGGATCACCGCCAGCGCCTGCCCGTGCGGGATCCGCACGGCGATCAGCGCCGGCATCGGCCCGCCGGGGAAGGCGCGCTGGATGCGCGCATAGGTCTGCATGATCGGCAGGTCGCGCGGGAGTCCCTGCACGCCCGCATCGGCTGTGTGCATGCGCAGTGTGGGGAGCGCGAGTGCGACGAGCAGCGCGCCGGCGACGGTCGCCGACAGCGCCGGCCGGCGCAGCACGCGGTCGACGATCGTCGCCCAGACGTGCGATCGGCGCCCGTGGCGGCGCCGCCCAATCAGCGGGAGGGCGCCCTTGTCGATCCGGTCACCCAGCACCGCGAGCGTCGCGGGCAGGACCGTGAGCGAGCCGAGGACCGCCACGGCCACGACCAGGATCGTGCCGATCGCGAACGACTGGAACACGGCGTGGCCGACGACGAACATGCCGGACATCGCGACCATCACGGTTAGGCCGGAGATCAGCACCGCGCGGCCGGAGGTCGCCGCCGCCATCTGCAGCGCCGCCGCGCTGCCGCTTCCCGCCGCCCGCTCGTCGCGCTCGCGGCGGATGTAGAACATCGAGTAGTCGACGCCGACCGCGAGCCCGACCAGCAGCACCACCGACGTGATCGCCTGCGCGAGCGGGAAGACGTGACTGACGGGGCCGAGCAGCCCGATCGTGGCGATAACCGCGGTGATCCCGAGCAGCAGCGGCAGGCCGGCGGCAACGAGCGTGCCGAACGCCGCCACGAGAATCAACAGCGTGATCGGCAGCGAGAGGAACTCGGCCCGCTGCGCGTCGTCCTTGAACGCCTGCCAGATCGCGCGGCTGGCGCTGGCGTCGCCGAGTTCCTCGATCCGCACGTCCGGATGCGCGGCCTGCACACGCTCGACGGCGGCGAGCACGGGCACCACGCGATCGCGCGCGGCCTCGGAGTCGCCGAGCAGGTCGAACTGCAGCAGGGTCGAGCGGCGGTCTCGGGAGACCAGGTTCCCGCGGTGCGCGAGCGGCGAGCTGACGTTCTCGACGAACTCGAACCGGCTCAGCTGCCGCTCGAGGTCGTCGATCGCCGCACGGAAGCGGGGGCTGTTTACGTTCTGCGATCCGCGGCTCTGGACGAGCACCTGCTCGCTTGCATGGTCGGCGAAGCCACCGGCGATGATCCGGTCGGCGCGACCGCTTTCCCCCGTGCCGAGATCCTCGTCGCGCTGGTAGACCACGCCGGTCGCCGCGCCGATGAGGACGGCCGCGACGACGAACGCCAGCCAGCCGAAGATCGCGGTCTTGCGGTGAGCAGCGCTCCACCGCCCGGCGCGGGCCGCAAAGTTGGGCTGGTGCCGCATTGCCCTCATCCTCCGATTCCGACTCGGTTCGCCGACGCTACGCCGCGGGTCACCAGCGGAACAACCGAAGCGACTACGGATGCGCCCTCGGTGGCGACTACGCGCTCGGTCCCGCAGCTCTTGGCTCGGGTACCCGAAACGCCTGCTCGGGACGTGAAGCGCCACGCGGCTCCGCCGAGCGAACGCCGTGCATAGGCACGACGTGCGCGCGCGTGAGGTCGAGAACGGGACGGAGCTCGAACGCCGTCCCTATCCCATTGCGCGATATGCGGTCACGCCGTGGCGCCGGGTCCGCGATGGCTGTCGGTCCTGTGAGGGCTGTGGTCACGGTCGCCGCCTTCTGAGATGGCTGTGTCGATTGGCAGCGGGCGTTCGAGGACGAGTTCTCGCCCGTCGATGTCGTCGATGCGCTCGCCGACGTGCTCGAATCCCAGCGCGCGGGCCAGCGCGAGCGACGGCATGTTGTTCGGCGTGATCGAGACGGCGCACGACCGGGTCCAGCCGGCAGGCACGCGCACCGAGAGCTCGCGCTCGACCGCCGCGACATCGTCGCGCTCGATCAGCGCGAGGATCGCCGGCTCGAGCGCCACGAGATCCGCACGAGCGGTCCCAACCACGTCGGCCACCGTCCCGACGCTACCCGCCGCGGCAAGGACGCGCGTGCTCGCCCCGCGGCCTGGCTGAGAGGATGACCGCCGATCCTCCTGCACCGAGTGTCCGACCTCGACCGCACGCTGGCGGAACTCGGCGCTCGCGGACTGCAGCTAAAAGCGCGAGTGGAACTGCCGCTCGGCCCGTACGCGACCTTCCGCAGCCCGGGGGACAGCGCCTCGGGCTCTACCAGCGCACGCGACCCGAAGTCGACCAGCGCTTCATCGGCCGTGCCGACTTCGGCTGACCCAACAAGCTCGTCGCACCCCGGCCGCCGCAGCTCACGAGCTCGGCGAGCAGACCGTCACCACGGCGTGCACCGTTGCACGAGATCCAGCAGGATCCGGCTGCGCTCGCTCGACCGAGGATCCGGCGCCACCCGCGCCCAAGCGCGGGCGTGCGCGGCGTCCGGTTGCCACGCGCTCGTCGCCTCGGTGCGCGACCGATTGACCCCGCCGCGCAGCCGCGGCGTGTCGCGGGCGCGTATCGCGATCGCCGCCGCGCGACCACGGGGCGCAACCGCAGGGCCTTCGCGGCGGCCTGCTAGTCGGGCAATCGGTAGCCGCGTTCGGCCTTGACCACGTCACCGGACTTGGCGAGCTTGGTCAGCGTCGTACTCGCGCTCGCACGCCCGATCCCAGTCGCCGCGGCGATCTCGCCGGCCGTCTTCGGGCCGTCCTTGAGCGCCTCGAGGATCCTCGCGCGCGTCTGACCCCGCGGCGCCGACGCGGCGGCCCGCCCCGGCCGGCCGGCCGCCCCTGACCGCTTCGCTGGCACGGACTTCCTCGCGGCCGGGGAGCGCTTCGCGGCCGCCGTCGTCCTCGACGACGAGGCCTTGGCCCGCGTCCGCCCCCCGCGCACGCGCGCAGCGACACCGCCCTCGAGACGACTCAGCGCGTCACGCAGACGCTCGAGCTCATCGCTCAGATCCCGGTGCTGCCTGAGCTGCTCCTCGATCTGCCCGATCCGCGCCTTGATCTGCTCAACAATCGCGCCCAGCCCCGGTACCTCGACCACAGCTCACCCCTCGCTGGTTGACTCGGCGCCGAAGCCTACGGCAACCACCAACCGCGACTCGCCGCCACCAGCCAACCACGACACCACCGTCAGCGTTCACGTTCGCGCGGAACGAATCGCGCTGAGCGACACTCGCGACTCCCTGTCGACGGATACAGCCATCCCCGCTGCCACGGAGCAGACGGCCGCTCCGGACGAGACGCGAGCGCGCCAGTCGGGGCGAGCACTTCGAGCGCCAAGAGCGCGTCGTCCGGTCCGCCACCTGAGTGACGCAACGGCCGTGTGCTCGCCCTCCGCGTCGTTGCTGTCGATCAGCCGACGGTGACAGCTATGCGCTGGACGGCGTTGTTCGCGTAGCCGCCGAGGTTCCAGGGCGCCACCGTCGGCTGGCGGTTGCCCGCGGAGTCCGTCGCTCGGCAACACAGCTCGTAGTCGGCCGCCGTGTTCGGTCGCCACTCGAAGGTCCAGCGTCGCCACGCATGCGGCGCAGACGGGGGGCCGAGCTCGGCGGGCTGCCAACTCGCGCCGCCGTCGCTGCTCACGTCGACCGCCTCGACCGTGCCCGAGCCCGACCAGGCGCGGCCCTCGAGCGTCTGCACCGTCAGCGGAGCGAAGCGGCGCCGGGTGGCGAAGTCGGGGATCCCGGGCGGCACCATCAGCGCGCGGACCAGCATTCGCGACACCGGCACCCCGTCCTCCCCGGCAGCCTGGCGCAACCGATAGCTACGCGCGTTCTGATAGCCGGTGAACGGCTCCTCCAGGACGGTGATCCGCGAAAGCCACTTCACGTTTGTCATCCCGTACCAGCCCGGGACAACGAGCCTGAGCGGGAATCCGTGCTGCGGTGGCAGCGCCGAGCCGTTCAGCTCCCACGCCAGCAGCACCTCTTCGCGTAGCACCTCGCCGAGCGGCAGGCTGCGCTGATAACACTGCTCGACGCCGTCCTCCACCCCGCGGTCAAGCCCCGTGAACAGCACTTCCACCGCACCGCCAGCGATCCCCGCTTCGGCCAACAGCGGGGCCAGCGGCGTGCCGGTCCAGGAACCGGTCCCGACCGCCTCGAGCAACCACGGCTGGCTCACGGGCCGTGGGTCGAGCAGCGCGCGACCGTTCCCGGCGCACTCGAACGTCACGGCGGACGTCACCGCGAGGCGCCGGCGCAGGTCGTCGAGCGAGAGCGACATCGGCCGCTCGACGGCTCCGTCGATCTCGAGTCGCCAGGCGACGGCGTCCGCACGCGGGATGTCGTAGTGGATCAGCAGGTAGTGCATGCCGATCGGGGTCACGTCGAACGCGAGCGCCTCCAGCGGCGTCCCGTGGTTACGCGCGGCCAAACGCAACTCCTGCGTCGTAACCGAGGACGCTTCCGCAGTGCCTATCGGGATCCTCACGGACACGAGTCGACCCGCTCGCAGCGTCTCACCAGACCGCGCGCGACGTCAAGGTCTCCATGAGCGCCGAGCGCGCCGCGATTGCTGAGCTCTGCCACTTCCCCTCGAGCCACCCGCAGCAGCGCGATCCCGCGCTAACCAGTCCAGGCGAGGCGATCGCGCCACCGCCGCTTCGGCGAGAGCGCCCCCGATGCGGATCCGGGAACTCCTGCTGTCGCCCGCAACGAGGCCTCCCAGTCAAGGGCCGCGAGACTCGGAATGGACGACCAGCGAGAGCGCGACGCGCTCGACTCCGGTGAGGTCCGTTGGTCGCCGACACGGAAGTCGGCGTGGGTGCTCTCGCAGCGAAGACCGGGCGCCGCGACGCGGGCGCCGCCGCTGGGACACCGCGAGCTTATGCTGGTGTCATGCCTGCCTACGTGATCGTGGAGACGGACGTGCACGACGCGGAGCAGTACGAGCGCTATAAGGCCGCCTCGCCGGGCGCGATCGCCGCCGGTGGTGGTCGGTTCGTTGTCCGCGGTGGCGAGATCGCCGTGCTCGAAGGCGACTGGCGGCCGACGCGATTGGTGGTCTTGGAGTTCGAGGACCTCGAGGCGGCGAAGCGCTGGTATGACTCGCCCGAATATCAGGACGCAAAACAGCTGCGTGAGGGCGCCGCGATCCTCCACGTGGTTGCCGTCGAGGGTCTGTAGGCAGCACGCATCCGGTGGCCCGTCGCCCGCGCCCGGGCGGCGCGCGAGCACGACTCAGTACCACTGCGACATCTGCGGCTACTGGCACCTCACGTCGTCGTGATGCACCGGCCCGCCACGCAGCAGAGCTGTGGTGGTGCCGGTGTTCTGCCGGCCAGCGTCCAGCTTCGTATCGGGTGGTCCTTGCCCCCAAACGCCCACGCCGCCGGACCCGCCTGGCGTCGGTAGACGCAGCGATCGTTGCGCAGGCCGCCCACGCTAGGCCCGGGCCAACCGGCAGCGGAAATGGGCGGCCGATGGCGCCGATCGCGAGGCCCCACAGAGCAGAACCGCGACGGAGCGTTGTCCACTGGCCGCCCCAACCGAGGCCACCCGCGTTCGCCGGTCTCACTCGGCGATGCGCGGCGGGGCCTTCCTGGCGCGCTCAACCGCGAGCTTGCGAGCGGTGCGCCGGAAGGCCCCGACGTCGCAGCGCCAACCCACGCGGCCGAGACCTCAGCGCCCTCTCTACGCCGGCTCAGCGCTCGCGCGAAGGATGAGGTCGTCGGGCCAGCTGAAGCGCCGGCGGGCGAGCGCGAGCCGCCGAAGCTTGAGTGCGGTGTGGAGGTCGGTGCGCACGAGACCGTCGTCGAGGTCGATTCCGTGTTCTGTCTTCAGCCGGCCAAGGCGGTAGTACAGCGTCGTTCTGTGAATGCTGAGGGCCGCCGTCGTGCGGGCCGCGTCGCCGGCGTTGTCGAGGTAGATCTCGAGCGTCTGCTCGAGCATGGCCGAGGATGGGGACGGCTCCAAGAGCGGAGCCTCGTTCCATGCGCTCGGACGCGTGGTCTCCAGCAGCCGCCGGTAGATGCCGAGGTCGGTCCAGGCCATGGTGTGCGTGAGGCTCACGTCTACGGCGGCGCAGCCCGCGGCGAGGGTGGCGGTGGCGTGCTGACGCGCGAGGCTTTGCGGTGCAAGGGTAGCCGGCGAGCTGATGCCGACGACCACTCTGCGCGTGCGTGTGTCCAGCGCCTCGACCACCGCGTCTGCGGCCGCGTGGATGTCGGACGTCGCGAGGATGAGGACCGCGGCGGTCCGCGGCTCGACGTGCGCGGCGGCCACGTGGCGGAGACGCGGAAGCGATCCTGCGGCGTCGGTCCAGTCGAGAGCGGCCGCGTCCGCCGGCAGGGCGACGGCGATGCGAGCCGGGCTGTCGGCGGCGATGCCGGTGAGCTCGCGGAGCTGCGCGATCGAGTCGGCGCCGGGACGCCGCGCACGCAGCACGCGCGCGAACAGGGCGTCCACACCGCGCGCCGCCGCGGCCCGCTCTTCGAGCAGGCGCGCCAGCCGCTGCGCGGTCTTCCGCGCGGTGGCGATCTCCGTGGGCCGGAGCGCCTCGTCCTCGTCGAGGATCCAGAGATAGCCGAACCGCGCGCGGCCCCGGCCGAGCGGGATGCACAGACGGGCGGCCATCCCGAGCTCGTCGTTCGCCGGCACGTCCACAGGTCCGCTCGCGGTCTCGACGCCGTGGCGGCGCTGGTACGCGAGCACCTCGCGCGGCACTCTGCGAGTGAGGATCGCGCGCACGCGCACCGCATCGACGTCGTCTCCCTGGACGCTATAGCCGACCACGACGCCGTCGGCATCGTCGACGCTCACGCTGTGCCCGATCGCCTCCGCCAGCTCATCCAGCTCGCGCTGCACGCGCGCTTCGGGCGAGCTCGCGATCACACTCGCATCCTACATTTGTAGAAGACGCGGCCCGGAGCACTCGATTCCCATCCGATGATCCGTCGGCGGCCGCTTCCTACGATCGAGCCATGCTGATGGCCCGTGCATGGCTCCCGCCGGATGCCGCCCGTCGCGTCGACGCAATCGCCGCGCAGGCGGCGGAGATGACGCCGGTGACCGCGGCGGAACGGCTGCGCGAGCTCGTCGACCGCAATCGCGCGATCCACAGCGTCGAGTGCATCAACCTGAACCCCGCGTCGAACGTCATGAGCCCGTCCGCCGAGGCGATGCTCGGCGCCGGGTTGGGCACGCGAGCATCGCTCGGCTATCCGGGCGCGAAGTACGAGACCGGCCTGGAGGCGATCGAGGAGATCGAAGTGATCGCCGCCGAGCTTGCCGCCGAGGTCTTCGGCGCGAGCTACGTCGAGGTGCGCGTCGCCTCCGGCGCGCTCGCGAATCTCTACGGCTTCATCGCGACCTGCTCGCCGGGAGACGCGATCATCGCGCCGCCGCCGGCGATCGGCGGGCACGTCACCCACCACCCTTCGGGCGCGGCGGGGTTGTACGGCCTCAACATCCTGCACGCGCCGATCTCTCGTCGTAACTACACGGTCGACGTTGACGCGCTCGCGGCGCTGGCAACCCGCGTCCGTCCGCGCTTGATCACCATCGGGGGGAGCCTCAACCTGCAACCGCATCCGGTCGCCGCGGTTCGCGCGATCGCCGACCAAGTCGGCGCGAAGGTCATGTTCGATGCCGCGCATCTGTCGGGGTTGATCGCCGGCGGCGTGTGGCCGAACCCGCTGGCGGAAGGCGCGCACCTGATGACGATGAGCACCTACAAGAGCTTCGCCGGGCCACCGGGAGGCCTGGTGCTGACCAACGACGCCGGCCTGGCACAGCGTCTCGAGCAGATCGCGTACCCGGGACTGACCGCGAACTTCGACGTCGGCAAGACGGCGGCGCTGGCCATGACCCTGATCGATTGGCAGCTCGCCGGCCGCGCCTACGCGCAAGCGATGGTGGACACAGCGGCCGCGCTCGCGCGGGAGCTCGAGTCCGCCGGCGTCCCCGTCTTCCATGCCGGTGAGACGGCGACCTCCTCGCATCAACTGGCGGTCGACGCGCGCGCTTACGGCGGCGGAGACGCGGCGGCGCGACGGCTTCGACGAGCCAACCTGCTCGCCTCGGCGATCGGCCTGCCCGACGACGACGGGGCCGGGCTGCGGCTCGGTACGCCGGAAGCCGCACGAATGGGAATGACGGTCGCGGACATGGCGACCATCGGCGACTTCGTCGCGCGAGCGCTCGCCGGCCCCGCTCCTGAGCGCGTCGGGCGCGAGGTCACCGCATGGCGGAGCCGCTTCGACCGCGTTCATTTCACCGCCTGACCCTCTCGAGGAGGACCAAGCTGAACTCGACCGTCGCCCGGCTCGCCGCAATCCCGGCGACGGCTGGTACCGCGACCGCGGCTACCTCGGCTGAGCCCGCCGAGACGCGGATCCGGCCGCCACGCCCGTGCGCCGGGCGCCGCCGAAGCGGCGCCCGGCGCGGGCGGATCGCCCCCTAGGGCTGTGTCGTGGACAGCGTGAACGTCAGCGTCTTGCTGTACGTCCCGGTCCGCAGCGCATCGTTGGCGTCGATGTGCTGCTGGAACGCGATGCTCACCGGGTCGTTGGACACCGGCCCGTGGTAGCCGAGCAACGCGGTCGGGCTCGCGGAGCCGCCGACCGGGGCGAAGGCGAAGCCGTCGCCCGCCGGGCTGGAGGCCTTCGCCTGCAGCGCCGACGGCAGCGAGAACGCGCCGTTGACGAGATGGCCGGTCGCATTGCTGCTCGGGTCCGAGACCGAGAGCGCGCCGTCGCCGGCCGTGGAGACGACGTTCGCCGTCATCGCCGCGCCGTAGTCCTTCGTGACGCCCGGCGTGAACGCGCCGAACGTCGCCGGCGCGCCGAGCGTGAGCGACAGCGTCGCGGGCACGTCGCCGCCGACGCCGCCGGTCGCCCCGGAGCCTGCCGGGATCGGCGTCGTCAGCGCGCTCAGCGGCAGGTCGGCGCTCGCCGAGGAGTCACCCACCCAGATACGCCGCTGGCCGTAGTTGTTCAGCCATTGCTGCGTCGTCTCGTCCCAGTACTGGAACGACCGCGCGTTCAGGCTGATCGACACGCGCTTGGTCTGCCCCGGATCGAGTGAGACCCGCTGGTAGCCGTGCAGCGACCTCACCGCCTGCTGGATGCCGGGGCGGTTCGGGCCGGCGCCGACGTACACCTGCGCGACCTCGTCGCCGGCGCGCGTGCCGGTGTTCTTGACGTCGAAGGAGACATCCACGGAGCCGTCGAGCCTCGGTGTCACCGTAAGTCCGGAGTACCCGAACGTGGTATATGACAGTCCGTAGCCGAACGGCACCTGCGGTGCGATGCCGAGCTTGTCGAAGTACCGGTAGCCGGCGTAGATGCCCTCCGATTCGACCGTGCCGGTCGCGGTCGGGCAGGTCGCGCCGCTGCCGGTGATCACCGCGCAGCCGCCGTTGCCGTTCAACCGCTCCGGGTGACGCCCGCCGGGCGAGCCGGGATACAGCGCGCCGGCCGGCTCGTTGTAGCCCCAGATCGTGTCGGTGGCGTTCTTGGGCCACGTCATCGACGAGTGACCGCCGGGGGTGGCGAGGCCGAGCAGCAGCCGCGCCGTGGAGGTGCCGCCCTCCTGGCCGGCGAACCACATCTCCAGCACCGACTTGACACTGTCGAACCACGGCATCAGCACCGGGTTCTGGGTGTTCATGACCACGATCGTGTTCGGGTTCGCCGCGGCGACGGCGTCGATCAGGTCGGTGCTCGCGTCGGAGAGCTGCCGCACGCCGGAGATCGTCGTGCCCGCCAGGTCGGGATTCGGCGTACTCGTCGACGCGCCCACGCCGTCGTTGACGAACACGATCGCAGCCTTCTTGCCGGCCGCCATCGCCGCCGCCTGGTCGATGTCGCCCTGCGCGCGCGAGTACGCGAAGCGCAAGCTCGCCGGGGCGCCGCTGTCGTTGTTGAACGTGATCGTGATCGGGTGGAAGGTCCCGCCGGTCAGCGACCCGGCCGAGAACGTGCGGTTCACCAGCAGCGGCTCGGTGTAGCCCGCGTTGGTCGGCGTGCCCGGCACGGTGTTGCCGTACACGTTGGCTGCGTTGGCGAGCGTGCGCGCGGTGCCGTCGAACGTCACCGTCACATTCGCGTTTGCGACCGCGCTCGATTGCTGGAACGCGAACGTGTACGTATCGGTGTTCGGCACGTACACGTAACCTGTCCAGGCGTAGCTGCCGGGCGCGAGCTGGCCGGCCGCCGACGTGGCGGTGAAGTCCAGCGAGCTGTCGTTCCCGGCGCCCGGGCCGGTCCGCTCCAGGTTCCCGGTCACCGTCGAGTTCGAGCGCGACAGCGCGCTCGACGGCACCGGGTACCCCGTCGGATCGTTGGCGGGGGCGAACGTGAAGGCGTTCGGCTTGCCGCTGAACTCCTTCAGCTGCTGCAGCGGGTTGATCGCGTTGCGGTCGATGAAGCCGGTCGAGGCCTCGTTGGTCGGATCGGCGACGGTGTGGTTCGCGTTGGCGCCCGCGACGAGAATGTCCCCGTCGCTCAGCGACGACGCATCCAGCGGCAGTGCGGACTGCGAGTTCTTCACCAGCGTCGCGCCCATCTCGGAGTACTTCTCCACGATCGCGGCGTCGCCGTACTTGGTGCCGAGGACGGGGGTCCCCGACGTTGAGCCCAGCGGCAGCGGCGCCGTGCCCGTGCGGTCGGAGCCGACACCGCCGGGGTTCGTGCACAGCGACGAGACCGGCGTCTGGTCGCAGCCGAGGATCCCGAAGCGCTGCTCCTGGTAGAGGATCCGCGCCAGCGACTGGTTGAACACCGCCAGCGGCATGGTGCCGTTCACCACCGCGTCCACGAGCTTGCACCCGTTGGCCGGGCAGTTCGGGCCGGGAATGCCGCCGGCATGCGTCGCGCCCGGCACCGAGCAGTCCACCTGAAGCTGGTCGGCGCCGGTGCCCATCAGGCACGTGCTCCCGGTCGGATCGGTGTTCGGGTTGCCGGTGTCCGAGCTGAAGAACCCGTTGCGCGTCGGCATCTCCTGGTCCTCTCCCTGCAGGATCCCGGACGTCGAGTGCGTCGCCGGATAGTCGGAGCCGACGAGCGCCTGCGAGTGCCACAGGCCGCGCAGGACGTAGTTGAGGATCAGCGGGTTCTCGCACGCGTAGTGCGACTCGCCGAGGTTCCAGGTCGGCGGGATCAGCCCGGCCGCGAACGGGCTGGACTGCGTGATCGACGACACGTTGGCCGGCAGGTGCGTCGAGGTGTCGCGGAACAGCTGGTAGGAGCACATGGTCGCCGCCGCCTTGGCGTCGACGAACCCGTACTCGTACGGCGTCAGGTAGTTCTCGTGCAGGCCCTGGTCGCCGATGTCGGTGTTGATGTTCTGGTTCTGGCCGTTGTAGACCGCGAAGTGCTTCATCTGCGACATCGCGCCCACGCCCTGGATGCCGTTGATCTGCGCCGAGACCATCGTCCCCGAAAGGAACGGGTCCTCACCGGTGGTGGTGAGGTTGCGGCCCCAGTTCGGCAGCCGGTCGAGATCGGTCTGCGGCCCGAACATGCCGGTGACCATGAACGCGCGCGACTCCAACCCCTCGGTCTGGCCCCACGCATTCGCCAGCCCGAGATCGAAGCTCGACGCCAGGCCCATCAGCGTCATCGGCGCGGTCGATCCGCGCGCGTTCGGACCGGACGTGTTCAACACGCCCTGCGCGTCGGTCCAGCAGATCGGCGCGATGCTCGGATTCGTCCCCGTCGGCGCGCTCACCGGGCCGACGTTGTGACACGAGCCGTTCGGCCCGTCATGCAACAGCTGACTCGCATTCGCGAGCTCGTCGCGCGTCGGCGGCGAGCTCGGCTCCAGCTGGTGAATCAGATCCATCACCACCGGCGTGTAGGGCGCGTTCGCGTCCACTGGTGGAGACTGCTTGGCCCCGGGCAACGTCACCGGGAGTGAATACGGCGGCACCTCCGCCGATGCCGCGGACGGCAGCGCGACCACCGCCGCCATCGCGCACGTCGCGAGTGCCAGACACGCGCGCGCGACCGGACCGGACCTGGTCAAGCCTCTCTCCTCTTCCGCCCGGCGCGGACCGGGCCGCTCGACATGGATTACGGGCCAGGCTATGCCGCTCAAGCGACGCAAGTCAAGCTCTTATTGGCAAATCCCCGTAAGAATTTCCACACTCTTAGATTCGGCACGTCCGGAGATGTCCCGCGCGCGCGAGGTCACTAGGTTCCTGGGCATGGTCGAAGCGTCCGACGTGGAACTGCGGGTCGGCTCGGGCGTCGCCGTACAGGCCGAGCGGCTGGTCAAGCACTACGGCGAGATCGAGGCGGTGCGCGGCGTCGATCTGCGGATCGAGGCCGGCGAGGTGTTCGGGTTCCTCGGACCCAACGGCGCCGGCAAGTCGACGACGGTGAAGATGCTCACGACGCTGCTGTCGATCACCTCCGGCCGCGCGTTCGTCGCCGGCATCGACGTGACCAAGGACCCGGACGCGGCGCGCCGGCGGATGGGCGTGGCGCTGCAGGAGGCCGGGCTCGACCCGCGCCAGACCGGGCGCGAGCTGCTGATCCTCCAGGGCCGGCTGTTCGGGATGCCGCCGCGCGACGCGGCCACGCGCGCCGGCCAGCTGCTCGAGCTGGTCGAGCTCGAGAACGCCGCCGACCGCCGCATCAAGGGCTACTCGGGCGGCATGAAGCGCCGGCTCGACCTCGCCTCGGCGCTCGTGCACGAGCCCGAGGTGCTGTTCCTCGACGAGCCGACGACCGGTCTGGACCCCGCGAGCCGCCTGACCGTGTGGGACGAGGTGCGGCGGATCAACAAGCGCGGCACCACGGTCTTCCTCACCACGCAGTACCTCGAGGAAGCCGATCAGCTGTGCGACCGGCTGGCGATCATCGACGGCGGCGTGATCGTTCGCGAGGGCACGCCGGCCGCGCTGAAGGCCTCGCTGCGCGAGCGGTTGAACCTGCGGTCGGACCCCTCGCTCGACGACGTGTTCCTCGACGCGACGGGCCGCACGCGCGACCACGTCGCCGGCGACGTCCAGGAGGTGAAGGCATGACCGAGGCCTGGGTCCTCGGCCAGCGCGCGCTGCGCGAGGCATGGCGGACGCCCGACGCGCTGCTGCCGACGCTGTTCATCCCGCTGTTCTTCCTCGTGGTCAACGTCGGCCAGGCGGCGAAGATCTTCCCCGCGGCCTCGACCGAGTTCCTCCACGGCCAGGGCTACGGCGCGTTCCAGTTGCCGAGCTCGCTGCTGCTCGCCGCCTCCTTCGGCACCGCCGCGCTGTTCCTTGTCGAGGACATCGAGGGCGGCTACTTCGACAAGCTTCGCGCGACGCCCGTCCCGCGCACCGCGATCGTCGTCGGCCGGCTGATCGGCGACGGCGTGAAGTCGGTCGCGATCGCGACCGCGATCGTGGTGCTCGGGATCGTGTTCGGGATCTCGATCGCCAGCGGCCCGCTCGGCTTCGTCCTGCTCGTCCTGCTGACCGCGCTGTGGGCGGTCGTCTACGTCGGGTTCATGCAGCTGATCGCGCTCAAGACGCGCTCGGCGGCGGCGACGAACTCCGGCGGCCTGATCTTCTTCCCGCTGCTGTTCCTGACGCCCAACTTCGTGCCGCGCGACATGCTCACCCGGCCGATGGAGATCGCCGCCACCATCAACCCCGTCACCTACGTGATGGAGGCGATGCGGTCCTTCATCCTCGAGGACCTCAACTGGCACAAGATCTGGCCGGGCTTCCTCGTGGTCGCCGCGCTCGGCCTGATCATGATCGCCCTCAACGTGCGCATCATCAACCACTACGACTGACCACGTCCGCGCGCGCGGCAGAACTGCGGGGAACCCCGCAGCGCGCTGCGCGCTTCTTCCGATGTCGTCGTTCGGACCTCGCGGCACGCTCCGGGCTAACAGTCGGCTCCGGTTGTAGCCGACGCACCGCCACCGAGGTGAACGATGGCCACTACACAGATTCCTCCGCGCATCACGGAGCCCCCGGACACCGTCTCGACAGCCGCGCCGCCCGATCGTGCGGACAAGGGCTTCGGAATCACGACCGCAACCGCGCTGGTCGTGGGAAGCATCATCGGAGTCGGAATCTTCAACCTGCCGACCGCGCTCTCGTCGTACGGCCCGATCACGCTCGTCTCGTTGGGGCTGACGACCGTCGGCGCGATCGCGCTCGCCCTGCTGTTCGCATCGCTGTCGCGTCGGCTGCCCGCCGACGGCGGGCCGTACGCGTTCGCGCGCGCCGCCTTCGGGAACAAGCTTGGCTTCGCCAACGCCTGGTCGTACTGGATCACCGCGTGGGCCGGCAACGCCGCCATCGCGGTCGGCTGGGTGCTCTACGTCGAGGAGTTCGTCAACACCGGCCACAAGCGCGGGTTCTCGATCCTGCTCGTGCTCGTCGGCCTCTGGCTCCCGGCGATCATCAACCTCAGCGGCCTCAAGAACATGGGCGCCGTCCAGGTCGGGACGACGATCCTCAAGTTCGCGGCGCTGCTGTTCATGGCGACCGTGGGCCTCTTCTTCATCGACACCGCCAACTACACGCCGTGGAACGTCAGCGGCGGCAGCGCGATCAGCGCGATCGGCGGCGGCATGGCCATCGCCCTGTTCAGCTACCTCGGCGTCGAGACCGCGTCGGTCGCCGCCGGCAAGGTGAAGGACCCGGACCGCAACATCCCGAAGTCGACGATCTTCGGCACCCTGGTGACCGCCGTCGCCTACCTGCTCTCGCTGGTTGCGGTCTTCGGCATCCTCTCGACGACGCAGCTGGCCGGCTCGACCGCTCCGTTCTCGGATGCCGCCAACGTGATGTTCGGCGGCGCCTGGGCGGGCGACGTGATGACGGTCGCCGTGATCATCTCCGGCCTCGGCGCGCTCGTCGGCTGGACGATGATCTGCGCCGAGATGCCGCTCGCGGCCGCGAAGGACGGCCTGTTCCCGGCGCGGTTCAAGCGCGTCAACGGAGCCAACATGCCGGCGTTCGGCATCGTCGCCTCGACCGCGCTCGCGTCGGTCGCGATGGCGATCAACTACCTCGGCTCCGACGGGGCGACGGTGTTCACGACGCTGGTGCTGATGACCGGGATCACCGCGGCCATCCCGTACGCGTTCTCGGCGCTCGCGCAGATCAAGTGGCGCTGGATCGACCACAAGGAGGTCGAGACGCCGCGCTTCGTCCGCGACATGGTCGTCGGGGTCCTGGCGGTCGTGTTCTCGGTGCTCTTCATCTGGTACTCGCGTAACACCGGCCACAGCTTCTTCGTCTACTGGGCGCCCTTCCTGATGGCGGGCGGCGCGCTGCTGCTCGGCATCCCGGTCTACCGGCGCCAGCACGGAGGGATGACCAAGCCGCCCGCGGTCCCGGCGTACCCCAAGGCGCGGTCATGAGCACGGTCATCGACCTTCGCGGCCGGCACCTGCTGACGCTCAAGGAGTACTCGGCCGAGGAGATCACCCACCTGCTCGACCTCGCCGCCGAGCTCAAGGCGGCCAAGAAGGAGGGCCGCGAGGAGCAGCACCTGAAGGGCAAGGACGTCGCGCTGATCTTCGAGAAGGACTCGACCCGCACCCGCTGCGCGTTCGAGGTCGCCGCGTATGACCAGGGCGCGCACGTGACCTACCTCGGCCCGAGCGGCTCGCACATGGGCCGCAAGGAGAGCGTCAAGGACACGGCGCGCGTGCTCGGGCGCATGTACGACGCGATCGAGTACCGCGGGTTCGGCGAGGGCATCGCCGACGAGCTGGCCGAGTGGGCGGGCGTCCCCGTCTACAACGGCCTCACCGACGAGTGGCATCCGACGCAGATCCTGGCCGACTTCCTGACGTTCCGGGAGCACTTCGACAGGCCGCTCAACGAGGTCGCGTTCTGCTACCTCGGCGACGCGCGCTTCAACATGGCCGACACGTATCTGATCGGCGGCGCCAAGCTCGGCATGGACGTGCGGATCGCCGCGCCGAAGTCGCTGTGGCCGAACGACGAGGTGCTCGGCGAGGCCAAGCGCCTCGCCGCCGCGAGCGGGGCTCAGATCACGGTCACCGAGGACGTCGCCGAGGCCGTCAAGGGCTGCGACTTCCTGCTGACCGACGTCTGGGTCTCGATGGGCGAGCCCAAGGAGGTCTGGGCGGAGCGGATCAAGCTCCTGCTGCCATACCAGGTCAACGCGCAGACGATGCGGCTGACCGGCAACCCGGACGTGAAGTTCATGCACTGCCTGCCGGCGTTCCACAATCGCGAGACGGCGGTCGGCGAGCAGATCTTCCAGGACCACGGCCTCGACGCGCTCGAGGTGACCGAGGAGGTGTTCGAGTCGCCCGCGTCGCTCGTGTGGGACGAGGCGGAGAACCGCATGCACACGATCAAGGCGGTGATGGTCGCGACGCTCGGGACCTGAGCGAGCCCCACAGGTGGAGGACGGCGTAGGCGCGGTACGGGCGCCAGCGCTGGGCGAGCGCGACCGGGTCACCGGTCGCGCTCAGCCGTTCGAGCGCGTGGCGGACGCCGAGGTCGGTCGGGAGGAACGCGTCGGGATCGCCGAGCGCGCGCATGGAGATGTAGGACGCCGTCCACGGTCCGATGCCGGGGAGCGCCAGCAGCGCGGGCGGGTCGATCGCGGCGCCGCCCGACAGCGCGGCGGCCAGCGCGCGGATCGTGCGGCGGCGTGACTCCGGCATCGCGAGCACGGCGTCCGGCAGCGAGGCGATCGCCTCGGGCGCGGGCCAGGCGTGGGTCACCGAGCCGTGCGGGCGGTCGAGACGCGCGCCCGCGGCGGCGACGATCCGGCCCGCGTGCGTCGCCGCCGCGGCCAGCGAGATCTGCTGGCCGAGCACGGCGCGGAAGCAGAGCTCGGCGCCGTCGACGGTGCCCGGCACGCGCAGGCCCGGCTCGTGCGCGACGAGCGGCGCCAGCAGCGGGTCGCGGCTGAGATGGTCGGCGATCGCCGGCGCGTCGGCGTCGAGGTCGAGCAGCGCGCGGACCTCGGGCGCGTCCTCGGTCGCGTCCATCCCGCCCCGCACGGCCCGCAGCGAGACCGTCCGGCTCCCGAGGCTGCGCGTGTAGACGCCGCCGGCGACCTCCTCCAGACCCGGGATCGCGCGCGCGGCCAGGTACTCGATCAGCGCCGCTCCCGCGAACGGCTCGCGTCCCCGCAGGATCACGCGGGCTCGGCGCTGCGCTCCGCGCGCCCGGCGGCGATGACCTCCTTGAACGAGCGGAAGCGGAAGATGAAGACGACGGCGAACAGGCCGATCGCGAACGTCCACGCGGCGATCGCGATCTGCTGGCCGACCGAGTACGCCGCGACCGTCGCGCTCCCGCCGAACACCTTCACGAGCAGCGCCTGCGCCACGCCCGCGCCGCCGGGCGTGAACGGCACGCACGCGGCGACCGCGTTGACGCCGAGCACGAGCAGCACGTTGCGCACCGACCCGCCGACGTTGAACGCGTCGAGCAGGCACCAGAACGCCGCGAACCGGCACAGCCAGCCGCAGAACTGGACCAGCCACACCTCGCGGAAGTAGCGCCGGCGGTCGAACAGGATCGTCAGCCCCTGCCGGACGCGCACCCAGAACGCGCGCACGTGCGCGGACAGCAAGGCGAAGGCGGCCAGCGCGGCGATCCCGAGCACGGTCAGCAGGAACAGCGTGAAGCGCGGGTGCCCGGCGAAGAACGCGAGGTCGAACGCCGGAAGCTTGGAGAAGTCGGGCGGCTTCGGGAACACGCCCTGCGAGAACGCGAACGCGAGCACCGGGACGGCGATCGTGAGGTCGAAGCCGAACTCGACGAAGAACGACGACGCGGTCGCCGGGTAGTTGGAGTTCGGGATCGAGCTCTTGGTCAGGAACAGCCGGACCACGTCTCCCCCGCGCGCGGGGACGACCGAGTTGAACCCGTAGCCCGCGAAGTACGCGCCCCAGATGCGCCTGAACTCGAAGCGGGAGTCGGGAAAGGCCGCACGCAGGATGTGAAACGACGCCCGCGCCCGCAACGTGAGGTACGCGAGGAACAACAGCAGGCCGAGGAACAGCGCGGGCCAGGAGACCGCGGCGAGGTTCGAGAAGAACGAGCCGACCGCGTCGAAGAAGGAGCTGAAGGAGTCCCCTAGGGAAGCGAAGCTCACGTCTCTAGCGTCGCATCCGCGCTGGTCGTCATTGCCCGAACCTACTCAACGGCGCCACGAACGCACCCGTGAGCGCGGCCATCACCGCGGCGCCGATGAAACCGGCGGTCGGGTCGACGTGGTAGAGCGGCAGCCACATCACCGGCGCTGCCGCATTGCCCGCGAACTTGAACGCCGACACCACCGACGTGCCGCCCGCGCGGTTGCCGGGGACCGCCTCGACGGCGAGCGTGTTGATCCCCGCCCACACCAGCGCGGAGCCCAGCCCGGTGACGAACCAGAGCACGCCGAGCCAGCCCGCGGTCGGCGCGAAGCCGAGCAGGGCGACGAGCGCGGTGCAGACGCCGGCGCCGACGAGCGTCACCGGCACGCGGCCGAAGCGGTCGACCGCGCCGCCGGCCGCGCGGCCGAGCAGCATCCCGGCGATCCCGAACCCGGCCAGCAGCACGCCGCGCTCGACCGATCCCAGGCCGAACTCGTCGGCGGCCAGGACGGCGACGAGGAAGCCGACGCCGGTGACGCCCGCGTAGGCGGCGAACGCCGCCGCGCTCAGCAGCCCGACGCGCCGGGTGACCACCGAGCGCAGCCGTGCGACGTCGTCGCGCGGCGCGCCGTCGCGCGGCGGCAGCAGCGCGAGGCCGCACGCGACGACGGCGGGGACGAGGAACGCCAGCCGCCAGTCGAGCGCGCCGAGCAGGCCGCCGACCAGCGGCGAGAGCGCGACGGCGGCGGTCTGCACCGCCGCGAACGTGCCGACCGCGCGGCCGATCTGCCGCGGCGGCACCTCGTCGGCCAGGCCGGCCAGCAGCAGCGGCGTGAGGAACGCGTTCGCGGTCCCCTGGAGTGCGCGGCACACCAGGAACGCGCCGATCCCCGGCGCAAGCGCGCCGGCGGCCATGAACAGCGCGTAGAAGACGTAGCCGGTGCGCACGACGCGGCGGCGGCCGAGCCGCTCGCCGACCGTGCCGGACACGAGCTGCAGCGCCGCGAACGGCACGAGATAAGCCGGGATCGACGCGGCGACCGCGCCCGTCGTGGCGTCGAACGCCTCGCGCAGCTCGGGCACGAGCACGGCGACCATGCCTCCTCCGAACGGCCCGAGGAAGCCGCCGATGTAAAGAGGAAGCGTTCCGTGGCCGCGCACAGTCCATCACACTACGGCGCGTGAAAATCCAGGCACCCGACGGGCGGACGTGGAAGGTGGGGCGGCGGTGGCTGCCGCGACGCCGGCGGCTCGGCCGCGTGGACCTCTCCGGCGCGACGCCCGACTTCGTGAACGTCGACGGCGGCCTCGACGACCTCGGCGTCTTCGGCATGATCATCGCGGCGATCGTGCTCGTGATCGTGGCGATCTTCCTCGCGCTCGTGCTCTTCAACGTGATCGCGATCGCGCTCGAGCTCCTGATCGTGATCCTGCTGCTGCTCGCCGGCGTCTTCAGCCGCGTCGTGCTGCGGCGGCCGTGGGTCGTGCAGGCGAGCACCGGCGGGCCGCCCGCGCAGGCACACGCGTGGAAGGTCGTCGGCTGGCTGCGCGGCCGCCGCGTGATCGCCGACGTCGCCTCGCAGCTGGCGTCCGGCTCGCACGAGCCGCGGCCGGCCGAGGCGTCAGGCGTCCAGCTCGACGCCCCGCGGCAGCACGGGTGACGACTGGACGATCGACGTCGTCGTCTGGCCGTAGGGCGTGAAGCGGTCGATCACCTCCTCGAGGTGCTCGACCGAGCGCACGTGCAGCTTCATGTAGAAGCAGTCCTCGCCGGTCACGCGGTGGCACTCGACCACCTCCGGCGTGTCGCGCGCGACGTTCGCGACCTTCGGGATCTGCCGGGGCGCGGGGCGCATGCGCAGCACCGCAGCGAACGCGTAGCCGAGCGCGCGCGGGTCGACATCGACCCGGTAGCTCACCGTGCCCTCGCGCTCCCGGGCGTGTACCTGCTGACCGGCGTGCAGCTCGCGGGCGAGCCGCTCGGCGTCGTGCTGGCGATCGCCAACGCCGCGCTGTTCGCCGCCTACATCGTGCTCGCGCACCGGGCGTCGCGCGACGCCGGGATCGACGCGCTGGGCGCCGCGATGCTGGGTCGCCGCCGCGGCCGTCACGCCGGTGGCGATCGGGCAGGCCGCGCCCGCGCTCGGCGACCCGATCGCGCTGCTCGCGGGCATCGGCGTCGGCGTCTCCTCGTCGGTGATCCCGTACGTGGCCGACCAGCTCGCGATGGCGCGCCTGCCGCGCGCCACCTACGCGCTGCTGGTCTCGCTGCTGCCCGCGACCGCGACCGTCGTCGGCCTCGTCGTGCTCACCCAGGTCCCTTCGGCGACCGACGTCGCCGGCATCGCTCTGGTCATCGCGGGAGTGGCGCTGCACCGAGCGCCGCCGCCCGGAACTCCGTCTGCGTCCACACCTCGGCGAGGCGCACGACCGTCGCCGCCGCGGCGGCCATCTCCGGCAGCGACGCCCACTCGCGCGTCGAGTGATAGTCGTGCCCGCCCGTGAACAGGTTCGGGGTCGGCAGTCCCATCGCGCTCAGCTTCGAGCCGTCAGTGCCGCCGCGGATCGGCGTGTGCATCGGCTCGATCCCCTCGGCGCGGATCGCCCGCTCGGCGGCGGTGACCACGTGCGGGAAGCGCTCGATGAACTGGCGCATGTTCGGGTACTGCGGCGTGACCTCGACCTCCAGCCGGGCGCCCGGCGCTCCCGCCACGACCTCCTCGGCGGTGCGGCGCAGCAGCTCGGCGTGGGCGCGCAGCCGCTCGTCGTCGAAGTCGCGCACGATCGCGCGGATCGAGGTGCGGCCCGACGAGCCGGTGACCTCGTAGACGTGGATGAAGCCGTCGCGGCCGGACGTCCGCTCGGGCGTCAGGTCGGCGGGCAGGCGGGAGAGGATCTCGCCGGCCAGGCGCGTGGCGTTGACGAGCTTGCCCTTGGCCCAGCCCGGGTGCGCGTCGACGCCGTGGATGGTGATCGCGACCTCCTCGGCGCTGAACGTCTCGTCCTGCAGCTCGCCGAGGTCGGAGCCGTCGAGCGTGTACGCGCAGGCCGCGCCGAAGCGCTCGACGTCGAACAGCGACGCGCCCTCGCCGACCTCCTCGTCGGGCGTGAAGCAGACGCGCAGCGTCGGGCGCGGGAGCTCGGGGTGGGCGACCAGGTACGCGACCGCGGCCATGATCTCGGCGACGCCCGCCTTGTCGTCGGCGCCGAGCAGCGTGTCGCCGCTGGAGGTCACGATGTCGTGGCCGGCCGCGTGCGGGTGCGGGCCGACGACGGTGCCGCCGCGCGGAAGCCGGAGCTCGGCGCCGTCGTAGCCGGGGTGCACGATCGGCTCGACGCCGGCGCCGGGCGCGTCCGGGCTCGTGTCCACGTGGGCGATCACGCCGATCGTCGGCGCGTCCTCCACGGTCGCCGGCAGCGTCGCCACGACGTAGCCGTTGTCGTCCAGGAACGCGTCGCTCAGCCCAAGCTCGCGCAGCTCCTCGGCGAGCATGCGGCCGAGGTCGAGCTGACCGGGCGTGCTCGGGCTCTGCGTGCGGGCGCGCGCGGACTGCGTGTCGACGCGGACGTAGCGGAGGAAGCGGTCGAGCAGGTCGGGGGCGAGCTGTTCGGCGAGCGGCGACGTGAACATGATCCGAACCTAGCGATCTTGGGCGAGCCCGCGGCTTCACCGCCGCCACTGTTGCCACGATGCGGCGGTGAGCGCGCTGGTCGAGATCGTCCGCAAGGAGCTCGCGGCACGCGGGCGCCCCGACAAGGCGCCGGACATGCAGGCGTACCTGAAGTCGGTGATGCCGGTGTACGGGGTGCCGCGCGCGGGCCAGCGGGAGATCGCGCGCTCGCTGCCGTCGCTCGGCGGCTTCGAGGCCTGGCGCGACGGCGTGCTCGAGCTGTGGCGCGGAGCCGAGCACCGCGAGGAGCGCTACGTCGCGCTCGACATCCTCGCCGACCGCCGCTACACGGCCCACCGCACGATGGACGCGCTGCCGCTCTACGAGGAGCTGATCGTGACCGGCGCCTGGTGGGACCTCGTCGACCCGGTGGCCACGAGCCGGCTCGAGGAGCTGTTCCCGGACGTGGTTCCGGTACTCCGCGACTGGTCGCGCTCGGGCGACCTCTGGAAGCGGCGCTCGGCGATCATCGCCCAGGTCCGCCGCAGGACCGACACCGACTTCGCGCTGCTCGCCGAGCTGATCGAGCCCAACCGCGCCGACCGCGAGTTCTTCATCCGCAAGGCGATCGGCTGGGCGCTGCGCTCCTACGCGTGGACCGATCCCGACGCCGTCGTCGCCTATTGCGACGCGCACGAGCTGAGCGGCCTCAGCCGCCGCGAGGCGCTCAAGAACGTGTCACAGGATTGAGCGCTCGCGTCCCGGGGGACACAGCAGCCGGGCGAGCTGGGAAGGCTGCGAGAGCATCGGCGAGTGGCCGCTCGCGAGCGTGTGCTGCGTGAACGGCTGCCGGCGCTGGTAGTCGGGATCGAGCATCCGGTCCAGCGCGCACACGACGTACTCGGTCGGGACGTCCGGCCAGCGCTCGAGCGGTGTCTTCTCGACCTGGGGCCTGGCCGCCTGCGGGCGCAGGCGGGCGAACGCGGCGGCGGCGACCTGCGGGTCGGCGTCGTGGTAGAGCACGCGGATCGCGACCGCCCCGTCGGTCCACGCGGTCCGCTTGTCCTCGTCGGGGGTTCGCCCCGCGTTGCCCGGAAGCAGGATCCCGCGGTCCTCCCCGCGCAGCTGGTCGATCAGGCTCTGGCCCGGTCGCGGGACCAGCCCCGCGACGAGCACGATGCGCGTGACCGGCCGCAGTGCCGGCACCAGCGGGACCGTCAGCGCGCCCAGCGAATGGGCGACGAGCACCACGTCCTCCGCGTCGCCGAGCGCGTCCGCGACCGCGACCGCGTAGTCGCTCAGGCCCTTGCCGACGTCGTCGGAGGGCAGCTCGACCGCGACCGCGCGATGGCCGCGGACCTCGAGCTCGGGCGCGAGCAGCTCCCACACCCACGCGCCGTGCCAGGCGCCGTGCACGAGGCCGAAGACGCTCATGCACGCATTCTGACCGCCTAGCTGCCGCCGCCTCCGCCGCAGCCGCCGCCCGACCCGCTGTCGGGCGGGCTGTCGTAGATCCGGGTGCCGGGGTCGGTGAACGGAAGCGACCACCCGTATGCCGACGACGACGAGCCGCGCCGCCGCCGGCCGCGCTTTCGATTCTTCGAGGGCGCGTACGACGCGACGAGCATGAGTACGACGAACGCGACGACGACGGCACCGAGTACGTTCACTGGCGCCAACGTAACGCCATGCGCCTGCGCCGTGACATCGTCGATCTCTCCACCGCGAACCGCGCTGCCGCGGCGCTGGAGCTCCCGCCGCCCGTGTGGCGCTCCTGCCCCTGGGAGCCGCGCGCGCTGATCGACACCGGCCTGCGCCAGTGGTTGCGCTGCTGTGCAGCGGCTTTGCGCGACGGCGAGGTGATCGGGATGCCGTCCCACGCCGTCGACGAGGCCTGGCACGGCCTGATCCTCTGCACCGCCAGGTACGCGACATTCTGCGAGGCCGCCTACGGGCGCTTCCTGCATCATCACCCCGAGGGCTCTGGCTCCGGTGCCGGAGGTTCGATGGAGGAACAGCTCGGCCGCACCGTCGTCGCATGGGCGCTCGTCGCCGAGCCCGGCGAGCAGTGCGTCCTCTGGGACCTCGACTCCCGCGTCGGCGTCGAGGTCCCGTGGGGCATCCCGCCCGACCGCGTCGCCGCGGTCGAGACGCACCTACGCGGCGGCGAGCTCCTGTAGCGCCCCGAGCACGACGTCGTCGTGCGTCTTCGGCGACACCTTCGGGAACACGCGCACGACCGTGCCCTCGGCATCGATGATGAACGTGGCCCGCTGCACGCCCCAGTAGGTCTTGCCGTAGTTCTTCTTCTCCATCCACGTTCCGTACGCGTCGGCGACCGCGTGGTCGGCGTCGGCGAGCAGCGTGAAGTCCAGCGAGAACTTGTCGTGGAACTTCTTCACGTCCGCGACCGTGTCGGGCGACACGCCGAGGACGGTCACGCCGGCGTCCGCGTAGTCGGACGAGTGGTCGCGGATGCTGCACGCCTGGGTCGTGCACCCGGGCGTGTCGGCACGGGGGTAGAAGTAGAGGACGACCGTCTGGCCTTTGAGGTCCGAGAGCTTGACGGGCGTGCCGTCCTGGTCGGGGAGTTCGAAGTCGGGAGCTTCGGCGCCTTGCTCGAGCATGCCTTGGAGGCTATCCCTCGGTGATTTCCGACCAGCCCGCGGGCGCGTGCCGGACCGCCGGGTTTGCCGATGGCGACCGCAGATTCTCGTGAGCAGGCGAAGCCGCGATCGCGCCGATGCTGTGCTCCGGGAACCGCGTGAGCCGCTGACACGAACCGTCTCGCCGCCGTACCTCGACGACGTGAGCAACGGTCTTCGACGGGACCGCGCTCCCATCCCGCCGAGCCTCGCCCCGATGTCGCCTTCTCGTTTGCAGCATGCTGATGCAGCCCGCGGCGCCGACGCTCCGGCTGGTGGCGGAGCTCGAGAGGGCGGACATCCTGGTGGCGCGCGGCTCTGAGTATGCGTTCCGGCATGACGTCGTCCACGAGGCCGTCCTGCGCACGTTGCCGACGCCGAGCATTCGGGCGCTCGAGCGGCAGGCGGCCGGGGTGCTCCTGGACCGCGGAGCGGCGCCGGTCGAGATCGCGACGCGGATGCGGTGATCAGTGAGGGCGTCCGCACCGCCCACCGCGACCGTCAGGCATGGATCGCATCTCGCTGGGAGCTCTATCGCGGCCGCTACCTCGTCCAGGCAGGTCGGCTTGCGGATGCGCGCGCGATGACCGAATGGATCCTTCAGCAAGAGCTCGTCGACGTTCCAGAGTGCCTGGTGCTGCTGGCGCTTGCACGCGTCGCACAGCACACCGACGACCGCGAACTGGCGCGCGACTGCGAGATGATGGCCAGGGCCACGCTTCAGCAGGTACCGCACGATTACGAGATACGCCGGGACCTCGTGCTGGTGCTCATGCTCCAAGCGCTCGGCCGAGGCGATGACGAGGGCCTCGACGAGGCGTTCGGCCTGCTGGGCGAGTTCCGCCGCGATTCCGTGTTGCCACTCCTCGGTCGCGACAACTGCGACGATCCGCAGGCGGTTCGCGCTGCTCTGCGGATCCGGGCGTTCGGCATCGCCGACCAGGTGATCGAGCACGCACAGGTCCGGGCGGATGCGAACCCGGCGGTTCCGTCACTGCGTGCGTCGGTGGCGCACGCGCGCGGGTTGCGTCACGACGACATCGCACAGCTGCGCGCGGCGGTGCAGGACCTGGCCGCCGGTCCGCGACCGCTCGCGTTGGCGTCGGCGCTCGAGGACTTCGGTGTGCTGGCGGCCGCACACGGCGGCCGGGACGAGGGCGTGGATGCGCTTGGCCGCGCACTGGAGCTCTACGCCGGCTGCGGCGCCACGTGGGACGCCCGTCGCGTACGGCGGCGGCTGCGCTCGCTGGGCGTACGCCGCCGGCTCGTCGCCACCGAGCGGCCGGATCACGGGTGGGCCGCGCTGACTCCTGCCGAGCTGGAGGTCGCCCACCTGATCGGCCGCGGCTTGACCAACAAGGCCGCCGCGGAGCGCCTCTTCGTCTCGCCTAACACGGTCGCCACCCATGTGCGGCAAGTGTTCGCGAAGCTCGGCGTGCGCTCGCGCGCGGAGCTCGCGATTCGCCTCAGCACGGACGCGCCTTCGTCCGCGACGAAGTAGAGATCACCTATCGAGATGATGCGACCTGGGTGGGCCGGGGGGACACTGCCGGCGACATCACAGGAACGGGGTCACCAGTGAGCAATACGTCCCCTTCCTCCTGTTCACGATCAGAAAGGCAGACGGACATGAGTGGATCAACGAGCACGCCGACGGTCGTCCTGGTGCACGGCGCGTTCGCCGACGCGGGGTATTGGGCGCCCGTCGTCAAGGAGCTGCTGGCTCAGGACCTGCCGGTCCTGGCGCCGCCGAACCCGCTGCGCGGTCTGGCCCATGACGCCGAATACATCGCCGGTTACGTCAACCAGATCGACGGGCCGGTGCTGCTGGTCGGCCATTCCTACGGCGGCGCGGTGATCACCGTCGCAGGGGCGAGCACGCCCAACGCCGTCGGTCTCGTCTACGTTGCCGCCTTCACGCCCGACGAGGGAGAGTCGCTTGCCGATACCTACGCAAAATTCGGCGACACCCCGTTGTCCGGTGCCATCCGCGAGCGCAGCTACCCGCTGCCGGACGGCGAGACCGCGGCGGAGCTGACGGTCGCTCCGGAGCTGTACCAGGAGGCGTTCGCCGCCGATCTCCCGCCCGAACAGCTCCGAGTCCTGGCGGTCAGCCAGCGCCCGTTCGCAGCGCGCTGTTTCGAGGATCGCGCCGCGGCGGCCGCGTGGAAGACGCTGCCGTCCTGGGCGATCGTGGCGACCGCCGACAACGCGATCCCGCCGGACGGCGAGCGTTCCATGGCCAAGCGTGCGGGGGCGCAGACCATCGAGATCGACGCCTCGCACTCGATCGCGCTTTCGCAGCCGACCGCCGTCGCCGACCACATCCGCGCGGCGGTCGACGTCACATCAGCCGCGCCGGTCGGCTCCTAACCGCGACGCCGACGAGGAACCTCGCCCTGCGCTCGTGTGAGAGCGCAGGGCGATAGCCGGGTGGCACGAGGCCGATCTCGGGGCTCTCTGGGACTCGAATCACCAGCCGTCGCGAGCCGCGAAAGTCGACGGGTTCCACGCACGATTCCCAGCCGAGAAACGCACTCCTGACCAAAGCTGCCCGCATGCTCGGACTCGCTGAGGAAGTCGGCGCTGGAGTAGACCGCATGTACCGCGAGATGATCTTCGCGGGCAAGGACCCGCCCGGCATCGACTCAGACGTCGAGCGAGTACTCGTCACGCTGACCGGCGGCGCGGCGAGCACCAGAATCCCTTTCTACGTCTCGCAGCTTCCGCCGGAGGAGCGGACGGACGTCGACACCCTCCTCGTCCTCTACACCCTGTGTCACCGCCAAGCCGTCTCGGCTCCCGAGGTCGCTCCGCTCCTCCAGAAGCGACCCGAGTCGGCGCAGGTCACGGACATCCTCGGCGATCTCGTCAAGCGCGAGATCCTCGTGAAGACCTCCGACGCGGCACGCGGGCCGAGCGTGACCTACGGACGGGGACCGAGGTTCCCTCCTAAGAGCGGGCGCAGGCGTCCCTGAACGGCTACGCCGGCGTCGCCCGCGCCGTACACGCTATCCCGCGCCGGCGCTCCACGGATCGATCACGGAGACGCCGGTCTGCTCGAAATCCTTGACGTTCCGGGTTGACAGCGTGGCGGCGTGGCGACGGCAGATCGCCGCGATCTGGGCGTCGAAGCCGTCGATCGGCAGTCCGAGGCGATCGCGGTCACCGACGATGCCGCCGTACAGGCTTGCGGCGTCAGCATCGAAGGCGAGTACGTGATCCCGGAAAGCGGAGAACACCTGGTCAGATGTCGCTTTCAGCAGGGTCTTGCGAGCGCCGTCTCCGAGACGGGCGATTCCATAGCTGATCTCGGCCAGCGTGACCGCGGTCGTGTACAGATCGTCGACGCCCTGTTCCCGCACCCACGCCACGACTCTCGGAGCCGGCGACGGCCGCATCAGCTCCGACACGACGTTGGTGTCGAGGACGATCATCCAGCGAGATCCGGCGCGCGCGGGGGGGTCGCACGCGCCGGGAGATCGAGTTCGACGCCGCCGATCACGCCGAACCGATCCAGCAGCTCCGTGAAGAGCCCCCGCGAGGCGTCGGGCTCGTTCACCGCCGCCGTGAGGATCGCCCGGATCTCGGCCTCCATCGACCGGCCGTTGCGGGCCGCCCGGACGCGAAGACGGTCTTTCACGTCATCGTCGAGATCCCGGATGCTTACCGCCGCCATTGCTAGCAATGCTAGCACCAATCCACGAACGGTCTACTGGAGCGAGGCGTTCACGGCCACGCCGGGCCTGGGCCGGTCCCAAGCCCCAATTGAGACTTCCGCCTCTGTCGGCGCGCCGGCTCGATTCCTAGTTTTCGGGGCATGGAGAACATCATGCGCCGAGCGCTGGCCGGCGTCGTCGCCGCTGCCGCGCTCTCGGGAGCCGCCGCGGCGTCCGCGTCCGCCGACGTCACACGGCCCTACGACCTCTACACGTCGCACGTCAAGACCCGAGGTCAGGCTCACGTGTGGGGCTCGATCACCTTCTTCAACAACGGCAGGTCCGCGCAGATCACCGGCAAGATCAACGACGTGTGCCCGGACGACGGCTACGGCGCGTATGTCAACTTCGAGTACTACGTCGGCGGCTACTACCAGTGGGACACGATCATGAGCGCCAAGGACGTGCGCGGCTGCGACGCGAGCGGGTTCGTCGACTTCTCGCGGCGGGTCGACGCGCCGGTCGGCTACGGCCCCTTCGCCGGGCTCCGCGTGCACCTGTACGAGCTCAACCAGCCGCCGTCGAACCAGCCGTACTTCGGCGACCAGAACGTCTTTGAGGTCTCCCGCCGATAGCGCCCGCGGTGCCGGCCGGCCGTCGGCCGGCCGGCCGGCACCGTGACATCACGTCAGGTCGAACCGGTCCAGGTTCATGACCTTGACCCACGCGGCGACGAAGTCGCGCGCGTCTTGGCCTTGGGCACACATGCGGCCCTGCTTAATCCGTGATGGCTCGACCTTGAGCTTTTCGAGCGGTCGGCGCTACCGCCCCCGCAATGCGCCACACAACCGCCATAGGGTCGTCGCGCTGAGCGCGTGTCGGCCGGCTGCATCGCGCCCGCGGCCACCGCCCGCACGGCCGGCACGAGTGTGCGCTGAAGCTTCGCCGCGACCCGCCGATCTACCTGATTGGACCTCGCCGCATGGACGCGGCGGGCCGGAAGGCTAGGGAGGCGCACGGATGCGTATCACCAGTTCCGCCATGGCGATGGCCTCGAGCTACGCCGCGACACGCGCGGAGAGCACGGAGCTCCAGATCAAGATCCCGGCGCGCACGCGCCAGTCGCCTCCGCCTCCGCCTCCGCCTCCGCCGCCCGCGGCCGCCGTGGAGCCGAAGGGCGCCGAGCCGGCCGGCGGCGATCAGCAGGCCCTGCCGAGCGACCTGAAGACCTGGCTGCTCAAGCTGCTCGTCGAGTGGTTGACAGGCAAGCCGATCGACGATCCGCAGATCGATGCCCAGCCCCAGCCGACCGAGCAGTCGCCGCAGCCGGCCGCGGCCGCCGCGACGTCGCCGTCGGCGGCGCCGCAGCGGGCGCAGCCGCCGAGCGTCGAGCTGCACTACGAGCACGTCCGCTACGAGTCCGAGCGCGCGAACTTCGAGGCCGCCGGCGTCGTCACGACCGGTGACGGACGCCAGATCGCGCTCGATCTGCGCGTCGGCATGTCGCGCGAGCACTACGAGCGCCTGCAGGTGGACGTCGGCACCCCGCAGGCGACCGACCCGCTGGTGCTCAACTTCGACGCCGCGGCGACCTCGCTCGGTGGCCACCGGATCTCGTTCGACCTCAACCTCGACGGCGCGTCCGACCAGGTCGCGCTGCCGAGCACCGGCAGCAAGTTCCTGGCCATGGATCGCAACCACAACGGGCGCATCGACGACGGTTCGGAGCTGTTCGGGCCGGCGTCGGGCAACGGGTTCGCCGAGCTGGCGGCCCTCGACGGCGACGGCGACGGCTGGATCGACGAAGACGACCAGGCGTTCAGCGAGCTGCGCGTCTGGGACGGCGAAGGAGCGCCCCAGACGCTCGCCCAGGCCGGCGTCGGCGCGATCTACACGGCCGGCGCGGCGACCCCGTTCACGCTCGGCGAGAGCGACGCGACCGCGACCGGCTTCGTGCGGTCGACCGGCGTCTGGCTGGCCGAGAGCGGCGGCGCCCACTCAGTCCAGCAGGTCGACATCGTGGTCTAAGCGCCTGTACGGCGCCCCTGGACGCCTTGAGCGTCCAGAGGCGCCGACCCGGCGTCCGCTACTTGAGGTCGAACCGGTCCAGGTTCATGACCTTCACCCACGCGGCGACGAAGTCGCGCGCGAACTTCTCGCGCGCGTCGTCGCTCGCGTAGACCTCGGCCAGCGCGCGCAGCTCGGAGTTCGAGCCGAACACGAGGTCGGCGCGGCTGCCGGTCCAGCGGAGGTTGCCGGACGCGTCGCGGGCCTCGAACTCGTCGCCGGACGCCTTCCACTCCGTGCCCAGGTGGAGCAGGTTCACGAAGAAGTCGTTGGTCAGCGTTCCCGGCCGGTCGGTGAGCACGCCGAGCGAGGACCCCTTGTGGTTGGCGCCCAGCACGCGCAGGCCGCCCACGAGCACCGTCATCTCCGGGGCGCTCAGGGTGAGCAGGTTCGCGCGGTCGAGCAGCAGGTACTCGGCCTGCAGCGGGTGACCCTGGCGCAGGTAGTTGCGGAACCCGTCCGCGCTCGGCTCCAGCGCGCCGAAGGACTCGACGTCGGTCCACTCCTGCGACGCGTCGGTGCGGCCCGGGGTGAACGGGACCTCGACGTCGACGCCGCCGTCCTTGGCCGCCTGCTCGACGGCGGCGGACCCGGCGAGGACGATCAGGTCGGCGAGCGAGACCGGCTTGCCGAAGTCCGCCTGGATCCCCTCGAGCGTGCTCAGGACCTTCGCGAGCCGCTCGGGCTCGTTGACCTCCCAGCCGCGCTGCGGCTCCAGGCGGATGCGCGCGCCGTTGGCGCCGCCGCGCTTGTCGCTGCCGCGGAACGTCGACGCCGACGACCACGCGGTCCAGACCAGGTCGGAGACCGACAGCCCGGACGCCAGCACGCGGCGCTTGAGCTCGGCGATGTCGTCGGCGCCGATCAGTTCGTGATCCACCGCCGGGACGGGGTCCTGCCAGAGCAGCGTCTCCTCCGGGACCTCGGGCCCGAGGTAGCGCTGAATCGGCCCCATGTCGCGGTGCGTGAGCTTGAACCAGGCGCGGGCGAACGCGTCGGCGAGCTCCTCCGGGTGCTCGAGGAAGCGCTTCGTGATCGGCCCGTAGACCGGGTCCAAGCGCAGCGCGAGGTCGGTCGTGAGCATCGTCGGGGGGCGCCGGTCGGAGTCGGGCGCCGGCCCGGGCACCGCGCCGGCGCCGGCCCCGTCCTTGGGCTGCCACTGGTGCGCGCCGGCGGGGCTCTTGGTCAGCTCCCACTCGTAGCCGTACAGGTTCTCGAGGAAGTGGTTGCTCCACTGCGTCGGCGTCTGCGTCCAGGTGACCTCGATGCCGCTGGTGATCGCGTCCGCGCCCTTGCCGGTGGCGAACGAGTTGGCCCAGCCGAGGCCCTGCGCCTCGATCGGCGCGCCCTCGGGCTCGTCGCTCACATAGACATCCGGGTCGGCCGCGCCGTGCGTCTTGCCGAACGAGTGCCCGCCGGCGATCAGCGCGACGGTCTCCTCGTCGTTCATCGCCATGCGGCGGAACGTCTCGCGGATGTCCACCGCCGCAGCGAGCGGGTCCGGCTCGCCGTTCGGGCCCTCCGGGTTGACGTAGATGAGGCCCATCTGCACGGCGCCGAACGGCTCCTCGAGCTGGCGGTTGCCGTGGTAGCGCTCGTCGCCCAGCCACGTCGTCTCCGGGCCCCAGTAGACGTCCTCGTCGGGCTCCCAGACGTCTGGGCGCCCGCCGGCGAAGCCGAACGTCTCGAAGCCCATCGACTCCAGCGCGACGTTGCCGGTGAGGACCATCAGGTCCGCCCACGAGATGGCCTGGCCGTACTTCTGCTTGACCGGCCACAGGAGCCGGCGGGCCTTGTCCAGGTTGCCGTTGTCCGGCCAGCTGTTGAGCGGCGCGAAGCGCTGCTGCCCGGCCCCGGCGCCGCCGCGGCCGTCGCTGATGCGATAGGTGCCGGCGCTGTGCCACGCCATGCGGATCATCAGCGGGCCGTAGTGGCCGAAGTCGGCCGGCCACCAGTCCTGCGAGGTGGTCAGGACTTCCTCGATGTCCTGCTTGACCGTGGCGAGGTCGAGCGAGTTGAACGCCGCCGCGTAGTCGAAATCCTCGCCGAGCGGGTTCGCCTCGGCGGGATTCTTGGCGAGGATCTTGAGGTTCAGCCGGTCGGGCCACCAGCCCCGGTTCCCGCCGCCCTGAGTCGGGTGCGGAGCGCGCTCGTGGGCGACCGGGCAACCGCCGCCATCACGAGTCGACTCGTTCATCTCGCCAACTTGGGCGTTCGGCGCATGCGTATCAGACACGGGAACCCTTTCCGGAGCAATCAGAACACAGACCCCAATAGATGACCTCGGCCTCGTCGATCGCGAAGCCGTGGTCGTCGGAGGCGGTCAAGCACGGCGTGCTGCCGACGGCGCAATCGACGTCGGCGATGACGCCGCACGACCGGCACACGACGTGGTGATGGTTGTCGCCGACCCGCGACTCGTAGCGCGCCACCGAGCCCGGCGGGTGGATGCGCCGCACCAGACCGGCGTCCGTCAGTGCATTGAGCACGTCATAGACCGCCTGCTGCGAGACCTCGCCGAGCTCCCCGCGCACGACGCCGACGAGCGACTGCGTATCCGCGTGCGGATGCTCGTGCACGGCGGCCAGCACCGCCACGCGAGGTCGCGTCACGCGCAGGGAGGCCCCGCGCAGCATCCGCTCGAGCTCTGCGACCACCGGCATCCCCTCCAGCAGTAGCACAGACTCTGGAGAGATTCCAGATTACGCAGACATGTGGGTCACAACCGCTCGAGCGCGTCGGCCATGTGCCGGTGGCCGAGCGTCTCGTAGCCCACGATCGTGACCGCCGGCGCCGCCGTCAGCACCACGAGGCAGACCGCCATGGACACGCCGGCGGCCGCGAGCGCGACGGCGAGCAAGAGCACCGCCCCGGTGCCGGCCAGCAGCGTCAGGTGGAACGGGTCGCGCTCGCGCATCAGCACCGAGTAGAGCGCGTAGAGGACCGCGACGTAGAGCGCGAGCGGGAGCGTGATGGCCAGGACGGTCGCGGTGACCCCGATCTCCGCGCCGCCCTCGAGGCTGAACGCGGCCACGTGCAGCCCCGCGCCCATCGCGGCCAGCGCGGCGAAGACGAGGAGATGGCCGTAGCCGAACCTGAAACCGCGCTCGCGATGGCGGGCGAGCACCTCGGCCCAGGGGATGACGAAGTACGCCCACCAGCAGCCGAAGGTGAGGCCGACCCCGGCGAACGCGAGCAGCACGGCGTCGACGCTCCAGCCGGCCTCGCCGTGCACGAGCGCGTTGAGCGCGAACACCGTGCCGAGGATCACCTCGCCGAGCGTGATGATCACCATCAGCCCGTAGCGCTCGGCGATGTGATGGGGATGCCACGGCGTCGGCGCCTTGCGCTCGGCAAGCCGCGGGCCGCCGAGCTCCAGTAGGTACAGCGGGGTCAACAGAAGGAACGTCGTGCCGATCGGCAGGCCGAGCAGCGCGAGCAGGACCCAGCCGACCTGCGCGATCCCGATCGTGGCCATGTACGTGTACGCGGCGGGCGCGCGCGGCGGATCCTGGCGCGCGACCTGCCACCACAGGAACAGGAGCGAGACGCGCATGATCACGTAGCCCGCGACCATCACGCCGTTGTCGAGCGTGTCGCCGTGGTCTACCGACTCGAACATCTGCGGCACCCCGAGCGAGAGCACGACGACGCCGATCATCTGCACCATCGTCGCCAGCCGGAAGACCCAGTCGTCGGTGTCGTAGGCCGACGCGAACCACGAGTAGTTCAGCCACGCCCAGGTGACGGCGAAGACGGCGAACACGAAGCCGCCGATGCCTGCCCACGCGTGGCCCTCGGCGACGAAGTGCGCGAGCTCGTCGGCGGCCGTGCCGAACGCGACCACGAGCGTCAGGTCGTAGAGCAGCTCCAGCGGCGTGGAGGCGCGGTGCTCCTCATCCGGGTCGCGGCCGCTGAAGCGGCGTCGTGCGTGCGCCGGCACCGCGCTATTTCAACAGTCGCGACAACCGCCGGTCCTTGAGGATCCGGCCCTCGGTCTGGCAGTGCGGGCAGTAGGTCATCACGTAGTCCTCGTAGAACACCGCCTCGAGGATCGTCTCGCAGCGCGGGCAGGGCTCGCCCTGGTGGGCGTGCACCCGCGTCGGCTTCGGGAACTTCTCCGGCAGCGGCAGCGCGATCTTCTCCTCGTAGACCGCGAGCACGCGACCCAGCTCGCCGGCCATCGCCGACCGAAGCGCCGCGGCCTCGCGGTCGGAGAGATCGTCGCCGCGCTTGAACGGCGACAGCTTCGCGGCGTGCAGGATCTCGTCGACCCAGGTGCGCCCGATGCCGGCGATCGCCTGCTGGTCGCGCAGGAGCGAGTGCAGCGGGCGCGGGGAGGCGAGCAGCTCGCCCAGCTCCGGCGGGTCCGGCCACGCCTCGGGACCGAGCGTCTTCAGCGACTCCTCGGCCTCCAGCCCATCGAGCGTCAGGAGCTTGATCCACGCCGCTTGCTTGGTCCCGAACTCGCGCAGCCGCAGCTCGTGATCGTCGGGGAGCCGGATCAGCACGCGCGAGGTCTTGTCGCGCAGCGAGCCGCGCTTGGGCTGGAGCTGGAGCCGGCCCGCGGACATCAGGTGCATGAGCAGCGTCAGCGGCCCGCGCTCGCCGCCGTCGGCCTCGAGCAGCAGCAGCTTCCCGCGCCGCCGCACGTCGGAGATCTTGGCGCCCTCGAGCGCGCTCAGCGGCGGATCGAACGTCTTGAGCACGTTGATCCCCGGCGTCGCCACCGACTCGATCGCCTGGCCCGGCAGCGCCTCGGACAGGCGGCGGGCGACGATCTCCATCTCGGGCAGCTCGGGCACGGGTGAGACGTTAGCCTGGCCCACCCATGGATGCCTGGATCGCCGAGAACGCCGCCGAGATCGCGCACCGGGTCGCGCGCGAGCTCGAGGCGCTGGTCGGCGTGTCGAGCCCGTCGGGCGACGTCGCCGGCGCCGAGGAGTGCGTCGCCGTGTGCGCGCTGCTGCTGCCCGAGCAGGCCGAGCTCGAGCGCATCCCCTGCTCCTCGGCGGACCACGCCCAGGACGCGGTCGCCCGCATCAAGGGCACGGGCAGCCGCCGGATCCTGCTGCTCGGCCACCTCGACACGGTGGTCGCGCACGCCCAGCACAAGCCGCTCGTGCGCGAAGGCGAGCAGCTCGTCGGCTCCGGGTCGGTCGACATGAAGGGCGGCGACGTGATCGCGATCGGCGCGCTGCGCGTACTCGCCAGGCGGCCGGAGCTGTACGCGGAGATCGCGCTGCTGTTGGTCAACGACGAGGAGTGGCGGACGCAGCCGTTCGCCCACGTCGAGCGCTTCGCCTCCTACGACGCGTGCCTGTGCTTCGAGGCGGGCGAGCTCCGCGACGACGCCGAGGCGGTCGTCGTGCGGCGCAAGGCCGCGGGCACGATCCACGTGCGGGCGCACGGGCGCAGCGCGCACTCGGGCTCGGCGCCGGACCGCGGCAGGAACGCGCTGCTGGCGCTGGCCGTCGCCGCGCAGGCCGTCGCCGCCGCGCACGACCCCCACGGCCCGGCGCGCCTGACCGCCGTGCCCACCGTCCTGCGCTCGGGCGACGCGTTCAACGTCGTGCCGGGAACCGGGGAGCTGTTCTGCGACCTCCGCGCCGACGAGCTCGAGGCGATCGAGGCGGTGCTGGAGCGGATCCCCGCCGAGCACGAGGGCGTGCGGCTCGAAGCCGAGCTGATCCGCCGCTGGCCGGGCATGCACTCCGAGCTCCAGACCGCGGAACTGCTCGCGCGCGCGTCGGAGGCGCTCGGCCGACCTGTGCACGCCGGCGCCCGCGGCGGCGCCAGCGACGCGAGCCACTTCGCCGCGAGCATCCCCGTCACCGTCGACGGGCTCGGCCCGCGCGGCGGCAAGGCGCACAACCCGGAGGAGTTCGTGCTCGAGGCCTCGCTGCTGCCGCGCGCCGAGGTGGCGCTCGCGGTGATCCTCGCGGCGCTGGAGGACTAGGGGTTCGTTGAAGCATGGTCGGTCCGACCGATGGGGTGCAGCCGTGGATGCCTCGGGCCGCACGCGACAGCGAGCGAAGCGGTGACGAGCGAAGCGAGGCAGGACGTGCCTCTGGCACGTGAGCGTCGTGGGTGGCTCGAGGCGCCGCGGATGCGCCGCAGCGGGCGTACCGGAATGCTTCAACGGGCCCCTATACGGCGATCGCCTCGAGCTCGCGCGGGCGCATCAGGACGATCAGCTCGCCGGACGCGCGGAACGCGGCGACGCCGCCCTTCTTGAAGTCGACCCGCGCGCCGGTGAAGTCGTGCACCACCTGGGAGAACGACGGCTCGTGGCCGACGATCAGCACCCTGTCGCCGCCCTCGTGGGCGTGCAGGAGCTCAAGCACGTCGTCGCGGCTGAACGCGCCGGCGATCGAGCGATCGAGCGCGGGCTCGATGTTCAGCGCCTCGCAGGCCAGCTGCGCGGTCTCGACGGCGCGCACCTTCGGGCTCGTGTAGCACGCCGCGAACTCGAGCCCGAGCTTGGCCAGCGCGATTCCGGCGACCTCGGACTGCCGTCGGCCACGCGGTGTGAGCTCACGCTCGTCGTCGGGCTTTGAGTCGTGCGGCACGGCCTCGCCGTGCCGCAAGAGCCATACTTGCGGCGCCATCGCCGCGTCAGGTTAGTGTTCTTGCGCGCCGGGCCGGCGCGGCGTTCACGCGGCCTTCGCGAGTGTGGCGGGCTCTTCGAAGCGCCAGAAGCTCTTCGCCCGCTCCGGGTCCTCGACCGCGTGCCGGCCGTGGCTCAACTCGGGCGAGTCCTCGACCTGCCAGGTCGAGAACGCGGTGCGAAGGCCGAAGCCGTCGAACCACAGTTCCTGCAGCGGCAGCATCCGGCGCCCGCCGAACGCGCCGTCGAGGCGCACGACCACGAGCTCGATCTCGCCGCCGTCGAAGGGATAGGTGTCCACGACGAGCCCGACCGGCACGCCGGCGCCGTCGCACACCTCCTGGCCCAGAAGGCCCCATCGTGTCCACCGCTTTCGCATGCATCCTGGATCGGATCGCGGCGACCCGGGGGATACCGGGTCTAGACCCTAACCTGATCCGATCGGGGGGCCGGTGTAGCTCGCGCCGTCGGGAGCCGTCCAGCGCACGCGGTAGAGCTGGCCGGACACGTGCTTGGCCCGCAGCGCGTACACCCCGACCTCGGTGGTGTCGAGCGTCTGCAGCTCCGTCCAGCCCTTGCCCTTGAGCTTGTGCAGGATCGTCACGCTGGAGCGCGCGCGCAGCGGGCGCACCAGGCCCCACAGCACGTCCGACGCGCCGTACGTCTCGGCCGCGAGCGGCAGGCGGAAGCCGTCGTAGGCGGGCTTCTGCTTGCCGTCGGAGGCGATCAGGCCGCTCTCGAAGCCGCCGTACTTGTATCCCGACGTGCGCGGCGAGTCGTCGGTCAGCAGGTACTGCGAGAAGCGGACCACGCGCGGGTTGACGTACGCGATGTGCTCGGCGGTGGCCAGGTAGGCGGCCTGCCTGGCCAGCGAGACGCCGGAAATCTTGTCGGGCGCGCTCTGGATGCCGAACTCGGTCAGGTTGATCGGCAGGCCCTTCGGCAGCGCGCCGGCCTTGGCGGCCTTGTCGAGCGCGGTGACCAGGCGCCCGAGCACGCCGATCGTCACGTCGTCGCGCGACGGCGGCTTGAAGCGCGGGCCCGCGCTCGTCGTGTACGCGTGGTGCGCGTAGCCGTCGGCCGGCAGCGCCCCGCAGGACTTCGACTTGCGCCAGTGCGAGTCCAGGCACAGCGTCCCGCGCAGGAACGCGAGCGGCGCGACGATGTGCTGGTTGCCGCGCGGCGACGTCTCCCCGAGCAGGATCTGATCCTGCCGGTTGGACGCGCGCAGGCCCGCGTACGCGGCCTGGTAGAGCTTGCGGTAGATGCGCGGCGAGGCCGGCTTGCCGTGCACGTACTGCGGCAGCAGGAACTGCGGCTGGTTCGGCTCGTTCCAGATCGACCACGTGTCGACGTCGGCCGCGTAGCGGCGCCCGACGGCGGTCGCGAACGCGCCGAACGCCTTCGCGTCGGGGTAGGAGAGCTTGGAGTCGCGCGCGGCCCAGCGCGGCGGGGGGCCGGTGAGCGTGAGCATCACGTGCACGCCGTGCGCCTTGGCGGCGGCGATCAGCGCGTCGAGGTTGTCCCACGTGTCGGCCGGATACGCGTTCGGATCGCTCGTGTCGAAGCTCGGCTTGGCCGCGCTCGTGGGCGCGGGCGCGTAGTCGCGCCAGTAGACGAGCTGGCGGACGTTGGAGACGCCGAGCGACGTGATGCGGTTGAGCGTCGTGTCGCGCGTGGCCGCGCTCAGCAGCTCGCGCGGCGCCTCGAACGTGGTCACCTGGCCGGAGGACGCGCTCGCGCCGGCAGGGAGCGCCAGGGCGGCAAGCAGCGGCAGGATGGCAAGTAGTGGTCGTCGCATGAGTGGGGAGCGCGCGGACGGCGCTTCGAATGGGGATAGCCGGTCCGCATAAATGCAAACGCCTGACGACGCCGCAGGTTGCGGACCAAGATTACGATCCTCGGCTTGACCGCCATCGTTGACACGCTCGAGCAGGCCGCGGCGCTCGCGCTCCCGCCGCTGCTCGTGCGCCGCCCGCTGGAGGCGTTCCTGGACGCGCGCGGGCTCGGCGCGGGGCCGCTCGACGCCGAGCCGATCGGCGAGGGCCACTCCAACGTCACCTACCTCGTGCGCGAGCGCTACGTGCTGCGCCGGCCGCCGCGCCCGCCGCTGCCGCCGTCGGCTCACGACGTGCTGCGCGAGGCGTTCCTGCTGCGCGCCGTGCAGGACACCGCGGTGCGCGTGCCGCGCGTGCTGGCCACGTGCGACTCCGAGTCGGTGATCGGCGCGCCGTTCTACGTCATGGAGCGCATCCGCGGCGACGTCATCACCTCGCGGCTGCCCGCGGGCGCCGACGGCGCGACGATCGGCGAGGAGCTGGTCGACGCGCTGGTCGAGGTCCACGCCGCCGACTGGCGCGCCTGCGGCCTGGAGGGCTACGGCAAGCCGACCGGCTACCTCGAGCGCCAGCTGCGCCGCTTCGGCGGGCTGTGGGAGCACAACCGCACGCGGGCGCTGCCGGTGCTCGACCGGGTGACGGAGTGGCTGGCCGCGAATCGCCCGCAGTCCGGCCCGGCGACGATCGTGCACGGCGACTACCGGCTCGGCAACACGATGTTCTCCGGCGGCCGCCTGGCGGCGATCTTCGACTGGGAGCTGGCGACGATCGGCGATCCCCTCGCCGATGTCGGCTACCTCGTGGCGACGTGGGCCCAGCGCGGCGATCCGGAGGGCTCGATCATCGGGCTCTCGCCGGTCACGCGCGGCCCGGGCTTCCCGACCCGCGCGGAGCTGGTGGCGCGCTACGAGGAACGCTCGGGGCGCTCGATGTCGGACCTGCGCTGGTACGTCACGCTGGCCCTCTGGAAGTCGGCGATCTTCCTCGAGGGCTCCTACAAGCGCCGGCTGGCGGGCACGACCGACGACCCGTTCTTCGACAAGTTGGAGCGAGGCGTCCCGGAGCTGGCCGAGCGCGCGTGGGAAACCGCGTGTTCGGTGGATTGACACTTTTTCTGCGCCGTCTGGACAGATGTCCGACTTCACCGGGCGCGGCCAGAGTGGGAGGCTCTGTCTTCCTCCGTCAAGGATGGCGGAGGCTCGGACAAGGGGCAGGAGTGCCTATCTCTCAGGGAATGGGACAGGTGGCGGTACGCCGAGCGGCGGACCGTCTGGAGGCGACGGCGGCCCGGTCGGGATACCGGCGCCGCCGTCAACTCAGCCATCCGCCCGCCGCCGAAGGTCTGGTCGCCGCGGCGACGGCGCGAGCGCGCGAAGGGGATGACGACGCGCTCCGGTTGCTCTACCTGCTCTACGCGGACAACGTGTACGGCTACGTGCTCGCCATCGTGCGCGACGAGCACGACGCCGAGGACATCACCAGCGAGGTGTTCTCGAAGCTGCCGCGGGCGCTGACTCGTTACAAGTCAGGCGCCACCCCTTTCGCGGCCTGGCTTCTACGCGTCTCACGGAACGCCGCGCTCGACCACCTGCGGTCGCAGCGTTCCGTCCCCCGCGCCGAGGTCCACGCGGTGACCGAGGCCGCCGAGCCGCCCGGCCGCGAGCGGCTGGCGGACCTGCGCGCCGCGCTCGCCGCGCTCCCTGCCGATCAGCGCCGGGTGATGCTGCTCCGGCTGTTCGCCGGCATGTCTCCGGACGAGGTCGCGCTCGAGCTCGGACGCTCGGTCGACGCCGTGCACGCGCTCCAGCACCGGGCCCGGCGGCGGCTGCGGCGCGAGCTCACCCAGCAGGGCTGGGCGCCGACCGCGCTGGCCGCCTGACGCTCACGCGAACGCGGCCAGCACGGCCGGATCCGCGAACGCGTGGATCGCGATGATCCGGTCGTCCTCGACGTCGAGCACGAGCACGCGGTGGTCGCGCAGGAGCACGGCCGGCCGGCCGTTGGCCCACGCGGCCGACGGCGGCCCGCCGGGATGGACGCGCGTGAAGAAGTCGCGGATCGCGGCGGCGCCGTGCACCGACGGCTCCGGCGGCATCGTCAGCACGGCGTCCTCGCGCAGCAGCTCGATCAGCGCGTCGATGTCGGCCTGCTCCCAGGCGTCGACGTAGCGGCGCAGCAGGTCGCGCTGCGTCGCGCCGGGGGCGACCGCGCGCTGCTCGCCCTCGATCGTCGCCCGCGCGCGCTGGAGCGCGGAGTGGACCGCGGTGCCGGTGGAGTCGAGCAGGTCGGCGACCTCCTCCGCCGTCCACCCGAGCACGTCGCGCAGGATCAGGACCGCGCGCTGGCGGCCGGGCAGCCGCTGGATCGCGGTCAGGAACGCGATCTCCATCCCCTCGCGCTGCGCGTAGCGCGCGGCCGGGCCCTCGCTCTCCGGGATCCGGTCGTCGGGATACGGATCGATCGACGGCTGCGGGCGGCGGGGGCGGCGCTCGAGCTCGTCCAGGCAGGCGTTGGTGGCGATCCGGTAGAGCCACGTCTGCACCGACGAGCGGCGCTCGAAGCGCTCGAGCGAGCTCCACGCGCGCATCAGCGTCTCCTGCACGATGTCCTCGGCGTCGTGGATCGAGCCGAGCATGCGGTAGCAGTGGATCTCGAGCGCACGGCGATACGGGTCCACGAGCTCGCGGAACGCGCGCTCGTCGCCGGCTTGGGCGGCGGCGATCAGGGCGCGTTCGTCGGCGGTGCGGTTCATCCCCGGTTAGACGGCGGGTCCGCCGCGAATTCATCGGCGGATTCGCGGGAGCCCGCCGGTCTAACACAGCATGACGACCCAAGCCACCAGATCCTCCCGCCGCTGGGTCCTCGGCCTCGCGGCGGTGGCCTCCTTCATGGTCGCGCTCGACACGCTCGTCGTCTCGACCGCGCTGACCACGATCCGGCTCGACCTCGGCGCCACCGTCGAGCAGCTCGAGTGGACGGTCAACGCCTACAACCTCTCGTTCGCGGTGCTGCTGATGACCGCGGCCGCGCTGGGCGACCGTTTCGGCCGCCGGCGCGGTTTCGCGCTCGGGCTGGCCGTGTTCAGCCTCGCCTCCGCGGCCTGCGCGCTGGCGCCCAACGTCGGCACGTTGATCGCCGCGAGAGCGGTGCAGGGCGCCGGCGCGGCGTTCGTGATGCCGCTCGGCCTCGCGCTCGTCGGCGCCGCGTTCCCGCCCGAGCGCCGCGGCGCGGCGATGGGCGCGCTGCAGGGCCTGACCGGCCTGTCGGTGGCCAGCGGCCCGGTGATCGGCGGCGCGATCGCGCAGGGCGTCGCCTGGCAGTGGATCTTCTGGATCAACGTCCCGATCGGCCTGCTCACGCTGCCGCTCGCGCTCGCCCGCATCCCGGAGGGCTACGGCGGCGACCGCTCGCTCGACCTGCGCGGGCTCGCGCTGATCACCGGCGCCGCGCTCGGGGTCGTGTGGGGCCTCGTGCGCGGCAACGACGCCGGGTGGGGCAGCCCCGAGGTCGTGCTCTCGCTCGCCGGCGGGCTCGTGCTGCTGGCCGCCTTCATCGCCTGGGAGGCGCGCTCCCGGACGCCGCTGCTCCCGCTGACGCTGTTCCGCTCGCGCGCGTTCAGCGCGGGCAACGCGGCGATCTTCCTGACGTTCGCCGCGCTGTTCTCGGCCGTCTTCTTCCTCGCCCAGTTCCTCCAGACCTCGCTCGGCTACGGCCCGCTCGGCGCCGGCCTTCGCCTGCTGCCCTGGACGGCGACGCTGTTCTTCGTCGCCCCGGTCGCCGGCACGCTGGTGGACCGCTTCGGCGAGCGCCCGTTCCTGGTCGCCGGCCTCGCGCTGCAGGCCGTCGGGCTCGGCTGGATCGCCATCGCGGCCGGTCCCGGCATGGACTACCTGACGATGGTCCCGGCGCTGATCGTCGCCGGCGCCGGCGTCTCGATGGCGCTCCCGTCGGCGCAGAACGCCGCCGTCAACGCCGTCGCCGCCGGCATGATCGGCAAGGCGGCGGGCGCCAACAGCATGCTGCGCGAGCTCGGCGGCGTGTTCGGGATCGCGATCGCGGTCGCCGTCTTCGCGGGCGCCGGCGGCTACGCGACCGCCCAGCAGTTCAGCGACGGCTTCACGCCCGCGCTCGCCGTCGCCGCCTCGCTCTCGCTCGCAGGAGCGATCGCCGGCCTCGTGCTGCCGAGCCGCCGCAAGACCCTCGCCCTCACCCACGCCGTTCCGGAAGGAGCCGCATCATGAGCACCGCCCTGATCCGCTACCGCGTCAAGCCCGGCCTCGCCGAGGAGAACGCGGAGCTCGTCCGCGCCGTCTACGCCGAGCTCGCCGAGCTCAAGCCACCCGGCTTCAGCTACGCCACGTTCCGCGACGGCGACACGTTCACGCACGTGGCGTTCACCGACGGCGCGGCGCCGCTCCCATCCGTGGAGGCATTCCAGCGCTTCCAGGCCGGGCTCAAGGAGCGCTGCGCCGAGCAGCCGGAAGTACGGCGCGACCCGATCGGCTCGTACGGGCCGCTCAGCCTCGCTCGGGACGGAAGCTGACGTTGAACTTCGAGTCGCGGCCGTGGAGGCGGTAAACGATCGTCGTCGGCCCGCATTGACCGTCCATGCCGGAGGCCAGGTACCAGTAGCGCCAGTCCTTGAACGGCGCCGTCGCGGACTTGCGCCACCAGACCTTGCCGCTGCGGCGGTCGATCGCCTTGATGCTCACGCGGCGACTGCCCGTCGTTCCCGACTGTGCCCAGATGCCGGGCTTGATGGCGTCGCCGCACACGAGCCGCTTCGGAATCGCCGAGATCAGGACCGAGGCCGAGGCGGGCGCCGCCGCGACGAGTGTTCCCACGAGGACCGCGAGGCAGGCAAGACGAGTCATGCGGGACATCATGCCGCGCATGAACGTCAACGAGATCATCATCGCCAACCGCTACATGACGCTCTCCACCAGCGACGCTCGCGGGATCCCGTGGGCGTCGCCGGTGTGGTTCGCCCACGCTGACTACCGCGAGTTCTATTGGGCGTCGAAGCCCGAGGCGCGCCACTCGCGCAACCTGGCCGAGCGACCCGAGCTGGCGATCGTGATCTTCGACTCGAGCGTGAGCCCTGGCGACGCCGCCGCCGTCTACATGACGGCGACGGCCGAGCAGGTGACCGAGGGCATCGAGGTCTACAACGAGCGGTCCGTCGCCCAGGGCCTGCCGGAGTGGACGCTCGAAGACGTCACCGCGCCGGCCCGCTTCCGCCTCTACAAGGCGACAGCGACCGAGCAGTGGACGCTGGGCGAGGGCGACCTCAGGCTCCTCGTCCGTAGAACAGCTTGACGCCGCGGTCGAGCAGCTTCGTGACGCGCGCGCTGTAGGGGAAGTAGTGGATCTCGCGCTTGGGCGCGAAGCGGGTCACGAGCAGCGCCTGCGGGCGCGCGTACTTGCGGATGCCGGCGGCGCCGTGGCGGACGCCGAGGCCCGAGTCCTTCCATCCGCCCATCGGGAGCTCGAGCGCGAGGTAGTTCAAAGCCGCGTCGTTGACGCACACCGCCCCGGCCTCGATCCGCGAGGCGATCGCCTCGCCGCGCGCGGTGTCGCGCGTGAACACCGACGCCGCCAGCCCGTACGGCGAGTCGTTGGCCAGCCGGATCGCCTCCTCGGCGTCGGCGACCTTCATGACCGGTAGCGTCGGGCCGAACGTCTCCTCGGTCATCGCGCTCATCGAGTGGTCGACGTCGGCGAGCACCGTCGGCTCGTAGAAGCGGCCCGCGCCCTCGCGCCGCTTGCCGCCCGCCAGCACGCGGGCGCCCGCGTCGCGCGCCTGCTGCACGTGGCGGGAGACGATGTCGAGCTGGGGCGGGAACGTGATCGCGCCGACGTCGACCGAGCCCGGCCCGGCCGGCGGGCCCTGGCGCAGCGCGGCGACCTTGGCCGCCACCTTGGCCACGAACTCGTCGTAGATCGGCGCCTCGACGTAGACGCGCTCGATCGAGATGCAGGTCTGGCCGCCGTTCTGCATCGAGTAGTAGACGGCCGCGTTGGCGGCGCGCTCGACGTCGGCGTCGGCCAGCACGATCATCGGGTCCTTGCCGCCCAGCTCCAGCGACACCGGCGTGAGCGACTTGGCCGCCCGCTCCATCACCTTGCGCCCGGTGCGCGTGGAGCCGGTGAACATGACCATGTCGACGGCGTCGATCAGCGCCTCGCCGGCCTCCGGGCCGCCGATCGCGGTCTGGTAGACGCCGTCGGGCAGCCCGGCCTCGCGCAGCCCCTGCTCGATCAGCAGCGACGTCAGCGGCGTCACCTCCGACGGCTTGACGACGACGGCGTTGCCGGCCGCCATCGCGGGGATCGCGTCGCCGACCGAGTTCACGAGCGGGTAGTTCCACGGCCCGATCACGCCGACGACGCCGATCGGCCGGTAGCGGGTGACGAGCTTGCGCCCGAGCACGAGCGGGTTGCCGGTGTGCACGCGCTCGTCGGCGAGGTACTTCGGCGCGTGCTTGGCCCAGAACCCGAACGCGTAGGCGCCGTAGGCCAGCTCGACGAGGCTCGCGTCCTCCGCGGTCTTGCCGGTCTCCGCGACGAGCGTCGCGACCACGTCGTCGGCATGATCGATCAGCCACTTGCGGGCCCGGCGCAGGATCCGCCCGCGGCCCTCGAAGCCGAGCGCATCCCACGCGGGCTGGACGGCGCGGGCGCGCGCGACCATCGCGGCGACGTCTCCGGTCACCGGTACCTCGCGGATGATCTCGCCGGTCGCCGGGTTCTCGACCGCGATGGTCGCCTGTGCCTGATCGACGATGGCCATACGGAGAGACTAGCCCGCCAGCGCTTCCGCCACGGTCGCTTCGTCGGGCGTGATTCGCGGCGCGCGATACGCGCCGACGATCAGATTCGCCAGCGCGATCCCCGCGGCGACGTACAACCCGCGCTGGAAGCCCTCGGCCAGCGCCTGCGGCTGCGTCGCCCCGTGGGCGAGCGCGTCGCCGACGCGCGAGGTGGCCGCCGTGGAGATGATCGCCAGCCCGAGCGCGCCGCCGACCTGGAACGCCGTCGTCACGATTCCCGACGCCGCGCCGGCGTCGGAGTGGGGCACCTCGGCGACCGCGGCGATCTGGTTGGAGACGCCGACCAGCGGCAGGCCGAGGCCGAAGACGACGAGCCCGGGCAGGATGTCGGTCGCGAAGGTCGCCGACGCGCCGACCTGGGTGAGCATCAGCAGTCCGACCACGCCGATCGCCGAGCCGACCAGGTACGCGGCGCGCGTCCCGTAGCGGGTCACCAGCTGCGAGCCGATCGTCGCCGAGAGGATCGCGGCGATGCCCATCGGCACGAACTGGACGCCGGCCTGCAGCGCGCTGTCGCCGTGCACCTCCTGCAGGTACAGCGCGGTGAGGAAGAACATGCCGAGGAAGGAGGCGCCGTTGAGCGCCAGCGCGATCGCCGAGATCCCCAGCCCGCGGACCCGGAACAGCCGCAGGGGCAGCAGCGGGTTCGCCGAGCGGCTCTCGACGTAGAGGAACGTGCCGAGCAGGATCGCGGCGACGCCGAACAGGCCGAGTACCTGAGCCGAGCCCCAGCCCATCGGCGCGGTGCGGATGACGGCGAAGACCAGCGTGGACAGACCGGCGGTGCCGAGGATCGCGCCGGTCATGTCGAACCCGGCGCCGGGCTTCTCCAGGCGGCTCTCGCCGACGACGAGCGGGGTCGCGATCAGCGCGATCGCGGCGACCGGCAGGTTGACGAAGAAGATCCACTCCCACCCGAGCGAGTCGACGAGGACGCCGCCCGCGACGACGCCGAGGGTGCCGCCGATGCCGGCGAGCGCGCCCCAGATGCCGAGCGCCAGGTTGCGCTCGCGCCCGGCCGGGAACGTGACGGTGACAAGCGCCAGGGCGGCCGGGGAGAGCAGCGCGGCCCCGACGCCCTGGACGGCGCGCGCGGCGATCAGCACGCCGGCCGACGGGGCAAGGCCGGCGGCCAGCGAGGCGACCGCGAACAGCACCATGCCGGCGAGGAAGACGCGCCGGCGGCCGAGCAGGTCGCTCATGCGCCCGCCGAGCATCAGCAGGCCGCCGAAAGTGAGCGTGTACGCGTTGATGACCCATTGCAGGCCGTCCGCCGAGAAGCCGAGCGCCTCCTGGATCGAGGGCAGGGCGACGTTCACGATCGTCACGTCGAGGACGACCATGAACTGGGCGAGCGCGAGGACGGTCAGCGCTAGCCACTTCGATGATTGCTGCCGTGAATGATTCTGCGCATGAACGGTCATGAGGCGGTACAGTACATGCGGACCATGAATCATTCAACCCATGAATCATCTTTGCCCCGCGGACTCTCTGAGCGGCCGGCGCTGCTGCTGCACAAGCTCGGCATGCAGGTGCTCATGCGCGCGGAGGACCCGCTGGCCGCAATCGGGCTCAGTGGGCGGCAATACATGATCCTCGCGGTGCTTGGTTCAGATCAGCCGGCGTCGCAGCTCGAGCTCGCCGAACTCTGCGGTCTGCTTCCCGCCCAGGTGGTCCCCGTCCTGGACGAGATGGAAGGCCGCGGGCTGGTCGAGCGCACGCGCTCGGAGACCGACCGGCGCCGCTCGGTGGTGCGGCTCACCGGATTCCGGCCGCGAGCTGCTCGAGCGCGCGGACGCGCTGGGTCGCTCGATCATGGACCTCCTGTTCGGCGACCTGGACCCTGAGGCCCGCGAGCAGCTCGACGAAAAGTTGAGGGTCGCCCTCGCACGGGCCAGGACCTAGCCTGCGCGGGTGCTCGCGCCCGCCATCGCCTCGCGGCGCTGCCCGGCGGCGGCTTCCTGATCGCCGACGGCCGGGCCGGAGGCGTGCGCATGGTCGACGCGAACGGCGTCATCACCACGGTTCGCCGGCGGCGGCAAGCTGCGCGGCGACGGCGTGCCGGCCACGCAGGCGGCGCTGGGGGCGATCGTGTCGGTCGCGCCCATCCCGGGCGGCGGGTTCGTGATCGGCGACGACGGCCTCGAGCTCGTCCGCCGCGTCGGACCGGACGGCCTGATCCGCACGATCGCCGGCAACGGCGAGACCGAGAGCGAGATCCCGCGCCTCACCGGCCAGCCGGCGACGTCGGTGGCGCTGTTCGTTGCTGACGTCGCCGTCGAGCGCGACGGGAGCGTGCTGATCGCCGACTTCTTCGCCAGCCGCGTCGACCGCGTCTCGCCGGACGGCGCGATCACCGTCGCCGCCGACCGACTGACCCCGTACGGCGTCGGCGTGCTCCTGGACGGCGGATTCCTCGTCGCTGACAATGGGCGCGCGCTCGAGGGCGCCGACGCGCGCATCTGGCGCTACGAGCCCGGCGGCCTGCGCACGCTGCTGGCCGGCACGGGTCGCTTCATCCCGGCGGCGCTGTCCGAACGCCGCGGCGACGGCGGCGCCGCGCTCGCCGCCGACCTCGGTCATCGCCACCGACGCCGCCGGGCGCCGCGCGGCGGATCGTGCGCGGATCTTCCCGCGCGGCTACCTGCCCGACCAGACCGCGCGGCTCGTGGCCGCCGGCATCACGTTTTCCGCTCTCGGCAACCCCGGCTCGATCGAGGGCGACGGCGTCCTTCGGTGCCGCCGCTTCGGTGCCCATCGCGTCGACTGCGCGCTGGCCGCCGCCGGACGGCGCTGCCAGGCGACGGCGGCGATCTCCTTCGCCGCCGGCCGCCTGCGCTGGGGCACTTACGGGTGCGGCTTCGCGTCACGCCCGCGCTACCGCCGCCACCCACGCCCGCTGCGGCGGGGCGACTGGAGCTGCGAGGACATCGACACCAGCTGCCCGCCGCCCCTGTTCGGGCGGCTGAAGCCCGAGGCGCTGCTAGACGCCGGTTAGTCGCCGACTTCGAGCTTGTCGATCCGCGCGTCATCGCGCGGGCGGTCGCGGCCGTCGGTCGGGAGCGACTCGAGCTTGTCGACCACGTCCATGCCGCCGGTCACCTTGCCGAACACGGTGTGCTTGCCGTCCAGCCACGGCGCCTGATCGACGGTGACGATGAAGAACTGCGAGCCGTTGGTGTTCGGGCCGGCGTTGGCCATCGCCAGAGCGCCGCGCACGACCTTGTGCTGGTTGATCTCGTCCTCGAACGTGTACCCCGGGCCGCCGGTGCCGGTGCCCTGCGGGCAGCCGCCCTGGATCATGAAGTTGGAGATGATCCGGTGGAAGCTCAGCCCGTCGTAGAACCCGTCGCGCGAGAGCTTGCGGAAGTTCTCGACGGTCTTCGGCGCGTCGTCGTCGAACAGCTCGAACGTGATGTCCCCGTGATTGGTGGACATGGTCGCTTCAGACATCGGAGCCTCCTCAGGTACGAATGGGTTCCAGCGCCACGGGGCGTCCGTGAACCTCGGTGACGCTCTTGACGACGCGTGTCGCCTCGCCGGCCGGGACCTCGACCAGCGCGAAGCGCTCAAGGATGCGGACGTTGCGCACGGCCTCGCCGTCGAGGCCGCCGGCGGTGATGGCGGCGATCAGGTCCGCCGCCTCGATGCCCTCGTGGCGCCCGGCGTTCGCGATCAGCTTCGTGTAGTCCGAGCCGTTGGCGATCGCCGCGTCATGCGGCTTGCGGTGGCGCTTGGGCGGCTCGGACGCCTGTGCCGGGGCGACGTGCGCGCCCTCGGCCCACGGCGAGATGCGCGTCGAGGCGTGGCGCTCGATCGCCTCCAGCTCGCGCCGCTGGCGAGGCTCGACGAACGTGATCGCCCGCCCGGAGCGCCCGACGCGGCCCGTGCGGCCGATGCGGTGCACATAGACGTCCGGCGACGTCGGCACGTCGAAGTTGATGATGTGGGTGACCGTGGAGATGTCCAGGCCGCGGGCGGCGACGTCGGTCGCGACCAGAATCGTCGTGCGCTCGCCCTTGAAGCCGATCATCACGCCGTCGCGCGCGCCCTGGCTCATGTCGCCGTGCAGCGCCTTGACGTTCATGCCCTTGTCGCGCAGCGTGCGGAAGAGCTGCTCGCAGCGGATCTTCGTGCGCGTGAACACGATCGCCTGCTTGGGCCGCTCGGCCTCGAGCACGCGCACCAGCGAGTCGACCTTCTCCTGCGGGCGCGTCTCGAGATAGAACTGCTCGACGGTGTCGATCGTCAGTGTCGCCGCCTTGACCTTGATCGTCACCGGGTCGTACAGGTGACGCTCCGCGAGATGGCGGATCTCGGCCGGCATCGTCGCGCTGAAGAGGCATGTCTGGCGGCTGCCGGGAGCGAGCGAGAGGATCTTCTCGACGTCCTCGAGGAAGCCGAGGTCGAGCATCTCGTCGGCCTCGTCGAGCACGATGTAGCGGCACGCGTGCAGCATCAGCGAGTGGCGCGAGATCAGGTCGAGCACGCGGCCGACGGTGCCGACCACGACCTGCCCGCCCTGTCGCAGCTGCGCCTGCTGGGTGCGGATCGGCGCGCCGCCGAAGACCGCCACGGGATCGATGCCCTTGTGCGCGCCGTACGCGCGCAGGGCCTGCGTGACCTGGATGCACAGCTCGCGCGTCGGCGTCAGCACGAGCGCCTGGACCTCTTGCTCGGACGGGTCGACCGACTGGAGCAGCGGGAGGCCGAACGCGGCCGTCTTGCCGGTGCCGGTCTGCGCCTGCCCGATCACGTCGCGCCCTTCCAGCAGCGAGGGGATGGTCTGCTCCTGGATCGGGCTCGGGGACTCGTAGCCGACGTCGTGGAGCGCCCGCAGCAGCGGGTCGGACAGGCCGAGTTCGGCAAATGTCGTCATTTCGAGTGAAGGACGTTAGCGGCGCGGGTCCAGGACGAGCTTGCCCGTGGTTCGGCGGGCCTGCATGTCCTCGTGCGCGCGGCGCGCTTGCGAGAGCGGATAGGTCGCGCCCTCGACCACGCGCAGCGACCCCGAAGCCACGCGCGCGAACAGATCCTGCAGCGGCGGGCCGACCAGCTCCGGCCGCCCCAGCACGTGTACGAGCCAGAACCCGACGACGGCCTTGGAGCCTTGCATCAGCGCGCCGCTGGCGACCTGGTTGCCCTCGTGCGACGCGATCCCGTAGGCGACGAGGCGGCCGAACGGGGCGAGCGCGTCCAGCGACGCGTCGAAGACGCGACCGCCCGCCATCTCGAGCACGGCGTCGACGCGCCGGCCGTCGTTGGCCGCGCGCAGCCGGGCGGCGAGGTCGGGGGCGTTGACGTCGACGGCGGCGTCGGCGCCGAGCTCCAGCGCGAGCTCGCGCTTCTCGGGTGTCGACGCGGTGGCGATCACGCGCGCGCCGAACGCCTTGCCGAGCTGGACGGCGAGCGAGCCGACGCCTCCCGCCGCGGCGTGCACGACGACCGTCTCGCCGGGCTCGACGCGCGCGGAGGTCTTGTACAGGTGCCACGCCGTCAGCCCCTGGATCAGGAGCGCGAGCGCCTGCGTGTCGGTCACCCCGGCGGGAATGGGGATCGGGACCGGCGCGACCGCGTACTCGGCGTAGCCACCGTGGGCGACGATCGCCGCCACGCGCGTCCCGTCCTCGGTCGTGCCCGCGACCTCCGAGCCGGGGATCAGCGGCAGCTCGAAGCGGGCGAGGTACGCGTTCTCGCGTGCGTGCGTGTCGGCGTAGTTGACCCCGGCGAGGGAGACGCGGATCAGCGTCTCGCCGTCGCCGGGCTCCGGCATCGGGGCGTCCTCGACGAGCTTGAGCACGTCGGGGCCGCCCCACTGGTCTATCCGGATCGCGCGCAAAGGCGCAGTCAGGCTATCGCCACCCCCGCGATTCCGGCGCCGCCGAACGGGAAGAACGCCGCCTTGGCGGCGAGCGTCGCGGTGTCGTAGACCTTGACGGTCGGGCCGACGGCGATCGCGATGATCGCGCGTGACAGCGCGATGGCGATGATCGCGCGGTCGCCGTAGGGGGAGAAGCGGTACACGGCGACGCCGCGGTCATAGACCGTGACGATGCCGTCGGCGGACGTGACGCGGTCGGCGACACCGTCGCCGGTCACGTCACCGGTGGCGGACGTCACGGAGACGCGGCCGGCGCGCGTCCAGCCGAGCAGGGTGCCCTCGGCGCTGTAGTAGGCCGCCAGCGGCGCGTCCTTCGCCGTGACGGTGATGGTGGGGCCGGCGGCGAGCGCCGGCGCGGAGGCGAACAGAGCGATCGCAGCCGTGCTGGGGAGGATTCGTTTCCACACGGTCGGCGAGACTGCCGCAGCGCGGCCCGCGGCGATATGGAGCCGCGCCGCCAACGGGTGGCGGCGAGCCGACAGGGCGACGTGCGGCTACCCTCCTGCGCCGTATGTCGCTCACCGTCGTCGGATCCATCGCCTTTGATGCCGTCGAGACCCAGTTCGGCAAGCGCGACCGCCTGCTCGGCGGCGCGGCCGTGCACTTCTCGCTCGCGTCCTCCTTCCTCGCCGAGACTCGCGTGGTCGGTCCCGTCGGGGACGACTTCGGCGAGGCCGAGTACGCCGTGCTGCGCAATCGCGGCGTCGTCACCGACGACATCGAGCACGTTGCCGGCGGCAAGACGTTCTTCTGGGCCGGGCGCTACGAGCGCGACGTCAACGTCCGCCACACGCTGCAGACCGACCTCAACGTGTTCGAGCACTTCGAGCCGAAGTTGTCGGACGCCTCGCGCGCGGCCGACGTGCTGTTCCTCGCCAACATCCAGCCCGACCTGCAGTACGCGGTCCGTCAGCAGTGCGCGGACGCGCGCTTCACGGCGCTGGACACGATGAACCTCTGGATCGACATCGCGCACGAGTCGCTGGTGCGCACGATCGGGACGGTCGACTGTCTGATCGTCAACGACAGCGAGGTCAAGGACCTGACCGACGAGCCGAACCTCGTCCGCGCCGCGCGCGCGGTGATGGAGCTCGGCCCGCGCGTCGTGGTGGTCAAGCAGGGCGAGTACGGCTCGGCGATGTACACGCCCGACGGCGTCTTCGGACTTCCCTCCTACCCCACGCCCGACGTCGTCGATCCGACCGGCGCCGGCGACACGTTCGCGGGCGGCTTCATGGGCTATGTCGCCGCGCACGCCGAACTGGAGATCAGCGACGAGCTGCTGCGCCGCGCGATGGCCTACGGCACCGCGCTGGCGTCGTTCAACGTGGAGGCGTTCGGCACCGAGCGGATGCAGGGGTTGGGCGCCGACGAGGTCACCGAGCGCGTGTCCGAGCTGCAGCGCGTCACGGTGTTCGACGCGTCGCCTGTGCCTTTGCGCACCTAGCGCCTTGTCATCCGGCCCCCCGGAGGTAGCATCCGCGAGGGATGGGCTGGACGATGCTCTATCTCTTCGTCTTCCTGAAGCTGCCCATCGTGGCCGCGTGCCTGATCGTGTGGTGGGCGGTGCGACAAGGGACCGATGAGGAGCCGGTGCGCAGCGACGGGGGCTCGCCGAAGCCACGCCGTCCGCATCCGCGTCCCCGCCGCCCGCGCCCGCCGCGCCGCGGCGGCCCCGTCTGCGGCTCCCGCATGCTGCCCCCACCCCGAGTCCGCTCGGTGACGGCGGTGGGGCGCGCGAGGGATAGCCACCCACGCGGGAGTTCTCGCCCCCTGGGCGATAACTCCCAGTGACGCGAGGCCCCTGGCCGAGTCGTCACCGTCCACCGATCGGTTGATCGAGGTCCAGCTTCGCGGGCGATGTGAGCGGGCGGCTTGCTCGCGACGCTGTCTGGCATGGAAGCGATCGAAGTACGGAACCTGAGAAAGACGTACGGCGAGAAGGTGGCGGTGGAGGACGTGTCGTTCTCCGTCGCCGAGGGCGAGATCTTCGGCGTGCTCGGGCCCAACGGCGCCGGCAAGACGACCACGGTGGAGTCGATCGCCGGGCTGCGCATCCCCGACGGCGGCCGCGTGCGCGTGCTCGGGCGCGACCCCGCCGACGCCGAGCTGCGCGAGCTGGTCGGCGTGCAGCTGCAGGACAGCGCGCTGCCCGACCGGCTGCGCGCCGGCGAGGCGCTCGGCCTCTACCAGGCCTTCTACCGCGATCCCGAGGACGTCGAGACGCTGCTGTTCCGGCTCGGGCTGGAGAAGGTCCGCGACACCGCGTTCGGCAGGCTCTCGGGCGGCGAGCGCCAGCGGCTCTCGATCGCGCTCGCGCTGATCGGGCGGCCGCGGATCGCGATCCTCGACGAGCTGACCACCGGCCTGGACCCGCGGGCGCGGCGGGCCACGTGGGCGCTGATCGAGGACATCCGCGCGCGCGGCGTGACGATCCTGCTCGTGACGCACTTCATGGAGGAGGCCGAGCGGCTGTGCGACCGCGTCGCGGTGATCGACCGCGGCCGCGTCGTCGCGCTCGACTCGCCGGACGCGCTCATCGCCGCGCACGTCGCCCGGATCGGATCGGTCGAGCACCTTCGCGTCAGCCTCGAGGACGCCTTTGTGGAGCTGGTCGCGTGAACGCCTTGCTGAAGACCGAGACCAAGCTGCTGCTGCGTGAGCCGCTCCTGCTGTTCTGGGGCGTCGTCTTCCCGCTGCTCCTGCTGACCGTGATGGGCCTGGCCGGCGGCGACCCGGACCCGGAGCTCGGCGGGCTGACGCTCGTGCAGACCTACGTGCCGGTGCTGATCGCGTTCACGTTCACGGTCCTCGGCGTCAGCGCGCTGCCGACTACGCTCGTGACCTACCGCGAGCGCGGCGTGCTGCGCCGGCTCGCCACCACGCCGCTACGGCCCTCGCGCGTGCTCGGCGCCCAGCTCACGACGAGCGCCGCGATGGCGGCGGCGACCGCGGTGTCGATCCTCGCGCTCGCTCGGATCGCGTTCGGCGTGCCGCTGCCTCGGGCTGCGCTTGCCTTCCTGCTCGCCGTGATCCTCGCCGCGGCGGCGCTGCTCGGAATCGGCCTGCTGATCGCCGCGCTGGCGCCGCGCGCCCGGGTCGCCGGCGCGATCGGGACGATGCTGTTCTTCCCGCTGATGTTCTTCGCGGGGCTGTGGGCGCCGCGCGCGACGATGGGCGAGACGCTGCGCGAGATCGGCGACTACACGCCGCTCGGCGCCGCCGTCCAGGCGCTCCAGGACGCCACCGTGGGCACCTGGCCGAGCGCCGGACAGCTGCTGGTGATGGCCGCCTACGCCGTGATCTGCGCGATTCTCGCGACTAGGCTGTTCCGCTGGCAGTGAACGCGACGTCGGAAGAGTGGGAACAGCGTGCGATCCGCATCCTGCCGTTCGCGCTGCTGGCAGTCTCGCTGATCCTCGACACCGCGGTACGCGGCGGTCTCGACGGCATCGACGCCGCCCTGTGCGCCGGCGTCGCGACCTGGCTGGCGGCGACGTGGCGCTGGCCGAAGGTCGCGTTCGTGGGCCAGACCGCGTTCAGCGCCGCGCTCATCGCCCGCTCGCCGATCTTCGGCTTCTTCTGCTGGTCGGGCTACCTGCATGTGGCGCGCCTGCCGGCGCGCTGGGCGCCCGCGGCGCTGCTGGCGACCGCCGCGGTCACCGCCGCCTCGCAGGTCGGCGGCTACCCGGGCACGGCGTCGGAGTGGCTCGCCTACGTGCTCATCTTCCTCGCCAACGCCGCCGTCGCCGGCGCGCTGACCGTGATCGCCGTCAAGCAGCACGGGCAGCGCGCCCGGCTGGAAGCGGCGCTGCGCGAGAACGAGGGCCTGCACCAGCAGTTGCTCGTGCAGGCGCGCGAGGCGGGCATGCTCGACGAGCGCGCGCGGATGGCGCGCGAGATCCACGACACGATCGCCCAGGGGCTGATCGGGATCGTCACGCAGATCGAGGCGTCCGAGGAGTCGCCCGAGCCGCGCCGCCACCTCGACGCCGCGACCCAGCTCGCGCGCGAGAGCCTGGCCGAGGCGCGCCGCTCGGTCCAGGCGCTGCGCCCGCAGCCGCTGGAGGAGGCGCGGCTGCCGGAGGCGCTGGCCACGATCGCCGACGGCTGGTCGGCGCTCAACGGCGTCGCCGCCGCGGTGTCCACCACCGGCGAGCTGCGCCCGCTGCCGGTCGAGGTCGAGGCGACGCTGCTGCGCACCGCGCAGGAGGCGCTGGCGAACGTGGCCAAGCACGCCTCGGCCACGCGCGTCGGGCTCACCCTGAGCTACATGGACGACCAGGTCACGCTGGACGTGCGCGACGACGGCGTCGGCGGTGCGATGACGCGTCCGGGCGGCTTCGGGCTGACCTCGATGGCCGATCGCATCGCCGGGCTCCACGGCGCGCTGGCGATCGAGTCCGAGCCCGGATCCGGCACCGCCATCTGCGCGAGCGTGCCGGCATGATCCGGCTGCTGATCGCCGACGACCACCCGGTCGTGCGCGACGGGCTGTCGGGCATCTTCGGCGGCGCCGAGGACTTCGAGGTCGTGGGCCTCGCGTCCGACGGCCAGGAGGCGGTCGAGCTCGCGCGCCGCCTGAAGCCCGACGTCGTGCTGATGGACCTGCGGATGCCGCGAATGGACGGCGTCAGCGCGATCCGGCAGCTCGCCGGACAGCGCGTGCTCGTCCTGACGACCTACGACGCCGACACCGACGTCCTGCCCGCGATCGAGGCCGGCGCCACCGGCTACCTGCTCAAAGACGCGCCGCGCTCTGAGCTCTACCGTGCGGTCCGCGCCGCCGCCCGCGGCGAGGCCGTCCTCTCTCCCCCGATCGCCACCCGCGTACTGCGCGCCGCCCGCGCCGACGAGCCCGCACTCAGCGCCCGCGAGGTCGAGGTGCTCGAGCTCGTCGCCCGCGGCACCACCAACCGCGAGGCGGCCGAGCGGCTGTTCATCAGCGAGGCGACCGTCAAGACCCACCTGATCCACATCTACGCCAAGCTCGGCGTCCCCGACCGCGCGTCGGCGGTCGCCGCCGCCTACGATCGCGGGCTGCTCACGCCGCGTTCCCGCTAGTGGCCCCGGCCGCAAGTACGACGCATTCCGGCGGGCCCGGACCGGACTGCGCCGGCGATGCGCCGTACTTACAGCCGGAACCACTACCGTTCCCACCGGTGCCTGACTCCGTCCTGTCCGACGGCACGATCCGCCGCCTGGTCGAGGAGGGCGCGATCGTCATCAAGCCGTGGAACCCCGAGCTGGTCCAGCCGGCCTCGATCGACCTGCGCCTCGGCGACACGTTCCGCGTGTTCCACAACCACCGCGCGCCGGTGATCGATCTCAAGGACGGGCCGCCCAAGGGTCTGACCGAGGAGGTCCAGGCGACGCCCGAGGAAGGGTTCGTGATCCACCCCGGCGAGTTCTGCCTAGGACGCACAGAGGAGTGGGTCGAGCTGCCCGGCGACGTCGTGGCGCGAATAGAAGGGAAATCCTCATTGGGTCGTCTAGGCCTGATCGTGCACGCCACCGCCGGCTTCATCGACCCCGGCTGGAAGGGCACGCTGACGCTCGAGCTCAACAACCTCACGCGCGTCCCGATCAAGCTGTACCCGGGGCTGCTGATCGCGCAGCTCTCGTTCATGGGGCTCGACAAGGCCGCCGAGCGGCCTTACGGATCGGCCGATCTGGGCTCGCACTATCAGGGCCAGGTCGCCGCGACCGAGAGCCGCTACATGCGGTAGCGTCCGCGCCCATGCTGGCCACGCTGCTGCTCGCCGCCGAGGATGCGGCCGAGCCCTCGAAGACGCCCTTCTACATCTTCGCGATCGCGCTCGTGGTCTTCGCGCTCGGGCTCTCCGCCATCGGCGTGACCCGCCACGAGACGTTCCCGCCCACGCGCGGGCTCGCAACGGTGATCATTCTGGCCTGCTTGGGCCTGGTCGCGGGCACCATGGTGACTGCCGTCATCACCGCCTGACCCCCACCCGGCACAATGGAGGGAACAGTCTTGAACCCCCTCCCATCCGAGGAGCGAAATGGGAACCGAGGAGCAGAGCGCGAACGGCGGGGGCGTAGCCACCGCCGCTGACACGCTCACGATCACCGACAACCGCACCGGCAAGACGTACGAGGTCCCGATCGAGGACGGGACCGTGCGTGCCACCGCGCTGCGCGACATCAAGGTCGGCGACGACGACTTCGGCGTCATGTCCTACGACCCGGCGTTCATGAACACGGCGTCGTGTCGCAGCGCGATCACGTATCTGGACGGCGAGGCCGGCGTCCTGGAGTACCGCGGGTACCCGATCGAGCAGCTGGCGGAGCAGTCGAGCTACCTCGAGGTCGCCTACCTGCTGATCCACGGCGAGCTGCCGAACAAGCAGCAGCTCGAGGAGTGGACGCACCAGATCACGATCCACACGTTCGTGCACGAGAACATCAAGAGCTTCATGCAGGGGTTCCGCTACGACGCGCACCCCATGGGCATGCTGCTCGCCTCGGTCGGCGCGCTCTCGACGTTCTATCCGGATGCGAACCTGATCCACGACGTCGAGCGCCGCTACCTGCAGATCATCCGGCTGATCGCGAAGATGCCGACGCTGGCGGCGTTCGCCTACCGCCACAACATGGGGCAGCCGTACGTCTATCCGGACAACGAGCTCAACTACCCCGGCAACTTCCTCTCGATGCTGTTCCGGATGACCGAGCTCAAGTACAAGCCGGACCCGCGGCTGGCGCGCGCGCTCGACATCCTCTTCATCCTGCACGCCGACCACGAGCAGAACTGCTCGACCAACGCCGTGCGCGCAGTCGGATCGAGCCAGGTGGATCCCTACAGCGCCGTCGCCGCCGGCGTCGCCGCGCTCTACGGCCCGCTCCATGGCGGCGCCAACGAGCAGGTGCTGCGGATGCTGCGCCGGATCGAGAACAAGAACAACATCCCCGACTTCATCGCCGGCGTGAAGGAGGGCAAGGAGCGCCTGATGGGCTTCGGCCATCGGGTGTACAAGAACTACGACCCGCGCGCCCGCATCATCAAGGGCGCGGCCGAGGACGTGTTCGAGGTCACCGGCACGAACCCGCTGCTCGACATCGCGCTCGAGCTGGAGAAGATCGCGCTCGAGGACGACTACTTCGTCAAGCGCAAGCTGTATCCGAACGTCGACTTCTACTCGGGCCTGATCTACGAGGCCCTGCAGATGCCGGTCGGCATGTTCACGGTGCTGTTCGCGATCCCGCGCACCAGCGGCTGGATCGCCCAGTGGCTGGAGATGATCCAGGACTCCGAGCAGAAGATCGCCCGCCCGCGCCAGATCTACACGGGCGAGCGCTCGCGCGACTACGTCGCCGTCGACGCGCGGTAAGGCTCGCCACGCACCCCGCCTACGGGCAGCCCTACTAGCGCGCCGCGGGAGCATGGTTGTAATTTGCAACCATGCTCCCCCCAGGCACCTGGATGCGCCCCATCGCACCCGAGGACAAGGCCCGGCTGGCGGCCGGAGTCGCCGCGCTCTCCCCGGAGTCGGCGTACGGCCGCTTCCTCACCGGGAAGTCCTCGCTCACCCCGGCTGAGCTGCGCTACCTGACCGAGGTCGACGGCCGCGACCACATCGCGCTGCTCGTGCTCGACTCCGACGGCGAGCTCGTCGCGGTCGGGCGGATCGTCCGCGACGCGGCGCGCCCTGACACCGCCGAGCTGGCGATCGCGGTCTGCGACGCGTGGCAGCGGCGCGGCATCGGCCGCGTGCTCACGCGCGAGCTGACGCGCGCGAGCGGCGTGTCGCGCGTCTCGGGCACGATGCTCGCGACCAACCGTGCTGCGCTGGCGCTGATGCGCGGCATCGGGCCGCTGGAGCGCAGCGCGATCTCAGGCGGCGTGCGCGAGGTCGTGGCGCGGGTCTCCGCCGATATCGCACTGGCCGCTTAGGGGGTGCCCAACGGGACATCGCTCCACACGGAATGGCCCGTTGGGCGGGGCCCCCGACCCAGTTTCATGTCGGGCCTCAGACGGGCCGCTCAAGCGACCCGGAGTGACGCCGATCCTCATAGTGTGAGCCGCCTTCGGTCGATCAGTGCCCTGCTCGTGGACGTCCCCGCGGGCCAGGCGGCGCAGCTTGAGCGCGTGCTGACCGACGCGGGCTGGCAGGTGCGCATCCTCGCCGTGAGCGGGACCGAGGGCCTCACCGCCGCGCTCCAGCGGCGCGGCTGGCAGGTCGTGCTGTACGGCGGCGAGGGCCGCGAAGCGGTTCCGTCGAGCAAGGCGCTCGCGCTCGTCAAGCTCGCCGACCCGCACCTGCCGTTCATCGCCGTCTCCCCGCGCGTGCGGCCGGGCGACCTCGCGGCGCTGGTCCGCGGCCTGCCGCCGAGCGTGCCGACGGTCTCGGACCCCGCCAAGCTCCCCGCCGTGCTCACCCGCGAGATCGAGAAGGCGCGCATGCGCCGCCGCGTCGGCGGCGCGCACAAGCTGCTCGACGCCCAGCAGGCGATCACCGACCACGTCGCCGCCGGCCTGGAGCCCGACGAGCTGTGCGCGCGCGTGTTGCGCACGCTCGGCGAGACGCTCGGCTGGAGCTTCGGCGCCGTCTGGCGGCCCGACCCGGACGGGGCGGCGCTGCGCTGCGTCTCCGCCTGGCAGCCGCAGGGCGCGCGCGAGCCGGTGACCGCGTTCGCCGCCGAGACGCCGGCGCTCTCATTCGCCCCCGGCCAGGGCCTCCCCGGCCGCGTGTGGGCGTTCCGGCGCACCGCATGGGTCGCCGACCTCGCGCGTGAGAGCAACATGCCGCGCGGGCACGAGGCGTTGCGCGCCGGACTGGTGACCGCGGTCGCCTTTCCGCTCGCGACCGGCGACGAGTGCCTCGGCGTGATCGAGTTCTACTCGGGCAATATCCGCGAGCCGAACGCCGAGGTCGCGGCGATGTTCGCGAGCGTCGGTAGCCAGCTCGCCCAGTACCTGACGCGCCGCCGGGTGCGTGCCCGCCGCAGCCTCGACGGCGCGACCGCCATGATCGTCGCGCTCGACGCGCACGGCTGCGTCGAGATGGCCAACGCGACGGCGTGCGACGTGCTGGGCATCGCCGAGGCCGAGCTGCTCGGCCACGACTGGTTCGCGGCGGCGGTGCCGGACGAGCAGCGCACCGGGGCGCGCGGGGCGTTCACGCGCCTGCTGGCCGGCGAGCACGGCGAATTCCTGGCGCTCGAGCAGCCGGTCCGCGCCGCCGGGCGCCCGCGGACCGTGAGCTGGCGCTGGTCGCTCGCCCGCGATGCCGATGGGCATCCCGTGGGCGCGCTCTGCTGGGGCGAGCCGGTCCCCACGCCGTCCTCCACGGACGGTAACGCGCTCGTGGCCGAGCTGGCCGCGGCGCTCGCGGCGCGCGACCGCCAGTAGCTATCGTCGGACCCATGCGGTTCCTTCCTCTCGCGCTCATCTGCGCTGCGCTCGTCGCGTGTGGGAGCGAGGAGGCCGGGAGCGGCGGCGATGTCGCGCAGCTCAGCGTGCGCGTCGACGACGACGGCAGCGGCCCGGACAAGCAGCGGGCGATCGAGCTCGACTGCGCCTCGGCCGGGCAGAGCGCGGCGTGCGCCGCGGCGGCGAAGCTCAAGTCGTCGGCGCTCGCCCCCACGCCGTCGGACACGGCGTGCACGCAGATCTACGGCGGACCGGAAACCGCGTCGATCCGCGGCACGCTGAACGGCGAGAAGGTCGACGCGACGTTCACGCGGACCGACGGCTGCGAGATCGCGCGCTGGAAGGCCGTCACCCCGCTGCTGGACGAGGCGCGCTGACCATGGCGTGGCGGGTCACGGTCCGCAGTGGCCCGCGCGTCGAGAAGCTCCGCTGCGAGACGCTGCCCGAGGCGCTCGACGCGCTCGAGGAGCGGGCCCGCGCCGCGGCCGACGGCTCACGCCTGGAGGCGGTCGACCTGCGCGTGCGCAACTATGCACCCTCCGACCAGGTCGCGGCCCGCGCCGAGCTCAAGGGCCCGCAGCGGCTGCGGCCGTTCATCCACGCGGGCATCGACGTCCGCGGCGACGGCTCGGTGGTCCCCTGGTCGGGTGGCGTGCGGCGCGAGCAGATCGCGATGGTCGGCGGCGAGACCGCCTACGTGGCGCTGCGGCGCGCGGTTCAGAGCACCAGGGTCGAGCCGTAGCGGCGCAGCCACGCCGAGCGCTCGCGCCAGTCGGGCACGCGCGCGGCGAGCAGCCGCCAGAAGCGCGGCGAGTGGTCCATCACCTCGAGATGGCAGACCTCGTGCTCGACGACGTAGTCGAGCACCGCGGGCGGCGCCAGCAACAGGCGCCAGTTGAACGACATCGCGCCCTTGGACGAGCACGACGCCCAGCGCGTGCGCTGCCCGCGGATCGTCAGCTCGCGGTAGCTCGTGCCGGCGCGCGCGGTCGCGGCGTCCAGGCGCGGCGCGATCTCGAGCCGGGCCTGGCGCCGGTACCAGCGCTCCAGCGCCGGCCGCGCGTCGCCCGCCGGCACGAGCAGCACGTCGCCGCGCCGGTGCACGCGCGTGCGCCCGGGCTCGGGGCGCAGCTGCAAGGTCTCGCCCAGAAAGGGCACGGTGCCCGGCGTGCGGGCGACCTCCGCCGCGGCCCGCGCCGCCGCGCGCCGGCGGCGCTCGATCCACGGCGCCAGCTCGCGCACCGCGTCGGCCGCATGGCGCTCCGGCGCCCGCCGCGGGAGCACGACCTCGACGTGGCCGGAGGCATCCACGCTGACGCGCACGCGGCGCGCGCGGTCGGAGCGGCGGATGCGGTACTCGGCGGGATCCATGGGCGCAAGCAGGCTAGAGCCCTCCCCTGACAGGATGAGCGCGTGTCGAAGTCGAGGGTTCCCCTGCCGGTGGGCGTGCGCCAGCCGTTCACCGTGTACGTCAACGGCGTCCGGCAGGAGCTCGGGCGCGACTACCAGGTGTCCGAGGGCGCGCTCGTGTTCGAGCGCGAGCTCGTCAAGGAGGGCCGGCTCGGTTTCTGGCGCTGGTTCCTCGGCGCGTGGGGGATCGGAACCTACGGGCGCAACGACCAGGTCGACGTCGCCTGGGAGGAAGACGGCCGCCCGCAGGTCGCGCACGCGCTCGACATCGCGCCTGCTGCACCGGATTCTCGCGTCTGAACGCCGACGCGCCAAGTTCCAGGGATGCCGGGGAGCGGCCGATGAGGGGGGAGAAATGCTGCGCTCGCCCAAGCCCGACACGCGCGTCCTGGAGGCGCTGCACCGGATCGGCGCGCTGCCCGTGCTGGGCGGCACCGTGGCGCGGATCCGCTCGCTCGCGGAGGATCCGCACGGGACGACCGCCGACCTCGTCGCCGTGGTCGAGTCCGACGAGGCGTTCTCGGCCAACCTGCTGCGCTACGCGAACTCCGCCGCCGCCGCGCGGCCGATACGCGCGCGGACGATCCGCCAGGCGATCACGCTGACCGGCCGCCGCGCGCTGGTGCGGATCGCGATCGAGGCGGAGACCTATCGCTTCCTCGAGCGCTTTCCCGGCGGCGCCGCGATCTCGCGCGGGCAGCTGCACGTCCACGCCGTCAATGTCGCCACCTATTCGCTGACCTGCGCGGAGCTGTGCGGCGCGCACGGCGACACCGCGCACCTCGCCGGGCTGCTGCACGACGTCGGCAAGCTGCTGATGCCGGCCGCGTTCGGCGTCGCCGCGATCGAGCGGATCGCGCACGAGACGCCGACCGGCGCCGCGCGCGCCGCGCTGGAGCGCCGCCGGCTCGGCATGGACCACGCGGCCGCGGGCGCGCTGCTGGTCGGCCTCTCGGACCCCACCGACGACGTGATGCGCGCGGTCGCCTTCCACCACGGTGGCCCGAACGGCGACAGCTCGCCCACCGCCGAGTCCGCCTGCGTGCAGATCGGCAACGCCGTGGCGCACCTGCTCGCCGAGGGCGAGACCGACTTCACGGTCCTCAACGCCGCGCTCGAGCGGCTCGGGCGCGGCCCCGACCTGCTCGACGAGGTCGCCGAGCGCGCGGGGATCTCAACCGGCTGGCCAGCCGGCGGCGAGCTGGCCGAGCAGGTCGGCCGGCTGGAGGCCATCGCCCACATCGACGACCTGACCGGGCTCGCGAACCGCCGTGCCTGGATCGAGACCGTCCGCCGCGAGATCGCCGAGCATCGCGAGGGCGCGCTGCTGATCTGCGACGTCGACGGCTTCAAGGCGGTCAACGACGACCACGGGCACCGGACCGGCGACCTCGTGCTGACCGAGATCGCCCGCGTGCTCTCCCGCCACGGGATCGCCGGCCGGCTCGGCGGCGACGAGTTCGGCGTCTGGGTCGGCGAGAGCGGCGCCGGGCACCGCACGGCGCGCGCGATCATGGACGAGGTGGCCGGCTCCATGCCCGCTCCGCTATCCGTCGGCGACACGCCGCTGGGCATCTCGGTCGGCGTGGCGACGGTCACCGACCCGGCCATGGACGTGATGGACCTGCTCGAGATCGCCGACCGCGAGCTCTACGCGATCAAGCCCGGCGGCCGTCGGCGCTAGGGCTCGTCCGTCTAGCGCGAACGCGCCAACTCGGCGTCCATGTCGAAATCGCCGCGCGCCGTTCGTGGCGGTGACATGGGAAAGATCACCGCCACCGCATTCATCACGCTCGACAACGTCGTCCAGGACCCGCACCTGTGGTCCGGCGAGTTCCAGAGCGAGGACACGGGTGAGTTCAACACCGTCGTCCTGCGCGACGCCGACGCGATGCTGCTCGGCCGCGCCACCTACGAGGGCTTCGCCGCGGCGTGGCCGTCGCGCTCGGGCGACTACTTCAGCGACCGGTTCAACTCGATGCCGAAGTACGTCGTCTCCAACACGCTCGAGACCGCCGACTGGAACAACACGACGATCATCGACGACAACGCGATCGACCGTGTGCGCGAGCTGAAGGCCGACCAGAACCTGCTGATCTGGGGCAGCCCGACGCTCGTCCAGTCGCTGCTCGACGCCGGCCTCGTCGACGAGCTGGTGCTGCTCTACTCGCCGATCGTGCGCGGCGAGGGCATCCGCCTGTACCGCGAAGGACAGCAGCACAAGCTGCGCGTCACCGAGGCGACGCAGCTGTCGGGCGGAATGCTCGCGCTGCGGCTCGCGGCTTAGACTGGCGCATATGCCCCGGTTCATCCTCTTCGTCTACGCCGGCGAGACCGACCCGGGGCCGACGCTGGAGCGCGTGCAGGCGATGAACGCCTACAACGAGGAGCTCAACAGGGCGGGCGCGCTGCTCGCCCTGGACGGGCTCCTCCCGCGCGCCACCCGCGTCAACTTCAAGCCGGGCGAGCGGCCCGCGGTCACCGACGGGCCGTTCACCGAGGCGAAGGAGCTCGTCGGCGGCTACTGGGTCATCCAGGCGCGCACGAAGGAGGAGGCCGTCGAGTGGGCGCTGCGGGCGCCGGTAGGCGACGGCACGATCGAGGTCCGGCAGATCGGCGAGGCCGCCGACTACTCGCCCGCCGTGCAGGAGGCGCGCAGGCTGTCGAGCGCGCCGCCTGAGCAGACGTTCGCCTCAGAGTGACCGACGCGCGCATCGACGCGATCTGGCGGATGGAGTCCGCCCGCGTGATCGCGTCGGTCGCGCGGCTCGTGCGCGATATCGGCGTGGCCGAGGACCTCGCCCAGGACGCGTTCGTCGCGGCGCTGGAGACGTGGCCGGCCGAGGGCGTGCCTCCGAACCCCGGCGGCTGGCTGACCACGACGGCCAAGCGGCGGGCGATCGACCTCATGCGGCGCAGCTCGACGTTGCAGGACAAGTACGCGCTGATCGCTCGCGAGATGACGGGCGGTGTCGAGGACTCCGAGCCGGAAGCGATCTCCGACGACGTCCTGCGCCTGATGTTCACCTGCTGTCACCCGGTGCTGTCGGTCGACGCCCGCGTGGCGCTCACGCTGCGGATGGTCGGCGGGCTCAACACGCCCGAGATCGCGCGTGCCTTCCTGGTTTCAGACGCGACCGTCGGGCAGCGGATCTCGCGCGCGAAGAAGACGCTGGCCGAGGCGGGCGTGCCGTTCGAGGTCCCCTCGAGCGACGAGCTTCCCGAGCGGCTGGCCTCGGTGCTCGAGGTCGTCTACCTGGTCTTCAACGAGGGCTACGCGGCGACGGCGGGCGACGACTGGATGCGCCCGGCGCTGCTCGAGGACGGGCTGCGCCTCGGCCGCATCCTCGCCGGATTGGAGCCGAACGAGCCCGAGGTGCACGGGCTGGTCGCGCTGATGGAGCTGCAGGCTGCACGCCAGGCGGCGCGCAGCGGGCCGGGCGGCGAGCCGATCCTGCTCGCCGACCAGGATCGCTCCCGCTGGGACCGGCTGCTGATCGCACGCGGGCTGGCGGCGCTGGAGCGCGCAGAGTCGCTCCAGCGGCCTGCGGGCGCGTATTACCTGCAGGCCGCGATCGCCGCTTGCCATTCCCGCGCGCGCTCGGTGGAGGAGACCGACTGGCCGCGGATCGCCGCGCTGTACGAGCTACTCGCCCGCATCTCGCCCTCGCCGGTCGTCGAGCTCAACCGCGCGGTCGCGTTCGGGATGGCGTTCGGGCCGGAGATCGGCCTGGAGGCCGTTGACGCAATCACCGGCCTCGACAACTACCACCTGCTCAACAGCGTGCGCGGCGACCTGCTGTTCAAGCTCGGCCGCACGGACGAGGCGCGCGCCGAGTTCGAGCGCGCGGCGTCGCTCACCCAGAACGCACGCGAGCGCGCGCTGCTCACCGCGCGGGCGGCGGAGTGCCCGTGAGCGGGAATGCCGGGCAGTCGGTCGGCCCGTGGACGTCGCCCGGCCCCGCTCGCCCGGGCTTGCCGGTCTGAGCGTCGAACACGGCGCGAGCGCCGAGCGGCTCGGCGAGCTGAACGTCGGCGCAGCGGAAGATCCCGATGTCGCTGTACGCGATCCCGAGACCCTCGTCGGTGTAATCGGGCTCGCGCCGCTCGCGCAGGCCGACCGTGACGCGCTCGAACGCGACCGCGCCGTCGACCCCGACCGGCGGCTCGTCCCCGCCGGTCCAGCGCAGGCGCAGCGTGCGCCCGCCGTCGCGCACCTCGTAGGTCTCCCACGGCACGCGCTCGGAGTGGACGCCGAGCGCGATCGGGACGTGCCGCGTCTTGCGTCCGCGCACGGTCAGCTCAACCGTCTCGTTCGGCGCTCCCGTCGAGGCGAACACGGCCAAGAACGCGCCGCCGGGCGCGCGGATGACGCGGGCCGGCGGGCCGCCGGGGACCCTGAAGGCGACGCTGCGCTGGTGGCGGCTGAGCAGCCCGGTGGCCACCACCACCCCCGGTCCGGGGCGCTGCAGGCGCAGCGCCGACAGGCCGCCGAGCTCGTACGCCTCAGGGCGCTCGCCGCAGCCGGACGTGTGGACCGGGCCGGTCGCCGCCGGCAGCCAGGAGTCGAGGAACGGCGTGGGATCGATCGTCGTCGGCGCGTCGAGGAACGAGCCCCAGGACGGCTCGTAGTCGCCGACTTCGCCGTGGACCACCCGGCCCGCCTGCACGCACATCTCGTGGCCGTTCTGATCGCCCTCGCGCCACGTCACGAGGCCGAACGGCAGCCCTCCAGTGGGATCGGGCAGCCTGCCGCCGCGGCGGAGCGACCCCTTGACCATGCGATCGTGCCGGGCGCCCTGCGCCACGCCGCGCGCGAAGTCGTACGTGAGCGTCCGGCGCTTGGCGAGCCGGTAGCGCAGCACGAGGTCCGCGCGCCGGACCTTCCCGTCGAGAACAGCCAGCCAGGCGCCGTTCGCCACGGGTACACGCCGCACCCGCCCGCGGACCGTCAGCTCGACCCGTCGCACCTCGCGATCGACAAGACCGGCGACGAGCGTGCGCGTGAGCTTGCCGTCCGTGACGAGCCGTTCGACGACGAACGGCGTTTCGTCGATGAAATGGCTCTTAAGCGGTCCGCACACGACCCGGTCGGCGAAGCCGAGCGTGCGCTCGCCGCGCACGAGCCCGTCCCCGGCCCGCCGACCCACCTGCAGGCACGCGGGCTGGTCAAGAACGCCGCCAGTCGGGGATCGGCTCCGCCCCGGGCCAGGGCGGCGGAGCCGCGAGCGCCAGCGCAAGCAGCAGCGCGGCGAACACGTTCCTACGCGGCGACCGCCCGGCGCCAGGGCGCCATCACCCGCAGCGCGCTGAGGATCGCACGCGTCGAGGGCGAGCGGTTGAGCGTGTAGAAGTGGATCCCCGGCGCGCCGTTGGCGAGCAGGTCGGCGCACTGCATCGTCGCGTAGGCGACGCCGAAGTCGGCCACCGCGTCCGGCTGGTCGGCGCGCAGCTCGAGCTCGCGCAGCAGCCCCTCGGGGATCGAGGCGCCGCACATGCTGGTGAAGCGGCGGATCTGCGCGGCGTTGGTGATCGGCATGATCCCCGGGATGATCGGGACGTCGATCCCGGCGTCGCGGGCGCGGGCCACGAAGTCGTAGTAGACGGCGTTGTCGAAGAACAGCTGCGTGATCAGGAAGCGCGCGCCCGCCTCGACCTTCTCGCGCGTGTAGCGCAGGTCGGACTCGGCCGAGTCGGCGGCCAGGTGCACCTCCGGGAAGCACGCCGCGCCGACCGAGAAGTCGTAGTTCGCGCGGATCAGCTCGATCAGCTCGCGCGAGTACGTGAGCCCGCCTTCGGCCGCCTCCCACTCGTGCGCGGCGACGCCCTGCGGCGGGTCGCCGCGCAGCGCGAGCACGTTGACGATGCCGGCGTCGCGCATCCGGTCCAGCATCGTGCGCAGGTCGTCGACGCTCGCGCCGACGCAGGTGAAGTGCGCCATCGCCTCGAGGCCGTGGTCGGCCTTGATGCGCGAGACGATCTCGATCGTCTTCTGCTTCTGCTCGGCGTTGCCGCCGGCGCCGTAGGTGACCGAGACGTAGGTCGGATCCAGCCGCGCGAGCTCGGCGAGCGCCGCCGCGAGGTTCTCCTCGCCCTCCGGCGTCTTGGGCGGGAAGAACTCGAAGGAGAACGCCGGCTCGCCGCCGCTCGCGATTCGCTCGTCGATGCGCATTGCGCGTCAGTCTAGGGTCCAGCGCTCGTCCTGCCGGCGGGCTTCGCCGAGCGCGTCGAGGTGCGTCAGCCACGCGCGCGTCTTGTTGAGCAGCCAGCGTCCCATCTCCCCGGCGTACTCGTCGCCGTAGATCGCGTGGGCGGTCTCGTCCTCGGTCAGCGGTCCTCCGCCAAGCGCCGCGCGGGTCGTGTCGAGCCGGCGCGCGACGAGGTCGCGGTGGGCCTGCACGTGGCCGTGGACATCGGTGTATGGCCGCGCGTGGCCGGCGAGCACGAGCCGCGTGTCGAGCTCGTCGACGACGTCGAGCGAGTGCAGGAACTCGCCTACCGGGTCCGGCGTGTAGCCGACGTCGAAATACAGCGAGACACGTCCGAGCAGGTGGTCGCCGGAGATCAGCAGGCGGCGCTCGGGCTGGTGCAGGCACACGTGCGACGGCGCGTGCCCCGGCGTCTCCACCACCGTCCAGGTGCCGAGGTCGGTCTCGATCGCGACGCCGTCGACGAGGTCGCGATCGCTTCGCAGTGTGCCCGCCTGCCCCTCGCCGCCGTGGGCGTGATCGCGGAACGCGGGGTGGATCCAGACCTCGCAGCCGGCCTGCTCGGCGAGCGGCGGCGCCTGCCCGCAGTGGTCGGTGTGCGCGTGGGTGATGACGATCAGGCCGATGTCCTCGATGCGGTGGCCGGCGACGGCGAGCGCGCGCTCGAGGTCGACGATCGAGCCGCGGTCGTGCATGCCGGTGTCGACGAGCACGATCCGGTCGCCGGCCTGCAGCGCCCACGCGTTGACGTGCGGGACGCGCTGCCACTTCAGCGGCAGCCGCAGCCGCCAGGCGCCGGGCAGGACCCGCTCGCCCCTCCCCACCTCTCGCGGCCGCGTCGGCTTGCGCACGTCGGCGCAGGCTAACGTGCCGGGCGTGGCGAAGAAGCGCGAGCGCATCCGCGCGCCGGAGTCGGAGTACCGCGACGAGCACGGCTCGCTGCTCGTGCTGCGCGGGTCGCTGACGCCGAAGACGCGCCAGGCATACACGGCCGAGTTGCGCGGCAACGTGCTCTCGCAGGAGGACGCGTGGCAGCGCGCGGTCGAGTTCCTGTTCGAGCGGCTGGTCGTGCGCTGGGAGATCGCGGGCGTCGAGCCGCTCACGCGTCAGAAGGAGCTGCTCGCGCGCTTCCGCTTCGCGTCGGCCGACGAGCGGCGCTGGATCCGCGGCGTGCTGCGCGAGCACCTCGCCGAGCACTTCCCCGACATGGAGGGGCCATGAACGCGGAGCGGTTCGCCCGGCTGCTGGTCGACTACTGCCTGGAGGCTCAGCCGGGCCAGCAGGTGCAGGTCAGCTCGACCACGCTCGCGGCGCCGCTGCTGCTCGAGCTCCAGCGCGAGCTGCTCGAGCGCGAGGCGTGGCCGCTGCTCGACGTGTCGCTCCCCGGCCAGTCCGAAGGCTTCTGGGCGGCCGCGCGCGACGCGCACCTCGACGCGTTCGCGTCCGCCGATCTCGCCGTCGCCGAGCGCGTCGACGCGACGCTTCGGATCCAGGCGTCCGACAACGCGAACGAGCTCGCGGGCGTCGACCCGGCGCGGCTGGCCCGCGCGGCCCGGGCGCGCGACCCGCTGCGCGAGGCGAGGCTCGCCCGCCGCTGGGCCATCACGCTGTGGCCGACCGCCGCGGCGGCGCAGCAGGCCGGCATGGGCACTCGGGCGTTCGCGGACTTCGTCTCGCGCGCGCTGTTCCTCGATCGTGACGACCCGGCGGCCGCGTGGGGCGAGCTGCGCGTGTTCCAGGCCGGGCTGATCGAGCGGCTCGCGCCGGTGCGCGAGATCCACATCGAGGCGGAGGGCACCGACCTGCGGCTGGACGTCTCCGGCCGCACGTGGATCAACTCCGACGGGCGCCGCAACATGCCGTCGGGCGAGGTCTTCACCGGCCCGCACGAGACGTCGGCCGAGGGCGTGATCCGCTTCTCGATCCCGACCGCGCCGCGCGGCGTGGTGGTCGAGGACGTCACGCTCGAGTTCCGCGAGGGCCGCGTGGTTAAGGCGCGCGCGGAGCGCGGCGACGCGTACCTGCAGGCGACGCTCGACACCGATCCCGGCGCCCGCGCGCTCGGGGAGCTCGGGATCGGCACGAACTTCGGGATCGACCGCCCGATCGGCGCGATCCTGTTCGACGAGAAGATCGGCGGCACCGTCCACCTCGCTCTGGGTCGCTCGTATCCCGAGACCGGCGGGCTCAACGAGTCCGCCGTCCACTGGGACCTGATCTGCGACCTGCGGCGGGGCGGGCGGCTGAGCGCCGACGGCGAGGTGATCGTCGACCAGGACGGGTTCAAGGGCCCGTAGACGGCGACCGCGCGCAGCTCCCCGTGGCTGATGGTCGCACTCCTCAGGCGTGCGCGACGGTCGCCGGGGGATCCTCCGTGCGCCTGCGCTGATCGGTCGGCGTGCGCGCGACGATCACACAAAGCGCCGCGAGCACGAGCGCCACGGGCGCCATCAGGTAGTTCTCCCACCGGCTCTCGGATGCCAGGTTCATCAACGAGGCCAGGGCGAAGACGACGGCAAGTCCCCAGGTTCCCCAGCGATAGCGACGCTCCGCCCGCCCGGCGGCGCGACGACGCACGATGATGATCGCCGCCGCGTAGAAGAGCACGCTCACCGTGCTGCCGACACGCTGCCCGGCCGTGAGCTGCGCATGGGCGCCGCCCCACGCGGCGTCGCCGAGCCGTGCACCGGCGGCCAGCGCGGCCTGGAACACGATCATGCCCGCGAACGCGAGCGTTGCGAGTTGAGCTGCTCGCGGCATGGAACCCTCCTTCCGTTCCACGGAGCAGGATGACCCGGCCATCACGCGCCGGACATCGGCAGTCCCCCACATCGGCGAGGCGACAACTACGCTGGACGCGGGCTGCGATCGGGGAGCCCTGCGGCGGTTTACGGACTGCAGAGTCGCAGAGTGGGCGGATGTTCAAGACGTGCCGGTGCCGAACCCTGTTGATGAAGCGCCGGCGCTGCTGGTGATCGTCGAGCCGCCGGCCGGATCAGTTGGAGCCGTGCACGCCTCACCCCATACGTCTCGTCGCCAGGAGCTCGACATGACCGCGACCGCAACTGCTGCTTCCGCGTCGCGCGCGGACCGGAGCGCGGCGCCGCCGCGGCGCGCCGCGTCGGCCGGTAGGCGCGAGACCATCGTGGTGCGCGGGGCGCTGCTGATGCTCGCGTTGGCGGTGGTGGATGACGCCTTCGTGCATCCCGAGCCGGGCACAGGTATCGGGGACCATGTCGCCAGCGGCTCGGTGCCGGCGGCGGCCGCGCTGGCGGTCGCTGTGCTCTACCCGCGCCTGCGTGCGGGCCTGCGTGCGACGGTCCTGCTGGGGTATGCGTCGGTCGCGATCGTCGCGGGGGTGGTCGACGGGCTGCGTCACGTGCTGGTGGATCGCCTCGCCGGCGACGACGTGACGGCGATGCTGGCGCTGGCTGCGGGGGTCGTGCTGGGGATCGTCGGTGTCGCTGTGCTGTGGCGCTCGCGGCGCCGCGATGACGCGTTGCCGCGCCGCTACCTGCGGCGCTCGGTGATCACGGTGGGCGCCGTGGTCGGTGCGTACTTCGTGGTGCTGCCGATCGCGCTGGCGGTGGTGGTCAACCACAAGGCGCGCTCGCCGGTGCCCGCCGCCGATCTCGGCCGCCCGTATCAGCAGGTGACGCTCAGGACCAGCGACGGTCTGCGCTTGGCGGCCTGGTATGTGCCGTCGCGCAACCATGCCGCGGTGATCGTGTTCCCCGGCCGCAAGGGCCCGGTCCGGCACGCCCGCATGCTCGTGCGTCACGGCTATGGCGTGCTGCTGGTCGACCGCCGCGGCGAGGGCGCCAGCGATGGTGACTACAACGCCCGCGGCTGGGGCGGCGAACCAGACCTCAAGGCCGCGCTCGGGTTCCTGCAACAGCGCAGCGACGTCGACTCGCGGCGGATCGGCGGCCTGGGACTGTCGGTCGGCGGTGAATTGCTGTTGCAGACTGCCGCCCGGGACCAGCGGCTGCACGCGGTGGTGTCCGAGGGCGCCGGCCGCCAGTCGCTGGCCGACCAGCTGCAACTCCCCGACGTGCCGAAAGCGCTCCGCTGGCTGTCGCCGATGACCGCCGAGACGGCAGCCGGGATCGTGCTCGCCGACCACGCGCCGCCGACGGGGCTGGTGCACGTGATGCGGCACATCGCGCCGCGCCCGGTGCTGCTGATCCGCGGCGGCCGCGGCAACCCCGACGAGGAGCTCAACCCGGTCTACCAGCGCGCCGGCGGGCGCATGGTGCAGTTGTGGGAGATCCCGCAGGCAGGCCACACGGGCGGGCTGTCGGCCGTCCCGCGGGCGTACGAGGCACGCGTGGTCGGGTTCTTCGACCGCGCGTTGGGCGTTCGCTGACCCGCACGGCGCCGGTTCCGACCAGAACCGGATCACCATTGATCGAGCTCGCCGGCGTGCACAAGGTCTATAAGACCGGCAAGCTGGAATACCCAGCCTTGCGCGGCATCGATCTGATGATCGACGACGGTGACATGGTCGCGATCGTGGGGCCGTCGGGCAGCGGCAAGTCGACGATCATGAACATGATCACCGGCATCGACCGGCCGACCGCCGGCACGGTCGTGGTCGGCGGGGCCAAGATCCACGAGATGAGCGAGGAGCAGCTCGCCGTCTGGCGCGGCCACCACGTCGGTGTCGTGTTTCAGTTCTTCCAGCTGCTGCCGACGCTCACAGCGCTGGAGAACGCGATGCTGCCGCTGGACTTCGCGCGCACCGGCGATAAGGCCGAGCGTCGTGACCGCGCCCTGCACAACCTCGACCTGGTCGGGTTGGCCGACCGCGCCGACTATCTGCCGTCCGAGCTGTCGGGCGGCCAGCAGCAGCGCGTCGCGATCGCGCGCGCGCTCGCGTCGTATCCCACGCTGGTCATCGGCGACGAGCCGACGGGCAACCTTGACACGCAGACGGCGTCGGAGATGTTCGCGCTGCTCGCCCGCGTATGTGAGGAAGGCGCCACCGTGGTGTATGTGACGCACGATCGCGAGCTCGCGGCACGCGCGAACCGCATCGTGACCATCCGCGACGGTCTCGTGGTCGAGGCGTGAGGAGGATGTGATGGCGTCCACGCTCGTTCGCAAGTCCGTCACGGACTTGACGCGCCGCAAGGCGCGCGCGTTCTTCACCGTCCTGACGCTGGCGCTGGCGGTGGCCAGTGTCGGGATCTTCGCTGTCCCTGGGCTGATGCAGCAGGCCATGGACCGCGAGATCGCCGCCAACAAGCTCGCCGATCTCACGCTCCAGACCAAGCCGCTCGTGCTGTCTGACGCGCAGCTGAAGCGACTCTCGGCGCTGCCCAACGTCGCAGGCGTCGGGGCCAAGACCCAGTTCTCGACGCACATCTACGTTGGCGCGCGCCGTCAGCGCGCGCTGCTGATCGGCGTCCCGGACTTCAAGCACCAGCAGGCCGATGTCGTCACGCCGATGTCGGGCGCGGTCCTCGCCCCCGGCGCGGTGTTGAGCGACAACCAGAACGCGTCCAAGGGCAAGTTCGACGGCACCACGGTGCGCGTGGTCGCCGCCGGCGGGCGCGTGCGAGCGCTGCCGGTGAGCGGCAAGGCACGCAACCTCTACGGCGGCGCGCTGGTCTCCGGCGAGGACACCGCGACGTTCTACGCGTCGCCGGCCACCGTGGCCGCGCTCAGCGGCACGCGTGGCTACACGTACTTCGGGCTGCGGCTGCGCGACTCCGGGCGGGCCGCCGCCGATCGCACGGTCGCGGCGGTGCGCGCCGAGTTGCGCAGCGCGGAGGGCTTCACCGGGTTCTCCCAGCTGCCGGCGGTGCGCAAGGGCGGTGACTATCCGGGCAAGGACGTCTTCGAGCAGATCGCCAGCGTCATGACGGCGGTCACGCTGCTGGCGCTGCTGTCCGCACTGGTGCTGCTGTCGAACACGATGTCCACGCTGATCGGCGAGCAGACCTCGGAGATCGCCGCGATGAAGGCGGTCGGCGGGTCGCGCCGGCAGATCGGGCGGATCTATCGACGCACGGCGCTGATGCTGGGCGCGCTCGGAGCGGCACTGGGGGTGCTGCTGGGGGTCGTGCTCGCCAACGTGATCGTCGGCTATTTCGGGACGGCGTTCTTCGGCATCGACGCGGGCGTGCACGTCGACGGCGCCGTGCTGCTGGCAAGCATCCTGGTGGGGCTGGTGGGGCCGCCGTTGGCCGCTTGGCCGGCGATCCGCCGTGCGGCGCGGCTGCCCGTCCGTGAGGCCTTGCAGGCCACCGGCTCGGCGGTCGGCCCGCAGGGGCGCCTGGACGCGCTGTTGCGCCGCGTGTCGCTCCCGCGCAGCGCGCAGATCGGCTTGCGCAGCGTGGGGCGGCGCAAGCGGCGGACGCTCGCCACGGCCGTGCAGGTCGGGTTCGCGGTCGCGACGCTGCTCGCCCTGCTGTCGCTGGGCGCCTCCGTCGGCAACCTCACGCGCGACTACTACGACGACACCCACCTCGATGTCTGGGCCGGCACCTACGACTCGCGGCCGTTCACCCCGCAGGCGCAACATGCGTTGCGCTCGATCCCCGGTGTGCAGGCCATTCAACCGGTGGTCCAGAACGCCGCCAAGATCGCCGGCAACGACGCCGGCCTGCTTGGTCTGGTCAACCGGCCGTGGATGCGCCTGCGCATCACCGGCGGCCGCTGGTATACGCCCGCCGAGGCCGCGCACGGCACCAACGTCGCCGTCCTCGGCAGCGGGGTCGCCGCCAAGACCGGCGCGAAGATCGGTGACACCATCACCGCTCAGACGGCCGCCGGCCCGGCGCGCCTGCGCATCATCGGCACGCTCTGGGAGCCCGGCGAACCCGGACAGCTCTACATGCCGATCAAGACCCTCCAGAACGCCCTTCACGCGCCGGGCGAGGTCAACACCTACTGGATCCGCAGCACGTCGCCGAACCACGCGTTCATCGACCGGCTGTCCACGCGCCTGGAGGACACCCTGGGCGGACACGGGACCCCGATCGCCACGCGCGTGTGGTACGACCAGAAGGCCGACAACGTCGCCGCGAACGCCAGCATCACCCGCTCGATCACCATCCTCGGGCTGGTCATCGTGGCCATCAGCATGGTCGGCCTGGTCAACGCCATCACCATGGGCATCCTGGAGCGCACCCGCGAGATCGGGATGCTGCGCTGCGTCGGCGCCCGGGCACGCGACATCCGCCGCATCTTCGCCACCGAAGGGCTGGTGATCGCGGCCCTCGGCTGGCTGATCGGCGTCGGCGCCGGCTACGCGCTCGCCTACGGCATGATCAAGCTCACCGAATCCGCCACCAAGCTCGACCTCACGTTCACCTACCCCACCGCCAACCTGGCGATGACCCTGGTCGGCACCGTGATCCTCGCGCTGCTGGTGCTGCTCGCGCCGCTGCGCCGCGCCGTGCGCTTCAAGCCCGGCGAAGCCCTGCGCTACGCCTGAAACCCACCACACTCACGCCGGCGGCACCGGGGCCGCCGGCGCGGGGTGTCCATCACGTCGCGTACAGGCGAACCGGCGCTCGCGCGCCCGCCAACGCGAGCCGGCCGTCCACCTCGCTCTGGGTCGCTCGTATCCCGAGACCGGCGGCCTTGCCGGCGCCGCTCGCACGCCGCGCCGGCATGCCTGAGCGGCAGCCCCAGTCCTACCCGCGGGGCACAACCAGGACATGATCGCGGGCCGCCCCGCACCTGCCGGTTCTTCCGCGCCGAGACTGCGGCCGAGCACGGATGGTGCCGCAACTTGGCGCGTCTACGGTGATGCTCACAGTCGCGCAGCCGCCGCCAGCTCGCTGCTGGCCCGCGCGTCGGACATGCAACAGGAGGTCGATCATGTCGCTGGGGAAGGTTCCGCTCTACGCGGCGCTCACCGTGCTTGCCGCGGCGGCTTGGGCGAACCCGGCGTTCGCCGCGGGCAAGCGCGGCCCGCTGACCGTCAAGCCCACGCTCTCGACGCGGGTGGCGAGCGCCACCATCGGGACAAAGGGCGGCACCCTGACGGTCCGCACAGCCAGCGGCGCACGCGTGACGCTGACCATCCCGGCGAACTCGATCGCCCAGGACACGCCGGTCACGATGACCGCCGTCAGCCGCCTGCGTGGGCTTCCGTTCAAGCGTCAGCCGGCCGCCGCCGTCGCCCTCGCCCCGGATGGGCTGCGGTTGCTGCGCGGCGCGACGCTGACGGTCACACCCAAGCGGCCGATGGCGCGATCGCGCCGCGCCGCCGTGGCGTGGCTGGCGGCCGGCCGCGACGCCCACCTGTACCCGGCCGCGCGCTCGGCCAAGATCAAGCTCGCGCTGACGCACTTCTCCGGCTACGCCGTCGGGCAGGCCACGCCCGCCGAGCAGCACGCGCTCGCCGCGCACACGCCCGCCGATCCGGTCGCCCGCAGCGAAAGCAACCTCGCGACGTTCATCAACGGGCACGGCGACCTGGACTCCCAGGAGTTCCAGGAGTTGCTGGCCGAGTGGGCGCTGCCCCAGTATCGGGTGCTCGCCGCGCTGCTCAAGCGCGCCGAGACCGACGACACGATCGCCGTCGAGGCGATCGGTCGCGCGATCGGCCTGGAGCGCCCGCTCGCGCTGCTCGGCGTCACAAACGGTGGCGTCTTCCAGTTCACGCCGCCGCGCACGCACGACAAGCAGCTCGCCCGTGAACTGGAGAAGCTCGCCGCGGCGATGCGCCGCTCTGTCCCGCGCGTGTTCGACAACCTCTACAGGCAGGCCAAGCGCCGCTGCGTTACCGACCACCAGCCCGGGCAGGCGCAACGCATCCTCAGCATCGCTCGCGAGCTCTCCCTGATCGGCCGCACCGAGGTCAGCTTCGAGACCGCACTGCGCGACGTCTATCGCTGCCAGCGCTACACGCTGGAGTTCTCCAGCAGCTTCACCGACGCGTTCGCGTTGCGGGCGTACGACTGCCAGGACCCGCTGCCCGGGTCCCAGGCGATCGCCGTGCAGGGCAGCGCGATCAGCAGCCAGCCCGCCAACGGGACCGCCGTGCGCCCGGAGGGCACCGGCAGCCTGACGGCGCAGTCGGCCAGCTATGACCTGCCCGGCGAGGCGCAATGCGGGCCCGGGTCGATCTGGAGCGACCCGAGCACCTACACGATCCTCAGCAACAACAGCCCGGGCCAGTTGCGCTTCCAGCCGGACGTGCTGTGGGATGACCCTGTCGGCGTGCAGGTTCCAAACGCGCGCGTGCGCAGCGTCGCGCTCGTAGCGGGCTCGCCGCTGATCCAGATGCAGGGCGAGGTGAACGGGTTCCTCACGAGCACCCCGTTCAACAGGTTCTTCTCCGACGCGTGGCGGGTCGCGCACCAGCTCGAAGCCGCGCCCGGCGCCGACGGCCGGACTTGGTACATGCTCGGGCGCTGGGCGCCCGGCGGCGGCGATGTCGTGGGCACGCTCACGCTCGACCGCGACGTGCCGTACAGCGAGGGCGACGTCGTCGGGCACCTGACCGGCGGCAGCCCGATCTACAGCTCCTCGGGGACGCTGCACGAGCAGACCACGATCACGCTGCGCCACACGCCCGACCCGTCACTGGCCTCCGGCAACTGACGCACGCACGGGCGCCGCGAATGCGCATAGCTGCCGTCGCGCTCGATCACCGATGGTCGGGAAGTCGCCGGTAGCGAGCCGTTGGCGGGCTCAACGAGTCCGCCGTCCACTGGGACCTGATCTGCGACCTGCTGCGATCCTTGAGCGATGCCCGTCGTGGTGCTCACCGGCGCGACCCGCGGGATCGGCCGCGCGGCGGCGACCGAGCTGGTCAAGCGCGGGGCGGAGGTCGCGATCGTCGGCCGCGATCCGGCGCGCGTCAAGGAGACGGCGGGCGGCGTGATGCACGAGCACGTCGCCGACCTGTCGAGCCTCGACGAGGTCCGCCGGCTCGCGGACGAGTTGCTGGAGCGCTACGAGCGGATCGACGTGCTCGCCAACAACGCCGGCGCGCTGTTCACGTCGCGCCACCTGACCGCCGACGGCTACGAGCGCACGTTCGCGCTGAACCATCTCTCGCCGTTCCTGCTCACGGAGCTCCTGCTCCCCCGCCTGCGCGAGAGCCGCGGGCGCGTGGTGACCACGGCCAGCGACGCGCACCAGGCCGGCGCGCTGGACCTCGACGACCTGCAGTGGGAGCGCTCGTTCGCGCCGATGCGGACGTACGGCACGACGAAGCTCTGCAACATCCTCTTCACGCACGAGCTCGCCAAGCGCGAGCCGGACGTGACCGCGACGTGCTTTCACCCGGGCACCGTGCGCACCGGCTTCGGCAAGAACGACGGCGTGCTGTACCGGGCCGCCCTCACCGCGATCGCGCCGTTCCTGCGCTCGCCCGAGCGCGGATCGCGCTCGCTCGTCTGGCTCGCGCTCAGCGACGAGGCGGCCGCGCTCGACGGCGTGTACGTGGTGGACGAGAAGGTGCGCACGCCGAGCGCGGCGGCGCAGGACGACATGCTCGCCGCCGAGCTCTGGCGGCGCTCCGAGGAGCTGGTGAACCGGCGCACGCACTGACACGGCGTTGGTACAAGCAACACCGTGTATCGCGGCCTTCTCCTCGTCTGCGCCGCCGCCCTAGCGGCGCTGACCGCCCCATCTTCGGCTCACGCCGCGTCGTTGAACTGCGAGGCCAGCGCGCTCCGGCTGGCGCTCGCGGGTCTCGCCCCCCAGGAGCCTGCACCGGCCAATGCTGGCAACACGACCTGCGTCCCGGCCGACTTCGGCGGCGGCCTCCCCGCTACGCCGCTCCCGCTCACCGGCGGCGGCGTATTCGCCCACACCGGCCTCACCGGCTCAGACCCGCTCTCGCAGGTCGCGACCGCATCGGCCGGCATCGGCGACCTCACTCTGACGTCGCTGCTCCCCGGCATCCCGGCACCCGACCTGTCGGCGCTCCCGGGCGGCGGCGTATTCAACGTCCCCGGCATCGGCACGGTGGACATCCGCCCCGCGCTCAACGCGCTCGTCCAGCCCACCGGCCCGCTGCTGCACGCCTCGGCGCTGAAGGCCGAGACGACCGCGCGCTGCAGCTCGGGCAACCCGTCGCTGACCGGCAGCTCGAGCGTCGCATCGCTCTCGGTGCTCGGCTTCAAGCTCCCGGTCGACGAGGAGGTCGACCGCGTGCTGCAGGCGGTCGACTCGCAGTCGCTGGACCCGTCGAACATCGACATCTCGAAGGTGATCGCGCCGACCGCCGACCTGACCGCGCTGCAGCTCGCGCTGCAGCCGGTGCTCGACGCGCTGCCGGCGATCGCGGTCCCGCCGGCCGAGGTGCACGTGAAGGTGACGCCGGGCGAGCAGGTCCGCAGCGGCGACCGCCTCACACGCCGGGCGCTTCACGTCGTCCTCTCGGGCGGCACCACGACGATCCTCGACGCCGTGATCGGCGAGGCGACCGTGGACGCGACCGGCGTCAGCTGCGGCTCGGTCGCCGCCGCCGCGCTCGGCCTCGGCCGTGACAGCCGCTGCACGACGCGCCGGATCACGCTGATCGACGTCCTCCAGCGCGGCAACCGCGTCGTGCTCGACGGCGCCGCCGACCCGCGCCGCTTCGCCGGCAAGCGCGTGCGCATCGTCTCCAACTGGGACAAGCACACCGTGGCCCGGCCGAAGGTGGCCAAGAGCGGGTTGTTCCACGTGAGCCTCCCGCTGCCGCCGGCCTCGATCCGCCACACCAACCTCGCGCGCTACATGGCCACGATCGGAAAGGAGCACTCGCTCAACCTCAAGCTCGAGCGGCGGATGGTGATGACGTCGGCGAAGGCGCTCGGACATCGGAGGGTGCGGCTGGTCGGACAGGTCGCGCTCCCGCTCGCCACGCCGGTGCGGCCGATCGCGATCAAGCGCCGGGTCTCGTGCGGCACCATGACTACGATCGCCCGTGTAACCCCCGACTCGACCGGTCGCTTCAGCGTCACGCTCAAGGGCCCGGCGAAGGACCGCGTGTACACGTTCCGCTTCCAGACGGTGGTGCGTCATCTGGCGTCCGGCCGGAGCCTGATGGAGACCTTCACACTGCCTCGTTACGTGCTCGGCACCTAGCTGTCCTATCGTGCGGCGGTAGATGCAGCGTCGCACGAAGATCGTCGCGACCATCGGGCCGGCGTCTCGGAACCCCGAGGTGCTGGCCCGGATGGTCGAGGCCGGGATGGACGTCGCCCGGCTCAACTTCTCCCACGGCAGCGCCGAGGAGCACGCGGAGACCGCGCGGCTCGTGCGCGACGCCGCCGGCCGGGCGGGTCGCCAGGTCGCCATCCTGCAGGACCTGCCGGGCCCGAAGCTGCGGATCGGGAAGCTGCGCGACGGCGTCGTGGAGTTCAAGCCCGGCGATCGCACGACCTTCGTGTGCGGCGGTGAGGCCAACGGCGAGGGCGACGCGAGTCGCCTCTACATCACGTACGCCGGCCTCGCCTCGACCGTCGGTCACAACGAGATCATGTACCTCGCCGACGGCGCGGTGCGGCTGCGAGTGGTCTCGGTCCGCGCCGACTCGGGCGAGATCGACGCCGAGGTGGAGATCGGCGGCTCGGTCGCCTCCCGCCAAGGGCTCAACATCCCCGGCGAGACGGCGGCGCTGCCCGCCGTGCCCGACGAGGACCTCGAGCACGTGCGGACCGGCGAGCGCATCGGCGTCGACCTCATCGCGCTCTCGTTCGTGCGCCGCGCCGAGGACGTGACGTTCCTGCGCAAGCACACGCGGCTGCCGCTGATCGCCAAGATCGAGAAGCCGCAGGCGGTCACGCGCGCCGAGGAGATCGTGCGCGCGGCGGATTGCGTGATGGTCGCCCGCGGCGACCTCGGGATCGAGCTGGAGATCCAGGAGGTCCCGATCGTGCAGAAGCAGATCATCTCGCTGGCCGGCGCGCTCGCCCGGCCGGTGATCACCGCGACGCAGATGCTCGACTCGATGGTCGCCTCCTCGCGCCCCACGCGCGCCGAGGTGACCGACGTCGCCAACGCGATCCTCGACGGCACCGACGCGGTGATGCTCTCCCAGGAGAGCGCGGTCGGGCAGTTCCCGGTCGAGGCGGTGGCGATGCTCGCGTCGATCGCCCGCCGGACCGAGCAGACGGCGCCGTACCGGGAGTGGAACGAGCGCCGCGTGCGGCGCGACCGGCGCGACCCGGCCTACACGCTCGCCTACACGGCGACGCGCGCGGCGCACGAGCTCGGGCTGTCCGCGCTCGTGTGCCCGACGCTGTCGGGTCGCTCCGCGCGGCTGATCTCTGCGCACCGTCCGACGGTGCCGATCTACGCGCTCTCCCCCGGTCGCGAGACCGTCCGCCGCTGCGGGCTGATGTGGGGCGTGCAGGCCGCGTCGATGCGCCGCTACGAGGTGACCGAGGAGCTGATCGCGGCGGCCGCGGCGAGGGTCGTCGAGCTCGGCTGGTGCAAGAAGGGCGACCGCGTCGGGATCACCGCGGGCCTGCCGTCGGGCAAGCCGGGGACCACGAGCCTGCTGCAGATCCAGGAGGTCTGACGGTGCAGTGGCTCAACGAGCCGGCCCGCTGGTCGGGATCGTTGGCCGCCCTGACCGTCGAGTGCGAGCCCGGCACCGACTTCTGGCGCACGACGCACTACGGCTACGTCCGCGACTCCGGCCACTTCGCTTATGAGCCGCTCGGAGACTCGGTGAGCGTGCGCTTCCGCGGCGACTTCGCGGCCCAGTACGACCAGGCGGGGCTGATGCTGCGCGTGGACGAGTCGAACTGGATCAAGGCCGGCATCGAGCTGGCGGACGGGCGGTCATGGCTGTCGGTGGTCGTGACGCGCGGGTTGTCGGACTGGTCGCAGCAGCCGGCGCCCTTGCCGGACGCGTCCGGGTTCTGGACCGTCCGAGCGGTTCGCGATCACGACTCGGTCCAGCTGCTGTGCGGCGACCAGCCGATCCGTTTGGCGCCGCTTGCCGGTTCGGTGCTGGCGGGGCCGATGTGCGCGGCGCCGGAGGGTCCCGGGTTCACCGCTCGGTTCGAGCGCGCGTAGCTGCCGGCGAACGTCAACTGCGGCAGTAAGGGGTGCGCAGATTGAATCGCGATCATGAACGATCGCCTCAGCGAACGAAACGCTCACGTTCGACCACGTCCGCGCTCCGAACAAAGGGGGTGCCGGTAGAAACGCCACTCCTGGCAACGAAAAGACAGGCACCCCCCGCCCGCTCGCGGAAGACGATCATCCGCGGGCAGCCAAACTGGCCCGCATCCCCTTACTGGCGCAGTTCGCCGGCCCCACCGCAGCGCCGCGAGTCGAAGTGGGCCGGCGCGGCGTCGCGCGGGGGGGACGAGCGGGGCGGGCGGCGTCGCGCGGGCCGGCGCGGCGTTGCGCGGCGTGGGGCGGGCCGGCGCGGCGTGGCGCGGGCCGGCGCGGCATTGCGCGGGCCGGCGCGGCGTCGCGCGGACGGGCGCGGCCGAGCGCGTCGTTACCCTCGCCCCGTGCTCTTCCCGCTGCGCGACCTCAAGGGCATCGCCGACGGGACCATCGACCTCGCGTTCCGTCGCTGGGACAAGCCGCGGGTCAAGCCCGGCGGCTCCCAGCGCACCCGCATCGGCCTGATCGCGTTCACCGACGTGAGGAAGGTCAGCCGCGTCTCCAACAAGGACGCCAAGCGCGCCGGCTACGCATCCGCGCAAGCGATGCAGGACGCGTGGGCGGACCGCGAGGGCGACCTGTACCGGATCGAGCTCCACCTCGCCGGTCCCGACCCGCGCACCGTGCTGCGCGAGCAGATCCCGGCGCCGGACGAGCTGCAAGCCATCCACGCGCGCCTGACGCGCATGGGCGAGTGGACGTACGAGTACCTGCGGGCGATCGCCGACCACCCCGGCGTCCGCGCCCCGGAACTCGCCGCGAGCTTCAACCGGGAGACGCACCCGTTCAAGCTCGACATCCGCAAGCTGAAGGAGCTCGGCCTGACCGAGAGCCTGCGGATCGGCTATCGGCTGTCGCCGAGAGGCGAGGCGGTTCTAAAGGGGTCAGGCACCTTTAGTAAAGGTGCCTGACCCCTTTAGGCAGTCACGGCCAGCTCGCGACCGAACGCGCGGCGGAACAGATCGCCCTGGCGCTCGGCCGCCCAGCGCGCGATCGTGACGTCCTCGGTCGCGTGCAGGCGCAGCTCCACGCGCCCGTTCTCGACCTGCACGTCGGTCGCGCTGACCGCCTGGTCGCGCGAGCGCTCGAGCTGCTCACCGAGGCGCACCATCGCCGCGATCCGGTCGAGCATCTCGGCATCGCCGGAACGGGCCAAAGGCGCGAACTCGCCAAGCCCCGGCGTCCCCTTGCGGTGATACCGGGCGGCCTGGCCGATCAGCGCCGCCTCGCGCGGCGAGTAGCCCGGGAGGCCGGCGTTGAGGATCAGGTAGCGCGAGTGCTTGTGGTGGTCGTCGTAGTCGACCGCGACGCCGATGTCATGCAGCATCGCCGTGGCCCACAGCAGCTCGCGCTCCTCGCGGTCGCCGCCGTGGACGCCCTGCGCCGCCAGCGCGTCCCACATCTCCAGCGCCAGCCGGGCGACGTGGTTGGTGTGCGCGAAGTCGGCGTGGTACTGCGAAGCGAGGTTGCGGACCGAGGCCACGCGCACGTCCTCGAACACCGGCGGGTCGCCGAGGTAGGACTCGAAGAACACGCCCTCGCGCAGGCCCGCCTCGGTCGCCTCGAGGTCCTCGAAGCCGCCGGCCTCCATCACCGCCTCGATCACCAGCGCGCCGGCCAGGATCAGGTCGCCGCGCTCGGACTTGATGCCGGCGACCTTGCCGCGCTCGGACGGGGTCATGTCCTCGAACTCGGAGATCAGCGACGCCAGCGCGTCCCGCGTGATGCGAAACCCCTGCACGCCGTAGGACGGCAGCTCCGCGGCCAGCTGGACGGCCGCGGCCAGGTTGCGGACCGTGCCGCCGATGCCGGCGAGCCGCCCGCGGTCGCGCACCCACGGCGCCGCCGCGAGCTCGGACTCCACGTGCTGGCGCAGCGCCCGCACCTGCTTGCCCTTGGCGCGGCCGCCGTTGGCGAAGAAGCGCTCGGTCATGCGCACCGCGCCGAGCGGCCACGAGCGCGCCTGCGCCTCCTCGCGCCCCGCCACGCGCGTGAGCTGCATCGAGCCGCCGCCGAGATCGAGGACGAGGCCGTCGGCCAGCGTCGTCGAGTTGACCGCCGCCAGGTATCCGTAGCGCGCCTCGGCGGACCCCGAGAGCACCTCGACCTCCAGCCCCGACCGCGCCCGCGCGGCGTCCAGGAACGCGGCCTGATTGCCCGCGTCGCGGATCGCCGACGTCGCCACCGGCCGCACGCGCTCGATCCCGGTCGCCCGGCAGAAGTGCGCGTACAGCTCGAGCGTCTCGAGCGCGCGCTCCATCGGCTCGGGCTGCAGCGAGCCGGTCGCGTCGAGGCCTTCGCCGACGCGCACCGGCTCGTGGATCTCGTCGGTGCGCTTCCACCAGTGCTCGGTGGAGGTGAAGACGACGAGCCGGAAGGAGTTCGACCCGACGTCGATGACGGCGAGCCGCTCCTCCATGCCGCTAGCGGTTCTTCTCGATCAGCTCGATGCGATAGCCGTCGGGATCGCGCACGAAGCAGATCCGCGACCCGCCCGCGCGCACCTGATACGGCGGCTTCTCCGGCTCGATGCCCTTCTCGCCGAGCGCGGCGAGCGTCGAGTCGAGGTCGTCGACGGTCAAGGCGATGTGGTTGTACCCGGTGCCGAGCTCGTACGAATCGACGCCGAAGTTGTAGGTCAGCTCGAGCCGGTCGCCGTCGCCGGGCAGGCCCATGAAGACGTTGATCGCCTCTTCGCGGATCGGCATCCGGCGGCGTTCCTCAAAGCCGAGCGCCTCATAGAAGGCGACGGAGCGGTCGATCTCACCGATCCGATAGCACGTGTGAATCAGCTCCATGACGCCCGCGAGGGTACCGTCCCGCCCATGATCGTCGAGCGCTCCATGAACGACAGCTGGCTGTCGAACACCTATCTCGTCGCAGCGGGCCCGGGCGAAGACGCCTTCCTGGTCGACGCGGGCGGCCCGCTGGAGCCGCTCTTCCAGGCCGCCGAAGAGCACGGACTCAACGTCACCCACATCCTCCTCACCCACCACCACCACGATCACGTGGCCGAGCTCGGCGCCGCGCTGGAGCGCTGGCCGGACGCGATTGTGCTCGCCCACCCCGAGGAGCGCGTCCCCGGCACCACCGGCGACCTGAAGCCCGGCGACGAGCTGACGATCGGCGGTCTGACCGTCAAGGCGCTGCACACGCCCGGCCACACCGCCGGCATGCTCGCGCTGGTCGTCGAGGGCGAGGTGTTCACCGGCGACACCCTCTTCAAGCGCTCGGTCGGCGGCGTCCGCGCGCCCGGCTCGACCTCCTACGCGGACCTCAAGTCCAGCGTGATGGACACGCTGCTGACGCTGCCGCCGGAAACCGTCATCCGCCCCGGCCACACCGACCCCAGCACCGTCGCCGAGGAGCTGGAGGGCAACCCGTTCGTGCGCATCTGGCGCGGGCTGGACGAGGAGGGCGACGAGCAGGTCACCGCGCTCGGCGACCCCGCCACCCTGATCCTCTGGGGCCCCGACTACGACGGCGGCCACAAGGCATGGGTGCGCTGGCCGGACGGCTCCGACGACATCGTCGGGGGCTCACGAGTGGATCGCTAAGTACGCGGAGCCGGCGGCCCACGCGCATCGCCGGCGCAGTCCGGGTCGTCGCTGCCTGCCGGGGCGGGCGCTTGCATACTGGTGGTACGTGTGCGCCCGCCGTGGCCAGGCAGCGGCGAGAGCCAGGTGGCGAGCCCCGAGGGCGAGACAGATGGGGGGATACGGATCCCACCCACCCCGCCGGAATGCGTGCGGGCCGCCGGATCCGTGTACTAGCCTCGGAGGGCGTGAGCCGCGAGAGCAAACACGGCGGCGGCACCGGGCTGTCGCTGCAGACCCTGCTGATCTCGAGCCTCGCGGCGGTCGCCGCCGCGATCGTCGTGCCGACGTTCTGGGAGAGGGGCTCGATCCTCGCGACGGCGATCACGCCGATCATCGTCGCCGTGGTCAGCGAGGCCCTGAACCGCCCGGCGGCCGCGATCAAGACCGCCGCGCCCCGCGTGACCCGCCGTACGGCGACCGGCGCGGCGGTCCGGAGCCGCGCGCCGACCGGCGTCGGCGCGCGCGGCGACGGCCCGGAGCAGCTCCCGCCGCGCCGCCACGACCCGTTCGGCCTCTACGAGGAGGAACGCCCGCGCGGCAACCGGCGGCCGCTCAAGCTCGCGCTGATCACCGGGCTGCTCGCGTTCATCATCGGCGCCGGCGTGGTGACAGCGTCCGAGCTCGCCGTGTTCGGCCACTCGGTCGGCCAGTCGGACCGCTCGACCGGCCTGTGGGGCGGCCATACCACGAAGTCCAAGGCGACGCCCACGCCGACCGCCACGCCGACCGAGACGCCGACGGAGACGGAGACGGCGACGGCGACGGCGACGGCGACCGCGACACCGACGATCAGCGCCACTCCGACGCCGACCCCCACGCCCGGCATCCAGCAGGCGGCGCCGACCGCCACGCCCCCGGCCGCGGCACCCACGGCGACACCCTAAGTGGCCAAAGACCGGATCCCGACCTCGCGGATCTCTCGCACGGCGCGAGTGTCGAGCCTCGCAGCCGGGCAGGCGGCCCGCCAGCTCGGGACCCACGCGGCCAACCTGACCCGCTCGCAGGAGGGCAAGGACGCCGCGCTCGAGCGCCGCCACCTGGAGGCCGCCGAGCAGATCGTCACCGCGCTCGGGACGATGAAGGGCGCCGCGATGAAGCTCGGCCAGACGATGAGCTTCCTCGACGTCGGCCTGATCCCCGAGGAGTACCGCGAGGAGTTCCAGCGCAAGCTGGGCGCGCTGCGCGATGCCGCGCCGAAAGTGCGCTTCGACGACATGCGCAAGGTGATCGAGTCCGAGCTCGAGGCGCCGCTGAGGGACACCTTCGCCCAGTTCGACCCCGAGCCGGTCGCCGCCGCCTCGATCGGTCAGGTGTACCGCGCGACGCTGCACGACGGCCGCGACGTCGCCGTGAAGGTCCAGTACCCGGGCGTCGGCGCCGCGGTCCGGGCCGACATGCAGAACCTCGGGATCATCCTGCGGCTGATGAAGCGGATCGCGCCGGGCCTCGACGTCAAGGCGACGGCGGACGAGATCCGCCTGCGAATCGTCGAAGAGCTCGACTACGAGCTGGAGGCGCAGAACCAGCGCGCGCTCGCGCGCATCTTCAAGGACCACCCGTTCATCGTCGTTCCCGACGTGGTCACGAGCCTGTCACGCGAGCGCGTGCTGGTGAGCGACTTCGTCCACGGCGACGGCTTCGACACGCTCAAGACCACCGACGCGGCCACGCGCGACCGCGCCGGCGAGATCGTCTTCCGCTTCTACTTCGGCTGCATGTACCGCCACCGGCAGTTCTCCGGCGACCCGCATCCCGGCAACTTCCTGATGCTCCCGGACGGGCGGATGGCGTTCCTCGACTTCGGCCTGTTCAAGGTCATGCCGCAGCGGCTGATCGACCTCGAGCTGGAGACCCAGCGCGCCGGGCACGAAGGCGACGCGGAGCGGCTGTGGGAGATCTGGGCCGAGGGCGGCCTGCTCGCCAAGCCCGAACGCTTCCGGCCCGACAAGCTGCTCTCGCAGTTCCTGGACGCGACCTGGTGGTACCTGACCGACGAGGAGATCGCGCTCGGCCCCGAGGTCGCGACCCAGGTGATGATCGACATGTCCGACCCGCGCTCTGAGCACTTCGGCCAGATGCGCCACGAGACGCTGCCCGCCGACCACATCTTCGGCCGCCGCGTCGAGCTGCTCACGCTCGCCGTGCTCGGCCAGCTGCGGGCGCGCGCCAACTGGCACCGGATCGCGCGCGAGTGGATGTACGGCGACGACCCGGTGACCGAGCTGGGGCGCGAAGAGGCCGGTTTCTACGCGCAGTGATGCTTCGGCGCCGGCATGTCGAGCGCCGGGTTGCCGTCGAAGAACCCGCTCGGCTTGAGCTTGAAGCCGATGTGGGTGACCGGCATCACCGGCCAGTCCTCCGGGCGCACGATGTGGTGGGCGCCGAACACGTACCAGAGCACGAGGTCGGCGTCCTCAACCGAGCGCCCGGCGGCCGCGTAGCGCGGCAGCCCCTCGCCGCCGGCGTGTTGGTTCGGGTAGTCGCCGGCGGCAAACCGCTCCGCCGGGTCGTACGCGGTCACCCACACGTGACTCGCGGTGAACCCGGCCCGCTTCCCGAATCGCGAGCCGGGCGCGAACATCGGCGCCACGTTGTCGCCCGGGACGAGCTTGTAGGCGACCGGATCGCCGAGCGCCGACGGCCTGCCGTCGTTCTCGATCCGCCAGTAGCGCCCGTGCAGCGGGTCGACCTGCGCCTGCGCGGTCGCTTCGGACTGGTACACCGTGCGCCGCGTCGCCCACGCGGTGCCGGTCACCGCCGGCTCGGAGTCGACTTGCACGACCGTGTTCGCGTTGCCGTCAACGGCCATGTCGAGCCGCACGCAGAAGAAGTGCTGGTGGTGCGGGCCGTAGAGCCCGGGCGCCACCAGCGTGCCGTGTGCGGGCCGCTCGCCGTCGCGCAGCGCGCCCGTCGAGATCACTCCGGTGAGCTTGACCTCGTACTCGATCGTGCCGTCGGTGTAGAGGTACCAGAAGTACCCGTACTCGTAGTTGCCGACGGTCGCGATCGATGAGATCACGAGCCTGCGCAGTCGCCGCACCTCGACGTCTTCGGTGCGGAAGTCGGTGTGCTTCCAGCCGATGCCGGCGTCCTCCTCGTGCATGCAGATCGCGTTCGGGATCGTCATCGGCTCGCCGTCCTGGTCGTTGACGACGCCGTCGAAGTAGCGGATCTCGCCGAGGCAGTCACAGCCGAGCGCGAGCGGGTTGGCGAGCCAGCCGACGCCGTACTCGCCCATGTCGAAGACGTTCTTGAACGCGTGCGTGGGCGCCGGGTCTCCATAGGGGACGTACATCTCGCTCAGCGACGCGCGGTAGACGATCGGGCGGACCGTCCCGCGGTCCTCGTAGCCGATGTCGTGCAGCACGAGACCCTCGCGCGGCGTGAAGCCGATCCGCAGGCGCCACTTCTGCCAGCGCACGGCGTGGCCCTCGACGGTGAAGCTCGGGCCGTCCGGCTGGGTGATCTCGATCGGCTTGAGATCGTCGCGCGGCGCGGCAAAGGACGGGACGTTGCCGGCGTCCGCCATCCGCGCCGCGTCGTAGTTGCCGGGCCGCGGCGGCAGCGGTACGACGCCGTGGTCGTGGACGGCGGTCACCTGCATCCGGTCGAGGTCGAACTCGACCACGAGGCCTTCGACCGGGCGCGCGTAGCCGTGCTCGCCCGGCTCCGAGCGCAGCCAGGTGAGCGGGCGCAGGAAGCGGCGCTCGGTCGCGGCGTCCTCCGGACCCAGGTAGCCCGCCGCCCACGGGTCGACCATGGCCAGCGAGAAGTCCTCCACGCCGCGGGCGCGCAGCGCCGCCTGCCAGCGCGGATCGGCCTGCACGGCCGCCTCGCAGGCCATGAACTCCTCGAACGTGACCGGCGACTGCACGCCCTCGATCCGCCGCCAGGAGACGACCGCCTCCTCGGTGAGCGAGACGACCGCCTCGTACGTGGCGCGCTGGGCGCGCTCGTAGAGCACCACGAACGCCTCGCGCGGCACGCGCTCCCCCGCCTGCACCGCCGCCTTGGGCGGCTCGTGCAGCGTGACGAAGACGAAGCGCGCCGTCGGCCCGAGGCCCTTCTCGGCCTTCAGGATCGACGAGGCGGCGCCGATCTCCTCGGCGCCCAGCGGCTCGAGCGGGTGCAGGCCTGGCGGTTGGTCGACGTCGCCCGGGAGAATCGCCCCCTGGGCGATTGCTCCCAGCAACGCGAGCCCTCTGGGCGAGCCGTTGCCACTCATGCCATCGCCTCCGCGACCTCGACGTCCTCTTCGCGTGCGAAGCGGCCGATCGCACGGTAGCGCTCGAGCGACCGGCTGCGCAGCCACAGCGCCACGCCCATGCCCGCGATGAAGATGGCGAGCACGACGTACGGGACGAGCTTGATGTAGAGCGCGTCGCCGGCGCCCGAGAGTCCGGCGCGGTTGTCGATCAGCAGGTAGCACGCGCCGGCCATGGCGAGGAAGCCGATCACCGGCGCGAGCAGCGTCTTGACGACGTGGAAGCCGTCACGCGCCTCGGTCAGGAAGAAGCGCACGATCGCGACGCAGCAGAGACCCTGGACGGCGAGGATCCCGAGCACGCCGAGCAGCGGGGTCCAGGTGCCGAGCTTGAGCAGCGCGGCGAGCGTGCTCGGATCCGAGAGCACGAACGCGAGCATGTACAGGCCCACGAGCGCCGACACGGTCATCGAGGCGTTGACGGGTCCGCGCTGGGTCGGGTGGGTGCGGCCGAGCGCGGCCGGCAGGACGCCCTCACGGGCGAGCGAGAACAGGTAGCGCGCGCCGGTGTTGTAGAAGGCCATCGCGCACGCGAAGGCGCTCGTGATGATGAGGATCTCGAGGATCGTCGTCAGCCCGCCGCCGACGTACTTGTCGGTCAGCGGGTAGAACGCGGAGTCGTACTTGCCGGCGAACTGGTCGGCGACCGCCTGCGCCGAGCCGGTCAGGCCCCAGCCGGTCACGAACATGTACGAGACGAGCATGTAGAACAGCCCGAGCCCGATCACCGAGCCGTACGTGGCGGCCTTGGCGATCCGCGTCGGCTGGCGCGACTCCTCGGCGTAGTTGGGCGCCATCTCGAAGCCGACCCACGACCAGAACGCGCCGAACAGCGCGACGCCCGCGGCGGCGGCGCCGAAGACCTTCAGCGCGGCGCCGTTGTCGAAGATGTTGGCCGGGTTCAGCGGCGCGGCGCTGAAGCCGTCCGGACCGCCGCCGGCGACCACGATCCCGCCGCACAGCACGAGCAGCGCGAGCACCTCGGAGATCAGCGCGACGCCGAGGATCTTCGCGGTCAGCTCGATGTGGAACCACGCGAAGCCGGTCATCAGCGCGAGGAACACGATCATGTAGCCCCACGCGGGGACCGAGACGCCGGTCCAGGTCTCGATCGACGTCGAAGCGAAGTAGCTCCCGACGCCGGTCACCGCCGCCGCGAAGATGATGTAACAGAACGCGATCAGCAGTCCAGCGCCCATTCCCATGACCTGGCCGAGGCCGCGCGAGATGAACGCGTAGAAGCCGCCGACCGACGGGACGCGGCGGGCCATCTCGATGTACCCGGTCGAGAAGATCGTCAGCGCGACGGTGGCGACCAGGAACGCGGCGGGGACCGCGTAGCCGCCCCCGGATACGGCGACCGGGACGTTGAACATCATCGCCGCGAGCGGCGCGGCGCCGGTGACGATGCAGAAGAGGACCGCGGGCAGCCCAAGCGCATCCTTGGCGAGGCGGTGGTCGTGCTGGCTCATGCGCCGCAGCAAACCTCCGCGGGCCCGTGAACTGGAGGTGTCCGGCGTCCCAATCGCAAGGACCGGAGGTCCAAGAGTGGAAAGCTCGCTTTACATCAACGCGCCCGCCGATGTAAAGTGTGCTTTCCACCCATGAAGAACGACGTCCGCACGCTCCGCACCGGCCGCCAGCTCTCGCAGCAGGCGCTCGCGGAGGCGATGGACGTCTCGCGCCAGACCATCAACTCCATCGAGAAGGAGCGCTACACGCCGTCGCTGCCCCTGGCGATCGCGCTCGCGCGCTACTTCGGGAAGCCGGTCGAGGAGGTCTTCCATGCCCACGACACCTAGCTACATGCGGTCCAGGTACTTCATGCCGCTGTTCTCGCTGTTCCTAGGCGCGCTCGTGTTCGCGGCGTTCGCGATCGGCGGTGACCTCAAGAACGGCCTGTTCGCGATCCCGCTGTTCGTGGGAATCGCGGCGGTGTTCTTCTTCGCCCGCCGCAACGAAACCATCCAGGGCCTCGGCGGCCCGGGGCGCGACGAGCGCTGGGCGATGATCGACCTGACGGCGACCGCCGCGGCCGGCGCCGTCCTGATCGCGGTCGTGATCGGCTGCTGGCTGGTCGAGATCGCCAGGGGCCACGACGGCAACCCGTACGGCCTGCTCGGCGCGGTCGCCGGGCTCGCGTACATCGTGGCCGTCGCGATCCTGCGCACGCGCGGCTAGCGCTTGTACGGGTAGTGCCGGGACTTGTCGCCGGCGTCCCACTCCTCGCGCAGCCCGGGCGCGCTCGGGTCCCAGTCGGGCCGGACCTCGCGGAACACGTCGCGCAGGTCGCGGCGCAGGTCCTCGACCGACGGCCGCCCCCAGAACCAGTAGCCGTTGTAGACGCTATGGATCGCCAGCCCCGGCTTGAGCACGAGCGTGTGCGGGATCATCGGGTCGTGGGTGGGGTCGGTGTACTCCTGGATGTCGAGGTCCTTCTGGATCTTGCGGGCTGCGTCCGAGAGGAACGTCCACTGCGCGCCGACCGAGTTGCGGAACTCGTTGAGCTCGAAGATCGGGTCGGTCGCGATCGTGACGAGCCGCGTGTAGGCGACGTTGAACTGCGAGTAGGCGGCGGCCAGCTGCAGGTGCTGCTGGTGGTCCTTCGGGCAGAAGTGCCCGCGCGAGAGCACGAGAACCATCGGATCGTTGCCCTGCAGCTCGCTGAGCGACCGGCGCGTCTTCGCGTGGTCGGTCAGCTCATAGTCCGGGAAGGTCCCGCCGGGGACGATGTCGGGGCGCACGCGCCACGATGTCACGCGCGGCCTGTATCGAGTTCCGTCGACCGACCATGCTTCAACGACCTAGTTGTACGAGGTGCTGCGGCCCGGGATCACGAGCTCGCGGTCGGCCACCGCATCGACGACCTCCTCGACCTCTTCCTCTTCCTGACGGTCATCATCGGGCTCGGCGTCGCAGGTGACGCGCATCATCCCTGTGGCGACCGAGCTGTCACCGACCACGACGAGGCCGCAGATGACGTCGCCCTCCTCCCAGCCGATGCGCTCGATGTCGAAGAAGGCGAGGTGAACTTCGGTCGCATTGCCGCCCCAGACGCACGTCCGGTTGTGGACCTCCTTGGCCTTGCAGACCGCTTCCATGTTCTTGCTGGAGGCTTCGAGCGACACGCGCCAAGGTTACCCTGAAGGGGTTGCCCTTTCCGCCCGGCATCCTCGCCCGCGGTCCCTGGCCGCCCGGCCAGGTGTCGGCGCGCTGGCGCGACGACGAGTACGAGGCGGACGCCGGCAAGTCCGAGGCGGCCGACGCGGCGATCGCCGCGCTGCGCGACCGCGGCTCCCCGGCGCACGACGGGATCGCCGCGCGGCTGGAGAGCTTCAGCGTCGTCGACGGCGAGCTGCAACTCGAGCTGCAGCCGATGCGCTGGGCGCTACGCCTGCTGCGAGGGAGCGCGTCGGGCGCGCTGTCGGTGCTGTGCGTCGTGCGCGACCACGAGGGCCGCTGGCTCGCCGGCCGGCGAGCCGGGTGGGTGGCGACGTGGGCGGGCATGTGGGCGCTCGGCGCCGGCGGAGCCGTCGACGCGGGCGAGGACCCCGCGGGCGCGCTCGCGCGCGAGCTGCTCGAGGAGTGGGGCGTCGTGCCGGAGCGGCTGGCCGTCGAGGCGCTGATCGCGACGCCCGGCGACAGCACGTTCCTCGTCGGCCAGGCGTGGCTCGCGCCCGGTGCGGAGCTGGTCCGCGACCACGAGCACGATGTGCACGCGTGGTGGCCTCCCGACCCGCGTGAGTGGCCGGATGAGGCGCATCCGCAACTCCGCGGCATCGCCACGTTGTTGCGAGTATGAGCTTCCGGACGCTCAAGTACCTGTCGTTCACGCACTCGGCGATCTACACGGCGCTGCTGATCGCGTGGGCGACCGGGGCCGAGGACGCCAAGTACGTGCTCGGCTGGGCCCACGGCATCGGCTGGATCGTGATGTCGCTGCTGTGCATCAACGCGGTCCGGACGCGGACGATCCCGCTCTGGCTCGGCGTGATGGTCGCCGTGGTTGGAGGCGTCGGGCCGTTCGCGGGGACAATTGGGTTCCTGTATGAAGAAAGGCGTGCAAGTTCCACAGCACGCCCCGACTGGCGCGGTATGGTCTAAGGCTCGATATGGCGGTCAACACCACGGTCGAAGTGGTCATGCCCGCGATGGGCGACTCGGTGTCCGAGGGGTCCATCCTGGAGTGGCACAAACAGGAAGGCGACGAGGTCTCCGAGGACGAGACACTCGTCGAGATATCGACTGACAAGGTCGACGCGGAGGTTCCCGCGCCGATCTCCGGAACCGTGGCCAAGATCCACGTCTCCGAGGGCGACACCGTGCACGTCGGCGCCCTGCTCGCAGAGATCGCGCCCACCAACGGCGCGGCCCCCGCGCCTGTTGAAGCCGAGCCCGAGGTGTCAGGGCAGGCAGAGACCGAGACGAGCGAGTCCACAGTTGTCGACATCGTCATGCCGGCGATGGGCGAGTCGGTCTCCGAGGGCACGATCCTCGAATGGGCCAAGCAGCCCGGCGACGCCGTCGCGCAGGACGAGACGATCGTCGAGATCTCGACCGACAAGGTCGACGCCGAGGTTCCCGCCCCCGCGTCCGGCACGCTCACCGAGGTGCTCGCGGGCATCGGCGACACCGTGACGGTCGGCCAGGTCATCGCGCGCATGGCCGGCAGCACCAACGGCGCCGTGGCCGCCCCGAAGGCGCCCGAGCCGAAGGCCGCGCCCGCGGCTCCGCCGCCGTCCACCGACGGCGTCAATGCAACTCCCGTTGCAGCCCGGGTCGCCGCCGCGCACGGCGTCGATCTCGACAAGGTGCACGGCACCGGTCCCGCGGGCCGCATCTCCAAGGCCGACGTCCTCTCGTACTCCGAGAACGGCGCGGCCGCTCCCGAGCAGGCCGCCACGCTGCTCAAAGGCGCCGGCGCGATGCTCGCGCGCTACATGGACGAGTCGCGCGCGATCCCGACCGCGACGTCGTTCCGCACCCTAACCGTCAGCGTCCTCGACGGGCGCCGCAAGCAGCTCAAGGAGGCCGGCCACCGCGTCTCCTTCACGCACCTGATCGCGCACGCGATCGCGCGCGCGGCGACCGAGCGCATGCCGGTGATGGCGACGCACTTCGCCGAGCTCGACGGCAAGTCGTATGCGCTCGACGACCGCCGGGTGAACCTTGGCATCGCCGTCGACGTCGAGAAGAAGGACGGCGGCCGCACGCTGATGGTGCCGGTGATCCGCGACGCCGGGCGGCTCACGTTCCCGCAGTTCCTCGACGCCTTCAACGACCTGATCGCCAAGGCGCGCGAGAACAAGCTGACGGCGGACGACCTCCAGGGCGCGAACCTCTCGCTCACCAACCCGGGCGGCATCGGCACGATCGCCTCGGTCCCGCGGCTGATGAACGGCCAGGGCACGATCGTCGCCACCGGCGCGATCGGCTACCCGCCGGGGCTGGGCGCGATCGGCGCGACGATCGGCGCCGAGAAGGTGATGACGATGACGTCGACCTACGACCATCGCATCATCCAGGGCGCGGAGTCCGGCCAGTTCCTGCAGGAGGTCGAGGCCTACCTGCAGGGCGAGCACGAGTTCTACGAGCAGATCTTCGCCGACCTCGGCATCTCCGCTCCCGCGGCACCGGGCGCTCCGGCGCCGAGGGAGGCGCCGACCACCGCGCCGGCGCCGGCGATCTCGGCGGAGCCGGACCTCGAGCTCCTGCAGGCCGTCCAGGCCGCGATGTCGCTGATCAAGGCGCACCGCACCCACGGCCACCTCGCCGCGCGGCTGGATCCGCTCGGCTCCGAGCCCGAGGGCGACCCCGCGCTCGACCCCGAGCCGCTGAAGCTCACGCCCGAGCTGATGACGCGCATCCCGGCCAAGATCCTGCGCGTCGGCGTGCCCGGCGACACGCTTGCCGACGTCCTCCCGCACCTGCGCGAGACCTATTGCGGGACGATCGCCTACGAGATCGAGCACATCGCCTCGCACCGCCAGCGCGTCTGGCTGCGCGAGAAGATCGAGACGGGCGTGTTCCGCCAGCCGCTCGGCGCCGACGAGAAGAAGGCGCTGCTGCGGCGGCTGACGCAGGTCGACTCGCTCGAGCGCTTCATGCACAAGGCCTACCTGGGCCAGAAGCAGTTCTCGGTCGAGGGCCTGGACATGACCGTCCCGATGCTCGACGAGATGATCCAGCTCGCGGCGAGTGAGGGCGCGCGCGAGGTCGTGATCGGCATGGCCCACCGCGGCCGGCTGAACGTGCTCGCGCACAACCTCGGCCGCGCGTACGAGACGATCTTCCGCGAGTTCGAGGGCGCCTCGTCGATCGAGGCGGTGACCACGATCCCGCAGGGCGGCACGGGCGACGTCAAGTACCACCATGGCGCGCAGGGCACCTACCAGCTGCCCGACGAGCAGTCGGTGCTCGTGCGGCTGGAGTCCAACCCGTCGCACCTGGAGTACGTCTCGCCGGTGGTCGAGGGCGCCACGCGCGCCGTGCAGACGACCCGCCAGGGCACCCACGCCCAGCTCGACACCAACGCCGCGGTGCCGATCATCCTGCACGGCGACGCGGCCTTCCCGGGCCAGGGCGTGGTCGCGGAGACGTTCAACCTGCAGGCGCTCGACGGCTACACGGTCGGCGGCTCGCTGCACCTGATCCAGAACAACCAGGTCGGCTTCACGACCGACCCGGACGACTCGCGCTCCACGCGGTGGGCCTCCGACCTCGCGAAGGGCTTCGACGTCCCGATCTTCCACGTCAACGCCGACGACGTCGAGGCGTGCATCTCCGCGGTCCGGCTCGCGTTCGCGTTCCGGCAGGAGTTCGGGCACGACGTGCTGATCGACCTGATCGGCTACCGCCGCTGGGGCCACAACGAGGCCGACGAGCCCGCGTACACGCAGCCGGAGATGTCGGCCAAGATCAAGGCCAAGCGGCCGGCCCGGGAGCTGTACGCGGAGGCGCTCGTCTCCCAGGGCGCGATCACCCAGGAGGAGTCCGACGCGCTCGCCCAGGAGATCTGGGACGACCTCGCCAAGCGCCATCGCGAGCTCAAGGAGCGCCTCGCCTCGGCGGGCGCCGAGCAGCCGACCGGCGGCTACGAGCTCGACCGCTCGGCGTCGCCCGAGGTCAAGACCGCGGTCTCGCGCGACCGGCTGAACTCGCTCAACGAGGACCTCCTGCGGATCCCAGACGGCTTCACAGTCCATCCGAAGCTCGTCAAGCAGCTCGACCGCCGGCGTACGGCGCTCGGGCCCGACGGCGGCATCGACTGGGCGCACGCCGAGTCGCTGGCGTTCGCGACGCTGCTGTCCGAGGGCACGCCGGTCCGCCTGACCGGCCAGGACGCCGAGCGCGGCACGTTCTCGCAGCGCCATCTCGTGCTGCACGACGCCAAGACCGGCCAGCGGATCTCCCCGATCCAGTCGCTGCCCGGCTCGCTGGCGCCGATGGAGCTGCACAACTCGCCGCTGAGCGAGGTCGCCTGCCTCGGCTTCGAGTACGGCTACTCGATGGAGGCGCCGGAGACGCTCGTGCTGTGGGAGGCGCAGTTCGGCGACTTCGTGAACTCGGCGCAGGTGATCATCGACCAGTTCATCGTGTCCGCGCTGGCCAAGTGGGGCCAGACGACGCGCCTGACGCTCCTGCTCCCGCACGGCTACGAGGGCTCCGGCCCCGAGCACTCCTCCGCCCGCATGGAGCGGTTCCTGTCGCTGGCCGCCGAGGGCAACATCCGCGTCGCGAACCTGACCACGCCGTCGCAGTACTTCCACCTGCTGCGCCGCCAGGCCCGCGTCGCCAAGCAGCGGCCGCTGGTGATCATGACCCCGAAGTCGCTCCTGCGCCTGCCGCAGGCGACGTCGCGGATGAACCACCTGGCCGACGGGCGCTTCTTCCCGGTCCTGCCAGAGCCGCGCGTGGACGAGGAGAAGGTGCAGCGGCTGATCCTCTGCACCGGCAAGCTCTACTACGACCTCAAGGGCCACGCGACGCGCGAGAACAACGAGGGCGTCGCGATCACCCGCGTCGAGCTGCTGTACCCCTTCCCGCAGTCGCAGATCATGGAAGAGGTGCGGCGCTACCCGAACCTGCGCGAGGTCGTGTGGGTGCAGGAGGAGCCGCGCAACATGGGCGCCCGCGCGCACATGTCGCCGCGCCTGTTGCAGATCCTGCCGTCGCAGCTCGAGTTCGGCTACATCGGCCGGCCCGAGCGCGCGTCGCCGGGCGAGGGCTACCCGGCCGCCCACACGATCGAGCAGAACCGGATCATCCGCACCGCGCTGGATCTCGAGATCCCGGTCTCGGTGAATCCGCAGAAGCAGCCGGGCGAACGCTGAGAGTTGCGGCCTAACTCGTGAGGGCGCTGTCGATCTGACAGCGTCCTTGCGGGGCGCAACTCTCCTTCGGGACTCGTGTCGGAGCCCGTATGAAGAAGATTTCCTTCTCCGGCCGCGCCGCGGTCGCCACGGCGCTCATCCTCGCGATCGGCGTCCCCGCCACCGCACTGGGCTTCGGCGAGGGCCGCAACCTGCTGCTCGGCAAGCGCAACCCGTCGCGCGCCGGCCTGTCGTCGGAGACGCAGATCATCGCCGACAACACGACGTACGGCACCCGTCAGTCGAACCTTCGTGAGGGCGACGGCGGCGGCGCGATCTACGGCTGCCGCTCGACCCCGGGCCATGAGCCCTGCATCCGCGCGAACAACCTCAACACGGGGCGCGCGTTCGAGTTCGCCACGCGCGGCAACGAGGGCGGCCGGATCGAGACCGGAAACACCGCAGGCGCGCCGTTCACGACGAACGCCACGGGCGTCGCCACCGGCCTGAACGCCGACCGCGTGGACGGCAAGCAGGCGGCCGACTTCGCCCCCGCCGCCGACGTCACGGCGCTCTCCGCCGGCCTCCTCGACGCGCAGGTCTCCGACACCGGCGCCGTCAGCGCCAACAGCCGCGGCGCCGTCTCGGCGACCGTGGCGGGCAATGTCTACACCGTCAAGTTCAACCGCGACGTGAGCAAGTGCTCGTACACCGCGTCGCCGCAGGGCGCATCGGTCGCGGAGGTCCCGGGCGTGACCCCCGCCGCCGCCGCCGACTCGGTCACCGTGGACATGGGCGCCGCGCGCGCGTTCCACCTGCAGGTCATCTGCTGAGTCGCTCGCGGACCTGAGCGCCCGCGGGCGCGAAGTCCTCGGACAGGCGGTCGAGCAGCACCAGCCAGTTCGGCTGGCGCTCGGCCGCCTGTCGCACGGCCTCGACGCCGGCGTCGAGGTCGCCGGCCTGGGCGAGCGCGAGTCCCGCCCAGAACAGCAGCTCGTCGGACTCGGGCGCGATGAGCGATGCCTCGCGGTAGCGCTCGCCGGCCTCCGCCACGCGGCCGGCGGCCAGCAGCTCGTCGGCGGCGCCCGCCCGGTCGTAGGCTCGCTGCAGCGTCAGCAGGCGGCCGAGCTCGCGCAGCGGCTCGGCGTGATCCTCGACGCGGAGGTCGACGGTCCGCCGCCACGGCTCGCCCTCGGCGGGCACGACGACCAGCGCGGCGCTCTGGCGGCCGCGGACGTCGCCGCCCTCGCCCTCGGCGGCCTCGAGCGCCGCGAACAGGCGCTCGGACAGCGGTCCGGCGGCGCTGGTGAATGCATCCGACATCGCCTGCGGCACGGTTTCGCGGGCCATCATGTTGGCCTGCGCGCTGTGGTTGTCGCCGGTCACGTGGCCCGCGTGCAGGATGCAGTCGGCGCCGGTGTGCGTGGACAGGCCGCCGTGGGCGTCGATCGCGGCGACCTGGCGCACCGCGGCCAGCGGATCGGCGGCGAGCAGCTCGCCGAGCGCCTGCGCCGCGCCGATGCCGTCGGCGAGCCGGTCGAGCGCGTTCGGGCCGTAGGCGGGCTCGACGACCGACTGCGTGGCCACCGCGCCGATGCCCGGCCGCGTCCACACGCACAGCGAGCCGACGGAGAACCAGTGCGACTGGACTGCCCCGCCGAGCTCGCCGGTCTCCGGGTCGCGCGCGACGATGGAATAGGTTCCGTGGCGCATGGTGCGCGAGGCTAGCGGGGACGAACGGCGCGGGCGCCGCGGGGGTGCATCGCATTGGACCGCCGAGGACGAGCGAGAGGCGGCGCGGTGGGCCGGCCGGGACGCGACGCGGGCGGCTGACGACGAGCGCGACGCGGCCCCGGAGCCCGACCGGCGCGCCGCGGTGCTCGCGCGCATCCGCGCGACGCCGCCGGGCTTCGTGCGCACCTACGGCGACGTCTCCCCTGGCGCTCCGCGCTTCGCGGGCACCGTGCTGCACGGCACGCACGACCCCGACCTGCCGTGGTTCCGGATCGTTCGCGCCGACGGCTCGCTCACTCAAGGCCTCCGGCAGCGCAAGCTGCTGGAGGCCGAGGGCGTGCCGTTCCGGGGCGAGAAGGTCGACATGCGCGCCGCTCGGGTGCCGTGATGTGGATCCAGCGCGAGGTCACGCTCCGTCCCCGCCCGCGCGGCTATCACCTGGTCACCCGCGACGTGCTCGACGCGATGCCGGAGATCGGACAACTTCGCGCCGGGCTGCTGCACGTCTTCATCCGCCACACGTCGGCCTCGCTCACGCTCAATGAGAACGCGTCGCCCGACGTGCGCGACGACTTCGAGGCCTACTTCAACGCGTCGGTGCCCGAGGACGCGCCGTATTGGACGCACACGATCGAGGGCGCCGACGACATGCCCGCGCACATCAAGGCGTCGCTGCTCGGCCCGTCGCTCAGCCTGCCGGTCTCCCGCGGACGCCTCGCGCTGGGGACCTGGCAGGGCATCTACCTGTGCGAGCACCGCGACCGCGGCGGCTCGCGCTCGCTCATTCTCACCCTGTCAGGCGAATAGCGTCAGCGCCGGCTCGCGCTGCCCGCGCAGCTCCGCGAGATCGACCTCGACGCAGGCGATCCCGCGGGCCTCGGCCAGCACGCGCGCCTGCGGCTTGATCAGCGACGCGGCGAGCACGCCGCGGCACTCGGCGGTCGCCGGATCGAGCCGGATGCGCTCGAGGTAGCGCGACAGCTGCTCGACCGCGTCGATCGTGCCGATCCGCTTGATCTCGACGGCGATCCAGCCGTCCGCCTCGTCGCGGCACATCAGATCCACGGGTCCGATGTCGGTCGGCCACTCGCGACGCACCAGGCGAAAGCCCTCGCCACAGAACCGCGGCGCCTCCGCGAGCGCGACCTGCAGATCCGCCTCCACGCCGTCCTTGCTCAGCCGGTCGGCGTCGAAGTCCATCGCGTGCTCGACGTCGGAGACCACCTCGGCGAGGTGGATCTCGACCATGTCCTCGCCCTTGAGCTTGCGCACCACGATCCGGTCGCCCTGCTCGTCGATCGCCGTCGGCGGCGTCATCCAGTTCAGCGGCTTGTACCCGCCCGCGTCCGCGTGCACCAGCACCGAGCCGTCGGCCTTGAGGATGATCAGCCGCAGCGCCTCCGGCAGGTGGGCGGACAGGCGGCCGGAGTAGTCGACGGAGCAGCGAGCGACGATCAGGCGCATCCGGCGCAGACTATGCCTGCGCCCGGACATGTGACGACGCTTGTAACGGTGCCGGCGAGCCGGACAGTCAGCGTGGGCATGCCCGAATCACCCGACAAGCGGCGGCACGACGCGCTGTTCGCCGCCCATCACGACGCCGTCTGGCGCTATGCGGTGCGCCGCGTCGGCGATGCCGGCGCGGAAGACGTCGTCGCCGAGACGTTCCTCGTCGCGTGGCGGCGGATCGACGCCGTCCCGGCGCACGAGCTGGCCTGGCTGCTCGGCGTCGCCCGCAAGATGATCGCCAACCAGCGGCGCGGCCAGCGGCGGCGCGCGAGCCTGACCGAGCGAATCGGCCGCGAGCTCGCGCTCGCAGCCGAGGAGCCGCGCGAGCCGGCGGTCCCGGCCGGCGCGGTGCTCGCCGCCCGGCTGCAGGGCGACGGCATCGTGCACATGGTGCTCGCGCACGAGCCCTCCCATGACGCCTCGGGCGACGGCGTCAACCCGCGCCAGGACGAGGTCTGGATCTCGCTTGCCGACGGCAGCTGGCGCGTCCGCATCCGGCTCTACGGCCAGTACACCGATATGAGCTTCGACGGACGGACGATCACCGTGCGCGATTCGCGCACCGGCAAGACGACCACCTACGCCCCGGCAAACCCCGAGCTGCTGAAGGGCCGCCCGTCCGCCGGCATGCCGGGAGCGTCGGTCGAGCCCCTCACCGACCCCCAGTTCAAGATCGCGGGCGAGACGAGCATCGACGGCGAGACGCTCTACGACCTCGTCCCCACGCGCGCGCTGCCCGACGGGCTCGAGCTGCACTGGTACGTGACCCAGGACGGCAAGCTCCGGCGCATGGTCCAGTCGGCGCCCGACGTGGTCGACGACGCCACCGGCCGCCGCGGCCCCGCGTCGCTGACCACCGACGTCGCCGCCTACGAGGTCCTCGCGGGCACCTCCGCGAACCGGGCGCTGCTGCGGAGGTGAGTACGTTAGAAACGGTTCAATGGCCGCGGAAACGAGGTCCCAGCGCGAGGTCCTGATCGCGTTCAGCGCGATCATGCTCGCGACGCTGCTCGCTGCGCTCGACCAGACGATCGTGGCCACCGCGCTGCCGGAGATCGCGGCCGACCTGAACGGCTTCGACGACCTCAGCTGGGTCGTGACCGCATACCTGCTGTCGACCACGGTCACGGTGCCGCTGTACGGCAAGCTGTCGGACCTCTACGGCCGCCGGCGCCTGTTCGTCGTCTCGATCAGCATCTTCCTGCTCGGCTCCGCGCTCTGCGGGGCCGCGCAGAGCATGGGCGAGCTGATCGCGTTCCGCGCGCTGCAGGGCGTCGGCGCCGGCGGGCTGATCCCGCTCAGCCAGGCCGCGGTGGCCGACCTGTTCTCGCCGCGCGAGCGCGGGCGCTACCAGGGCTACATCGGCGCCATGTGGGCGACGGCGGCGGTCGCTGGTCCGCTGGCCGGCGGGACGCTGACCGACAGCGTCTCCTGGCGCTGGATCTTCTTCATCAACCTGCCGCTCGGAATCCTCGCGCTCGCCGTGGTGGTCAAGACGATGCGGCTGCCGTTCGTCCCGCGCGAGCACACGATCGACTATCGCGGCGCCGCGCTGCTCAGCGTCGGCGTGACCGGCGCGCTGCTGGCCTGCGCGTGGGGCGGGACGACGTACGCCTGGAACTCCGCCGAGGTGATCGGCGCCGCCGTCGTGGCCGTGCTCGCGCTCGCCGCGTTCGCCTACACCGAGCGCCGCGCGCCCGAGCCGCTGCTGCCGCTGCGCCTGTTCCGGATGAAGACGTTCGCGGTCTCCACCAGCGCCTCGCTGCTGATCGGCGCCGTGCTGTTCGGCGTGACGATCTACGTTCCCGTCTACACGCAGGGCGTGCTCGGCTCCAGCGCGACGAGCTCAGGCGTGATCCTGATCCCGCTGTCGCTCGGCTGGGTGGTGGCGAGCATCGTCTCCGGCCAGCTCGTGGCCCGCACGGGCCGCTACCGCGTGTTCCCGCTGATCGGCAGCGTCCTCGTGCTCGCCGGCTCGCTGCTGCTCACCCAGCTCGGCGAGGACTCGTCGCGGACCGCGGTCTCGGGCTGCCTGGTGGTGATCGGGCTCGGGATGGGGACGATGTTCCAGACGTTCGTGATCGCGACCCAGAACCGGGTCGAGTTCTCCGAGCTCGGCGTGGCGACGGCGGCGATCCAGTTCGGCCGCTCGATGGGCGGCAGCATCGCGGTGGCGGCGCTCGGCGCGCTGCTGGTGTCCAAGGGCTCGCCGCTCAGCGCCGCCACGCACGCGGTGTTCGTGGCAATCGTCCCGGTCGCCGCGGTCATCGTCGGGCTGGCGATCGCGCTGCCCGAGCACCCGCTGCGGACGAGCGTGCCGGGCTAAGCGGCGCGCAGCTCGCGCGGCGCGGTCCGGAGCACCTGCTCGCGCAGGTCACGCACCTCGGGGTCGTCGAAGAGCTCGAGCGCGCGCTCGCAGGCCTCCAGGCAGTCCGACACACGGTCCGTGCGCGCCAGCGCGTGCGCGAAGCGCGCCCATGCGGGCGCGGAGTCGGGATACAGCGTCGTCGCCTGCTCGCAGGCGGTCAGCTCGGCGCCGACATCGCCCTCGAGGTTGGCCACCAGCGCCAGGTCGAGCAGGCCCTGCTCGCTCGGCTGCAGCTCGCGCGCGCGCTCCAGGGCGGCGCGGGCGCCCGCGCGGTCGAAGGCTCGCAGACGCAGCCGGCCGAGCCGCTCCCACGCGCTCGCGTCCGAAGGAGCGACCTCGACCTCGCGCGTGGCGGCGTCGATCGCCTGCGAGAGCGCACCCATGTCCTCGTAGATGCGCGCGGCGTAGCGGTAGGGCGCCGGGCGGTCGCGCTCGGAGCGGATCCAGTCGCGCGCCGCCCGCGCGGCGGCCGAGTAGTCGCCCGCCTGCCAGAACGCCAGCGTCATCAGCCGCAGCACCTGCGCGTTGCCGGGCTCGGCGTCGCGTGCGAACACGAGCCTGCGCGCCGCGAGCGCGAAGTCGCCCTCGGCGAGCGCGTGCTTGGCCGCGGTCATGAAGCGCTGAACGCGCTCGGCGCCCGGATCGGGCCGCGTGAAGTCGACGAATTGGAGCGAGCCCGCCGGCACGGTGCGGATGCCGATCTGGAACGACACGCGCGCCCACTGCTGGACGTCGTCGCCGTCGCCGGTGAAGTAGATGCCGTTGACGGTGCCGACGCCCCACTCGGGGTAGGAGAGGCAGCGCGCGTAGCGGTGCACCACGGAGTGGTCGGGCACGCGCGAGCCGAACGGGTCGTGCTTGGCACGATCGGCCTCGGCGGCTCGCCGCCGCTCGTCCTCCGCGTACGCCCGCGCGCCCTCTTCGGCCCGCCGCTTGCGTGCCGCGGCGGCGCCGACCTTGACGGCGTTCTTGCTGACGCGCCCGCCGCGCGACTCCTCGGCGAGCTGCTCGAGCTGGTCGGCGGCCTCGTTGACGGCCTTCAGGTGGCGCTCGTGCTCGAGCTGCTTGCCCGGCGGGGCGATGTCGGGGTGCCACTGCTTGGCAAGGCGCCGGCGAGCGAGCTGGATGTCTCGCTTGTCGAACGGCGGCTCGATCTCGAGGAGCAGCACCGCCTGCTCGATGTCCAGCACCTGGGGCATAACGCCCTAACGGTAGCGGGACGAATGAGGCGCGAGTGGCGCGCTGGTTACGCCTGTGTACCGAGCGCACCGCTTGCTGCTGCCGGCCCGGCGGCCCCTACACATCCGCCGGGCCGGCACCCTGCAGCGCCGAACTAGTTCTTCCAACCCATGCGGACCCCCCTGATGGTCGTGTGGACCTTCGGAACCGTAGGTACGGCTACCCGTACCCTGCACAATATGCGACCTTCCAGAATTTGGTGCGAAGAATGCTGGATCGCTCGTCCAGGACTCGACGCCTGAACTAAGGCCCGGGCCTGATTGCGCAGACGGCGGGGTACGCACTACCGTGCTCGCTGTGGTGGTCTGGTTGGCACTCGTTGTGTGGCTGGCGCTGGTCGTCTGGTCGCTGTCCGTCGTGCGCGCCGCGGCGGATTCCGACAGGCCTGTCGGCAATGGCGGCGGGCGGGGAACGCCATCCCGCGTGCGCGGCCCGCGCGTGCCCTTCACGGGCCGCCGGAAGCTGATCGCCACCGCCCAGGCCGTGCTGCTGGTGGTCGCCATCGGCATTGCCGCCTACCTCTCGAGCGCGGACCAGTGGCAGCCGGTCGCGCTCGTCGGGCTGATCACGCTGCTGGTGATCGGCAGCGACATCCTCGTGCTCGACGCGAAGCGCTTCCGGATCAGCGGCTCGTTCACCGGCCTGGCGCTCGCGATGGCGCTGCTCGGCCCGGCGCCGGCAGCGGCCCTCGGCCTGACGTCGGCGGCGATCGACGGCCTGCGCCGGCGCGTGCGCGGGACCTACCTGCTCAACAACCTGGTGACCTACGTCACGTTCCCGCTGCTCGGCGGGGCCGTCCTCTACGCGCTGGACAACTCCAACCCGGAGAGCGGCGGCTACGCGGTCGCGGTGTTCGGAGTGTTCATCGCCGCCAACGCCCTGAACTTCCTCATGATCGCCGGCCACACGCGCCTCCTGCGCGGCGGCTCGCTGATCGACATGCTGCGCTCGGTCTTCATCCCCGTGCTGCCGTGGGAGATCGCGTCAGCGGTGATGACGGCGATGGCCGTGTACGGGTTCGAGGTCTACGGCGCCGCGATCATCGGCCTGTTCGCGCTGGCGCTCGGCGTCTACCAGCTGCTGCTGCGCGCGCTCCTGGAGGGCCAGATGCACTCCGAGGAGATCGAGCGCCGGACCGACCAGCTCGACGTCCGCCACGAGGGGATGCTCGGCCTGCTGCTCGAGACGCTCGCGCTGCGCGACCCGAGTGCGGCGCGGCATGCCGCCGCCGTCGCTCACTACGCACACGAGCTCGCCCGGGCGGCCGGGCTTTCCGAGCGTGAGCAGGCGGTCGTCCACACCGCCGGCCTGGTGCACGACCTCGGCAAGGAGGCGCTGCCGGACCACATCCTGCTCGGCCGCAGCGAGCTGCACCCGGCCGAGCGGCGCCTGATCGAGCGCCACCCGGCCGACGGCGCGCGGCTGCTGCTGCGCGTCGAGGGCATGGGCGAGGTCGCCGCCGCCGTGCTCGCCCACCACGAGCGCATCGACGGCCGCGGCTACCCGGACGGCCTGTCCGGCGAGTCGATCCCGATGGCTGCGCGAATCCTTGCAGTCGCCGAGGTCTACGACGTGCTGACCGCGCCCGACTCCTACCGGATCCCGATGTCGGCCGCCGAGGCCGAGGACGAGCTGCGCCGGGTGGCGGGCTCCCAGCTCGACGGGCGCCTCGTGTGGCTGTTCGCCACCCAGGTCCTGCGCGGCCGGCACACCGAGCACCTCGGCCACATCGCCGACCTCGAGACCGAGCTGCAGGTCCAGCGCCGCGTGCGCGGCGTGCTCGACGGCCCGTTCGTGCTCGGGCCGCCGATGCGTTAGCTCCGGCGGCCGCGATTACCGCGCATCGCCGGCGCAGTCTGGGTCGTCGCTGCCGGCTGCGGCAGGCGTTCGCATACTGGTGGTACGTGTGCGCCTGCCGCGGCCCGGCAGCGGCGAGAGCCAAGTGGCGAGCCCCAAGGGCGAGCCAGATGGCGGTCCGGGCCCGCCGGAATGTGCGGGAATCCGGCCGCCGGTGCTCAGACGACGAGCTTGCGCTCCATCCAGCGGACCGCGAGCCGCCAGGTCAGCAGCCCGAACCCGATCAGCACCGCGAGGTGCCCGAGGTCGTCGACGCTCCAGGTGACGAACACCGCGTCGCGCACGAGCTGCACGAGGTGGTACAGCGGGTTGCACTGCGCGAGCACCTGCGCCCAGTCGGGCAGCCCGCTGATCGGGAAGAACGTGCCGGCGAACAGGAACAGCGGCGTCAGCACGGCGCTGATCACGTAGCTGAAGTTGTCGATCGTGTTCATCCGCGCGGCGACGGCGATCCCGAAGCCTCCCCAGCCGAAGCCGGCGATGAAGCCGATGAACGGCACGAGCAGCATCCCCCAGCTGACGTCGAGCCCGAACACGATCGCCACGAGCATCGGCGCGCAGCCGTAGGTGCCGGCGCGGGCCGCGATCCACAGCGCCTCGGCGGTGACGAGCTCCTCGGTGTCGACCGGCGCCGCCAGGATCGCGTCGTAGGTGCGCTGGAACTTGTACTTCACGAACGTCCCGAACATGCCGGGAAACGCGCTCGAGAACAGCACGGCGGTGGCGACCGTCCCCGTGCCCACGTAGTCGACATAGTCGTAGCCGGCGACGGTGGAGACGAGCGACCCGAAGCCGAAGCCGAATGCGAGCAGGTAGATCGTCGGCTCGACGGTCGCCGAGAACGTGCTCGAGCGCCAGAACGAGCTGTAGTTGATGATCTCGCGCACCAGCACGCCGCGCAGCGCGGGGCGCTCGAGCCGGCCGATCGCGCTCATGCGATTTCCTCCCCAGTCAACAAGACGAACACGTCCTCCAGGTTCGCGGGGCGCCGCTCGCCCTCGTAGCCGTTGACGGAGCCGAGGATCGAGACGCTCGTGCCGGTGCGGCGGGTGCGGTGGCCTGCGGCCTGCGCGTCCCGCTCGACCTCGAGCAGCTTCGCGGGCGGCCCGTAGACCTCGACCGCGTGCGCCCCGGCGTGCTCGGCGATCAGCTCCTGCGGCGGCCCGGTGGCGACCGCGGCGCCGTGCGACATGATCGTCACGCTGTCGGCGAGCCGCTCGGCCTCCTCGATGTAGTGCGTCGACATGAGGATCGAGACGCCCTCGGAGCGCAGCCGGTCGATCAGCGCCCACAGCTCCTGGCGGACCTGCGGGTCCAGCCCGACGGTCGGCTCGTCGAGCAGCACCAGCCGCGGCTGGTGCACCAGCCCGCGCGCGATCAGCAGCCGCCGGCGCATGCCGCCCGACAGCTTGTCGACGATCGTGTCGCGGCGGTCGGCGAGGTTCGCCAGCGCCAGCGCGCGCTCGACCGCCGCGCGCCGCTCGCCGCGCGCGATCCGGTACAGGTGCGTGAACACGATCAGGTTCTGCTCGACGGTCAGCGTCGTGTCGAGGTTGTCGGCCTGCGGGACGACGCCGCACTCGGCGCGCGCCGCCTTGGACTCGCGCGGCAGCGTGTAGCCGAGCAGCTCGAGCTCGCCCTCGTCCGGCAGCGCCTGGGCGGTGAGGAGCTTCATCGTCGTCGACTTGCCCGCGCCGTTGGGTCCGAGCAGGCCGACGCAGGTGCCCTCGGGCACGTCGAGATCGAGGTGGTCGACGGCGGTCAGGGAGCCGAACCGCTTGACGACGCCGCGCAGGCGAATGGCGCTCACACCTGTGAGCATGACGGGCTGTGCGCAGGCTCACCACATGCGCGCTGGTCTTCGCGCTCTGCGCCCCGGCGGCGCAGGCGCAGGAGTTCAGCTTCTCCGCCAAGCCGCTGGACGCCGCCCTGCGCGAGCGCATGACCGGCTCGTCGTGGCATCTGGGCTGCCCGGTCGCGCTGTCGGACCTTCGGCTCCTGCGCATCGGCTACTGGGGTTTCGACCGGCGCCCGCATCGCGGCACCCTCGTCGCCGCCGCGACGTCCGTCGAGGCCATGCGAGGCGCGTTCGAGGCGCTGTACCGCAAACACTTCCCGATCCGCCGGATGCGGCTGGTCGACGACTACGGGGGCAGCGACTACGCCTCGATCGAGGCCGACAACACGTCAGCGTTCAATTGCCGCCCGGCGACCGGGTCGTCGCGCTTCTCCGAGCACGCGTACGGCCGCGCGATCGACGTGAACCCGATCGAGAACCCGTACGTGTATCCCGACGGCACGACGGTGCACAAGGCGTCCCGGCCCTACCTGGACCGGACGCGCCACCGGCGCGGCATGGCGTTCAGGGGCGGCGTGCTGGTGAAGGCGTTCGCGGACGCCGGCTGGTCGTGGGGCGGGCTCTGGCGGCCGCCGTCGGGGACCGACTTCCAGCACTTCTCCTCGACCGGCAAGTAGTTGACTATGGGCATGACCGATGCCCCGTACTTCGACGCTGCCGGCGAGCCGTCCGGCGATCCCGGCTGGTTCCTGCGCCCCGACGAGGACATCGCGCCGCTCGACCTGATCGCGGGGCTGGAGTTCCGCGCGATCGTCGCCGGCGAGACGATGACCAGCTTCGTCCGCTTCGAGCCGGATGCGGCGGCCCCGAGCCATCATCACGTCGAGCAGCAGATCTCGATCTGCGTCAGCGGCGAGCTCACGTTCACGGTCTCCGGCGAGTCGCGCGCGCTACGGGCAGGAGAGTGCGTCGTGATCCCTCCGAACGCCGAGCACTCGGCCGTCGCCGGGCCGGAAGGCTGCCTCGCCGTCGACTTCTTCACGCCGCCGCGGGCGGCGATGCTCCCGCTCCTGCCGCGCGAGCAGTTCCTGGCGAACGCCTAGGCGGCGGCGCTCAGGGCGCCGCGCGAGGAGGCGGCGACGAGCGCCTCGAACAGGCGCAGATGCGGGGTGAGCGTCTCGGCGTGCCACTGGACGCCGATGACGAAGCCGGCCCCCTCCACGCCCTCGACCGTGCCGTCGGCGGCGCGGGCGACGACCCGAAGGCCGCGGCCGACGCGATCGATCGCCTGGTGGTGGAACGAGTTCACGCGGACGGCGCGCGTGCCCATGATGCTGGCCAGCCGCGAGCGCGCCGCGATCTCGACGTCCTGCGTGGGCTGCGTCGCGAGCTCGGTCTGGCGGTGGCCGGGCACGTGCTGGTGCAGCGTGCCCCCGCAGGCGACGTTGAGCGCCTGCGCGCCGCGGCAGATGGCGAGGATCGGCATCCCGCGCTCGAGCGCGCCGTCGAGCAGCGCGAGCTCGAAGGCGTCGAGGCTCGGCTCGGTCGGCCCCAGCTCGGCGTGGCGCTCCGGCGCGCCGTAGGCCGACGGGTCCAGGTCCGGGCCGCCGGACAGGCAGATGCCGTCGAGGCGGTCCAGGTAGGCGCCGGCGTCGCCGAGCGGCGGGAGCACGACGGGCACCGCGCCGGCCGCGTCGAGCGCGCGCATGTACGTCATGCCGAGCGCCATCTCAGGGTGCGGCGGCTCGCCGTGACGGCGCGTCGTCGACAACGCGCTGGGGCGAAGCTCCGAGGTCGTGACGCCGATCAAAGGCCGCATATAGCGAGATCATCGGCTGCGGGCCGGCGGACTGCACTCGACTTGCGTACAAAGATCGGCTCGCGCGAATCGACCGACGGTCGGTTTCTATGCTCCAGGGCGCGATGTCGAGCCAATACATCTACACGATGTACAAGCTCAGCCGGGTCCACCCTCCGGACAAGACCGTCCTGAAGGACATCTCGCTGAGCTTCTACCCCGGCGCCAAGATCGGCGTGCTCGGGCTGAACGGAACCGGCAAGTCCACGCTGCTGCGGATCATGGCCGGCACTGACACCGAGTTCCGGGGCGAGGCTCAGCTCGCGCCGGGGGCGACCGTGGGACTGCTCGAGCAGGAGCCGCACCTCGACGAATCCAAGGACGTGCGCAGCAACGTCGAGGACGGCGTGCGCGAGCTGCGCGAGCTGCTCGATCGCTTCAACGAGCTGGCAGCGAACTACTCCGACGAGACCGCCGACGAGTTCGCGCGCCTGCAGGACCGCATCGACGCCGCGGGAGCCTGGGAGCTCGACCAGATGCTCGACCAGGCGATGGACGCGCTGCGCTGCCCGCCCGGCGACGCCGACGTCACGAAGCTCTCCGGCGGCGAGAAGCGCCGCGTCGCGCTGGCGCGGTTGCTTTTGAGCGCTCCGGACCTGCTGCTGCTCGACGAGCCGACGAATCACCTGGATGCCGAGTCGGTCGCGTGGCTGGAGCAACACCTCGCCGACTACAAGGGCACGATCGTGGCGGTCACCCACGATCGCTACTTCCTCGACAACGTCGCGGGCTGGATCCTGGAGCTGGATCGGGGTCATGGCATTCCGTTCAAGGGCAACTACTCGAGCTGGCTCGAGCAGAAGCAGGCGCGGCTGGCGGTGGAGGAGAAGCAGGAGTCGGCGCGCCAGCGCACGATCAAGCAGGAGCTCGAGTGGGTGCGTACGAATCCGAAGGGTCGACGCACCAAGTCCCGCGCACGGCTGAATCGTTACGAGGCGCTGCTCGCCGAGGAGCGCAACGCCAAGCTCGACGACGTCCAGATCCACATCCCGGGCGGCCAGCGGCTCGGCGGCACCGTGATCGAGGCCGACGGGCTGCGCAAGGGCTTCGGCGAACGGCTGCTGATCGAGGATCTCTCGTTCTCGCTCCCGCCGGCCGGCATCGTCGGCGTGATCGGGCCCAACGGCGCGGGCAAGACGACGCTCTTCCGGATGCTGGTCGGCGAGGAGCAGCCGGACTCCGGCGCATTGAAGCTCGGCTCGACGGTCGACCTCGCCTACGTCGACCAGTCGCGCGACGCGCTGGACCCCGACAAGACGGTCTGGGAGGAGATCTCCGACGGCTACGAGCACATCAAGCTCGGCGAGCGCGAGGTGCAGTCGCGCGCGTACGTCGCGGGCTTCAACTTCAAGGGCTCCGATCAGCAGCGCAAGGTCGGGGTGCTCTCCGGCGGCGAGCGCAACCGCGTCCATCTCGCCAAGCTGCTGCGCCGGGGCGGCAACGTGCTGCTGCTCGACGAGCCGACGAACGACCTCGACGTGGACACGCTGCGAGCCCTGGAGGAGGCGCTGCTGGCGTTCCCGGGGTGCGCGGTGATCATCTCCCACGATCGCTGGTTCCTGGATCGCGTGGCGACGCACGTGCTCGCGTTCGAGGGCGATTCGCAGGTCGCCTGGTTCGAGGGGAACTTCGAGGCCTACGAAGAGAACCGGCACGCGCGACTGGGCGCCGAGGCCGACAGGCCGCACCGGATCACGTACAAGAAGCTGACGCGAGCCTGATCGGGAATCAAGGGGCGCCATAGGCGTCAAAGGGGGAGATGTCTCGTGCGCTCCCCCTGATACTCCTTGCCCTCCTGTTCGTCCCCGCGGCCGCGCGGGCGGACGACTTCGTGCCCTCCGTGCAGTCCTGCGTCGCCTCCGCGGCGGTGAACGGCTGCGCTGCGGTGCCGGAGATCGACGGCGTCTTGCATCTCGCGATCTCGCCCGACGGGCGCTCCGCGTACGCCGCGTCGCCGGGCTCGGACTCGCTGCAGGTCTTCGATCGCGATCCGGCGTCCGGACGGCTGACCGCGAAGGCGTGCGTCAATGACACGGGGTCCGGCGGCTGCGTCAACGGGCGCGCGATGGACGGCGCGACCGACATCGTGGTGACGGCCGGCAACGTGTACGTGGCTTCCAACAGCGCGGGCATCGCCGTCTTCGACCGGCGCGCGGACGGCACGCTCCAGGCCCGGTCCGGGAAGGAGGCGTGCCTGTCGTTCGACGGCAGCGACGAAGGCGCCGCGAATGCCTGCACCGACGTGCGCGGGCTCGGGACCTCGCGCTTCGGCGGGCCGTTCGCGCTGCGGCTGAGCCCGGACGGCAAGAACCTCTATGCCGGTACCTCGACCGGCGCGGTGCTGACGCTCGACCTGCTCGCCTCCGGCGCGCTGACCCAGCGCGCGGGGCCGGCGGGCTGCGCCCGCGACGACGGCGACGACGACTGCTTCAACGCGACCGGGCTCGGCGGGATCGTCCGCCAGCTCGCGATCAGCCCCGACGGGCGCAGCGTGTACGTGCCCTCGCCGACGCGCTCGGGGATCGTCGTCTTCGACCGCGACGCCGCCGGCACCCTGACGCAGCGCAGCGACGTCGGGCGTTGCGTGACGTCCAACGGCTTTCCGGTGAGCGGGCAGGAGCAGTGCGGAAAGGAGCCGCGGCTGTCGGGCGGCGGGAGCGCCGTCCTGCTCAGCGCCGACGGGCGCTTCCTCTACGCGCCGGTCGCCGACAGCGTGCTCACGTTCGCGCGCCGCGCCGACGGGTCGCTGCAGTTCGCGAGCTGCATCAACGATCGCGGCGACGACGGCTGCACCGCGGGCAAGGGCATGTCCTCGCTCGCCTTCCTGGACATCTCGCCCGACGGCGAGGACATCGCCGTCGAGAACCTGTTCGTCCCCAACGCCCTCGTCTTCCTGCACCGCAATGCGGCGGACGGCCGCCTGAGCCAGGACGCCGGGATCAACGCGTGTCTCACGACCAACGGGTCGACGCTGGACAACGGCGCGGTCGTCAACGGCAGCTGCCGCTCGAACGCCTCGATCAACGCCGCGGGCGCGGTGACGTTCGCCTCCAACGACCTGCTGTACGCCGCGTCGCCGTTCTCCTCGACCGTCGTCGCCATCAAGCGCGACTTCGCCCCGCGGTGCGCCGACCAGTCGCTCGCCGTGGGGTTCGAGTCGGCCCTGGCCGTGCCGCTCTCGTGCACCGACCGCAACGGCGACGCGCTCACGCTCTCCATCGCCGGGCAGCCCAACGCAGGCCAGCTCGGCGCGATCGACACGGCCGGCGCGCGCGTCTTCTACAACCCGTTCGGCGGCTTCACGGGCGCGGACGCGTTCAAGTACCGCGCGTTCGCGGGCGGCCAGACGTCCAACACGGCCACGGTGTCGCTGAACGTCGCGGCGGCGCCGCCCGCGCCCGGCCCGGGCGGCCTCGACGCGGACCGCGACGGCTTCTTCGCGGGGCAGGACTGCAACGACGCGAGCGCGGCGATCCGGCCCGGGGCCCTGGAGGTCCGCGGCAACCGCATCGACGAGAACTGCGACGGGCTCGCCGAGCCGTTCCCGACGGTGACCTCAGGCGTCTCGGCCAAGTGGGACATCAACGGCGCTCGTTTCAAGCTGACCCAGCTCACGATCTCCAACCCGCCCAAGGGCGCCACGTTGGAGTTCCGCTGCGCCGGGAAGAGCTGCCCGCTGAAGTCCAAGAAGCTCTCCGGCAAGGTCCGCAGCGGCCTCTTGAACGCCCGCTCGTCGCTCGGCAAGAAGCTCCGCTACCGCGCGGGCCAGACGATCGAAGTCCGCATCGCCGCGACCGGGTTCAACACCAAGGTCGCCCAGATCAAGCTGCGAGCGGGCAAGACCCCGTCCGTCGTCGCGCTCTGCCTCGCCCCGGGAGCATCCAAGCCCCAGAAGACATGCGCATAGTGTCTCCGCACTGACGTAGCCGTCAAATACCCGTCCAGGCGGGGGCGTGCCCCTGGGGTATGCCCCCCATCTGGCCTTGACGCGAGGAAAAACTCGCGGGTAGCGTCCGTTGTCCCTAGGGATTGATTGACGTTGGAAGGACTCCAGGAGGCGGAATGCCGGGCCTAAGGATCAGACGACTGGCAGTTGCCGCGGCGGCGGTGATCTTCGTCCTGGCCGCGCCTCAGGCATCGCGCGAGCGTCGGCGACCTCGGTTACCTCGGCTGCACCGGCAATCTCGCGGGCTGCGCACCGACCAACCCTTTCGCCGCCGCACTGGACACCGCGGGCGCCGTGGTCATTACCCCGGACGGCAAGCATCTCTACGCGATCGGGCCCGCGGCGTGAGTCACTTCCTGGTCGATTCATGCGGCAACGTGACGTTCGCGGGCTGGCTCGGCCCGGGCTCCGGCGCGTGGCCTCGAACCCCCGCGCAGGCGCTCAACATCAGCGGAGCCGTGGCAGCGCTTCGGTCACCAAGGACGGAAGGCATCTCTACGCCGCGGTCCCCAACGCCGTCAGCCTCGCGCGCGATACCGCCGGCAACGCGACCTTCGCCGGCTGCATTGGGGCCCCGCTTCCGGTTGTACGGCGACGAATCCGGCCTCTGCGCTGAGCGGCGCCGTGGGGATCGGCCTGAGCCCCGACAACAAGCATCTCCACATCTCCTCGAGAGTAGCGATGTCAGCCACTTCACGCGATCATCGGCACCGGCGAGCCTGACGCGGGACCAACTGCGCAGGCTTCCTTCTCAGCGCGCGCGACCGCTTCGGTCGCATCCGCTGTAAACATTTCCTATGGGGCCTCGCCGGTCCAAGCCCTCAAGGCGGCCACCTCTACGCAATCGCCGACAGGGCGGCGACGTGGCGCATTCGAGACCACGCGGCGACCCGCGGACATGTCACTTTCGTGGGCTGTCTGGGCGCGTCCGCCGCCAACGCCTCGAACCCGGAGTTCGCGTTCGTCCGCGGCGGACGCACGACGGTCGTGTGGCAACGCGACCCGACATACGGCATCTCTAACGGCGACTTCATTGCCGGCAGCGTCGCGTGACGCCCGATTTCGCCGCGGACATGGGGCTCGTCGGGGCAGTCATGCAGCCGGGAGGCGGCGCTTCACGCCGCGGTCACCGTCGGCGCCCGCAACACAGCGTTCCGCGTCGTGCTCAGCCCGGATCGCGAGAGCTTACGCGGCGCGCCGGCACCCATGCCGTGAGCGGCACTTCACGATCACCAGCCGTCCGGCACCGGCGCGCCGCCGTTCGCGCAGCAGATCGCATCTCGCCGGCTGGCGAGGCGGTGGCGACGCGGGCGCTCATGCCGGCGCCTCCGGCGTCGCAGTTCATCGCGTGCGCCGGGGCGGCAGCTTCGGCGTCGTCGCGTGCTGATGCAGGGCACGCCGGGCTTCACTCGCGGTGAGTACTTCCGCCCGCAGCCGACCGTCGCGTTCGACGGGCAGGGCAATGGGTTTGCGACCTGGGTCGGATACACCTGCGAGCCGAATTGCAACAGCCTCAAGACGATCGTTCAGTACGCGGGCTTTGACGCTGCCCCACCGTCAATTGCGGCGATGAACGTTCCGGCTCTGGAACGACCGGCGCCGGCCTTGACATGAACGTCGCTGCTAGCGATCGGATGACCGCGACCTCGATCTCGTGGGCCTTTGGAGACGGTGCGAGCGCGACGGGTTCACGGTTCGCCGCCAGGACGCAATGACTACACGGTCCGGATAGATCCGGCCGGGGCGCGCGAGATCAAGGGCAACCGTGTGGACGACCCGCACCGCGATCGGGTCCCCGCTCAGCCAGGAGCTTAGCTCGACGCTCGTCTCGGGCGTTTCGACGAAGTGGAATGTCGAGGGGCTCGAAGCTGACGCTCACGTTCACGAGCATGACCGTGAAGGGCTTCCCGAGCGGGTCGACGGTGACCGTGACCTGCATCAAGGGCTCGTGCCCGTCGTCGCTGGTGACCAAGAAGAAGAAAGGGCAAGAAGACCACGACGGTCTCGAAGCCGCTGGTGTTCGGAACGCCAAGCGGCACGGTCAAGCTCGCGCAAGGTGATCTCGAAAGGCTCTAGGGCGAGCACGCGGTTTCGCATTGACGTGACCAAGGCCGGGATGATCGGCGCCGTCAAGTCCTCGAGGTCCGCAAGCGCAAGGCGCCGAAGGTCACGACCCAGTGCTCTGCCGGTCGGGTCGACGAAGCCGCAGAGCGCCTGCTGAGGGTGACCGTGAAGGTGGCATCGCGCCGCTAAGCGGCGTGATGCTGCCCTCGCGTGTTGTAAGTTCGCGGACCTTATGGTGTCGGTCGTCGCCTGCCTCGTGCTTGGGCTCGTGCTGCTCGCTGCGGCGGGCATGAAGGCGTGGGGCGGCGCCGGCGCGCGGCTGGCGCTCGCGACGTACGGGATTCGCGGGAGCGCAGCGTGGGTTGTGTGGGCCGGGCTGGTCGTGGTCGAGGCCGGGCTGGGCGTGGCCGTGGCGATCGGGGCCGATTGGGCGGCTCGGGCGGCGGCGTTGCTGATGGCCGGCGCGTGCGCGGTGCAGGTCGGGGCGATCGCCGCCGGGCGGGCCGGGGCGCCGTGCGGGTGCTTCGGCGCGCGCGGGCGAGTGGGGACGCGATCGGCCGGACGTGCCGCGCTGCTGGCCTCCGGCCTGGCCGTGCTTCCGCTGCTCCCGCGCGACGAGGTGACGACGGAAGGGTGGCTGGCGATTGGGCTCGGCGTGGCGCTCGCCGGGTTGGTCGGGCTCGGCGTGGTCGTGCTTGCGCTCGCGCGCGAGGTCGGGATGCTGCGGCTGGCGGTGTCGCCCCGCGGGGCGCTGGAGGTCGCGCACGAGGGTCCGGAGATCGGGTCGCGCTCGGCGCTGCTGGACGCGTTCGGCGGCGAGATCGCGTTCGGGCAGATCGGGCTTGCCGTGTTCACGTCGGAGGGCTGCGGGCTGTGCCGCGCGCTGGCGCCGACGGTCGCGCTGCTTGGGATGCACGCCGCGGTCGTGCTGAGGACATTCGACGAAGTGGCCGACGCGCCCGCGTGGTCGGCTGCCGACGTGCCCGGAAGCCCGTTCGGGGTCGCACTGGACAGCGACGGCACCGTGCTCGCGAAGGGCACGTTCAACACGGGTGCGCAGTTGGAGACGGTGCTCGCGGCGGCCGAGCGCCGGCGGGGAGCGGTTCGCGCTTGAGGCCGGCCGGGTGCGCCGCGCGGTGGCGACGCGTCCGCGACCGGCGCGTAGCTCGCGGATGCGGTGGCGGCGAGCAGCTCGCGCCGTGGCTTCCTCGCCCGCGTCGGCGGCGTCGTCATGGGCCTCGCCGGCGCGCGGGCGCTGGCCGCGCCGAACGAGGCCGACGCGTTCCACTTCTGCGGCCACATCTACACGACCGACTCCTGCCCGCACCCGACCGGCCTGCCGCGCATCGACGCGAAAGGGTTCCCGCTGAAGGCCGCCAACGGCCGGGCCGTGGACGACCTCGGCCGCTACATCGACGCCACCGGTAAGCCCGTCGACGACAGCGGCGCCCCGCTCGTAGACGCCGACGGTGTCCCGCTGGCGAAGGCGACGCGCACGCGGATCTGCACGGCGGCGGGCGACGTGCACCACTTCAAGCCGCACATCGACGGTTCTTGGCACCGCTGCTGCGGCGGCCACGTCCGCAAGCTCGTCGACTGCTGCGCGTACGTGCACAACCGGATCAACGGCGATCGCGCGCTCACCGGCTACTGCTTCAACGGCCGCAAGGTGTTCTGCGTCATGTACTACGACACGAACGTCAAATGCTGACCCGGCGCGGTACCGCGAACGACCAGCGGAGGACGAGGTGCTGACCGCGGTGGTGGTCGTCGCGGCCGTGGCCGCCGGAGTGACCGGCGCGTGGTCGCCGTGCGGGTTCTCGATGGTCGAGACGCTCGCGCCCGCGGGCTACGCCGGGCGCCTCCGGACGACCGCAATCGCGAGTGTCACGTTCGCGCTCGGCGCGCTTGCCGGCGGCGCGATCACGTTTGGCGGGCTGAGCCTGCTCGGCTCGGCGCTGGGCGCCGGCGCGCCCGCCGTCGCCGGGCTCGTGGCGCTCGCGGCCTCGGCCGGGGAGGTGCGCGGCGCGCGGATCGTGCCGCAGGTGCGACGCCAGGTGCCGGAGGCGTGGCGGCGAGTGCTGCCGCTCCCGCTCGCCGCCGGCCTCTACGGCGTGCTGCTCGGGCTCGGCTTCACGACGTTCATCCTCTCGTTCGCCGTGTGGGCGCTCGCGGGCATCAGCGTGGCGCTCGGCGATCCGGCGCTCGGACTCGCCGCAGGGCTCGGGTTCGGCGCCGGGCGCGCGCTGCCGGTGATTGCGCTGGCGCCGTCGGGAGGAGGAAGGCTCGGCGACGCGATGGCCCAGCGCCCACGCATCCTGCGCTCGCTGCGGGCGATCGACGCGGCCGCGCTGGTCGCGTGCGCGATCGCGCTGTTCGCGGCGCCGGCGCAGGCGCGCGGAAAGGAAGCCGCTCGGCGGGCGATGCCGGCGCTGAACCGCGCCGACGCGCGCGTGGCGGCGCACGGCGGCGCCGAAGCTCGAACGGCGGCGGCCAGCATTGTTGCGGTCGGCTTGAGTGACCCGTCCGTCGATGGCGCGACCGTGGCGTTCAATCGGCCCGGGACGGCCGGGATTCTTCGCGGGCCCACGGGCGACCAGGCCGCTCCCGGCGCGAAGCCCGCGATCGGCGGCGGGCGGCTCGCATACCTCGGCAATCAGACCGTGGAGATCCAAGGGATCGGCTCGATCCCCGCAGCCGGCGTGAACGCGGTCGCGGTGTCGGCCGGCTGGGTTTCGTGGCGCTCGGGACCGACGCTGTGGGTCGCGCCGATCGGCTCAACCGGTTTCGGCGCCGTAACCCGCGTGGCGGCGGGCGATGTCGGACGGCCCGCGCTCGACGGGAACACCCTGCTGTACGACTACTACGGCCGGATCGCGGCGATCGACCTCACGACCATGCAGTACACGATCCTGCGCCGCGAGGCCCGCGCCCAGCTGCGCGGCCCTTCCGCGCTCGACGGACGGCTCGTGTATGTGCGCGCGACCTACCGGCGTCAACAGGTGATGACCGGGCCGCTGACCAGCCAGTCGACGCGCAACGACAAGGCGCTGTGGGGCACCGTGCCGACGAGCCGCCGCGACGCGGGCGAGGAGGGCGGCACGCACAAGAGCGCGCCCGGCCACGGCCACGACCTGTGGCCGCGCCCGAAGCCCGGCGTGGCGGACACGCTGACGACTACGGCCACGGCCGCCGATGCCGTGTATGTCACCCGGCTGCGTCAGCGCAAGGGCGTGCCGGTCGTGACCGCCGTGCTGCGCATCTCCCCCTGAGCCCTACGGGCGCCCGTGGACCGCGACGGGCCGCGAGGTGCCCTCCACGTAGGGGAAGCCGGTCTGCTTGAGCACACGCGCCTCGAACCGGTACACGACCGGCCCAGGGATGCTCCGGAAGCGATAGCGATACGTGAACCGCCCGCTCGCCGCGGCGCGGACCGTCTCGACCGGGATGCGGGCTCGCGGCCCGCCGGTGAGCGCGTAGATCGTGACGACGGCCCGGCGGGTCCCGCGCTCTCCCAGCACGCGCCCGCTGAATGTGAGCACGGAGCCGTTGCGGACGCGCGCCGGACTTGTCCTGAGCGAGACCCCCGCGCGGACGTGCACGCTCACCTGCCCCGACGCGACCGGCCCGGCGTCGCCCGGAAACGCCGTGTACGTGAACCGCACGCGGCGACTCGCTCCCGGCGCCAGGCGATACGTGAACCGCCCGCGACTGTCGGTCGTCACGGTGGCCGGCGGCGTCGCCGGGCTCGAGATGCCGATCTCGCGCTGCTCGACGTGGAGCGTCGCGCCGCGGATCGGCGCCCCGTCGCTCGTCGTCAGCTGTCCGTCCACTGAGGTTGACGTGCCGTATGCCACCGTGCGATCGGTCGCGACGCGACCGGCCGTGGAGCCATGCGCGAAGGCGGGCGAAACGCGTCGCGCGGGCGCCGTTCGGACCTGGCACGAGCACTGCCGGCTCTATCGCGTTCGCCCCGTTCGCGACCAGCACGGATGCGGGTCTCGACAGCGAGCGATTGCCAGCGGCATCAATCGCAGCCACCTCGACGGTGTGGACGCCATCGCCGACCGTGCGCGAGTCGAATGACACCGAGAGCACGCCGCGGGACGAGCATGGCATGAGATCGACGTACGGCCGGCGACATGAAGCCGCGAGATCGTCCAGCAAGCGCCGCGGTCCCTCGACGCCGTCGACCACCAGCGCCGTCTCGGCGAGCCCCGCGCCCTGATCTGTCGCCGTAACCACCACGTGCGCCACGCCGCGGACTGCGGCTGTGCCAAGTTGCGACCCGAGGTCGTCGCTCTCGAACCTGGGCGGGCTGTCGTCGCGCAGCGTCATCCTGGCGGCAAAGACAATGAGATCTGGGGAATCGATAGTGGACCCTTGGCACGCCGGGTTGGGAACGTCGACCAACATCCAGCATCCGAGGCCAAGCGTGAGGCGGGTTGCGTGCAGCGCTCGTCGCTCGTATCGGTTCGCTTGATCGCGGGCCAATGCAGGTACGCCGAGACCTTTGTCACATGGTGGCGCGCTCATCCCGACGCCGCTCAGACACTGCTCGTCGGCATCGTTCGGCAGCTCGGCTGGGGGCCAGACACTCAGTGAGGCGACATACCCATGAACCGGTCCGCTCGAAAACGCGGGACGAACTGCGCGGAAGATCTCGAAGCCCTCGATGGTGGTGGCCGCGGGTGGGGTGAACGTCCATCCCGCATCCACGCCGACGGGGACGTACGGCGGCATCGTCGCGGTGAGCCCGCCTCCCGAACCGCAACCGTTGTACGCCGTCGACGACAACCCGGTCGGATCGGACGCGCTCCCGAACGAAGTCCACCCGCTCGACGGGGCCGGGCTCCCGTCCGGAAGCCGGCAGGAGTAGACGTCATAGGTGCCGGCTCGCGCCGGAGCACACACGATGAGCGGTACGAGGACCGCGAGTACGACATAGGAAATGCGCATACGGCCCTTCCTAGGGACCACGCCCAATTCTTCGCCCCCCACGACGCGCGATCGTACACCGCGGAAGTGTTCTTGATCAACGGTGACGCGTGGTACCCCAGACGACGGGGTAGGGGCCAAGCAGGAATCACCCGGGAGGCATTCGAATGATGCGACGTTTCAGGACGCTGCTCGGCGTCGTCGTCGCGTGCGCGGCGCTCAGCGCGCCCATCGCGGCGGCCCAGGACAAGCAGCCGACCGCGGCCGGTAGAGGCGGCGCGGCGGCGAGCGTGGACCCGCTCGCGACCAACGCGGCGATCGACGTTCTCAGGAAGGGTGGCAACGCGTACGACGCGGCGATCGCGGCGGCGAGCGTGCTCGGCGTGGTCGAGCCGTACAGCTGCGGCCTCGGCGGCGGCGGCTTCATGACGATCCGCGACGGCCGCAGCGGCCGGATCACCACGATCGACTCGCGCGAGACGTCCCCGAAGGACATGAAGCCGGACTCGTTCTTCATCAACGGCCAGCCGCCGACCGACGCGCAGTTCCCGATCAACCGCTACAGCGGGCTCTCCGTCGGCGTGCCCGGCACCCCGGCGCTGTGGGAGTACGTCCTCAGACGCTACGGGACGATCAGCCTCGCCAAGGCGCTCTCCTACGGCGCGTCCGTCGCCCGCAACGGCTTCACGGTCGACCAGACGTTCTTCGACCAGACCGGCCCCAACGCGCCGTACTTCGACGACGTCCCGTCAACCGCGGCGATCTACCTCGACCCCGACGGCACGCCGCGCGACGTCGGCACCACGATCAAGAACCCCGATCTCGCGAACACGTATGACCTGCTCGGCCGCAAGGGCGTCCAAGGCACGTTCTACAACGGCGACCTCGCAGACGCGATCGTCAGCGCCGCCGACAATCCGCCGCTCGCGCCGACCGCCGACCACACGTGGCGGCCCGGCCTGCTCACCAAGGGCGACATGCAGGCCTACAAGGTCATCCCGCGCGACCCGGTCCACCTCAACTACCGCGGCTACGACGTCTTCGGCATGGCCCCGGCCTCCTCGGGCGGCACGACCGACCTCGAGGCGCTGAACATCATGCAGCACTCACCGAAGCCGGCCGACACGACGCAGACGCTCTACCAGTACCTCGAGGCGTCGAGGCTCGCGTACGCCGACCGCAACGCCTACCTCGGCGACCCGGCATTCGTGAACAACCCCCTCCAGGGCCTACTGTCGGACGGCTACGCGGCTCAACAGGCAGCTCGCATCGGCCCGCAGGCGCCGGCCGGGCCGGTTCCCCCCGGCACGCCGCCCGGAGCGCCGCCCCAAGGCAGCGCCGCCTCGGTCGACCGCGTCGGCTCGACCACGCACCTGAGCGTCGCCGATCGCTGGGGCAACATCGTCGCCTACACGTTCACGATCGAGCAGACCGGCGGCAACGGCATCGTCGTCCCCGGCTACGGCTTCCTGCTCAACAACGAGCTGACGGACTTCGACGCCGCCTCGATGACGGCGCCCAACCGCGCCGACGGCGGCAAGCGCCCGCGCTCGTCGATCGCGCCGACGATCGTGACCAGGAACGGCAAGCCGTTCATGACGGTCGGCTCGCCGGGCGGCGCGTCGATCATCACGACGGTCCTGCAGATCCTGGTGAACCGGATCGATCTCCAAATGACGCTGCCGGAAGCGGTCGCGGCGCCGCGGGCCAGCCAGCGCAACTCGGCGACGACCGAAGCCGAGCCGGCATTCCAGAGCTCACCGGAGGGCGTCGCGCTCGATCAGAGCTACAACGAGGCCTACCGGCTGCCCGCCGGCAACGAGATCGGCGCGGCCACCGGCATCGAGTTCACGAACCCCGGCCGAGGCCACGGCGATCATGATCACGGCCACGGCCACGGCCACGGACACGGACACGGCGATCACGGACACAGCCACGGCCACTGGGCGCGCGCCGCGCACCACGGCCGCGGCGACCACGGCGGCCGCAACAACCTCGGCTTCCTCGCGGTCGCCGAGCCCGCCCGTCGCGGCGGCGGGTCAGCGGGGGTGGTGACCCCGGCGGCGATGGTCACGAGCGGCCGCTGACCCAGTCCTCGAGCACCGGCAGCAGGGCGCGGGCGTTGTCGACGACGGCGTCCGCGTCCGCCAGCGCCTCGACCCCGAAGGGCCCCGTCCCGACGGCGACCACGCGCACGCCATCGGCGCGGGCGCACACGATGTCGCGCGGCGTGTCGCCGATCACCACGGTCCGCTCGCGCGGCCAGGCGGGCAGCGCCGCGCGCGAGCGGGCGATCGGCACCAGCGCGTTGCGATCCTCGGAGTCCGAGCCGAACGCGCCCTGGCCCGCGGGAAAATAGCCGCCGATGCCCGCGCGGTCGAGCTTCAGCCGCGCCACCGGCTCCAGGTTCCCCGTGACCAGCGACAGGTGGTAGTGATGCGGGCGCGACTTGAGCTTCGGCAGCAGGTTGAAGATCCCCGGGGCCAGCCTGCTCGACAAGTCGCGCGGGCAAAGCCGCGCGAACGCCTCCACGGCGGCATCCGCGACCGAGCGCACCTCGGCGTTGATCCGCGACGGGCCGACGCCCGCCGCGGCCAGCAGGTCGCGCGCGATCGCCAGGTCGGTCCGGCCGGCCGATTCCACGACGCCCTCGAGCGACGGCAGCCCGTGCACCGCAGCGGCCGCCTCTCGCAACGCCTGGGCGTGCTCGTAGGAGGCACGCTGCAGCAGCGTGCCGTCGATGTCGAACAGGAGGAGGAGCGGTCTCAGCGCTTGAAGTCGATGTCCGGGCCGAGCCGGCGAGCGAAGGCGGCGATCAGGCGGGCCGCGCTGTCGACGTCGTCGAGCTGGACCATCTCGACGGGGGAGTGCATGTACCGCAGCGGCACCGAGACCACGCCGGTCGGGATGCCGCCGCGCGAGATGTGGAACGCGTCCGCGTCGGTCCCGGTGGCCCTGGCGGACGCCGAGACGGTGAACGGGATGCCCTCGGCCTCGCCCGCCGCAAGCAACAGCTCGAACACCTGCGGATCCGTCGTCGAGCCGCGGTTGATCACGCCGCCCGAGCCGAAGCGGTGGCGGCCGAGCTCCTTCTCGTCGAGCCCAGGCTGGTCGGTCGCGAACGTCACGTCGACCACGATCGCGATGTCCGGCCGCAGCGTGTACGCCGTCGTGCGCGCGCCGCCGAACGTGATCTCCTCCTGGGCGACGGCGACCGCGTAGACGTCGCCGGGCGCCCCGCCTTCGGAGGCCACCAGCCGCGCCGCCTCCAGGGCCACGTAGCAGCCGAGGCGGTTGTCGAACGAGCGCGAGACGTAGCGCCCGCCCGGCAGCTCGACCGGCTCGGCCGCGATCACGCCGACGTCGCCGATCCGCACGAGCTCGCGCGCCTGGTCTCCCGAGGACGCGCCGATGTCGATGTGGAGGTCCTTCAGCTGCGGGACCTTCTTGCGGTCCTCGTCCTTCATGAGGTGGATCGGCCGCTTGCCGACCACGCCCGGGACGCGGCCCGACCGCGTCGAGATCTCGACGCGCTGGCCGACGAGGATGATCGGGTCCCAGCCGCCGACGCCGGTGAACCACAGGAACCCGTCGTCGTCGATGTGGTGGACGATCAGGCCGATCTCGTCGATGTGCCCGACGACGGCGACCGACTTGCCGGCGCCCGTTCCGGGCACGCGCGCGACCGTCGAGCCGACCGAGTCGAAGGAGACCTCGGCGAACGCCGAGGCCGCCTCGCGGAACACGGCCGCCGGCGCCTGCTCGTATCCGGAGGGACCGGCGGCGGTGACCAGCTTATGGAGGGTCTCGGGGAGCGGCATGCGGCGGTGCAGATTACTGCGCCAGGAGTTGCCGCAGCACGAACGGGAGGATGCCGCCGTGTTGGTAGTACTGAACTTCTTTCGGCGTATCGATGCGCACGCGCGCCTTGAACTCCTTGCCGTCAGCGCGCACGGTGACCGCCTTAGCCTTTCCGCCTTCGACGCCCGAAACGGAGAACTGCTCCTCGCCGGTGAGCCCGAGCGACTCCGCGTTCTCGCCGTCCATGAACTGCAGCGGCAGCACGCCCATGCCGACCAGGTTGGAGCGGTGGATGCGCTCGAAGGACTCCGCGATCACCGCCCGCACGCCGAGCAGGTTGGTGCCCTTGGCCGCCCAGTCGCGCGAGGAGCCCGAGCCGTACTCCTTGCCGGCGAGCACGATCAACGGCACGCCCTCCTCGGCGTACTTGATCGCCGCGTCGTAGATCGTCATCTCCTCGCCGTCCGGAACGTGGCGCGTCACCCCTCCCTCGGTCCCCGGAGCGAGCTGGTTGCGCAGGCGGATGTTCGCGAACGTCCCGCGCACCATCACCTCGTGGTTGCCGCGGCGCGAGCCGTAGGAGTTGAAGTCCTTCTGCTCGACGCCGTGCCCGTTGAGATACAGCGCGGCCGGCGAGCCCTTCTTGATCGCTCCTGCCGGCGAGATGTGATCGGTCGTGACGCTGTCGCCGAGCTTGGCGAGCACGCGCGCGCCCGCGATGTCCTCGGGCGTCGACGGCTCGCGCGGCACGTTCTCCAGGAACGACGGCCGCCGCACGTAGGTCGAGTCGTCAGCCCACGAGAACCGGTCGCCGGACGGCACCTCGAGCGAGTTCCAGCGCTCGTCGCCGTCGAACACCTCGCCGTAGGAGGACGTGAACATCTCCTCGTGCACCGACTCCTCGACCAGGCGCGCGACGTCCTCGGCCGACGGCCAGATGTCCTTCAAGTAGACGTCCGCGCCGGAGGAGTCCGTGCCGAGCGGCTCGTCGAGCAGATCGATGTCCATCGTCCCCGCGAGCGCGTAGGCGACGACCAGTGGCGGCGACGCGAGGTAGTTCATCTTCACGTCGGGGTTGATGCGGCCCTCGAAGTTGCGATTGCCGCTCAACACGCTCACCACCGCGAGGTCCTCGGCCTGCACGACCTCGGAGATCTCCGTCGGCAGCGGCCCCGAGTTGCCGATGCACGTCGTGCAGCCGTAGCCGACGAGGTGGAAGCCGAGCTGCTCGAGCGAGTCGACGAGGCCGGCGCGCTCGTAGTACTGCATGACGACCTTCGAGCCGGGCGCCAGCGACGTCTTGACCCACGGCTTGGCCTTCAGCCCGCGCTCGACCGCGTTCTTGGCCAGCAGGCCCGCGCCGAGCATGACCGACGGGTTCGACGTGTTCGTGCACGACGTGATCGCGGCGATCACCACGTGGCCGTGGTCGATCTCGGTCTCGGTCCCGTCTTCCAGCGTCACCGGCACGGCGTGCTCCTCGCGCTCGGCGACCTGCAGGCCGCCGGTCCCGTGCGCCGGCGCCTCGCCGTGGTCGAACCCGTTGTGCGACGGCGGATCGGAGGCCGGAAACGACTCCGCCCCCTCGTCTTCCTCGGTGTCCTCGGGCATCAGGTCCTCCAGCGCGAGCCGGAACGCCGCCTTGGACTCGGTCAGCGACACGCGGTCCTGCGGGCGCTTCGGACCAGCCAGCGACGGCACCACGTCGCCGAGGTCGAGCGCGAGCGTCTCGGAGTACGTCAGCTCCTCGGAGTCCTCGTCGTGCCACAGCCCCTGCTCGCGGGCGTACGCCTCGACGATCTCGATCCGCTCCTTCGAGCGGCCGGAGAACTCGAGGTAGCGCAGCGTCTCGGCGTCGATCGGGAACATGGCGCACGTCGAGCCGAACTCCGGGCTCATGTTGCCGATCGTCGCGCGGTCGGCGAGCGGGAGATTGGGGATGCCCGGGCCGTAGAACTCGACGAACTTGCCGACGACGCCGTGCTCGCGCAGCATCTGGGTGACGGTCAGCACCAGGTCGGTCGCAGTGGCGCCCTCGGGCAGCGCGCCGGAGAGCCGGAAGCCGACCACGCGCGGGATCAGCAGCGGCATGGCCTGGCCGAGCATCGCCGCCTCGGCCTCGATCCCGCCGACGCCCCAGCCGAGCACGCCGAGGCCGTTGATCATCGTCGTATGCGAGTCGGTCCCGACGAGCGTGTCGGGATACAGCACTCCATCGTTCTCGAACACGACGCGCGCGAGGTACTCGAGGTTGACCTGGTGCACGATGCCGGTGTCCGGCGGCACCACGACGAAGCCCTCGAACGCGCCCTGACCCCAGCGCAGGAACGCGTAGCGCTCCTTGTTGCGCTCGAACTCGCGCTCGGCGTTGATGCGGAACGCGTCGCGCGTGCCGAAGACGTCGACCTGCACCGAGTGGTCGATCACCAGCTCGGCCGGTACCAGCGGGTTGATCTTCGCGGGGTCACCGCCGAGATCGGCCATCGCGTCGCGCATCGCGGCGAGGTCGACGACCGCGGGGACGCCGGTGAAGTCCTGCATCACGACGCGCGCCGGCGTGAACGCGATCTCCTTGGATGGGTCCGCGTTGTGGTCCCAGCTCGCCAGCGCTTCGATGTCCTCCCGCCGGACGGATACGCCGTCCTCGTTGCGCAGGAGGTTTTCCAGCAGGACCTTCAGGGAGAAGGGCAGGCGCGCGACGTCGTAGCGCTCCTGGAGGGCGTCAAGGCGATAGATCTCGTAACTGCGCCCTCCAACCTCCAGGTCGGCGCGGGCGTCGAAGGAATTCTCGGACATCGGTGCCGTTGAGCGTAGTCCTCAGCGCACTTCCGAGGGCGCGCGCGCCTCGCCGGCGAGCTCGAACACCCACCAGTCCTCGCCCATCACGGGGACCGAGACGTTGTAGACCGGCACCTCGCCGACCCGGCCCTCGAACGTGCCGGCGTGCGCGTGGCCGTGCAGGACGAGATCGGGCGCGTGCTCGAGGATCGGCTGCGCGAGCCGGTCGGTGCCCAGGAAGGTCCAGATGTCGCGCCGCTCGCCGACCAGCGTCTCGCTCGTCGGCGCGTAGTGCAGCAGCGCGATCCGGAACGGGCACAGCGCGATCGCGCGCAGGCCGTCGTCGAGCCCGGCGACCTCCTCCATGCCCTCGGCGTAGATGCCGCGCAGCGACGGCTCGCCGAAGTCCGGCAGGTGCGAGCCCGCGAACCCGCCGACGAACCCCTTGGTGCCCGCGATCCCGACCTCGGTGTCGCACACTTCAAGGACGTGATGCGAGCGCTCGAGCACGACGATGCCGGCCTCCTCGAGCACGGCGCGGACGTCGGCGGCGCGGTCGGCGTGCCAGTCGTGGTTGCCGAGCACGGTCACGACCGGGAGGTCAAGCCCGCGCGTCGCGTCGGCGACGATCGCCGCCTGATCGGGCTCCCCGTGCGTGGTCAGGTCGCCGGCCAGGAGCACGAGGTCGGCGCGGCCGTCGAGCGCGCCGAACGCCTCCGCGGCGCGCTCGCGGTCGTTCTCGCGCTCGCCGAAGTGGATGTCGCCCGCCGCCGCGATCCGGATCCGGCACTCGCTCATCGCTGTGCGGCTACCCGATCTGGGTACGCATGCAGCATGGCCTTCTCCGATCTCGAATCCGCCCTCAAGCGCGCCGCCGCCGCAGGACGTGGATCGCGCGGTCGCCGCGCTGACCGAAATCGGCATGCGCTTCGAGGACCCGCCCGAGGAGTGGCTGGTCAAGGCCTACGACGGCGACACGCTGATCGACCTGATCTTCGCCCCCAAGGGCATCCCCATGGACGACGAGGCGATGGAACGGGGGGAGGTACTCTCAGTTCTAGGCATGGAGATGCGCGTGATGGCGCTGGAAGACGTGCTGGTGACCAAGCTGATGGCTTTGTCCGAGCACGCGTTGCGCTACGAGTCGTTGCTCGCGATCGCGCGGGCGCTGCGCGAGAGGATCGATTGGGGCGATGTCCGTACGCGGACAGATTCGTCGCCATTCGCGCGCGCCTTCTTCGTGATGCTCGAAGGCCTCGGGGTGCTTGACGAGGCGAAGCCGACGACCGGCGGCGAGCCGCGGGTGCGGGTGCTCACACCCCACGGTTCATCCGCCGCACACGTGGGGTAGGCGACCGACCATGGCCGAACCGATCACCCAGGCCCGACTTCGAGCGCTCGCCGAGGTGCGCCCGGAGCGGGGCCGCGTGCTCTCCGTCTTCTTGAACCTGGACCCGACCGAGTTCGCGACGCCGCCGGCGCGCTCGTCGGCGATCACGTCGGTGATGACGGCGGCCGCGCACAAGATCGAGTCCAAGGAGGAGCTCTCGCACGACGAGCGGATCGCGCTCAAGGACGACGTCGAGCGCGTGCGCAATGTGCTCGCGGGCTCAGACCTGGCGACCAACGGCACCCGCGGCGTGGCGATCTATGCGTGCAAGGAGCTCGACGTGCTCGAGGTGCTCAAGCTGCGCCGGCCGATCGACTCCAAGGTCGTGCTCGATCGCACGCCGTTCATCGAGCCGCTGGTGCTGCAGGGGACCGACGAGCAGTGGATGGTGCTGCTCTCCAACCGGCGCGCGACGCGCATCTTCGTCGGGCCCGGCGACGAGCTGGAGGAGACCGACCGGATCGTCGACGACATCCACTCCAAGCACGATCAGGGCGGCTGGTCGCAGCTCAACTACCAGCGCTCGATCGAGAAGGACGTCTCCGATCACATCGGCCGCGCCGCCGAGCTCGCGTTCGAGATCTACAAGAAGCGCGCGCTCGACCGCGTATTGATCGGCGCGCCGGAGGAGCTGCTCGGCGAGCTGAAGTCCAAGCTGCACCCGTACCTGCGCGAGCGGATCGCCGGCAAGCTCGGCGTCGACACCGAGAACGCGTCGCTCGACGACGTGCGCGCGGAGGCGAGCCGGGCGATCGAGGCGCACGCGCGCAAGTCCGAGCGCGAGGCGCTGGACCGGCTGGTCGAGGCGGTCGGCCGCGGCGGGCGCGGCGCCGCGGGCATCGCGCAGGTGCTCGACGCCCTCAATCAGGCACGGGTGGAGACGCTGCTGATCGCCGAGAACTTCCGCGCGAGCGGGCGCCGCGACGTCGCGGCCGGCCTGCTGCTGCCCGAGGACGCCGAGGCCGGCGAGCCGGTCGACGACATCGTGGAGCCGGCGATCGAGAAGGCGATCGAGCAGTCGGCGAGTCCGCTCGTCGTGCGCTACCACGACGATCTGCAGCCGCTCGGCGGCATCGGCGCAGTACTGCGATTTTAGTGTTTCGGCCTCCGTCCTCTCAAGTTCGGACCTCGGACGACGTTACATGTTGATGCGCATCCACGTGCTGGGCACCGGGATCATGGGCGCGCCCATGGCCCGCAATCTCGCGTCCGCGGGCCACGACGTGCGCGTGTGGAACCGCACGCGCGCGAAGGCGGAGGAGACCGGCCTGACCGTGCTGGAGCGGCCCACCGCCGACGGCGCCGAGGTCCTGATCACGATGCTCGCCGACGGCGCCGCCGTCGAGCGCGTGATGGAAGGCGTGAAACTGAGCGCCGGCCAGATCTGGTGGCAGTCGAGCACGGTCGGGGTGGCCGCGACCGAGCGGCTCGCGCCGCTGGCCGGCGACGCGGCGTTCGTCGACGGTCCGGTGCTGGGTACGCGCGAGCCGGCGGAGGCCGGCAAGCTCACCGTGCTGGCCTCGGGTCCGGGGCGCGAGCGGCTCGGGCCGGTGTTCGAGCCGGTCGCCGCCAAGGTCGTCGACATGGGCGACGAGATCGGTCTTGGCACGCGCATGAAGCTGGTGCTCAACGCGTGGGTGGTGACGCTCACCGAGGGGGTCGCCGAGTCGATCGCCCTCGCCGAGGGCCTCGGGCTCGATCCGCGGCAGTTCCTCGAGATCATCGACGGCGGCCCGCTGGGCCCGGCCTATGCCAAGCTCAAGGGCACGATGATGATCGAGCGGCGCTTCGATCCGAGCTTCCCGCTCGCGCTCGCGGCGAAGGACGCCGGCCTGGCCGACGACGCGGCCCGCGCCGCCGGGCTCGACCTCCCGCTGCCGCGGGCGATCCGCGACCAGATGGCGAAGGCGATCGCCGCCGGGCACGGCGATGAGGACATGGCGGCGACGATCCGGGCTGCTCGGCCGTAGTGTGAGCCGGGAAGCGCTGCTCGCGACGCTCCGGCGCTACCTCGACGACGAGCGCGTGCTGGAGGCGATGCGGGCGGTGCCGCGCGATCTGTTCGTGCCGGAGGAGCTGGCGGCCGACGCGTGGGACAACGTGCCGCTGCCGATCGGCTGCGGGCAGACGATCTCGCAGCCGCTGGTGGTCGCGCGGATGTGCGAGCTGCTTGAGCTGCGCGAGTCCGACCGCGTCCTGGACGTCGGCACCGGGTCCGGCTACCACGCGGCCGTGCTGGCGCGGCTGTCCGGGCACGTGTGGAGCGTCGAGCGGCACGCGGAGCTGTCGCGCCAGGCGGCGGCGAATCTCGCCGCCGCCGGCGTCGAGAACGTGACGCTCGTGGTCGGCGACGGGACGCTCGGGCTGCCCGGCGAGGCGCCGTTCGACGCGATCAACGTCGCCGCCGCGGCCGGAGCCGTCCCGCCGGCGCTGGAGGCGCAGCTCGCGCCGGGCGGCCGGCTGGTCGCGCCCGTCGAGAACGGCGACCAGCGCCTCCTGCTCGTGCGCCGCCACGACGGCGAGCTCAAGCGCACGGCGCTGGAGCGGGTGCGCTTCGTCCCGCTGATCTGAGTGCGCGAAGCCGTCCTGTACGAGATCTACGTGCGCTCGTTCCGCGACGCGAGCGGCGACGGCGTGGGCGACCTGCCGGGGGTGCTGGAGCGGCTCGACTACGTCGCCGGGCTCGGCGTCGACGCGATCTGGCTGACGCCGATCCACCCGTCGCCGGACGCCGATCTCGGCTACGACGTCGCGGACTACACCGCGATCGACCCACGGCTCGGCACGCTCGGCGACTTCGACCGCCTGCTCGCCGCCGCGCACTCGCGCGGCCTGCGGGTGCTGCTCGACCTCGTCCTCAACCACACGTCCGACCGGCACCCGTGGTTCACGGCGCATCGCGACCGCTACATCTGGGCGCGCGGCGATCCGCCGAACAACTGGCTCAGCATCGCCGGCGGCTCGGCCTGGACCTACGACGCGGCCGCCGGCGCGCACTACCTGCACACGTTCCTCCCCGAGCAGCCGGACCTCGACTGGCGCAACCCCGACGTGCGCGCCGCGATGGGCGACGCGATGCGGTTCTGGCTCGACCGCGGGGTGGACGGCTTCCGGCTCGACGCGCTCCCGGTGCTGATCAAGGACGCGCAACTGCGCGACAACCCGCCCCGCGACGGCTGGCGGCCCGGGCAGCCCGAGTACACGCGGGTGCGGCCCGCACACACGGTCGACCAGCCGGAGATGGACGAGGTCGTGGCGTTCCTGCACGGCGTCGTCGCCGAGTACGGCGATCGCGTGCTGGTGGCGGAGATGGGCCTGCCGCCGGAGCGCGCCGCGCGCTACTACGCCGGCGTCGACGTGCCGTTCAACTTCGGCCTGATCACCGAGCCCTGGACGGCGCCGCGGTTGCAGTGCCGGATCGCCGCGCACCTGGAGCACCTGCCCGCGGGCGCCTCGCCGAACTGGGTGCTCGGCAACCACGACGTCAGGCGGCTGGCGAGCCGGCTCGGGCCCGAGCGCGCGCGCGTCGCCGCCGTGCTCGGTATGACCCTGCCCGGGACGCTGACGCTCTACTACGGGGACGAGCTGGGGCTGCCGGACAGCCCGCGGCGCCTCGCGGTCCCGCGCGACGGGTTCGGTCGCCGCGATCCCGCACGCTCTCGCGACCCGGCGCGCGCGCCGATGCCGTGGGACGGCAGCCCGCACGGCGGGTTCTCCACCGCCGAGCCGTGGCTGCCGGCGTACGAGGACGCCGGCGCGATCGGCGTCGCCGCGCAGGAGCGCGACGGGGCGTCGTTTCTCTCGCTCTACCGCCGGCTGCTCGCGCTGCGGCGCGAGCACGGCTGGGCGCGCGGGGTCGTCACGGGCCTGACCGGCACCGGCGCCGAGCTCATCTACGTCCGCGGGCGTCACCGCGTGCTCGCGCGGTTCGAGGACGGCGCCAGCACCGTCGCGCTGCCCTCGCCGGGACGTGTCGTGGCGGGCACGCGCCCGCGGCCGGACGGGGTCGTGGACGCCGTAACGCTGACCGGGCCGGATGCCGTCGTCGTCGAGCTTGACAGGCCTGGTCAAATGTCTTAGTCGGATGACTAAGACGCGCGTGCACACCGAAGAGGCGTTCCTGGACGCGGCCGAGCGCCTGCTGGTGCTGACCGGGCACGCCGGCATCACGACCCGCGCGCTGGCGCAGGAGGCGGACGCCAACCACGGGCTCGTGCACTACTACTTCGGCTCGATGGAGAACCTGCTCGCGCGTGTGCTCGAGCGGTTCACCCAGCGGCTGATCGCCCGCCAGCGGGAGATGTACGCCGCCGGCGACGTGCCGTTCGCCGAGAAGTGGCGCGCGGCGATGCGCTACCTCGACGCCGACCGCGAATACCAGAAGGTCTGGTACGAGCTGCAGGCGCTCGCCTGGAATCGCCCCGAGCTGCGCGAGCGCGTCGCGCAGGTCAATGACGAGTGGCGGGCGGTGCTCTCGGAGGCGCTCGCCGAACCGCGCGAGCGCTACGGGATCGAGATGCCGCTCGACGCGCTCGTCTCGCTCGTGATCACGTTCAACGAGGGCATCATCCTCGAGCGGCTGGCGGGCATCGAGGCAGGTCACGCGTCGTTGATCGAGTGGATCGACGACTGGATCTCACGGAGGGATCTCGGATGATCATCACGCCGGCCACGACCGAGCATACGCGCGCCGCGTACCCCGACGAGGAGGGCTTCGTCGAGCGCGAGGGCGTACGGCTCTCTTGGGAGCGCTACGGCTCCGGCGAGCCGACGGTGCTCCTGCTCCCGACGTGGTCGGTCGTCCACTCGCGTCACTGGAAGGCGCAGATCCCGTATCTCTCGCGCCACTTCCGCGTGCTCACGTTCGACGGGCGCGGCAACGGGCGCTCGGACCGGCCCTCGACGCTCGAGGCGTATGCCGAGCGCGAGTTCGCGCAGGACGCGATCGCCGTGATGGACGCGGCGGGCGTCTCGAGCGCGACGATGGTCGCGCTGTCGGCCGGGGCCAACTGGGCGGCGCTGCTCGCGGCAGACCATCCGGAGCGCGTCGACGGCGCGGTGTTCATCGCCCCCGCGGTGCCGTTCGGACAGCACTCCGCCCGCTCGGCGCAGATCTTCGACACGCCGATGGAGACCTACGCGGGCTGGCAGAAGTTCAACCGCCACTACTGGCTCGAGGACTACCGCGACTTCCTCGAGTTCTTCTTCGGCCAGGCGTTCAGCGAGCCGCACTCGACCAAGCAGATCGAGGACTGCGTGAACTGGGGTCTGGAGACGACACCGGAGACGCTCGGGCTGACCCATGCCGGCCGCGTGCTGACGCGCGACGAGTTCGTGGAGGTGTGTGCGCGCATCGTCTGCCCGGTGCTCGTCCTGCACGGGACCGAGGACGGCATCCGGCCGTTCGCGAACGGCGAGGAGCTCGCCGAGCGCACCGGCGGGACGCTGGTCGCGCTCGAGGCGTCCGGCCACCTCCCGCACGCGCGCGATCCGGTGCGCGTGAACCGCCTGATTCGCGACTTCGTCGCTCCCGCGCCGCCGCCCGCCCGCTGGATCCGCGGGCGAGGCCGGCGCCGCCGCGTCCTGTACGTCTCCTCCCCGATCGGCCTCGGCCACGCCCGGCGCGACATCGCGATCGCTCGCGAGTTGCGCCGGGCGCATCCCGACCTGGAGATCGACTGGCTCGCCCAGCACCCGGTCACCGCGGCGCTGGACGCGGCCGGCGAGCGTGTGCACCCGGCGAGCGCGCTGCTGGCCAACGAGTCGCACCACATCGAGTCCGAGTCGGCCGAGCACGACCTGCACTGCTTCCAGGCCTGGCGGCGGATGGACGAGATCCTGATCGCGAACTTCATGGTCTTCGACGACCTCGTGCGCGAGCAGGACTACGACCTCTGGGTCGCCGACGAGGGCTGGGAGATCGACTACTACCTGCACGAGAACCCGGAGGCCAAGCGCGCCGCCTATGCATGGCTGACCGACTTCGTCGGCTGGCTGCCGATGGAGGACGGCGGCGAGCACGAGGCGATGCTGACCGCCGACTACAACGCAGAGATGATCGAGCACATCGCGCGCTTCCCGCGCGTGCGCGACCGGGCGATCTTCGTCGGCAACCTGGATGACGTGGTCCCGGAGCGGTTCGGTCCGGAGCTGCCGGACATCCCGTCATGGACAGCCGATCACTACGACTTCGCCGGTCACGTGACCGGGTTCGACCCGGGCGAGGTGGGCGATCGCGAGAAGCTGCGCGCGGAGCTCGGATACGGGGCTTCGGAGCAGGTGTGCGTCGTGAGCGTGGGCGGCTCGGGCGTGGGCCGCGCGCTGCTCGAGCGCGTGATGGCGGCCTTCCCGTTCGCGCGCGCGGCGGTGCCGGGGCTGCGGATGATCGTCGTGGCCGGCCCGCGCATCGATCCGGCGACGCTGCCCGTGTACGACGGCCTTGAGGTTCGAGCGTTCGTGCCCGACCTCTACCGGCACCTCGCGGCGTGCGACCTGGCGGTCGTCCAGGGCGGCCTCACCACGTCGATGGAGCTGACCGCGAACCGCCGGCCGTTCCTCTACTTCCCGCTGCGCCATCACTTCGAGCAGAGCTTCCACGTCCACCACCGGCTCCAGCGCTACGGCGCGGGGCGCAGGATGGACTTCGACACGTCCACGCCGGAGGCGATCGCGGCGGCGATCGCCGACGAGATCGGGCGCGAGGTCGACTATCGGCCGGTCGAGACCGACGGCGCCGCCCGTGCGGCGTCGATGCTCGCCGAGCTGCTCTAACGCTCCGCGAAGAGCGCCGGCGCGCCAATCGTGCAACAGGCCAACCTCACGTGCGCCGCCGAGGTCTTCCCGGACATGACAGCGATCAAGGCACTCATCCTCGCCATTGCGGCCACGGCGGTCTTCGCGGGGCATGCGTCCGCCGCGACCGACGGGACGTCCAACACGATCATGGTCGCGGAGGCGCACGCGCCGAAGCCGCCCCAGGGCATCATCGCGATCCTGATCGGGTTGTGACCATTGACCTTCGCGGTGCGATCGTTTAGACACGACATGTGATCCGGCGCGCGGCCGCATCCGGCGTAGTGGCACTGTCGTTCCTCGGCCTGGCCGCCGCGGCTTCGGGTCTCCCGCCGTTCTCGACCGCGCGGAAGACATCGCCGTCCAGCGGAGGCCAGGCGGAGCTGAATCAGGCCGCCGCGGGCTGCCACTCGACCTACGACCGCTTCGTCCTGCGCGTGCGATCGGGCGGCACGCCCGGGTACGACGTGCGCTATGTCAGCCGGATCGTCGCCGACGGCTCCGGCAACCCGATCTCGCTGCAGGGGAGCAAGTTCCTGCTCGTCGGCATCCGCAATGCCCGCGGGCACACCAACGGCGGCACGAACCTGCTCCCGAGCACGCTCACGCCGCACTGCTCCAACCTCCGCCAGCTCAAGAAGGCCGGCGACTTCGAGGGCGTCGTCTCTTACGGGCTAGGGCTGCGCCGCAAGACCGGCTTCCGCGTCTTCCGGCTCACCGCTCCCACGCGGATCGTCGTCGACGTCGCGCACTGACCGGCGGATTAGCTAAGCTATTAGCTATATGGTCGTGAACATGCACGACGCGAAGACGCAGCTCAGCGAGCTCGTTGCCGCCGCCGAGCGCGGCGAGGAGGTCGTGATCGCCCGCAATGGCACGCCCGCGGTGCGGCTTGTGCCCGTCGTCGCCGAGTACGCCCCTGTGCGGCTTGGTGTCCTTGCTGGAGAGATCGAGCTGGCGCCGGACTTCGACGAGCCACTTCCCGAGTTCGACGACTACACGCGGTGAGCGCCGTCCTCGTGGACACGCACATCGCGCTGTGGGCGCTCGGCGATCCGGCACGCCTGAGCACGGCCGAGCGCGCCCTTCTGGTCGACCCCGCGGTGGACCGGTGCCTGAGCCCGATGTCGGTGTGGGAGGCCGCGATCAAGCGCGAGGCGGGACGATTGCGAGCACCGCGCAATCTGAGTGCGGTGCTCGTCGCCGAGTTCCGGCTGCTCGACGTCACCGCACAGCTGCTGGAAGCTGCCGCCGAGTTGCCGCGCCATCACGGCGATCCCTTCGACCGCGTGCTGATCGCGCACGCGCTCCAAGACGACCTCGGCGTTCTCACACGCGACACCGCGTTCGGCGCCTACGGCGTGCGCCTCGCCGCCTGATGTTCGTCCTCCTGCTCACCTACATCAAGCCGCTCGAGGAAGTCGACGCGCTGATGCGCGGTCACATGAAGTGGCTCAACGAGCAGTACGTGGCCGGGCGGTTCGTGGTCTCCGGGCGGCAGATCCCGCGAACCGGCGGCGTGATCCTCGCGCGCGGCGAGGACCGGGACGAAATCGAGGCGATCGCCGCCGCGGACCCGTTCGTGAAGGGCGGGGTCGCGACCGTCGAGGTGATCCAGTTCCGGGCATCGCAGACGGCGCCCGGGTTCGGCGTCTAGCGGACGGGCTCGAGCCGCGGGTTCGGGCGCAGCTCGCGCCCGACCTTCGAGCAGGGGCGCCCGTCGACCATGACGACGTCGGCGGTGAAGTCGTTGGCGCCGCGGATCAGCGACGAGCCGACGCCGTAGGAGTCGACCGGCACGCCGGCCTCCTCGAACTCGCGGATCCGCGCCGCGTTGAAGCCGCCGGAGACGACGATCTTGACGTTCGGGAAGCCGTGCGTGTCGAGTTCGCCGCGCACCAGGCGCACGAGCTCGCCGGCGACGCCCGTGGGAGCCCCCGCCCCGTGCAGGCGCTGCAGCGACAGGTCGGCGAGCTTGTCGGACGTGTCCAGCCGCACGCCCCAGAGATCCGGGCCGAGCGCGGCCGCCGCCTCCAGCGCCGTGCGCACCGAGTCGTTGTCGAAGTCGACCAGGACGGTGACGTTCATGTCGCGCCCGAAGCGGTCGGCGAACTTGCGCGCGGCGAGCGCGGTGTCGCCGCCGTAGGCAGCGATCAACCCGTGCGGGACGGTGCCGATGCCGCGCCCGCCCCACCAGGACGCCTGCGCGTCGGTGGACACGCCGATCGCCCCGGCGATGTGCGCCGCCCAGCCGTCACCGGTCTGCACGAGCCAGTGGTCGTGGCGGGCGGGGAAGTACAGGATCGGCTTGCCGCGCGCGGCGTCGACCACCTCGCGGACGTTGCGCATGATCAGCGTGCGGCGCGCGAGCACGCCGAGATAGACCGTCTCCAGATGCGCGAAGTCGGCGTAGTCGCCCTCGATCGTGAGCACGGATTCCCACGAGGCGATCTCGTCGCCCTCGTGCAGCGCGCGCACCTCGAGCCCCTCCCAGCCCTCGACCCAGCGGTCGCCCTCGTAGTGCCCGGCACCCTGCTTGAGGACCGCGATCGCCTCGTCGATGCCGCCGAGGATCGACTCCTCGCGCTGGAAGACCTGCATCAGCACGCGCGGATGGTGGTCGTCGGCCTCCAGCAGCGACTTGGTCAGGTTGAAGTAGGCGTCGGAGTAGTAACCGTCGCGCAGCTTCTCGACTGGGAGGCGGAAGACGCTCGGCGCCATGCGGACGCGCTCGCGAACGGCCATTCCCTGAATGTTAAGAGATCGCCCCGGAGGCGGTGAGCGCCAGCACGAGCGTGCCCAGCGCGACGCGGTAGATCACGAACACCGTCAGCGAGTGGCGCACGAGATAGCGCAGCAGCCACGCGATCGACGCGTAGCCGACGATGAACGCGAGCAGCGTGGCGAGCAGCGTCGGCACCACGCCGGCGCTCCCCTCGCCGCCGATCTTGCGTGCCTCGAACAGGCCCGACAGCACGACCGCCGGGATCGAGAGCAGGAACGAGTAGCGCGCCGCCGACTCGCGATCGAAGCCGCGGAAGAGGCCCGCGCTGATGGTCGCGCCCGAGCGCGAGACGCCGGGGACCAGCGCGAGCGCCTGCGCGACGCCGATGAACGCGCCGTCGCGCGATCCGATCTGCTCGAGCGAGCGGTTGCGCTTGGCCGTGCGATCGGCGACTTCCAGCACCAGCCCGAACACGATCAGCGCGACGCCGATCACGTACAGGTCGCGCCCGCCGCTCTCGATCTGGTCGCGGAAGATGAAGCCGAAGATCGCGATCGGGATCGTGCCGAGCCCGATGTACCAGCCCATGCGTGCATCGAGCGTCGAGCGCAGCGACGGGTCGCGCAGGCTGAGGAACCAGGTGCGCACGATCCGCCACAGGTCGTGGCGGAAGTACAGGAGCACCGCGGCCATCGTGCCGAGCTGGACGACCGCGGTGAACGCGGCGCCCGGGTCCTCCCAGCCGAGGAACGCCGGCACGATGCGCAGGTGCGCGGTGCTCGAGATCGGCAGGAACTCAGTCAGCCCCTGGACGATGCCGAGGACGATGGCCTGGAACGCATCCACAGCCGCGGCACCTTAGCGGCGCCACGCGCTTCCCTCGGGAAAGGCATAGTCCGCGAGCGACTCGGGGAACATCTCGATGCTGTAGCCCGGCGCCTCGGGCACCAGGTAGCGCCCGTCGCGCATCCGGACCGGATCGAGGAAGTGCTCGTGCAGCTCCTCGACGTACTCGATCACGCGGGTATGCAGGTCGCCGCCGAGCAGCACGTAGTCGGCGATCGAGAGGTGCTGGACGTACTCGGACAGCCCGACGCCGCCGGCGTGCGGGCAGACCGGGACGCCGAAGCGCGCGGCCAGCAACAGCACGGCGAGCACCTCGTTGACGCCGCCGAGGCGGCACGAGTCGAGCTGGCAGACGCCGATCGCGTTCGCCTGCATGAGCTGCTTGAACATCGTGCGGTTGTGGCAGTGCTCCCCGGTGGCGATACGAACCGGGGCCACTTCTCTCGCGATGCGCGCGTGGCCGAGGATGTCGTCGGGGCTCGTCGGCTCCTCCATCCACCACGGGTCAAACTCGGAGAGCCGCTTCGTGTGCGCGATCGCCTGCTCGACGTCCCAGACCTGGTTGGCGTCCATCATCAGGAAGCGGTCCGGGCCGATCTCCTCGCGGATCAGCGCGGCGCGGCGGAGGTCGCCTTCAAGCGAGCCGCCGACCTTCATCTTCATGTGCGTCCAGCCCTGCGCCACCGCGTCGCGGGCGCGCTGGGAGACCTCGTCGTCGGAGTAGCCGAGCCAGCCGACCGAGGTCGTGTAGGCGGGGAACCCGACGCGGCGCAGCTCCTCGATGCGCTCGGCGCGGCCGGGCACCTGAAGCAGCTCCAGCGCCTGCTCGGGCGTGAGCGCGTCGGTCAGATACCGGAAGTCGATGCAGCGCACGATCTCCTCGGGCGTCATATCCGCGACGAGCTTCCATAGCGGCTTGCCCTCGGCGCGCGCCCACAGGTCCCAGACCGCGTTGACCAGCGCGCCGGTGGCAAGGTGGATCGCGCCCTTCTCCGGGCCGATCCAGCGCAGCTGCGAGTCGCCGGTGATCGCGCGCCAGAACGCGCCCGGGTCGGCCGCAATGTCCTCCAGACGCCGGCCGATGAGGAGCGGCGCGAGCGAGCGCATCGCCGCGCACACGATCTCGGTCCCGCGTCCGATCGTGAACGTCATCCCATGGCCGCGCAGCTCGCCGTCGGTCTCGAGGATCGCGTACGCGGCCGAGTAGTCCGGGGCCTCGTTCATCGCGTCCGAGCCCGCCAGCGTGCGGGACGTCGGGAAGCGCACATCGCGCACGTCGATTCCGGTGATCGTCGGACTCATGCGAGGGTGCGACACGCTAGCGTCCGACGGCGACATGAGCACCGCAACGATCGAAAGCCGTTCGCCGCAGGACCAGTCCGAGATCGTCGTCGCCGCGCCGGCCGCCGACCGCGAGGTCGTCGCCGCCGCGGTCGAGCGCGCTCGCGCCGCCCAGCGCGAGTGGTCGCGCTCCGCGCTTGCGCGCGCCGACGCGCTGACGGCCGCCGCCGAGGCGGTCAACGCGGCCAAGGACGAGATCGTCGACCTGATGGTGCGCGAGGTCGGCAAGCCGCTGACCGAGGCCGTCGGCGAGCACGGGCGCGGCGTGCGGATCCTGCGCTACCAGTCGCAGGCCGCGCTGGACCCCGACGGCGACACCTACCCCGCCGCACCCCCGTCCGATCTGCGCACGCTGCTGCTCAGCCGCCGCCGCCCGCGCGGCGTGGCCGGGCTGATCACGCCGTGGAACTTCCCGTTCGCGATCCCGCTCTGGAAGGCGGCGCCCGCGCTCGCCTACGGCAACGCCGTCGTCCTGAAGCCCGCGTCGGAAGCGATCGGCTGCGCGCTGCTATTGGAGGAGATCCTCGGCAAGCACCTGCCCGAAGGCGTGTTCAACGTGATCACCGGCCCGGGCGCGGCCGGACAGGCGCTCGTCGAGCTCTCCGATGTCGTGTCGTTCACGGGCTCGACCGCGGTCGGGCTCGGCGTCGCCGCGGCCGCGACCGCGCGCGGGATCCCGAGCCAAGCCGAGATGGGCGGGCTGAACGCCTCGATCGTGCTCCCGGACGCCGACGTCGAGCAGGCCGCGAAGGTGATCGCCGGCGCCGCGATGGGCTACGCGGGTCAGAAGTGCACGGCCACGCAGCGCGTGATCGTGGTCGGCGACGCAAGCGCGCTGACCGACGCGCTGGCCGCGGCCGTGGAGGCGCTGCCGACCGGCGACCCGGCCGATGCGTCGACGGTCGTCGGCCCGGTGATCAACCCGCCGGCGCGCGACGAGGTGCTGGAGGCCGCGAGCGCGGTGACCGGCGACGGCGGGCGCGTGGTCACGGGCGGCAAGGCACTCGACGGCCCGGGCCTCTTTATCTCGCCGGCGATCGTGGCCGGCCAGGCGACTGACGCCAGGCTCGCGCGCGAGGAGGTCTTCGGCCCGATCGCCACCGTGCTGCGCGCCGACAGCGCCGAGCAGGCGGTCGAGATCTCCAACGCCGTCCCGTACGGGCTGGTCACCTCGGTCTTCACGCGCGACGTCGATTCGGCGCTGACCGTCATCGACGGGCTCGAAACCGGCATGATCCGCGTCAACATGCCGACGTCGGGCGTCGACTTCCATGCGCCGTTCGGGGGCGAGAAGCAGTCCTCGTTCGGCCCGCGCGAGCAGGGCAAGGCGGCGCGCGAGCTGTACACCTCGACGCACACGATCACGATCGGCCCGTCTTCCTGAGCCATGGCGATCTGGCGGGTCAGCACGGCGCAGGGCGAGCGGCTCGCGCGCGGCCCGGTCACGACCGGCCCCGCCGAGCTGCTGCCTCCCGGCGCGACGATCGACGCGCTGCTGGCCGCCGGCTCGCTGGAGGCCGGCGGCGTCGGCGCGGTGCCGGCCGGCTCGATCGTGCTCGCGCCCGTGCAGGGGCAGGAGGTGTGGGCGGCCGGCGTCACCTACGAGTCCAGCCGCGTCGCCCGCAACGAGGAGTCCGGCGGCCACGACTTCTATGACCGCGTGTACGACGCCGAGCGCCCGGAGCTGTTCTTCAAGGCGGCGCCCGGCCGCGTGCGCGGGCCCGGCGGGCTGATCGGCGTGCGGCGCGACTCCGGCTGGGACGTGCCCGAGCCGGAGCTGGGGCTCGTGTGCTCGGCGGCCGGCAAGATCGTCGGCTACACGATCGGCAACGACGTGTCGTCGCGCTCGATCGAGGGCGAGAACCCGCTCTATCTGCCGCAGGCCAAGGTCTACCGCGGGTCGTGCGCGCTGGGGCCGTGCATCGTCGGCGTCGACGAGGCGCCGCCGCTGAAGGAGCTCGAGATCGAGCTCAGGATCGCGCGCGACCGCACCACGATCTTCACCGGCTTCACGTCGGCGGCGCAGCTGCATCGCACGCCCGAGGAGCTCGTGCAGTGGCTGTTCCGCGCGCAGGACTTCCCGGCGGGGGTGGTGCTGCTGACCGGGACCTCGATCATCCCGGAGCCGGAGTTCACGCTGCGCTCCGGCGACGAGGTGCGGATCTCGATCACCGGCCTGGGAGAGCTGGTGAACACCGTGGAGGAGGTGGGCGCATGAGGGCGATCGTCTGGCAGGGGCCGGAGCGCATGACCGTGGAGGACGTGCCCGAGCCGGAGGCGCCGGGCCCGGGCGAGCTGATCCTGGAGGCCGAGGCGGTCGGCATCTGCGGCTCGGAGGTCGAGGGCTACCTCGGGCACATGGGCAACCGCACGCCGCCGCTGGTGATGGGGCACGAGTTCGCGGGGCGGGTCGTCGCCGCCGGCGACGGGGCCTCCGAGCTGGAGGGCGCGCGCGTCGCGGTCAATCCGCTGAGCGGGTGCGGCCGCTGCGCGCTCTGCCGCGCGGGCCACTCCAACGTGTGCCGCGAGCGCGTCCTGGTCGGCGTGCACGCCCCGGGCGCGTTCGCCGACCTGGTGCGCGTGCGGGCGGTCGACGCCCGCGTGCTGCCCGACGCGGTGTCCGCGCGGGTCGGCGCGCTGATGGAGCCGCTCGCCAACGGCGTGCACGCGGTGCGGCTCGGCGGGCCGGCGGAGCGCGCCGTCGTGCTCGGGGCGGGGACGATCGGGCTCGTGACGCTGCAGGCCGCGCTGCTGTCGGGCATCCCGCACGTCGCGGTGGTCGAGCGCCAGCCGGAGCGGCTGGACCGCGCGCTGCGGCTCGGCGCCTCCGAGGTCGCCGACGAGCGCGACTTCGACCTCGTGCTCGACGCGGTCGGCGCCGAGGCGACGCGCCGGCTCGGCCTGGAGCTGCTGCGCCCGGCCGGGACAATGGTCTGCATCGGGCTCGCGTCCGACGACACGACGCTCGGGTTCCACGACATCGTGCGCTCGCAGCACCGGATCCAGGGCTCCTACGCGTACACGATGGACGACTTCGAGCAGGCGCACGCGTGGCTGGTGTCCGGCGAGGCGACGCTGGGCGACGACCTCGGGCCGGTGCTGCCGCTGGAGGAGGGCCCGGCGCAGTTCGCGCGGCTGGCGAAGGGGCCTCCGGCCGAGTTCAAGGTCTTCCTCGCCGGGGCGGGACGCGAGAAATGACGCGCAAGGTGCTGGTGGTCGGGGCCTCGTCGGGCATCGGGCTCGCCACCGCGCGCGCGTTCGCCGCGCTCGGAGACACGGTCCACGCGGCGGCGCGGCGGCCGGTCGCCGCGGACGGCGTCACCGGGCACGTCGCCGACGTCACCGACCGCGCCTCGATCGACGCGCTGACGGAGGCGGTCGGCGCGCTCGACGTGCTCGTGGTCGCCGCGGGCACCAACATCGCGCGCCGGCGCTTACAGGAGCTGACCGGCGACGCGTGGGACCGGCTGGTGGCGACCAACCTGACCGGCACCTGGAACGTCGTCCACGCGTTCCTGAAGCCGCTGCTGGAGTCGCGCGGCACGATCATCCTGATCGGCAGCGTGTCGGGCAGCTGGCCGGATCGCTCCGGCCCGGCCTACCAGGCCGGCAAGGCCGCCGTGCTCGCGCTGGCGCGCGGGATCGGCTACGAGGCCGACGGCGCGCTGCGGGTGACCGCGATCCTCCCCGGCGTGGTGGACACGCCGATCCTCGATAACCGGCCGGAGCCGCCGGCCCCTGACGTGCGCGCGCGGATGCTGGACGCCGAGGACGTCGCCGCCGCGTGCGTGTTCGTCGCCGGCCTTCCGCCGCGCGCCTACGTACCCGAGCTGACGATCCTGCCGACCGACCTGCAGGCGCTCGGCAGGACGGCCTGAGGCTCAGACGCCGGCAGGCACTCGCGGCTCGGGCGCCGGCGTCTCAGGCGGCCCCGGCGGCTCGGGAGCCTCCGGCGGCTCCGGCGCGACGCGCGGCAGCCACTCCAGCCAGCGCGGCAGGTACCAGTTCCAGTCGCCGAGCAGCTTCATCGTGGCGGGCAGCAGGACCGCACGCACGATCGTCGCGTCGAGCAGCACGGCGACGGCGAGGCCGACGCCCATCATCTTGAAGTCGATCATCCCGAGCGTCGCGAAGATCGCGAACACGCCGACCATCACGACCGCCGCGCTCGTCACCACGCTCGCCGTCGCGCGGATCCCGTGCGCGACCGCCTCGCCGGTCGGCATCCCCGCGTCATAGGCCTCGCGCACGCGGCTGATGATCAGGACGTGGTAGTCCATCGACAGTCCGAACAGGACGACGAACAGGAACAGCGGCAGCCAGGAGGTGACGCCGCCGATCGACTCGAAGCCGAGCAGCGACTCGAACCGGCCGTCCTGGAACACCAGCACGAGCACGCCGTAGGACGCGGCGACCGACAGCAGGTTCAGCAGGATCGCCTTGATCGGGATCACGATCGAGCGGAACGTGACCAGCAGCAGGACGAACGCGAAGCCGAGCACGAACGCGAACACGAAAGGTGCGTGCGACTTCATCGAGTCGTTGAAGTCGCGCGAGCCGGCGGTGAGGCCGGTCACATGCGCTTGCGCGCCGTCGACGCGGCCGATCGTCGACGGGATCAGCGTGCCGCGGAGCGTGTCGAGCGCGCGATTGGAGCTCGTGTCGGTGCCCTCACCCGCCAGCGGAATCTCAACGCGCGCCGCGCGGTGCGAGCGGCTGACGTCCACGGTGATGGGATCGCTCATCTGGCCGCTGGCGAGCGCTGCGCGCTTGAGCGCCTCGATCGCCGCCGTGACCTGCGGAGCGGTCACGTCGGGCGCGCTGACGGCGACGATCGCCGGTACCGGGCCCCCCGGAAACGCCGTCTCGAGGCGGTCATAGACGCGCATCACCGGCAGGTCGCGCGGCAGGCCCTGGACGCCGGAGTCTGCCGTATGCAGGCGGAACGCCGGCACCGCGAGCAGGAGCAGCAGCGTCGCCGCCGCTCCGCCGAACAGCACCGGACGGCGCATGACCGCGCCCACGACGGTCGACCACACGCGCGACTCGCCGTCGCGCGTGGCCATCCGGCGGACGAACGGGATGCGGCCGCGATCGACGCGGTCGCCGAGCTTCGACAGGATCGCAGGCAGCACGGTGAGCGAGCCGACGAGCGAGATCGCGACGACCAGCATCGTCGCGATGCCGAAGCCCTGGAAGATGCGCGTGCCCATCAGGAGCATCCCGGCCATCGCGGTCATGACCGTCAGGCCGGAGACGAGAACCGCGCGCCCGGACGTCGCCGCGGCGACCTCGAGCGCGGCCGCCGGGGAGCGCCCGCGCGCACGTTCCTCGCGCTCGCGGCGCAGGTAGAACAGCGAGTAGTCGACGCCGACCGCGAGGCCGATCAGCAGGATCACCGAGTTGATCGACTGGTCGACGTGCATGAGATGGCTGAAGAGCGCGGTCAGCCCGAGCGTGGCCATCACCGCGGTCAGACCGAGCAGGAGCGGGATGCCGGCTGCCACGAGCGCGCCGAAGGCGAGCACGAGGATCACCAGCGTGACCGGCAGCGACGTGACCTCGGCCCGCTGGAAGTCGGCGGAGATGCGCTCGTTGATCGCCTTGTTGGCGCTGCCGTCTCCGACCTCGCCGATGAACAGACCCGGATGAGCGCGCTGCACCGCGGCGGTCGCCGCGAGCGCCGGCCCGACGCGATCGGACGCGGTGTCCGGGTCGCCGGTGAGCTGGAACGTGACCAGCGCCGAGCGCCCGTCGCGCGAGAGCTGGCCCGCGTTCGCCGGATCCAGCGGCGAGCGGATCGCCGCCACCGCCGGTACGCGCTCGAGCCGGGCGGTGAGGTCGTCGACCGCGGACTTCAGCTCCGCGCGATCGAGCCGTCCGTTGCGGCTCTGCAGCAGCACCTGCTCGCCGGCGCGGTCGCTGGGGAACTCGTTGGCCAGGACCTTCTCGGCGGCGTGCGAGTCGCCGATGCCGAACTCCTGGTCCTTCATGTTCACCACGCCGGCGGCGGAGCCGATCGCGAACACCACGAGCACGAACGCCAGCCAGCCGAAGATGGCCGTCCGGCGGTGCGAGGCGCTCCAGCGCGCGGCCCGGGCCGTGAGGTTGTCGACCGGCATCGCGCAGACCGTACGACGGCCCCGGCGGCCGCGCATCGGTGGTCACCCGTCACCCGTCTGCGGAATTCCCGTGGGCGCCCAGCTAGACGGTCACGAGCGCGTCCGTGCGCGCATCGGGCGCGATCAGCTCGACGTTCGCACGCAGGTCGTCGAGGTGGCGGCGGACGACCGCCTCGCCGACGCCCGCGGGCGCGTAGACCGCGAACAGCGCGCGGGTGGTCGCGGGCGTGATCCGGGTGCGCCGGTCGGGGCCGCGCAGGACGCTGGAGACGATGCCCTCGCCGTCGGCCATCAGCATGTCGCCGCGCGTGAGCACGGCCTCCGCGCCGCCGAGCGTGACGTAGGCATCGCCGTCGGCGCTGACGTCCGCCCGCAGCGGGCCCGCGAGCGCGTCGCGGTCGTGGCCGGCGGTGAGCACGAGGCTGCGCAGCTCGGCCATGAACATCGCCTCCACGAGCGCGGCGCGCGTCGGGATCGGCCGGCCCTTGACGGCGACCGACTCCCACTGCGCCTTGACGTGGAAGCTCTTGCCGAAGGCGCGGTAGTAGCCCGCGTAGGCGCCCAGGACGGGGTGCCCGTCGAGGCCTCCGCCGGCGCGCAGCTCCTCCTCCAGCGCGCGCTTGGCCGCCTCCAGCGCCGGGCTCTCCGGCGGATTGCCGACGCCGCTCATCGCCAGCGCGCCGACCACGGCGCCGGGGAACTCCTCGCGGAACGCATCGGTCATCTCGAGCACAGCGCGCGGAGCGTACGCGGAGCGGCTCCCGGCGGACAGGTCCACTTGCGCGCTTCCGCGCCGGACCAGATGCCGCTGGCATGCGCGATATCGGAAGAAAAATTCCGATAATCCCAGGCGTTCGTCTGGACTTGGCTTCCGGACGCCGAGGAGCCGGTCGTCGCGGGCCGGATCGAGCTGGTGGCAGGGCTCGTGCGCTTCAACTACGGGCAGAGCTACCTGTTGCGCCCGGACGCGATCCCGCTTTACCTGCCGGAGTTGCCGCTTCGCGCCGGCATCATCGAGCCGGTCGCGGGGCTCACTATCCCGGGTTCCATCAAGGACGCCGCACCCGACGCGTGGGGCCAGAGAGTGGTGATGCAGCATCTCCTCGGCGCACAGGCCAAGGGCGGCGACCCGGCCGCATTCGGACCGCTTACGTATCTCCTCCACTCCGGGTCGGATCGCATCGGAGCCCTCGACTTCCAAGACCGTGCCGACGTGTACGTCGGTCGCGACCAGATGACCGCGCCGCTCGAGGATCTGATGACCGCCGCCGATCGCGTCAACGAGGGGCTGCCGCTGTCGCCTGCGTTGGATCTCGCGCTCCTGCACCGCAGCGTCGTGAAGGGCGAATACGCGGCGATGGAGCTCGCGCGCCGCGCCGGCCTCACGGCGGCGGGCGTCGAGATCCGTCGCGTGATGAGCCGGGACGTTCTCCTGGTCGCCCGCTTCGATCGTGCGCCGGGAACGCGGACGCGTCGAGCCATGGTCTCTGCGCTCACGATCCTCGAGCTGGACGAGCTCATGGCCCGATATGCGAGCTACGCGGATCTCGCACAGATCGTCCTCGAACGCTTCACCGACGGGCGACGGACGCTGCGCGAGCTGTTCGCCCGCCTCGCGGTGGCGGCGAGACGAGCCAGGGCATGATCATCGGGGCGGATGGCTTCCGCTCTGAGCAGACTCGCCGGCTGCGTCGAGCGCGCATCGACATACATGCTCTCCGAGGCCGAAGCGCGCGAGCTGATCGACCAGCAGGTCGAGACCATCACGCGTGAATGGGATGACGTGTGTGATCGCGCCGGCATGACCGAGGTCGAGCGCGCCTTCTTCTGGCGGCGGCAGTTCCTGAACCCGTATGCGTTCGAGGGCTACTCGTCCCCATCCGTCTGAGGGTTGCGATTCACCGGGCAACGGTGAGATGGTCCGCTGATGCGCCTCGCCGCCGTACTCGCGCTCGCCGCGCTCGCCTTCCCCGCGACCGCCGGTGCGCAGGCGCCGGCCGGCAATCTGCTTGTGAACGGCGACGCCGAGGCGGTGCCCGGCTCGACGGATGGCGTGGCGGTGGTGCCGCCGCCCGGGTGGACGACCGACGGCGCGTTCACCGAGGTCGCGTACGGAGCGCCGGAGTTCCTCACGACCGCCGACAGCGCGGCGCTCGGCGGCGGGGCGAGCTTCTTCGCCGGCGGCCCGGATAACGCAGCGAGCGCCGCGACCCAGGTGGTGAGCGTGGCGAGCGACGCCGCGCGAATCGACGCCGGCTCGGAGTCGGCGACGCTGTCGGCGCTGCTCGGCGGCTACCTCACGCAGACCGACTCGGCGACCGTGACGGCGACGTTCCTGAATGCCGCGGGCTCCGGGCTCGGCACGCTGCAGGTCGGGCCGGTGACGCCCGAGGATCGCCAGGACGCGACGACGCTGCTCTCCCGCTCGGCAACCGCCGCGGTGCCGGCCGGCACGCGCTCGGTCTCCGTGCGGATCGACGCGACGCGCAACGAGGGCGCGTTCAACGACGGCTACATCGACAACGTCAGCCTCACGCTCGGGACCGGCGGCGGGCCCGTCTTCCACAAGACCGTGGTCGCGAGCCCGGTCAGCGGCAAGGTGCTGGTGAAGCGGCCGGGCTCGAGGACGTTCGTCGAGCTCGACGGCGCGCAGGGCATCCCGCTCGGCTCGATCGTCGACGTCAAGAAGGGCAAGATCACGCTGACGTCGGTGCCCAAGCCGGGTGGGACGCCGCAGACGTCCACGTTCTACGACGGCATCTTCAAGCTCACGCAGCCGGGCGCGGTCACCGAGCTGCGGCTGGTCGAGGCGCTCGCGTGCGGCGGCGGAGCCCACGCGGCGGCCAAGAAGCCCAAGACGCGCAAGCTGTGGGGCGACGGCTCGGGCTCGTTCCGCACACGCGGCCAGTACAGCGCGGCGACCGTGCGCGGCACGCGCTGGCTGGTCCAGGACACGTGCACGAGCACGCTTACGCGCGTCGCCAAGGGCGTCGTGAGGGTGAACGACTTCGTCAAGCACAAGACCGTGCTGGTGCGCGCCGGCAAGCGCTATACCGCCAGACGCCGTTAGACGAAAAGGGCGATGACGGCCAGCGGGCCGTGCACGCCGTAGACGACCTCGCCCGCGATGTCGGCGCTGCGGCTCGGCCCTGACGCGAGCGCGAACGCGGACGGGAGGCCGTCGCCGAACAGGCGATTCAGGTCGCGCAGGACGTCGCCCGGCGTCTCCACGAGCGCGTCGCGGGGCACCGCGACGACGTGCACGCGGGGCAGGAGGCTGGCGAGGCGGTACTCGTCGGCGACCACGACCGTCCCCGTGACCGCGCACGCGGCCACCGCGGCGGTGAAGCCCGCGTCTGCCTCCTCGGTGCGCTCCAACGGCAGGCGCTCGATGCCGGGCGGGAGCGCGACGCGCTCGTCGAGCACGACAGCGGTGCGGACGCCGAGCTCCTCGAGCAAGCCGGGCAGCTGCTCCGGCGTCGCGACGCGCCCGTTGACGGCGGCCAGCTCGTCCGCGAAGCGCTGCTCGAGCGAGCGCGGGTCGGGCGGGTAGTCGACGCGCGGGACGCTCGCCGGCGCCGGAGCGGGCGGGTGCGCGACGCCCGGCGGCGCCGGGTCCGCGAGCCGGGAGCGCAGCCGGGCGAGGAAGACCTCTCGCGTCACTCCAGCACCTCGCCGCGCTTCCAGCGCGCGCGGAATGTGGCTCCCTCGCGGTGGGGCAGCTCGCGGCCGCGCGCCCACTCCCGGAACGGCGGCGGGACCAGCGCCATCGGCGGCCGTACGCGCGCCGGCGCGCCCGACAGCGCGAACGCTCGCGGGCTCGACCAGGCGGCGGCCCATGCGCGCCAGAGCGCGCGCTCGGAGCCGGCGTGGTCGGCGCGGCCCTGCAGAAGCAGCTCGTGCAGCGGGATCGCGACCGGGCACGTCTTCCAGCACGCGCCGCACAGCGACGACGCGTGCGAGAGCTCCGGATCGCCCTCGCGCAGCAGCGGCACGATCACCGCGCCGATCGGCCCGGAGTAGACGTCGCCGTATGCGTGCCCGCCGATCTGCCGGTAGACCGGGCAGGCGTTCAGGCAGGCGCCGCAGCGGATGCAGTTGAGCGCCTCCTGGCTCGGCGAGCCGAGGATGTTCGAGCGCCCGTTGTCGACGATCACGAGGTGCATCTCGGCGCCGGCCCTAGGGCCGGTGATGAAGTTCACGTACGTGCCGATCGAGACGCCGGCGCCGGCGCGCGACAGCAGCGCGAGCAGCAGGTCCGCCTCCGCCCACGACGCGACGACGCGCTCCATCCCCATCACCGCGACGTGCACCGGCGGCGCGCCCGCGGTGAGCCGCCCGTTGCCCTCGTTGGTGACGGTCATCACGGTGCCGGTCTCGGCGATCGCGAGGTTCACGCCGGTGATCCCGAGGTCGGCCTCCAAGAAGCGTCGCCGCAGCGTGCGGCGTGCGAACGCGGTCATCGCGTCCGGGTCGTCGCCGCCGTCATAGCCTTCGCGCGCGAGCACCCGCACCCAGTCCGCGCGCGTCTTGTGCAAGGCGGGCCCGAGGATGTGCGACGGCGGCTCGTGGTCGAGCTGCTGCGCCCACTCGCCGAGGTCGGTCTCGATCGCCTCCACGCCCACGTCCGCGAGCGCCGCGTTGAGCTTGATCTCCTCGGTCACCATCGACTTCGACTTCACCGCCAGCTTCTTGCCGCGCGCGATGCCCGCGATGTACGACGTCGCCTCGTCCGCGTCAGACGCGAAGAAGACGTGCGCGCCGGTGGCCCCGACCCGGTCGGCAAGCTGCGCGAGCAGCTCCGGCAGCCGCGCGATCGCCGCGCTGCGCAGCGAGCGCGCCGCCTCGCGCAGCCCGTCCGGATCGGCGAGCTCGGCGCGCGTCGCCGCCCAGCGCGAGGTCATCGCGTCGGTGCTGCGGCGGATCGCCTCCTGCAGCTGCCCGTCGCCGGACAGCGCGGCCACCTCGCGCTCGCGCAGCGTCATTGCGTCGCCTCTTCCAACAGCTCGGCGAGATGGGCGACGCGCACCGGCGAGCCGAGCCGCCGCAGCCGCCCGCGCAGGTGCATCAGGCACGACGGGTCCGCGCCGCACAGGACCGAAGCGCCGTCGAGCGAGCGGAGCTTCTCGTCGGCCATCGCCACCGACAGCTCCGGCTGGCGGACGGCGAACGTGCCGCCGAAGCCGCAGCAGCGCTCGGCGTCCCAGTCGACCAGCTCGGCGCCGACGCGTTCCAGCAGCGCGCGCGGCTCCGCCGACAGGCCGAGCTCGCGCAGCATGTGGCAGGAGTCGTGGTAGGCGACGCGCGCGTCGAGCCGGCCTTCGAGCGGATCGCCGTGCTGGGCGAGGAACTCCGACAGCTCGTAGACGTGCGGCGCCTCCACGCCGAGCCCCGGAGCGAACGTGCGCAGCATCGTCGTGCACGAGCCCGCGGGCGCGACGATCGCGTCGGCGTCCGCGTCACCCAGCGCCCGCGCCGTGTGGCGCAGCACCTTCGCCGCCTCGTCGCGATAGCCCGAGTTGAACGCGGGCTGCCCGCAGCATGTCTGCGCCTCCGGGAACACGACGTCGTGCCCCGCCCGCTGCAGCACCCGCGCGGTGGCCACGCCGACCTCGGGCACGACGAGATCGACCAGGCAGGTGACGAACAGCGCGACCCGCATCGTCGGACCTTACGTCTAGAGGCGGATGCGGCGCAGCCTGGGGGTCGCGCGAACCACGCCTTCAGCCTCCTCGGCCAGGCCGGCGTCGCGCAGGGCGGATACGAGCGCGAAGACGGCGCGCGGGTCCTCGGCGTCGCGCGCCTCCCGCTGCAGCGAGGCGCGCAGCTCGTCGCTGTCGAGGGCCTCCGCGAGACGCGTGATGTGTTCGCGCAGCCGCTCCTGCAGCTGCGCGGCAGGAATCCCGTCCTCGGCCCGCTGCAGCAGCGTCGCCAGCCGGTACTGGGGCGGTTCGAGCTTCGCGACCCGCACGGCCTGGAGCACGCCGGCTGCTTCGCGCAGCGCGGTTTCGAGGTCGCTGGCGCGGATCAGCTCGCGGTTGGCAGGGTTGCGGACGTCGACGCGGACGGGCTCGCCGAGCACGTCAAGGTCGCGGTGCTGGTAGCCGGTGTCGGTGACGGCGGCGGGGCGCAGCCGGCGCAGCTCCTCCTCGACGGCGGCGCGCAACTCGGCGGCGTCAAGCTCGCCCTCGGGCAGCAGCGCGTACACCGGTTCCCCGGGGTAGGCGCGGAAGAGCAGGCGATCATGGTCGAAGAGCTGGGTCTCCACGGGCTATCTCGGCTTCATCAGCACTTCGACGATCTGCGCCTCCGGCGGAAGGTTGTCCAGGTCGGTCACCAGCTCGCGCACCTGCAGCTCGAGCTCGGCGCCGCCATAGATCTCCTTCACGCGACGATACGTCCACGTCGTCGCGGCCGCTTCCTCGGGGCTCGCGCCCGCCTTGCGAGCGGCCAGATAGTCGGTCAGGTTCTTCGACTGCGGCGGCCGGTTGCCGGCCCGGGACGCGTAGAAGCGCGCCGTGTACCACTCGCCGACGACCGCCTCGTACTGGGTCTTGAAGTGCTCCGCGGCGATCTTCATCATCGCCGAGCCGACGCCGGCGATCCCCGCGGCCTCGACGGCCGGCGGGACGAGGAAGTCGACGCCGAGCGCCGGCACGGGCGTGCCGTCCTTGTCGATCGGCTTCACGTAGCCGAGACCGAGCGCCAGCGGGTTGTTCGCGGCGCGCGGCACACGGGCGACCTTCGGGAAGTTGTTGTTGAAGTCGTGCAGGCCGAAGTAGTCGATCTCGAGCACGCGCCCGTAGGTGCGGTCGGGCTTCTCCTTGGTGGTCAGCTTGTAGCCGCCGGTCAGGTTGTTGGAGACGATCCGGCGCAGCACGTCGAGCGCCTTCGCCGCCTTGATGCGGTTGTTGCGGATCGAGTCGAGCACGTAGGCGATCGGGCCGGTGCCGGCGAGGCCGCGCGCGTCGTTGAGCGCGGCGCGGCGGTCCTCGAGCGACGTGACGCCGTCGTTGAGCAGCGCCAGCTCCGGGTCCTCTTCGCCGGCGACCTCGGCCTGGCCGACCTTCTCGGTCGGGCTCGCGGTGGCGAGCACGTCGAACTTGCCGGGCTCTTCCTTGTGCGGAACGGCCTTCATGTCCTTCAGGCCCTTCGGGCGCAGGTCGCCGAGAATGCCGCCCACGATCTCGCGCAGCGCCTCGACGGAGGCGATCGGCCCGGCGGCGCGCTCGCGGAAGCGGCGGGCGGCCTCGTGCTTGACGTCGGCGCCGTCGGCGTCCGCGGTCGCCGCCGCCGGCTCGGCGCCCGGCTTGCCCTTGCCGGTGAAGCGGTCCCGGACGCCGCGAGCTTTGCCGGTTGCCCAGTCCTTCGCGCCCTGGGCCTTGTCCTTGGCCCACTTCTTGCCCTTCTCGTACTTGCCGCGGACCTTGCCGAACAGCTTGCGGAAGCCCTTCACGGCGCCCATCACGACGAAGTCGACGGCCTTGTTGATCGGCGCGCGGACCTTGTCGATGACCTGGTGGATCTTGTCGCTGATGCCGCCCAGCCCGAGCAGGCTGGCGAGGAAGGAGATCGCCAGCGGCAGCGCCTTGGCGAGGCTGCTCTCGACCTTCTCGGCCACGACGCCGATCGCGCCCTTGGCGATCGCCCCGACCGAGTCGAGGATCGAGTTGACGAACGCCATGATCTCGCTGCCGCGCTCGATCAGGAACGTGATGACGTCCACGATCATCTTGCACGCCTTGATGAAGGCGGCCGCGGGGTTCAGGAAGGCGATCAGCCAGACGACGCCGGCCTTGATGACCTTCTCGATGATGAACGTCTTGATCGAGCCGAGGACGAGGTCCTCGAGGTCGCCGACGCGGTCCTTGATCCAGCGCCACAGGCCGCCCACGCCCTCGGTCACCAGCGTCTTGAAGACGTCGACGGTCTGCTCCATCCGCTGCATGACCGGCTCGCCGACGATCCGCACCACGCGGGCGCGGATGTTCTGGTAGGTGAGGCCGAGGACCTGCACGACGAGGTCGACGATCCCGGCCAGGTCGAACGTCTTCGGGATCGTGATCCCGGCGCCGCCGAGCGCGCCGAACAACCAGCCCATCAGGCCCTCTTGGAGGTGCGCGGCGATGTTGCCGACGAACCGGTTGAGGCCCGACTTGATGCCGTCGATCAGCTTGCCGAGGAAGCCGATCGGGTCCTTGATGATGTCGCCGATGACCTCCGCGGCCTTGGCCAGGATCGACATCAGCATGTTCTTGAGCTGGATGATCGTCTTGATCACCCCGCCGATCGCGTCGATCGCCTTGTCGACCAGGCCGCGGTTGGCCGCCTTCATCTCGTCGATGCGGGCGTCGAGCGCGTCGCGCGCGTCGACGTACTTCTTGGCGAGCGTGTCGACGAGCTCGTCCTGCTTGGAGTCGACGTCGGACTGGAGCTGCTCGAACTGCGACTGGAGCTTCTCCTCGGCCTCCTTGCCGACGTCCTGCAGGTCCTTCGGGAGCCCCGTCACGTACTTGTGGACCTCGCCCTGGCCCTGCGCGATGCGGGCGCGGGCCGAGGTGAGCTCGGCGCCGACGAGGTCGGCGACCTTGCCGATCACGCCGTCCATGTCGGCGAGGTACTGCTTGCGCCCGTCCGCGTAGAACTGGTTGACCTCGCCCGGGAGGCCCATCAGCTTGTCCTTCAGCCACTTGGCGGGACCCAGGATGCCGCCGTAGCGGTCGTCCTTGTAGGCGTCCATGCGCTTGGAGACGTAGTCCTCGAAGCGCTTGCGAGCGCCTGACTCTCCCTGCGTGAACGCGGCGTCGACCTTGCCGTCGAGGCCGTCGAGCGTCTTGGTGACGTCGGCCTTGGTGCGGTCGTAGATGCCCTGGATGTCGTTGGCGACCTTGGCCCGCTTGGCCTCGTCAGCGGACTTGGCCCCTTGCTTGTGGCCCTGCGCCTTGCCGAGCGCGCCGGTCCGTGCACCGTGCATTCCGCCGAGCTGGGCGGCCTCGACCTGCTCGGCGCCGCCGTGTGCCTTGGCGAGCACGTCCTGCTCCTTGGAGCGGTAGGCCTCGGGCGCCTGCTTGGCGTGGTCCTTGAGCTTGTCGCGCTCGCCGAGCGCGGCCTTGAAGTCCGGCTCGTTGGACTTGTGGATCTGCTCGTCGGTGACCTCGGCGTCGGCCATCTGCTTGTCGACCTCGGCGGGGCCGTGCGAGAGGTCGGTGGCCTCGGCCGGCAGCTTGTCCGGCATCGCGTCCTTGGCGCCGACCTTGCCGGGCGCGGAGCCGACGTCCTCGGGCGCCATCGGCGTGACCTGCTTGGGCTTGGCCTTGCTCGGGTCCGGCTGCGCGTCGGTGGCGCCCTTGATGTCTTTCTCCGCGCCCTTCTTGCCGTCCTTGACCTGGCCGCCGACGGCGTCCTTGACGCCGTCGGCCTTGAAGTCGTCGGCCTCCTCGAGGTTCTTGGGCGCGGCCTTGTCGATCGCCTCCTTGACGGCGGCGATGAACGCGGCGCGGTCGAACGTGCCCGGCTTCTGCTCGGACATCGTGTCGACCTGGGCGGCCTGGGCCTGGCTGGAGGCGTCGTTGGCGGGCGGGAGGGCGGCGCCCTGCGCGGCGGCGGCGCCCGCGGCCGCGGGGGCGTGAGCCTTCGAGCCGGTCGCGGCCGTCTTGGTGCGTCCCTTCATCGCCTGGAACTTGGGGTCGGCGTGCGGGTCCTTGATGACCGGAACCGCCGCCGGCCCGGCCGCCGCGGCCGCGCCGCCCTCGGCCGCGGCGTGCGCGCCGCCGCCCGCGGCGGGGCCCCCTCCCGCGGCGGCGCCGGCGCCAGCCCCCTCGACATGAGCTGAGGCGCGAGAGCCGCCGGCGGCGGCGGAAGCCGAGCCGCCTGCCGCGGCGGAGCCATCCCGCGCGCCGGCCGCCGCGCCGTTTGCGGCGGCGCCCCCGGCGGTCGAAGCCGACGCGCCGGCCCCGGCGGCGCCGTTGGCGCCCGCCCCGCCGCCGGACGCCGCATCGAACGGGGCGGCCGAGGCCGTTGCGCCTTCCGCAGCTGCGCCCTCCCGTGCCCCGGCGGCGGCCGACGACGACCCGCCCGCGGCGGCCGGCGTGGCGCCGCTCCCGGCGGCCCCGTTCGCACCGGACGTACCGCCGGCGACGGCGTCGAAGCCCGAGGCAGCGCCTCCCGCGGTGGCCGCGCCGCCGGCCCCGGCATCGTGCGCGGCCGGCGAGGCGGCGCCTCCCGCCGCGGCGTCGAACGCGGCCGCTGGGCCGGCGGCGGCGCCCTCCGCCGCATTGGGTTCGGGCGCGGCGCCCGCCGCCGCCGCGCCCTCGCCTGACTGCACGCCCTGCGCGGCGCCTCCCGCCGCCGCGCCGGACGCGTCCCCCTGCTCCCCCTCCCGAAGTCCTCCGTTCGCGGCCGCCGCGACGTCGTCGAGGATCGACGGACCGAGCGGTGCGGTGGTAACGGCACCGGAACCCGTACCGCGGCGATCGTCGACGAGCGCCGCGACCGCCGCGTTGCCGACCAGCCGCTGCAGCGCGACGATCCGCGCGGGCGTGAGCGGCCCGCCCGGCGACGGGGTCGTCAGCGTCGCCGGTGCGGGCGCGCGCTCGGGCGCGACCGCCGGTTCGGCGGCGTCCGGCTTATGGACCTGCTTCACGCCTACTCGGGCAGGCTGTCCTCGGGCAGTTCGTCGATGGCTTGGAGGCCCTCGTCGGGAATCGCCTCGGCCTCCGCCTCCGGCGCCTCCTCGACCTCGCCCTCCTCCTCCTCGGCCTCCTCACGGGCGACCATCCGCTGCCTGGCCAGCCTCGCCACCGCGGCGCTGCCGACCGCCGACGCCCACTCGCGCGTCCCCGCCCTCACGGGGACCGGGGGCTCGGGCTCCTTCCGCGTCTCGCGTGCGACGACCCGGTCTTCGTGCTCGCGCTCGATCATGAGCCGACCCTAGTCACACCCTTACTGGATGTCGATCAGGACCTTGCCGACCGCGCCCGCCTCGACCGCGTCATGCGCCTCAGCCGCGCGCTCGAGCGAAAAGCGGTGCAGTGGCAGCGTTGTCAGCGCGCCCACCTCCACGGCACGCGACACGCCCTCGACCGCCGCCTTCAGCGCCTGCTCCGGAATCGTGTAGACGAGCACGAAGCGCAGCAGGAGGTTTGGCGTCATCAGCGCCCGCACCGGCACCGCGACCATGTCGTCAGCCGTCCCGGCGTACGAGCTGATCACCGCGTTCGGCGCGGCGAACCCGAGGTCGTCCGAGAGGTTCGCGCGCAGGTTCACCTCCACGATCCGGTCGGCGCGGTCGGGGAGGAGCGACCGCATCGAGAGCGCGTAGTCGCCGGCGTTGTAGCGCGCGACCGCATCCGCGCCGGCGGCCAGCGCGAGCTCGCCCTTCTCATCAGAGGACACCGTCGCCACCACGCGCGCGCCCGCCCACTTCGCGAGCTCGATCGCCGCATGTCCCACCGCGCCGGCGCCGCCCTGCACGAGCACGTTCTGGCCGGTGATCGGGCCGTCCGCGAACAGGCAGTGGTACGCGGTCAAGGCGGGAATCCCCAGCGTTGCACCGAGGTCATAGGAGGCATCGCCGAGCGGCACCGCCTGCGACGCGGGCACGACGCAGTGCTCCGCCGCCGTCCCCCACGGCCGCTGCCACGCGGCGAAGTAGATCCACACGCGCTCGCCGACCCGCGAGGAGTCCACCCCCGGCCCCACGGACTCGATCACGCCCGCCCCGTCCTGGTTGGGCACCTGCAGCTCGGCGCCGGCCGAGCGCGCCTTCCAGTCGGTCGGATTCACGCCCGAGACCGCGACCCGCACGCGCACCTCGCCCGGGCCTGGCGCCGGCTCCTGCACGTCCTCGACGTCGAATAACCCCGTCGGACCTGTAGACCGCGGCGCGCATCACTCGTCGAAGAACGGCTCGCCGACCCGCGCGTGCTCCCGCGCGACGTCGAGATTGAGCGAGACGCCGAGCCCCGGCCCCGTGGGCACCTGGATCCTCCCGTTCACGATCACCGGCCCCTCCACGACCATCTCGTCCCAGAACGGCACGCTCATGCCGTGCCACTCGAGCGCGAGGAAGTTCGGGATCGCCGCCGACACGTGCGCGGCAGCGACCGTCCCGATCGGGCTTGCGATGCAGTGCGGCGCGAGCGAGATGTAGTGCGTGTCGGCGAAGTCGGCGATCCGCCGCGCCTCCAGCAGCCCGCCGGTCTTCTGGATGTCCGGCGCGGCGATCGAGATCGCGCCGGTCTCGAACGCCTCGCGGAAGCCGTGCCGCAGGTAGCCGTTCTCGCCGGTGGCGATCGGCGTCGTGGTCGACGTCGTGACCCGCCGCAGCGCCGCCACGTTCTCCGGCGGCACCGGGTCCTCCAGCCACAGCAGCCCCAACGGCTCCAGCTCGTGCGCGAGCCGCTGCGCGTCGGCGACCTGGTAGCGCCAGTGGCAGTCGAACGCGACGTCGACCTCCGGGCCGACGGCCTCGATCACGGCCGCGGCAAGCCCGGCCATGTAGCCGATCTCCGCGCGCGTCAGCGTGCCGGAGGCCGTGTCCTTCTGGTACGGCGTCGGGACGTCGAGGTCGAACTTCAGCGCGTCGAAGCCGAGGTCGGCGACGACCTGCGCGGCTCGCGCGGCGTACAGCTCGGGCGTGAACACCTCGTCCGGCAGGCCGCGCGCGTACGCACGCCCGTGCTCCGGGTTGCGCAGACCTTCGACATATGGCCGCGCGACCATCGTCGCGTCCATCGACTCCAGCGCCTCGCCCGCGTGACAATCCGCGTACACGCGCACGCTGTCACGAAACCGACCGCCGAGCAGCGCGTGGATCGGCACGCCGTAGGCGCGCCCGACGAGATCCCACAGCGCGGCCTCGATGCCGGAGATCGCGTTGTAGACGATGCCGGCGGGCGAGCCGGCTCCCGACGCGCCCCAGCGAAGCTTGCTCCACAGGCGGTCGACAGCGCGCGGATCCTCACCGATCAGCAGCGGCGCGAGATCGCGGATGATGCCGGTCAGCCCCGGCGCGCAGAAGCACTCGCCGAGCCCTGACAGCTCGTCGCCCGCGTCGATGCGCACGAACGTCCAGTCGTAGTTCGCCTCCACCACGGCGGTGTGGACCCCGGTGATCCTCATTACCGGCCATCGTTTCAAACCACACCCGCAGGGCAACCTTTCCCCATGGGAGGAACCGACTTACAAGCGCGGACCCTGCGCAAGGTCGCCACCCGGCTGATCCCGGCGCTGCTGGTCCTCTATGTGATCGCCTATCTCGACCGCGTGAACGTCACGTTCGCGCAGGACAAGCTGGAGGAGGATCTCAACTTCTCCGGCGCGGTCTACGGTCTCGGCGCCGGAATCTTCTTCATCGGGTATTTCCTGCTCGAGGTGCCGAGCAACCTCGCGCTCGAGCGCTTCGGCGCCCGCCGCTGGATCGCGCGCATCATGATCAGCTGGGGCGTCATCTCGGCCTGCACCATGCTGGTGACCGGCCCCGCGAGCTTCTACGCCGTCCGCTTCCTGCTCGGCATGGCCGAGGCCGGCTTCTTCCCGGGCATGATCCTGTACCTGAGCTACTGGTTCCCCGCCCGCGAGCGCGCCCGCGCCGTCGGCCTGTTCATGTCGGCGATCGCGATCTCCTACGCGATCGGCGCGCCGATCTCCGGCGGCGTCATGTCGGCCTTCGACGGCGTCGCCGGGCTGAAGGACTGGCAGTGGCTGTTCCTGCTCGAGGCGGTGCCCGCGATCGTCGCCGGCGTGGTCGTCTGGACCAAGCTTCCCGACGGGCCGCAGGAGGCCGGCTGGCTCGAGCCGGACGAGCGCGAGTGGCTCAAGACCCGCCTCGAGGGCGAGGATCGCGCGCGCGAGAAGCACCCGTTGCGCGACGTCCTGCGCGACCGCCGCGTGCTGCTGTTCGCGCTCCTGTACTTCACGATGGTCATCAACGTCTACGGCCTCTCGTTCTGGGTCGGCGAGATCGTCGACAAGGTCAACGGGCTGAGCGAGTTCGGCAAGGGCTTCGTGACCGCGATCCCGTACGCGGTGGCGATCGTCGGCATGGTCGTGATCCCGCGGCACTCCGACCGCACCGGCGAGCGCAAGGGTCACGTCACCCTCTGCCTGCTCGTCGCCGCCGCCGCGTTCGCGATCTCGACGGTCGTCTCGCCGGTCGCCGCCGTCGGCGCGCTGGCCGTGGGCCTGTTCTTCCTGCTCGGCGTGCACGGCGTGTTCTGGACGATGCCGGCGGCCCTGCTCGGCGGCACGGCCGCCGCGGCGGGCATCGCCATGATCAACTCGCTCGGCAACCTCGGCGGCTTCGCCGGACCGTACTTCGTCGGCCTGCTCAAGGACGCCACGGGCTCGACCGACGGCGGCCTGATCGGCCTGGCGGCGATCCTCGTGGTCGGCGCGTTCGTGGCCACCCGCGTCGTCCACGATCCGGCCCGCGAGCGCGACCCGCTGGCACGCACCGGCCGCTTCGCCCGCGACGCGACGAGGGTCCCGCAGACGGTCAGGTGACGGTTATCGGCGTCCTCGCGGACGACCTCACGGGCGCGCTCGGCTCCGCCGCGCGGCTGAAGGCGGGCGGCCTGGACCCCGTCGTCGTATGGCGCGCGCAGGATCTGCGCGCGCCGCCGCGCGCCGCCGTCGTCGACATGCGCACGCGCGACGCGCCGCTCGGCCCGCGCGCCACCGCCGCGCGCTGGGCCGAGCGCCTGCGCGAGCTCGGCTGCCAGCACTTCGAGCAGCGGATCGACTCGACCCTGCGCGGGGCACCCGCCGAGGAGCTCGCCGGGCTGCTGGAGGGCGCCGCGCTCACCGGCGCGACCGTGGTCGCGGTGCCCGCCTTCCCGTCGGCCGGCCGCGTGTGCGCCGGCGGAATCCAGGCCGGCGTGAACGTCGCCGAACGGCTGTTCGGCCGCGCGCAGGTCGTCCGCCCGGAGGCGCTGCGCTTCGCGGTTCAAGCGGGCGCGATGCGGCTGGTGGTCGACGGCGAGAGCGAGCGCGACCTGCTCGCGACCGCCGAGGCGATCGACGGGCTCGACGTCGTGACCGTGTCGTCGGGCGGCTGGCTGAAGTACCACCCGCGCGCCCGCGGCGAGTTCGCGCTCGTGGTGCTCGGCTCCAACACCCCGCTCAACCATCGCCAGCTCGAGCGGCTGCGCGACCGCGGCGACGTGGCGGTCTCGGCCGACGCGCACGCGCCCGCTTCCGGCGCGCGCACCCGCGTGGTGCAGACGATCCTCGGCGCCGAGCCCGACGACGCGCGCCGCGATCCGCGGCTCGCCGACCGGGCCGCCGACGAGGCCGCCGCGCTCCTGGAGGCCGCGCACGCACGCGGCGAGCGCTGCCGCGGGATCGTGGCCAGCGGCGGGCACATGGCCTCGCGCCTGGTCGACGCGCTGGGCGCGGAGCGCCTGACGGTGCGGGGAGAGGTCGCGCCGCTGTGCCCGCGCGGTACGGTGGCGGGCGGTCCGTGGTCGGGCCTGTCGGTGATCACGAAGGGCGGCCTGATCGGCGATGACCGCACGCTGGCCGCCCTCGTGGACGAGCTCTGGAAGGAGACCTGATGGATCGCCCCACGCTTGCGCTCACGCTCGGCGATCCCGCCGGGATCGGCCCCGAGATCATGGCCAAGGCGCTTGCCGAGGGCTCGGCCTACGACCGCCTTGTGCCGGTCGCGATCGGCACGTCCGGCGTGCTGCGCCAGGTGATCGAGGGCGCCGGCTTGGACCTCGGCATCCGCACGGTCGAGTCGCCGCAGGACGCCCGCGGCGAGCGCGGCACGATCGACCTGATCGAGACGGGCGAGCTTCAGCGGGCGACGTTCGGCGAGCTCGACGCCGCGCACGGCCGAGCCGCGCTGGACTGGATCGAGCGCGCGTGCGCGCTGGCGCGAGAAGGCGCCGTGGACGGGATCGTGACCGGCCCGATCAACAAGGAGGCCGCGCGCGCCGGAGGGCTCAAGTTCCCCGGCCACACCGAGCTGCTCGCGGAGCTGCTCGGGGCCGACCCCGACGGCGTGTTCACGATGTTCGTGGTCGGCAAGCTGCGAATCTTCTTCCTCACCCGCCATCTGTCGCTGCGCGACGCGATCGACGCGCTGACCGTCGAGCGCGTGCACGACGGGATCGTGCGCGTCGACGGGCTGCTGCGCGAGCTCGGCGTCGCCAACCCGCACATAGCGCTCGCCGCGCTGAACCCGCACGCGGGCGAGGGCGGGATGATGGGCGACGAAGAGATCCGCGTGCTGCGGCCGGCCGTCGAGCGCGCCCGCGAGGATGGCATCCGCGTCTCCGGCCCGGTGCCCGCCGATGCCGTCTTCCACCAGGGCCACGAGGGCCGCTTCGACGGCGTGATCGCGCTCTACCACGACCAGGGGCACATCGCGTCCAAGACGCTCGACTTCTTCGGCACGGTCAGCGCGACGCTCGGCCTGCCGGCGATCCGGACGTCGGTCGATCACGGCACCGCGTTCGACCTGGCCGGGACGTGGAAGGCGGACGCCCGCGGCCAGGTCAACGCACTCAGAGTGGGTGCCGAGCTGGTGGCTACGGCTCGGTTGTCGAGAGCGTGAACGTCAGCGTCTTCGAGTAGCTCCCGGTCCGCAGCGCGTCGGTCGTCCCGATGTGCTGGCGGAACGTGATCGTCGAGGTGGCGTTGGACACCGGCGCGCTCCACGCGTTCGGCGCGATCTCGACCCGCAGCGCCTGCGGCAGCGCGAACCTGCCGTTCATGAGATGGCCGGGGTCGGAGACCGACAGCGCCGCGGAGGCCGCCGTCGAGATCACGTTCGCCGGCGTGCTCGCGCTGTAGTCCTTGTCGAGGCCCGGCGTAAACGCGCCGAACGACGCCGCCGGACCGAGCGTGAGGGAGAGCGTTGCCGGCACCGTGCCGCCGACCGTCGTGGCGATCGCGTCGGCGTTGGCCGGCTCGCCGGGCGCGCACGAGCCGCGGGCCACCACGTACGCGTTGCCGGGCACGCAGCGCCACAGGCTCGGGTTCTCCTGGCTCGGCGGAATCCGCAGCTTCGTCGTTTGCTCGTACGCGTAGCCGAACGCGAGCAGCTTCGCCTCGCTGTAGGCGCCGCCGTTGAACGCGATGCCAACCGGGTTGCGCGTGGTCGCGCTGTAGCCCGCGGGCACGACGAGCTGCGGGTAGCCGGCGCGTGCACCGATCGCGGTCAGCGTCGTGGCCGGCGTCATGATCGCGTCGATGGTGTTGGTGGTCAGAACGGTGTTGATCGCGGTACGGGCGTTGTTGACGCTGTTCGCGCGGTTCGTGTTGTAGGTCGCGAGCTGGGCCGGGTCCGTGAGGTCGGTGTTGTCGCTGGCGATCACCTGCGTCTGGCCGTACTTGAGCGCCTCCTGCGCGTGCGCGTCGTTGTAGAGCCGAATGTCGTGCAGCGTCTTGATCGGCGCGCTCGCGGGGAGCCGTGCCAGGTACGCGTTCATGTCGCGCTTGAACTCCGGCGTGAGGATGTCCGGCGCGCTGCTGCTCGGCGCCGTCACCGTCACGGTCGTCGCGCCGAGCCCCTGGATCGTCGCGATCGCCGCGACGTACTGCGCGTTGGTGCTGTTGACGATGCCGATCCGCTTGCCGTTCAGCGCGGTGGTGGAGAGGCCCGCGAGGTAGTCCGGGACCGTGTCCGGTGCGGTCGCGGTCGCCGGGTCCTCCGGGTCCTTGCCGGCGATCGCGCCGAGCTCGGCCGCGGCGTCGGCGACCGTGCGGGTCATCGGGCCGGCGGTGTCCTGCGTCGCCGAGATCGGGACGATGCCGGTGCGGCTGACCAGGCCGATCGTGGGCCGCAGCCCCACGATCCCCTGCGCGGCGCTCGGGCTGGTGATGCTGCCGCTCGTCTCCGTCCCGATCGTGATCGTCGCCAGGCCGGACGCGGCTATCGCGCCGGAGCCGGACGACGAGCCGCTCGGGGTCGTGTCGGCGTCGGTCGGGTTGAGCACCTGACCGCCCAGCGAGCTGTAGCCGCTCGGCATGCCGCTGGTGAGGAAGTTCGCGAACTCGCTCAGGTTCGCCTTGCCGAGCAGGATCGCGCCGGCCGCGCGCAGCCTGGCCACGACCGGCGAGTCCTTGTCGGGGATCGAGTTCTCCAGCGCGACGCTGCCCGCCGTGGTCGGGATCCCGGCCGCGTCGAGGTTGTCCTTGACGATCACCGGGATGCCGTGCAGCAGGCCGCGTACATGGCCGGCCGCGCGCTCGGCGTCGAGCGCGGCCGCCTCCTCCAGCGCCTTCGGGTTGAGCGAGCGGACCGCGTCCAGCGACGGGCCCTCCAGGTTCGTGCGCGCGATCCGCGCCAGGTAGGCCTTGGTCAGGTCGACCGCGCTCAGCGTGCCGGCCGTCTCGCGCGCCTGCAGATCGGCGACCGTCGCCGTCTCGAGCGAGAACGGCAGGTTGGGCACGCTGCCGAGCTGATCGAGCAGCTCACGGCCGGGGCCGCAGGAGCGCCCGCCGAACGCGCTGCCGGGGATGCAGTGCCAGACCGCCGGGTTGATGAACGAGACCGGCTGGCGCAGCGTGGTCGCCTGCTCGTACGCGTAGCCGAACGCGAGCAGCTTCGCCTCGCTGTAGGCGGTGCCGCTAAACGCGATCCCGACCGGCCGGCGGTTGCCGGGGTTGTTGGGCGTGGTGCCGACGTTGTAGCCGGCCGGCACGACGAGCTGCGGGTAGCCGGCGCGGGCGCCGACCGCGGTCAGCGTGGCCGACGGCGTCATGATCGCATCGAGGGTGTTGGCGGTCAGCGCGGTGTCGATCGCCGTACGGGCGGTGTTGACGCTGGTCGCGCGGTTGGTCTGGTAGGTCGCCTGCTGCCCCGGATCGTTCAGGTCGGTCGCCTGGCTTGCGATCAGCTGGCCCTGGCCGAACTTCAGCGCCTCGTCGGCGTGGGCGTCGTTGTAGGCGATGATGTCGGCGAGCGACTTCATCGGCGCGCCGGCCGGCAGGCGCGACAGGTAGGCGTTCAGGTCGCGCTTGAACTCCGGCGTGAGGATGTCAGGCGCGTTGCCGGTGCTGGGTGTCGCGATCTGCACGGTCGTGGCGCCGAGGCTCTGGATCTTGGCGATCGCCGCCTGATATTGCACGTTGGTGTTGTTGATGATCCCGATCCGCTTGCCCTGCAGCGCGGTAGGGTTGAGCGCCGCGAGATAGTCCGGGACGACGTCCGGCGCGCTCGCGGTCGCGGGGTCCTCGGGATCCTTGCCGGCGATCGCCTGCAGCTCGGCGGCTGCGTCGGCGACGGTCCGGGTGATCGGGCCGGCGGTGTCCTGCGTCGCCGAGAGCGGCAGCATGCCCGTCCGGCTGACGAGGCCGACGGTCGGGCGCAGGCCGACGTTGCTCTGCGCGGCGGTCGCGCCGTCGGGGCTGCTCGCCGAGGTCTCGGTGCCCACCGTGATGGTCGCGAGCCCGGCCGCCGCGGCGGCGGCGGAGCCGGAGGAGGAACCGTTCGGGCTCGCGTCGATGTCATAGGGGTTGAGCACCTGGCCGCCGAGTGAGCTGTAGCCGGTCGGCAGGACCGGTGGGTTCGTGCCGTTGGGCGGCGCCATGAAATTCGCGAACTCGGTCAGATTCGTCTTGCCGAGGATCACCGCGCCGGCGGCGCGGAGCTTGGCCACCACGGCGCTGTCGCGATCCGGCACGCTGTTCTCCAGCGCAACCGACCCGGCGGTCGTCGGCATCCCGGCGGCGTCGAGGTTGTCCTTCACCAGCACGGGGATGCCATGCAGGGGGCCGCGCATATGGCCGGTGGCGCGCTCGAGGTCGAGCTGCGCGGCGTCCTGCAGCGCGCGCGGGTTGAGCATGCGGATGGCGTTGATGCCGGGGCCGCGCGAGTTCGTCGCCGCGATCCGGTTGATGTACGCGCGCGTGAGCTGGACGCTCGTGAGCTGGCCGGCGGCCATCTGGGACTGCGCGTCGGCGACGCTCAGGCGCTCGAGGTCGAGCGCGGGATCGGCCGCCCGTGCCGGCGCAGCGGCGAGCGCGCATGCCAGCGCGCACGCGAGACCAGTGAGAAGCTTCACGGCGGACCCCTCCGATCCGTTGACTCGGCAGGGGAACTAGACCGCTCCGGATGCCGCGGTGTCAACTTCGCCGGCGTGCAGATGCCTCAGCGCCCCTCGGGGGTGGGGCTAACCGGATCCGTCCTTGCATTCCGGCTCCCGGCGGCCCACACTGGAACCATGGATGCTCGCCGGATGCGTGTATCGGACAACGAACGTGAGCGCGTGATCCAGTTCCTGCGCGACCAGGCGCTGGTCGGCCGGCTGGATGACGAGGAGCTCGAGGAGCGGATCGGCGGCGCCTACGCCGCCAAGACCGCCGGCGAGCTGCAGGACCTGATCGAGGACCTGCCCCACAGGCGCGTCGCTCCGGCGCCCGCGCGCCGCCCGGCAGCGCAGCGGCGCCGTCAGCACGGCCCGCATCCGCTCGCGATCGCCGGCATGTGCCTGCTCGGCCTGCTCGTGCTCCCCACGCTCGCGGCCGGCGGGATCGCGGTCGTGTTCGCGATCATGGCGGCGGTCGTGGTCGCCGTCTTCGTGCTCGGGTTCGTGTGCGGCCCGTTCATCCTCATCGGCTTCCTGATCTCCCAGGCCGCGCGCCGCCGGACGCGCCCGCCGCGCCGCGTCACGCCGCACTGGCGCTGAGCACAGAGACGCCGGCCGCTTGCGCGGCCGGCGCCCCCGAGCGGCTCGTGTCTACGGAGTCGTCGTCGACAGCGTGAACGTGAGCGTCTTGCCGTAGTGGCCGGTCCGCAGCGCGTCCGTGTTGAGGACGGGCTGCTTGAACTCGACCGTCGCGGCGTCGTTCGCGACCGGCCCGCCGTAGGTCAGCAGGTCGAGCCCGCCGCCGACCGGACCGAACGGCGCGCCCCCGACCCTGGCCTGGAGCGGCTGGGGCATCGCGAACGTCCCGTTGACGAGGCGCCCCGTCGCGGTCGGGCTGGTGTCCGCAACCGACAGCGTCGCGCTGCCGGCGCTCGACGTGGTCGTCGCCGTCGTGGACGCGAGGTAGTCGTGCGCCACGCCGGGCGTGAACGTCCCGAACGAGGCGGTCGGTCCGAGCGTGAGCGCCAGCGTGGCCGGCACGTCGCCGCCGACGTCGCCGTTCGCGCTGGTGGACGACAGCGGCGCCGTCGTCGCGCTCAGCCGCAGGTCATCGGACGCGCTTCCGACCCAGACCGTGCGCGGGCCGTAGTTGGTGACCCACTTGTGGCCCGGTGCGCTCCAGTACTCGAAGGAGCGCCGGTCGAGCGTCATCGTGACGCGCCGCGTCTCGCTCGGATTCAGCGCGATGCGCGTGAACCCCCGCAGCAGCTTGCCTGCCTGCTGGACGCCCGCGATGCTCGGGCCGGCGCCGAGGTAGAGCTGCGGCACCTCGTCGCCCCTGACGGCTCCGGTGTTGGTGACGTCGAACGCGACGTCGATCGTGCCGTCGAAGCGCGGCGTCACCGCCAGCTGCGAGTAGGCGAACGTCGTGTACGACAGGCCGTGCCCGAACGCGTACATCGGCGTCACGCCGTGCTGGTCGTACCAGCGGTAGCCCTGGATGATGCCGTTGCCCGACGCCATGTCGAGGTTCGTGATCTCCCGGTAGCCGTGGTTGCCGCTGATGAAGCCCGGCTGGGCCACGCCCGGGTAGATCGGGCAGTTGCCGGTCGAGCTGGTGTCGGTGCAATTCGCGTCGTACGTCGGGAAGTGCGTCGCGTCCGCGGGGAACGTCTCCGGCAGCTTGCCGCCGGGGTTCGTCACCCCGAGGAGGACGTTCGCGGTCGCGGGACCGCCGGCCTGGCCGGGGTACCACATCTCGAGTATCGACTTGACCTGCGACGCCCACGGCATCAGGACCGGGGCGCCGGTCATCAGCACCACGACGGTGTTCGGCTGCGCTGCGGCGACGGCCGAGATCAGCGCGTCCTGATAGCCGGGGAGCACGATCCCGGAGCCCTGGTTGGAGCCGCCGCGATCGGAGCCCTCGGTCCCTTCGTCATACGCGAAGATGACGGCCTTGTTGGCGGCCTGGGCGGCGGCCGCGGCCTGGGCGATCGCCGCGGACTGGTTGTCCGGCGGGGCCCAGCGGAGCTGGATCCGCCCGGGGCTCGCGCCCGTGATCAGGCGCAGGTCGAGGTGGACCTTCTGGCCGGGCGTGAGCGTCACGGTGTACGTGGCCTGCTGCAGGTCCGGGTTGGCCGGGTCGTGCGACTTGGCCGTCTGGTTCTGGCTCGGCAGGGAGTTGCCCGGCGCCGCGGGATAGGCGCCCATGTTGATGCGGCGGTTCGAGCCGCCGCCCGACGAGGAGAGGCCCTCGGTGAACAGCTGCGCGCTCGCCTGGTTGGAGACCCCGATCTTCAGCTGCCAGGTGGTGCCGCCAGGGTTGTCCGGTGCGGTCAGCGTGCCTGACCAGCGCCAGCCAGTGCTCGCCGGCAGCGTGGTGGCGCCGGTGTAGTCGACCGTCGCGTCGAGCTGGTCGGGCGCGCCGCCGGCCTGCAACACCGGCTGGGAGCCCGACGGGACGGACGCGGTCGTGATCTGCTGGCGCAGGAGGCCCGGCAGACCGGCGAACGCCGCGTCGGCCGCGGTGAGCGTCCAGTTGGCGTAGCCCTCCGCCGGGTCCGGCGCGGCAAGCGCCGAGGACGGGACGAGCTGCCCGTCGAGGTCATAGCCGGGCACGTAGCGCAGGCTCGCGCCGGCCGGTGCCTTCTGAAGCAGCGTGTCGTATGCGGACGGAACCGTGTCGTACGGGATCACGTGCGCGCTGCCGCCGCCGCCCGTGTAGGAGGCGATGGCCGTCGGGCCCATGATCACGGTGCCGGCGCCCGTCATGTCGGCGGACGTCAGCGGGAGCGCCTTGTCGTCGTTCTTGAGCAGCGTCGCGCTCTCCTCGGCCAGCGACTGCGCGACCTGGAAGTCAGAGCTTCGCAGGCTGGCGAGGTCGGGCCGCGCCGGCACGTAGGGCGTCGCGCCCCTGCCGGTCGCCGAGTCGCCCGTGAAGTGCGAGCCGTAGAGCGTGCCCTCGAGCAGCCCGGCCTTGTTCATCGAGCGCAGGATGCGCAGGACGGACGCGTCCAGCGCGCCGGCCCACACGCCCGCGCTGTAAGCGGGCTGCGCGGGATAGTCGTTGGTCGCGGGCACCGCGTCGGTGCCGTTGGCGACGGCGTTGACCACCGGGGTGCCGAGGTTGCTCGAGCCGCTCTGCTCCATGTCGAGGCCATGGATGAGGTCGGTGGTCCGGTGCGTAGCGCCCCAGTCGGATGTCACGAAGCCGGTGAACCCGAGCTCGCCCTTGAGGACGCTGTTCAGCGTCCACTCGTTCCCGCATCCGTAGACGTCGTTGATGCGGTTGTAGGAGCACATCACCGAGCCCGCGCCGGCCTTCACGCCGGCCTCGAACGCCGGCAGCTCGGTCTCGTGCAGCGTCTGCTCGTCGATCTTGACGCTCGTCGAGTTGCGGCCGTTCTCGAAGTCGTTGGTGATGTAGTGCTTGATCTGGGCGATCATGCCCTCGCCCTGGACGCCCTTGACCTCGTTGGCGACGAGCTCGGAGGCGAGGTACGGATCCTCGCCCAGCGTCTCGAAGTTGCGGCCGCCGGTGACGTAGTTGACCATGTTGATCATCGGCGCCAGCCAGACGTCCTGGTTGGAGGCGCGCGCCGCGGCGCCGACGCTCGCGCCGAACAATTGCGACGCGTTGCGGTCGAACGTCGCCGTCAGGCCCACCGGAGCCGGCATCGCGGTCTCGACGTGCCCGAGGCGGACGCCGGCGGGACCGTCGGTGAGCCGCAGCGGCGGGATGCCGACGTCGGCGACGCCGGGGATCCAGCCGGCCTGCCCCCAGCAGCCGAGCGGCGCCGTGGCGCACGCGGAGTCGCTGCTGCCGTGGATTTGCGCGTCCTTCTCGGCGACGGTCAGCTTGGCCACGAGGTCGACGAGATTCTGCTCGGACAGCGTGCCCGAGCCCCACGCCGTCCCCGGCGTCGCCGGCGGCGTGGGATCAGAGCGAGCGGGTGATACGAGCACTCCGGTCGCCAGCAAAGCGGTAAAGGCGAGCGCGAGCGTGCGAGCCCGCGTTCGACCCGGGGATAGGACCCTCATGTGACCCTCTCCTAAGACTGGACGAGATGTGTGTGTGCCACGCTTCCCTACGGCGTGGTGCACCGCCGGCCCACGCTCTCGCGTGAGAATCTAATTGTCAAGATCATGTTGGAAAGATCGGCAATTTGAGCCGTAATACTGCGAGATACACGCATAAAGCGTCCGTAGATACTCCTGACGTAGGATCGGCGCGTGACCGTCGACGACGTGCACGCGGCGGGCTTCGGCGCGGCGCGTGGCGTGAGGCCAGAACGGCGTTCGAGGCGGCGGACCCCACGACGGCGACGCTTGCCGGGCTCGGGACCGCGGCGCGGGGGATGTTCGACGGCGACGCGCACGGGATGCTCGCCTACCTGCGCGCGAACCTGGCGCTGACGGTCGAGCACGATGCCGGCAAGGCGCGCGCGATCGCCGGCGAGGTGCTTGCGCACGTACCGCCGGAGGCGCCGGTCGGTGGCGTGATGGCGATGCGCTCGCTCGAGGGCCTCGCGCTGGTCGCCGGCGGCGAGGTCGCCGAGGGCATGCGCCGGCTCGACGAGGCGGCGACCGCGGCCACGTCGGGCGAGATCCGCGGCGCGCTGCGGATGCTCGCCCGTCAGGTGCAGGTGTCGGGCGCGATGACGCGGATCTCGTCGCGCAGCGGCACCTCGACCGCCCGCACCTCGCCGCCCGCGCGGTATTCGACCGTCAGCGTGCGGTCGGACGTCTCCGAGCCGGACTCGTAGCTCGCGCAGCCGCTGAAGCGGCCGGTCAGCACGACGGCCGCCTCCTTGCCCGCGGGAAGCGAGGTCTCAGAGCCGCGCTTGACGGCGCCGGGCTCGTTCGGCGTGCTCTTGAAGCGGGCCGAGCGCGGGGCGAACATCAGCCCGCGCCCGAGCACCGCGGCGCCGATGAGCTTCACCGGCCGCTTGCCGGTGTTCCTGACCGACAGCGTCAGCGAAGCCTCCTCGCCGGAGCGGTACTGCAGCACGAGCGTGCGCACCGGCTGGCCGGTCGCGCCAGAGCCCTCCCGCCATGTGCCGTCGCCGTGCGAGACGAACGAGCCCTCGACGAGATGGGCCGTGCCGCCGCGCACGAAGAGGATCGCCGCCACGCCGGCGGCGAACACCACGGCGGCCAGGGTCCAAGCGATCCTCATGTCATTGAAGATCGGCAGGCGAGAGGCACCACTGCAATCCGCGTCCGCAACCTCGCGGCAAGGCCACGGCAAGACGCGGACGCGACCGTCCGCTCCATGAAGACGATCCTGATTGCGCTCGCGGCGCTGGGCATCCTTGCGCCGGCGGCACACGCGAGCACCGTGAGCATCGCGCAAGACGGCGCGCTCGTCGTGACGGCCGGCGACGAGGTCAACAGCCTCGGCATCCAGTCCGACCCCACCGACGAGACGCGCGTGCGCTTCTACGAGGGCCAGCCGGGCCTGACCGTGACCGCGCCGGCGCCGTGCGACCAGCTCTACGACGACCTCGTGTCCTGCCCGATGCCCGCGGCCGGCGTCCGGGTCAACCTGGCCGGCGGCGACGACTCCTCCTACGTCAGCTCCGATCTTCCCAACGTGCCGATCGCGATCGCCGGCGGCGCCGGCAACGACTGGCTGCGCGCCGACACGCAGGCGACCACGCTCGACGGCGGCCCCGGCGACGACCGGCTCGATGGCGGCAAGGGCCCGGACGCGCTGCTCGGCGGAGACGGCAAGGATCAGCTTGACGGCCGCGAGGGCTCCGACCGGCTCGACGGCGGCGCCGGCGACGACGTGCTCAACGGCGATGCCAACAAGTCGCCGTCCCCCGACTCGATCGACGGCGGTCCCGGCTACGACACGATCGAGTCCGACTGGGAGTACGACGACGACCCGGTCGCGATCTCGCTCGGCGGCGGCGCCGACGACGGCTTCGCCGGCGAGGGCGATGACGTGCGCAACGTCGAGAAGGTCCAGACGCACCAGCCGAGCACGCTCACCGGCACCGACGCCGACGAGTACCTCGAGGTCGTCCAGGTCACTTCGCCGAGCACGATCCGCGGCGCGGGCGGCAACGACACGCTGCGCGGCAGCGACGGCGCCGAGACGCTCGACGGCGGCCCCGGCAACGACGACGTCGACGGCGGGATGGGCGACGACACGATCACCGGCGGGCCCGGCCGCGACAGCATCGCCGGCGACCGCCGCGGCGGCGACTGCGGCCCGGTCTGGTGCAAGCTGCCGTTCGGCAACGACACGATCGACGCGCGCGACGGCGAGGTGGACAGCGTCAGCTGCGGCTTCGGCGAGGACACCGTCTACGCCGACGCGATCGACGTCATCTCCGGCGACTGCGAGCACATCACGCGCGGCGGCGCCGGTCCCACGCCGCAGCCGGCCTCCAAGCTGGCTGTCGCCGCAGTCAAGACCAAGCTCGCCAAGGCGCTTGCGAGCGGCCTCAAGCTGCGCGTGACCACGCCCGGAGCGGGCGCGATCACCGCCAAGGCCAAGGGCGCGGCCGGCTCGGCCACCTCCAAGAGGGCAGGCGTCACCACAGTTGTCCTGCGCTTCACCAAGGCCGCGAAGCGGTCGCTGAAGGGCAAGCGCTCGGTCCGGCTCGCGGTCACCGTGCGCTTCGGCTCGCTGGACGAATCGCTGAAGGTGACCCTGAAGCGCTGACCCATACTGTCCGCCGTGCCCTTCTCGGTCCAGCTCGGCCTGCTGCTGGCGCTCGTGACGTCGCTCATGAGCGTCGTGGGGTTCTTCCTCAAGCATGCCGGCGCCGTCGCCGCTCCCGCCGTGGAGTGGCGGCGGCCCTGGGCCAGCACGGTGGCACTGTTCAAGGTTCCCGTCTACACGCTCGGCTGCGTGGTGGCGACGACGTCGTGGGGCTTCCACGTCGGCGCGCTGGCGCTGGCGCCGATCTCAGTCGTGCAGTCGGTGATCGCCGGCGGCCTGGTGTTCGTCACCGTGCTGGCGGGCCGCGTGTTCCACCTGCCGGTGACCCGGCGCGAGTGGATCGGCGTCGCGCTGACCGCGGCCGGGCTCGCGTTCCTGGCCGCCACGCTGGGCGAGACCACCGAATCCGCGCACGCCGACTACGACGAGCTGACGCTGCTGCTCGCGGTCGGCGCCGCCACCGTCGCCGGCGGCGTGCTCGCGTACCGCACGCGCACCGGGCCGCCGCTGGCCGTCGCCGCGGGCCTGATGTGGGCGGGCAGCGACGTGACGATCAAGGCGCTCAGCGGCAAGACCGATGAGCTGGGCATCGGCGTCCTGATCCACCCGTTCGCGTTCGTGATCCTGCTGCTGTCGCTCGTCGGGCTGCTGATCAGCGCCCGCTCGCTGCAGCTCGGCCCCGTCGTCTCGGTGATCGCGCTGACCAGCGCGACCGCCAACGCGCTGACGATCGCCGCCGGTCCGGTGCTGTTCAAGGAGCCGTTGCCCGACAACACCGGCGCGCTGCTGGTGCGGCTCGCCGCGTTCGCGCTCGTCGTGACCGCCGCGTCGCTGACGCCGCCGCCGATACGCCAGCCCGCATGACGAAGCTCACGCGCCAGTTCCACGTGCCGTCCGCGGTGCGCGCCTCGCCCGCGCGGATCGACCCGCGGCGCGCGGACGGGTTGATCGAGGGCGGCGCGCTGGTGATCGACGTCCGCCGCGACGAGGACGGCGGCGGGCGCGACGGCGTGCTGCGGATCACGCCCGACCTGATTCCCTCCCGCGCGGACGCGTTCGACCGCGACGTCCCGATCGTCCTCACCTGCACGTGCCCGCGCGAGGCGACCAGCGTGCGCGTCGCGCACTGGCTGCGCGACCGCGGCTTCGAGGCCTACGCCGTCGAGGGCGGGCTCGATGACCCGCCCACCGTCGAGCCGCCGCTGGACTCGGCGCTCGTCGCCCTGAAGTACCCGCGCTTCCGCCGCTACGCCGCCGGCGTGCTGTTCTCGCTCACCGGCAACTGGGTCGAGGCGGCGGCGTTCGGCTACGTCGTGCTGCTGCTCGGCGGCTCGGCCGCCACGCTCGGGCTGATCGGCTTCCTGAACACGATCCCGAACCTGATCTGGGGCCTTCCGGCCGGCGCGCTCGCCGATCGCTATAGCGCGCGCAGGCTGCTGCTCGGCTTCCAGGCCGCGAACATGGGCGTGGCGATCCTGCTCGCCGTGCTGTGGCAGAGCGACGTGCTGACCGTCAAGCTGCTCGGCGCGATCGCGCTGATCGGCGGCAGCCTCGGCACGCTCTCGTTCCCTGCGTTCCAGTCGATGCTGGCCAGCACCGTGCCGCGCGACCGGCTGGAGAGCGCGGTGGCGATCAACAGCCTGATCCTCCAGCTGGCGCGCTTCCTCGGCCCGGTGCTGGCCGGCTTCCTGCTCGCCCAGGGCGGGCCGACGTGGGTGTTCGCGGTCAACGCGGTCAGCTTCCTCGGCGTGCTGATCGCCGTGGCGATGCTGCCCGGTCCCAAGGTCGTCTCCGCGGGCGAGAAGCTCGGCGGCGCGATGAAGGAGGGCGTCCGCTACGTGTTCTCCCAGCGCAGCCTCGGCTCGCTGATGGTGCTGACCGCGGTGGGCGGCGTGTTCGCGACGCCGCCGGTCGCGTTCATGCTGCCCGGCGTCGTGCGCTTCCAGCTTCACGCGGGTGCCGGGACCCTCGGCGCGCTGACCGGCGCGCTCGGGCTCGGCTCGCTGCTCGGCTCGGTCGCGCTGCTCAAGCTCGCGCGGCGCGCGAACAAGGGCGAGCCGGTCCTCGTCGGCTACTTCGTCAGCGCCGCCGCGATCGTCGGCGTCGGCCTCTCGAGCTCGGTCGGAGTGTCGCTGGCGTTCGCGGTGGTCGGCGGCTTCGGCGGCGTCGTGTTCATCGGACTCTCCACCGTGGTCGTCCAGGGGATGACGTCGGACGCGATGCGCGCGCGGGCGATGGCGATCTGGGCGGCCGCGTTCGTCGGCCTGCTCCCGTTCGGCGCGCTGCTGACGGCCGGACTGGCCGCGTGGCTGGGCGCGGGCGGCGCCGTCGCGGTGGACGGCGCGATCACGCTGATCGGCGGCGCGCTGGTGTTCGCGCGCCGGCCGGAGATCCAGTGGCTCGGCTGCTCGGCGCTGCCGGAGGCGTGCCTCGCCGCGGCGAACCCGACAGCCGGGTTTGGTGGTCTCGGCCGGGGGTACGGCGCATCGCCGGCGTAGTCCGGGTCGTCGCTGCCGGTGCGCGGCAGGCGCTCGCATACTGGTGGTACGTGTGTGCCTGCCGGGTGCCGGCAGCGGCGAGAGCCAGGTGGGGAGCCCGCAGGGCGAGCCGGGTGGCGGTCCGGGCCCGCCGGAATGCGTCGGACCCCCTGCCGGGGCCACCTAGTCGGACTGCTCGCGCAGCCACTCCCGCATGAGCTCGACCTCGCGGATGCCGAGCTCGAGCACGGGCCGGAAGCCTCCGCGCCGCCCGGCCGCCTCGAGCTCGTCGCGCATTCCGCGCAGCTGCGCGTCGTGGCGCTCGAGCTCGGCCAGCTCGCTCGCGAAGTAGCCGCGCCGGTCCTCGGGCTCGAGCAGGCAGGCGAGGAACCAGCGCACCATCGTCTCGTTGCGCTGCGCGCGATTCGGCCCCTCCTCCACGACCCAGCGCCGCATCTCCTCGCGCCCGGCCTCGGTCGCGGCGTAGGTCCGGCTCCCGCGCGCTCCCTCGCCGACGACCTCGATCAGCCCCGCCTGCTCGAGCTTGGCCAGCTCGGGATAGATCTGGCTGTGGCTCGCGTGCCACGCGTTGCGCAGCGACTGGTCGAAGCGCTGCGTCAGCTCGTAGCCGTTCGACGGCGACAGCGCGAGCAGACCGAGCATCGCGTGGCGGAGTGACACGTGCGGAGTTTGACATGTCGAAATAGACATGTCAATGTCGATATATGTCGCCTTCCCGCCAGCGCCTCCTGCTCGCCGCCGTGATGTCCGGCCTGCTGCTCGCGATGCTCGACCAGACGATCGTCGGCACGGCGCTGCCGACGATCGTGCGCGAGCTCGGCGGCTCGTCGCTCTACGTGTGGGTCGTGACCGCCTATCTGGTCCCGGCGACGGTGACGCTGCCGGTGTACGCGCGGCTGTCGGACCGCTACGGCCGGCGCGCGCTGCTGCTGGTCGGCATGGCCGGGTTCCTGGCCGGCTCGGCGCTGTGCGCGCTGTCGCAGAACATGGGCGAGCTGATCGCGTTCCGCGCGCTCCAGGGCGGCGGCGCGGGCGCGCTCGAGGGTCTCAGCTTCATCCTCGTCACCGACCTCTTCCAGGGTCGCCGCAGCGCCGCGTTCCAGGGCGCGCTGGCCGGTCTGATGGCCGTGAGCTTCATCGCCGGCCCGCTGATCGGCGGCTTCCTCACCGACCACGTGGACTGGCGTGCGTGCTTCGCCGTCAACCTGCCGATCGGGCTCGCGGCGCTGATCGTCGTCGCCCGTGTCCTGCCCGCGTCGGTCGGGCGCGGCGAGTCGCGCGCCAACCCGCTCGACCTCGCCGGGATCGCGACGCTGACGGTCGCGGTCGGCCTGCTGCTCGTCGGGCTGGTCCACCGCGACTGGGCGCCGATCGCCGCGGGCGTCGCCGGCCTTGCGGGATTCGTGGCGATCGAGCGGCGCGCGGCGTCGCCGGTCGTGCCGATGCGGCTGCTGACCGACCGGCGCATCGGCCCGATCATGCTCTCCGGCGCGACCGCCACCTTCGGCCTCTACGCCGGCGTGCTGCTGCTCCCGCGCTACTTCCAGACCGTGCGCGACGTCAGCGCGACGCACTCCGGGCTGCTGATCTACCCGCTGCTGCTCGGCCTGCTGGTCTCGGTCAATGCGGGCGCCGCGCTGGTCGTGCGGCGCGGCTCCGTGCACGGCGTCGTGCTCGGCGGCTACGGCCTGGCCGCGCTCGGCGCGCTCGGCTTCGCGACGTTCGACGCCGCCACGCCGGACTGGCAGTCGCTGGTCTTCATGGCGCTGCTGGGCGCCGGCATCGGGCCGGCGCTGTCCGGGCTGCAGATCGCGATCACGCGCACGGTGACGCCGCGCGACATCGCGGCGGCGATGGGCACGCTGCTGCTCGTGCGCCAGCTCGGCGGCGCGATCGCGCTCGCGAGCGCCGAGACGGTCTATCGCGCGCGCATCGCCGACGGCGCGGCCGTGGCGACCGGCACCGGCGTGCTCGTCGTGGCGCTCGCCGGCGCGGCGATCGCGGCGTTCGCGCTCGTGTCGCTCCCGCGTGTCGAGAACCTGGCCGCGGCTCCGACTTAGTCACGAGCGATGAGTTCCGGGCTCCCGCCCGGTCCTTAAGGCAAATGACGAACCGGAGGGACGACACCATGCAGACCAAGGACACGCGCTGGCTCGCGCTGTACGTGCTGTGCGCCGGCATGCTGATGATCGTGCTCGACGTCACGATCGTGAACGTCGCGCTCCCGACGATCCAGGAGGATCTCGGCTTCTCGCAGTCGAGCCTCGCGTGGGTCGTGAACGCCTATCTGATCGCGTTCGGCGGCCTGCTGCTGCTGGCCGGCCGGATCGGCGACCTGATCGGCCGCAAGACGGTGTTCCTCGGCGGCCTCGCCGGGTTCACGCTCGCTTCTCTGATCTGCGGCGCCTCCCAGAGCCAGGAGATGCTGGTCGCGGCGCGCTTCGTCCAGGGCGCCGGCGGCGCGCTGACCTCGGCCGTGATCCTCGGCATGATCGTGACGATGTTCCCCGAGCCGCGCGACATGGCGAAGGCGATCGGCATCTACGCGTTCGTCGCCTCGGCGGGCGGCGCGGTCGGCCTGCTCGCCGGCGGCGTGCTCACCCAGGCGATCAACTGGCACTGGATCTTCTTCGTCAACGTGCCGATCGGCCTCGTCACCGCGCTGCTGGCGACGCGACTGCTGCCGCGCGACAAGGGCATCGGCCTGCGCAACGGCGCCGACGTCTCCGGCGCGGTGCTGGTCACCGGCGCGCTGATGCTGGCCGTCTACACGATCGTCAAGCCGGCCGCCGAGGACGGCTGGGGCGCGACCTCCACGCTCACGCTGCTGGCCGTCGCCGTCGCGCTGCTGGTCGCGTTCGTGATCCGCGAGGCGCACGCCAAGACCCCGCTGATGCCGCTGCGCATCTTCCTCTCGCGCAACATCACCGGCTCGAACATCGTCCAGATCCTCGCCGTCCCGGGCATGTTCGGCATGTTCTTCGTCGGCTCGCTGTATCTCGAGCAGGTGCTCGGCTACGACGCGCTGCAGATCGGCCTGGCGTTCCTGCCGGTGACCGTGATCATGGGCACGCTGTCGGTGAAGTACTCCGAGCCGCTGATCACGCGCTTCGGCGCCCGCGCCACGCTTGTCCCGGGCCTCGTGCTGATCGTCGCGGGCCTCGTCGTGTTCGCCCAGGCGGGCGTGGACGCCGACTACCTGACCCAGATCTTCCCGGTGATGGTCCTGCTCGGCACCGGCGCCGGCCTCTGCTTCCCCGCGCTGATGGGCCTGGCGATGTCGGGCGCGACGCCGCAGGATGCGGGCCTGGCCTCCGGCCTGATCAACACGACCGCGCAGGTCGGCGGCGCGCTGGGCCTGGCCCTGCTGGCGACGCTGTCGGCGTCGCGCAGCGAGACGCTGCTGGCCGGCGGCGACAGCGCCCCGGTCGCGCTGACCGGCGGCTACCACCTGGCGTTCTGGATCGCCGCCGGGCTGGTCGCCTCCGCGATCGTCGCCGCGCTGGTGCTGCTCGAGCACCCGCAGCGTGCCTCCAACGGCGCCGCGGAGCCCGCGCTGTCGCAGGCATGACATAGGCTCCGCGCCATGCTGAAGCTGGCGCGCGAGTGGCCGGAGGCGACGGGTACGCGCGTCGCCTTCGCTCCGGATGGCTCCGCCTGGGCGTGTTCGTCCCAGGCGGAGCTTCGTCTATTCGAGGGCGACGAGCTGGTCGCCGCCGAAGGGGTGGCCGGCGACCTGCTGTGGGAGCTCGGCTTCTCGGCGGACGGCGCGCGCGTACTGGCCGCGCCGCTGGCCTATGACCGCACCGCCCGCGCCTGGGCGCCGCGGCCGCCGGTCGGCGAGACGCTCACCACCGGGTTGCCGCCCGAGGCGGAGGCGGGCTTCGGCGTCCATGCGGCGGCGTGGTCGGCCGACGGCGCGCTCGCGCTCTACGGCGAGTACCGCCCTTCCCGCCGCGGCGGGTCCGGCTGGGACGGGCCGGGAGCCCGGCTCGTCCTGCTCGACGGCGACCGCGTGCAGGTCGTGTGGGAGGGCGCGCGCTCCGAGCCGCGGACCGCGCTGCTCGTCGGCTCGCAGATCGTCGCCTCCGGCGGGCGCGCGATCGACGTGCGCGACCGTTCCACGACGCGCCCAATCGCCGTGCTCGACGCGTTTGAGAGCGTCGCCCGCACGCTGCGGCTCGCCGACGGCCTGTTCGCCGCCGGCGCCGCCGACGGGACGGTCGCGGTCTGGAGCGCCGAGTCATGGACCGAGCTCGCACGCTGGCCGGCGCACCCCGGCGAGGCGCGTGGGCTCACCTGGCGCGAGGACACGCTGGCGACGGGCGGTGAGGACGGCTTGGTGAGACTGTGGTCGCTGGAGGGCGAGCAGCTCGACGAGACCGAGGTCGGCGCACCGGTCACGGGGCTCGCGTGGCACGGCGAGCGCCTGCTCGTCGCGCGCGCCGGGCCGTCCGGCGGCGTCCTAGAGCTGCGTCCGTAGATCGACCCAGTCGTGGTGCACGAACGCCGTGCCCGGGCTGTGCTCGATCGCGTACCAATCGCCTGACGTGCCGATCAGCTTGATCGGCGCGCCGCGCGGAAGGGCGCCGAGGATGGCCGCCGACATGTCGGGCCGCTCGCGCACGTTCAGCCGCGTCGCCGTGACCGCGCCGCGGCGGGTGATCGGCTCGACGCGGAAGTCGTTGGTGCCGTCGCGGTCGAGGTCGACGTTCATCGGCGGCGCGGCCGGGGTGCCGCCGCCGCTGGGCGGCGTGGCCGCCGGGCCGCGCACGCCGATCGCGACCTCGACGTCGGCCTGCGTCCCCATGCCGCCGAGCAGCGTGTCGATGCCGAGCGCCGGCGGGAAGCCGGAGCCGGTGCCCACGACGGCGCGCAGGAAGTCGCGGCAGGTCGCGTCCACGCTGCCGGGTCTGGCGCCGAGCAGCGCGAGCTTGAGCTGGCCGTTGGACGCGTGCGGCGCATCGGCGACCGGCAGCATCTCGCCGAGCTTGGTGCCGAGCGCCGCGAGGTCGACGTACTTCTTGGCCGCGTTGCACGTGAAGCCGGAAAGCGCGGTGAGGAAGTCCGCCTTCTTCGCCGGGTCCTCGTGCAGCCAGCGCTGCAGGGCCACGAGCGGGATCCGCGGCGTGCCGGTCCAGCGGGTCGTCGGCGAGAGGCCGGTGAAGATCGTGGCCACCTGGGTTCCCGGCACCGACGCCAGGTTGCCGACGCGGCACTGGTCGTCGTGGACCATCTCGCTCACGCTCCCGGAGCACACCCCCAACTGGCGGATCAGGTCCGCGTTGTCCGGGTTCGCGCTGACGATTCCGTAGAGCGTGAGGATCAGCGTCGGGTCCCAGGCCGGCGAGACGGCCTGCGACGTGATCCGGTTGTTCACCGCGTCGATCGCCGCCGTGGTCGGCGGCGTGGCGAGCCGGTCGGCCGCCCACACCTCGAGCACGGCGCGCAGCGCGCCCTGCGGCTCGTTGCCGGAGCGGACGTAGTCGATCTTCGCCGCCGTCAGCATCGGGTCGGCGCCGCCCGCCGCGACGATGTCGAGGTTGCCCGACGGGTCCATCAGCGAGACCTGGTCGAACGACGCGTTGGCGCCCCGCACGGTGACGCGGCTGGCCGCCGCGGCGGTCGTGAGGTAGTTCGCCAGGCTCGGCTGCGCGCCGATCGCCGCCTGCACCTGGTGCGCGGCCTTCACCGGGTCGGGGTCCAGCGGCCCGCGGACCGCCTGGGACGCCGTCAGGCAGCCGTTGAGGACGATCCGCGCGCTGCCGTCGGTCGCCATGTTCGCGAGCAGCTCGTGCATCAGCGCATCGGTATCCGCTGTGGCGCCCGGCCGCGACGTGATGCTCTGGTTGCGCTCGGACTCCTCGGGGGTGTCGCCGGCGTCGAGCGCCGCCGTGTCCATCGTGCCCGCGAGCTGGATCACGTTCGTGTTGCCGTGGCCGGCGAACATCACCTGCGAGATCTGGTTGTGCTGGCCGTAGGTCCTCGCGAGCCCGTGCAGCTCGCCGGAGATCTCCGCGAGCGTCTCCTTGCCCTCGATCAGCAGCGCCAGGTGGCGCGCGTCGGTCAGCACCGCGGTCAGGTTCGGGTCGCGGTGGAAGGCGCCGTTGTGATCGAAGTTCGAATGCAGGATCAGGAACAGCGGCCGGTCCTTGGCGCGGTGGCGGCGGTTGAGCACCGCGGCGTCCAGCGCCGCCTTCTCGAAGCGGTGGAAGTTGCGCACGTCCGGCAGCCGGCCCATGTAGTGCAGCGGGTCGACGCCCTCGTTGCGCAGCGCGATGTAGGAGTCGATCTCCATGCCCGGCGCCTCCAGCAGCGGGTGCGCGCGGCGGGCGTAGGTGAGGAAGTCGTCGAGGTGGCCCGACGCGATCAGGGCGCCGAGCGGGTCCGGCACGCCGTTGCACGGCTGGCAGATCGCGCGGGCGACGCCCGGGCCCTGCATCCCCTCGAGCTTGCGCACCGCGTCGCCGAGCACCTGGGCGCGGGCGACGTCGGCGATCGGCTGCAGCTCGACGGTCACCCGCGGCGCCTGGGCGACGGCCTGCGCGTAGGAGCGCAGGTCGTTGCGCACCCGGGTGGTCAGCCCGGTGGCGACGAGGTCGTGCACGGTCATGTCTCCGCAGCCGGCGAGCACCGGCCGGACGCCGCCGGCGTCTTCGCGCGCGAACTCGAGCAGGTTGCGCAGCTTCTGCTTGAACGCGGCGTCGAGCGGCGGGTCGGACGCCGGACGTCCGGGCTCGGACGCCCAGTCGGCCTGCGCCTCGGCAAACGTCTCGAAGTCCGACAGCGTCATCGCCTCGAGCTCTGCGCGCGTGTGATGCACGGCGGCCGGCCCGGCGGGCGGCGCGACCGGCGGGCTCGCCGTGCCGTTGCGAGCGAGCATCGCCGAGACCGCGGCGTTGCCGAGGCCGCGCTGCAGCGCGAGCACGCGATTCAGCGCAGGCGCCTTGGGCGCCGCCGCGGGCTCCGGCTGCGGCGCGCGCTCGGGCTCCGGCCGGGCGTCCCGTTCGTCGCGCTCCTGCCGGTTCACGCCACGACGCTACCGGAGGCTCTCATCTCCCAACAAGGGACTTTCGTGAAGCCATTCGGCCCGGCGCGATAGTAATTGCACATGAAACGCGTGCTGATGCTCGGTCCACCCGGCAGCGGGAAGGGCACCCAGGGTGAGCGGCTGGCCCGCGCGCTCGGCGTCGAACACATCTCCTCGGGCGATCTGCTGCGCGAGGCGGTGACCGCCGGCACCCCGCTCGGGCGCCAGGTCGAGCAACACCTGGCGGAGGGTCGGCTGGCGCCGGACGAGCTCGTGCGCGAGGCGGTGCGCCCCGCGCTGGAGCGCCGCGACGGCTACGTGCTCGACGGCTTCCCGCGCACGCTCTCGCAGACCGGCGGCGTCGCGTTCGACGCCGTCGTGCATCTCGACGTGCCCGAGCAGGAGGTCAAGCGGCGGCTGGTCGGGCGCGGGCGGGCGGACGACCAAGAGGAGGCGATCGCCGAGCGCCTGCGCGAGTACGAGCACGACACGCGCCCGCTGCTCGATCACTACCGCGACGTGCTCGTCGAGGTCGACGGCGACCGGCCGGTCGACGAGATCTCGGAGGACGTGCTCGCCCGCCTCGCGCGCTAGTCCGCCCGCATCGCCGCCAGCGCCGCGGCGACCGCGGGACGCCGGGCCGCGCCGCGCCGGGCGAGCGCGACGATGTGGCGGCGAGGCTGGTCGAGCGGCACGTAGCGGACGCGGCGCTCGGGCGGGCAGGCGAGCGCGGGCAGCAGGCCGACGCCGAGGCCGGCCTCGACGAGCGCCAGGTGCAGCGTGGCGTCGTCGGCGCGATGCGCGATCCGCGGCGTGAAGCCGGCGGCGCGGCCGACGCGCTCGACCATCGCCGCGAACTGGGTGCCGGGAATGCCGCCGATCCAGCTCGCGTCGGGCAGGTCGCGCGGCGAGCGGGCCGTGCTGCCGGGCGGCAGCACGAGCAGCATCGGCTCGATCAGCAGCGGGTGCGCCTCCAGGCCGCCGGCCGGCGCGGGCGGGACGTCGTCGTAGCTCTCGGAGATCAGCAGGTCCAGCTCGCCGGCGCGCAGGAGCGGGATGCCGTCCTCGGGCTCGTGCTCGCGCACCGTCGCCTCGAGCTCCGGATAGCGCGCGGCGAGCTCCTGCAGCGCCGGCACGACGACGTACGCCGCCGCGCTCGGAAACGCGCCGATCACGACGCCGCCGTGAACGCTCTGGTGCAGCGCCGCGAGCTCGTCCTGCGCGGCGTCGAGCTCGGCGAGCACGCGGTCGGCGCGCTCGACGAGCGAGCGGGCGGCGGGCGTGAGCCGGACGCGGCGGCCGTCGCGCTCCAGCAGGGCGACGCCGGCCTCGCGCTCGAGCTGGGCGAGCGACTGCGAGACGGCGGACGGCGTGTAGCCCACCGTGCGGGCGACCGCGGCGATCGTCCCGCGTCGCGAGAGCTCGGCCAGGAGCCGCAGCCGCTTGACGTCGAGCATCGTCAGCTGAGCTTACGCTTGCTTGAAGACATCGGTACTTGTACTTGCGTTCGGCCGCCCACAGAATGCGGACCGTGCCGTCCGATCGCTACGAGCCCCTGCCCGGATTCGCCGAGCTCCCGGCCTGGTTCTGGCGCCGGACGAGCACGGCGCTGAAGATCGGCCTCGGCGTCGCCGTGCTCTTGTGCGCCGCGGGCGCCGCCGCGGCGGTGGTGTCCTCCACGCGTGACGCCCGGCGGGCCGACGACGCGGCGGCGCAGCGGGCCGCCGCGGTGCATCGCGAGGAGGTCGCGAAGGCCCGCGCCGAGCAGCGGCCGCGGCTCGGGCGCTCGCATGCGTCCCGGCGCGCGGCGATGGCCGCCGATCTGTCCGCGGCGATCCTCGCGGACGCCCGCACGCGGGCCGGCGCCGGCGAGCTGAAGGGGCCGATCCTGCGCGTCGCCTGCGAGCGCTTCCCGAAGACCGTCGGCCCGGCGCCGCGCGAGCGCGCTCGCCGCTACGCGTGCGTGGCGGTGACCGCGGAGATCGCGCGCAGCCGGGGCGGCGAGGCGGGCGCGATCGGCCACCCGTATCGCGCGCGGCTGGACTTCGCCAGCGGCCGCTTCGCGTTCTGCAAGGTCTCCGCGCGGCTCGACCCGGTCAAGAACCCCGAGGTCACGACGCCTGAGGCGTGCGGCGGATAGCTGGCCGTTCGTACGGGTTGGCGACGAGCGGCGACGTGCCTAGACTGCGCCGCCGATGCCTGACCGGAGCCGATGTCCCAACTGCGGCGAGCGCGTGTCCCCGTACGCCGCCGGCTGCGCCGTGTGCGGCGTGGACATCGACCACCGGCGCTGGGACACCGGCCCGAGCACGCTCAACCGCATCGGCTCCTGGTTCTCGGCGCTGAGCTTCGGTGGCGAGCACCGGATGCTCGGGCTGTTCCTGCTCTGCGTGGTTTTCTTCGGCGGCTCGTTCCTCGCCTGGCTGTCAGGCCTGTTCGGCTGACCGCCTCGCCGGCCGAGCGGCCGCCGCCCGCGCCCGTCAGCGGTGGTGGTGGACGGTGTCGGTCACGGCCCGCTGCAGCTGCTCGACCGACGCGGCGTCCAGGACGACCACGACGAGGTCGTCGCGCGTGCCGCCGTACAGGGTCACGTGCGTGTCCTCCTCGTCCCGGAACCCGCCGAACACGCGATCGCCCTGCGCGCGCGTCGCCCTGCCGTCGTCGAGGATGATCATCAGCGTCTCCTCCAGCCACACGCCGGAGGACGAGAGCGCGAACCCGACGGCGCGCAGGCCGTTGCAGAGCAGGAGCGTTCGACTGTCCAGCCGCACGAACGGCTTCGAGCCCTCGCCGGTGATGGTGAGCTCCATGCGTGCGGGACGTTAGTACTTGTCACGGACGCTGGAGCGGCTCGAGGCCGTCCCGGTCCTCGGCGAGCGTCGCGGCGCTGACCAGCGGGTTGAGAGCGGGCGCCGGCCGTCCCCAGGCTTGGACGGAGATGGCGCCCGACCTGCACGAGGGCTTCCGCGATCCCGGCCGGGTGCGGGCCGGCGAGCTCGAGCACTTCCTCGAACGGGCGGACCGGCTGCCCGGCCTGCGCACGATGCGGCGCGCGCTCCGCGACGCGCTCAGCCTGCGGCCCGGCATGCGCGTGCTCGACGCGGGCTGCGGCATCGGCCTCGAGACCGCGCGGCTGGCGGCGGCGCATCCGGAGACGCTGGTCACCGGGCTCGACCGCAACGCCGAGCTGCTGGCGATCGCACGCCGGCGCGCGGAGCCGGCGAACCTGCGCTGGGTCCAGGCCGACCTCGGAGCGCTCGAGCTGCCCGCGGGCTCATTCGACGCGATTCGCACCGAGCGCGTGCTGATGTACCTGCCCGGCGACCACCTCGAGCGCGCGCTCGACGACCTCGCCGGCCTGCTGCGCCCGGGCGGCCGCCTGGCGCTGTTCGAGCTCGACTATGGCGCGACGATGCTTGCGCCCGGCGGCGCCGGCCACGGCGTGCTCGAGAGCGTCGGCGAGGCGCTGTACGGGTCGCTCCCGCAGCCGCTGGCCGGCCGCCGGATGCCCGGCCTGCTCGCGGCGCGCGGCCTGGCCGACGTCGCCGCCACCCCGTACTCGTTCAGCATCGACGAGCCGGTGTGGCGGCGGATCGTCGGCGACACCGTGACGGCCGCCGCCCTGGCCGACCCGGCGGTCTACGCCTGGCTGCGCGAGCAGGCCGCGGCGGCGGCCCGCGGCGAGTTCGTGGCGGCGTTCAGCGGCGTGCTCACGACGGCGCGCCGTCCGTAGCGGCGCGGCGCGCTGACCCAAGCCGACTTCGCCGACGCGCTGCGCGCGGCCGCGGTGGTGGGGGACGACTTCCTGCAGCGCGCCGTGACCGGCACGGCCAGGCCGCCGGAGTCGTTCACGCACGGCACGTCGGCCCAGCGCCAGCAGTGGCTCACGACCGGATTCGAGCAGGGCAGGCCACAGGCCTGCGACACGTTCGCGGCGGGAGGATCGCCTTGACGAGCGGGCGGCGCCTGACCCGCGACGCGCTCCCCGACAGACGCATCGCCCTATCGGGGTGATGCGGAGTCACCGTGGGCGACGCGATCCTCGCCCATATGAGGATCCGCCGGGTGACCCGTGAGCGCCCGCCGGACGCCCACAACGGCGAGCCGGTCGCCGAGTTCGAAGTCGACATCAACCCGAACGAGCTGGCCGGCGCGTTCGTGCCGCCTCCGTGGCTGCGCGACCTCGGCGGGATGTCGTGGCTGCTCGTCGGCGTCGCGCTCATGCTCGTCGGCGCGATCTGGCTGCTGGCGCTGACCAGCACGATCGTCGTCCCCGTGGTGACGGCGACGATCATCGCCGCCGTGCTCTCGCCGCTCGTCTCGCTGCTCGAGCGCCACCGGCTCCCGCGCATCGCCGCCACCGCGGTCGTGTTCCTGGCCGTGCTCGTCGTCGCCGGGCTGGTGATCTGGCTCGTCCTGGGCGCGATCGCCAGCCAGGCCTCAGAGCTCCAGCAGGCGCTCAAGAGCGGCGCGCACAAGATCCAGGCGACGGTGCAGGACGCGGGCGTCAGCGCCGGCAAGGCGCAGCAGGCCAACACCGACGTCAGCGGCAGCGTGAGCGACGCGTTCCACGCGCTGCTCGACGGCGCCGCCAAGGGCGTGAAGGCGCTGGGCGGGCTCGCGATCTTCCTCTCCTTCACGCTGCTGAGCCTGTTCCTGCTGCTCGCGGACGGCCCTCGCGTGCGCCGCTGGCTGGAGAGCCACATGGGCGTGCCGCCGGCCGTCGGCCGCACGATCAGCACCCGCACGATCCAGGCGCTGCGCGGCTACTTCACCGGCGTCACGATCGTCGCCGCGTTCAACGCGGTCGTGATCGGCCTCGGCGCGGTCGTGCTCGGCGTGCCGCGCGCCGGGTCGATCGCCGCGGTGAACTTCGTCGCCGCCTACATCCCCTACCTCGGCGCCTGGACGGCCGGCGCGTTCACCGTGCTGATCGCCTATGGCGAGAAGGGCACGACGACCGCGCTGATCATGATCGTGATCGTGCTGCTCGCCAACGGCGCGCTGCAGCAGATGATCCAGCCGATCGCGTTCGGCGCCGCGCTCGGCATCCACCCGCTCGCCGTCCTGGTCGTCACGATCGCCGGCGGCGCGCTGTTCGGCACGCTCGGCCTCGTGCTCGCGGCGCCGCTGACGTCGGCGGCGACGCACATCTCGGGCGACCTCGCCCGTGCGCGGGCGAAGGAGCACGCCGAGGCGGAGGCGCAGGCCCATGCGCCACCGGTTGCAACGTAAGCTTGAACTTACGTAAGGAGCTGCTTACACTCGAAGGCGTGCAGAGCGCATTCGAGGCGATGGCGGCTCCCCGGCGGCGGGACATCCTGCGGTTGCTCCGCAGCACCGAGCTGACCGCAGGCGCGATCGCGGCCAACTTCGGCGACGTCTCGCGCCCGGCGATCTCCCAGCACCTGCGCGTGCTGCGGGAGGCCGGGCTGATTCGCGAGCGCCGCGACGGGACCCGCCGCCTCTACAGCGCTGACGACTCCGGCATGGACGCCCTGCGCGAATACCTCGAGCGGTTCTGGGATGACCGGCTCGAGACCCTCAAGACGCAAGCCGAAGCCGAACCCCGAAGGAGGAACACGCCATGAATCTGCCGCCGATCGTCTCGTCGCAGGAGTGGGATGCCGCGCGCGATGAGCTGCTGGTCGAGGAGAAGAAGCTGATGCGGGCGCGCGACGCGCTCGCGGCGAAGCGCCGGCGCATGCCGCGCCTGCTGATCGAGAAGGACTACCGCTTCGAGGGCCCGGACGGAGACGTGGGCCTGGAGGACCTGTTCGAAGGAAGGCCGCAGCTGATCATCTATCGCTTCTTCTTCGAGCCCGGGGTCCACGGCTGGCCCGAGAGCGGCTGCCGCGGCTGCTCGTTCGGGGCCGACCAGGTCGCCCACCTCGCCCATCTGAACGCCCGCAACACGACGCTCGCGTTCGTCTCGCGCGCGCCGCAGGCCGACATCGAGCGCTACCGTGCGCGGATGGGCTGGCAGGTGCCGTGGTACACGCTCACCGACGACTTCGACGCCGACCACGGCGTCGACGAGTGGCACGGCCACAACGCCTTCCTGCGCGACGACGGCCAGATCTTCCGCACCTACTTCACCAACTCGCGCGGCGACGAGGCGATCGGCACGACCTGGAGCTACCTCGACCTGACCGCGCTCGGGCGCCAGGAGGACTGGGAGGACTCGCCCGAGGGCTATCCGCAGGAGCCGCCGTACGCGTGGTGGAACCTGCATGACGAATACGACAACCCGACCGTCCACGAGGCGGCGTTGTCGGCCGCGGCCGCCTCGCAGCGCGGCGACAGGGGCCCGAGCTCGTGATCTTCGCCCACGTGGCGGGCGTGCCGCTGGAGGAGCTTCTTCCAGCGGTCGGCGGCCCGGGCGCGAGCCTGCTGCTCGCGCGAGCGTGGCTGAGCGTCTTCCTCCGCCGGCGCCCCGATCCGGAGACGGACCCGGCCCAACCGCGCGAGCCGCGCGGCTAGAGGCTCACCAGATCTCGATCCTCTCCTGCGGCGGGCGCATGATCGGAGCGTCGTCGGTGAGGCCGAACGCGTCGCGGAAGGTGTCGAGGTTGGACACCGGGCCGACCACGCGCAGCCGGCGCGGGCTGTGCGGATCGATCCCGGCGAGCGTCCGCTGCAGCTCGGGGCTGATGTTCGCCCGCCAGAGCGTCGCGTGGGCAAGGAAGAAGCGCTGCGCGGGCGTCAGCCCGTCGATGTCCGGCGCGCTTGCGCAGACACGCGCGTGGGCGCGCTCGGCCAGCCGCAGGCCACCGAGGTCGGCGATGTTCTCGCCGAGCGTCAGGCGCCCATTGACCCGCACGCCGTCGAGCACCGTGTAGGCGTCGAACTGGGCGACGAGCCGGTCGGCGAGCGCCTTGAAGCGGGCCTCGTCCTCGTCGGTCCACCAGTCGCGCAGGTGGCCGTGCGCGTCGTAGCGGCGGCCCTGGTCGTCGAACCCGTGCGTGACCTCGTGGGCGACGACCATCCCGATGCCGCCGAAGTTGACGGCGTCGTCGGCCTGGGCGTCGAACAGGGGCGCCTGCAGGATCCCGGCCGGCAGCACGATCTCGTTGAGCGTCGGGTGGTAGTACGCGTTGACGATGTGGGCGGGCATCTCCCACTCGTCGCGATCCACCGGCTCGCCGAGCTTGGCGAGCCGGCGCGCGATCTCGAAGCGCGCCGCGTTGAGCCGGTTCGCGGCGTAGGCGTCGCGGCCGATCGCGAGGCCCGACCAGTCGCGCCAGCGCTCCGGGTAGCCGATCTTCACGCGCATCCGGTCGAGCTTCGCCTCGCCGCGGGCGCGCGTCTCTTCGCTCATCCACGCGCGCGTCTGGAGCGAGGCGCGCATCTCACCGAGGATCGCGGCCACCATGTGCTCGGCCCGCTCCTTCGCCTCGGGCGGGAACGTGCGCTCGACGTAGCGCTGCGCGAGCGCCTCGCCGAGATCCTCGCCGATCGCGTCGATCACGCGCTTAACGCGCTCGTGCGGCTCCTGCTGGCCGCGGATCCGGCGGCCGTAGAACGCGAAGTCCTCATCGTCGACGCGGGCGGGCAGCGCGTCGGCGAGCGCGCGTACGACGGTGAACGCGAGGTAGGCGCGGACGGTCGCGTCGTCGGTCGCGGCGAGGATGTCGTGCAGCCCCCCGAGCAGCGCGGGGTTCTCGACGTTGACGGTCTCGGCGGCGCCCGCCCCGAGAGCCTCGAGGTACGCGTTCAGACCGGGCGCCAGCGCCTCGAGCGCCGCGCGATCGTGGCGGTTGTGGGTCTTGTCGGGGTCGCGACGGTCCTCGGCCTTCAGGTGTAGCTCGGCGAGCCGCGTCTCGAGCGCGAGGATCCGGGTCGCGTCCGCGGCGACGCCGGCGTTGGCGAGCTGGGCGGCGACGTGCTCGACGTAGGCGTCGCGCAGGTCGGCAGCCTTGTCGTCGAAATAGCTCTCGCGGTCCGGGAGTCCGAGGCGCGTCTGCGTGAGCCACAGCAGGTTGCGCGTGGAGTCGTCGTGATCGGCCGTGACGTCGGCGCCGAAGAACGGAAAGATCCCGCTGCGGTGCAGCTCGGGCAGCACCGTCGCCGGGTCCTCGCGCGCGATCGCCTCCAGCAGGGGCGCGATCGGCTCGATCCCGTGGCGCTCGATCGCGTCGAGGTCGAGGCCCGCCGCGAACGCGTCGCCCAGCAGCCGGTCGAGCGCGTTATCGGGCTCGGCGGCCGCGCGCTCGAGCAGCTCGCGCAGCACGACCTCGTTGCGGCCGCTGACCTCCTCGAACGAGCCCCACGAGCCGTAGCCCGCGGGGATCGGGTTGGCGTCGAGCCAACCGCCGTTGGCGTAGCGGTAGAAGTCGGCGCCGGGGTCGGCGCTCGGGTCGCGATCGGTGGCAGGCAGCGTCATATGCGCGCATCACGCTAGCTCGCGCGGGCGGATGAAGGCGATCAACCGGCCGCGTCCCGGGCCGAGTGCGCGCCAGTCGCCGATGTCGAGCTCGACGGTGGCCAGCGCGCCGGTCGGGAACTTGTCGTGCGGGCCGCCGGCGAGCTCGATGGCGAGGTCCTGCATGCCCGGGTTGTGGCCGATCACCAGCACGGAGTCGACGTGTGCGGGGACGTCGCGCAGGCGCGCGATCAGCGCCTCGCAGCCGGCGCCGTAGAGCTCGCGCTCGACCTCGACGCCGGTCTCGAGCCCGAGCCGCGCGAGCGTCTCGCGCGTGCGCGCGGAGCTGGAGCAGAGAACGAGCTGCGGCTCGATGCGCTCGGCGCGCAGGTGGTCGGCCATCGCGTCCGCGGCTCGCCTGCCGCGGCCCGAAAGCGGGCGGTCGTGGTCGGCGAGGCTCGCGTCGTCCCAGCTCGACTTCGCGTGGCGGAGGATGTAGAGCCGCTTCACACCTGTGTCTATACAGAACGAGCTCGGGGGGTAGGCGCGCGCTCATGTGGGTCTTCAACATCGCCTCGCTGAAGGGCAGCTACAACGGCGAGGCCTGGCGCTCGACCGCCCAGCACAAGTTCCGCCTGAAGACGGTCGGCACCTGGGCGCCGTACAAGCAGGAGGGCTCGCGCCCGATCGGCGGGCCGTACGCCCCTGGCGCGGAGTTCTCCTCGGCGCACTACTTCGACGTGCGCGGCGCGACGGTCGCGTACGCGTGGCGCGACGCTGGCGCGCGAGGCGAGCGTGAGGTGCGGGCGAAGCCGATGTCGGCAGCGCAGCAGCGCTTCCTCGCACGGCTGTCGCAGACCTACCGGCCCGATCCCGCCACGCGGGGGCTCTGCCTGCTGATCCAGTGACGTACCGCCCGGTTACCGGGACCGTTGGCGCTCCCGCGCCTCGTGGACGCTCCACGGGCGCGGGAGCTCGGCGTCACAGCGGGCGCAGTGGTCGGCGCCAAGTCAGTACCGAGTGGCGGATCGGCGAGTTCACCGACCTGATCGCGACCGCGATCGCCAACGCCGAGAGCCGCACCGAGCTGGCCGCGTCGCGCGCCCGCATCGTCCAGGCCGGCGACGAGGCGCGCCGCAAGATCGAGCGCGACCTGCACGACGGCGCGCAGCAGCGGCTCGTGTCGCTCGGATTGAGGCTGCGGGCCACGCAGGCGAAGGCGCCGCCCGAGCTCGCGGCTCAGCTGGACGCCGGCGTGCAGGAGCTCAAGGCCGCGGCCGAGGACCTGCAGGAGCTCTCGCGCGGGATCCATCCCGCGGTGCTCTCAGAGCACGGGCTCGAGCCCGCGCTGTGGGCGCTCGCCCGCCGCGCGGCCATGCCGGTCGAGCTCGACATCGCGGTCGAGCGGCGGCTGCCCGAGCCGGTCGAGGTGGCGGCCTACTACGTCGCCTCCGAGGCGCTCACCAACGCCGCCAAGTACGCGCGCGCGTCTCGTGTCGAGATCGCGCTGTGCGAGGACGGCGGGACGATGCAGCTCTCGGTTCGCGATGACGGCGACGGCGGCGCGGACGCGAGCGCGGGCTCCGGGCTGATCGGGCTCCACGACCGCGTCGCCGCGCTCGGCGGGACGATCGAGGTCGCCAGCCCGCTGGGCGCGGGGACCGCCGTGCTCGCGCGCATCCCCGTGGGCCGCGGCTGACCGCGTACCCGCTCCCGCGCCCAAGCACGGCACTGGTCGAGACCGCCCAGTCGGAGCCGGTCAAGGTCAACCGCGGCGACCTGGAGTGCTCGGGCACGTTCCAGGTCCAGCACAACGATCGCATCGGGCCCACGGATCGAGCCACGACGGATTCCGGATCAAGCGCGCGGTCCCGCTGAGGGATCGCGCCTGACCGCGGCGAGCTCAGCTGCGCGCCGAGCGAGTCACGCGCTCGAGTCCGGCGATGCCTCGGGCGGATCCACGTCGCCCGGCAGTCCGGCCTCGGGCGCGATCGGCGGCTCGACGGCGGCCGCCGCCTGCTTGCGGGCCTCCTTCTTGGCCTGCTTGCGCAGCCTGCGCTCGCGGACCGCGTTCTCGCGATTGAGCTTCGCGAACGTCGTCTTCTTCTTTGCGTTGGACGCCAACTGGGTCTCGCTTTCGTATCGGGTTCGTGACGCCGAGGCGTCTGAGATATCAGCCGCGGCCGCGCGTCTTCGGCTTCGCGGGACGCTGGGTGCCGGCGGACTTCAGTCGTCGTTCGGCCGCCTCGGCCTTGAGCCGGCGCTGGGCCTCCGCGAACTCCTCGCTGCGCTCGGCGGGCGACGCCGACTTCTTCGCCGGGCGGGGGGTCGCGCGTTGCGGTGGCGTCATGACGACGCTCCTCTCCTCCCTCAACGGAGGTGCGTCGCACGCGAGGCGAGGGAGAGCGTCAATTCGCGCGGAACGTGGGCGCCGGCACGGCGTCACCGGGCGAGAGCCACCCGGCCTGTACCTCCACCACCCTACCAATGCGGCGCGAACCCGTGCTCGCGCGACCGGCGGCGAGTAGCCTGTGCTTTGCGAGTCGCGTCGCGGCTCGGTCGTCGCCAGGCCTGCCCGCATTCGCCTGACCGCGTCCCATCCTAGGCGAGAAGGGAGCCTTGCCGGACGTGATCTTCGCACGGACGCGCGATTTCGGGCGCCGCCACCGCGTCGTCGTCGCGGTCGCCGGTGCCGTCGCCACGGCAGGGCTGCTCGGCGCGCTGCTGGCTCGCCGCCGGGACGAGTTCCAGGCGGCGATCTCGAGCGCGCCGTGGTGGATACTCGGCGTCACCGTCACGCTGCACGCGATCGCGCTGCTGGCACGCAGCGAGGCGTGGCACCGGAGCGTCGAGGCGGCCGGCGGCCGCGTGCCGCGGCGCGTGCTCTTCCGCGCGTCGAGCGCGCAGGTGCTCGGCAGCCTGTTGAGCGGCCAGTTGGGAGCGGCGGCCCGCATCGTCGCGCTGCGGCGCTCGAGCCGCAGGGTCTGCCCGCAAGTGCCCACGCTGATCGCGGCCGAGGTCCCGATCCTGTCCGCCGAGGTCGCGCTGGCGGCCTTGACCTCGTTCACGCTGGTCGGCCCGCTCGGCCTTCCGTGGTGGTCGCCGCTCGTGGCGGCAGGCGTGATGCTGGCCGGCGGAGCCGGTCTGCGACGGCTGGCGCTGTGCACGGGACGGGAGCTCTGGCGCGGGCTGGCGGTGCTCCGAAGCCTCGCGGGAGGCGGGCGCGTCGTCGGCTGGGTGCTGGTGGCCGTCTTCTGCCAGATCTTCCGCAACTGGCTGCTGCTGCACGCGGTCGGCGTGGACGCGTCGTTCTTCGACGCGATCGCCGTGCTGATCGCCGTCGTCACGCTCGGCCAGCTGCCGGTCGGGCCGGCGGTCGGCGCGGCCGCGGCCGTGCTGATTCTCGGCAGCGACGGCGTCGCCGCGTCCGCCGCGGCGGGCGTGTTGATGACCGCGACCGGGACCGCGGGCGCGCTCGGCTTCGCCGCTTGGGCCGGCCTCGACGGCACCTTGGCGCGGATGCGAGCCGGTGCGCCGATGACCGCCGATGCCGCCACATGACCGAGCTGACCGAGGCCGAACGCCAGGTCACCGCGGCGGCTGACCGCTATCGCGAGGTCGTCGCCTCCAAGGCCGTCGCCGGCCAGCCGCAGAGCGGTCAACATGCCGCCGCCAAGGCGGTCGGGCGGGCGATCGAGCTGCTGTCGTTCGTGGCCAAGCGGGCTGCCGCCGCCGGTGTCGGCGTCGAGCGCCTGAGCGAGCTGATGGGCTGGGAGCCGGAGCTCGTGAGCGAGCTGCTCGAGCGCGCCCCCGAGCCCGGGTTCGTCTCGCGCGTCGCGCCCGCCGGGGTCGACCCCGCCGCCGTCGCCCGTGCCGCGGCGAGCTCGCACGCGTCACACGAGCTCCACGATCTCACCGCGGCGATCCTCGCCGACGTCGACGACGAGAGCTGGTCGCCGGCGGCCGCCGACCTCGACGAGCTGCACGACCGGCTCGAGACCGCGTGGCGCGATTGGCGCCAAGGGCTGCGGACTCCGATGGAGTAGGGTTGACCAGGCTGCGGGATCTCCCGCGGGACATAGCAGGCGATGCTCGCGACGCGCTAGCCGGTCGCTTGCACGAGAAGGAGGGCACATGCCCGCCAGCAGCTCGCCCGACCCTCGTGAGGCCGACGAGGCGATTCGCGCGACAGTCATCCGGCTCTGCCGCCCCGACGGGTACGGCGGCGCCGTGATCGAACGCGCCGCGATCGTCGCCGAAGGCGCCCCCGCCGGAGCGATCGAGCAATGGATCCTCGCGCACGGCGGCGAGCCCGAGACGCCGATCGTCGCCGCTCGATCCGGGCTCTACGGCCTGCGCTCCGATTCCGCCCCGCTCTCCCAAGCGCGCGCGCCACGACGCTACGTGCTGCCCGCCGACGCGCTCGCCTGACCCGCGGGCGCGGGCTGGCGGCGCCTGCGGAGATCCCGACATGGAATGCTTCGCGCATGAGCGCGGTGCGCGCAGATCGCAGCAAGACCACTGTCGTGCTTGCCGACGACCATGCGGTCGTCCGGCGCGGGCTGCGGATGCTCGTGGATGCCGAGCCCGAGATGCAGGTGCTGGCCGAGGCGGCGGACACCGCGGATGCCGAGCGTCTCACGCGCGCGCACCGGCCGCAGGTGCTGGTGCTCGACCTCAACATGCCCGACGGCTCGGGCCTGGACGCGATCCCGCGCCTGCGCGACCACTCGCCGGCCACCGCGATCGTGGTGCTGACGATGCAGGACGACCCGGCCTTCGCGCGGCAGGCGTTGCAGGCGGGCGCGCTCGGGTTCGTGCTCAAGGAGGCGGCCGAGGAGGAGCTGCTGCAGGCGATTCGCAGCGCCGCGGCGGGCGACACCTATCTCAACCCGCGCCTAGGGGCGAGGATCGCTGCGCAACCACCGTCGCCGGCGGGCCCGCCGGACGGCCTGAGCGAGCGCGAGGTCCAGGTGCTCCGCCTCGTCGCGCTCGGGCATACCAACGCGGAGATCGCCGCAGAGCTGTACCTGTCGGCGCGGACGGTCGAGACGCACCGGGCGCACGTGCAGCAGAAGCTTCGGATCGACACCCGCGCCCAGCTCGTGCGCTATGCGCTCGATCACGGGCTCCTCGATGAGGCCTGACGTCAGGCGGTGAGCGCGGCGCCGCGGCGCACCGGCGCGAAGTAGCTGCGCAGGTGGTGGCGCCGATGCGCGGAAGCGCGGGCGCGACGCCACTGCGGCAGCGTCAGCTCGGCGGAGAGATCGCACTGGAGGTAGTTCATGACACGGTCGGGGTCGTGGTGCGCGGGCTCGAGGTCGATGAACGAGTCGGCGGTGACGGGCTCCAGCGTCTGCGGCAGCTCGGTGACGATCGGCGTGGTCATACCTGCATCGTCGTCTCGGACGGACGCGCGGCCATCGGGGATTCGCGCGCCTTCGCGCTGCTCGATCCGCGCGGTCGTGCTGCTTGACCGCCGCGCCCCGGCAGCCGTCGAATCCGGACTGGCATCCGCGATTTCTACGGAGCGCCTCGCGGACTATGGGGGCCATCCGCAGTCGCCCACGTCCGCACGCGGGAGGCCACGGATGCGCGAGCGCCCCCCGCCGCCTACGGTCCGACGCGGAGGAGGCTTGAATGACAGCGACCGATATCGCTCCACCGGCGACGCCTCACCACTCGTGGCCGGCGCAGCTGATCCGCAGCGTTCCCGGCTCCGCGTCGTCGCTCGTGCAAGCCGTCCGGGCGGCGTCCTCGGAGACCACCCGGGCATTCGACGCGCGGCACCATCGATCCGTCGATCCCCTCGAGCTGCGGGACCCTGAATACATCCGGCGAACGCTTCCCGGCCTTCGCGCAATGTCGCAGCTCTACTTCCGTTCCGACGTCCGCGGGTTGGACAACATCCCGGCGGGCCCGGTGCTGCTGGTCGGCAACCACTCCGGCGGCTGGCTGATCGCCGACACGTTCGTGTTCGGCCAGGCCTTCTACAGCCATTTCGGGCCCGAGCGCGCCTTCTACCAGCTCTCCCATGACCTCGTGTTCAAGGTCCCGGCCGTCCGCGGGGTCGTCGCGCCGTTCGGCGCCGTGCCGGCGTGCCCGGAGAACATGCGCCGGGCGCTGGCCCGCGGCGCTGCCCTGCTCGTGTATCCGGGCGGAGACCACGAGACCTACCGCGCCAGCTGGCATTCCGCCGAGATCGACTTCGGGCACCGGACCGGCTTCGCCCGGCTCGCGCTCGAGCTCGACGTGCCGATCGTTCCGGTCGTCGCCATCGGCGGGCAGGAGACGGCCCTCTTCCTCGGCCAGGGCGAGCACCTCGCGGGGCTGCTGCACCTGCACGACCTGCTGCGGCTCGACGTCGCCCCGATCCAGATCGCGCCGCCCTTTGGAGTCACCGTGCTCGACCTCCCAGTGCGCCTCCCGCTTCCCGCGAAGATCGCGATCGACGTGCTCCCGGCGATCCACCTTCGCGACGAGATGGGAGCCGGCGCCGACGCCGAGCACGCCTACGACCTGGTGACCGGACGGATGCAGGTGGCGCTCGACCGCCTGGCCGCCGCGCGCAGGTTCCCGCTGATCGGCTGAACTGCGCGGGCGCGGACGAGTGCCGCTGCGGCGGGGTAGACTCGCTTGAGCAAGGAGGTGGGGCGCGTATGGGCCCGAAGGGCACCGCGGGAGGTTGCGATCCGCGCCCCCGTTCAATGAACGCGCCTCCGATCGATGACAAGACGGGACGGCAGCGCCCAGAGCCGGTCGCGCTCGACCGAACCGACGAAGGCCTCGCTGGACGTGGTTCCGGCCGCAGCCGAGTCGGAGCTCGGCGGGCTCCACGACATTCTCCTGCACGGTCACCGGGTCTTCTATCGCTCGGCGGGCAGCGGACCCGTGGTCGTGCTGGTGCACGGGATCACGTCGACGTCGGCCACCTGGTCGAACGTGCTGCCCTACCTGGCCGAGCGCTTCACGGTCATCGCGCCCGACCTGCTAGGCCACGGGGACTCGGCCAAGCCGCGCGGGGACTACTCGCTCGGCGCGTACGCGAGCGGCATCCGCGACCTGCTGATCGCCCTGGGCCATGAGCGGGCGACCTTCGTCGGACACTCGCTCGGCGGCGGCGTGGCCATGCAGCTGGCCTACCAGTTCCCCGAGCACTGCGAGCGTCTGGTGCTCGTCGCCAGCGGCGGACTCGGGCGCGAGATCACTCCGTTGCTGCGCGCGGCCAGCCTCCCGGGCGCCGAATTCGTGCTCCCGGTGCTCGCGAACGAACAGCTGCTGGGCGCCGGGCGGACGATCGGACGCCTGCTGGGGCGTGTCGGGCTGCGCGTGCACACCGACGTGGGCGAGGTCCTGCGCGGCCACGCCTCGCTCTCGGACGGCGAGACGCGCGCGGCGTTCCTGCACACCCTGCGCACGATCGTCGACCCGCTCGGTCAACGGGTGGACGCAAGCGATCGCCTGTATCTCGCCGAGACGATCCCCTTCCTGCTCATGTGGGGCGATCGCGACCCGATCATCCCGGTCGAGCACGCCCGCACGGCGCATCGGCTCGTCCGCGGGAGCCGGCTGGAGATCTTCCCCGGCGCCGGCCACTTCCCCCACCTCGACGACCCCCTGCGCTTCGTCCGGGTGCTCGTCGACTTCATCGAGACGAGCCAACCGGCGCAGGTCGACGCCGGCCGCTGGGGCGAGCTGTTGCGCGGCGGCGCGACCGGATGAGCGATGACGCCCGAGCCCGCGCGCTGGCCGAGGAGCTCGGAGCACAGCTTGCCCGCCTGAAGGGCGCCGGACCGAAGGTGCGGCAGTTCCTCTCGATGCTTCAACTCGACCCCGGGCCACCGTCCCTGGGTGCGCTCCCCGGCGGCGCCCACACGGTCCCGTTCGGGCGCGTCAAGAAGGTGATCGAGAAGGACCTCGACGCCCGGATGCGGGACCTGTTCGACGACTTCGACGAAGAGCCGTTCGCCACCGCGTCGCTCGGTCAGGTCCATCGCGCGCGCACGACCGACGGCGACGACGTCGCTGTCAAGGTCCAGCACGGGGGCATCGCGGAGTCCGTCGAGGCCGACCTTCGCAGCCTCGGCGTGGTCGGGCCGATGATCAAGCGCCTTGCCCCGGGGCTCGACGCCGGCGCCGTGCTGGCCGAGATCGGTGAGCGCGTCTACGAAGAGCTCGACTATGAGGTCGAGGCTCAGCATCACCGGCGCATCGAGCGACGCTTCCGCGGCCATCCGCACGTGCGGCTGCCCCGCGTGCACACCTCCCTCTGCACGCGCCGCGTCCTGGTCACCGAGCACGTCGAGGGGCTGAGCGCCGACGCGATCGCGCAGCTGAGCGACGCCGAGCGCGACCGCATCGGCGAGGTCGCGTTCCGGTTCTTCTTCGGTCTCGCGTGGCGCGACGGCACCGTCGCCGGCGACCCGCACCCGGACAACTGCATCCTGTCGCCGGACGGGCGCCTGTGCGTGCTCGACTTCGGCCTGCTGCGCGATCTTGACGCGGCGTACCTTCAGGGCGAGCGCGAGATCTTGCGGTCGCTCGCCGCCGGGAACGCGCAGGGTGTCCATGACGGCATGTCAGACCTCGGGTACCTGCCGGACCCGGGCGCGTTCGATCCAGGCGAGTTGCTCGACCTTCTCAGCGCGCCCGGCGAATGGCTGGTCGCGCCGGGCCTGCGCCGGATCGACAGCGAGTACGTCGGCGGGGTGGTGGAGCTCGGCTACCCGCCGCGCTCACCGCACTTCGCCTCGATGCGGCGCGTGCGGATACCGCCGCCCACGCTTCTCCTGCGCCGCATGGAGCTGCAGGTCCTCTCGCTGCTCGGCGCGCTGCGCGCCGCCGGCGACTGGGGGACGATCAGCGCGGAGCACTTCTTGGCCAAGCCGCCCTCGACCGCCCTCGGGCGCGAGGACGCCGCCTTCTTCGGCTGACCCGGCACACCACGACCGTGACTTCCAGGTGCGCGGCGGGTAGACGGGGGTGCGATGGGGTTGCTCGCGTCGGTGGTCGTCTCCACATTGCCGTTGCTCGGCGGCGTCCAGCTCGATGCCGATGCGCAGGGCGGCGGTGTCCTCGCGTGGGACGCGGTGCCGGGCGGCCAGTTCGTCGTGCGTACCGTTGATGTGGTTGACGGGCGGCCGCGTGGCCGCGCGCGCGATTTGTGGCGGACGCCGGGCGGTGTCGGCCTCGGGCGGGTCGATGTCGCTCCGTCCGGTGCGGCGGTCGTGTGCTTCCGCGAGCGCCGGCGTCGGCTTGACCGGACGTGGCGTGTGCGAGTCGCGCGCCGGTTGCCCGGCCAGGCGTGGACGAAGCCGGCGGCGCTCGACGCGCCCGCCGGCTTCGCCGAGAACGTCGGCTGCGCAATCGGCAACGCCGGCGAGACCGTGGTGGTCTGGAGCACGCGCGCCGCGGGACCGTCGAGCGCGGCGTTCATCGCCGCCGACGGCGCGGTCGAGGCGCCGTTCCCGCTCGCCGCCAGCGTCGACCCGCCGCAGGTCGCGGTCGCGCCCGACGGGAGCGCCGTGGTGGCGTTCACCGACAAGCCGCGCACGCTGCAGGAGGCCGTGCGCCCGGCGGGCGGACGCTGGTCGGTCCGGGCGGTGACCAGCACGCCGGCGTACCTGCCGCAACTGGCCGAGGACGGCACGCTCGGCTGGAATGACGAGACCTTCGTGCCGCGATTGGAGGCCGGGCCGCTCACGCCGGGGCCCGCCACGCTCGTCGCGCTCTCCTCGAGCGTGCGCGGCGACACGCTGGCCACCTGGGCCACCCACAGGTCCCCGAACCCGCGCGCCCCCTCCCGGCTGCGAGCGGCCGTGCGACGCCCCGGCGGCGGGTTCTCCGCGCCGTTCACGCTCGGGCGCGTGACGACCTACCCGCTCGCCACCGCGCTCGCGCCCGACGGCACCGGCATCGCGGTGTGGGGAACCGGAGGCAGAAACCGCTCGCGGCTCGTCGCCCGCGTGCTCGGCGCAGACGGCCGCTGGAGCGCGCAACGCACGCTGGCGCGGTTCCCGGGCGAGGCCGATCTCGCCCCCGCGCCGGGCGGCCGCGTCACGATCGCCTGGACGGACAAGCCCGGCAGGCGAGAAACGCTGCGCGTCGGCCGCATTTCCGATCCGGCGTAGAGTCTCCCGGGATGCCACCTTCCGGCGCGCAACGATGAGCGACGATCCCCGCGGGCGGCCGTCCGCGCTCGGCGATCTGACCGATCTCGAAGCCCAGGCGCGCTACCACCGCGACCGGCTCGCGCTCTATCGCGCGCGCATGCAGGGGCCGCATCCGACGAGCGCGGTGCGCCTCGCCGAGCTCGAGCGCACGGCGGCAGCGGCCGACGACCGGCTGAGCACCGCCCGGCGACTGGCCGGCCGCTAGGAGTCTGTTGAAGAATGGTCGGTCAGCCCTGATGTGGTGCAGCCGTGGATGCCTCGGGGCGGACGCGATCGCGATGCGTGGCTCTGCCACGTGAGCATCGCGGGCGGCGCGAGGCGCCGCGGATGTGCCGCAGCAGGCGTACCGGAATTCTTCAACAGGCTCCTAGAGCGCTCAGGTGGCTTAAGATCCGCTGCGATGCCGGACGCTCCGGACACGCGCAGCCTGCACGGCACGCACGGCGATGTGCTGACGGCGATCTCCGAGGGCATGGTGGCGCTGCTCAAGGAGTACTACGGCCGCGGCCCGACGCAGGCCAAGACCTATTACCAGGACGACCTGGTCGTCTGCCTGCTGCGCGGCGGCTTCACACGCGTCGAGCAGACGTTGCTCGACGGCGGCCACGGGCACGCGGTGATCGCGCAGCGGGTGGAGTTCCAGGAGGTCATGCGCGACCGCTTCATCGCCGTCATCGAACACGCCACCGGCCGGCCGGTGATCGGCTTCATGAGCGGCAATCAACAGAGCCCGGACATGATCTGCGAGGTCTTCGTCCTCAGCCCCACCGACCTCGTCGAAGCGCACGAGCTGAGCCAGTTCCGGCTAGACTGAAGGCTGGAGGGCATCGAACGCCGACGCCGGGCCTCCCGGCTGCGCCGTCTGACTTCCGCGGAACTGCTCATCACGTTCTCGGAGGTGCCGGATGTCCGGCGTAGTCACCCCGTCGCGATCGCCGCGCCCGACCGGCGCCGCGCCCCGCGACGATGTCGAGCCCGTCGCGCACGAGACGCTCAACCGGGTCCTGCTCGCCATCGTGACCGTGGTCCCGATCCTGGCGCTCGGCGTCGTGGGCTGGCAGGCGTGGGGGCATTCGCTGCGGCCGACCGACCTGGTCCTGTTCGCCGTCATGTACGTCGCCACAGCCCTCGGCGTCACGGTCGGCTTCCACCGTCACTTCACGCATCGCAGCTTCAAGACGTACGGGCCGGTACGCGTGATCCTCGCGGTGCTGGGCTCGGCGGCCGTGGAGGGCCCCGTGATCTCGTGGGTCGCCGACCATCGCAAGCATCACGCGTTCAGCGACCGTGACGGCGATCCGCACAGTCCGCACGTCGGTCACGGCGGCGGCTGGCGCGGTACCTGCCGCGGTCTCCTGCACGCACACCTCGGCTGGCTGTTCGTACACGACCAGCGCGGCAAGCGCTCGCGTTACGCGCCCGACCTGCTGGCCGATCGCGGGGTGCGCTTCGTCGACCGCACGTTCGGCGTCTGGGTGCTCGCGGGCTTCGCGCTGCCGTTCGCGGTCGGCTACGCGCTCGGCGGATCGCTCGTCGCGGGGCTGACCGGACTGCTGTGGGGCGGGGCGGTGCGGATGCTCGTGCTGCACCACGTCACCTACTCGATCAACTCGCTCTGCCACTACTTCGGCCGCCGCCGCTTCGCGACCGACGATCGCTCGCGCAATCTCGCCTGGCTGGCGCTGCCTTCGATGGGTGAGGCGTGGCACAACAACCATCACGCGTTTCCCACCTCCGCCGAGCACGGCATGCGCGCCTGGGAGGTCGACCCGTCCGCGCTGGTCATCCGCGCGCTCGAGGCGACCGGGCTCGCATGGGACGTGCGGCGGATCTCGCGCGAGCGGCAGGCCGGCCGCTACGGATCCCCGGCTTAGGGGCGGCGATCAGCCGCCGTCGGCATCGCTTCGTCTCCGGCGCTCCGCGTCGTTGCGCGCGCTCAGACAGTTCCCCAACCGCCTCCAGAGAGCCACCGCAACCGGGGCAGAGAGAGGTCATCCAGGTGGTCGGCGGTGGGTCCTTCGCGCCAGATACGCGCCCGGCAGTGCAGACATTTCAAATGAGCCATGCCATCAGCTCCGGCGTTCTACGGCGCCGAGGAGGACGAGCATGACCACCGACACGACCAGGCCGATCAGCCAGCCCTGGGCGCCTTGCGAGCCCATGACCGCGGCGATCGCCACCGCGACCCCCACGACGCCGGCACGCGCCACGCCCGGACTCACTGACGGCCGCCCGCGGCGAGAGCGGCTGCGCTCCTCCGGGCGGACCCGACTCGGCCCGCGGCGGTCCTCGCGTTCCCGGCGACGTGCGTCGCGCTCGGCTGACGGATCGCCCGCGGAGCCGGGAGCGCGGACGCGGGTCGGCTCAGGGCTCACACGACCACTCCCGCCTGCGGTTCCTCGTCGGGCAGTGCGAGCGGGATCGCGCACCAGGTCCCCTTCGTATGTCTAGCCAGACCGGCTCGATCCAGTTTGCGCAGCGTCTCCCGGAGCTCGGCCTCGGGGATCTCCACGTCGGCGAGCAGGTCCTTCACCGAGCGCCCGGAGGGGTGCGTCGCGAGCTCTTCGTAGACGAATCGCCGCTGGCGCGGCTGAACGTTCAGCGTGGCGGGGTCGGCACGTGTGGACATGGTGCGTCCTTCCAGTGACGCTGAATCGCGTCACGTCGCCGCCCGTGTGGACGGGACAGTCGCCGCAGATTCAAGAGGGCGCTGACGCCGGGCGCGCACGGCAGTCGGGTGTGGCGTCAGCGGGCGGGGAAAGGGTCCCCGAACATCTCTAACGATACCAAGCCGCGCCGCCTGCGATCGCACGCCGGGCCGAGTCTCGCGCTCAGGTGGCAGTTTCCTCGCGCAGGGACAGGTCGACGGCGCGCGCGACCTGCTCGCGCGAGCGCGCGACGACCGCGCTTGCCATCGCGGCCTGCCAGCGCTCGGCCGTGACCGCGCGCGCGTCCAGGCCCAGGTCGGAGAGGAGCACGTCCTGGTCCACGTGACCGGCGATCTGCTCGGCGCGGCGGATCGCGGCGAGATGCTGGGCGCGGCGGAGCGGGGTGCGGCCGCCCTCTCCGGACAGGGCCAGCAGGTCGGCGGCCACCTCCGCGACCGCCCGGCGCGCGCACTTCTCCCACGGCGCGACGCTTCCGGAGTCCACGACCACCTGACGCACGACGCGCCAGCCCGCGTGATGGGACTCGCAGCGGTCGACCAGGAATCGCGCCAGCGCGTCGGCGACGAGCGGAGCGCCTGGTTCGCCGCCGTGCAGGTCCAGGTGGCGCAGCGCCTCGGAGACCCGGCGGCCGTCCTGCACCGCCAGCGCGATCTGGCGCGGCGTGCGCGGCGGCTTGCTCGCTGAGGTCCGGGCTCCGATGCCGGCCCCGCCCTACCCGCTCACCGGCTGGTCGGTCTCGGCCGCGACCGCCCAGCTGGTGCGCGCGGTGCCCGGCCTGGCGCCCTCGATCGACACCCGGTACACCGGGTGGCCGCGGCGCCGCAGCTCGGTGCAGGCCGCGGCCATCCGCTCCTCGCGCACGCCGGGCCAGCAGGCGATCAGGCCCGGGTTGTCCGGGTGCGCCGTCGTACGGGCGCGCAGCGCGACGAGCAGATCGGTCAGGGTTCGCTCGCTGAACTCGGTGGCAGAGCGCAAGAGGGACCTCCTTGAGCGTCTCCCGTGACGCTCGGCAGTGTGGCGCTCTGTTTCCGTCGCGACGAAGCGCGTACGGCGCGATTCAAGGGCGCGGCGGGGTGGATTCGCCTTCAACCCAGTCTACTCGCGGTCAATCGCGCCGGCGCCGGCGCTCCTGGACCTGCACCCGGACCGTGTCCCAGCGCGACCGCGCCTCGGCGGTGACCTCGTCCCATTGGCGCCGGACCTCATCCTCGGCCGGGCGTTCGCCGCGGCGAATGCGCCCGAGCTCATCGTCGACCTCGCGGCCGGCCGCGGCTGCTCCGACGAGGATCACCATCACGGCGAAGAGCGCCGAGATCATGGCGAACACCGCGCCGATCACGCCGTAGCGGGTCGCGTACGTGTTGAAGAGGCGCGGGACATACACCGTCGCGCCGACCGAGTACACGGCGAACAACACCGAGCCGAGGATCGCGAACGGGAACAGGTTCCGGCGCGCGATCCGTCCCGCCGTGAGGACGCGGCCGCTCCAGAGCAGGAACACCGCACTCAGCGGCGCGGCGAGCAGCGCGGCGCTGAGCTCGAGGCGACTGCGCCCCAGCGAGACGTGGATGACGCCGCTGAGCACGAGGTACGCCACCAGACCGCCGGTCCAGAGGAGCCCGTTGAACGTGTTGCGGACGCTCAACGGGTCGAGCTGCCACGTCTGCTCGAACAGCCGCTGCACCGCACGGGTGAAGCTCAGCACCGCGACCAGCAGGAAGAGAAATCCGACGATGCCGATGGTCGTGCTCGTGCCGCTCGGCGGCGCGAAGATGTCCCGGACCGCCTCCGCGCCGCCTCCCGTCAGCTCGTACCGGTCGATGATGCGGTCGGCCGTGTCCTTGCCCCCGAAGTCCGTCGCCACCGCGCCCGTGACGATGGCCAGCGGAATCGTGGCCGTCAGCGCGCCGGAGGCCAGAGCGATCGCGCGGTCGAACCCCGCCACCTTCTGGAACCGGTTGACGACGCGCAGCACGAAGTTCGGGCGCAGCCAGAACGTGAGCGTGCGGACGACACGCTCACGATTCGCGCGATGCGACCGATCCATGCCGGGATGATCGGAGGCCGGGGGCCCGGCACACATCGCCCGGCCGGGATGAAGCGTCCACGGGCGGTTCATCCCGTGTGGACGATGCGGGGGCGCCCCGCGATCGGCGAGCGTGGCCCGGTGAACCCGAATCGCGAAAGGAGCGGTGCTCATGCGACGGCTGCGTGATCGAGGCGGCCCGGAGGGGACGCGCTACACGATGCGGGAGAAGATGTTCGCGGTCGGCGACGACTTCTGGATCGAGACCGAGGGCGGCGAGCGTGTGTTCAAGGTCAACGGCAAGGCGTTGCGCATACGCGACACGCTCGTGCTCGAGGACGGTTCCGGCGAGGAGCTGCTCACGATCCAGGAGAAGAAGCTGAGCGTGCGCGACAAGATGGAGATCGAGCGCGGCGGCCGGACGGCGGCGACCGTCAAGAAGGCGCTCGTCGGCATCCGCGACCGCTACTCGATCGAGGTCGAGGGCGGAGACGATCTCTCGGCGAAGGGCAACGTCGTCGACCACGAGTACGAGATCGAGCGCGACGGCCACAAGGTCGCCGAGGTCTCCAAGCGCTGGTTCCGCGTCCGCGACGCGTACGGCATCGAGGTCGCGCCCGGACAGGACGACGCGCTGATCATCGCCGTCACCGTCTGCATCGACCAGATGGGACGCGGCTAGCGGGTCAGCGGTCCTCGCCGGTCCGCCGCGACGCCGCGCGGCTCTCGCGCTCGCCGGCCTCGGTGCCCGCGAGCATGACGTGCTCCTCCTCGGGCATCTCGACGCGCTTGAAGCGCGAACGCTCGGCGCCCTCTTCGTCGCCTTCGATCTTGTCGCCGGCCGGATGGGTCTTGCCGAACCAGAGCGCGCCGCCCGTGAGGTAGAGCGCCACTCCGGCGACGAGCGCCACGCCGGCGATCACGAAGAGCAGGATGATTGCGATTCCGCCTTCCATGGCCGTGGGTCTACCCGGGACCGCCGGGTGACCTCTCATGGTTCGCGGTCAGCGACGTGACGCGCTCGATTAGCACGCGTGCGGGAAAGGTATTTCCCGCACGGTGGATACACGCGGGGTCTACGACGGCCTCGCCGCGCTCTACGTGCCGATCGCCGCCGTCGTGTTCGTGCTCGTCGCCCTCGCGGTGGCCCTCTTCGTGTGGCGCGGGCGTCGCCGCGACGCGCCTCGCGGGCCTGATGAGAACAACCGGCTCGAGCTCGCCTGCGCGGGCCTGCTGGCGATCGTCGTAGCGGCGCTGTTGGCCGCGACCTACCGGGCGATCGACCGGGAGAGCGCGCGCGCGTCGGGACAGCCGCTGGTCATCCACGTAACCGCGGCGAAGTGGGATTGGCGCTTCGCCTATCCCGGCGGGCGCGTCGAGACGGGCGCGCCGAACGGCGCGCCGGCGCAACTGACCGTGCCCGCGAGACGGCAGGTCGAGTTCGTCGCGACGTCGGTGGACGTGATCCACGGCTTCTGGGTGCCGGCGCTCAAGTTCCAGCGCCAGCTGATTCCCGGGCGGACGGACACGTTCCGGCTGCAGTTCCCACGGCCGGGCTTCACCTCGAGCGGTACCTGCAGCTTCTTCTGCGGCCTCGAGCACGCGCGCATGCGCTTCTCGATCCGCGTGCTGACGGCGAGCGACTACGACGCGTGGGCGGCGTCGGCATGACGCGCGTGATGCCGGCGGGGGCGCCGCTGCTGGAGACGTTCGCGGGGACCGATCACAAGCGCATCGGGCTCGGCGTGGGGGCGATCGCGTTCGGCTTCTTCCTGGCCGGCGGGGTGCTGGCGATGCTGATGCGCACCGAGCTGGCCGAGCCCGGCCTGCAGGTGGTGTCGCTGAGCACCTACAACGCGCTGTTCACGATGCACGGCTCGACGATGATCTACCTCTTCGTCACGCCGGTGGCGCTGGCGATGGGGCTGTATCTCGTGCCGTTGCAGGTCGGTGCGTCCGGCTTGGCCGGCGCGCGCCTGGCGCTGATCGGGATGTGGCTGCTCGTGCTCGGCGGGATCACGATGTGGAGCGGCTTCCTCGTCCAGGGCGGCGCCGCGCAGGCGACGTGGAGCGGGTTCGATCCGCTCTCGAACGGCGTCAACTCGCCGGGCAAGGCGATGGACTCGTGGATCTGGGGCGTCGTGCTGGCCACGCTGGGCGAGCTGCTGATGGCCGCCTCCCTGCTCGCGACGCTGCTGGGACGCCGTATCGCCGGGATGACGCTGCTGCGGATGCCGATCTTCTGCTGGGCGCAGCTGGTGACCTGCCTGCTGACGCTGTTCTCCTTCCCGGTGCTGATCGGCGCGCTCGTGGCGCTGTGGATCGAGCGCCAGTGGGGCGGCGTGTTCACCGGGCCCGACGGACCGATCACCTACCAGCACCTGTTCTGGTTCTACGGCCACCCCGTCGTGTACGTGATGTTCTTCCCGTTCCTCGGCGCGGTCGCCGAGGTGATCGCGGTGTTCAGCGGCCGCCGGTTGTTCGGCTACCGCGGCATGGTGCTCTCGCTGCTCGTGTTCGCGTCGCTGTCGATGAGCGTGTGGGCGCATCACATGTTCACGGTCCCGGGCGTCACGACGAAGTACTTCGCGCTCACGTCGACGCTGCTGGTGATCCCGGCGGGAACCGAGTACCTCGCGCTGCTCGGGACGCTCTACGGCGGGCGCATTCGCCTGAGCGTGCCGATGCTGTTCGCGCTCGCGTTCCTGCTGCAGTTCCTGGTCGGCGGACTCAGCGGGATCTGGGTCGCGTCTCCGGCGCTCGACAACCAGGCGAACAACTCCTACGTCGTCGTCGCGCACTTCCACTACACGCTGCTCGCGGGCAGCGTCTTCGGGTTCTTCGCCGGCGTCTACTACTGGTGGCCGCGGGTCACCGGGCGGCTGCTGGGGGAGCGACTCGGGCGGCTGCATCTCGTGCTCTTCGTGCTCGGCACGAACCTGGCGTTCGCGCCGCAGTTCGCGCTCGGCGAGGAGGGCATGGCGCGGCGGATCGCCGACTACCCGGCGAGCACGGGCTGGCAGACGTTGAACGAGCTGTCGACGCTCGGCGCGTACCTGATCGCGACGTCGGTCCTCGTCTTCGCGATCAACGCGCTCGTGTCGCGCCGCTGGGCGGGCGACGATCCGTGGGGCGGGCACACGCTCGAGTGGCTCGCTCCCGATGCGCAGGCGCCGCCGGTCCGCTCGCACACCCCGCTGCTGGATGAGATTGCCGTATGAAGGTGTTGCTCTTCTGGGCCGGGCTGCTGGCGCTGTGGACCGCCGTGCAGCTCGTGTTCTCCCCGCACCTCGTCACGGTGCTCCTGCTCGGCGGCGCCGCGGTGGCGGTCGCGCTGACCGCGTTCGTCGCGCGGCTCGCCCGGCCGGCGCGGCGCGAGCCGCCGGACCTCTCGCCCTCGACGCCACTGATCGCGCTCGGCGTCGCCGCGCTGCTGTCGGGCAGCGAGCTCGGGCCTTGGTGTCTCGCCCTGGGCGCGCTGATGACCGCGGCGGGGCTGGCCGGCCTGCTGGGGGAGCGATGATCGCCGCGCTCGCGCTGATCGCGTACGGCGTGCTGTACGCCGCCGCGGCCTGGCGCGTACGCCGCTGGCCCGTATCGCGCAGCGCCTGCTTCGCGGCGGGCCTCGGATGGGTGGCGGTGGCGCTGCTGGCGCCCCTCGACGAGCGGCTCTCAGGGCACATGGCCCAGCACCTGATCCTCGGCGTGGCAGCGCCGCTCTGTCTTGCCGCGGCCGCGCCCGTGCGGCTCGCGCTCGGCGCGCTGCGCGACCCGCGGCCGCTCGCCCGCGCGCTGCGAGCGCTGCCGGTCAGCCCACTCACCGGCTGGACCGCGTTCACCGTCGTGCTGCTCGGCACGCACCTCACCGGGCTGTTCGAGCTCGCCGTCCACCACCCGCTCGTGCACGCGCTCGAGCACGTCGCGCTGCTCGTCGCGGGCCTGCTGTTCTGGACGCCGCTGGTCGGCGCCGACCCACTGCCGCACCGGCCCGGTCCCGCGGCGCGGCTCGCGTGGCTGCTCGCCGCGATGCCGCCGATGGGCCTGGTCGGCGCACGCCTGCTGACCGGCGGCGTCGCCTATCCGAGCTACCCGTCGCTCGCCGACCAGCGCACCGCCGCCGGCGTGATGTGGGGCGCGGGCTCGCTGCTGATGGCGGCCGCGACCGTGGCGATCGTGTTCGCCGCCGTGCTGCGCGAGGAGGCGCGGCAGCGGCGACGGGAGATGGTCCGATGAGGCTCGCGCCCGCCGCCATCGTGCTCGCCGCGCTCATCGTCGCGCCAGCCCGCGCGCAAGCGCCGCCGCTGTTCACGTCGGCCTGCTCGGCATGCCACGGAGTGCGCGGCGAGGGGGTGCCCGGGAGAGGCCCGGGCCTCAAAGGCGCGGGGGCGGCGGCGGCCGACTTCTACCTCGGGACCGGGCGAATGCCGCTGTCGCACCCTGGCGTCGCGCCGCAGCGAACCACGCCCGGCCTCTCCGCACGCGAGCGCCGGCAGCTCGTCGACTACATCGCCTCGCTCGGCGGGCCGGCGATCCCGCAGGTCGACCCGGCGCGCGGCGACCTGCAGAAGGGGTTCGAGGCGTTCACCGACCACTGCGCCGGCTGCCACACGGTCACCGGGCGCGGCGGCGTCGCGCCGCCCGGCGCCGCTCCCGCGCTGCAACAGGCGAGCGCGACCCAGATCGCCGAGGCGGTGCGCATCGGGCCGTACCTGATGCCGAAGTTCTCCGAGCGCCAGATCGACCGGCACACGCTCGACTCGATCGCGGCCTATGTGCTCTCCACCCACCACCTGCCGGACAAGGGCGGATGGGCCATCGGCAACATCGGCCCGATCCCCGAGGGCCTGGTCGCGTGGCTGCTCGCCGGCACCATCCTGCTGATCGTCGTCCGCGTGATCGGCGAGCGCCGGTGACGTTCCAGGTCGATCCACCGAAGGCGCCGCGCGCCGAGCTGCTGGTGGCCGCGCTGCTCGGCGCCGCCGCGGTGCTCGCGATCGCGTTCGTCGTCGTGCTCGCCATCGACCGGCATGACACGCAGCTGCTCGGCCTCACGCTCGGCGGCGCGTTCGCGCTGCTCGCCGCCGCGCTGATCGCCGCCGCGAAGCTGGTGCTCGCGCATGAGCACGCGCTCGAAGCGCGGCCGGAGCTCCCGCGTCCCGGTGCGCGGCCGGACCTGTCGATCCCCGTCACCCGCCGCCGGCTGCTCGCCGGTGCCGCCGGCGCGGCCGCCGCCGCGCTGCTCGCCGCGCTCGCCGTCCCCGTCAGCGCGCTCGGCCCCGCCGCCGAGGACACGTCGCCATGGCGCCGGGGCCGGAGGCTCGTCGACGAGCAGGGGCGGCGCCTGAGCGTCGACGACGTCGCGCCGGGCAGCTTCGTCACCGCGTTCCCGGAGGACGCCGACCCGCGAGCGCTGGCCAGCCCGGTCGTGCTCGTGCGCGATGACCCCGCCAAGCTGAAGCTGCCCGCGGGCCGCGAAGGCTGGGCGCCGGAGGGCGTCCTCGCCTACTCGAAGATCTGCACGCACGCGGGCTGCGCCGTCGCGCTGTATCGCAAGCCGACCTATGAGCCGACGTCGGCCCCGCCGGCGCTCGCCTGCCCGTGCCACTACTCGGTCTTCGACACGCGCGAGGGCGGACGGGTGGAGTCCGGCCCCGCCGGCCGCCCGCTGCCGCAGCTCCCGCTCCGGATCGGCCCGGGCGGCGAGCTGCAGGCCGGCGGCGACCTGTCCGGCTCCGCTGGGCCGGCGTGGTGGGGAACCCGCCGCTGATGGATCCCGTCCAGTTCGTCGACCGGCGCCTCGGCACCAACGTCGCCCTGCGGAAGGCGACCGCCTACGTCTTCCCGGAGCACTGGTCGTTCCTGCTCGGGGAGATCGCCCTCTACAGCTTCGTGGTGCTGATCGCCACGGGCACGGTCCTTGCGCTCTTCTTCGACCCCAGCACGGCCGAGACCACCTACACCGGCTCCTACGCGCTCCTGCGCGGCACGGAGATGTCGGCCGCGTACGCGAGCGCGTTGCATCTGTCGTTCGACGTCCCCGCCGGCCTGCTGATGCGCCAGACGCACCACTGGGCCGCCGACGTGTTCCTCGTGGCGATCGTCGCGCACCTGCTGCGCGTCTTCTTCACCGGCGCGTTCCGTACGCCGCGCGAGCTGACCTACGCGCTCGGCGTGCTCCTGCTCGGCGCCGCAATGCTCGAGGGCTTCGCCGGCTACAGCCTGGTCGACGATCTGCTGAGCGGCATGGGCCTCGCGATCGCCTACAGCGTCGCCGCCTCGATCCCGCTGGTCGGCGGTCAATTCGCCCAGCTCGTGTGGGACGGGCCGTTCCCGGGCGGGGATGCCTTTGAGAGCCGCCTCTACATCGCGCATGTGTTCCTGCTGCCCGCGCTGATCGCGACGCTGATCGCCGCCCACCTCGCGATGATCGTGCGTACGCGTCACGCGCAGTTCCCGGGCCCGCTGCGCAGCCAGCGCAACGTCGTCGGCATCCCGATGTGGCCCGGCTACGCTGCGCGATCCCTCGGGCTGGCGCTCGCCGTGACCGCCGTGCTGGTGCTGATGGGCGGGCTGATCCAGGTCAACCCGATCTGGGAGTGGGGCGCGTACGAGCCGTGGCGCGGGACCAACGGCGCGCAGCCGGATTGGTATCTGGGTTGGCTGATCGGCGCGCTGCGGCTGATGCCGCGCTTCGACGTCGTGATCGCCGGCCGCACGGTGATCCCGAACCCGTTCTGGGGCGGCGTCGCGTTCCCGGCCGCGATCTTCGGCTTCCTGCTCGCGTGGCCGTGGTTGGACCGCGGCCGCAGCGACCTGCTCGACCGGCCGCGCGACAACCCGCGTCGCGCGGCCGTCGGCGCCGGCGTGTTCACGTTCGTCTTTGTCGTGTTCGGGTTCGGCTCGGCCGACCGGCTGTTCCTCGCCTCCGGCGTGCCCTACAACACGCAGCTCTGGCTGTTCCGCATCGCCGCGCTCACGCTCCCCGCGGTGATCTACGCGCTCGTCAGGCGCGGCGCGCGCGAGCTGCGCGATCGCATCACTTGAATCCGGCGTCGGCGCGCAGCTTGGCCGCGATCTCGGCGATCTCGCCCGGCTCGTAGTCGGGCGCGAACACGTCGGTCTCGGGCGGCGCGTCCGGCCAGGGGAAGCCGTCCGGCGGCGGGTGCTCGACCGTCAGCTCCTCCCCCGTCTCCGGGTGCTGACCCTTGAACACCGCGACGACCTCCTCGTAGTCGGAGGGCGTGAACCGGTAGAGCTTCAGGTGCGAGCCCGCCTCCAGGTGCGGCCGGCACTCCGGGATCTTGTCGGTCGGGATCCGCGGCGCCGGGAACGCCTTGCCGATGTCGATCCCGGTCAGCAGCTCCAGCGCGCGCGCATACGCGACCTGGTGCACGCCGCCGCGCACGAGCAGGTAGCCGGTCAGCGCCCGCGCCGCCGGGTGGTCGACGAACTCGTAGACCTTGAGCTTGCCGTTCCGCGCGCCGGTCTCGAGGAAGTAGTTGTGCGTCAGGTCCTCGACCAGGTCGCCGGACGCGAACACGTAGTCGCCCGTCCACGGCGCGCCGTTGGCATCGACGGGCAGCACGCCCTTGCCGGCCTTCAGGACATGGTGCGGATTGCCGTTCGCGACCACGTCGCGCCCGTCCGTGCCGGTCAGCATGCCGCCGATCGTCGCGCCGACCACATCAGCTCCTGGACGGCCATCGCGCCGCCGGGGTCGGGGTCGCCCGGCGGGATCTCGATGCCGAGGCGGTCGTAGCGAAGGATCATGCCCGCCGTCCTTGCCGATCGGCCGCCCACTTACGCAGCGGTGTCGCAAAGCCGACGGCACGCTCGGCACGGCGTGCCCGGCTGGGTAGGGGAACGGGGATGACCGAGAACAAGATCCTGCAGTACCTCAACGAAGCTCGCGCGACCGAGGCCGGGCTTGTCCGCGTCCTGCAGTCGCAGATCGCGATGACGCCGCACGGCCGCTACCGGACCGCGCTCGAGCGACACCTGCGCGAGACGCGCGACCATGCCGCCGGGATCGAGCGCCGCCTCGACGAGCTCGACGCGGGTCCGGCGCGCGTCCAGGCGGTGATCGGCGCGGCGGAGACCGCCTTCGCCCAGGGCCTCGCGATCGGCAAGTTCCCGCTCGATCTGCTGCGCGGCCACGGCGGCGCCGAGAAGGTGCTCAAGAACGCCAAGGACGCCGCCGCCACCGAGGCGCTGGAGATCGCGACCTACACGGCGATCGAGCGCCTGGCGAACGCGCTCGGAGACGACGTGACGGCACGCCTGGCCGCGTCGATCCGCGCCGACGAGGAGCGGATGCTCGCCACGATCGTCGACCTGATCCCCACGCTCACCAACGCGGTGCTCGGCGACCGCTACGAGGTCGCCACGACGGGCGCCGGCGAGACGGTCCGCGACGCCGCCGGGCGCGGTCGCAGCGCCGCCAAGAAGAGCGCGACCCGGGCACGGCGGACCGCCCGGCGCGCACCGGGCGCCGCACGCGCCGCCGGCGTCGCGCAGGGCGCGACCGCCGCCCCGGAAGACCTCCCGATCGCGCGCTACGACGCGCTCACCGCGCAGCAGATCGCCGAGCGCCTGCCCGAGCTCTCACAGACCGACCTCGGAAAGATCGAGGCCTACGAGCGCCGCCACGAGAACCGCTCGACCGTCACCGAGCGCATCGCGGCGCTGCGCACCCGCGAGCCGTGGCCGGGCTACGACGACCAGACCGCCGACCAGGTGGCGTCGGTCCTGCGCTCCGCCGGCGATGACGACGCGCGCCGGCGCGCGGCGCGCGAGTACGAGCGCGCACACAAGAACCGGACGACGGTGCTGGAGGCGGTGTAGGCATCGTCCCCCTCGCGTCCGACGCTGCCGAAGCTCGGCGCGGCCGCACAGGCGTGCACCGCCTGCGAGCTCTGCGGGCCGTCGCGGGACGAGCGCGACTCATGCCGCGTCGTCGCCGCCAGGCGCAGGGTCGTTCGGGCGCGCCGATGCCTCGGGCAGCAGCGGCGCCAGCGGGGCGCCACAGGCTCCGCATGACTCGGGCTCCGCGGCCAGCGAGGCTGGGTGAGGCGCGAACCACTTGGTCCGGCATTGCGTACAGATGAATCGCCGCTCCACGGCGGTGCAGTCTTACGGGGCCGCGGACGACTGGTATCCGCAATCTCCCACAAACTTGCTCGGCCTCCGCCTCCGGCGCCACGGGCCGCAACGGCCGGGCGGCCCGCGAACGGGCCGCCCGAGTGCACGCGTCGAGACGGGTCAGCCGGTGAGTTCCGGCTTGCCGCCGTAGACGGCGAGCCCGTAGATCACCAGCAGGCCGATCGCGACGAGCACGAGCGACCAGAGCGGATACGCGGGGATCGACATCATCGCGGCGATGATCGCGAGGCTCGCGACCACGATCCCGAACCAGCGGCCGTACGTGCCGCCGCGCCAGATGGAGAACGCGGCCAGCGCCTCGAGCGCGCTGAAGCCGATCGCGATCCAGCCCCAGGTGTTCAGGTCGCTGAGGATGTAGGACGCGTTGCCGACGAAGAAATGCGCGTTCGAGACGGCGGCGATGCCCCAGATGAGATTGAGGCCCGCCGAGACCAAGAACATCATCGCGGCGAAGACGATCCAGCCCGCGCCGGCGTACGATCCGCCGTCGGGGTACGACGACATGACCGCGTCGGAACTCCGGGCCTGCGTCTGCGTTCCGTTGGTGACGGTTGACATGAGCGCTTCCTTTCTGCCCGCCCGTCTCCGCGCGGGCGGACCGAGACCGACGCTAATCGCGACCGCCGCCCGCCCGCATCCGCAACCTTGCGCAGCCATCGCGGGACGACAACTACCGGGGTTTGCGCGAGCCGCGGCGCCTTACGCCGAGCCGATGTGACCGCTCCGGCGGAACCACGTGTAGAGCGCGCCGGTGGAGAGCGCGAGGCTTCCGAGGCCGGCGGCAAGGAACGCCCACAGTGACGTGATGTGGCCGATCAGCCAGCCGAAGTTCATACCGAAGAAGCCGGTCAGGAACGACAGTGGGAGGAAGATCGTGGCGATCAGCGTCAGCTGCTTGGTCGTCTCGTTCTGCCGGACCCCGAGCTCGGTCTGGGCGACCGAGATGACCGCCATGTTCGCCTGCAGGACGATGGCGAGCAGGTCGCGCTGGGCGACGACCTCCTCGTTGACGAGCTTGAGGTGGTCGTTGACGTCGCGGAAGAACTGCGACAGCTCAGGGCTGACCTGGACATAGATGCCGCGCTCAAGCGCGTCGAGCGGGCCCAGCAGCGGATGCACCGCGCGATAGAAGTCCGTCGCCTCGCGGCGGAGGAAGTAGATCCGCTCGGTCGGCGCCGCGGCGCCGCTGAACACGGTCGCCTCGACCTCCTCGACGTCGTGCTCGAGCCCCTCCAGCACCGGCGCGTAGTCGTCGACGACCTTGTCGAGGATCGCCCACATGATCGCGGCCGGGCCCTCCTTGAGCAGCTCCGGGCGGCGCTCGAGCCGCAACCGCGCCCCATGGAGGTCGCTGGCCACGCCCTGGCGCACCGTGATCACGAAGCGCCGGGACAGGAACACCGACACCTCGCCGAACTCGACCTCCTCGCGCTCCTCGTCGTAGCGGGCGGTGCGCAGGACCGCGAAGTAGACGCCGCCGTCGTCGTACTGCTCGATCTTGGGGCGCAGATGGAAGCTCTGAGCGTCCTCGACGGCCAGATCGTGCAGGCCGAAGCGGCGCTGCACCTCGCCCAGCTCGGCGGGGTCGGGCTCGAACATGCCCAGCCACACGAACCCGCCGTCGCCGCCGACACAGATCGCAGCGGCCTCGTCGAGGTCCATCCGGCCCTCGTGCTGGCGCTGGCCGTCGCGGTAGTGCGCACAGTCGACAATCACGGTCTTCTCCTCTGTCTCGGCGCTCGCGACGAGTTCATCATGAGCGCGCGCTCCCGATCAACGGACCGGGGCGGTGAAGCGGGTCTGGTACTCGTCGAAGTCCGACACGCGGTCGGTCACGTCGATCGTCCACGTGCCGGCCGGCGCGAGGCGCGCCCCGTCGACCACGAAGTGGCCGGGGCCCGCGATGTGCGGCGAGAGCGCGATCGGCGCGATCCCCTTCGAGGGCAGCGCGGCGGTCACGCGGAGCTCCTTGGTCTTCTCGAACGGCACGCCGGTGCGACGGTCGAACAGGTACATGTGCAGCTGGTTCGGGCCGACGCGCGCCGGGTCGACGGTGACCTCCATCCGCACCGGGCCGAGGATCGCGCTCGTCGAGTAGGGCCTGGAGGAGACCGCGATCGACGGCGCGTAGCCGGACAGCGCTCCGGTCGCCGCGATCGCGACGAGCCCGAGCGCGAGCTCGGCCCGTAGCGTACGGCGCAGCAGCACGCCCGCGCGCCCGGGCGAGTCGCCGGCGGCGCGCAGCGCGGGCAGCCGCCGCTGCCGGTTGACATAGCCGAGCGCGACGATGCCGAGTGCGACGACGACCTTGATCAGCACGGCGCGACCGAACGCGGTGTCGAGCAGGTGCCCGAACGTCCGCACCTCGACGATCCCCTGGATAACGCCAGTGGCCAGCAGGACGGCGATCGCGACGCCGGCGAGTATCGAGAAGCGGCCGACGACGGCGGCGAGCAGGCGCGTGCGGTCGGCGGGCTCGAGCCGCGCGGTGGCGGAGCGCAGCGCGAAGACGAGCACGGCGATGCCGCCGAGCCATGCGCTCATCGCCAGCACGTGCAGCAGGGTGGTGGGCAGCAGCAGCCACACCGGCGACTGCACGCTGCCGTGGCCGCCCATCGCGGGCAGGAACGCGAGCGCGAGAAGCGGGATGGCGAGCACGAGCCCTCGAGGTCCTGGCAGCGCGAGGCCGGTCGCGCCGACCGACGCGGGCCGCAGCTGCGGGACCGGGCGACGGACGCCAAGCGCGACCAGGGCGACCGCCCACGCGAGCACGCCGAGGCCCCACGCGGTCCCGAAGCGCGTGCCGAGCACCTCGCGCACCACGCTGGGCTTGAGCGCCGGCCAGAACGCGCTGCCCTGCCCCACGGCGCCCTGCAGCACGAGCGCCGCGGCACCCGAGACCAGCCCCGCGAGCACGCCGATCACGAGCAGGCGTTGCAGTCGCGCGGCGAACGCGCCCGACGCGGCCTCCCACTCCGCTCGCGGACCGGCAACCAGGCGCAGCGCGGGCAGCCACGACCACAGCAGAAAGACGAGCGCGCCGAGGCTGAGCGCAATCGCCGCGTACTGGACGGCGCGGACGAGCGAGAACGCCGTGTCGGTGACCGGCCCGGTGCTCTGCCCGGCGAGCAGCTCGTCGACCGGCTTCCCGTCCGGCGCGGCGTCGCCGACGACGAACAGGAAGCCGCTGGAGACCGGGTGCCCGTCCGCGGAGATCACGCGATAGGTCGCGGTGTAGCTGCCGTCGCCGAGGGCGGGCCGCAGCCGCACCGCGACCTCGGCGCCGCGGCCCTGGGGGTGGAACGCGACCCCGGTCTGGACCTGGCGCCCGCGGGCGTCGAACACGCGCAGCGCGCCGAAGCTCGCCTCGACCGGCTCGTCGAAGCGGAAGGTCGCGTGCGCGGGCGCGCGCGCGAGCCGTGCCCCGCGCGCGGGAACCGTCGCTTCCAGCGTCGCGTGCGCCGACGCCACCGCCGGCACCAGCGCGAGCAGCGCGACCGCGAGGACGACGGCGCGGCGGATCACCAGGCCTCCGCGGCCGGCTCGCCCTCGCGCTGTGCACGTCGCCGCCGGATCGCGAAGACGAGCAGCGAGAGCGCGATCAACAGCGCCGCGAACGCGAAGATCGCGCCGAGCGGGAGCCCCGGGCTCGGCCTCGGGACCCACGTCAGGGTGCCGCTGATCGTGGCCGCCCGGCCGTTGACGCGCAGCGGGACGGTCCAGTCGTCGATCTTCGTCCGCACGCCCTTGTCCTTCAACTGCGGCGGATCGCCCGTCCCCATCCAATGGATCCGGTGGTCGTGCCAGTCGTAACGGCCGTTGCGCGACACGACCTTCCACGCCGGCTGCGGGCCGAGGCCCTTGGGCACCGGAGCCTGACCGAGGCGATCCTCGTTGAGGTAGTACGCCTCGGAGTTCGTGTTGACCGCGACCGTGCCGTCGGCGGCCGCGTGGATGTACGGCTTGCGCTGGTAGTCGAGCACGACGACGTCCGCGCGCCCGGCGTTGCGCAACAGCAAGCGGTCGTCATAGTTCAGGACGGAGAGCCGCACGCCCGCAGCCGGGGGCGCCACCCGCGTGATCACCGAGCGGTAGTTCGGGTTGCCCTGGTGGGCGAATGCCGCCGCGGGCGCGCCGAGCGTCAGCGCGGCCGCCGCGACGGCGCAGGCGAAGGTCCGCAAGGGAGCCTCCTAGGTCGTCGAAGGGATGCGGGCGTGCGTCGCCGCGCTCAGGCGGCGGAGGGCAGCGCCGGCGGGCCGCGGAGCAGCCGCGTGCTGCGCTCCAGCAGCGACGCGAGCGGACGCTCGCGCACGAGCGACCAGCGCGCCCGAACGGGACGCAACCGGGCAGGCGCCGGCCGGCGGCGCGCGAGGATCGCCTGCTCTCCGATGAACCGGCCGCTCAACAGCAGGCCCAGCACGATCAGGAACGGGGCGGCGTAGAACGCCAGGTCACCCAAACCGGCAAGACCCTGGGCGGCCGCGATCGCGACGGCGGCACTGCCGAGCAGGAGCAGAAGGGCCCGCGGGGTACGCATGCGGCACACAGCCTAGATGCATCCGCCGCGGCGATGACGCGCCGAGCCGTTCACATCATGCTCATCGAGCGGTAACACCTGGGTCACTTTCGCGGGCGACCCAGTAGTCAGGCTCCGGGGCTGTCTGTTGTCTCAGGTCACGGAGGATGGTTCGAACATGAAGCGCAGCATCGCGCTCGGAGCGACGCTCACGGTCGCGGGCCTCGCCGCGACGGGAGTGGCGTTGGGGCAGATCGTCGGCGGCGTCCCGGCGGCCCAGCCCGCAGCGGGACACCCGGCGAGTCTCTTGGCCACGGGGTACTCGATGACGCCGGTCGCCACCGGCGCCGACCCGCTCGAGAACCCGAAGTTCATCTGGACCACGTACGGCTATCTCAACGACAACGCGGATCCGATCTCTCGCACGCGCACCGAGCCGGATCAGAACACGTATCTGGCGACCGCCGACAACCCGGGCGGCCCGACCGCCGGGTACGACTACGGTCGCCACTTCCTGATCCAGGGGCATGAGAACGGCTCCAACAAGGCGTACCTGACCCGGATCAACCTGGATGTGACCGATCCGGCGCACCGGATCACGCTGCTCAACACGCCGGTCGACGCCACGACGACCGGGATCACTTCGATCGACGGCGCGACGTACGACCCGTTCACCGGGCAGTTGCTGTTCACGCAGGAGAACGGCAGCGCGGGCGGCGTCGTCGCCACGCCGCTGAAGTGGAGCTCGACGGACATCCCCGCGCTGACCAAGCTCGACGGCTCGATGGGCCGCGCGGGCTACGAGGGTGTCCACCCCGACAAGCTCGGCAACGTGTACCTCGTCGAGGACACGGGCGGCACCAACGTCGTCGACAACGGCACCGCGACGTTCGTCAAGCAGCCGAACTCGTTCGTCTATCGCTTCATCCCGACGGTCGCGGGTGACCTGACCGCCGGCAAGCTGCAGGCGCTACAGGTGATCGTCGACGGCACGCCGTCGACGTTCCACGCGGCCTCGACGAGCCCGACCGCGGCGCGCGACGATGCGCTCGGCGAGCCGATCCGCCGCCTGCACTCGGGCGAGACGCTCACCGCGAAGTGGGTCACGGTCCACGACACCGCGGTCGACGGCACCGCCGCGTTCGACGCCAACGCGGCCGCCAAGGCCAAGGGCGCGACCCCGCTCAAGCGCCCGGAGAACGGCAAGTTCGTCCCCGGGACCGACTTCAAGTCGTTCGTGTTCACCGAGACCGGCGACACCGACACGCGCGGCGGCGACTACCCAGGAGCCGCCGAGCGCGCGGCCTGGGGCGCCTTCGTCCGCATCGACCTGCCGTCCGCGGGCTCCGACGACGCGACGGTCAAGACGATCCTCCTGGGCGACAAGAGCCACAACTCGTTCGACAACGTCGTGTTCCTCGACAAGGACACGTTCCTGGCGACCGAGGACCGCGGCGACTCGCTGCACCAGCAGCTCAACGCGCTCGACTCCGTGTGGTCGTTCGACATCACCAAGCCCTACGCCGGCATCGCGGGCGACGGCCAGCGGCTCGTCGCGCTCGGCCGCGACCCGGAGGCCGAGACCAAGGGCAACAACGAGCCCACCGGCATCTTCGTCTCCGACGGCGCCACCAGCCAGAACGGCATCCTGGGCGCGGGCGACCCCGGCCGCCAGACGGGCGTGCGGATGTTCCTCACGCAGCAGCACGGCCTCAACGCGACGTTCGAGATCACGCCGGGCCGCTCCAACGGCAACGTCGGCGTGGACGCAAGCGTCGGCGGCACGGTGCCGGCCACGCTCGCGCTGACGCTCGGGACGCCGGCCACGTTCGGGGCGTTCACCGCGGGCGTCGCGCATGACTACACGGCGCCCACGACGGCCACGGTGACGAGCACGGCGGGCGACGCGGCGCTGAGCGTCTCCGACCCGTCCGCCACGGCGACCGGGCACCTCGTCAACGGCAGCTTCTCGCTGCCCTCGCCGCTGCAGGCCAAGGCCGCGAGCCCGGCCGGGCAGGGCGGCAACTTCGCCGACGTCGGCGGGACGCTGTTGACCTACTCCGGCCCGGTGAGCAACGACGCGGTCGCGCTCACGTTCCAGCAGCACATCGACGCCGCGGACGCCCTGCGCACGGGCACCTACGCCAAGACGCTGACGTTCACGCTGTCCACGACGAACCCCTGATCCGAGGTTGGACCGCGGCGCCCCGCTCCGGCGGGGCGCCGCATTCGCTTTCACCATGACCATGCAGCGAGCGGCACGGAGCGCCGCGATCCCCGTTCTCTTCGCCCTTCTCGCCGCCGGCTGCGGTGGCGGCGGACATCGCTCCGCGGTCGCCGCGACGGCGTCCGCTCCGCAGGGGGCCGGCTATCTCACCGAGGGCGAGCTCCGGCGCGACCTCGGCAACGGGTTCCGCGCGGGCCTCGACAGGCTCGCGGTCATGGACCAGCCGGTCGACGACGCGACCGACCTCGGCCAAGAGCTGCCGACCGGCCTGCTGGAGCGCGTCTCGTGCTCTCAGGCGGGGCCCAAGCCCGCCGGCGCCGAACCGTGGCCGTGGAGCTGCACCGTCAAATGGACGACGGCCGCCGGCCGGGCGCGGACCACCCGCTACGCGGTTCGCCTGTTTGCCACGCGGTGCTTCGCCGCCGGCGCCGATCCCGCGCTGCCGGCGCACCGCGATCCCACGATCGGCTCGTTCGCCGAGCATCCGCTGAACACCGTCGTGAGCGTCAAGCGCGGATGCTGACCGCGCGCACCCTCGCACTCACCGCGCTCGTGCTGCTGGCCGGGTGCGGCGGCGGAGACGCCAAGCCGCCGCAGCTCGCCCCCGCGCAGCCGCTGTCCAGCGGCAACCCCGTGGCGGGAGTCGTCCCGACGGCGCACGCGGCCGACTTCGCGCCGGCGATCGAGCAGTACCGCCGCCACGTCCGGCGCGAGCTCGGCGCGATGCTCGGCGACGTGCGGCGGATGCGCACCGCGATCGCCCGGGGCGACCTTGCCGCGAGCCGCTCGGCGTGGCTGGACGCCGACGCGCACTACGAGTCGATCGGCGCCGCCTACGGCGCGTTCGGCGACCTCGACGCGGCCATCAACGGCCGTCCTGCCGGCCTGCCGGACGGCATCCGCTCGAGCGGGTTCACCGGGCTGCACCGGGTCGAGCTCGCGCTGTGGGGCCGCGACTCGACCCGCGACGCGGCGCCCGCCTGCGCGGGCCTCATCCGCGACGTGGCGAAGCTGCGCGCGAGGGTGGCGAGGATGGAGATCGACCCGTTCGAGTACTCCCTGCGCGCCCACGAGGTCCTGGAGGACACTCTGCACCTCGAGCTGTCCGGCGTCGCGAGCCCGTGGAGCGGCTCGGCCCTGACCGCGCTGCGCGCCAACGTCCGCGGCACGCGCGTCGTGCTCAACTCGCTCGCGCCGCTGATCGCCCGCCGCGACCCGGCGCGCCTGCGCCGCGCCCGCACGGCGCTCGATCGCCTCGCCGGCACCGTCAGCCGCCGTCCGCCCCGCTGGGACACACTCGGCCAGCGCAAGCGCGAGCAGATCGCAGGCCTGACCGCCGCCGCGGCCGAGCGCCTGGCCTACATCCCCGAGCTGATCGACCCCCGCCCACCGCGCCCCAAGAAGCGGGTCTTCGGCGCGGGAGGCACGAAGTGAGCGATACGCGCGACGACGCCCCCGGGCGCGGGTTCGGCCGGCGGCAGTTGCTGGCCGGCGGGGCGGTGCTCGGCGCCGGGGCCGCGTTCGGGCGCCTGGGCGCAAGCCGCGCCGCCGCCGCCCCGCCGGCCGCGAGCCCGCTCGCCGCCCATGTCGCATTCGACGGGCCGCGGCAGGCCGGCATCCTCGCCGAGCGCCCGCCTCGCGCGATCTTCGCGGTCTTCGACGCGATCGCCCCGACGCGCGCCGAGCTGACCGGCGCGCTGCGCGAGCTGTCGGTCCGCGCCCGCCGCCTGACCGCGCCCCACGACGCCCTGCTCGGCGCGCCGGGCGAGGGGCCGACGCCCGACTCCGGCGTGCTCGGCGCCAAGGTCCCGCCGGACGGCCTCACGATCACGATCGGGTTCGGCGCGTCGCTCTTCGACGACCGCTACGGGGTCGCGGACCGCAGGCCGCCGGCGCTGACGCCGATGCCGGTGTTTCCCGACGACTCGCTGGTCGCCGCCGAGACGCACGGCGACGTCCTCGTCCAGCTGTGTGCGGGGACCCAGGAAACGACGCTCAACGCGTTGCGTGACATCATGCGAGCCACGCGCGGCGCGCTGGCCGCGCGGTACAAGATCGAGGGCTTCCTCCCCGATCCGCAGCGGGAATCCGGCGCCGGCCGCAACCTGCTCGGCTTCAAGGACGGAACCGCGAACCCGACCGGCGAGGACGCCGAGCGGCTCGTCTGGACGCCCGAGGGCGGGACGTACGCGGTCGTGCGGATCATCCGCAGCCGGGTCGAGTTCTGGGACCGCGTCGCGCTGAGCGAGCAGGAGCTCATGATCGGCCGCGACAAGGCCACCGGCGCGCCGCTGGGCAGGTCGAAGGAGACCGACGATCCGGCCTACCGGGACGACCCCAAGGGCGTGCGGATCCCGCTGGACTCCCACATCCGCCTGGCCCGGCCGCGAACCCCGGAGACCGAGGACAGCCGCATCGTCCGCCGCTCGTACAACTACTCGCGCGGCGTCGACGAGGCCGGCCAGCTCGACATGGGCCTCATCTTCTGCGCGTTCAACCGCGACCCCGCGAAGCAGTTCGCGAAGGTCCAGGAGCGGCTCGCCGGCGAACCGCTGATCGACTATGTCGTCCCGACCGGCGGCGGGTACTTCTACCTGCCGCCGGGCGCGTCCAGCGCCCAAGACTGGGTCGGCTCCACCCTGCTCGCCTGACCACCGTCGTCGCTGCGCCCGAGACGGGCCAGCGGAGGGCGTTCGTCGGTGATGACGTTGCGCGTCTGGAAGTCGCGTCCGTGCGGGAGCCACAGCGGGCCCGGCGCCGCGGCCGCGATCGACTGCTCGCCGTGGATCCGCCGCTCCGCCGCGGTCATGACGGCAAGGGCCATCGCGCTGAGGTCGCCGAGCGGCTGGTGACGGTTCTGGCGCGTGCCGAGATCGACCTGAGCCATCCGGTCGAGGCCCGCCAGCTCGAGCACGTCGATCAGCATCGCGATCTCGACGCCATAGCCGACCGGGAAGGACAGCTGCTCGAGCAGCGCGCGATCGGCGGCAAGCTCGCCGGCCAGCGGTTGGCGGAACCCGGCCAGGCGCGGGACGTGCAGGTTGATATACGGCCGGGCGACGAGCTCGGTCACGCGGCCGCCGCCATCGGGCAGCGTCTGCTCGCCGATTCGCAGCGGCCGCCGGAACGCGCCCTTGACGAACGACACGTCGTCCGTCAGCAACGGGCCCAGCAGGCCGAGCGCGAAGGACGGCGTGAAGTCCTCGGTGTCCGCGTCGAGGAATGCCACGAGCTCGCCGGTCGTCGACGCGAGCCCGCGCCACATCGCGTCGCCCTTGCCGAGCCCGGGCCCGAACGCGGGAAGCAGCGCCGACTCGTCGGCGACGGCGACGCCGCGTGAGCGGGCCACCTCGGCCGTACCGTCGAGCGAGGCCGCGTCGACGACGAGGATCTCGTCGATCAGCGGCTCGAGCGTCGCCAGCGCGTCGAGGATCCCGGCGAGCGTCGTCGCCGTCTCGCGCGCGGGCAGGATGACGGAGATCGTGCGGTCCTTGACGTCGAGCAGCCGCTCGAGCGGGAAGCCGGACGCCGCGTAGCTGCGGCGGGCGAGCCAGTCGGAGCGCTCGAGATCGAGGGCGAGGCCGCGGGGCGCGCGCCCGCGGGTCCTTCCCGACGTGGTGACGCGCACCGCGCCGAGCCGGTCGATCGGCACGCCCGCTCGCCGCAGCGCACGCTCGAAGCCCTCGTCCTCGAGCGCCTCGCGCGGCTCGAGGCCGACGCGTGCGTAGGTCGCGGCGGTGATCCCGATCGACGCGCCGCTGAACTGATGGTGCTCGCGCGCGCCCGGCCCGTCGAGATGTCCGAAGCGGCGGCGGGCATCGCGCTCGCGACGCGCGATCGCCGCCGGCGGGAGCGCATGGCCGTCGCCGAGCTCCACGCGGCCGCCGATCGCCAGCGCGCCGCCCTCGACGGCCTCCAACTGACGACGGAGCCAGTCCGGAGCGGGCTCGGAGTCGGCATCGGTCGTGGCGATCAAGCCGTCGGCGTCCAACAGCGTCAGCGCGTGATCCATGCCGGCGCGGCGAGCGGCGCCGACGCCGCCGTCGACCGGCAACACGATCACGTCCGGGAACGCTTCGCGGGCGCGCAACTCGGTCGCGTCGGTGCAGCGGTCGAGCACGAGGATCACCTTGAACCGCTCGTCGGTGTCCTGCGCCGCGAGCGCGCGCATGCACGCGCCGATCAGCTCCTGCTCATCATGCGCGGGAACGACGACGCACGCGCGGATCACGGCAGCGGAGCCCCGGTCTCGACGAGCGACCTGCCGCGCTCGTAATCCTCGTCGCGATCGTGCGTGAGCACGCCGACCGTGGTGCCCTCGCGCCCGTACCAGACCGTGAAGGCGCCGTGCGCGTGCTCGACCATGCGCGCCTCATCGAAGCCGTCGCCCCACGCGGCGTACTTGAGCGTGTGCGCGCCGATCGTCGACCAGAAGCCGGGCGCGACGTCCCACACGCGGTCCTCGCCGGCGGCGTTGCGCCCGGCGATCTCGCCCATGTTCAGCGCCTCGCCCCAGTGCTCGACGGCAAGCGGACGCCCGGCGCCGGCGTTGTGCGCGCACACGAGATCGCCCGCCGCGTAGATCCCGTCGCGCGAGCTGCGCATGCCGGCATCGACGGGGATCCGCTCGCTGTCGATGCCGACCGCCATCAGCGTCCCGTCCGCCGCCTTGGTCCCGGTCCGCAACGTCACGCCGAGCTCCCGCAGCCAGCCGGCGATCCGCCGCCCGGCCGCCTCGCCCAAGCGCGCCTGGTGGGGAATGTCCTCGTCGGTCACGAGCGTCACGTCGAGCCCCTTCATCGCCAGCGAGGCCGCCGCCTCGCAGCCGATGAAGCCCGACCCGATCACGGTCGCCCGACCGGCCAGTTGCGCCAGCGCGCGCGCGTCGTTGAGCGAGCGCAACGTGCGCGGCCCGTCGAACAGCCGCCGTGGCCGTGCGCCCGTCGCGAGCACGCAGGCGTCGAACGGGATCGCCGTCCCGTCCTCGAGCTCGACGGCGTCGCCGACCGCGGCCACGGTGGCGCCGAGCCGGACCTCGATCCCATGGTCGGCGTACCACTCCGGCGGCTCGAGGGCGAGCGAGGCCTCGTCGACCTCGCCGCGCAGATACTCCTTCGAGAGCGCGGGCCGCATGTACGGCAGCGCAAGCTCGCGCGTGAGCATCGTCACGTCGCCGTCGCCGCCGGCATCGCGGTAGCCCCGGGCGGCGGCGAGCGCGGCCGGCCCTCCTCCGACGATCACGAGCCTCATCGGCGGTCGAAGCGCTCGAGGATGTAGTCCGGCGTCCCGATCGAGACGCCGCGCGGCCACCCGAGCTCGCGCAGGCGCGCGTGGACGTCGTCGCCGAGCCACGGATAGGTGCGCGTCGGATGCCGCCAATGGACGGCGAGCAGGCTGCCGGACGGGACCAGCGTGCGCTCGATCTCGGCGATCGCCCGGTCCAGCGCCGCGGCGTCGAGGTAGTACAGGACCTCGGAGCAGACGATCAGGTCGAACGGGCCGTCCGGCCACTCCTCGGGAACTTCGCGCCGCTTGAACGTCGCCCGCGGCGCGCGCGCTCGCGCCTGCTCCAGGGCGCTCTCGGCGACGTCGATCGCCAGCAGGCGCTCGCACCGCTCGGCCAGTCGCTCGGTCAGCACGCCGATGCTGCACCCGACTTCGAGCGCCGACGCGTAGGGCGGCTCGAGCGCGGCGATCGTGGCGTCGTACTTGGCCGCCTCGTACTCGCTGGTCGCGAAGTCCCACGGGTCGGGGTCGCGGGCGTAGAGCTCGTCGAAGTAGGCGGGGCGCAGACGGGCGCTCATCGCGACCTCCCGAGCGTGGCGAGCAGCGGATCGAGCCGGTGCTGGAGCACGAACAGCTCGAAGTCGCGCCGGGCGCGGTCCAGCGCCGTTCCGGTGGCGAAGGGTCGCGAGCCGCACGCGCGGGCGGCGTGCTCGAGGATCGCCGCGCCGGCGTCCGCGACGGCGACGCGCAGCGCGACCGAGATCGCAGGCAGGTCCCTGGCGAGCGCCGCGTGCTCGAACCAGCGGTCGATCGTGGCCCGCGCGGTCACGATCCGCCCGGCCGCGTGCGCGCGCAGGTCGTCGGCGTCCGGCGCGATCGCCGCGAGCGCCGCCTCGGCCGCCGCGTCGGCGATGCCCGCCCAGGCTGCCGCCGTGCGGATCGCGTCGCCGCTGAAGTACGGCTCGGTCGTCAGCTCGCGCAGCGTCGCCTGCACGGGCGCGCCGTGAAAGGTGACGCGATGGCTCTCGGACGCGCGCATGCCGCCGGCGCGATACCAGTCGCGATCGATCTCGACGTGGGCGGCGAGCTCGACGTACACCAGGCGCCCGCTCGCGGTGACCAGCGCGCCGTCCAGGCCGCCCGCGCCGCTGCAGAAGACCTTCGTCCCGTGCAGCGTGCCGTCGCCGGCGAGGTACGCCGGCTCGCCTTCGCCGGGACCCGGCGGCGCGCCCCACACGCCCAGGAGCCGCTCGCCCACCTCGATCCCCTCCAGCCCCAGCCGCTCACAGGCGTTCAGGTGACCTTCCAGCAGCCGGCCGACCGACCCGTCCGCCTTCGCGACCGCGCGCACCAGCGCCCATTCCTCGCCGCGAGTCGCGGGCGGGACGAGCGCGCCGGCGCGGCGCAGGCGAGCGAACGCGTCGAGCGGGAACGCCGGCGCGGCGTCGAGGACGGACGCCTCGTCGGCGATCGCATCGAGCGCTCCGGAGAGCGTGGCAGGGGAGGCAATCGTCACCTGCGTGGCACTACCCGAAGTCGGGATTCCCCAACGGGGCGTCGTGCGGGACGGCGCCGGGCTCCAGCCCGCGCGCGCGGATTCGCTCGACGAGCGGGCCCACCAGCCGCGCGGTCTGTGCGCAGTCCCCGCGACGGGCTCCGGGACCGATCCCGTCGTGCATGAGCACGACCGCGCCGGGCTCGAGCGTCACCGCGGCGAGCATCCGCCGGGCGGCGTCGCCACGCCAGTCGTGCGTGTCAGCGGTCCAGCCCACGAGCCTCAGCCCGTAGTCGGCCGCGAGCGCGCGCGAGTACGGCGCGAGCGCCCCCCACGGCAGCCGCCAGCGCGTGGGGCGAACATCGCCGAGCGCGGCCATCGCCCGGCGCAGGTCCGCTTCCACCGCCTCCCGCGGCTGCTCGGTGTGACGCAGGTGCGCGTGGCCGTGCAGCTCGACGGCGTGCCCCTCGGCGAGCACCTGCGCGAGCAGCTCCGGCTCGCGCTCGGCGCGCTCGCCGAGCACGAAGAACGTCGCGCGGACGCGCGCGCGCGACAGCGCCTCCAGCACGGCGGGCGTTCCACGAGGGTCGGGGCCGTCGTCGAACGTGAGCGCGACGGCGTCTACGCCCGTGGTCATGTCCGGGCCCTACCCCGATCGCCGTGCATTCCATTCGCGCCGGGTTGCGATGACCTGCGGGATTTCCACAACCGGCTCCGCAGTTCGCCCCCTGCCCGCACGTCGCGCCGCCGCCTAGGTTCGAGAGCATGACCGCGATCGCGAACCAGACACGCACACCCTTCGCCGACGGCCCGTGGCGCGAGCGGATCGACGTTCGTGACTTCATCCAGCGCAACTACGTGCCGTACGAAGGCGACGCGGGGTTCCTTGCTGGCCCGACCGAGCGCACGCGCGAGGTCTGGGGTCGTCTCGCGGGTCTGATCGCCGACGAGCGGCACGCCGGCGGGGTACTCGACGTCGACGTCTCGACGCCGTCCTCGATCACCGCGCACGGGCCGGGCTACATCGACCGTGAGCGCGAGCTGATCGTCGGCCTCCAGACCGACGCGCCGCTGAAGCGCGCGATCATGCCCAACGGCGGCTGGCGGATGGTCGAGACCGGGCTGCGCGCGTACGGCTTCGAGCCCGACCCGGCGGTGCGCGACATCTTCACGCAGCACCGCAAGACGCACAACGACGGTGTCTTCGACGCCTATACGCCCGAGATCCTGCTCGCCCGCCGTGCCGGGATCATCACCGGCCTGCCCGACGCCTACGGCCGCGGGCGCATCATCGGCGACTATCGCCGCGTCGCGCTCTACGGCGTCGACCGGTTGCTCGAGGCCAAGCGCGCCGAGCGCGCCGAGCTCAACGACTCCTTCGCGACCGAGGAGATCATCCGCGCGCGCGAGGAGATGGCCGAGCAGATCCGCGCACTGCAGGAGCTGGCCCGCATGGCGGAGAGCTACGGGCACGACGTGTCGAGGCCCGCGGAGACCGCCCAAGAGGCCGTCCAGTGGCTCTATCTCGGCTATCTCGCCGCCATCAAGGAGCAGAACGGCGCCGCGATGTCGCTCGGGCGCACGTCGACGTTCCTCGACATCTACCTCGAGCGCGACCTCGCGGCGGGAGCGATCGACGAGACGCAAGCGCAGGAGCTGATCGACGACTTCGTCATGAAGCTGCGCGCGGTGCGCTTCCTGCGCACGCCGGATTACGATCAGCTCTTCAGCGGCGACCCGACGTGGGTCACCGAGTCGCTCGGCGGCATCGGGACCGATGGCCGTCCGCTCGTCACGCGCACGAGCTTCCGCTACCTGCAGACGCTGCGCAACCTCGGTCCGGCGCCGGAGCCGAACCTGACCGTGCTGTGGTCGCCGGCGCTGCCGGACGGATTCAAGAGCTTCTGTGCCGAGATCTCGATCGAGACCTCGTCGATCCAGTACGAGTCCGACGAGCTCCTGCGCCCGCGCTTCGGCGATGACACGGCGATCGCCTGCTGCGTCTCGGCGATGGAGGTCGGCCGCACGATGCAGTTCTTCGGCGCCCGCGTGAACCTCGCCAAGGCGCTGCTGTACGCGATCAACGGCGGCCGTGACGAGGTCAGCGGCGAGCAGATCGCACCGGCCGAGGAGCCGTGCGGCGACGACGTGCTGGACTTCGAGGACGTGTGGACGCGCTTCGACCGCACGCTCGACTGGCTCGCCGAGACGTACGTGCACGCGCTCAACGTCATCCACTACATGCACGACAAGTACGCGTACGAGCGGCTCGAGATGGCGCTTCACGACCGCGACGTGCGGCGGACCATGGCGTGCGGGATCGCGGGGCTGTCCATCACGGCGGATTCCCTGTCGGCGATCCGCCACGCGAAGGTGCGCCCGTTGCGCGACGAGCGCGGCCTGATCGTCGACTACGAGATCGACGGCGAGTTCCCCGCCTACGGCAACGACGACGACCGGGCCGACGACCTCGCCGTCGACCTCGTCCGCACGTTCATGCGCAAGGTCCGCCGCCTGCCGACCTACCGCAGCGCCGTCCACACGCAGTCGGTGCTGACGATCACGTCCAACGTCGTCTACGGCAAGCACACCGGGGCCACGCCCGACGGGCGTGCCGCCGGCGAGCCGTTCCCCCCGGGCGCGAACCCCGGCTACGGGCGTGAGCGGCACGGCCTCGTGGCGGCGGCGCTGTCGGTGGCCAAGCTGCCATACGAGGAGGCCGAGGACGGCATCTCGCTCACCACGACGGTCACGCCCTCCGGGCTCGGGCTCCGGGCCGCCGAGCGCGCCGGGCACCTCGTCGGCCTGCTGGACGGGTACATGAGCTCCGGCGGCTTCCACATGAACATCAACGTGCTCGACCGCGACACGCTGCGCGACGCGATGGAGCACCCCGAGCGCTACCCGCAGCTCACGATCCGGGTCTCCGGCTACGCCGTCAACTTCGTCCGCCTCACGCGCGAGCAGCAGCTCGATGTGATCGCCCGCACGTTCCACGGCGAGTTGTGAACGGTTGGGTCCACTCGTGGGATCTCTCGACCGGCGTCGACGGTCCGGGCACCCGCCTGGTCGTGTTCCTCTCGGGCTGCCCGCTGCGCTGCAAGTACTGCCATAACCCCGACACCTGGCACCGGCACGACGGCACCGAGACGCCGCGCAAGGACCTGCGGAAGCTGATGCGCCGCTACCGCTCGTTCATCGCGAGCGCGGGCGGCGGCTTCACCGTGTCCGGGGGCGAGCCGCTGCAGCAGCCGGTGTTCACGCGCGCGCTGCTCGAGGACGCGCGCGAGCTCGGTCTGCATACGGCCCTGGACACATCGGGCTTCCTCGGGCGACGGGCCGACGAGGGGCTGCTGGACGCGACCGGGCTCGTCCTGCTCGACGTCAAGGCCGGAATCCGATGAGGCGCACCGGCGGCTGACCGGGCGCCCGCTCGGCCCGACGCTCGAGTTCGCACGCCGGCTGGCCGCCCGCGACCAGCCGGTGTGGCTGCGCTACGTACTCGTGCCCGGATACAACGACCAACGTGCCGAGCTGGACGCCGTGGCGGCGCTGGCGCAGGACCTGGGCAACGTCGAGCGCATCGACGTGCTGCCGTTCCACAAGCTCGGCGCGTCGAAGTACACGCAACTCGGCATCCCGTTCCCGCTCGCGCAGACGCCGGTGCCCGACGCGGGCCAGGTCGCCCGCGCACGGGCCGCGTTCGCGTAGGTCATCGCCTGTGACGACCAGACGGCCCGGCCGGATCCGGCCAGTGCGCCGGACGAGATCGGCCGTGGCAGCGCGTCTACGGCGCTGCGGAGATCGCCTCGACGAGGTCGCCGACCTTCTCGTCGTCGAGGTTGCGCGCGAGGTCGGCCTGGCTGACGACGCCGACGAGCTCGTGGCCGTCGATCACCGGCAGGCGGCGCACGTGGTGCTCGGCCATCGTGTGCAGCGCCTCCTCGACAGAGTCGTCGGCGCCGATCGTGACCGGCTTTCCGCCCGCGAGATCGCCCGCGCGCGTGGCGCGTAATGACAAAGGCCGCTCTGGGGTAGTGCAACCTCGAAGGCCCTGATGTTCAGGAGGTGCGAGATGGAGACCCCCAAGGCGGTACGCGAGTGCGTGCCGGACGATCGCGGCGAGCGCGCGGCCGAGGGCACGATCGACGCGGCCCCGAGCTCACAGAACGGCAGCCCGCGCACGTCGGCGCCGCCCGGCGACCGGCGCGGAATGCTCATCGATCCGCGACGAGACGATCGAGCCACACGCGATCGCGCAGCTCGATCCCGTCGATCTCCAGCCCCGCGGGATAGCCGGTCGCCTCGGTGAACGCGTCGCGTTCGATCGCGCGCAACCGGAAGCCCATCCGCTGGTAGAAGCGCAGGTTGCCGATGTCCGCGGCCGCCGTCGCGACGATGACGCTGGATCTGCCGTCATCGCGGGCGAGCGCGAGCGCCGCCTCGATCAGCGCGCGGCCGATGCCCCGGCCCTGATGCCGCTCGCGGACGGCCATGTTCTTGACCTCGACCTCGGACGCTGCGGCCGTCTCTGTGAGTTGGACGTGACCCACGACCCGATCGCCCTCGGTCGCGATCAGGACGCGACCGTCGTCGATGTACGCATCGAGCTCTGAGGCGGAGTCTTCGGCGAGCTCGAACAGCGACCGCAGCTCGGCCCGCGGCCCGGCGTGCTGCCTGACATGGACTGCACCGACGTCGCTCATGGATCGTTGGTCGCGCGCCTTTGGCGGTTCTCACGTGCCGCCCCGCGGCCGCGAGACGGACGGGCAAGAACCCGCGCGCCCCGAGCATTGGCGGTCTCGGTGCCGGTCCTTAGCGTGCGCGGTCGATGACCGACCTTCCCCCGATGCCCGTCCCGTGGCGGACGCCCACGGCGACGTCCCCCGAGGCTCGCGTCCTAGTCACGCACGTGACGGATCCCCTCTGCCCATGGGCGTACTCGTTCGAGCCGGTGCTGCGTGCGCTCGAGGCACGCTACGGCGATCAGCTCGAGTTCCGGACCGTGCTGATCGGCCTCGTCGAGACCGTCGAGGAGTCGGTAGGGCGCGGGTCCTCGCCGGCGGGACGAGCGCTCAGCGCGCTGCGTTTCCGTCGCTATGGCATGCCGATCACGCCGCACGTCCGTGAGCGCGTGATCGCGAGCGCCCCCGCGTGCCGGCTGGTGAAGGCGGCCGAGCGCCAATCGCTTCCCGCCGCGGAGAGCGTGCTCCGCCTGCTCCGGCTCGCCTGGTACACGACGCCGCTGCTGCTCGACACCGAAGAAGCGCTTGCCCGGGTCGCCGAGCACGTCGAGGGTCTGGACGTCGAACGCGCGCTGGCCGACATGCACGGCGACGAGGTGGGCGCGGCGTACTCGGCGGACCGGGCGCAGGCGCGCCGCCCCAGTCCGGTCGCGGTCACCCTCCGGCGCACCGCGCGCTCGGACGGCCCCGAGCGCTACACCGCGCCGACGCTCGTGCTGTCGGCGGCGGACGGACGCATCGCGGTGGTGCCCGGCTTTCAGCCGTTGGAGGCGGCCGACGTGGCCCTGATGAACCTGGAGCCGCGGCTCCAGCGCCTCCCGCCGCCCGATATGGCCGACCTGTTGCGCAGGTACCCGGGCGGGTTGACGAGTCAGGAGGTCGCCCGCGTGGTCGCCGACACCACCACCGCGCCTGACCGCGCCGCCGCCGAGACTGCCCTCACCGGTCTGGCCGCGGCTCGCCGCGCCCGGCGGACCGCGCTTGCCGACGACGCGCTCTGGAGCGCGGCATGAGTCAAGACGGCGTCGCGCTGGTCGGGCATCTGCTCGAGCGCGTCGGCGAGCAGCGGTGGGAGGAGATCCCCCGGCTGCTCACCGACGACTACGAGATCATCGAGCCCGACAGCCTGCCCTACGGCGGCACCCATCGGGGCGCCGCCGGCTACGTCGCGCTGATGCAGCGCATCGGCGAGCTGTTCCACCTGCAGTTCGACCTCGACCGTCTCCAGCCCGTCGGCGACGACACCGTCCTGCTGCGGATGGTCGTCACGTTCACCGCGCGCGCGACCGGCCGCTCGGCTTCGCTGCCGGTCGTCGAGCTGCTCACCGTGCGGACCGGTCGAATCGCGCGCAGCGAGGTCTTTCTCAAAGACACCGCGGCCCTGCTCGCCACGCTGGACGGCTAGGCGGCCTGAAGCGAAGGCTCCACGACGGGGAAGTCGACCTCGACCTCGAACGCGCGGTTGAAGTAGTTGGTGAGCACGTTGACAGCGACGTGACCGACGACGTCGCCCAGCTCGGCGTCGCTGAGGCCGGCGTCGCGCGCCGCGGCGACATCGGCGTCGTGGACGCCGCCCTTGGTGCGCAGGACCGCCTCGGCGAACGCGAGCAGCGCCGCCGCCTTCGGCTCCGATGACGTGAACCGGCGGGCGCGGTCGATCTCGCCGGCATCGAGCTTGGCGACGTTGGCCCCCAGGTAGGCGTGCGCGGAGAGGCAGTAGGTGCACTCGTTGGCGTCCGCGACGGCGAGCGCGATCCGCTCGCCGTCGGCGACGCCGATCGAGCCACGCCGGAGCGCGCCGTTGAGGCTCAGCCAACCGTCCAGCACCGCGGAGCGAGCCATGGTCCGCGTCATGTTCGGGGTAGCGCCGAGCGCCGCCTGGACCGCATCCAGAAGGTCCTTGGCGCGGCCCTGTGCGGTCGCGTGATCGAGCGGGGTGATTCGAGGCATGACGCTTCCTAACGGTTGTACGGCGCTGTTGACGTTAGGTCACGCTACGACCTCACCTAACGGATGTCAAGGCGAGCTACCATTAGGTTCATGAGCTCGTCATATCCCGGCCCGCTGCGCGACGAGCCACTCGCAATCGAGTTGCACAACACGCTCTACGCGGTCGGCGGAACCGCATACGACGGACTCGCGGACGCGTCCGGAGCATGGCTCGAAGGCCTCGCGAACCGCCTGCCCGGCGGCCCGGGCGCGCGGCCGGCGGCGGACGAGCTGGTCGCGCTCAGGCACGCGGTGCGTGCCGCGCTGCACGTCGCGATCGACGGGTCGCCGCCGGACGCCGCGGCCCTGAAGGCGCTCAACGCCGCCAGCGCCCGCGCCCCGAGCTCACCCGTCGCACACCGGCGAGCCGGCGACGTCGTCGCCGCGATCGACCACCACGGCGCGAGCCGCGCCGACATCGTGGTCGCGACGCTCGCCGCGGACGCGATCGAGCTCATCACCGGGCCGCGCCGCGCCGACCTGCGGGCATGCGGCGCCCCCGGCTGCGTCCTGATGTTCCTCAAGAACCACCCGCGCCGCGAGTGGTGCTCGAACGCGTGCGGCAATCGCGCCCGGCAGGCCCGGCACTACCAGCGTGCGCGTCACGCCTAGCCCGCGGTCAGGTCGGGCCGCGGAGGTCGCGGAAGGCTCGCAGGAGCGCGTCGTGCGTCGCCGCGTCCGGCGGCGGCTCGGGCGCCTCGTGAAGCGAGCCGACGAGCCGCCGCATGTCCTCGAGGTAGCCGGCGCAGCCGTCGCACTCGGCGAGATGCGCCTCGAAGCGGACGCGCTCGTGTTCCGGAAGCGCGCCATCCAGGTAGTCGGTGACGAGCTCGACGAACTCGCGGCACACGAGCGGATCGGCGTCGTGGCGACGGCGGCGCCGGAGGCGCATCAGCGAGCCACCTCCACGAGCGGCACGAGCGCGCTGCGCACACGCGATCGCGCGCGGTGCAGCAGCACGCGCTGGTTGCCCTCGCTGAGCTCGAGCAGCTCGCAGACCTCCTCGGCCGGGACGCCGACGAGATCGCGGAGCGTGATCACCGCTCGCTGCGCGGGAGCGAGCTCGTCGATCGCTCGCAACAGGTGCTCGCGCAGCTCGGCGCTCAGCAGGCTCGTCTCCGGGTCGGTCTCCAGGCGCGGCGGGGCGCTCGTCCAGCGCCCGTCGGCGCCGAAGGCGGCCGGCTCGACGGCGGGCGCGTCGTCGGTGTCCAGAGCGGAGAACGGAACGCTGCGAGCGTCGCGGACGCCGCGCGTGCGCGCGCGGTTGATCAGGATGCGGAAGATCCACGTCCGCAGCGACGATCGTCCCTCGAAGGCGTCCAGACCGCGGATCACGCCGAGCCAGGTCTCCTGGACGACCTCGTCGGCCGCCGACGGCGTGTGCACGAACGTCCGCGCGAGCCGCCGCAGCGCTCCGTCGTGGCGTGCGACGAGCTCGCGGAAGGCGTTCTCGTCGCCGGCCCGCAGACGCTCGAGCAGTGCCTGATCGTCGTCCACCGCATGCGCAACGTACCGCGCCGGCGGCGCCTCGGCCAGTCCCGATCCAAGGCGCCGATTTCGCGTTGCGCCACGCCGGACACTACGACCCACCACATTGGCACTTGTCATGGTGCCAAAGTGGTGCCATACTGATGCCATGGACCTGACGCAGTACGTCGAGAACCTCCGCCGTGAGCTCGCGGTCGCCGCCGACGCGGGCGGCGAAGACGCCCGCGCGCTCGCTGAGCGCTTGACCGCTCCGCTCGAATCGGCGATTCGCCTGATGTTGCTCGACGCGCTCTCCGCCGCCGCGGGCGAGATCACGCTCGAGCTCGCGCCCGGGTCGGTGGAGCTGCGCTTGCGTGCCGGCGAACCCGACTTCGTCGTGGTGCCGGTACCGGCCGACGAGCCGGCGGGGCCTGTGTCCGCGGCCCCGGCGCTCCCGGACGCCGACGAAGGCACGACCGCGCGCATCAACCTCCGTCTTCCCGAGCAGCTCAAGGCCGGCATCGAGCAGGCCGCGAGCCGCGACCGGCTGTCCGTCAACGCCTGGCTCGTCCGCGCCGCGGCGGCCGCGCTCGCACCGGACGACCGCCTTCATCCCCAGCGAGGCCGGATCGGCCAGTCCTTCACCGGATGGGCGCGCTGACGGCCGCCCCGCTCCCACGACAACACACACACACCCGAACCTGACCCGCAGGAGGGCATCCCCATGCCGGCTTTCGACACCCCGAACCCCATTTCCGCAACCATCGACCTCGGCCTCGGCGACGTCCGGATCCGCGCCACCGACACCGACACCACGGTCGTCGAGGTGCATCCGAGCGACGCGTCCAACGACGAGGATCGCAAGGCCGCCGAGCTGACCCGCGTCGAGTACGCGAACGGGCAGCTGCTGGTCAAGGCCTCCAAGCTGCGCCACTGGCTCAAGCGCGACGGCGGTTCGATCGATGTGACGCTCGAGGTGCCCGCCGGCTCGCACGTGCACGGCGCCCTGAGCTTCGCCGACTTCCAGGGCGACGGTCGCCTCGGCGATTGCCGTGTCAAGACCGGTCTCGGCCGCATCGCGCTGGGCGAGGCCGGCGCGCTGATCCTCAAGAGCGGCACCGGCGATATCAGCGTCGACCGTGCCACCGGCCACGCCGAGGTGACGACCGGCTCGGGCGAGGTGCGCCTGCGCGAGCTCGACAGCAGCGCGGTGATCAAGAATTCCAACGGCGACACCTGGGTCGGGGTCGCCGACGGCGAGCTGCGCGTCAACGCGGCCAACGGCAGCATCGCCGTCGACGCGGCACACGCCGGCGTCGTCGCCAAGTCCGCCAACGGCGACGTCCGCTTGGGCGAGGTCATGCGCGGCTCGGTCGTGCTGGAGACCCAGCTGGGCGACGTCGAGGTCGGCATCCGCGAGGGCACGGCGGCATGGCTTGACGTCAACGCCACCGCAGGACGCGTGCGCAACGCGCTCCAGGAGGCCGGCGCCCCGGAATCGTCGGCCGAGACCGTCGAGGTGCGCGCGCGCACCGCCGTGGGCGACATCGTGGTGCGGAGGCCATGACCCGCTGGCGATCGACGTCGCGTGGTGCGCCGGAGTCTGCGCGAGCGAGTGACTCGGCGGATACCGCGCAGACCGGCGGGACGTTCTCGCTGATCGAGATCACGATGCCCCGCGGGGGATGTTCACGAAGGCTCCGGGGCCGGCGAGCGTCCTCGTCGCCCGAGGCGCAGCGGAGCGCGGCCGGCTGAGTCGGTGGTGAAGGTGGTCAAAGCCGTGACGCTGCTTGCCTTGCTGGCGGCCGTCTCAGCATGCGGCTCATCCGGGCCCGACATCAACGCACGGCGCCTGCCCAGCACGCTCGATCTCGATCGCCTCGCGGGAATGCAGATACCCGGCACCCCGCGCTGCGGATTCGAGCTTCGGTCGCGCACGTTTGTCGGTAGAGCGTGGGGCGGGGAGGGCACGGCGGGCCAGGACCTGGGCTTCAGCTGTCGCGGGGTCCCCCAAGGCGGCAACGTACGAACCGTCGACGGCAAGGCCTTACGGGCAAATCCCGAGGAGCTGCGGTGCCGGACGGACATCAAGAGCGGCGCCGTCGAGTGCTTCGTGCGGCATGAGCGGCTGCTCGTAGGCACGTTCGCGCACTGCGGCGACGATGCGCCGTATTGTCTCGACGCCGTCGACGACGGCCCGGTCGATCGTGCCGGCTCGCGCATGGCGAAGATCGGCCTGCGGTGCGGCTCGTCGGCGACCGGCATGGTGGCGATCGCCGACGCCGGCGTCGAGGCGATCCCCGTTCCCGCGGCCGGAATCGTCGACGACATCGTGGTGTGCTCGCGTGGCGCGCGCCAGAGTGATTGCTACCTGCGTCACGGCAACCTGCAGCTGGGCACCGCCGTCGACTGCCCGGGAGGGTGCGGTCGCGGCGCGACACCGAGCGCACTGATGGCGCTGGTCGCGCAGCTCCTCGCGACCTTGCCCTGAACGCGCGGCGCGCCGAGCAACGAAGTCGGTCGACGGACTGCGGGATTGACGCAGTGGTCCGCGGGCTTTCCCCGACGACGCGCGCCGATCCTCGCGCGACGCTCGGGCGACCTCGATGGCGTCCACCTCGACACGTCGCCCCGCTCGTGGCTGCGCACCGATTCAGCGCATCCCCCGCCGCGCGGACGCGTTCATGCTGCCGCGGCCCGTACCCGGCGAGGCCGGCCGCTTCATCGTCGACGCGACCTGGGGCACGATCACGCCGATCAGCATCGCGCCGGGGGTCCGCACCGTCGGCGAGCGGGAGGTCATCGCGCACATCCAGGCCGGCCTCCCGCTGATCGATTCCCGCCTGGAGCGCTATCTCGCCGCCGGGACGCTCCCGACCGCCCGCTCGCTGCCGCACACCGACCTGCCGGGACGGACCGGCGAGATCGACCCCGCGGTCGACGTCGTCCTGTTCTGCAACGGACCGCAGTGCGCGGCCACCCCTGACGCGATCCACCTGCTCCTGGAGGCCGGGCATCCGCCCGAGCGCCTCCTCTACTACCGCGGCGGCATCCATGACTGGGTGACCCTCGGGCTCCCGCTCGAACCGCTCGCCGCCTTGACGGCCTGAAATCCGACGGAAAAGGAGTTCCGGAATGCCCAACCAGAAGGTGATCGTCCTCGGCGGCAACTTCGCCGGCCTGACGGCGGCGCTGAGCGTCAAGCACGAGTTGGGCGACGACGTCGACGTGACGGTGGTGTCGAAGTCGGATACGTTCCAGTTCAAGCCCTCGTTCATCTGGATCCCGTTCGGCAAGCGGACCGCCGGCAACGTGGTCTTCCCGATCGCCGACACGCTCGCGTCGCGCGGCGTCACGTTCATCCACGGCGAGGCCACCAACATCGACCCGACCGCGCAGACGGTCCAGACCTCGCGCGGCGAGTTCGGATACGACTATCTCGTCGTCGCGACGGGCTACCTGAACGACTTCGCCGTCGTCCCCGGGCTCGGGCCAGGTGGCAACGCACACTCGATCACCGACCTCGAAGGCGCCGTCGACGCCGCCGAGGGCTGGGCGCGCTTCCTCAACGACCCCGGCCCCGTCGTTGTGGCCGCGACCCAGGGAGCGGCCTGCTTCGGCGCCGCGTACGAGTTCGTCTTCAACGTCACCTACCAGCTCAAGAGGCACAAGCTCGAGGTCCCCGTCGCCTACGTCAGCGCGGAGCCGTTCCCCGGCCACTTCGGCATCGGGGGGCTCCCGGGCGGCGAGAGGCTGCTCGGCATGTTCTTCAAGCGCCAGAAGATCGACGCCGTCTTCAACGTCGCGACCGAGGAGGTCGCGCCCGGCGAGCTCCGGCTCACCGACGGACGCTCGCTCCCGTTCAAATACGCGATGGTCGTGCCGCCGTTCGTGGGGGCGGACGTCGTCACCAAGTCGGGACTCGGGAACGCCAAGGGGTTCATCGACGTCAAGGACACCTACCAGACCCTCTCGCACCCGAACGTCTACGCCGTCGGGATCGCCACCGCGGTCAACGCGCCGTGGCAGAGCGCCAACGCCGTCGGCGTGCCCAAGACCGGCTTCCCGGCCGAGACGATGGCGCGCGTCGCCGCGACCAACATCGTCTCCCAGATCCGCGGCCAGGAACCTTCCAGGGAAGAGAACTTCGCCGAGATCCCGGCAATGTGCATCATGGACGCCGGCAACAACGGCGTCGTCATCCTCGCCGACCGCATGCTCCCACCGCGCAAGCACGGCGTGATGATCCCCGGTCCCCAATCGCACGCCGCCAAGATCGCGTTCGAGAGGTACTTCATGTGGAAGATGCGCCGCGGCTTCGTAGGGCTGCCGTGAGACCGAGCGTGTCGCTGGACGAGGTTCGCGGGGTCGAGTTTGCGCGCCTGGACGCCGGCGGTCATGTGTATCTGGATTACACGGGCGGTGGCCTGTTCGGCGTGTCGCAGTTGCGCGAGCACGTGCGGCTGCTCGAGCGCACGGTGTTCGGCAATCCGCACTCGATCAACCCGACCTCGGCGGCGAGCACCGCGCTGGTCGAGCGCGCCCGCGCGTACGTGCTGGAGTTCTTCAACGCCTCGCCGGAGGAGTACGTCGCGATCTTCACGCCCAACGCGACCGGCGCGCTGCGCCTGGTCGGCGAGGCCTACCCGTTCCGCGCCGGCGACCGCTTCCTGTTGACCTTCGATAATCACAACTCGGTCAACGGAGTACGCGAGTTCGCACACGCCCGCGGCGCCCAGACCACCTACGTGCCCAGCGTCGCGCCCGACCTGCGCGTGGACTCGAGCGTGCTGGCGCGGTATCTGAGCGAGACGACGGGCGATCACCACAACCTGTTCGCCTACCCGGCACAGTCGAACTTCTCCGGCGTCCAGCACCCGCTGGAATGGATCGAGCACGCGCACGCGCACGGCTGGGACGTCCTGCTCGACGCCGCGGCCTACGTGGCGACCAACCGGCTCGACCTCGCCCGCTGGCAGCCCGACTACGTCGCGCTGTCGTTTTATAAGATGTTCGGCTGGCCGACCGGCGTCGGCTGCCTGCTCGCCCGCCGCCAGGCGCTCGCCAAGCTCCAGCGACCATGGTTCTCCGGCGGCACGATCGTCGCCGCGTTCGTGCAGCGCGCCTACTACGACTTCGCCCCCGGCGCCGCTCACTTCGAAGACGGCACCGTCAACTACCTCAACCTCCCCGCCGTCGAGATCGGCCTGCGCTTCCTCGACCGGATCGGGATCGACACCATCCACACCAACGTCAACACGCTCGGCGCCCGACTGCTCGACACGCTCACCACCCTGCGCCACAGCAACCGGACACCCGCGACAACGATCTACGGCCCACGATCCTGGCAGCAGCGCGGCGCCACGATCGCCTTTAACTTCCTGCACCCCGACGGCCGCGTCATCGACGAGCGCTACGTCGACCGCATCGCCGCCCGCCACAACGTCTCGCTCCGCACCGGCTGCTTCTGCAACCCCGGCGCCGGCGAGATCGCCTTCACCATCTCACGCGAAACGCTGCTCGGAAGCGAATTCGCACACGGCATGACACTCGACGACTACATGCACACAATCGGACTGCACACCGCAGGAGCCATCCGCGCCTCCCTCGGAATCGCCTCAAACCTGCCCGACATCGAACACTTCCTCGACTTCGCAACCGAATTCATCGACCTCGCCGACACCCCCAACGACCTCCCCGAGCGCATGGGCTGCTGACCGGCTTCTTCGGCGTCGGCGGCGGGTTCGTGATCGTCCCCGTCCTCACGCTGTGGTTCCGCCTCGCGATCACCGCCACGCTCGCCGCGTCGACCGCCCTGGGCGCGCTCCTCGGCACGCTCGTCGGCGGGTGCCTGCCCCAAGCCGCGCTCGGCGGGCTGCCCGGCCACTGAGTCGGGGCAACGCACACGGTCCGCAGCCTGACCGTTTCAGAGCGAGTCGCACACCGTGCGCTCATGGTTAGCAGGCGGGTAACCGCGCGGTCCCGATGCCGTCCACAGGATGGCGGCATGATGCAAGGCTTCAAGCGCCTGACGGCCGGTGCTGCCGTCATCGCCGCGACGGTCGCGGCGACCACCGCCGCGGCCGACCACGGCCGCGACCACCAAGGGCCGCCGCAGGGCGGCGACGACCACGGCTCGGTCTACGGCTACGGTCGCGCGTACACCGTCGGCCTGTTCGGCGATGTGCCGTACGGCGCCGACGGCCGCGCGGAGTACCCGCGGCTGCTGGCCGACATGAACGCCGCCCATCCCGCGTTCGCCATCTTCGACGGCGATCTGAAGGCCGGCGGCGACGGAGCGTGCGCCGACCAGCTCTACACGCAGAGCCGCGATTGGTTCAACCAGCTGCGATTCCCGGTGGTGGTCACGCCGGGCGACAACGACTGGACGGACTGCTGGGGACGCTACGGCCCGGGCACCGGCGGATTCGACCCCGAGGAGCGCCTGGACTTCGAGCGCAAGACGTTGTTCGCAACCGACCTCACGCTCGGCTCGCGTCCGATGCGCGTGGAGCGCGAGAGCTCGCAGCCCGGCTTCGCGGCCTATCGGGAGAACGCGCGCTGGATCGCCGGCTCGGTGCTGTTCGTGACGCTGAACTTCCAGGGCTCCAACGACAACCTGCCACACGCCGGCGTCGACGGCGAGACCCGCTCGGCCGCCGAGATCGCACGCCAGACCGCCGAGCACAACGCGCGCGAGGCCGCGAACATCCACTGGCTGCAGGAGTCCTACGCGCGCGCCAAGCAGATCGGCGCCAAGGGCGTCGTCGTCACCTGGCAGGCCGACCCGAACTTCAACAACGAGCAGAAGCTCCAGCCCGCGCAGTACGACGGGCTGACGAACCTGACCGCCGAGCTACGCCGCCAGGTCCTCGGGTTCCCGGGCCAGACCCTGCTCGTCCACGGCGACAGCCACTACCTGAAGATCGACAAGCCCCTCAACTACGACAACGGCCAGGTCATCGAGCGCTTCACCCGCCTCGAGACCTTCGGCTCGGCCAACACGCACTGGGTCAGCCTGACCATCGACCCGCACGACCCGCAGCTGTTCGAGCTGCGCGCGCAGATCGTCGGCGGCAACGTCAACGACCGCTGACCGTCCCACGCCCCCCGGCCACCGCCGGGGGGCGTCCGCAACCGGGCGCGCCGGATCAGGCGGCCACGCCGCCTCGGCGGTGCGGCCTGTGGGTTCAATCCGCCGCGGCGCGAGGTCTCATCGCGGCGATCCGGCGAGATGCGCAGTGAGCTTGTCGAACGCGGCCTCATAACCGGCCGCCGCGTGCCCGGCACCGCCCGGGTAGGGACCGTCGCTGAGCGTCATGCGCGTCTTGGCCCCATGGTCGTGGAACTCGATGCGCACGATCGTGGGTTCGTGCATGCCGGGCATCGGGTCCGCGCGCAGCACGAGCAGCTCCGGCGCGACCAGCTCCACGATCTCGTAGCCGATCGTGAACTCGCGGTCGCCGCCGCGCGACACCATCGTCAGCTCATAGCGCCCGCCAACCCGCAGGTCGATGGTGATCCGCTCGCGCGGGGTGTCCATCTGCTCCGGGCCGTACCACGCCGCCACTTCCTCGGGGTCGGTCCACGCCCTGAACACCCGCTCGCGCGACGCGTCGAAGATCCGGGTGATCAGAACCTCCTGGCCGGCGCCCGCTACGGGGCTCGCGTCACTCATCTTGCTGTCCTTTCCGGCGCAGGTGCGCGTCGAGTCGATCCATCCGGGCCTCCCAGGTGCGCTTGCGCGCCTGCATCCAGTCGACCGCGTCGTCGAGCGGCTCGGCCTGCAGCCGGCTCGGACGCCACTGCGCCTCGCGGCTGCGGACGATCAACCCCGCCCGCTCGAGCACCTTGAGGTGACGCGAGATCGCAGGCAGGCTCACCGAGAATGGCTCGGCAAGCTCGTTCACGGTCGCCTCGCCTTCGGCAAGACGGGTCAGGATCGAGCGGCGCGTCGGATCGGCGAGCGCGGCGAACGTGAGGCTGAGCTGGTCGGTCGGCATATAGCGTATCGGTTAATTAACCATCCGTTGTAATACCACACACGGGGCCGCTTGACAATCCAGTACAGGCGTACCTCCAGCAAGTCTGGGGCGACGCCGCCGCACGCTTCAAGCTCCTCGCCGACAACTGACGGAGCCGCTCAGCGGCGTCGCGCGGCTCCGAGCACGATCAGCGTCTTGGTGCCGGTGACCGTCCCGGTCCGTCGAATGCGGTCGATGACGCGCTTGAGATGGTCCAGGTCGCGGGCTCGCGCCCGGACCAGCGCGTCAGGATCGCCGGCAGTCGTGAACGCCTCGATGACCTCCGGTAGGCCGGCGACGGCCGCCTCGATGTCGTCGACCTGGGTCGTGCCGGCAAAGCGCAGCTCGATGAACGCCTCGATCTGCTCTCCGAGCGTCGACCGGTCCACGACCGCCTTGTAGCCGACGATCGTGCCGTTTCGCTCGAGCCGGTCGATACGGCGCTTGGCTGCCGCCGGAGAGAGGCTGACCGTACGTCCGATCTCGCTCGCGGAGCGGCGGCCGTCCTGGAGGAGGAGATCGACGATGCGGCGATCGACATCGTCGAGATCTGTGCGCGGCATCGGCGAACTCTAGCGCTTGAGCGACGACAGGCGCAAAGTCTTTGCGTGTTCTCGCGACTCAGGTGACGAACCTCGATCCGGTCCCGCAAGATCGCCGCAATGTCCGCTTCCGCCCCGGCAGCGACGGAGCCGGCGCTGCTGCAGGCGGTCGAGAGCCGCGTGCTGTGGCTCGCGACGTCGATCATCCACCACGCGAACAAGGTGCGGCGAACGCCGTCGGGTGTCAAGGTGGGCGGCCATCAGGCGTCGTCGGCCTCGATGGTCTCGATCATGACCGCGTTGTGGTTCGCCCACCTGCGCGCGCCCGATCGCGTCTCGGTCAAGCCTCACGCCTCGCCCGTGCTGCACGCGATCGAGTACCTGCTCGGCACGCTCGAACGCCGCTACCTCACGACGCTGCGCCAGCTCGGCGGGCTGCAGTCGTATCCGTCGCGGCTGAAGGATCCGGTGCCCGCGGACTTCTCCACCGGGTCCGTCGGCATCGGCGCGACGGCGACCGTATGGAGCGCGCTCGCCCATCGCTACGTCGCGGGGCGTTTCGACGTGCCGCAGGGCGGCCGCCAGATCGCGCTCGTCGGCGACGCCGAGCTCGACGAAGGCGCCGTCTGGGAGGCGCTCGTCGATCCGGTGGCGCCTCGTCTGGGCGAGCTGCTCTGGATCGTCGACCTCAACCGCCAGTCACTCGACCGCGTCGTGCCGGACATCGCCCACGGACGGATCGCCGGCATGTTCGAGGCGGCCGGCTGGCACACGATCACGGTCAAGTACGGCCGGCGTCTGCAAGAGCTGTTCGAGCGAACCGGCGGCGGCGCGCTGCGGCGGCGCGTGGACGACATGACCAACGAGGAGTACCAGCATCTGCTGCGCGCCGGCGCCGCGGAGTTGCGCGAGCGGCTGCCCGGCTCCGGGCGCGGGCGGCGCGAGCTCGAGAGGCTCGTGGCGGAGCTCGACGACGGCGAGCTGACCGCCGCGGTGCGCGACCTCGGCGGGCACGACCTCGGGCGGCTGCTCGATGCCTACGCGGAGGCCGACGCGGTGACCGATCGCCCGTCGGTCGTCTTCGCCTACACGATCAAGGCGTGGCGGCTTCCCATGCAAGGCCATCCGGCCAATCACTCGGCGCTGCTCTCCAGCGCCCAGTGGGAGCTGCTGGCGCAGGAGCTCGGCGCCGATGCCTCCGATCCATGGGCGCCGTATCCGGACGGCTCGCCGGAGGCCGAGCTGTGCCGCGCCACGGCCGCGCGGCTGGCGCGCGGGCCGGTCACGCCGACCGCGCCGCCGCCGGTGCCGGCCGAGCTCAGCCGCGACCATTCCGGCCTCGCGTCGACGCAGCAGGCGTTCGGGCGCTTCTTCGTCGACCTCGCCCATGCGGCGCCGGCGGTCGCCGCACGGGTGGTGACGGTCAGCCCCGACGTGGCGTCGTCGACGAACCTCGGCGGCTGGCTCAACAAGGTCGGCGTCTGGAACGTCCGCGGCGAGCCGATCGACTGGTTCGCGGACGACACCGACACGCTCGTACGCTGGCACGAGAGCGAGCACGGCCAGCACATCGAGTTGGGGATCGCCGAGGTCAATCTCGTCTGCCTGCTCGGCGAGCTGGGCTCGACCTGGTCGCGCGACGGTCAGCCGCTGCTGCCGATCGGGACGCTCTATGACCCGTTCGTCGCCCGCGCGCTGGAGCCCTGGTCGTTCGGCATCTACTCCGGCGGCCAGTCGATCCTCGTCGGCACGCCCTCCGGCGTCACCTTGGCTCCCGAGGGCGGCGCGCACCAGTCGATCACGACCCCGTCGATCGGGCTCGAGCAACCCCGCTGCATCGCCTGGGAGCCGGCCTTCGGCCAGGACCTCGAGTGGGCGCTGCTGGCAGCGCTCGGACGGCTCGGCAAGCCGGACGGTTGCTCGTCGTACTTCCGGCTCTCGACGCGACCGGTCGATCCGGCACTCGCCGCCGTGCCGAAGGAGCCGGCGGCGCGCGAGCGGCGCCGCCGCGAGGCGCTTGCCGGCGGGTACGCCCTGCGCCGCGCCGAGCGCGCGCCCGACGTGACGCTCGTCGCAGTCGGGGCGACGGTCCCCGAGACGTTGACGGCGGCCGACGAGCTGGCCGCCGCCGGTCGCGCCGTCGACGTGCTGTGCCTGACGTCCCCGGATCTCATCTTCCGCGCCCTGCAGGCGCGCCGCGGCGTCGGCGAAGGCGACGACGCGATCCTCGACGAGCTGCTTCCGCCGGAGCGCGCCGCCCCGATCGTCGCGGCGCTCGACGGCCATCCGCACACGCTGAGCTTCCTCGGCATCCCGCAGTGCGTTCCGATCACCTGCCTCGGCGTCTCCGACTTCGGCCAGTCGGGCGACGTGGACGACCTCTACCGCATCTTCGGCATCGACGCCGACACCATCGTCGGCGCCGCACTCGACCTGCTGCCATGACCGAGATCACGCTTCCCCGGCTGTCGGACTCGATGGAAGAGGGCACCATCCTCAACTGGCTCAAGGCCGACGGCGACACGGTCGCCACGGGCGAGGAGCTCGTCGAGATCGAGACCGACAAGGCGACGATCACCTACGAGGCGCCGACCGACGGCACGCTGGCGATCGTCGCCGCCGCCGGTGAGACGCTGCCTGTCGGAGCGCCGATCGCGCGGATCGGAGCCGAAGCCGGCGTCGCGTCGGCGCCGCCTGCGCTTGCGGTCGCGACACCGATCGCGCGACGTCTCGCGGGCGTCCACGGGATCGACCTCGCCACGCTCAGCGGCAGCGGACCGCGCGGACGCATCACGCGCGCCGACGTGGCGGCCGCCGCCGGTCTCGCCGTCGCGCCCGAGCCGGCCGCACCCGCACCCGCACCGGCCGGCCCGCCGCCCGCGGCCGACGTCGAGATCCGCGAGCTCACCCGCCTGCAACTTGTCATCGCACGCCGCATGACCGAGGCGAAGGCGACCGTGCCGGAGTTCCACGTGCAGACCGAGGTCGCCATGGATGCCGCGCTCGACCTGCGCGCACGCCTGAAGGAAGCGGCCGGCGAACAGAGCGCCGCGCCGTCCGTCAATGACCTGATCGTCAAGGCGAGCGCGCTTGCGCTGCGACGCCACCCGCTCGCCAACGGCGCCTACCGCGACGGCCGCTTCGTCCTGCACCGGCAGATCAACGTCGGGGTCGCCGTCGCGGCGCCGGAGGCGCTCCTGGTGCCGACGATCACCGATGCCGACATCCGCTCGCTCAGCGCGATCGCCGCCGAGACGCGCCGGCTCGCCGAGCGCGTGCGCGACGGCTCGATCGCTCCATCGGACCTGTCCGGCGCCACGTTCACCGTGTCGAATCTCGGCATGTACGGCATGACCGCGATCTCCCCGGTGATCAACCCACCGCAGGCGGCGATCCTCGGCATCGGCGCGACGCGCGACGTCCTGATCCGCAGCGCCACCGGCGAGATCGTCGACGGACGGCGGATGACCCTCACCCTCACGTGCGATCACCGCATCCTCTACGGCGCCGACGCGGCGCGCTTCCTGGCGGCGATCCGCGATCTGCTCGAACAGCCGCTCCGGCTGGTGTGAACGCCGTCAGGAGTCGCCGATGCGCAGGACGACCTTCGGCGCCGCGCGGCCGGGCTCCTGCAAGCGGGCCAGGGCCGACTCGGCGTCGGCGAGCTCGAACTCCGAGTCGATCAGCTCCGAGGCGGCGAACCCCTCCGCGGCCAGCTCGCCGAGCATGCGGTCGTAGAGGCCGGGCCCGTTCAAGACCCCGTGCCGGTGATCAACGGCGAATGCTCCTACGAGGGCATCGGCGGCTCGTGCTGGGAGGACGTGCAGCGCTTCCTGTTCTGGTCGCACATGCTCAGCGGCACCGCCGGCCACACGTACGGCACGATGCCGATCAGCACGTTCAGCGCGCGTGACGACCACTACCTCCCTCCGAGTCGCGCGAGCTCCGCCGACTGGGAGGACGCGATCGAGTGGCGCGGGGCCATCCACGTCGGCGTCGGCAGGCGGATCCTCGAGCGGTTGCGGTGGTGGGAGCTTGAGCCGGCGCCCGACGCGATCGAGCCGCACGCCGGGCCGGAGGACTGGTTCCGCCCGTTTGCGGCCAGGCTGCCCGATGGCTCGGTCGTCGCCTACGTACCGGGCATCGGCCAGTCGGTCCCGAAGCCCAGCGCCACGCTGAGCGCGCTTCGCGAGCGCCGCGCGCTCACCGGACTCGCGCCGGGGCGCTACCGGGCGACGTTCGTGAACCCGCGCACGGGCGCCGACGAGCCGACCGTCGTCTTCGACACCGAGGACGGCCGTTGCCCGCTCGCCGACCTCGGGCGCGCGCTCGCCGACATGACCGCGTCGCCGACCATGTTCCCGCGCGACACGCCGACGTGGGAGGACTGGGTCCTGATCGTCCGCCCCGACGGCTCGGTCGGCTCGGTCAGCGACGCGCCGTGGTGACCGAAGCTCGCACGTATTGAGGTTTCCATGATTTCGCTGGAGTCCGAGCGCGCTTAGCCTCGGCCGGGTGCCCCAGCGTGCCCGCGCCGATGCCGCTCCGCTTCGCTCCCCACGCCCGCCGCAGGCGCAGCCGGACGCGCTGCGCGCGCTGCAGCGCGGGGCGGGTAATGCAGCCGTGAGCGCGCTGCTGTCGCGCAAGCCACCCGACGTGCCGCACGAGCAGGCAAGCAGGGCCGCGGCACCGCCGGCGCAGGTCGACCGCGACCTGTTCAGCGCGATGTCGAGCGCGGCCGCGGTGCGCCAAGTCGCCCGGCTGCGCCACACGGCGGACGGCCGGCTCGCGCGATTCGAGTCGCTCGAGCACAAGCGGATGGGCGATACGGGCTCGGGTGGCTGTCGGAGAACATCGCGTGGCACATGAATGCGCACTCCGCTGCCCGGCCGATGACGGTCAACTTCCTGTTCGGGCAGGCGATCAAGACGCTCGAGAAGACCCTGGCCGAGAAGTCCATGCCGGCCCTGCAGTTCGGCGACGCGCTCTCCGGCGCCCTGCACGACTGGGACAAAGAGCACGGCGTGTTGGCCGATGTGGGCACGGCCACGCCGGTGAAGCTGTACGGCGACGGCGAGGTTCTCGACGACAAGGGCCGCGCGCTGCTGCAGGCGCAAGAGACGTTTGCGCTCGCGGCGGCGGCCGTCAGGCTCTCGATCAAGGACATCAACGAGGCGTACCTGGCCGCGACCAAGGGCACCACGGACGTGGCGGCGGTAAAGGCGTCGTTGAAGACCCCCGACGGCCTCTACAAGGCCGAGCAGGGCTTTCCGAAGGCGCTGCCGAACGCCCAGCAGACGGATAACCCGACGCAGGACTGGATGGTCGCGAGCGTCCAGGAGCTGTTCCAAAACCCGCGGCTGCGTGCAGCGCTCACCCTGTTCGCGCACAAGAAGGCGGACACGCTCGGTGCGGAGGTCGAGCTCGAACCGCCATTGAAGGAGGCCAAGAACGCCGCAATGAAGTGGACGCTCGAACGGCTCAAGGGCGACGAGACGAGCGTGATCAAGGTCTTTGAGCAGATCATCAACTACACACCGGGCGCAGTCACGGCGGCGATCGCGGGCGACGCGCACGGCGAGGGCGATCTGACCGGCCTGTTCGGAGACGCGGCCGACGACAACGCGCGCGGCTACTTCAAGAAGGCCAAGGAAACGCCGGGCGGCCTCGCGTCGCTGTCCGTCGACCAGCGCGTCCGTCTGATCAAGCTCGGCCTCGGGGGTGCGACGCTGGACGACGACGACATGATCAACGGACTGCTGCAGTCCAACACGTCCCACATCGTGCCCGTCATCGATGCCGTCGGCTGGCGCAGGATCTGGAATGCCATCGACGGCGAGGAGTGCGCGCAGTTCATCAAGATCGCCGGCGAGACGTACTGGAAGCGCCGGTCGTACTCGCGCAAGCGCGACGAGGTGAAGCACCTCGCCGACGGCGCGACCGGTAAGCGCTCACAGGAGCTGATCATCGTGATCTTGGGCACCTGCACGGGCGCCGAGGTGCGCCGGATCGACGACGAGGCCGGCGGCCTGATGGGTCTCTCGTACGACCTCGACGGCGTCGAGCAGATTCAGCTCGGCGCGCTCAAAGCGCGACCCTGAGCCGGTCAGGCCAGCGCGACGACGCGCAGCTCGCGCTGCCCGGACGGCGCGGCGACGGCGACGACGTCGCCGACGTGGTGGCCGGCGAGGGCGCGGCCGACGGGAGAGCGGCGCGACACGCTGCCCTGCTCGGGATCGCCGATGCCGTCCACCAGCTGGAACGTCTGCTGCCTGTCGTGGAGGACGTCCGTGACGGTGACGGTGCTGCCGATGGCGACGGTGGGTGCGGCTGGCATGGCGGGGGGCTCCTCAGCGCTTTTCGATGTGTTCGCTCATGTCATCGGCCCGGTTGGCTCCGGACTCAAAGTTCGGGGTTCGCGGGCGGGTCGCCGACTTCCTCATTCCGCCGGTGTCCCTGCCGATTACCGGGACAATGGCCGCTGATTCGACCGCCGCCCCGGTGAGGATCCACAAGCGGCGCGTCCTGCCGCTTCTCACGGCGATCACGGCGCTCGTCGCCGTGCCGACGGTTTGCGTGGCGTTCGCCCTCGTGCTGCTCTTGGAGCCGCGCGCCGGCGCCGGCTGGGCGGCCGTGGCCGGCGTCGTCTACGCGCTGCTCGCGGCCACGATCGCGCCGCTCGTGCTGCGCCTCGACGAGGACCGCGTGCGGCGCTCGAGCCGCCGCTTCGTGCAGGGCTTCGAGGACGCGGCGATCGGGATGGCGATCCTCACGCGCGACCTCTGCGTCGTGCGTTTGAACGACACGCTATGCGCGCTGCTCGCACGCCCACGCGAGCAGGTGGTGGGGCACTCGATCCTCGAGTTCACGCACCCGGACGACATCGAGGTCAGCGTCGCCAAGATCGACTTGGCGATCGAGGGCGACGACGCGCCGCTCTACAAGCGCTACCTGCGCGGCGACGGCACCGCCGTCGACGTGCTCATCAGCTCCGTGTTCGTCGAGCCCGACGACGGAGAGCCGTACTTCTTCTCCCAGTTGCAGGACGTGACCCAGCAGCGGCGTGCCGAGCGCCAGAAGGCGGTCATCGCCGACCTGGGAAGGCGGGCGCTCGAGACCGAGCCCTCCATCCTGATGGGCGAGGCGACGACCCTCGTCCGCGAGCGGCTCGACGCGCTCTCGTGCGTCGTGTTCCGGCGCTCGGGGGAGGAGTCGATGCGACTCGTCGCCACGTCCGCCGACGCCGGCGACGGAGCCCTGGTCCTGCCGCTCGACGCCTCGCAGGCGGGCTACACGCTGCTCGAGGGCGAGTCGGTCGTGAGCAATGACCTGCTCCACGAGGAGCGCTTCGCCGTTCCGCCGATCGTGCTCGAGCACGGGATGCGGCGCGCGCTCAGCGTGCCCGTGCCCGAGCGGGCCGGAATGCGCCACGTGATGCTGGTCCACGCTTCGGGGGAGGCCCGTGCGTTCGGGATCGAGGACGTGCGCTTCCTCGAGGCCGTCGCAAACATCCTCGGCGGCGCGCTCGATCACGCGGACAAGGAGGACGAGCTGCGCCGGCGAGCGCTCGAGGATCCGCTCACCGGGCTCGGGAACCGGGCGCTACTGATGAGCCACCTCGACCGCGAGCTGCGCCACTGCGCGCGCCTGGGCACCCGCCTGTCGCTGCTCCTGCTCGATCTCGACCGTTTCAAGGTCGTCAACGACACGCTCGGCCACTCGGTCGGCGACGCGCTCCTCCGCCAGGTCGCGTCACGGCTGTGCGCGTGCGTGCGCGACGAGGACATCGTGGCGCGACCCGGCGGAGACGAGTTCGTCGTCGTCTCGACGCACACGGACACCGACCGCGCGGTGGCGTCGGTCGCCCGGCGGCTCGTGGAAGCGTTCGCCGAGCCGTTCCACGTCGAAGGGCGCGAGCTCTCGATCAGCGCGAGCGTCGGCATCGCCGTCACCTCCGCCGGCACGGGAACGGCGGAGGATCTCCTGCGCGACGCCGACGCGGCGATGTACCGGGCCAAGGACGCCGGCGGCGGCCGCTTCGAGGTCTTCGACGCCACGCTGCGTGAGCGGCTCGTCGAGCGGCTCACGGTGGAAGGCGACCTGCGCCACGCGCTCGAGCTCGACCAGCTCGAGGTCTACTACCAGCCGCTCGTCGACCTCGACAGCGAGGACGTCGTCGGATTCGAGGCGCTCCTGCGCTGGAACCATCCGGAGCGCGGGCTCGTTCCGCCGCTGGACTTCGTCGGCATCGCCGAGGAGTCCGGCATGATCACGCCGATCGGGAGCTGGGTGCTGCGGACCGCGTGCCTGGAGCTCTCGCGCTGGCCGGAGCCGGTGTACGTCTCGGTCAACATCTCGGCCGTGCAGGTCTCGCACGACCTCGTCGACGAGGTCGAGGCGCTGCTGGCGCAGCACGGCGTGCGGCCCGGCCGGCTCGTGCTCGAGATCACCGAGAGCCTCGTGCTCGATCCCCGGACCAAGCCCGTGGTCTCGCGCCTGCGCGCGCTCGGCGTGCACGTCGCACTCGACGACTTCGGCACCGGCTATTCGTCGCTCGGGTCGCTGCAGCGCTTCCCGATCGACGTCGTCAAGCTCGATCGCACCCTGATCCGCTCCTTCGACGACGTCACCGGCCAGGCCGTACTCGCGGCGGCCGTCGAGCTCGGCCGGGCGCTCGGCCTGCGCGTGATCGCGGAAGGGATCGAGACGCGCGAGCAACTTGCGAGCGTGCGCAGCGTCGGCTGCCTGCTGGGCCAGGGGTTCCTGTTCGCACAGCCGCTACCGGTTGCGGAGGCGCGGCGGCTGATGGTGGGCGTCGCGGAGCCGAGCGGCTAGGGCGCGGGCTCGGGCAGACGGTCGAGCCGGGTGTCGTCAAACGAGCGCGGGTCTTCCGCCGGCTCGAGGTGCGTGAAGACGGTCGCGTAGGGCAACCGCTCGCGCAGCGCGCACTCGACCTCCTCGACCACGTCGTGGCCGCGCTGAACGGTCCAGGCGCCGGGGACGAGGACGTGCACCGAGACGAACGCCCGCCAGCCGGCCTGGCGCGTGCGCAGCGCGTGGAACTGCACGTCGCTGCCGAAGAAGCCGGCCAGCACGTCCTCGATCTGCCGGCGCTCGGGCTCGCCGAGCGCGCGGTCCATCAAGCCGCCGACCGAACGGCGCAGCAGGCCGCCGCCGGTCGCGACGATGTTGACCGCGACGGCGAGCGCGACGACTGCGTCCAGACGCTCCCAGCCGGTGATCGCCACGCCGGCGACGCCGACGATCACGCCCACCGAGGTCCACACGTCGGTGATCAGGTGCTTGCCGTCGGCCTCGAGCACGATCGACCGTTCGCGGCGGCCGGTCCGCAGGAGCAGGTAACCGACCGCGAGATTGATCAGCGAGGCGATGGCGGAGACGGCGAGACCGACTCCGACGTGGTCGATCGCTTGCGGGTGGAGCAGCCGATCGACCGCGGTGACCGCGATCGCCGCGGCCGCGACGACGATCAACGTGCCCTCGACGCCGGCCGAGAAGTACTCCGCTTTGGCGTGGCCGTAGGCGTGCTCCTCGTCGGCGGGCTTGGTCGCCCAGCGCAGCGCGGCCATCGCCACGATCGCGGCGGCGAGGTTCACGACCGATTCGAGGGCATCGGACAGCAGGCCGACCGAGCCCGTCAGCGCCCACGCGACGGTCTTGAGCGAGATGGTGGCGACCGCGGCGGCGATCGACAGCCACAACAGCCGATACAGCCGTGGCCGATGCATGCCCGTTCACGGTATTCCATGCATCACGGAGTCCCAGGACCAATCTCCCATTGAGACCGGGACCCGGGACACGACAGGCTGGATCGCGTTCACCCAACGGTCCAGGAGGCACTCCCCATGAGCACGTTCCGCAGCAAGTTGATCCTCGCCGGCACGATCGCCGCGCTCGGCGCCGGTTCCGTCGGCAGCGTGAGCGTGGCGCAGGCCAAGCACGGCGCCGACGACCCCGCCGGTCACAACGCCCGCGACGATCGCGGCGGGATGGTCGTCCGGGCGTCCAGGCACGGCGCCGACGATCCCGCCGGCGACGATCGCCGCAGCCGCCGCCATCGCGCTCACGCCGCTCGCCACGGCCGTGACGACCGCGTGGCCGACGACCGCGGCAAGGGCCGCGACGACGCGCCCGGCGACGACCACGGCGCCCGCTGAGCCGGCGACGCCCCGCGGCACACGGAGGCCGCGGGGCGCTCAGACCACGCCGTGACGCTGCGCCCACAGGGCGGCCTGCGTCCGGTCGCTCACCCCGATCGCCTCGAAGATCCGCGTGAGGTGGTTCTTGACCGTCTTCTCCGAGATCCCGAGCTCGCGCGCGATCACCTTGTTCGGACGACCCGCCGCGATCTGCGCGAGCACCTCGTGCTCGCGCTCCGAGAGGCGCGCGTCGCCGGCCGGCTCGCGCCGCCCGGCGATCAGGGCCTTCGCCGCCCGCGCCGCGAGCGGCGAGTCCCCCTGCGCAGCGGCGCGGATGCCGCGGTAGAGCTCTTCCGGCTCGGCGTCCTTGAGCAGGTAGCCGATCGCGCCCGCATCGAGCGCATCCAGGACCTGCTGATGGTCGGCGAACGACGTCAGGACCACCACGCGCACGTCCGGCGCCTGGGACAAGAGTTCCCGCGTGGCCTCGATCCCGTCCTTTCCCGGCATCGAGAGGTCCATCAGGACCACATCGGGGCGAACCGCGAGCGCAACCTCGATTGCCGCGGCGCCACTGGCCGCCGAGCCGACCAGCTCGATGTCGGGGGCGTTGTCGAGCAGCTGCTCGAGTCCGGCCCGCACCAGCACGTGATCGTCGGCGATCGCCACGCGGATCATGTTGCCGGCACCTCGACCCGCACCGCGGTCCCACGCCCGGGAGCGGACTCGATGTCGAACCGGCCGCCGGCGTCGCGCACGAGATCGGCCATCAGCCGCAGCCCGAGATGTCCCTCCGCGGGACGCTCGGCAGCCGCGTCGGTATCGAACCCGATGCCGTCGTCGATGACCTCGAGGACTGCGGTCCCGCCGCCGCCGGCGACGGTCGCGGTGATCGATGCGGCGCCCGAGTGCCTGGCCGCGTTGCGCAACGCCTCCTGCGCCACCCGGAACAGCAGGCGCTCGGCCGCGCCGGACACCTGCAGATCGTCGCTGACGGACACGGTGGTGGGAATGCCGCGAGCGGTCACCGTGGTGCCGACGTCGTGCAGCGCGGCGGCCAGGCCCGCCTGGTGCAGCGTCGGGGGGTAGATCTCCGGCAGCAGGGCACGCAGCGCCCGCACGCTGTCGCGCGCGCGGGAGGCCCCGTCGCGCAGCGCGCCCGCGGCGCCCGGGTCCTCCACGCGCTCGGCGTGCGCGGCGAGCGCGTACGACACGCCGACGAGATCTTGGACGACGCCGTCGTGCAGGTCGCCGGCGATCCGGCGGCGCTCCAGGTCGGAGGCGTCGATCGCGCTCCGCAGCAACGACTCGCGCTGCGCCTGGGAATTGCGCAGCCGGCCGACCATCGACCTCGCCAGCGGAACGTTGACGAGCTGCAGCAACAGCAGCCCGCCCAGCAGCGCCGGCGCGAACGCGAGCCACAGACGGCGCCCGCTGGCGGCGACCGAGCCGAAGCGCTCGTACGCTTCAAAGCGCAGGCGCACGCCGTCCGGACCGCGGATCGGCAGGTAGACCTCGAGCAGCTTGCGCTGCGAGCGCTCGAACCGGTTCTCGGGGCGGCTCAGGTCGCTGACCTCGGCCTCGACTCGGGCGCTTCTCAGCGCCTCCCGGTCCGCCGGGTCGACCGCGTAGCGGGCGCCGATGAGCCGCGGCTCGTCGGAATAGACGATCCGGCCGTCGGCGGTCCACAGCTTGACTCGCACGATGCCGTCGCGGAGCACCCGCGCGCGCACGACCCGATCGAGCGCCTGCAGCGCCGCGGGATCGCCGCTCAGCACCCCCCGGGTGAGGTTCGGCTCCACGATGCCCTCGCCCGCCAGGCGGGTGACGCGCTTCGCGTCGCGGATCGCCTCCGACGCGCCGATGCGCCGCATGACCGCGACCGCCCCCAGCCCGATCAGCATCGTGGCCACCAGGCCCGTCACCGCGAACTGCGCCACCGGCGCTCGCAACCTCATGCTCTTCAGACACGCGCCGTGCCCGGAACGTCACGCCGAGCGGCCGGCGCGTGCGAAGTAGCCCACCTCGGCTCGTCGTGAGGCTATCTCCCGGACTGGTACAGATCTCGAACCTCGGCGTCGGACAGCGCGCGGTCGTACACGTGCACCTGGTCGACCGCGCCACGCCAGAAGTCGACCTGGTTGCCGCCGAACTGGGCTCGGCAGAGCACGGTGTGGCCCGTGGCCGGCTCCGCGCAGCTCTGTGCCAGGCTGCCGGCGAGCTGGCCGTCGACGTACAGCCTGAACTGGCCGCTCGCGGCGTCGCGGACGCCGACGAGGTGGTACCAGCGGCCGGGTTCCGGTGGCGTGGGGGCGAGCGCCCGCCCGCCGGTCGTGCTGAAGGCGCTCGGGCGGAACGATCGCGGGCCCCACGGTGCCCGTGATCGCGCGCAATCGAGTGCAGCCGGCCTCGTCGACTGAGGCGCCGCCGTCACGATTCCCGGCTCGCGAAAGCCCGAGATCCCGCAAGCTTCCCGCCGTCGCGCGCGACGGCGACCGGCGCAAACCCGCGCCTCAGCAACTCCGCGACGACCTCTCGAGTAGCGTCCAGTGTGTCCGGTGTGCGCTTGGGCGCCGGACCGCTCCGCGGCTCAGCCAGCGTGAGTGCCGGCCGCGTCGCGGGATCGTCATCGACCGTCCCGCCGTCGCCGCCCCGCTCTCGCTCTCGACGAGCGAAAGTTCGGCGCGCAAGCTCTTGAGCGCCGCGTCGGCCTCGATGTGCGTCGCATCCACGAGCAACCGCCGCCCGCCGACCAGTCCCGCATGTTGTCGACCAGGCGAGACGGGTCCCAGGCCTTGATCGTGTCGGCGATGCGGGCCTGGTCGTACTGGCCCCAGCCTTCGTTGAACGGTCACCCACATGACGATCGCCGGGCTGGTCGAGGTGCTGATCGATCATCCGTCGCAGCTCGTTCTCGTACCGTCGCGGTCGTCCGCGGTCGGGTGCGGCCCCGTCGGTCATCGCGGGCATGTCCTGCCAGACCAGCAGCCCGAGCCTGTCCGCCCAGTAGTACCAACGGTCGGGCTCGACCTTCACGTGCTTGCGGATGGTGTTGAAGCCCATCCGCTTGTTCTTGCTCGAGGTCGAACTTGAGCGCGTCGTCCGTCGGTGCGGTGTAGTATGCCGTCCGGCCAGAAGCCCTGCTCGAGCGTGCCCAGCTCGTACTTGGGCTTTCCGTTGAGTACCTTCCGCGTGTTGCCGTTCTACTAGGGCGACTCCGATCGTTCGCATCCCGAAGTAGCTGCCGGCCGCGGTCGCCGCGCCCGTCGCGGGCATCCAGCACTACTTCGGTAGAGGAAGGGATGCTCCGGCGACCACAGTCTTCGTTTTCGGCTACTGTCAGCGCTCAGCGTCGACCGGTGCGACCGCTCGCGGTGCCGACCGTCTCGCTGCCCGTCGTTCTCCGTCGTCGTTACCGTCACCTCGCCGTGTCACTCCCGTCTTCTCTTCTTCTACCGTCAGCCTCCGTGTCTTCTTGATCTCCCGCTCGAGCCTTGTTTATGTGTTCGTACTCCACCAGTTCCATCCTCACTTTCTGCCATATCCCCTTATCCTTCGTGTATTATATCTCTATCTTATTTAGTCTCTTCTCTCCCATCTTCTTTTTCTCTCCCTTTTTTCTTCTCTCTTTTCTTACACTCCGACTATCAGCTCCTGCGTATCGCTCGGCTTCAGCGCGTCTTTCACATCCACTTTGTATCGTCGTAGCCTCCTGCGTGCACTGACCCAAGACCGCCGTGAAAGCTGCTCGAACACCGAGGAATCCGCGAAACGCTTGGTCTGCGCGTGACTGAACGTCGAGTGATCCGGCAACCGCTCGGTGAGCCCGAACCCGAGAAACCGCCGGATCGAGACATCGGTGCCCGCGACCTGCAACGTCGCCCGCATCGACGGCAGCCCACGCCACGCCAACACCAGCGCCAGCTTGACCAGCACCGCCGGATCCAGGCCCGGCCGGCCCGCCCCGCCCGGCCGATAAAACCGCTCCGCGGTCCGCCGCACGCTGATCCCAATCGATCAGCCGCTCGATCCGCCGCAAATCGTCATCGACCGGCACCAGATCGTCCAAAACAGACCTTTATACCTGTTTACTACCCCTCGATCCGCCGCAAATCGTCATCGACCGGCACCAGATCGTCCAAACAGACCATCTGCACCTGCCGCGTCTCCTCGCCCGACCTGACCGAAAACGCCGCGTGAGCCATACCCACAGGATCCCGGTCAGACCGGACGAAACTTCAACAGGCTCTTAGATGAGCAGTTCGCCGAAGGGCTCGCCGGCGGAACCGCAGAGACCGCGGCGGCGTAGAGCTGACATGAGATCGCTCGGCCTGACGCTGCTGGCGCTGGCAGTCCTGTCCGGCACCGCCGAGGGCAGGAACCCGAATGCGCCGGTGCGCGTGAGGTGGAACTCGACGCCCGATCACATCCGGGCGGGCGGGACGTGGGACGCGCGCCTGAGCCTTCTTCAGGGTCCTGGCGGCTTCGACCCGGGTACGGCCCGGCCCGTGATCGTCGTCACCGACTCGATCGGCGGCGCCGAGCGGCGCGTCCCTATGCGCGTCGACGTGCCACCGAACACGTTCAGGGCTACGGTGCGATTCGCACGTGCCGGCGCCTTCCGGGTTGCTGTGGCGGGCTTCGACCCTCTCGACCCGGCGCGCCTTGCGGACCTCGGTGCACCCGTCAGGATCGCGCCGGCGCCGCCGCCAGCGTCCCGCCCCGGAGGCGGATCGTGGCCATGGGTTGCCGTGGTCGGCGCGATCGCGGCGCTGATCGCGGCGTGGAGCATTCAGCGCGTTCGCGCGCGGGCGAGCGGGTGATCGCGACGAGGAGGCGCGCATCGACTGGAATGCGAGCTCCGCTCGTGCACCGCCTATGCGCTGTCCGAGGTGATAGCGGGAATGGTCGGTCGCCAGGAACGGAGCGGGGATCGATCGAGGCGCGAAGCGCGCGTCGGTCCCATCGGTGACCGGCAGCCGTGAGCGGCGGTCGGCGCGGGTAGCGCGTCGGCATGAAGGCCGTTGCTTGGCATGGGAACGCCGACGTGCGCGTCGACACGGTTCCCGATCCCACCATCGAACACCCCACCGACGCGATCGTCCGCGTGACCTCGACCGGCATCTGCGGCTCGGACCTGCACCTCTACACGGTGCTCGGGCCCTACATCGACCCCGGCGACATCCTCGGCCACGAGCCGATGGGCGTCGTGGAAGCAGTTGGCCCCGACGTGTCGAACCTCGCCGTCGGCGATCGCGTCGTGATCCCGTTCAACATCTCGTGCGGGCACTGCTTCATGTGCGAGCACGGGCTGCAGTCGCAGTGCGAGACCACGCAGGTACGCGAGTACGGCACCGGTGCGTCGCTGTTCGGCTACACCAAGCTCTACGGACAAGTCCCGGGCGGGCAGGCCGAGCTGTTGCGCGTACCGCAGGCGCACTACGGCCCGATCAAGGTGCCGGAGGGGCCGCCGGACGATCGTTTCGTGTACCTCAGCGACGTGATCCCGACCGCCTATCAGGCCGTCGAGTACGCCGACGTGCCGCGTGACGGGAGCTTGCTGGTGCTGGGGCTGGGCCCGATCGGCGAGATGTGCACGCGGATCGCGCAGCACCGCGGCGCCGGGCAGGTGATCGGGCTCGATCTCGTGCCCGAGCGCCTCGCCCGTTCGCGCGCGCACGGCGTGGAGACGATCGACGTCACCGAGCACGACGACCTCGCCGAGCATGTGCGCGACCTGACCGGCGGGCGCGGCCCGGACGCGGTGATCGACGCGGTCGGCATGGAGGCGCACGGCGCGCGGATCGGTGCGCTGGCGCAACGGCTCGCCGGCTTCCTTCCCGACGCGCTCGCGCGCAAGGCGATCGAGGTCGCCGGCGTTGACCGCCTGAGCGCGCTGCACCTCGCCATCGACCTCGTCCGCCGCGGCGGCACGATCTCGCTCTCGGGCGTCTACGGCGGCGCCGTGGACCCGATGCCGATGATGCAGCTCTTCGACAAGCAGATCACGCTGCGCATGGGGCAGGCCAACGTCCGCCGCTGGCTCGACGACATCCTGCCGCTCGTCACCGCAGACGAGGACGTCCTCGGCGTCGAGACGTTCGCGACCCATCACCTGCCGCTGACCGAGGCGCCGCGCGCCTACGAGATCTTCCAGAAGAAGCAGGACGGCGCGTTCAAGGTCCTGCTGAATCCATGAGGGCGTCGGCGGTCGCATGGACAACGCGTCAGCGGCCGGACGAGGCAGGAGCGGATGAGGGTTCGCGCAGCGCGTGCTGGGGAGGCCAATCGTGATAGGCACGCGATCGATTGGAGCCCCGAATGCCATGGAATGAGCTGAAGCCCCGCAAGTTCGCCGCGTTCGAGACCGACCTGGACGGGATCTCCCGCCGGACGATGGAGGATCACTACAAGCTCTACGAGGGCTACGCGAAGAAGGCCAACGAGTGCCGCCGGATCCTGAACGAGTTCGACTACTCCGAGATCGAGGGCAACCAGGTCTACTCGCCGCTGCGCGCCGTGTCGGTCGACTACACGTTCGCGCTGCTCGGCTACAAGAACCACGACCTCTACTTCGGCCACCTCGGCGGTGACGGCGGCGAGCCCAACGGCCGCTTCGCCGAGCTCGTGGAGTCCGAGTTCAACGGCGTCGACAAGTGGCTGGAGGCGCTCAAGAAGGGCGCCAGCGCGGCGCGCGGCTGGGTGATGGTCGGCTATGACCTCAACGACGGCTCGCTGTTCAACTACCTGATGGACACCCAGAACCTGTGGGCGGTCTACAACATGGTTCCGGTGCTCGCGCTCGACGTCTACGAGCACGCGTACGTGCGCGACTTCGGCGCCACGCCGGACGGCCGCAAGCAGTACGTCGAGGCGTTCCTGCGCAACGTCAACTGGGACCACGTCAACCGCCAGCTCGCGCAGGCCGAGGCGGCCAAGCAGGGCGCCGACGCCAGCGGTGCGCGCGAGCCGGCCGTGGCCGGGCGGTAGGTAGCAAAGGCCCCGCGAGCCACGACGCGCCTGAGCGAGCGTCGCCGGCATCACGTGCCGGCGATCGCCGTCCTGGCTCCGTCGACCGTCAGCTGGAGGATGGGCGCGATCGTCCCGCCGAAGCGCGCTCGCGCCTCGCCGGCGCTCATGCGCTTCGGATCGCCTCCGCCGTTGCGGTAGTTGACGAAGCTCACGGTGCGGAGGTCGTCGAGCACGAGCCAGGCGTAGGCCTGGTCGGGCGCGCCCGGCGGATTCCGGAGCACGAGGCCGGAGCCGTTGAGCGGCTCGTAGGGCCCGATCAGGTCCGGCGCGACGAAGCCATAGAGGCCAGTGGGCGCGCAGTCCTCCGGATGGAAGGAGTGCCGGCTCGCGGAGAAGAAGAGGTAGTACCGCCCGCCGCGCACGATGACGTGCGGCCGCTCGAGCTCGTGGTGGATGCCCTCAGCTCTCAGCAGCGGCGGCAGGAGTTGCCAACCCTCCCGCCCGTTGCGCGCCAGGGCGACCGCGCCCATGAACCCGTCTCGCGACGGCACCGACGCGGCGATCAGCAGATGATCGCGACCATCGGCCGGATCGCGGAACCAGCCGGGGTCGCGGAACGCCCTGATCTGCCCGGGCCCGCCGTCGATCTCGTCGGCGGGCAGGTACTCCGGCCGGGGGGAGCGCCCGATCTCGCGCTGCGCGAGCAGCGCCCCGAGGCGCACGCGGCCGTGGTCGACGACGAGCGTCCGATGTGCCTCGACCACGCGCTGGATGAACGTCGGGCGGTCTTCGCCCGTGCGTCCGGCGGCGGTGTAGAAGATCGACACGGAGCCGTCGGAGCGGCGCACCGCGGATCCCGACCACTCCCGGCTTCCGAGCGAGGCGCCGTCCGCGAAGACGCGACCAAGATCGGTCCATGACTCGCCGCGGCGGGCCAGCAGTCGCAGCCGCGCGACGTCGTGACGATCCTCGGGATGGCCGTGGGCCGGTGCCGAGAGCGCCATCCACAACTCCGCCCCGTCGACCACCATGGGCGGTCCGTCCGGCTCCTGGATCGGCCACAGATCCCACACGTCGTCTCCGAGGAGGACGCGCGGCACCGGCCATGCGATCTCGGGAGCCGTGGTCGCCCGGCTCTCGACGATGCCGTCGAGGTGGCGGCGGGTCCACCACGCACTCACGCGCGGTTGCCGTTCCGGCGGGCGTCGGCCGTCAGCGCCTCATGCGCGGCGCGCATGAGCGCCTGCCCGCGCGGGTCGACCTCCGCGTCATCGCGCATGAGGTTCATCGCGTATGACACGCCCGCGCGCAGCGACGGCCACGCGCAGTGCGTCGAGCCTCCGGCGCCGCGGTGGCCAAAGGCGTCCGGCGCGGGTCCGAGCGGCTGCGACGCGGTCTGCAACTCGAAGCCGAACCCGAACGCCTGGTGAGCCCTCGCCAGCGGATCCCATCTGCGGCTGAGAGTCTGGCGGCCCCGCTCGAGCGTCCCCGGGCTCAGCAGCCGGATGCCGTCGAGCGTGCCGCTGCCGGCCAGACAGGCATAGAGACGAGCCAGCGCTCGGGCGCTGCCGATGCCGCCGGCTCCGGGAACCTCCGCGCGGTGCCAGCGCGGCTGGTTCCACGGAATGAACTCGGGCGGAAACAGCGGCGGGTTGTTGACGGCGCGATTGAGCAGCTCGTCGCCGGCGAGCTCCTCCGCGCTCCAGCCCCGCCTGCCCCACCCGGATGCGTAGGCGAGCTGTGAGACGCGCGGCTCGAGCGCCTCCGGCAGGCCGATCCAGAGCTCGAGCTCCAGCGGCGAGGCGACCTCTTCGGCGAAGAAGTGCCCGATGCTGCGTCCGTCGATGCGCCGCACGAGCTCTCCGCACAGCCACCCGTAGGTCAGCGCGTGGTACGCGCTGGCCGCGCGCGGGTCCGTCTCCGCCGGCTGTTGCGCGAGCAGCTCCGCCATGCGGGCGTCGTCGAGGATCTCGTCGTGCGCGAGCGGTTCGCGGATGCCGGGCAGCGACGCCCGGTGCGAGGCGATATCGCATACGCGCAGGTGGCCTTTCCCGCGCGCGGCGAACTCCGGCCAGTAGCGCGCGACCGGCGCGTCGAACTCCAGCGCGCCGCGATCCACGAGCAACAACAGGCACAGCGCGACCAATCCCTTCGTACCGGAGAAGATCGCCTGGAGCGTGTCGGCCTGCCACGGCCGTCCGGTGGCGCGATCGGCGACCCCACCCCAGAGATCGACGACCGGCTCGTTGTCGCGCGTCACGGCGAAGGCGGCGCCGAGCTCACCGCGCTCGCGCAGGTTGTCGAGGAATGCCTCGCGGACCGATTCGAACCCGGGCGCGACGAAGCCGCCCACGACGAGGGTGTCCATGCGGTGATGCACCTAGCCCTTCAGTGAGCCTTGGAGCAACGCCGCGACGAAGCGGCGCTGGAAGATCAGGAACACGATCAGCGTCGGCGTCAGGATCAGCAGCGATCCCGCGCACAGCAGCGGGATGTCGGTGCCCCATTGCCCCTGGAACGCACCGAGCGCGCCGGCCATTGTCCGCTTGGACGGGTCGTCGACGAGCACGATCGCGAGGAGGAACTGGTTCCAGGTCCAGAGGAACAGCAGGATCGCCAACGACGAGATCGCCGGCATGGCCAGCGGGACGTGGATCCGCCAGAACAGCTGCCACGTGCTCGCGCCGTCCACCCGGGCCGCATCCGACAGATCCTCGGGCATCTTCAGGAAATGCGCCCGCATCCAGAAGACCGAGAACGGCATGAACAGCCCGATCAACGGCAGGATGATGGCCCAGCGCGTGTTCAGGAACCCGAGGTCGCGCACCTGGTAGTACAGCGGCGTGACGATGCCTTCGAAAGGCAGCGTCAGCCCGACCAGGAAGACGACGAACACGGCGCGGCTGCCCTTCATCCGCAGGTGGCCGATCGCGAACCCGGCCATCGTCGCGATCAGCAGGGACACCGGCACGACGCCGGCCACGATCAACGCGCTCGACTTCAGCAGCTCGCCCATGTGCGCCGCCTTGAAGGCGTCGGTGAAGTTGTGCCACTGCGGATCCGAGGGCCAGTCGAGACCGGGCGGATACGTGCCGGACGGATGCAACGCGGTCACGAACAGGCTGAGGAACGGCACGATCGTGGCGGCCATCAGCAGCAGGAGCAGCACGCGCGCCGTGAAGATCTCCCGGCGGGCGACGATCATGAGCTGTGCTCCCGCGTCAGGCGCTGGATCGGCGCGATGCAGACGAGCACGAGCGCGATCAGCACGACGGAGAGCGCCGAGGCGAGTCCGACCTCTCGCTCTGCGAACGCCAGGTAGTAGATCTCGAGCCCCGGCACCATCGTGGTGTTGCCGGGCCCGCCCTGGGTCGAGATATAGACGATGTCGAAGCTCGCGAGCGCGGCGATCACGGTCACCGTCACGCACACCCCGATCTCCTGCCGCAGGCTCGGCAGCGTGACGTGGCGGAACTCGCGGAACGGTCCGGCGCCGTCCATGCGCGCGGCCTCGTAGAGCGACGGATCGATCTTGCTCATCCCTGCCAGCAGCAGCAGCGTGCACAGACCGAGCAGGACCCATGCGCCGATGACGCCGACCGCAGGCAGCGCGGTCGAGAAGTCGCCCAGCCAGTCGTGCGTGAGTCCCCCGAGCCCGGTGGCCCTCAGCACCTGGTTGACGATGCCGGTCGACGACAGCATCCAACTCCAGGCGATGCCGGCCGCGACGAGCGGGATGACCTGCGGCAGGAACACCACCGTCCGCGCCGCGAGCGCCAGCCGGCTGGTCGCGATCTGCCGGATCGTCGAGGCGATCGCGAGCCCGAGCAGCACCGGGATCGCGCTGAAGAACACGATCAGCTTGAACGCGTTCGCGATCGTCTTGACGAGGTCCGGGTCCGTGAACACCCGCGAGTAGTTGTCGAGCCCGACCCACCGCGACGGGCCGATGCCGTCCCAACTGAACAGCGAGTACTCGACCGTCAGCAGCAGTGGCCGCAAGACGAAGACGGCATAGACGAGCAGCGCAGGGGCGACGTACAGCCAGCCGACCCACGCCGGCGTGCGAAGCCGCCCCCGCCGGGCGCGGCTTCGCACGGTGGAGACCGGTCGGCCCGCGGGTCGGGCGTCGGGCAGTTCGACGGTCGTATCGGGCAGCGGGCGCGACATCCGCTCAGTGGCTGATCTGGCTCTCGTAGTCGCTCTGCACGGACTTCAAGAGCCCTTCCGGCGTCTGCTCGCCGGCGAACAGCTTCTGCAGTTGCGGTGTCCAGCTCTTCGCGTAGATGGCGCCGGTGGCGTTCGCGATGAAGTCCATCGCGCCGTTGTCCTTGCCGATCGTCGAGCCCGCGTCGAGCGTGCTCGCCGTGACGGTGTCGTGCTTGACGGGCGGCAGCTCCGCGTCCGCCGGCCCCATCGGGTGCGAGCCGCCGACCTTGACGGCGGTTCTTGGGCAGGTTTCCTTGACCAGATCCGACACCTGCGGCAGCCGCATCAGGTCAGGCGGGTCGTCGGCGAGAACGCGTGGAGCGTTCTGGGCGATGACCGCAAACTGACCTCGCGGATCTTGCCACTTGACGTTCGGATACTGCTTCGTGAACTCCTCGGTCAGCGCCTTCGGCTATCGGGAAGCCGGTCTCGAAGTAGGCCTTCAGCGTCACCGGTGTCCTTCCGCACGTCGGTCGAGCGGACGCCGTCGAGTGGTTGCCCTGTGGCGACGTGGCTCTTGGCATCGTTGCCCCCCGGTCCACAGCCCGCCACGGCGAGCGCGCCCGAGGCCATCAACCCGCACGCGGCGAGGCGCCGGATGGCGCGAGCTCGACCCAACATGTGCATCGCCTCCATTGAATGGACTCTCATGCGGGAGCGACATGCCTGCCCCGCAATCGAATTAGCTCGCGTTATGTATGCCCTCCTGTGCCGTCGCCTGTCAAGCGCTGTCCGCCCCCGCGACGGGGCGCCGCCCGATGAGCCGGCGTGTCACGCTTGCGGATGTCGCCAAGACGGCGGGCGTCTCGCCGACCACCGCTTCGTTCGTCCTCTCGGGCCGCGGGCCCGAGATGCGCATCTCGCGCGACGTCTCCGAACGCGTCCTGAAGACCGCCGAGGAGCTCCAATACCGGCGCAACATCGTCTCCGTCGGCCTGCGCACGGGCACGACCCGAACGATCGGGTTCGTCTCCGACACCGTCGCGACGTCCAGGCTCGCCGGCGGCCTCATCCAAGGCGCTCTCGAGGCGGCTCGCGAACGCGGCGTCCTGCTGTTCATCGGCGAGACCGAGGGCGATGCTGAGCTCGAGCGCCAGCTCGTCGAGACGATGCTCGACCGCCAAGTCGATGGAGTGATCCTCGCCTCGATGTACACGACATCGCTTGACGTCCCGGCGGCCCTCGAGACCGCCCCGGCGGTCCTGCTCAACGCCGTCGCGAAACGCCCGTCGCCGCTGGCCTCGGTGGTTCCCGACGAGCTCGGCGCCGGCCGCACCGTCGCCCAAGTCCTGCTCGAGGCGGGCCACCGCGACGGGATTCACCTGATCGGCGCGGGTCCCACCGAGCGCGACGTCCCGGCGGGAGGAGTGGCGGCGTTCGAGCGGATAACCGGAATCCGCGACGTCCTCGGCGAGGCCGGCGTGCGGGTGGCGAGCGGACATCTGTGCGACGAATGGCTTCCCGAAGAGGGCTTCGCCGCGACCCGGGCCGTCCTCGCGCACGACCGCCCCCGCGCATTGGTCTGCCTCAACGACCGCTTGGCGCTCGGCGCCTACCAGGCCCTCGAGGATGCCGGACTCAAGGTGCCGGCGGACGTCTCCGTGGTGTCGTTCGACGACGACACGATCGCGTCATGGATGCGCCCGCGGCTGACCACGGTGGCGCTTCCGCACTATGACCTCGGCCGCGAGGCGGTCAGCGCGCTGTTCGACTCGATCGAACGCCGTCGCGAGGATCGGCGCGGCACCGGCGCGGTCTACCGCGTCCCGATGCCTCTGCGCCGGCGGGAGTCGGTCGCGCCTCGCGGACGCTGAACGCCCTCTTGCGTGAAAGCGGTTTCAGGAGTAACCTCGAAACCGCTTTCAAGGCAGGCTTGGCGTCCGAGCAGTGCCCGGACCCGCCGGCAAGGAGGAGGAGACGATGACGGCAAGGGCTTGGATCGTGGCGGCGAGCTGCATCGCCGTACTCGCCGGCTGCGGTGGAGGTGGCGACAACGATGGAGCCGGGTCGGCGACCTCGACGGCGACCCAGTCGAAGTCGACCGCGGCGACCGGGAACGTGTTGACGCCCGCTGCGGCAAACGGGGCCAAGGGCAATGTGACGCTCTGCCTTCCCAAGGACGTGAGCGGCGCGTTCCACAAGACGCTCGACGCGTACAACAAGTCGCAGACCGCGGTCAAGGCGACCCTGTTCGAGCTCTCGGAGTCCGCGGACGAGCAGCGCAACCAGCTCGTCCAGCGGCTGGAGGCCAAGTCGCCGGAGTGCGACGTGATGGGCATCGACGTGATCTGGACGGCGGAGTTCGCGAGCCAGAAGTGGGTCAAGGACCTCACGCCGGTGATCGCGGCGCGCAAGAGCGAGTTCATCCCTTCGACCGTCGGGACCGGCGTCTACGAGGGGAAGAACTGGGCGTTCCCGTACAACTCGAACGCCGCGCTGCTCTACTACCGGACCGACCAGGTCTCCAAGGCGCCGACGAGCTGGGAGGACGTGTACCGCGAGGCGGCCGCAGACAGCGGCGTCGTGTATCAGGGCGCCGCGTATGAAGGGCTGACCTGCGACTTCCTCGAGCTGCTGTATTCGGCCGGCGGCGAGGTCCTCACGCCGGACGGCAAGTCGCCGGCGATCGACTCGCCCGTCACGCGCCGGGTGCTCGACTTCATGGTCAAGGGCGTCAAGGACGGCACCGCGGCCAACGGCGTCACGACGTACATGGAGGAGGAGTCCCGGCGCTACTGGGAGACCGGCAAGGCGACGTTCATGCGCAACTGGCCCTACGCCTACGCGCTCGGCAACAAGGCGCCCGCGATCAAGGGCAAGTTCAAGATCACCACGCTGCCCGGCATCGACGGCAAGCCGGGGGTCGGCGTCCTCGGCGGGACCCAGCTCGCGATCAACGCCTACACGGACAACCCCGGCGCCTCGCTGGCCGTGGTGAACTACTTCACGTCCGACGTCGGGCAGCGCTACATCGGCGAGGGGTCGACCCCGCCGGTGACCAAGGCCGCCTATCAGGACCCCGCCGTGCGCAAGGCGCTCGGACTGCCCGACGAGATCGAGCGGGCGATCGGCGCCGCCAAGCCGCGCCCCGTCTCGCCGGTGTATCCGCAGATCTCGCAGGCGATCTACAAGAACGTCAACCAAGCGTTGGCCGGCCGTACCAGCACGGATGCCGCGGTCAAGGCGATGAGCAGTCAGATCCAGCAGGCGCTCAAGACCTTCTAGCTCCGCTCACTCCCCTGAGCGGGTTCGGGTCCCGCGCCGTCACGGCGCGGGACTCGCCATCGTTCGCGGTCAATGACCCCATTGAAGGTTCTGTTCATCGGCGGCACCGGCGAGATCAGCGCCGGCTGCTCGCACCGCGCCGTCGAAGCGGGAATCGAGCTGTTCGTGCTCAACCGCGGCACGACATCGATCCGCCCGCTGCCGCCCGAGGCCCGGCACCTCCGCGCCGACATCCGTGACCCGGAGAGCGTACGCGCCGCGATCGGCGACCACGAGTTCGACGCCGTCGCCAACTTCCTCGCGTTCACGCCGGAGCACGTCCAGACCGACCTCGAGCTGTTCGCCAACCGCACCGGCCAGTACGTGTTCATCAGCTCGGCGTCGGCCTACCAGAAGCCCGTCGCACGGCTTCCGATCGCCGAGTCCACGCCGCTCCGCAACCCCGTCTGGCCCTACTCACAGGCCAAGATCGCCTGCGAGGACCTACTCGTGAGCGCGTACCGGCGTGACGGCTTCCCCGTCACGATCGTCCGCCCGTCGCACACCTACGACCAGACCCGGGTGCCGTGCGAGGGCGGCTGGACCGTGATCGAACGCATGCGCCGCGGACAGGAGATCGTCGTCCACGGCGACGGCACGTCGCTGTGGACGCTGACGCACCACACGGACTTCGCCAAGGGCTTCGTCGGGCTGCTCGGCCACCCGCAGGCGATCGGCGACAGCTTCCACATCACCTCCGACGAGGTGCTGACCTGGAATCAGATCCACGAGATCCTCGCCGCGACGGCCGGCACGACCGCCCGGATCGTGCACGTTCCGTCCGACGCCATCCTCGCCGAGGACGAGCGCTGGGGCCGCAGCCTGCTCGGCGACAAGGCGCACTCGGTGATCTTCGACAACGCGAAGCTGCGGGCGCTCGTCCCGGACTTCACCGCCACGACGCCGTTCTTCCGCGGTGCTCGCGAGATCGTCGCCTGGCACGACGCCGATCCCGCGCGCCGGCGGATCGACGCGGACATGGACGCGCTGATCGAGCGGCTCGCGCGCCGCCATCGCCCGTCAGGTCGTGCGGCGCTCGATGAGCTGCACCGCTAGTGGCAGGTCGACACGGCGTGCCTCGCCCGCGAGCTCGGCAAGCAGCAGGCCCATCCCCTCCGCGCCGCTCTCCTCGAGCGGCTGCCGCACGGTCGTCAGGCCGGCGATCTCGGCGACCTCCGTGTCGTCGAAGCCGACCACAGCGAGCCCGCCGGGGACCTGGACATCCAGTTGCGCGGCGGCCTCGAGCGCACCGACCGCCTGCAGATCCGACGCCGCGAACACCGCAGTGGGCGGGCTCGCCGAATCGAGCAACCGCACGACCGCCTCGCGCGCGTCGATCCGGCTATGCGGGCCACGTCCGACCGCGGGGTCGAGCGTCGTCCGCGGCGCGCGCCATACGAGCGCCGGATCGAGCTCCACGCCCGCGCTGCGCAGCGCGCGCTCGTATCCCCGGTAGCGCGGATCGCTGGACGTGTAGCCAAGCGGGCTGCTCGCCGCGTCACCGACGAAGGCGATGCGCGTGTGACCTCGGTCGAGGAGATGCCGGGTGGCGAGCTCGCCCCCCGCCACGTTGTCGATCGACACCCCGCTCAGCCCCGGATGCGACAGATCGACGAGTACCGTGGGCAGCCGCTGCTGGCGCAGCATCGCGACATCGGCGTCGTCGATCGGCAGCGAGATGACGACCAGGCCGTCGAGCCGGTCGCGGCGCGCGAACTTCAGGAACGCGTCCTCGCGCTGGCGGGCGGACTCGACGTTGAAGATCATCACGTCGTACGCCTCCGGGCCGGCCCGGTGCATGATCCCGCGAAGCCTCGCCGACGTGGCGCCGTGCGCCAAGAACGGCGCCACGACACCGATCACCCCCGTCTTACCGAGCGAGAGGCTGCGGGCGAGCGAGCTCGGCCGGTACTCGAGCGCCTCGATCGCCTCGAGTACGCGCTCGCGCTTGACCGGCGTGACGGGCGAGCTCCCCGTCAGCACGCGCGAGACGGTGGCGACGCTCACGCCCGCGCGCGCGGCGACGTCGCTGATCCTCGCGGCGCCGCGGCGCGGCTCTTGCGCGGGCTGCTCGATCACACGGGCAGCGTAGCGGCTCGCACGGTTGTCTGTAATCGGTTTCAACGCTATTCTTGAAACCGCTTTCAACGTCGGAGGAGACTGGATGGTCACGAACGTTCGCAGCCTGGACGAGCTGACGAAGAGCCGCCTCTGCCTCGGCACGATGTCGATGGGAGGCAGGACGGGGATGGCTGAGGCACACGCAATGCTCGACGCGTTCGTTGACGCGGGCCACGACTTCCTCGACACCGCGGATGTGTATGGCGACGGCGCCGCCGAGCGCACGCTCAAGCCCTGGCTGGCGCGTCGCCGCGACGATGTCGTGGTCACGACGAAGGTGCGGTTTCCGGTCTCCGACCCCGGCGGCGAGGGCCTGGCGCCGGAACGCATACATGCGGCCTGCGAGGCGAGTCTGCGGCGCCTCGGGATCGACACCGTCGACCTCTACGAGATCCATGCGCCCGACGCCGGCGTGCCGCTCGAGCATGTGCTCGCGGCGCTCGATGACCTGGTGCGCGCGGGCAAGGTGCGTGCCCTTGGCGTCTCGAACTTCCCCGCCTGGCTGCTCGCGTGGGCGTTGCGGACGCAGGACGCCCTCGGGTGGGCGCCGTTCGTCGCGCTGCAGGCGCAATACTCGCTCGTCGAGCGCTCCGCGGAGCTCGACCTGCTGCCGCTCGCCCGGTCGGCGGGAATCCCCCTCACCCCATGGGGACCGCTGGGTGGCGGCTTTCTCACCGGGCGCCACACTCGAGACAGCACGCCCGAGCCCGGAAGCCGCCTGGCGGAGGCGCCGGACGGCGCGGAGGAGGCGGCGCACCGGCGAGCGACCGAGCGCAACCACCGGCTCGTTGACGAGCTCCGCTCGATCGCGGGAGAGCTCAACGCCACGATCCCTCAGGTCGCGATCGCCTGGCTCTTGCATCAACCCGGCGTCGCTTCGCCGATCATCGGTCCGCGGACGCCCGAGCAGCTGCGCGAGCTCCTCCCGGCGGCCGAGCTGGCTCTGACCGTCGACCAGCTCGACCGGCTGGGGACGCACACGCGTCCGCCGGTCATCTATCCACACCGCATGCTCGCCGAGCAGGACGGCACGAGCCCTGAGCAACCGCTCAGGCGTTCGACGCTGCCCGACCGGGCTCCCGGCTGAGCGCCCGGCCGGCTGCGGGACGGCCATCTCAGGTGTGGCTACATCTCAGCCCAGGCGCACGCGGACGGTGTGCGCTCCGTGGTCGTGGGCGAACACCGTGGGCCTGCTCGGGCGGCCATCCACGGTGCAGAACCGGACCCGGTTGCCTGCACCGGACAGCTCGATGTCGAGGGTCATGTCGCGGTATCGCAGGCCCTTCAGGCTGACCGGGCCCCATCCCGGTGGCAGCGTGGGCGCGATCGTGAGCCGTTCCGGTGAGAAGGTCAGCCCGAACAATCCGGAGTAGATCATCCGCAGGTACCCGGTTGCCGACCAGGTCTGGTCGGGCTGGGACGTCCAGTGCCGATTGACCTGCCAGCCGCCGTCGCGGGCGCCGGTGATCGAGTTGTAGAGCTCGTAGAAGTGGTTGTCGATGCCGGTGACGAGGTTCGCGAGGTTGGTGACGGCGCGGGCGAACAGGTCGACGCGGCCGCCGACTGCCGCGGCGTGCCCGAACATGGAGTGGACCATCGGCCACACCATGACGTTGTGGCGGCCCGGCATCTCGTCGTTGTAGCGGGGGAAGTGAGGCCACACGTTCACGATGCCGCGCGGTTGCCAGTGCGTGCCGGCGAGCAACCGGCGGATCTGTGAGGGGTTGCCGACGCCGAACAACACCGCGAATGCCAGGCCGCCGCCCTCCTGAGACGTGTCGAGCTGCCCGGCCAGCGAGTCGCTGCCGTGGATGAAGTAGCCGTAGGTGCCGGCGTCCTGGCGCCACAGGTGACGGTTGATCGCGCCTCGTAGGGCATTCCCGGCGCTCTGGTACCTCGCGGCTTCGAGGTGCCGACCCAGCTCGCGGGCCATGCTCGCCAGCGCGAGGTACGCGCCGTAGTACTCGCAGTTGGTCGACAGGACCATCATGTCGGCGGCGCCCGGATAGGAGAGCACGAACCCGGAGCGGCCGGTCAAGCTGTCCGGCGGGACGGGATAGCCGGCGATGCCGTCGTTCATGAAGCCCGGCCCCTCGAACAGGCCGTAGCTGTCGTTGAAGTTGTTCGTCCTGCGAGCCGCCAGCGAGTTCACCGACGCTTCGAACGCGTTGCTGAGGAACTCGCGATCGCCGGTGATCGCGTAGTGGTTCCAGGCCGCGGCGACCCAGATGATGTGGTCCCACCACTGTGTGTCCTGCAGAAGGATCAAGCTGCCGTCGGACTGCCGCGTGGTCGCTGCCCACAGGGTGTTGGCCGCGACCACGGGGCCGATCAGGCTGATCGCGTTCCAGGAATTGACCGCGTTGTCTCGCGTCCAACGCTGTGGTGGCGTGTAGGCCGCGCCGGCCTCCACGAACGTGCCTGGCGGATAGCTGATCAGGCCAGAGCTGTCATAGACGGCGGGATCGGCATGGACAGTGTTGATGTCGATGAGATTCTCGAGCGCCGCGCCATATGGCGCGCCGAGCGCGGCCTGTAGGCCTGCATCGCCGAACTCGAGCGTGGGCGCGACGAAGTCGTCGCTCGTCGCCGCGAGCGCTCCGGGAACTCGCGCCCCGACTCGAGCCAGGCTGCTCCCGACGAAGGCGGCACCCGCTGCGCCGAGGAAGCTACGACGAGACAATCCACGAACGAGATCGCGTTCGTTAGGGCGTTCCATTCGGCACCTCCCGTTGCCAAGAAACCGGTTTCAGACGATATCCCCGCATGAGCTCGGGGTCAAGTACCGCCACATCCGCTCGGCTCATTTGTTCGCAGGCCGGTTCACCCCATGCGGACGATGCGATCCCGGTGGGTCCGGCCTAGGTTCGACGCCCGCTCACGAAAGGACGTGCCATGGCTGACAGCGAGACTCCGGTCCTCGACCTCCTCGCACGGATGACCGAGGACTCGGTCGCGACGTCGAGCCTCGACCCGGCAGGGATCATGCTCGCGCGCATCGCCGCGCTCGTGGCCGTCGATGCCCCGCCGATCTCGTACTCGACGAACCTCGAAGCGGCGATGGAGGTCGGCATCGACGCCGAGGTGCTCCGCGGGGTGCTTGCCGCGATCGCGCCGATCGTCGGCACGGCGCGGATCGCATCGGCGACGACCAACCTCGTCGAGGCGCTGGCGGTCGAGCTCGAAATGCTCGCCGAGTAGATCGCGATGGCCGAGAAGCGGCTGGTCATCTCCATCTTCGACGCCGAGCCCGACGCACACGCCGCCGCGGCCGCGCTGAAGGACGCCCGCGTGGCGGTCGACGACGCGGTCGCCGTCCTCGTGCTCGACAAGCACGGCGAGCTCCAGACGCACAAGACCGGCACGACGAGCGCGGGCAAGGGCATGGCGGCCGGGGCCGTCCTCAGTCTGCTCGGCCCGGTCGGCCTGGGCATCGGGGTCCTCGGGGGCGGGCTCGCGGGCAAGTTGCACCACAAGAATCTCGGGCTCGACGACGCCAGCCGCGAGCGCCTCGGCGCTGCACTGCGTGGCGGCAAGGCCGCCGTCGGAGTGCTCGCTGACACGGAGGAGCTGGTGGCCGTGGAGTCCATTCTCGTCGGCCGCGGCGGCGAGACCGACGCACACGAACTCGACGAGGCGGCATTGCGCGAGGCCGCCGAGAGCGCCTGAGCTTCGACGACGGAATCGACCCCGTCAGCTCGCTTGGCCGGTGGAGTGCTCGTGCTCGTGACCGCCGGTCACAGCGGGCTCGCGGACGTCGAGCTCGGTGCCCGGGTCGCGCCGGACGGTGATGAGCGACTGCCAGGTGATGCGCAGGATGACCAGCGTGATGATCAGGCCGATGATCGGATCGCCGGCCTCGAAGCCGAGCGCGACGACGATCGCGCTCGCCACTACCGCGAGGCTCACGAATCCGTCGGTGCGCGCATGCGCGCCGTCCGCGATCAGGGCGGGGCTGTCGAGCCGCTTGCCTGCGCGGGTCCGGATCTGCGCCGCGATCTCGTTGCCGATGAAGCCGATCGCGCCGGCCGCGGCGAGCGACCAGAGGTGATCGAGCGGCTGCGGGTCGATCAGCCGCCGGATCGATTCGACGAGCGCCACGCACGCGCTCACGAAGATCGTCGCCACCACGAAGTAGCCGGCGCGCTTCTCGGCCTTGAACGAGCGCAGCAGGAACGCGATCCCGAGCGGCACCGCCGTCAGCGCGTCGCCGACATTGTGGATCAGGTCGGCGAGCAGCGCGACGCTGCCGGTCGTGATGAACACCGCGAGCTGCAGCAGGGCGGTGACCAGCAGCACCAGCAGGCTCCAGCCGACCGCGCGCAGGCCGGCACGCGAGGAGACGATCGACCGCGCGACGAGGCCGTGGCTGTGGCCATGACCGTGCTCGTGTCCATGTCGATGAGCGCGTGCGCTCACTTCGCCTCCTCGACGGCCGGCGCGGCGTCCTCGCTTGGGGCCAGCAAGGACGGCGCCAGCGTGTGCTCGTGGTGATGGCGGATCGCCGTCAGCAGCTGCGCGACGTGGTCGTCGTGGAGGCGATAGAGCACGAAGCGACCGCGTCGGGTGGCGGTGACAAAGCGCAGCTGGCGCAGCACCCGCAGCTGCTGCGACACGGTGTTCGGCTCGAGGCCGGCGGCTGACGCGAGCTGTTCCACGGTGCGCTCGCCGCGCAGCAACTCGAACAGCAGCCGCACGCGGCTCCCCGTGCCGAAGGCGCGCATCGATTCGGCGAGCGTCTCGGCTTCGGTCGCGCCGAGCGGGCGGCCGGCGGCGCTGTGCTCCAGGGGGTGCGGCACATCCGCAGCCTAGCGCGTCACCTGAACAGGTGCACAGGTATGCAGGGGTGATCGAGAGCCGGCCCGGCCATACCTGCTCGCGCTCTCGGTCGCCCACGTCCTGTTCAACGGGGCCACGCGCGCGCTGCGCTTCGTGGTCGCGTTCCTGCTTTCTCGATGCCGCCGATCGCCGCGATGACCGGCGTGAACGTCTCAACGATGCTGATCCAGGCCACGGCGATCGAGTACGGCTTCTGGCTCCCCGGGATGTTCCTGACGATCCGCGGCGCGATCATCGGCCAGGACATTCCCGTGCTGGAGGCCCTGGTCCTGGAGGGCGTGATCCTCGTCGTGGTCGCCAAGTTCCTGGTCGACGCCTACCAGGACTGGCTGGACCCGCGCATCAACCGTCGGGCCGCCGAAGTCCCTGTCTTCATTCCTCAACGCGGGGCCGGCCGGCCCGGATCTGGCCACGCTGGTCGCGTTCGTCGTCGGTGGCGCCCTCAGCGTCGAGATCGGCTGGCGTGGATCGTGGGACCGGATCGCGGAGGCGACCGAAGCGCTCCGCAGCCGGCGCATAAGCGGCAAGGCGGTACTCGACGTGAGGCCGCCCGCTGCCTCGTGATCGCGACGCGGCCACAGGGCTCAAACGAAGGTCATCTGCGGTTGCGGTACAGCCGCGTCGTGACCGGTGCGAAGAGCGCGGTGAGCGCGGCTGAGGCGCCGAGCACCCACAGCACCTGTCCCGCCGTGACGGTGCCCTGCATCAGCCCTCGCTCGGCGGTCGCGAGATGGGACATCGGGTTGACGTCCGCGAACGTCTGCAGCCACGACGGCATCGTGTCGGGCGCGACGAACACGTTGCTCATGAACGTGAGCGGGAACAGGATCACGAAACCGATGCTCATGACCGCGTTCGGCGTACGCAGGACGAGGCCGAGCGTCGTCCAGACCCACGAGAGCGCGAACGCGAACACGAGCACCAGGCCGACCGCGGCCACGATGCCGACCGGTCCGCCGTGGGCGTGGAACCCCATCACGAACCCCAGCCCGATCACGAGGCCGGCGGCGACGAGGTAGCGGCCGGCGTCGCCCAGCAGGCCGCCGACGATCGGCGCGGGCCGCCACACGGGCATCGACCGGAACCGGTCGAAGGCTCCGGTCGCCAGGTCGCGGTTCAGTGTCACGCCGGTGTAGACGGTGACGAACACGACGGCGAGCGCGAGCGTTCCCGGCAGCAGGAATTGCAGGTAGTCGCCGGTCGATCCCGCGAGCGCGCCGCCGAACAGGTACGTGAAGAGCAGCGTGAAGAGGATCGGGATCCCGATCACGTCGCCGAGCTGCTCGGGCACGTGCTTGAGCTTGAGCAGCGATCGCCAGGCGAACGCCAGCGAGACGTCGAGCGCGCTCGGCGGCGCCGGCCGCGGCCGTGTGGCGAGGGCTGGATCTCGGGTCATGCCATGGCCTCCGTGGTGGCGGTCTCCGCCGGGCTGCCGGTCAATGCGAGGAACACCTCGTCGAGGCTGGGTTGGCCGAGCGCGAAGTCGCTGACCGCGATGCCGCTGCGCGAGAGCTCGACGAGCGCGGCGCCGGCGCGCGACCCGAGGTCCTCGGTTGCGTGCCGCTCGGAGAGCCGCGCGGCGAGCGCGGCGGGATCGGCCTCGGGGTGCACCGGCACGCCGAGACCGGCGCTGAGGACCTGCCGGGCGTGGTCGCGCTGGACGGGGTCGCGCAGGCGCACGTGGATCACGCCCTCGCCGACCGAGGCCTTGAGCTCCGCTCGGGTCCCCTCGGCGATCACGCGACCGGCATTGACGACGGCGATCCTGTCGGCGAGCCGATCGGCCTCGTCGAGGTACTGCGTGGTGAGCACGACGGTCGTGCCCTCGGCCACGATCGCCCGCACGATGCTCCACACGTGGTTGCGGCTGCGCGGGTCCAGGCCCGTGGTCGGCTCGTCGAGAAACAGCAGCTCGGGCGTCACGATGATGCTCGCCGCGACGTCGAGCCGCCGGCGCATCCCGCCCGAGAGCTGAGCGACCTGCCGCCCGGCGGCGGCGGCGAGGTCGAACGCGGCGAGCAGCTCGCCGGCGCGCTCCTTCGCCTCGCGTCGGGTGTGACCGAGCAGCCGGGCGAGGAGCACGAGGTTCTCGAACGCGGTGAGGTCCTCGTCGACCGACGCGAATTGCGCCGTGAGGCTCACCCTTGATCGCACCGCGGCCGCGTCCGCGACGACGTCGTGACCGAGCACGCGCGCGGTGCCTCCGTCGGGCCGCAGCAGGGTCGCGAGGATGCGGATGGTCGTGGTCTTGCCGGCGCCGTTCGGGCCGAGCACGCCGTAGACGCAGCCGCGGGGAATCGCCAGATCAACTCCGTCGAGCGCGCGCGAGCGCCCGAAGGACTTGGTCAGGCCCGTGGCTTCCACAGCCAGATCGCCGGTGTCGAGGGAGCGCTTCAGGTCCATGCGTCCGACACTACCAATACTGTTGTCCATATGGACAGTCCGAATGGACAGGCCGGTCGTTCAGATGACATTGCGAAGTCTCGCGGCCCTGCCTCCAGAGCGACCCGTGAGCGGCTCATGACCGCCGCCGCCGAGTTGATCGCCGAGCTCGGCTGGGGGCGCGTGACGACGCGCGCGGTCGCGGCTCGCGCCGGCCTGCCGCACGGCTCGGTGAGCTACCACTTCCACGGCAAGCAGGAGCTCCTCATCGAGGCGGCGCTCGAGGCCTTCCAGCGCGCGATCCCGCTCGCCGACTTCGAAGCGCTCCGCACGACCGACGACCTGCTCGGGCTGATCGCCGCCGAGGTCGGCGATGCAACCGATCCCGTGCTGTCGCGACTCATGCTCGAGGCCATGCGCGAGGCCGAGCGCGACCTGGGACTGCGCGAGCGCATGGGCGCGATGATGAGTGAGTACCGGCGGCTGATCATCGCGATCGTGCAGGCCGACCAACAGCAGCGAACCGTGTTCGACGGCGCGCCGGCCGACGCGATCGCCACGCTCGTCGGCGCGGCCGGCGACGGATTGCTCCTGCACGCGCTCCTGGATCCAGAGCTCGACGTCGCAGCCGCCATCGAGGCGTTGCGCGCGCTGCTCCGCGCGCGCTGACGTCAGCCGCCGGACTGCGGGCTCGCCACGGCGCTCGCCTTCGCGTTCGTGACAGTGAACGCCACCACCGACAACACGCTGCCGGGCGGCGTCACGACGGCCCCGGCGGCGCCGTTGACGAGCGCGCGCCTGGCGAACGAGTGGAGCGTCGAGTACGTGGCCGTGAGGTCGGGAGTC
>CAWINP010000026.1:0-72630 GCA_963837485.1 uncultured Solirubrobacteraceae bacterium | reverse complement strand
CGACGACGATGACCGCCAGGGCTCGCTGTTCGGCGGCGAGGCGCTCCGCCCGCCGTCGCGCCGCCCGACGCCCGCGCGCGACGAGATCGCCACGCGCGAGGAGATGACCGCGCCGCCGGCGCCGCCCGAGGAGGTCGTGGCGCCGCCCGAGCACGTCGAGCCGCACGAGATCCGGGTGTCGCGCGGCTCGGCCACGCCGCTCGCCGGCCCGACGCTCGACGACGTCGTGACCCATGCCTGGGAGGGCCTCGGCGCCGGCGTGCCCGCGGCCTGCCCCGTCTGCCACGGCGAGATCGAGCCGGTTCTCGGTGGCGCGCTTCGGGGTCATTGCGGCTCCTGCGGCGTCATGCTCGACTGACGCTCCGCGGTAGCCTGCGTCGCGCATGAGCGACGCCACGTCAGACCGCGCCGAGCTCGCCCGCCTCGAAGAGGAATGGATGGCCGCCATGCAGGCGCGCGACATGGACCGGCTGGAGGAGCTGGTGGCGGACGGGTTCCGCTTCACCGCGATCCACCTCTCGCCGGAGCCGTTCACGCGCGAGCAGTGGATGGGCGCGGCACGCGAGGGCTACACGATCGTCAGCTTCGCCTACGAGCACATGGACGTTGACGTGTTCGGCGACACCGGCGTGATCCACGCCCGCTACTCGCAGGTCGCCAACTTCGAGGCCACCAACCTGTCCAACGTGTTCCGGCTCACCGACGTCTGGGCGCGGCGCGACGGCCGCTGGCGGGTCGTCGCGCGCCACTCGTCGATTCTCGGCTGAGCCGCGCGGCGCCGAGCGCGCGCGGGCGGCGCTACTTCGCCGAGTAGTCGTAGAACCCGCGCCCGGACTTGCGCCCCAGCAGGCCGGCTTCGACCATCCGGTTCAGCAGCGCGGGCGCGACCGATGCGGGATCGCGGAACTCGTCATAGAGCGACTCCGAGACCGCGAGCAGCGTGTCGAGCCCGATCAGGTCCGAGAGCCGCAGCGGCCCCATCGGGTGCGCGCACCCGAGCACCATCCCCTGGTCGATGTCCTCCTTGGACGCGAAGCCGGACTCGTACATCCGCACGGCCGACAGCAGGTACGGGATCAGCAGCGCGTTGACGACGAACCCCGCGCGGTCCTGCGAGTCGATGCACGTCTTGCCGAGCGTGCCCTCGGCAAACACGCGCACCTCATCGACGGTCGCCGGCTCGGTCATGATCGAGGTGACGAGCTCGACGAGCGGCAGCACCGGAACCGGGTTGAAGAAGTGCATTCCCAGCACGCGCCCCGGATGCCTGGTCTGGGCCCCGAGCTTCATGATCGGCACCGACGACGTGTTCGAGGCCAGGAAGCGCGCGTCCGGAAGGATGTCGTCGAGCCGCCGGAACACGTCCCGCTTGAGCGCCTCGTCCTCGATCACCGCCTCGATCGCGGCGTCCGCGCCCTCGACGTCCTCGAACGCCGGCGTCACGACGACGTGCTCGAGCGCCGCGTCGCGATCGGCCTCGGTCAGCTTCCCCGAACGCACGCCGCGTCCCAGCGACTTCTCGATCGACGCCCGCGTGCGCTCCGCGCGCGCCTCGTCGACCTCGACCACGGTGACGTCCACGCCCGAGCGCGCGCAGACCTCCGCGATCCCCGAGCCCATGAGGCCCCCGCCGATGACTCCCACTCGCATGGGCCGAGACGCTAGCGACTCGCCGCCCACGGAGGGCGACGCGGCACCGGAGGAGCGAGCGTCCTCGCCGCCTACGCCGCCTTGGCGGGCGGCACCGGGATCACGCAGACGCAGTTGGGCAGCTTGCTCGACCCCGGCAGGACCATCCGGCCGACACCGCGCTCGGCCGCAACCTTGCGCGCCACGTCAGCGGCGTCCTCTCGATCATCGAGCTGCTGCGCCACGGGCGTCTCGGCCCCGTGGGCGTCGATGTAGACGACGTCGTACATGTCACGCAGTGTGTTCGGCACCTCGGACGCGAAACTGATTCCCGTTCACCGTAGCTTCGCAACCCGCTAACTTGACGCTGCGGACCAAGCAGCCGCGGAGGTGCGTCCTTCGAGGAAAGTCCGGACATCGCAGGGCAGGATGGTCGGTAACGCCGACCCGGGGAAACCCGCGGGAAAGTGCCACAGAAAACACACCGCCCAAGGCCGCGCAAGCGGCCCGGCAAGGTTGAAATGGTGCGGTAAGAGCGCACCGGCGCCGCGGTGACGCGGCGGCCAGGCAAACCCCATCCGATGCAAGACCAAGCAGGGCCGTCTGCAGGTTGCCCGCCGAGGCCCAGGTCGGTCGCTGAGATGGATGGCTGTTCAAGACAGAATCCGGCTTACAGGTCCGCTACCGGCGAGGCCCCGCACCAGCGGGGCCTCGCCCATTTGAGGGCCGGCGAACGGCGCCGCGGCTTGCACCCATCCGATGGGTATGCGAACGTGTGTTCGACCGATGATCGTCTGCATCCTCCTTCCCCGCTTCGAGCTCGCGGTCGCCGCCGGTGGCCGGGAGGCGCTCGCGGCCGGCCCGCTCGCGCTCGCGCCTGAGCTGGGGCGCGAGCCGCTGATCGGCGAGGCCTCGGCCGCCGCCGAGGCCTACGGCGTCCGCGCCGGCCTGCGGCTCGGCGAGGCGCTCGCGCGCTGCCCGACGCTCCGGCTCGTCTCGCCCGATCCCGCGGGAGTGGCGGACGCGTGGGAGCGGATCGTCGGCGCGCTGGAGGGGATCGGCGCCGCGGTGGAGTCGGGCCGCCCGGGCAGCGCGTGGTTTGAAGCGCGCGGGCTCGAGCGGCTGCACGGGGGAGGCGTCGAGGGGGTGATCGCGGCGGCGCGCAAGGCGCTCGGCGTCGCGGCGCGGATCGGCGCGGCGCCCTCGCGCTTCGCCGCGCTGGCGGCGGCTTCCCGCGCTCGCGCGCGGCGTGCGGAGATCGCGCCGGAGGGGCGGCGCCTGGCCGCCTACCTGGCTCCGCTGCCGGTCACGCTGCTGAGCGCGCGCCCGGATGTCGCCGCGCTGCCCGATGCGCTGGAGCGCTTCGGCGTGCGGACGCTGGGGGAGCTCGCGGCGCTTCCGAGCGCGGCTCTGGCCGACCGCTTCGGCAAACCCGGAGTGCTCGCGCGCGACCTCGCGCGCGGTCGCGACACGCCGCTGCGCCCGCGGGTCGCCGCCGAGCGGCTGCAAGAGGTGCTCGAGCTGCCCGAGTCGGCCGCCGGGCCGCAGCTGGAGCGCGCGCTCGGCCTGCTGATCGACCGCGTGCTCGCGCGGCCCGAGCGGCGGGGGAGGACGCTGCGCGCGGTCGTGCTGTCGGCCGCGCTGGTGGAGGGCGGGACGTGGCGCACGCAGGTGACGTTCCGCGAGGCGCTGGCCGATCCGCGGCGCATGCGGCTGGTGCTCGTCAACCGGCTCAACGAGCTCCCATCCCCGGCCGACGCGCTGCGGCTGCGGGTGGAGGCGTTCGGCCCGCCGTCGGGCGCCCAGCGCTCCCTGCTCGCCGAGCCCGCGGCGATCCGGCTGGCCCGCCTGCGCGAGGCGGTCCGCCAGGCGCGCGCCGTCGCCGGTCCGGACGCTGCGCTGCGCATCCTCCCGGTCGATCCCGACTCGCGCGTGCCCGAGCGCCGCCTCGCGCTCGCGCCGTGGGAGCCGTGAGCACGTCGGAGCGAGGGGCGCCGCCATCCCGCCCGCCGGCGGGGCCGGCGGGTCCGCGAGGGCCGCGCCGGCTGGAGCCCGCCGAGGAGGAGCGCGGGAACGATGGCCGGGGCGCCGCGCCGGCCCGCAAGGCCGCGCCGGCCGGCAACGCCGCGACGCCCGCCGGCAACGCTCCGGAGGCCGGCAACCCCCCGCCCGCCGGCAACGCTCCGGAGGCCGGCAACCCCCCGCCCGCCGGCAACGCTCCGCGGGCCCGCAACGCTCCGCCCGCCGGCGACGCTCCGCGGGCCCGCAACGCCCCGCCCGCCCGCGGCGAGCGCGCCGTCCTCGGCGGCGCCACGCCCTCCTCCCGCGGCCCGCGCCGGCTCGCGCCCCCCAAGCCCGTCCGCATCCGCGCCGACACGGCCGGCCGCCCCGAGGCGATCGCGGGCCGCGCCGTCGAGGCCGTACGCGAGTCCTGGCTGGTCGAGGACCGCTGGTGGACCGACGCTCCGCTGCGCCGCCGCTACTGGGAGGTCGTGACCGCCGATGGCCGCGACATCGTCGTGTTCCGCGACCTCGAGGAGGGCCGCTGGTTCGCGCAGCGATGAACGCGCGCAGCGCGAACTCGCAACGGCACTTGCCGCAGGCGAATTGCGGCAGATGAGGGGCAGGTCAGCTTGGCTCCGGGCTCGCGAGAGGCGCGTCGAGTTTGTCGACCTATGGCCGACAAACCCGAGGCGGGAGCCCGCAGCCGATCGGACCCATCCCCTTACCCGCTGCCGTTGACGTTCGTCGGCGCCATTCGTGCGGTGCGAAGCTAACGCCGCTCGTTCCCGCGCTTGAAGTTCCCGGTCACGCGCGCGAGCTCGTGCTGCACGCGCGCCGGCTCTGCCTCGCGCACGCGCTCCAGCAGCTCGTGGGCCTGCCGGCCCACGAGCCGCCGCACGATCCGCCCGCGCCACGACACCAGCACGTCCCCGTGCTTGGTCGCGCGGAACGAGAACTCGCCCGCGCGCCCGATCCGGAACACGACATGCGGGCGCCCGAACGCGCTGCGCTCGCCCGCCCGCCGCATCCCCGCCTTCTCCAGCACCCGCAGCGAAGCCCCGTTGGCGGGCTCCGCGAGCGCGACCACCTCGTCGAGCCCCAGCTCCCCGAACGCCGAGTCCAGCCACGCGCGCGCCGCCTCGGTCGCGTATCCGCGCCCCCACCACGCGTAGCCGAGCGTGTAGCCGAGCTCGACCTCGCCGGCCGGCGTCCGGTACAGCCCGGCGTCGCCGATCAGCGTCCCCGTCGTCCGCTCCCGCACGCCCCAGAACGAGAAGCCGTGAGCGCGCTGGTGGACGGCGTAGTCGTTCAGCAGCCGCTCGGTCGCCGCCAGGTTCGCCGCCGGCCCGGTCGCGACGTAGCGCATCACCACCGGGTCGGAGTAGATCCGGTGCATCACGGTCGTGTCCGCCTCGGTGAACGGGCGCAGCTCGAGCGACGGCGTGACGAGCGAATCCACCTCACGGGTTGTACCGGGCGGCGCGCGCGCCAGGATTGCCCCCTGCAGTCTGGTCCCGGCTAGCGTGAGCGGTGAGGGAACCCTCGGGAAGAGGACGATGCTGCCGTACCTGATTGCCACCCTGGCCCTTGCGGTCGCCGTCCTGTACTGCCTCATCGGGCTGTACGTGGTGCCGCGCCTGGCCGCGGTCGCCGATCGCACGACCGGCCTGATCCGCGTCGCCCAATACGGAGCCGCGGCGTTCTTCGCCGGCTGCGCGCTGCTCCACGTCGCGATCGCCGAGCACACATTGGCCGTGCCCGAGCTCGTGCGCGGCCGCGAATGGGCCTACATCCTCCCGCAGCTGGCGGAGGCGATCGGCGGCGCCGTGTTCGCGGCCATCGTCTGGGCGAAGCTCGATGTCCGGCTGCGAACGAGGGAGGAGGCCCGCCAGGAGGCCAAAGGCGCCCGGTTGCACGAGCAGAGTCAGCGCCTCGGCAGCCTCGGCGAGCTCGCCGGCGACATCGCGCACGAATTCAACGACCTGCTCGCGGTGATCCTGGGCTCCGGGCGGACGCTCGACCACCGGCTGGCCGAGCGTCCCGACCTGCGCGACGAGGCCGCCAGGATCGTGGCGGCGGCCGAGCGGGGAGCCGAGCTGACGCGTCAGATGCTGATGTTCAGCCCCGGCGGCGCAGACGACGACACGAGCGACGTCCGTCGAGCGATCGAGGGCAGCGAGCGGCTCTTGAGGCGCGCCGCCGGAGAGCGCGTCGAGGTGCGCCTGGAGCCGGCCCCGGAGCTGCCGCCGGTTGGACTGAGCCGCGGGCGGATCGAGCAGATCCTCCTCAACCTGACGCTCAACGCGCGCGATGCGATGCCCGACGGAGGCACGCTCACGGTCCGCACCGAGCCCGCGGGCGGCGAGCGCATGCGGTTGATCGTCGAGGACACCGGCGAAGGGATGCCGGCCGACGTGGCCGCGCACGCGTTCGATCCCTTCTTCACGACCAAGGACGACGGCGTCGGCACGGGCCTCGGGCTCTCGGTCGTGTACGGGATCGTGGAGCGCAGCGGGGGCTCGATCGGCATCGACTCGGTCCCGGGCGAGGGGACCCGCTTCACGATCGAGATGCCGGCCGTCCCGGCCGCCGCGGCCGAGGAGCCGCCGGCGAGCCCGGATGCCGGCAGCCTGCACGGCGTGACCATCCTGGTGGCCGACGACGAGGAGTCGGTGCGCGTGCTGATGGCCCGCATCCTCGAACAGCACGACGCGCGCGTCATCGAGGCCGCCAACGGGCGCCAGGCGATGGAGATCCTGCGGGCGCACAACCGCACGGTCGACCTCGTGCTGACCGACATCCTGATGCCGGAGATGTCCGGGCTCGAGCTCGCCCGCCGCCTGCGCGACGAGCGGCCGGCGATGCCGCTCGTCTACGTGTCCGGCTACACCGGCGAGGACTTCGAGCAACCCGACGACGGGCCGCTGGTCGCCAAGCCGTTCACGTCGGACGGGCTCGTGCGCGCGGTCGCCGACGCGCTTCCGGCGCGGCTGCTGGCCGGGCGCTGACCGTCCCGCGGCGGCCTGCTCCGTCCGCCTCTCATGCGAACATGTGTTCGTGCCATACGTCGAGCTCCACGCCCACTCGGCCTTCTCGTTCCTGGACGGCGCGTCGCTGCCGGACGAGCTGGCGGCCGCCGCGGCGGAGCACGGCTACGAGGCGATGGCGCTGACCGATCACAACGGCGTCTCGGGCTCGATGGAGTTCGCGGTGGCCGCCGAGCCGCTCGGATTGAGGGCGATCCACGGGGTGGAGATCGACGTGTGCGAGCCCGGGGACGGGCGCGCCCGCGACGAAAGTCCGATCGGCGAAGTCGGTCCGGCGCGGCACCTGACGCTGCTGGTGGAGGACGGTCAGGGCTGGCGCAACCTGTGCCGGATCGTCACCCGCGCCCACGTGCACGATCGCGACCGGCGCGAGCCTCCGCCCGCCGTCCCGCTGGAGGCGATCATGCGGCACGCCGCCGGCCTCGTGTGCCTGAGCGGGTGCGCAGATCACGGGGTCCAGGACGAGGCGACGCTGCGCCGCCTTAGAGACGCCTTCGGGCCGGAGCGATTGCGCGTGGAGCTCCAGCGCCCCTTCCAGCGCCACGACCGCGCGCGCAACCGGGCGAGGGCGCAGCTCGCGCGGCGGCTGGAGCTGCGCACGGTGGCGACCGGGAACGTCCATGCGCACGCGCGCTCGCGCGCACCGCTGCAGGACGCGTTCGTGGCGCTCCAGCACCACCTGTCGCTGGACTCCTCGGAGCCGGTGCGGCGCGGCAACACCGCGCACGTGCTCGCGTCCCCGCAGGCCATGGCCGCGCGCTTCGAGGGCCACGAGGAGGCGGTGCGAGAGACTGAGGTCCTGGCCGAGCGCCTGCGCTTCGACCTGACGGCCGACCTCGGGTACCGCTACCCCGGCGCGGAGGATCCGCAGGCCTCGCGCAAGCTTGCGGAGCTGTGCTGGCTCAAGCTCGGCGAGCGATATCCGGCCCGCCCACCCGCGTCGCGGGCGGACGCCGAGGCGCGGCTCAACGAGGAGCTGCGGGTGATCGACAAGCTCGGCCTGCCGGGCTTCTTCCTGCTGCATCGCGACCTGCTGGAGCTCGCGCGCGACGTCGCGGTCGAGGTCCGCGGGCCGTCGGTCGCGCGCCAGCTGCTGCCGCCGGGGCGCGGGCGCGGCTCCTCGGTGTCGTCGATCGTCTGCTACCTCACCGGCCTCTCGCACATCGACCCGGTGGCGAACGACCTCTATCTCGGCCGCTTCCTCAATGAGGAGCTCAACGCGCTGCCGGACATCGACCTCGACTTCCCGCGCGACGTGCGCGAGGTGCTGATCCCGCGCGTGCACGACCGCTATGGGAAGGAGCGCTCGGCGCTCGTCGCCGCGTTCCCGACGTTCCGCTCGCGCGGCGCGATCCGCGAGCTGGGAAAGGTGCTCGGCCTGCCGCCCGGGGAGCTCGAGCGCGTCGCCCGCGGCGCCGAGCCGTGGGCGGTCAAGGGGGTGGAGCGCGACGTGGAGGTCGCGCTGGGCATGGAGCCGTCGAGCGAGCCGGGTCCGTTCATCGATCCCGACGCGCGCGCTTCGGCGTTCGCCATGAGCACGGCCGAGTGGCTGGCGATGGTGCACGGCCACCGGCCGGACAAGGCGGAGGCGCACGAGACTTCACCCGACTCTCCGTCCTACAGCCGGCTGCCCGGCCGCTGGGCGTGGCTGGCGCGCCTGTGCGACGAGGCGTACGGGCTGCCGCGCCACCTGTCCCAGCACTCGGGCGGGATGATCGTCTCCACCCGTCCGCTGATCGACTGCTGCCCTGTCCTGCCGGCGGCGATGGAGGGCCGCCAGCTGTGTCAGTGGGACAAGGACTCGTGCGCGGACGCGGGCTTCCTGAAGATCGACCTGCTGGGGCTGGGGATGCTGTCGGCGGTCGAGCGCTGCGTGGACGAGATCGCGCGCGTGCGCGGCGAGTCGATCGACCTGTCGCGGATCCCGTATGACGATCAGGACACCTATGACGCGATCCAGCTCGCGGACACGATGGGCGTGTTCCAGATCGAGTCGCGCGCGCAGATGGCCTCGCTGCGGCGGACGCGGCCGGCGTCGCTGGAGGACCTCACGATCCAGGTCGCGATCGTCCGCCCGGGGCCGATCCTCGGCGGCGCCGTCAACCCGTACATCTCACGCCTGCAGCGGCTGCGCGCGAACCCGGACTACGTCGTGCCCTACGAGCACCCGGTGCTGGAGGAGGTGCTCAAGGACACGCTCGGCACGATCATCTTCCAGGACCAGGTGATCGAGGTCGCGCAGGCGTTCGCGGGCTTCTCGCCGGGGCAGGCGGAGGGGCTGCGGCGCGCGATGAGCCGCAAGCGCTCGGCCGAGGCGATCGAGGCGTTCCACGAGAAGTTCCTCGAGGGCGCGGCCGCCACCCACGGCGTCGATCGCGAGACCGCCGAGCGCGTCTACGGGATGATCGTCGGCTTCTCCGGCTTCGGCTTCCCGAAGGCCCACGGCGCCGCCTTCGGACTGCTCGCCTACCAGTCCACCTGGCTGCGCGTCCACTACGGCCCCGAGTTCCTGTGCGCGCTGATGAACGAGCAGCCGATGGGCTTCTACGCGCCCGACACGCTGGCCCACGAGGCCCAGCGCCGGGGGATCGTCCTGCTGGCGCCCGACGTGAACGCGAGCGCCGCCATGTGCACGGTGGAGTGGGCGCCGGGCGCCCCCGTCCCGGACGGCGCGCCGTGGGCCGCGACGCCGCCCGCCGTCGCCGCGTCGCTCCGGCCGGCGACGCCGGCTGCCGCCGCGGCGCCGCCCGCCGTCGCCGCGTCGCTCCGGCCGGTGACGCCGGCTGCCGCCGAGGCGTCTCCCGCCGGCGTCGTGCGGATGGGCCTCGGCTACATCCTCGGCGTCAAGGAGGAGGAGGTCCGTGCGCTCGTCGCCGCCCGCGAGGAGGGCGGGCCGTTCGCGTCGCTGGCCGATCTCGCCTCCCGCGCCGGCGCCGGCCGCCCCTCGCTGGACCGCCTCGCCTGGGCCGGGGCGTGCGACTCGCTGATCGGCGGCGCCTCCGAGCACGCGCGCCGGCGGGCGCTGTGGCAGGTCGGCATCGCCGCGCCCGGCGAGCACGTGGCCGACGGGACGCAGCTCTCGCTCCCGCTCGAGGTGCCGGAGGCGCCCGCGCTGGCGCCGCTGGTGCCGTGGGAGTCGATGATCGCCGACTACGCGACCGTCGGCCTCACGCTCGGCCCGCATCCGCTGAAGCTGCTGCGGCCGACGCTGCCGTCCGACATCGTCTCGATCGCCGACCTCGAGCGGCTGCCGCACGAGGCGCAGGTGCGGCTCGGCGGCCTGGTCGTCGCGCGCCAGCGGCCGGGCACGGCGAAGGGGATCGTGTTCCTGCTGCTCGAGGACGAGTTCGGGACGATCAATCTGATCGTCCCGCCCGACCTCTATGAGTCGAACCGGCTGACTGTGCGCAGCGAGCCGCTGCTGCTGTGCGAGGGCCGGCTGGAGCGGCTGCCGCAGGCCGGGGGCGCGATCAACGTGTTCGTAAAGAGGCTGCAGCCGCTGGTCACGCCGGAGGATCGCGAGGCCCGCGTCATCGAGCTCGCCGAGCGCCGCGTCGCCGCCGCCGCGACCGGCCGCGGCGAAGGCGCCCAGGGAGGCCGCGCGGCCGCCGCGACGCTGGGCGAGTTCCGCGAGTTCGCGCCCGCGGTCCAGAGCTTCGGCTCGGGGCGCCGAAGATGACCGCGTCGGGCGGCGCGCCGCCGCGGCCGGGGTCCGCGCCGCCGCCGCGAATGCGGGCGGATGGGTGCGCGCCGCCGCTGCGGCGGGCCGCGGCCGGGAACCGCGTCGCCGCCGCGAATGCGGGGCGTTCGGAACCGCGCGGGCGTCGCGATCGGGTCAGCAAGATGCCGTCGGAGGCGCCTGGTGCCGGCCGAATGGGTAGATTGCCGCCCGAATGAGCACGCTCGTCTTCGTCCTCGCGTTCCTGCTGCTCGGCATCGGCACGTTCCTGGTCGCGCTCAGCGGCGGGCGGCGCGGCCTCGGCGCCGCGGTCCAGTCGCAGTCGCGGGGCAGCCGGCGCTTTGCGACCCTGGTGTTCGGGCTCGCGCTGGTGATCCTCGGCGTCGCCATTCCCGCCGCCGTGATCGCCGCGGTCGACAACGGCGACGACATCCCGGCCGCCAACGTGAGCAATCTCACGAAGGCCGAGAAGCACGGGCGCGAGCTGTTCGGCGACCGGTGCGCGGCCTGCCACACGCTGGCCGCGTCCCACGCCGTCGCGCAGGTCGGCCCGAATCTCGACCAGCTGGCTCCCAACAAGCAGTTCGTGCTCACGACGATCAAGAACGGCGTGTCCCGGGGCAACGGCCAGATGCCCGCCGGCGTCTACTCGGGACAGGACGCCGAAGACGTCGCGGCCTACGTCGCGAAGGCCGTCGGCGCGAGCGGCAGCTGAGCGGCGCCGGCATCCGCACCGGCGCACGCCGCCCCGCGCACGCCGCCCGCATCCGCGCCGGCGCACGCCGCGGTTGACCCGGCGAAACAAATTCCACGCATCGTGCGCGTTCACGAGTCCGTCCGGCCCCTCCGGTAAACCTCAGCACACGCAGGAGTTTCTGAGGGCTGGTAGGTTTGCTCGCATCCGCTGAGTTCCCGTTAGGAGACGGGAAGCGGGGGACCCAACGTAGTTGGGGCGAGTCGTGGCCAGGTCAGGCCGTGTAGCGCCGCTCTTCGGCGCGAGCCCGTCAGCTAACCCCGTAAGCCCAGGAAGAGGACGTTTTCCACATGTCACCTGAGCACGAGGCCCGCTCTCGGGCGTTCTATGACCACGAGCAGGAAGAGCCGCGCGGCCGCCGCCGGCGCACGGTGGCCGACTGGGGCGTGAGCGAGGACGTCTTCGACCGCATGCCCGGCCCGCGCTTCTCGCGCCGCGGCGAGGAGCCGCGCCGCCGCGAGGAGGCGCCGCGCGCCCGCTTCGTGCGCGACGACCCGGTGCACGCGGACGAGCGGCCCGTGTCGCGGACGATCGTGATCGAGCGCGAGCCGGAGCTCGACGCCGAGGTCTTCGCCGACGAGGCGCCGCACGCCGACGCCGACGCCGAGCCGGCCTTCGCCGAGCCGGCGCCGCGCGAGCGCCCCGCGCCCAGCGGCCGCCGCACCGTCGTCATCGGCGGCCGCCCCGACCGCCTGCCCGTGCCGCGCAGCCGCCCGCCGCGCACAGCCGTCGAGCGCATCGGCCCGCGTCCCGACCGGATCGTCGGCTACGCGGTCGCGCTCGGCATCCTCCTGATCCTGATCGCCATCCTGACGTCAAGCTGACACCGCAACTGAGCTGGGACGAGAGCGCTTGCGGCGCCTTCTGCGCCGCCATACACTTATCTCTCGTAAGAGGGGGCGGAAGCTCCCTCGACGCTCCCCCCAGATCACAACGGCGGTCAGCATGCCCAAGACTCAGATGAGCCGCTTCCACATCCACGACGACCTGACGGCGCCCGAAGGATCGCTGCAGATCCTCAAGGGCGCCTCCGCAGCCGCAGGACAGCTGCCCAACTTCCTAGGCGCGCTGGCCAACTCACCGGCCGCGCTACGCGCGTACGTGCGCGCGAGCGGCGAGCTGCGCCACGGCCGGCTCACCCGCGACACGGTCGAGCGCATCGGCCTCGCCGTGGCCGAACATTACGGCTCCAAGCCCGGCCTGGAGCTGCATCAGCGTTCCTCCCGCCGCGCCGGCCTCGGGATCGACGAGGTCGCCCGCGCCCGCCGCTGGGAGTCCGCGGACCCGCAGCAGGACGCGCTGCTGAAGTACCTCGAGCCGCTGATCCAGTCCCCCGCCAGGGCGCCCCAGCACCTCCACGAAGAGGCCAAGGAGGCCGGCTGGGACGATGAGCAGCTGCTCGAGGCGATCGCGGTCTTGGGTCTCGAGTCCTTCACCGCGATGGTCAACCTCGCCGGCGAGATCCCGGTCGACGGCTCGGGTGAGGAGACCCGCATGCTCCGCGCCGCTTAGACATGTCCGCAGGCAGCACCACACCCCCGTCCACCAAAGCCGAGGAGTGCCGGTGCTGTCCCCGCCTCCACGAAGCCGTCGAGCTCGTCGGGAAGCGCTGGACCGGCGCGATCCTCTATGTCCTCCTCCAAGGCGGCCGCCTGCGCTTCACGGAGATTGCGCAGGCGGTTCCGGACCTCTCGGACCGTCTGCTCAGCGAGCGCATGAAGGAGCTCGAGGCGAGGGGTATCGTCGTCCGCCACGTCTCGTCGGAGACCCCCGTGAAGGTCTGCTACGAGCTGACCGACAAGGGCCGCCAGCTCGCGCCCGCGCTGGAGGAGCTCAAGACCTGGGCGGACCGATGGTTGGCTTGACCCGGACATAACGTCCACCCGGCCAGGACCCCGAGTCCATTAGCCTGCGGGCACGATGGCCGACCGACCCGAAACCGCCGACGACGTCAAGGCGCTGGCGCAGGAGCGGCGCATCCGCTTCGTGCGCCTCTGGTTCACCGACATCCTGGGCCAGCTGAAGTCGTTCTCGATCGCCGCCGACCAGCTCGACGACGCGTTCGAGGGCGGCATGGGCTTCGACGGCTCCTCGATCACCGGCTTCAACGCGATCGAGGAGTCCGACATGATCGCGGTCCCGGACCCGACGACGTTCAACGTCCTCCCTTGGCGCCCGGAGGAGCACGACACCGGCGTCGCGCGCATGTTCGCCGACGTCCAGACGCCGGAGCGCCAGCCCTACGAGGGCGACCCGCGCCACGTGCTCAGGCGCGCCGTCCAGCGCGCCCACGACATGGGCTTCGACGACTTCTACGTCGGCCCCGAGCTCGAGTACTACCTCTTCCGCGACGCCCGCTCGACCGAGCCGCTGGACGAGGGCGGCTACTTCGACCTCACGACACTCGACGCCGGCTCCGATGTGCGCCGCGACACCGTCCTCGCGCTGGAGAAGCTCGGCATCGACGTGGAGTACTCCCACCACGAGGTCGGCCCGAGCCAGCACGAGATCGACATGCGCTACGCCGACGCGATCAAGATGGCCGACGACTGCATGACGTACCGCATCACGGTCAAGGAATACGCGATGAAGTACGGCTGGCACGCGACGTTCATGCCCAAGCCGCTGTTCGGCCAGAACGGCTCCGGCATGCACACGCACCAGTCGCTGTTCAAGGACGGTCGCAACGCGTTCTACGACGCCGACGATAAGTACTTCCTCTCAGACGTCGGCAAGGCGTTCATCGCCGGCCAGCTGCGCCACGCTCGCGAGATCTGCTCGATCTTCGCCCAGTGGGTGAACTCCTACAAGCGACTGGTGCCCGGCTACGAGGCGCCCGTGTACGTCGCCTGGAGCCGCCGCAACCGCTCCGCGCTGGTCCGCGTCCCGCTGTATCACCCGGGCAAGGAGAAGGCGACCCGGATGGAGCTGCGCAGCCCCGACCCCGCGTGCAACCCATACCTGACGTTTGCAGCGCTTCTGCAGGCAGGGCTGGAGGGCATCGAGCGCGGCTACGAGCTGCCCGAGCCGATGGAGAAGAACCTCTACCACCTGTCGCCCGACGAGCGCCGCCGGCTCGGCATCGAGCAGCTCCCGGAGACGCTCGGCGAGGCGATCGAGATCACCTCGGAATCCGAGCTGGTGCTGCGGACGCTGGGTGAGCACATCTTCAACCGCTACGTCGAGATCAAGCGCCAGGAGTGGGAGGACTACAGGGTCCAGGTGACCCCCTGGGAGCTCGATCGCTACTTGGCGATCCTTTAGTCATCCGCTAAATAATCACGGTATGAGCAGTCCGTTCGCCTACGAGGCGCCCTCCACCGCCGTCTCCGCCGCAGCGGAGCGCACCTTCCTGCGCCAGGTCTTCTCCTGGATGCTCCTCGGCCTCGCGCTGACGACGGGCGTGGCCATCTACCTCGCCTCGTCGAACGACGTGGCTCAGTACTTCGAGGACCACACCGGCTCCTACTGGGTCCTGATCATCGTCCAGTTCGGCGCCGTGATCGGGCTCACGTTCCTGATGCCGCGCATCTCGGCCAACGTGGCCGCGCTGCTGTTCTGCGTGTATGCGGGCCTGACCGGCGTCATCTTCGCGATCCTGTTCGAGGTCTACTCGAGCGCCGACATCGCGTTCGCGTTCGGCGGCGCGACCGGCGTGTTCGGCGGCATGGCGCTCTACGGCTACGCGACCAAGCGCGACCTGTCGAGCTGGGGCGGCATCCTGTTCGGCGCCCTGATCGGCCTGATCGTCGCCAGCGTGGTCTTCATCTTCGTCGGCGGCTCGACGTTCAACCTTGTCCTCGGCATCTTCGGCGTGGTCATCTTCGCCGGCCTGACGGCGTACGACATGCAGAAGATCAAGGAGATCGGCGCCAAGGGGTTCGCGCACGGCGACACGGCGCAGAAGCTCGCGATCTTCGGCGCGCTCGCGCTCTACCTGGACTTCATCAACCTCGTCATCAGCCTGCTGCGGATCTTCGGCGGCTCACGCAGCTAGCGCGCGGGCTGGCGCTCGCGCGCCAGCCGCGACGGCCACCACACGCGGCGCCCGATGTCCATCACGAGCGCCGGGACGATCACCGAGCGCACGACGAACGTGTCGAGCAGGACGCCGAACGCGACGATGAAGCCGATCTCGGTCAGCGCGACGAGCGGGAGCACGGCGAGCGCGCCGAACGTGCCGGCGAGCACGATGCCGGCGCCGGTGATCACGGCGCCGGTGACCGCCAGGCCGCGCAGCGTGCCCTCGCGCGTGCCGTGCTCGGCCGCCTCCTCGCGCACGCGCGCCATGAGGAAGATGTTGTAGTCGATCCCGAGCGCCACGAGGAACACGAAGCACAGCAGCGGCAGCGCCGGATCGACGCCCGGGAAGCCGAAGATCGCGCCGGACACGAACACGCCGAAGCCGAGCGCGGCGGCGAAGCTGAGTATCACCGACAGCACCAGCAGGAGCGGCGCGAGCAGCGCGCGGAGCAGCACGGCCAGGATGATGAAGACGACCACGAGCGTGAGCGGGATGATCACGCGGTTGTCGCGCGTCGCCGACTGGCGCAGGTCGTACTCCTGCGCCGTCGGGCCGCCGACAAGCGTGCCCTCGCCGCCCGCCCGCCGCGCCACCCGGCGCAGCTCGGGGATCTGCGCGAGCGTCCGGGTGTCGTAGGGCCCGCCCACGAGCGTGACGCTCAGGCGCGCGCCCGGCGCTCCTTCGACCGGCTCGCCGACTTGGCTGACGAGGTCCTTGCGCGCGACCAGCGCGTCCGCCACCGCCTGCGCGCGAGTCCGGTCGGGCACGACGACGTCGGTCGGCGCCGAAGCGCCCGCCGGGAAGTTGCGTGCCAGGATCGCCTGCCCCTGCACCGAGTCGACCTCGCCGCGGAACGAGTTCCCGCTCGTGAGCCCGGTGTCGAGGTTGACCAGGTTCGCGGCCAGGATGGCGAGCACGAGCGAGCCGGTGATCCAGACCGCGCGCGGGCGCGCCGCCACGCGGTCGCCGATCCGCCGCCAGAAGCCGCGCGTCTCGTCCACCCCCGCCTCGCCGAGGTGCGGGATGCGCGGCCAGAACCAGTTGCGCCCGCAGATCGTCAGCGCCGCCGGCAGCATCGTGAGCATCGAGATCATCGCCACGGCGACGCCCATCGCGCCGATCGGCCCGAGCCCGGCCGTGCCGTTGACCTCGGCGAGGCTGAGCGTGAGCAGCGCGGCGATCACGGTAAGCCCGGACGCGAGGATCGCCGGGCCCGCGCTGCGCAGCGCGATCGCCATCGCCTCGTGCTTGTCCTGATGGCGGCGCAGCTCCTCGCGATAGCGCGAGACGAGCAGCAGCGCGTAGTCGGTGCCCGCGCCGAACACGAGCACCGGCAAGATGCCGCCGGACTGGCCGTTGATCGTCACTCCCGCCTCTGCGAGCAGGTAGCCGAGCCCGCGCGACGCGCCCTCCGCCAGCAACACGGTGAAGAACGGGATGACCCAGAAGATCGGCGAGCGGTAGATGACGATCAGGAGGATCAGGACGATCAGCGCCGCGACCAGCAGCAGCGAGCCGTTGATGTTCGCGAACACCTTGATCGCGTCGAGGCTGTACCCGGCGGCGCCGGTCACCTTCACCGACAGGCCGTCCGATGAGCCGCCGGCGCGGTCGCGGATCGACTGGACCGCTTCCTGGAACGTGTCGCTCTGTCCGTCGCCCGGCTCGACCGGCTGCACCACGATCGCCGCCCGGCCGTTGGCCGAGAAGACCGGCGGCTGCGCCTTGCCCACCAGCGGCTTGCGGCCCGCGTCGAGCTTGCCGGCGGTCTCCGCGATCCGCCGCTTGTCCGCGCCGGTGAGCCCGCTCGCGCGCTCGTAGACGATCACCGCGGGTGCGACCTCGCCGCCGGAGAAGCGCTCGATCTCCTTCAGCGCCTTGACCGACTCGGCGCTGCCCGGCAGGAACGAGGACGTCTCGTTCTTCTGCGCGTCCTCGAACTTGCCGCCCTGGCTCGCGAACGCCGAGAAGACGACGAACGTGACGGCGAAGACGATCCACTTGGCGGTGCGGCCCGCGGGCAGGGTGAACAGGCTCATCGCCTGGTGTACGGGCTATGCCAGCTGCGCGACCAGCTCGTCCGGCGTGGTGACGGGCAGCTTGCACGTGAAGCGCTCGCACACATAGGCGGCCGCGCGGCCTTCGACGGGCGTGCGGCCCTCGAGCAGCGGCACGTCGCCGTCGCCTCCGGCGAGCACGACGTGGGGGAGGAACCGCTCGCGGACGACGCGGGCCAGCGGCCCGACGTCGTCGCCCGCCAGCGCCACCTCGCGCACCGGTGCGAGCGCGAAGTCGATCGCCCGCAGCACGTGCCCGAACGCGAGCGGGTGCTCGGGCGCGAGCGTGTGCAGCAGCCCGATCAGCGACCACGCGGCGTCCTCGTAGCGCGCGTCGCCGGTCAGCCGTGCAAGCCGCAGCAGGCCGAACGCGGCCGAGGATGCGCCCGAGGGGATCGGCGCGTCCTCGAGGTCCTTGCGCCGCGCGATCAGGCCAGTGGTGTCGTCGGCGACGGAGTAGAAGCCGCCGCGCTCGGCGTCCCAGAAGTGGGTCAGGATCGTCTCGGCGAGCTCGCGCGCCCGCGTGAACCACGCGGCGTCGAACGTCGCCTCATACAGCGTCAGGTACGCCTCGAGCAGGTAGGCGTGGTCCTCGAGGTAGGCCGGGAGCTTCGCCCGGCCGCGGTTGTAGGTGCGCAGCAGGCGGCCGTCGCCGTCGCGCAGCTCGGCCTCGATGAAGCGCGCCGCGGTGACCGCGGCCGAGACGTAGTCGGCCCGCTCCAGCGCCGCGCCCGCGTCGGCCAGCGCGGAGATCATCAGCGCGTTCCAGCTCGTCAGCCGCTTGTCGTCCAGCGCGGGCCGCACACGCTGCTCGCGCGCGGCCAGCAGCCGCGCCTTGATCTCCGGCAGCTCGGGCGGGTCCGAGGTCGCCCGCACGAGGATCGACGTGCCCTCGAAGTTGCCGGCCGCGGTCACGCCGAAGTGCGCGATCGCGACGTCGGCGAGCTCCCCGAGCGTCTCGCGCAGCTCGGGCACCGTCCAGACGTAGAACTTGCCCTCGACGCCGTCGGAGTCCGCGTCCAGCGACGACGCGAAGCCGCCCTCGTCCTGGCGCAGCTCGCGCATCGCCCAGTCGAGCGTCTCCTCGCACACGCGGCGGAACAGCGCTTCGCCGGAGAGCTGGAACCCGTGCAGGTAGGCGCGCGCCAGCAGCGCGTTGTCGTAGAGCATCTTCTCGAAGTGCGGGACGATCCAGCGTGCGTCGACCGAGTAGCGCGCGAAGCCGCCGCCGATCTGGTCGTAGATGCCGCCGCCGGCCATCCGGCGCAGCGTCTGCAGCGGCATCTCCGGCGCTCCGCGGGCCAGCAGGAACTCGATCGCCGAGGAGGCCGGGAACTTCGGCGCGCCGCCCCAGCCGCCGTTCTCGGGATCGAAGCCGCGCCGCAGCTGCGTCACCGCGTGATCGAGCGACTCCGGCTGGACCTCGCCGCCCGGCGCCTCCAGCGCCGCGGCTCCCTGCAGCCGCGGCAGCAGGCTCTCGCCGGCCTTCGCGATCTCCTCGCGCTGGTCGCGCCACGCCTCGGCGATCGCCTCCACCACCTGGCGCCACGCGTGCAGCCCGTGCCGCGGCTCGGGCGGGAAGTAGGTGCCGGCGTAGAACGGCACGCCGTCTGGCGTCACGAACGCGTTCAGCGGCCAGCCGCCCGAGCCGGTCATCGCCTGCACGGCGTCCATGTAGATCGCGTCGACGTCCGGGTGCTCCTCGCGGTCGACCTTGATGCAGACCAGCCGCTCGTTCATCGCGGCGGCGACGTCGGGATCCTCGAAGGACTCGCGCTCCATCACGTGGCACCAGTGGCACGCGGCGTAGCCGATCGACACCAGCACGGGCTTGTCCTCGGCGCGGGCGCGCGCGAACGCCTCGTCGCCCCACGGGTACCAGTCGACGGGGTTGGCCGCGTGCTGCAGCAGGTAGGGCGAGGTCTCTGAGGCGAGGCGATTGCGCATTCGGATACGTTCCTTCCATGTCCCATCATCGCGAAACCGTGACGGCGGTCGGCGCTCCGAAGGCCGCCGGGCCCTATTCGCACGCCGTCAAGTCCAACGGCGTCGTCTACTTGTCGGGTCAGACCCCGCTCGATCCGGATACCGGCGCGCTGGTCGAGGGGCCGATCGGCGACCAGGCGCGCCGCGTCCTGGACAACCTCTCGATCGTCGCCGCGGCGGCCGGCGGGAAGCTGCAGGACGCCGTCCGCATCGGCATCTACGTGACCGACATCTCGACGTTCAAGGACGTCAACGAAGCCTACGCCACCTACTTCGAGTCCGATCCTCCGGCGCGCACCACGATCGGCGTGGCGTCATTGCCCCTCGGCGCCGAGATCGAGATGGATGCAATCGTCGCTCTCAGCTGACGACGTGCGCGCGGCCCGCGCGGCGGTCGAGGCCGTCGCGCGCCGCACGCCGATCCTGTCCACGCGCACGTTCTCCGAGCGCGCCGGTGGGACGGTCGTGCTGAAGGCCGAGAACCTCCAGCGCACCGGCTCCTTCAAGGTCCGCGGCGTCGCCAACAAGCTTGCCGTGCTGGGCGAGGAGGGCTGCGCGAACGGCGTCGTCGCGGCGTCGGCCGGCAACCACGCGCAGGCGGTCGCGGCAGCGGCCGCGGCGCGCGGCGTCCCGTCGGAGGTGTTCGTGCCCGAGGACGCGCCGATGGCCAAGGTCGAGGCGGCGCGCGCGCAGGGCGCGATCGTGCACATCGGCGGCGGCAGCGTCGAGGAGTGCGTGGTGATCGCCAAGCAGCGCGCGGCCGAGGGCGGGCTCGCGTTCGTGCACCCGTTCGACGATCCGGCGATCGTCGCCGGACAGGGCTCGCTCGGGCTCGAGCTGCTTGAGGACGTGCCGGACCTGGCCAAGATCGTCGTGCCGGTCGGCGGCGGGGGGCTGTGCGCCGGGATCGCGCTGGTGGTCAAGGAGGCGCGGCCGGACGTCGAGATCGTCGGCGTGCAGGCGGCGGCCTGCGCGCCGTACCCGGAGTCGATGCGGCGCGGCGAGCCGATCGAGGCCGCGTCGGCGCTGACGATCGCCGACGGCATCGCGATCAAGCGCCCGGGCGGCGTGCCGCTGGAGATCCTCTCGCGGCTGCTCGACGCCATGGTCGTGGTCGGCGAGGACGAGACCGCGGCGGCGATGGCGCTGCTGATGGAGCGCTGCAAGCTCGTGGTCGAGGGCGCCGGGGCGGTCGGCGTCGCCGCGCTGCTGGGCGGCGGCGTCAAGCCGGCCGCGAACGGCGTCACGGTCGCGGTGCTGTCCGGCGGCAACATCGACGCGGGCCTGCTCGCCGCGATCGCACGCCGGCACGAGACCCAGTCCGGCCGGCGCCTGGTGATGCTCACGCGCGTCGCCGACCGCCCCGGCGGGCTCGCCCGCCTGCTCGCCACGGTCGCCGGGACCGGCGCGAACCTCGTCGACGTCTCCCACGTGCGGGAGGGGTTGGACCTCCACGTGCGCGAGACGGCGATCGAGCTGGTGGTGGAGACGCGCGGCCGCGATCACGCGGATCGGGTGTTGAAGACGCTCAACGACCAGGGGTATCCGACCCAGGTGCTGCGTTAAGGTCACGCGTCATGCCCAGCGGCCCCGACGCGCGCGTGAGCGCCCTTGACGACCTGCTCGACGATGCCGGCCTGGACGCGGTCCTGGCCACCAAAGACGCCTCGATCGCCTATCTGAGCGGGTTCTGGGGGATCCAGCTCGAACGCTTCTTCGGCGTCGTGGTGCGTCCGGGCGCCGCCGCGCTGATCGCGCCGTCGCTCGACCGCGAGAGCGTCAATGCGGCTTCCGGCGGGCTCGACCGCGTGCTCTACTCGGCCGGAGTCTCGAACGGGCTGCCGGAGCTGTTCGAGCGCCTCGACGGCGCGAAGCGGATCGGCGTAGAGGAGGACCACCTCAACTATGCGCGCTCGCGCGCGCTGGCCGGCGCGGGCTTTGAGCTGGTGCCGGCGACCGACGTCGTGATGCGGCTGCGCGAGGTCAAGGACGCCGAGGAGGTCGAGGGCGTCCGGCGCGCGTGCGATCACATCCAGGCGGTCTACGACGAGCTGTGGGCGACGCTCGCCGTCGGCGCGATCGAGGCGGACGTCAACGCGCACGCGGACTACCTGCTCAAGCGGCGCGGCGCGCGCGAGGCCGGCTCGCACATCCTCTTCGGCCGCCACGCCGCGGACTCGCACGGCACGCCGGACGGCCGCGCGCTGGCCGCCGGCGATGTCGTGTGCGCCGACATCTCGGCCCAGTTCGACGGCTACTGGGGCGACCTGACGCGCGTCGCCAGCGCGGGCGAGCCGAGCGACTGGGCGCGCTCGGCCTGGGCGGTCGTCAAGGAGGCCTACGACGCGGCCGTCGCCGCGTCGCGACCGGGCGTGACCGCGCGCGAGGTCGACAAGGCGCAGCGCGACATCGTCGGCGCGCATCCTGAGCTCGGCGAGGTCCTGCACGGCGCCGGGCACGCGATCGGGCTCGAGATCCACGAGCCGCCGTTCCTGGTCCCCAACTCGCCGGCGACGCTGCGCGAGGGCATGATCTTCACGATCGAGCCGGGCATCTACCACTCCGAGCAAGGCGGGATCCGGCTCGAGGACGACGTGCTGGTCGGCGCCGGCGGGCCGGTGCTGCTCTCGTCGGCGCCGCTAGAGCTGCGCATAATCGGCTAGGAAGCCCTTGATCCGCTGCGCGAACTGCTCGGGCGTCTCGGCGGCCCAGAAGTGGCCGCCGCGTTCGAGCGCGCGGACGTCGCGCACGTCGGCGTAGGTCCGCTCGATCCACTCGCGCGGCGGCGGCGGGCGGTCCTCCTTGCCGGCCGTAACTGCCGTGGGCACGGGGACCTTGCCCCGGAGCGGCGGCGCCTCGGCCGCGTAGGCGCGCATCGAGGGCGCGATCGTGCGCGTGACCCAGTAGATCGTCGTCGTGGTGAGGATCAGGTCGTCGTCGAGCTCGCAGTCCGGGTCGCTCCAGCTCAGCCACTTGTCGGCGATCCAGGCGAGCAGGCCCAGCGGGCTGTCGTCGAGCGCGAGCCCGAGCGTCTGCGGGCGGTTGGCCTGCACGTGCCCGTAGCCGCGCTCCTCCTCGCGCCAGCGGTTGACGCCGTCGACGTAGTCGCGCTCGGCGGGCGTGAGGCCGGTCGCGTCCAGGTCCTCGATCCACTCGCACACGTGCAGCGCGGCGACCTGGTCCGGACGCTGGATGGCGAGGCGGGAGATGACGCTGCCGCCGAAGTCGTCGCCGTGCGCGGCGTAGCGGCCGGCGCCGAGCGCGCGTCCGACCTGCAGCGCGGCGCGCTCGTCGTCGCCGGGATGCTCGAGGCCGTGGTCGCTGAAGCCGTAGCCGGCACGGCTGACGATCCAGACCTCGAAGTCGCGCTCAACAGCGGGAAGCGCGGGCAGGTACTCGGCGAACGTCGACGGCCAGCCGTTCATCAGCATCAGCCGCGGGCCGCTCCCGGCGCTTCAGCACGTGCAGGCCGTTGACCATGTCCTGCTCGTACTCGTTGATCCGCGCCTCGTGGTGCGCCAGTCGTAGTCGCCGCGCCAGCGGTCGAGCAGCGCCTTGATGCGGTCGAGGCGGGCCCGGCGCTCGCCGCCGTCGAGCGCGTAGGCGTCCGGCCAGCGGGCCGCCTCGAGCCGTCTTGCGAGGTCGTCGAGCGTGGACTGCGGGACGTCGATCCTCACGCCGCCAGCTCCCGCACGATCTCGGCGAAGCAGTGCACCGCGGTCGACGTGTCGCGCTCGCGCCAGGCCAGCGCGATGCGCAGCGGGTCGATGTCGGCGATTGGAACCCAGACGAGGTCCGGGCGGGCGTAGAACTCGGTCATCGAGCGCGGGACGATCGCATAGGCGGAGCCGTCGGCGACCTGCTCGAGCATCTCCTCGACGTTGTCGTTCTCCGGCCCCCAGCGGGGCTCGGCGCCGTTGGGGCGCGGGTTGACCGCCCACCAATCGACCCAGTAACGCGGCGCGCGGCGCGTCCACATGATCGGCTCGCCGTTCAGCTCGTCGACGTTCAAGATGTCGCGTTGCGCGAGCCGGTGGTGCGTGGCAAGGCCGGCGAAGCGCGGCTCGGAGGCGACGATCTCCGAGCGCAGCCCGGTGAGGTCGGCGGGCAGCCACACGAACGCCACGTCGCACTCGCCCTCGCGCACGGCGGCGACCTCGCCGCCCCACTCGAAGCGGCGCGGCTCGACGCGCACGTGCGGGAAGCGGGCCAGGAAGCGCGCGCGGGCCCGGGTGGAGAGCGTTCCGGCGCCGGCCGCCTCGAAGCCGACGCGCAGGCGGCCGGTCTGTCCGCGGGCGGCCTCCAGCGCGGCGTCGAAGCGCTCGATCGCCTCGCGGGCGCCGGCCAGCAGCGCGTCGCCGGCCGGCGTGGGGGCGACGCCGCGGCTCGAGCGCTCCAGCAGGTCGACGCCGAGCTCGACCTCGAGCTTGCGCAGCGTCTCCGACAGCGCCGACTGCGAGAGGTGCAGGTCGACGGCGGCCTGCGACACGCTCCCGCGCTCGGCGACGGCGACGAAGTAGCGCAACTGGCGGATCTCGGCCATCGGCGAATCCGATCCTAGGCACGCGGCGGTTCCTGTGGCCGGTCGCGCGGCGTGTCGGGAGCATCGCCGGCATGCAGACACGGAACCTCGGCGGGCTCGAGACGTCCGCCATCGGATACGGCGCGATGGTCCTGATCGACGGCATGTACGGCCACGCCGACGACGCCCACTCGCTCGCCACCTTGGGCCACGCGATCGACGCCGGCGCGACGCTGCTCGACACCGCCGACGCGTACGGGGACGGCGCGAACGAGCAGCTCGTCGGCCGGGCGATCGCCGGCCGCCGCGACGAGGTTCAGCTCGCGACCAAGTGGGGGATCGTGCGCGAGGGCGGCCGGGCCTTCCGGCACGCGCACGACCAGACGATCCTGCTCGACGCCCGGCCGGAGCGCGCGCGGGAGGCGCTGGAGGCGAGCCTGCGCCGGCTCGGCGTCGACGCGATCGACCTCTGGTACCTGCACTTCCCCGACCCGGGCGTGCCGATCGAGGAGAGCGTCGGCGCGATGGGCGAGCTGGTGGCCGAGGGCAAGGTGCGCCACCTCGGCGTGTCCAACGTGACCGCCGAGCAGGTGATGGCCGCGCATCAGGCCCACCCGATCGCCGCCGTGCAGGGCGAGTACTCGCTGTGGACGCGCGACCCGGAGCGCGAGCTGCTGCCGGTGCTGCGCGAGCTGGGCATCGGCTTCGTCGCGTGGTCGCCGCTCGGCGCCGGCTTCTTCGCCGCGCCGGTGTCGGTCGGCGCGCCGGGCGCGGACTTCCGCACCAACCACCCGCGCTTCCGGCCCGAGAACCTCGCGGCCAACGCCGACCGCTACGCCCCGCTGCGCGGCCTGGCGGCGGAGCTCGGGCTCACGCCCGCACAGCTCGCGCTCGCGTGGCTGCTCGCCCACGACGCCGTGCCGATCCCGGGCACGCGCACACCCGCACACCTGGACGAGAACCTCGCCGCGGCGGACGTGTCGCTGGGCGAGGAGACGCTCGCGCGGATCGACGAGATCGCCCCGGCGGGCGCCGCCGCCGGCTCAGCCCTGCTCTAGCTGACGGCGCGCGTACAACGCGCGCATCTTGGCCCGGCTGCCGCACGTGGCCATCGAGCACCACCGCCGCCGGCCGCTCGTGTTGAGGAACAGCCAGCCGCAGTTGCGGCCCGGGCAGACGTGGATGCGCTGCAGCCGGTCGGCGCCGGCGAGCAGCGCGATCGCGTCGGCGGCGACGGCGAACCGGACCCGGCGGGGGTCGTCGCCGGGCCAGTCGAGGACATAGGCGCCGTCGCGCGGTGAGAGCCGGGCGGCGGCGGCCGCGTCGGCGTACGTGCGCATGAGGAGGTCCCGCGCCGCGGCGTCCGGCTCCTCGCCGTGGGCGGCGGCGATCAGGACCGCGCGCAGGGCGGGGCGGAGCTCACGCGCGGCGGCGAGCTCGTCCTGGTCCGCCGACGCCGCGATGCCGACCCGGCGGCCCCAGCGCTCCAGCGAGTCCGGCTCGACGAGGGCGTCCTCGATCGGCTCGCCGTCCTCGGTCCAGTCGGCCGAGTTCGCGAAATCCAGCGCCAACGTCCCGCCCAGCAGCTTGATCGTCTCAGGGGCTTGCATATCCTCTTACCGATAGGGTACGATAACCGGTAAGGTGATGCAAGCAAGCGATCTCAGAGACGGCGTCCGTGCCGGGCTGCCGCTGATTCTTCCCACGTTCGCGGTCGGCATCGCCTTCGGCGTGCTCGCGCAGCCCGTCATGGGCTCGGTCGCCCCGGTCGTGATGTCGCTCGTCGTGTTCTCCGGCGCCGCGCAGTTCGCGTCCGTGACCGTGCTCGCGGCCGGCGGCGGCGCGCTCGCCGCCATCGCCGCGGGCATGCTGATGAACGCGCGCTGGCTGCCGATGGGCTTCGCCGTGGGCCCGTTCCTCTCGCGCCGCCCGCTGTTCCGGGCCGCGCAGTCGCAGGCGCTCGTGGACGCGTCGTTCGCGCTCTCCAGCCGCGGCGACGGGACCTACGACCGCGGGATCCTGTTCGGCGCGACGCTGCCGCAGTTCTTCGCGTGGTCGGCCGGCACGCTCGTCGGCGTGCTCGGCGGCGGCGCGCTCGCGGACCCGTCGAGCCTCGGTCTGGACGCGATCTTCCCCGCGTTCTTCCTCGTGCTGCTGCTCGGCGAGGCGCGCGGGCGCGAGCCGCTGACCGCGGCGCTGCTCGGCGCCGCGATCGCGCTGGCGCTGATGCCGTTCGCGCCGCCCGGGATCCCGGTGCTCGTCGCGAGCGCCGCCGCGCTGATCGGACTGCGCGGATGACCGCGGCCTGGCTCACCGTCGGCGTGCTGTTCATCGGGACAGCGCTGTCGAAGGCCGCCGGCCCGCTGACCACCGGCGGCAATGCGCCGAGCGGTCGCGCGCTGCGCGTCACCCGCCTCGTCGCGCCCGCGATCCTGGCGGCGCTCGTCGCCTACGAGACGCTCTCGAACGACGGCGACGGGCTGGTCGTCGATGCCCGCCTCGTCGGCCTCGGCGCCGCGGCGCTGGCGATCCTCGCCCGCGCGCCGATGATCGTCACCGTGCTGGCGGCGGCGGCCGCCACGGCGCTCACGCGCGCGCTCATCTGAGCGCCGGCCGCGGTCCGCCACCCGATCGTGTCGCCGGTCAGCGACAGCGACGCCGGCACGACGTCGGCGTCGGAGACGACCACGCGCGGCGCGCCGAAGCGCCGCCCCGCGAACGGCGCGTAGCCGATCGCGAAGCCGCCGCCCTCGACCTTCTCGACGAACGCGACCGAGCCGTCCGCGCCCGCGACCACCGTCTCCCCCTCGCCGGACGGCACGTCATCCTTCGGGTTGATCTCGACGTAGGCGCGCTGGAGAGACTGGAGCCGGAGGAGCACCGCGAGAGCCTGACCGCCGCCTGCAAGCCGCGCAATCAGGACGACTCCCTGAGGTTTCACGTACCTGGAGGACGGGGAGGAAATCCCTGCTCAGGTCGCAGAGGGAGGAGCAGACCGTGAACACCTCAAAGTCGCGCACGCGCTCGATCGTGATCTGGACCGCGGTGGCGGTGGTGAGCGCCGTCGCCTGGGGGGTGATCGCGCTCGTCCGCGGCGAGCAGATCTCCGCCGCGTGGCTGATCGCCGCCGCGCTCGGCTCCTACGCCATCGGCTACCGCTTCTACGCGCGCTGGATCGCGCGCAAGGTCCTCGTCACCGACGATCGCCGCGCCACGCCGGCGGAGCGGCTCGACAACGACGTCGACTTCCAGCCGACCGACCGGCGCGTCCTGTTCGGCCACCACTTCGCCGCCATCGCCGGCGCCGGCCCGCTCGTCGGTCCCGTGCTCGCCGCGCAGATGGGCTACCTGCCGGGCACGATCTGGATCATCGTGGGCGTCATCTTCGCGGGCGCGGTCCAGGACATGGTCACGCTGTTCTTCTCGATGCGCCGCGACGGCAAGTCGCTCGGCCAGATGGCGCGCGACGAGATCGGCCCCGTCGGCGGCGCCGCCGCGCTGGTCGCCGTGCTGGCGATCATGGTGATCCTGCTCGCCGTGCTGGCGCTGGTCGTGGTCAACGCGCTCGCGAACTCGCCGTGGGGCACGTTCTCGATCGCGTGCACGATCCCGATCGCGCTGTTCATGGGGTTCTACTTGCGCGTCCTGCGGCCGGGGCGGGTGCTCGGGGCGACGGCGATCGGCGTCGTCCTGCTGCTGGGCGCGATCGTGCTCGGCAAGTTCGTCGCCGACTCGAGCCTCGCCGACGCGTTCACGCTGTCGCCGAAGGCGCTCACGTTCTGCCTGATCGCCTATGGCTTCATCGCCTCCGTGCTGCCCGTGTGGATGCTGCTCACGCCGCGCGACTACCTGAGCACGTTCATGAAGATCGGGACGATCTGCCTGCTCGCGGTCGGCATCCTGGTGACGCTGCCGGTGATGCAGAACGAGGCGGTCACGGAGTTCGCGCACAACGGCGCCGGACCGGTCTTCGCCGGCAGCCTGTTCCCGTTCGTGTTCATCACGATCGCCTGCGGCGCGCTCTCCGGTTTCCACTCCCTGATCGCCTCCGGCACGACGCCGAAGATGCTCGAGAAGGAGTCGCAGATCCGCTTCATCGGCTATGGCGCGATGCTGATGGAGTCGTTCGTGGCCGTGATGGCGATCATCGCCGCGTCGATCATCGACCCGGGCCTTTACTACGCGATGAACGCGCCCGCCGCCGTGGTCGGCGACACCGTGCAGACGGCGTCCCAGGCGGTCAACGGGCTCGGCTTCACGCTCACTCCCGGCGCGCTTCAGAGCGCGGCCAACGCGGTCGACGAGCAAACGCTGGTCGCTCGCACCGGCGGCGGCCCGACGCTGGCCGTCGGCATGTCGGAGATCTTCTCCGGCGCCACCGGAAACGGCCTCAAGGCCTTCTGGTACCACTTCGCGATCATGTTCGAGGCCCTGTTCATCCTCACCACGGTGGACGCGGGCACCCGGGTCGGGCGCTTCATGCTGCAGGACACGATCGGCAACGTCTGGAAGCCGTTCAAGCGCGTCTCCTGGATGCCCGGCGTGTGGAGCGCGAGCGCGGTGATCGTCGCCGCCTGGGGCTACTTCCTCTACGCCGGCGTGACCAACCCGCTCGGCGGCATCAACCAGCTGTTCCCGCTGTTCGGCATCGCCAACCAGCTGCTCGCCGCCGTGGCGCTGACCGTCTGCACGACGCTGCTGATCAAGCACGGCAAGCTCAAGTACGCGTGGGTGACCGCGATCCCGCTCGCCTGGGACGCGGTGGTGACCCTGACCGCGAGCTGGCAGAAGGTGTTCAGCGGCGATCCGAAGCTCGGCTTCTTCGCGCAGCGCACCAAGTTCATCGACGGGATCGACGCCGGGAAGGTGCTCCCGCCGGCCAAGTCGATGGACGACATGCACGCGGTGGTGACGAACTCGACCGTGGACGGCGTGCTGGCGGCGTTGTTCGCGATCCTGATCGTGATCGTCATCCTTGACGCCATGCGCATCTGGGTGAAGACGATCCGGGCCGGCGGCTCCCTGCCGACGACCGAGGTCCCGTTCGTCGAGTCGCACCTGCAGGCGCCGTCCGGCCTGTTCCCCGAGCGCACCGGCCGCTTCGAGCGCGAGGAGCAGCCCGTGGTGGGAGCGGCGCCATGACCGTGAAGCACGCGCTCGCCGGGGTCCGCTGGTATCTGCGGGAGGTCTCCGGCGAGAGCGCGTACGACCGCTACGTCGAGCACGCGCGACGCGAGCACCCGGGGGAGCCGGTGATGTCGCGGCGCGACTTCGAGCGCCGCCGTCAGGACGCCCGCGAGTCGCGCACGCAGGCGCGCTGCTGTTGAACCACACCAGCCCCTTCGCGGCGATCGAGCGCGAGCGCTGGCGGCGGGCCGGCAGCTCTGCCCCGCCGCTGGGCTACGACGAGCTCGCGGGGCTGAGCGGCCTCAACGAGCCCGTGGCGCCGGCCGAGATGTCGGAGGTCTACGTGCCGCTGGCCGAGCTGCTCGTGCTGCGCGTCGAGGCGCGCCGCGGCTTCTCGGCGGCGCTGAGCGACTTCCTGCACGAGCCGCCCGACCGCGTCCCGTTCCTGATCGCGCTGGGCGGGAGCGTCGCGGTGGGCAAGAGCACCGCGGCGCGGCTGATCTGCGCGCTGCTGCGCGGCCTGCGGCCGCAGTGGCGGATCGAGCTGGTGACCACCGACGGCTTCCTGCTGCCCAATGCGACGCTGGTGGAGCGCGGCATCCTCGAGCGCAAGGGCTTCCCGGAGAGCTATGACCGGCGCGCGCTGCTGGGCTTCGTGGCCGCGCTCAAGAGCGGCGCCGAAGAGCTGCGCGCGCCGCTGTACTCGCACCTGCGCTACGACGTGATGGACGGCGAGACGCAGCTCGTCACGCGCCCCGACGTCGTCGTGCTCGAGGGGGTCAACGTGCTCCAGCGCGGCAGCGGGCGCGTCTACGTGTCGGACTTCGTCGACTTCGCGCTCTACCTGGACGCCGAGGAGGCCGACATCCGGCGCTGGTACAAGGAGCGCTTCCTCGCGCTGCGCAACGGCGCCTTCCAGCGCCCGGAGTCCTACTTCCACCGCTACGCGAGCCTGACCGACGAGCAGGCGCTCGCGACCGCGGACGCGATCTGGAACCGCACGAACCGGCCGAACCTGCTCAACAACATCGCGCCGACGCGCCCGCGCGCCGACCTGATCCTCGACAAGGGCCCGGATCACTTCGTGCGGCAGCTGCTGCTGCGGCGCCCGTAGCCGGCGCGGCGGCGCCGATCGTACGCGCGGACCGGCCGGTCCGCCGCTCATTTCTCTGGGCAGAAGGCGCTTGCGAGCCTTCACGAGCCGCGGAGAGACTCTCGTCAGTCCACCGAACCAAGAGTGGAGGAGGAGCAGTGAGAAGCGGTGCGAAGGTGCTCGCCCTGCTCGCGGCGCTGGCGCTCGCCGGCGCGGCCGGGTGCGGCTCGAGCAACGATGACGGCGCGTCGAATGACGGCGACGCCGCGCAGAGCAGCAAGACCCAGGAGGCCAAGCCGGCGTGGCTGACCTCCGCCGAGTCGGCTGCGACCGAGGCGACCAAGATGCCCGACACCGTGCCGTCGAACGAGCTCGGCCCGTTCGACCCGCCGAAGGGCAAGACGATCTACCACGTCGCCTGCAACCTCGCGCTCGAGGGCTGCTCCAAGATCGCCAACGCGATCCAGGGTGGGACCGAGGCGCTCGGCTACAAGTTCGAGAAGTGCGACGGCGGCACGACCGCCGACAAGATCGGCGCCTGCTTCACGAACGCCGTCAACGCCAAGCCCGACGCGATCGTGGTCAACGGCATCGGCGTCGATGCCGCCGGCGACGGCTACGCCGCAGCCGCGAAGGCGGGCATCCCGATCATCGGGACGTTCACCGGCAACCCGGAGGGCGCGGAGGGCGTCAAGACCGAGGTCGCCGGCGACGCGTGCACGAAGGAGGGCACTGCGCTCGCGAATTGGATCATCGCCGACAGCCAGGGCAAGGCCAACGCGCTGTTCGTGGGCACGAAGACGTTCGCCTGCAACATCCAGCGCCAGGAGTCCTTCCTGGCCGCGATGAAGGCGTGCGAGACGTGCAAGACCGACACGCTGGAGTTCGCGATCGACGCCATCCAGAGCGGCCTGCCGCAGCAGCTCCAGTCGGCGATCCAGACCAAGCCCGACGTGACCTATATCGTCGGCACCTTCGACGCGGTGGCGCTCGCGGCCACCGACGCGATCCGCCAGGCCGGCAAGGCGGACTCGATCAAGGTCGCCGGCTTCGACGCCGACGCGCCGAACCTCGAGTTGGTCAAGAAGGGCGACATTCAGGTGGCGGACATCACGACGGGAAGCACCGAGCCGGGCTGGGCCGCGGCGGACGCCGCCGGGCGCGCGATCGCGGGCAATGACCTGCCGCCGACGGTCTCCACGTCGCAGCTGCTGATCACCAAGGACAACGTCGACCAGCTCGGCGGCAAGACCTACGTCGGCGCCACCGGCTTCGAGGACCAGTTCAAGAAGCTCTGGAACATGGGCTGAGGGTGCTCGAGGTCCGGAAGCTCTCGAAGACGTTCGTGGGCCAGCGCGCCCTCGACGGGGTGGACCTCGACGTCCGCCCCGCCGAGGTCCACGCGCTGGTCGGGCACAACGGCAGCGGCAAGTCGACGCTGATCAAGCTGCTCTCCGGCTTCCATCAGCCCGATCCCGGCGGCGGCGTCAGCGTCGCCGGGGAGCCGCTGCGGTTCGGCGATCCGGCGGCCAGCCGGCGCGCCGGGCTGCGCTTCATCCACCAGGAGCTCGGCCTGGTCGACGACCTGACCGTGCTGGAGAACCTGCGCCTCGGCGGGACCTATGAGACCGGCAGGGGCGGTCGGATCCGCTGGCGCAGCGAGCGCCGGCGCGCGCGGGAGGCCCTCGCGCGCGTCGGCCTCACCGCGCATCCCGACGTGCCGGTGTCCGAGCTCAGCCCGATCCAGCGCACGCAGGTCGCGGTCGCGCGAGCGCTCGACGAGGAGGACGGCGCGCGGATCCTGTTCTTCGACGAGCCGACGGCCACGCTCCCGCACGCGGAGGTCGAGCGGCTGTTCGGGCTGATCCGGCGCACGGTCCAGGCCGGGCTCGGCGTCGTCTACATCTCGCACCGGCTCGAGGAGCTGCCCGAGATCGCCGACCGCGTGACCGTGCTGCGCAACGGCCGCGTGGTCGGCTCGGGGCCGCAGTCGGAGTTCTCGAAGGACAGGCTGGTGGAGCTGATCGTCGGCGGCGCCGTCGCGCGCGGCGAGCGCCCGCAGCGCGCCGGGGGCCCGCGCGAAGGCGGGCTGCGCTTCGAGGACGTGCATGCCGGCCGCCTGCAGGGCGCGACGTTCGGCGTCGCGCCGGGCGAGGTCGTCGGCATGGCCGGGCTCGCGGGGTCCGGCGTGCACGACATCGCGCGTACGCTGGTCGGGCGCGTGCCGCTGCGGGCGGGCAGCGTGCTCGCCGACGGCGAGGCACTCGTCCCCGAGCAGCTCGTGCGGCGCCGGGTCGCGGTGCTGTCGTCCGAGCGCGCGCTGAAGAACATCGCGACGATGAGCGTGCGCGAGAACCTCACGCTGCCCCAGCTTGCGCCGCTGTGGCGCGGCGGGCGGCTGCGGCTGCGCGAGGAGCGCGCCGTCGCGCGCGACCTGATCCGCCGCTTCGGCGTCCGCCCGGCGGAGCCCGAGAAGCCGCTGATGGAGCTCTCCGGCGGCAACCAGCAGAAGGTCGCGGTCGCGAAGTGGCTGCGCACCAAGCCGCGGCTGCTGGTGCTCGACGAGCCGACGCAGGGCGTCGACGTCGGCGGCAAGGCGGAGATCCTCGAGCTGCTGCGCGCGGCCGCCGCGGACGGCGTCGGCGTGCTGATCTGCTCGTCGGACCTGGAGGACCTGGAGATCGTCTGCGACCGCGTGCTGGTCGTGCGCGAGGGCCGCGTCGGCGGCGAGCTGCGCGGCGCGCAGATCACGCGCGAGCGCGTGTCGGAGGAGTGCTATCGCGATGCCGCCTGAGGTCCAGACGCCCGCGCCGGAGGCGTCGAGCTCGCAGCTGCTGCGGCGCCTGATCGGCACGCCGGACGGCGACGAGCCGCGCCGTCACTCGCTGCTGGAGCGCTACGGCGGCGTGGGGCTGCTGGCGCTGATGATCGTGATCTTCTCGATCACGCTGCCCGGCAAGTTCCTCACCTACGACAACCTGATCGGCGTCGTCGCCAACCAGACGATCGGCGGGATCATGGCGCTCGCGCTGCTGCTGCCGCTCGCGTCGGGCGTGTTCGACATCTCGATCGGCGGCGCGATGACGCTCGCCGTCGTGCTGGTCACGTGGCTGTTCCAGACGACGGGCGGCGACATGCCGATCCCGCTGGCGATCCTGATCACGCTCGCCGCCGGGCTGATCGTGGGCGTCGTCAACGGGACGCTGGTGATCAAGGCGCGCGTGGATCCGTTCATCGCCACGATCGGCGTCAGCTCGGTCCTGCTCGGGCTCTCGGAGGTGATCGCCAACGGCACGACGATCTCCAGCGACATCCCGTCCGCGTTCACCGACCTCGGCCGCACGTTCGTGGCCAAGGTGCCGCTCACGCTCGCGTACGTGACGTTCGTCGCGCTCGCGCTCTGGTACCTGCTCGAGCAGACGCCGTTCGGGCGCCGCGTGTACGCGACCGGCGCGGCGCGCGACGCCGCCCGGCTGGCGGGCGTGAAGACCGACCGCGTCATCTTCCTGTCGTTCCTGGCGAGCGCGGTGCTCGCGTCGCTGGCCGGCGTCGTCTACGGCGCGCGCATCGGCGCCGGGCCGCCGAACGTCGGCGCCAACTACCTGCTGCCCGCGTTCGCGGCGGCGTTCCTCGGCTCGACGATGATCCGGCCCGGCCGCTTCAACGTTCCCGGCCTCGTGGTCGCCATGTTCATCGTGGCGATCGGAATCAACGGCCTGCAGCTCTACGGGATCCCGTTCTGGATCACGGACCTCTACCAGGGCACCGTGCTGATCGTCGCCGTCGTCGTCGCGCGGGCGCGCCGATGAGGACGCGCCTCGGCGTCGACATCGGCGGGACGTTCACGGACCTGGTGCTCAGCCGCGACGGCGAGACGCGCTCGTGGAAGGTCCCGAGCACGCCGCCGGACTTCGAGCACGGCGTGCTCGACGGCATCGCGACCGTGGCGGGCGCCCTGGGGCTCTCGGCGGGCGCCTTCCTCTCCCAGCTCGACGAGCTGGTGCACGGCACGACGGTGACGACCAACATCGTGCTCACCCGCACCGGCGCGCGCGTGGGGCTGCTGACCACGCTCGGCTTCGGCGACCTGTACGAGCTCGCGCGCCAGTACCGCGACTCCGAGCAGGATCCGTCGCGGGTCACCCACGCGCGCCCGCTGGTGCCGCGCGGCGACATCGAGGAGGTGTCCGAGCGCGTCGACTTCCAGGGCCGCGTCGTGCTCGGGGTCGACGAGGAGGGCCTGCGCCGCTCGGTCGCCCGGCTCGCCGGCGAGGGCATCCGCTCGTTCGCGGTGTGCTTCCTGTGGGCGTTCCGCAACCCGGCGCACGAGCTGGCGGCGCGCGAGGCGATCCTCGAGCGGGTGCCGGACGCGTTCGTCACGCTCTCGCACGAGGCGTGCCCGCTGATCGGCGAGTACGAGCGGATGAGCACGACGGCGATCACCGCCTACGCCGGCCCGGCGCTGCGCGACTACGCGACGCGCCTCCAGGAGCGGCTCGGCGAGGCCCGCTTCGGCGGGACGCTGCTGCTGATGAAGTCCGACGGCGGCCTCGGGAGCATCGACGGCGCCGTCCGCACGGCGGCGCAGACGGTGTACTCGGGGCCGGTGGCCGGCGTGATGGCGGCCAAGGCGCTCGAGTCGGCGGACGCGATCACGTTCGACATGGGCGGCACGAGCACCGACGTCGGGCTCGTGCACGGCGGCGAGGTGCGCACCACGACGCTGCAGTTCCTCGACCGCCAGGCGCTCGCCACGCCGATGATCGACGTCACCACGGTCGGCGCCGGCGGCGGCTCGATCGGCTGGGCGGGGCCGGGCGGGACCCTGCGCGTGGGCCCTCAGAGCGCGGGCGCGGTGCCCGGCGCGGCGTGCTACGGGCGCGGTGGGAGGCTCGCCACGGTGACCGACGCGAACATCGTCCTGGGGCTGCTCGACCCCGACTTCTTCCTCGGGGGCAGGATGGCGCTGGACGCGGGCGCGGCGGCGCGGGCAGTGGAGGCTCTGGCGGCCGAGCTGGGGCTGTCTTCGTTCGCGACCGCGGCCGGCATGTACCGGGTGGCGAACTCGGTGATGGCCGACGCGATCCGGCTGCGGACGGTGTTCGCGGGGCTCGATCCGCGCGAGTTCACGCTCGTGTCGTTCGGCGGCGCCGGCGGGCTGCACGCGGGCGCGGTGGCGTCGGAGCTGGGCGTGCGGCGGGTCGTCGTGCCGCGGCTGGCCTCGGTGTTCTCGGCGGCCGGGCTGATCTCGACCGACATCGTGTACTCGTTCGCGCGCTCGACGCACAAGACGATCGGCGCCGACCGGGCGCTCGCGAACGGCGACCTGGAGGATCTCAACGCCGCGTTCGCCGGCTTGGATGCGCAGGTGCGGCGCGCGTTCGCGGCGCACGGCATGGAGCCCGAGCTGGCCCACGAGGTCGACCTCTGCTACCTGCGCCAGATCCTCGACTTCGACATCCGCGTCCCGGCGCGCGGGCTCGCGGCGGCCGACGTCGAGGCGGCGGTCTCGACGTTCGACGAGCGCTACGCCGCGATCTACGGCGAGGGCGCGGCGGCGCCGGAGAGCGGCTACGACCTCAAGGCCTACCGGGCGATCGGGACCGGCCGGATCGCTCGCGCCGGCGGCGTGTCCGCCGCGGTGACGGCGCACGCGGCGGCATCGTCGGGGTCGCGCGAGGCGCTCGCGTTCGCGACCGCCGGGGAGCTGTCGCCGGTGACCGTGTACGCCGGCGGCTCGCTCGCGCCGGGCGCGCGGCTGACCGGGCCGGCGCTGGTCGACTACGACGACACGACGATCCTCGTGCCCGCCGGCTGGTCGGCGAGCGTGGATGCGCGCGCGAGCCTGGTGCTGGAGGCCGAATGAGCGACGACTTCGATCCCGTCCTGTCCGAGATCGTCCGCAACTACGAGCTGACGATGAACCGCGAGATGGGCCGCGCGCTCGTCAACCTCTCCGGCTCGTTCCTGTTCGTGTCGGCGTCGGACTACGCGTGCGGCTGCCTCGATCCCGAGGGCAACATCCTCACCACGATCGCCTGGTCGCTGCAGATGGGCTTCGCGATGTCCAACACCGTCCGCGCGTCGCTGGAGCGCTTCGGCGACGACCTGCACCCGGGCGACATGATCTTCGCCAACGATCCCTACGACGGCGGCGGGCTGCACTCGCACGACGTCGTCGTCGTGGCCCCGGTGTTCGCGGGCGGGGAGCTGGTGATGTGGGTCGGCGTGTCGGCGCACGTCACCGACGTGGGCGGGGCGGTGGCCGGCGGCTACGCGATCGAGCCGATGGAGTGCTACGGCGAGAACCTGCGCTTCACGCCGGTGAAGTTCTACGACCAGGGCAAGTTCCGCGGCGACATCATCGACGCGTTCCTCACCAACACGCGCGTGCCCAAGCAGACGGGGATCGACATCAAGGCGCTGCTGGGCGCGGTGTGGATCGGCCGCGAGCGGGTCGGCGCGCTCCTGGAGCAGCACGGGGCGGAGCGCATCCGCGCGATCCACGCGTCGCAGATCGAGGCGTCGGGGCGCGCGTTCCGCTCGCGGCTGGCGTCGCTGCCCGACGGCGCGTACTCCGGCGCCGCGCACATGGAGCACGATGGCGCGTCCGATCGCGTGTACACGATCCGCGCGACGGTGATCAAGAGCGGCGACCGGCTGACGGTCGACTACACGGGCACCGATCCGCAGGCGCCGGGCGCCCTGAACTGCACCGACGTCGGCGGCGTCGGCAACGTGATCGCGGCGATCGGGACGGTGCTCGCGCCCGACATCCCGTTCAACCAGGGGTTGCTCGCGCCGGTCGACATCGTGTCGCCGGCGGGCACGCTCGTGAACGCGGTCAAGCCGGCGCCGATCTCGGGCGCGACCGTCTACGGCGCGTGGTTCGGGACGGATGCCATCTTGGAGGCGCTGAACTACATGATCGCGGGGTCCGCGACGTGCGGCGGGCGGCGGACCGGGCCGTGGGGCTCGTGGACGTACGCGTGGCTGCAGGGCTCCAACCAGTACGGCGAGCCGTGGTTCTGGAACGTGTTCACCGGCGGCGCGGGCGGCGCGAGCGCGTTCCCGGGCCGCGACGGCGAGAACGCCATGATGGGGATCCAGACGGTGGACGCGTTCACCCCGAACATCGAGGATTACGAGCGACAGAGCCCTGTGCTGTTCGTGCACTCGGGCGTCGCGCCGGACTCCGGCGGCGCGGGGCGCTGGCGCGGCGGGCTGGCCGGCGAGTCGTTCTGCCTGCCCTACGAGTGCGAGGGCTGGGACGTGACCGTGTTCCAGAACCGGCTGACGGCGCCGTCCTCGGCGGTCGGCGGCGGCTATCCGGGGGCCGGCGCGGCGATCCGCTTCGCGCGCGGCGGCCGCGAGGCGGTCGAGGACGCGTGGCGCGCGCGCGAGCCGGTCCCGATCGCCGCGCTGCGCGACGCCGCCGAGCAGCCGCCGGCCCGCGCCCGCGGGTTCCGCGTCGAGCCGTCGGACGGGTACTACATCCGCGCCACGGGAGGCCCTGGCCTCGGCGATCCACTGGACCGCGACCCGACCGCGGTCGCCGCCGACGTCGCGCGAGGGTGGGTGTCCGCGGAGATGGCCGCGAAGGCGTACGGCGTGGTCGTGCGCGAGGGCGGCGGCTCCGCGTCCGGCGGCGGCGATGCAGGGGGCGGCGACGGCGCCTCGGCGGCCGGCTTCGCGGTCGACGCGGACGCGACCGCGGCGCTTCGCGACGCCGAGCGCGCGCGGCGGCGTGGGTTCTCCGCGGTGCTCCCGCCGGGCCCCGGCGATGCCGAGCTTCCCGCCGTGCCGGGCGCGCCGCTGGTCCTCTCGGAGGCGCTCGAGATCGACGGCGCCGGCCGCTACCGGTGCCGCGCGTGCGGGCATGACCTGGCTTCGAACGCGTCGAACTGGAAGTACTTCGTACCGTCTTTCGAGGGGATTGTTTCGTTCGAGACGATTCATAACCGGATCGTCGAGCGCGCGGATGGTTCGCTCGTGTTCCGGACCTACTGCTGCCCCGGATGCGCGACGCTGCTGGACACCGAGGTCGCGCTGGCCGGCGAGCCGCCGCGCTGGAACTACCGTGGGCTTGACTGACACACCGGAGCTGCGCGCGTTCCGCGAGCAGGTGCGCGCGTTCCTGGCGGAAAAGGCGCCGCGGCTACCGGTCCGCGCCGGCTTCCGCAGCCCCGAGGACGCCGAGGAGGATCGCGTCGTGCGCACGTGGCGGGCGGCGCTGTACGAGGCGGGATATCTCGGCGCCGACTGGCCGCCGGAGTGGGGCGGCACGGGGGAGCATGACCCGCTGCGCGACCTCGTGCTCGCCGAGGAGGTCGCGCGGGCGCGGCTGCCGCCGCTGACCGACCAGACGCATCTCGCCGGCTTCGCGCTCGTCCACTTCGGCTCGCAGGAGCAGAAGGCGCGCCACCTGCCGGCGATCCGCGACGGGCGCGACACCTGGTGCCAGCTGTTCAGCGAGCCCGAGGCGGGCAGCGATCTCGGCGCGATGCGCACTCGCGCGCGTGCCGATGACGACGCCTGGGTCGTCGACGGGCAGAAGGTCTGGAGCTCGAACGCCGCCTGGTCGGACCACGGCTTCCTGCTCGCCCGCACCGGCACACCGGAGTCCCGCCATCGCGGGATCAGCGCGTTCATCGTCGACATGCGCGCGGCGGGGATCGACATCCGGCCGCTGCGCGAGATCACCGGCACCTCGGACTTCAGCGAGGTGTTCTTCGACGGCTGCCGGCTGCCCGGCGACGCGCTGCTCGGCGAGCGCGACGGCGGCTGGCGCGTGGCGATGGAGAGCCTCGGCGCCGAGCGCTCGGGCATCGGCGCGGGCGCCGCCCGGCTGCGGCTGATGCTCGAGGACCTGGTCGCGCTCGCCCGCGAGCGCGGCGTCTACGCGGACGGCGCCGTGCGCGAGCGGCTCGGCCGCTTCGCCGCCCAGGTCGAGGTCTGCAACCAGCTCGTGTACGCGCGGCTCGAGCGCGAGCTCGCAGGCCGGCCGAGCGACGCCGACGTCCCGATCGGCAAGCTCGCGTTCTCCGAGCTCAACCTCGCGATGGCCGAGTTCGGCGTCTCCCTGCTCGGCGAGGACGCGCTGGCCGCGGGCTCGATCTGGCAGGACGAGTTCCTCTACGCGCGCACGTACACGGTGGCCGGCGGCGCGTCGGAGATCATGCGCAACATCCTCGCCGAGCGCGCGCTCGGCATGCCGCGCGAGAAGCGGGGTTAGGTCACGACCATGGCGGCCGCGGCCATTAGGCCGAGCGCGGCGCCGAGATCGACCACCTGAGGCGCGTGGCGCGCTCGCTTGGGGCAGGCGCGCCACACCATGTCGGCAAGGCCCCAGCCGGCGTAGGCGAGATCGGCCGCGAAGCCCGTCGCCGTCAGCAGCAGCCCGGCGGCCGCCGCGGGGCCGACGCCGGAGGCGCCGAAGATCAGCATCGCGGCTCCGGCCGTGGAGCCCGGCCCGATCGGCAGCACGCCGACGACGCCGGCGCCGACGAGCAGCGCCATCGCGTCCAGCGAGGTCGCGGGCAGGCCGACGGCACGCAGGAGCACGAGGTTGCGCGCCGTCTCGCACGTCGCGACGATCACGACCATCACCGCCATCCGCCAGCGCGCGCGGCCGTCGCGCAGCGCGGCGAGCCCGCGGACGCGGCGCCCCGCCCGCATCAGTGCGAGCAGGACGGTGATCGCGACGACGAGGATCGCGGGCGCGGTCCACCACGGCGCGCCCAGCGGCCCGCTGAGCGAGAACGCCATCACCCCCGTCAGGATCAGCTGGAGCGCGAGCACGGGGACCTCCGCGGCCACGAGCGACGGCGCCGACGGGACGTTCTCGCCGCCCTTGCGGCGTAGCGCCCAGATGCGCACCGCGGCGCCGAGCGAGCCGGAGATCACGTTCGCGGCGAAACCGAGCGACCCGATCTGAAACAGCGCGCGGCGCTGTGTCTCCGCGCCGGCGGCGCGGACGGACACGACCCAGGCCTCCGTCCGGGCGACCACGGTCACCACGTGCAGGACGACGGCGGTGAGCAGCGCGACCAGCGGGACGGTGTCCACCGCCTGTGCGAAGTCGTGGCGGTGACGAGCGAGCATCGCCGTGATCCCGGCGAGCAATGCGGCGGCGAGCACGGCCGTCGCAACCGACTTCTGCGAGCGTCGCATCGCTCGCAACATCGACATTCAAGCCCGTTTACACAAGACCCGCGTAACGTCGCGGGAACATCGCCTCGTCGGCTTTTGCCCTGCGTAGGTACAGGTGCAGGTCGTGCTCCCACGTGAATCCGATGCCGCCGTGGAGCTGCAGCGCCTCGCCGGCCACGCGCGCGCAGTGCTCGCTCGCGTAGGCCTTGGCGACCGCGATCGAGCGCGCGTCCGGAGCGGCGGCGGCGGCCGCGACGGCGACGCGCGAGCTCTCGACCCAGCACAGCATGTCGGCGCACTTGTGCTTGACCGCCTGGTAGCTCGCGAGCATGCGGCCGAACGTCGTGCGCTGCTTGGCGTACTCGACGGTCAGCTCGAGCAGCCGCGCGGCGGCGCCGACCGCGTCGGCGGCGGCCAGCAGCGCACCGAGCTCCCGCGGGTCGGCGGCGGCGACCGGCGTCGCGGGCGCGGCGTCAAGCGTGACGGTCGCGAGCGTGCGAGTGAGGTCGAGCCCCGCGACCGGCTCCACGCGGGCGTGCTCGGCGGCGACGAGGTACGCGCCGTCGTGCGCGGCGATGACCAGCACGTCGGCGGCATCGGCGTCGAACACGCGACGGGCCACGCCGGTCAGCCGGGTCGCGGAACCGGCCCCGGCGGGGGCGTCGCCCCGCTTCAGCCGCGGCGCTGCACCGGCGTCCGGAGCGTGGCCCCCGGCGACGCCGCGCGCCGGCGCGGCATCGCCGGGGACGCCCGCGGACCCCCAAGCCTCGAGCTCGCACCACGCCGCAGTCGTCTCCCCGTCGGCGAGCCCGCCGATCGCCGGCCACGCGGCCGCGGCCAGCGCGCAGCCGAGGAACGGGCCGCCGTAGAGGCCGCGGCCGAGCTCCTCGGCGATCGTCACGGCGTCCGGCAGGCTGACGCCGAGGCCGCCGTGCTCCTCGGGCACGAGCGCGGCGATCCAGCCCATCGCGGCCGCGCGCGCCCACGCCTCGCGGTCCAGCTCGCGCGGCCGCTCCAGCCCCGCCCGTACCGCCGAAACCGGAGCCTCGCGGGCGAGGAAGCCGCGCGTGGCCTCGCGCAGCAGCTCAGAAGAGCCGATAGCCGCCATCGATGACCAGCACGTCGCCCGTGTGGTAGCGGGCGCCCGGGGACGCGAGGTAGACCGCGGCGGCGCCGAGGTCCTCGGGTGCGCCCCAGCGGCGCAGCGGCACGCGCGGCAGGATCCGCTCCCGGCCGATCTCGCTCTCCAGCAGCGCGCGATTGAGGTCGGTCTCGATCCAGCCGGGCATCAGCGCGTTCGCGCGGATGCCGTGGCGCGCCAGCTCCACGGCGAGCGACTGGATCAGCGCGACGACGCCGCTCTTGCTCGCCGCGTAGTGCTCGGACTGCGGCGCGCCCTCGATCGCGGTCAGCGAGGACGTCGCCACCAGGCTGCCGCCCCCGCCACGCTCGATCATGTGCCGCGCGACCGCGCGCAGCGTGAGGAACGTGCCGTCGAGATTCACGCGCACGATCCGCTGCCACTCGCTCAGCGCGATGTCCGTGAACCGCCTGCCGCCGCCCGCGGTGCCGGCGTTGGCGAAGCACGAGTCGATCCGCCCGAAGCGCTCGAGCGTCGCCGCCACCGCGGAGTCCACGGCCGCCTCGTCGGCGATGTCGCAGGCGAACGCCGCCGCGCCGCCGCCGAGCGTCTCGAGCGCGCGCGCGTTCTTGTCCTCGCTCGTGCCCCATATCGCCACCGACGCGCCGGCGCCGAGCAGCGCCTGCGCGAGCCCGAGGCCGATCCCGCCGTTGCCGCCGGTGACCAGCGCGACGTGCCCGGTCAGGTCGAAGGGGTTCACCCTGGCCAGTCTTCCACGCCGCAGGAGCGCTCGCGAAGCGGCTTCTGTGCTCGGAAACCGGTTGCGCGCGCCCTTCGCGCTGCGAGGATGGCGGCCATGCGAGCCGACCCCAGGTCCGCGCTGCCCGAGCCCGTGCGCGCCGCCCGGGCGGCCGCGGAGGCGCGCTGGCGCGAGCAGGGACTGCACCGCGGCGTCACGCTCGCGACGGTGCTCAAGCAGGGCGCCGCGCGCCATCCGGAGACCGCGATCACGTTCTTCTCGCGCACCCGCCCGGCGGTCTGGACGCTGCGCGAGCTGCACGCGGAGGGCGAGCGCGCCGCCTCGGCGCTGCACGCGCTCGGGCTCGCGGCCGGCGACGCGCTGGCGGTCCAGCTTCCCAACTGGCCGGAGACGGCGATCGCGTACTACGCCGCCGCCCGCCTCGGCCTCGTGCTCGTCCCGATCGTGCCGATCTACGGGCCCGCGGAGGTCGGCCACATCCTGCGCCGCTCGGGGGCCAGGGCGTTCGTGTGCGCGGCGGAGTTCCGGCGCCGGCGGGCGGCCGACGACCTGCCGCGCCTCGGGGACACGGCGCTCGAGCGCGTGATCGTCGTCGGCGACGGGGCGGCCGCGCGTGATGCACGCGCCCTCGCGTGGCCCGAGCTGCGGCCAGGCCCGGAGCCGCCGGCGCCGCCGGACGACGCGACCGCTCCCGCCGTCCTGCTCTACACGTCCGGCACCACCGCTGAACCCAAGGGCGTGATCCACTCGCACGACACGCTGATCGCCGAGCTGGTCAACTCGCCCACGCCGCCGCCCGCCACGCCCGGCACCGTCTCGCTGCAGCCGTTCCCGGCCGGCCACACGGCCGGGCTGGTGGCGCTGCTCGGACCCGCCGTCCACGGCTACCCGACGATCGTGATGGACGTCTGGGACGCGGGCGACGCGGCACGCCTGGTCGAGGCCCACAAGGTGACCGCCATGGCCGGCACGCCGATCTTCCTCTCCACGCTGCTCGACGCCGGCGGGAACCTCTCGACGCTCCGCCATGCCACCACCGGCGGCGCCGGCGTCCCGCCTGCGCTGGTCGAGCGCGCCGACGCGCTCGGCTGGCGCGTGTGCCGCTGCTACGGGTCGACCGAGGGGCCGAGCGTGACCGCCACGCAGCCCGGCGACCCGCTCGCGCTGCGCGCCTACACCGACGGGCGCCCGATCGGCGGCGCCGAGATCCGGCTCGTCGACGGCGAGGTCGCCGTGCTCTCGCCCGAGTCGTTCGTCGCCTACGACGACCCGCGCCACAACGCCGAGGCGTTCACCGACGACGGCTGGTTCCTGACCGGCGACATCGGCGTCATCGAGGCCGGCGGGTGCCTGACGATCACCGACCGCAAGAAGGACATCATCATCCGCGGCGGCGAGAACATCTCCTCCAAGGAGGTCGAGGACGTGCTCGCGCGCCACCCGGCGGTCCGCGAGGCGGCGGTCGTCGCCGCGCCCGACGAGGTCTACGGCGAGCGCGTGTGCGCGTTCGTGGTGGCCGGCGGCGAGCTGACGCTGGAGGAGGTCCGCGCCCACTTCGAGCGCGCAGGCGTCGCGCGCCAGAAGACGCCCGAGCTGCTGCGGCTCGTCGACGACCTCCCGCGCACGCCGGCCGGCAAGGTGCGCAAGCCGGCGCTGCGCGCGCTACTGACCTAGCTTCGCCTCCAGCTCGCGCACCCGCTGCGCGAGCAGCTCGAGCGCGTCGGAGGTCTGGTGCGAGAGCTGGTGGGCCATGAAGTGGTACGCGCTCGCGTCGGCGCGCCCGCGCCGGTCCTCCATGAAGCGCAGCGAGAGCTTGGACAGCGCGAGCGCCTCGCGCGGCACCTCGAGCAGCGCGGCCGCGACCGAGGCGACCTTGGCGTCGAGCTCGGCCTCCGGCACGACCCAGTTGACGAGCCCGAGCGCCTGCGCGTCCGCGGCGCCGAGCGCCTCGCTCGTCCACAGCAGCTGCTTCGCGCGGCGCTCGCCGACCGCCCACGCCAGCGAGGGCAGCTCGACGTCGGCGGCGCCCATGTCGCGCGTGACGCGCGACGCGAACACGGCGTCCTGGGCCGCCACCACGAGGTCGACGGCGCCGATCAGCATCAGCGACGCCGCGAGGCAGTGCCCCTGCACGCGCGCGATCGTCGGCACCCGGAGCGCGCGCAGCGCCTCGACCGGCGCCACGAACAGATCGGCCTCCTGCCACAGCCGCCCCTCGGCGGTCTCGAGGTTGCGGCGGTACTCGGGATTGACCGCCGCCTCCTTGAGGTCGTGCCCGGCCGAGAACGACGGCCCGAGCCCGGCGAGCACGACGACGCGCACCGACGGCGTCGCCGCGGTGTCCTCGACCGCGGCTTGCAGCGCCCGCAGCAGCGCCGCGCTCTGCGCGTTGCGGGCGGCGGGGCGGTTGAGCGTGATCCGCCGCACCGGCCCGTCGTCGGCGATCAGGACCTCGTCAGCCATCGAGCACCATCGCCCCGACCTCCTCCGCCGAGCCGCCGAGCGCCGCCTGCAGGTCGAGCACGCGCCGGTAGTGCAGGTGCAGTCCCAGCTCCCACGTGAAGCCCATGCCGCCGTGGACCTGGATCGCGCTCTCGAGCACGCGGCGCGCCGCCGCAGGCCCCGAGTACCGCAGGACGGCGGCGAGCCGCTCGTCCCAGCGCGCGGCCAGCCGGCCGATGCCGGCGTCGAGCGCCTCGAGGTCGACGGCCATGCGCGCGAGCGTATGCGAGACGGCCTGAAAGGACACGATCGGCCGCCCGAACTGCTCGCGCTCGCCGGCGTAGGCGACCGAGAGCTCGAGCGCGCGCTGGGCGGCGCCGAAGAGCTCGGAAAGCACGCCGAGTGTCCAGCCGCGGCGCAGCGCGGAGACGAGCGCGGGGTCGCGGACGACCGCGGCGACCGGGATGCGGGCGAGGCCTTGGCCGGGCTCGATGCCCTCAACGGCCTCCGCGTCGTCCACGCCGGCGACCGCCGCCCAGCCGTCGCCGAGCACGGCCGCCATCGTCGCCCCGGGCGCGAGCGCGACGAGCGCGGCGTCACCCGCCGCCGCGCCGCCGCCGCCGCGCAACGAGCCGTCGAGCAGCCCGTCCAGCCGTGCGTCGCCCGTAGCCGACAGCAGCGGCGCGAGCAGCAGCGACTCGCCGCGGATCGCCGCCGGCAGCAGCCTCCGCCCGGCGACCGCCGAGAGCCGCAGCCGGTCCTCCAGCTCGACTCCCGAGTCCTCCAGCCACACGCCGGCCCAGCCGAGCCCCACGAGGTCGCGCTGCACGGCGTCCGGCAGCGGCTCGTCGCGCTCCGCCGACGACAGCAGCGCCTCGACCGGCAGGATCCGGGCCAGCGACTCCTCGAGCGAGCGCGCGAGATCGCTCAAGAGCGCACCCCCAGCAGCTGCCGCGCCACGATGCCGTGCTGGATCTCCGTCGTCCCGCCGTAGATGCTGACCGAGCGCGACTCCAGCAGGTCGTGCGTCCAGCCGTTCGCGGTGCGCGCGACGTCCGGCCCGAGCAGCGCGGCGGCCGCCGCGAACAGCTCCTGGTAGGCGTGCGAGAGCAGCAGCTTGTCGACCGACGTCGCGCCCGGCCGCAGCGTCCCCGCGCGCTGCGCGGCAAGCGTCCGGTAGACCTGGCACTCGAGCAGGTCGAGCTCCGCCGCGACCTCGCCGATCCGCCGCCGCACGGCCGCGTCGGCGCGGTCTCGCACGGCGGCCGCCAGCTCCTCGAGCCGCCGGCGCAGCCGGATCTGGCGCTCGAGCACGAAGAGGCCGCGCTCGTAGGAGAGCATCTGCATCGCGACCGCCCAGCCGGCGCCCAGGCCGCCGATCACGTCCTCGACTCCCACCCGCACCTCGTCGAAGAAGACCTCGTTGAAGTGCGGCTCGTTGAGCAGCTGGGGCAGCGGCCGCACGGTCACGCCGGGCGCGCCCATATCGACGATCGCCATCGAGAGCCCGCGGTGGCGCTCGGAGTCGCGCTCGGTCCGGACCAGGCACGCGCACCAGCGCGCGATCGCGGCGCGCGAGGTCCACACCTTCTGGCCGCTGATGACCACCTCGCCGTCGCTCACCCGGCCCACGGTCCGCACCGCCGCGAGGTCCGAGCCCGCGCCCGGCTCCGAGAACCCCTGGCACCACAGCTCGCTCGCGTTGAGCATCCCCGGCAGGAAGCGCTGCTGCTGGGACTCGTCGCCGAGGTCCATCAACGTCGGGCCGATCATGTAGACGCCGATGCGGTTGATCAGCTCGGGCATGCCGGTGCCGGCGAGCTCCTCGGCGAGCACCGCCTCGGCGGCGAGGTCGAGCCCGCCGCCGCCGAACCGCGATGGCCACGACAGGCCCACCAGGCCAGCCTCGTGCAGCGCCCGCTGCCACGCCACCTGCGCCTGGATGCGCGCCGCGTAGTCGGCGGGCGGCGGCCCCGGATCGTGTCCCGCCAGCCACTCGCGCACGCGCGCCCGCAGCGCCTCCTCGGAAGCGCCGAACGCGAGCGTGGGAGCGGGGAACGCGTCGAGGCTCAAAGCGCCTCCAGGCCCGCGGCGGCGAGCGCGGGGCCGATCGCGCCGATGCCCTCGAAGCCCTCGCCGACCGTGTTGCCGGCGAGCGCGCGGGCATGGATGCCCTCGACGATCACCGCGAGCTTGAAGTGCGCGAACGCGACGTAGAAGCGGACGTCGCGCAGCGAGACGCCGTAGCGCTCCGCGACCTCCTCGCGCGAGAAGAACCCGGGCTCGGCGGTGATCGCGTGCACCTCCGACGCGATCGCCTCGCCAGGCCCGCGCCAGTACATCAGCAGCATCCCGACGTCGGCCAGCGGATCGCCGAGCGTCGCCATCTCCCAGTCGAGCACCGCCAGGATCCGGCCCGCGTCGTCCGGGTCGAGCACGACATTGTCGATCCGGTAGTCCCCGTGCACGATCGCCGAGGCGCCGCTCGTCGGCACCGAGGACGCCAGCCGCCGCCCGAGCTCGTCGAGCGCCGGCAGCGCCCTCGCCCGCCCGCGCTCGAGCTGTGCGTGCCAGCGCCGCACCTGGCGCTCCATGAAGCCCTCGGGGTGCCCGAAGGAAGCGAGCCCGACCTCCGCGTAGTCGACGCCGTGGAGCGCCTTCAGGACGTCGACCAGCGCGGCCGAGCAGGCGCGTGTGTCGCCATAGACGTCGGCCGGCCGGCGCACGATCCGGCCCACGACCTCGTCCATCACATAGAACGGCGCGCCGATCACCGACTCGTCCGTGCACAGCGACCGCACGCGCGGCACGGGCACCGGGCCGCCGGCGAGCGCGCGCAGGACGGTGTACTCGCGCGCCATGTCGTGCGCGGTCGGCAGCCGGTTGCCGAGCGGCGGGCGCCGCAGCACCCACGTGCGCGTCCCGCTGCGCAGCCGGTAGGTCAGGTTCGAGCGCCCGCCGCTGATCAGCTCGGCCTCCAGCGGCGCGTCGAGATAGCGCTCCAGCGCCGGCAGGTCGATCCCCGGCGGCATCAGACGTTGGAGGCGCTCAGGCCCATCGACGGCGACAGCGTCGCGCCGGTGATGAAGCGGGCCTCGTCGGAGGCGAGGAAGAGGACCGCGTCGGAGATGTCGGACGGCTCCGCATAGGGCTCGGGGATCAGGTTCACGCTCGCGAACGCAGGCAGCGCGTCCTCGCGCGTCGGGTTCTCGAGGTCCGGCCGGAACAGCCGGTAGGCGGCGTCGTTGTGCATCATCGGCGTGTTCACCGAGCTCGGGCAGACGACGTTCGCGGTGACGCCGTGCGGCGCCAGCTCGAGCGCGAGGCTCTTGATCAGGCCGATCACGCCCCACTTGGAGGCCGCGTAGTGGCCGATGTTCTCCCAGCCGGCCCGGCCCGCCATCGACGCCGTCGCGACGATCCGGCCATAGCCGCGCTCGACCATCGCCGGCGCGGCCGCGCGCACGGCGTTGAAGACGCCGGTGAGGTTGACGTCGATCGTGGTCTGCCAGAGCTCGGGCGCCATGCCCGGCAGCGCGCCGAACGTGCAGATGCCGGCGTTGCAGACGAGCACGTCGAGGCGGCCGAACGCGTCGAGCACGTCGGCCACCACACGCTCCATCTCCGCCGCGCTGCGCACGTCGGCCTGCAGGGCCAGCTCGGCGGCGTCCGCGAGCTCCTCGCGCGTGGCGACCGGGTACGGCACCGTCTCCAGTGACCCCGAGGCGATGTCGCAGACGGCCACGCGCGCGCCCTCGGCGGCGAAGCGCTCGGCATGCGAGCGGCCCTGGCCGCGCGCGCCGCCGGTGATCAGGACGACGCGATCAGCAAACCTCATCGGCCATCCTCGCCCCGGGAGAATCGCCCCCGGCTCCGGGCCCTCCGGCGCTCCCAGGGATTCCCTGTCGGCACGGGCGATTGCTCCCAGCGACGTGAGCCCGCAGGGCGAATCGTCGCCCTCATGCGGCCATCCGCGCGTTCCAGCCGAGCGCCACGGGCAGCGCGTCGCCGGTGATGAACCGCGCCTCGTCGGAGGCGAGGAAGAGCACTGCGTCCGAGACGTCGCCGGGCGCCAGCCAGGGAACCGGGATCGGGTTCAGCGCCGTGTAGGCGGCCTCGACGTCGGCGGGCGAGATCTCCTGCGCGTCGGGCAGGAACAGCCGGTGGAACGCCTCGTTCTGGATCATCGGACTGTCGACCGACGTCGGGCACACCGCGTTGACGGTCACGCCGTCGGCCGCGACTTCGACGGCGAGCGACTTGACGAGCCCGATCACACCCCATTTGGCGGCGACGTAGTGGCCGATGTTGGCCGAGCCCTGGCGCCCGACGATCGAGGACGTCGCCACGATCCGCCCGTAGCCGCGCGAGACCATGTGGCCGACGACGGCGCGCATGGTCTTGAAGACGCCGGTGAGGTTGACGTCGATCATGTTCTGCCACGCGTCGTCGGTCATCTCGGCGATCGTGGCGATGCCGGCGATCCCGGCGTTGGCGACCAGGACGTCGATCTGGCCCAGTTCCTCGAGCCCGCGCTCCACCGCCGCCTCGAGGTCGGCCGTCGAGCGCACGTCGGCCTGGCAGACGACCGCGCGGCGGCCGTGCGCGGCCACGAGCCGGGCCGTCTCCTCCAGCTCGGCGAGCGAGCCCAGCGCGTACGGCACCGTGCCGATGTCCGCGCACAGGTCGCACAGCACGAGGTCGGCGCCCTCGGCGGCCAGCCGCACCGCGTGCGAGCGCCCCTGGCCGCGCGCGGCGCCGGTGACCAGCGCGACCTTGCCGGTGAAGCGCGGCGACCGCATCTCAGCTCGCGCTCTGCTTCTTGGCGGCGACCTGTGCGCGCAGGCCGGCGACCGCCGCCCGCACCTCCTCGCCGCCGGTGTCGAACGTCTGCATCTCCAGCGACGCCGACAGCTCGAAGCTCGTGCTGGCGCCGAGCGCGAGCCACTGGTTGATCGACCGCTTGGTCGAGCGCACGGCGAGCTGCGGCATGCCGCGGAAGCGCTCGGCCACCTGCGTCGCGCGCCCCAGCGACTCGCCGGTCGGGACGATCTCGGTGACCAGGCCGATACGCTCGGCCTCGATCGCGTCGATCCAGTCTCCGGTCATCAGATAGCGCTTTGCGCGCGTGATGCCGACGGTGAGCGGCCAGATCATCGTCCCGCCGTCGCCGGCCGCCAGCGCCGCCTGGATGTGGCCGTCGGCGATCCGCGCGTGCTCCTCGACGATGATGTAGTCCGAGAGCAGGGCGAACATCAGCCCCGAGCCGGTCGCGAAGCCGTTGACCGCCGCCACGATCGGCTTGTCGTTGTGGATGTGCGCGTGCACCAGCTCGCGGACCTGGTCCTGCAGCTCGAGCAGCAGCTCCCGGTCGCGCGTGAGGTCCTCCATCCACTCATACGTCGCGCCGACCGAGAACGCGCGGCCCGCGCCGTGCAGCACCGCGACGAGCACCTCGGGGTCGCCCGCGAGATCGCGCAGGATGCGCGGGAACTCCTCGTGCTCGCGCGCGTCGCACGCGTTCATCCGCTCCGGCCGGTTCATCTCGATGTACGCGATCCGGTCGCGCACCTCGACCGTCAGGAACGAATAGCTCGCGGGCTCGATCTTCACGTAATCCCTTCCGTCGGGGTACCGAACACGTCCGCCGCGGCCGCGTCGGCGGCGGCGCGCAGCCGCTGGCCGAGCGCGGCCATCGTCTGCACGGGGATCAGCGAGGCGAAGCCCGTGATCACGAGCAGCAGCAGCGGCTCGCTCTGGGGCGAGAGCACGGCGCAGCCCACCGCGTTGTGCTCCTCGTAGTACTCGCCGACGCTGATCGAGAACCCGCGGGCGCGCGTACGCGCGAGCTCGCGCTTGAAGTCGAGCATCCCGGTGATCGAGTGCGGCGCGCGCGCAGGCAGGCCGTGCAGCGAGATCATGCGATCGACCTCCTCGTCGCTGCACCACGCGTACCACGCCTTGGCGACGACCGCCCCGTTGGGCGGGATCCGGTCGCCGAGCGTCGCCGTGACCTTCAGCGGCCGGCGGCCCTCGGCCTTGCCGACCACGAGGAACGCGTCGTCCTCGGTCTTGCGGAAGATCAGGCACACCTGATTGACGTCGCGCGCCACGCGGTCGGCGTGCGCCTGCGCCGCGCTGAGCACGTGGCCGTGGTTGTCGACCAGCGAGGCGAACTCGATCAGCGCCATCCCGAGCGAGTAGCGGCGCGTGTCCTCGTCGTAGTTGAGGATCCGCTGGTCGGCGAGCGTGCGCAGGATGTTGAAGCACGTGCTCGTGTTGATCTCGAGCGCACGGGCAATCTCCATCATCGGAGACGGCCGGTTGCCGACCTCCTGCAGATAGCGCAGGATCGCCACCGCGTGGAGGACGGCGGGTACGCCGTCCTTGCGCGGGCGGGCGCGGGTCTCGGCACGACTGACCACGTTGGCATCCTCCGCGACGGCGGGTGCCGCTCGCAACCCGTTTCTACTCAGAGAAGCGGTTTGCGCGCCTGCTCGCCGCAGCGGAAAGCTTCATGAGTGTCCGTGATCGTGGCCGCCACGCGGACGCCGATCGGCAGGGCGTTCAAGGGCTCCCTGGCCAGCGTGCGTCCGGACGACCTCGCCGCGCACGCGGTGCGCGTCCTGCTCGCGCAGGTCCCCGCGCTCGATCCCGCGGAGGTCGACGACGTGATCTGCGGCGCCGCCTCCGGCGCCGGCGAGCAGGGAATGAACCTCGGCCGCGTCGCCGGTCAGCTGGCGGGATTGCCGCCGACCGTGCCCGGCATGACCGTCAACCGCTTCTGCGCCTCGTCGCTGCAGGCCATCCGCATGGCCCACCACGCGATCGCCGCGGGAGAGGGCGACGTCTACGTCGCTGCCGGCGTGGAGAGCGTGAGCCGAACCGCGGGGCGCGGATGGCGCGAAGACGACCGTCATCCGCGCTTCGTGGATCCTGCGCGGGCCGACTACGTGCACGACCTCTACATCCCGATGGGGCAGACGGCGGAGAACGTCGCCGAGGACTGGGGGGTCTCGCGCGAGCGCATGGATGCGCTCGCGCTGCGCTCCCACCGCCGTGCGGTGGCGGCGCGCGAGACGGGCGTGCTCGCGCGCGAGATCGCGCCGGTGACGCTGGCGGACGGCACGGTCGTCGCCGACGACGACGGCCCGCGGGCCGACACGTCGCTCGAGCGCCTGGCCGAGCTGGAGCCAGCGTTCCGCGAGGGCGGCAGCGTGACCGCCGGGAACTCGTGCCCGCTCAGCGACGGCGCGGCGGCGGTGCTCGTCATGTCCGCGGCCAAGGCCGCGCAGCTCGGCGCGGCGCCGCTGGTGCGGATCCTCGCCTCGGCGGTCAGCGGCGTGGAGCCGGAGATCATGGGAGTCGGCCCGATCGACGCGTCGACCCGCGCCCTGCGGGCCGCCGGCATGACGATCCGCGACGTCGACGTCGTCGAGCTCAACGAGGCGTTCGCCGCGCAGGTCCTGCCGGTCTGCGACGCGCTCGACATCGACATCGACGCGCAGCTGAACCCGCACGGCGGGGCGATCGCGCTCGGGCACCCGTTCGGGATGACCGGCGCCCGCATCATGACCGCGCTGATCAACGACCTGCGCACGCTCGACGGCACGATCGGGTTGGAGACCATGTGCGTCGGCGGCGGCCAGGGCGTCGCCATGATCGTGGAGCGTGTGAGCTGATGTGGGACTTCTCGACCGAGCCGGCCTTCCAGGCCAAGCTGGACTGGGCGCGCGCGTTCATGGAGCGCGAGGTGTACGCGCTCGAGGTGCTCGAGGGCATCGATGAGGCGGCGTTCGCGCGCGTGCTCGAGCCGCTGCGCGAGCAGGTCAAGGACGCGGGGCTGTGGGCCGCGCACCTGGCGCCGGAGCTGGGCGGCCAGGGCTTCGGGGCGCTGCAGCTGGGACTGCTCAACGAGGTGATCGGGCGCAGCGCGTTCGGGCCGACGGTGTTCGGCAGCCAGGCGCCGGATGCCGGCAACGCCGAGCTGATCGCCAGCGCGGGCACGCCCGGGCAGAAGGAACGCTGGCTGGAGCCGCTGCTCGCGGGCGAGATCCGCAGCGCGTTCTCGATGACCGAGCCGGGTACCGCGGGGTCGGATCCGACGCTGCTCGAGACCCGCGCGGAACGCGAGGGCGACGGCTGGGTGCTCAACGGGCGCAAGTGGTTCACCTCCAACGGCTCGGTCGCCGACCTGCTGGTCGTGATGGCGGTCAGCGAGCCGGACGCGGCGCCGCACAAGCGCGCCTCGATGTTCCTCGTGCCCGCGGATGCCGCGGGCGTAGAGATCGTCCGCGACGTGCCGACGATGGAGGATCCCGGCGGCGGGGCGGGGCGCTTCCGCGCGGGCGGCTACGGGCACGCGGAGATCGTCTACCGCGACGTCCGCCTGGGGCCCGACGCGCTGCTGGGGGAGTCGGGCCAGGGGTTCTGGCTGGCGCAGCTGCGGCTCGGCCCCGGTCGCATCCAGCACTGCATGCGCTGGCTGGGGCAGTCGCAGCGGGCGTACGAGATGCTGTGCGAGCGCGCCGTCTCGCGCGAGTCGTTCGGCTCTGCGCTGGCCGAGAAGCAGTCGGTCCAGAACTGGGTCGCGGACTCCGCCGCGCAGATCCTCGCCGCGCGCCTGATGACGCTGTACGCGGCGTGGAAGATCGATCGCGAGGGCGCGCGCAACGCGCGGCTGGAGATCTCGCTGATCAAGTTCTACGGCGCTCAGGTGCTCTATGACGTGATCGACCGCGCGCTGCAGGTGCACGGCGCGCTCGGGTTCTCGACCGACCTGCCGCTGGAGTCGATGTACCGCAACGCGCGCGCCGCGCGCATCTACGACGGCGCCGACGAGGTCCACCGCCAGTCGGCGGCGCGGCGGATCCTGGCGGCGTACTCGCCGGTCGAGGTCCCGACCGAGCACGTGCCGGGCCGCCGGCGGGCCGCGCAGGAGCGGTTCGCCGCGCTGCTGGACGCCGTCGATCTGTGAAAGCGGCGCTCGTCACCGGCGGCTCGCGCGGCATCGGCCGCGCGCTCGCCCGCCGGCTGCTCGACGAGGGCTACGGCGTCACGATCGTCTCCCGCGCGCCTGAGGCGGCGGCGCGCGAGCTCGGCTGCGCCTGGTTTGCCGCCAACCTGCTCGAGGAGGACGCCGTGCGCGCGGCGGTCGCCCACCACGCCGACGTGCACGGGCGCCTCGACGTGCTCGTCAACAACGCGGGCGTCGGGATGGGGCAGGAGGTGGGTGGGCTCAAGACGAGCCGCCTCGACGTCCAGCTCGCGCTCGACCTGCGCACGCCGATCCTCTTCTACCGCGAGGCGCTGCCGCACCTGCGTCCCGGCGCGTGGGTCGTGAACGTCGCGTCGGTCGCGGGCGTGGACGGGCAGCCGTGGCTGTCGGTCTACTCGGCTGCGAAGGCCGGGCTGATCGCGTATACCGAGGCCATGAACAAGGAGCTGGTCACGCGCGGCATCCGCTCCTGCGCGCTCTGTCCCGGGACCGTCGACACCGACCTGACCGCCTATGAGGGGGCGCCGCGGGAGCGGCTCATCCCGGCCTCCGACGTCGCGGAGGCGCTCGCCTTCCTGCTGCGGCTCTCGCCGCAGTGTGTCGTCGACCGGCTGGTGCTCGCATGACGCCGCTGCACGAGGTGCGGCTGCGGGTGGCGATGGCGGACGTCGACGCGGCCTCGATCCTCTACTTCGCGACGCCCTACCGCTGGCAGGAGCTGCTCTTCACGGGCTGGATGCACGCGATCGGGCACCCGGTGAGCGGTCTGCTCGCCGGCGGGTACGGGTGCCCCGCGGTCCGGTCGTCGTGCAGCTACCTGCGGCCGCTGCGGCTCGACGACTTCGTGCGCTGCGAGCTCGCGTGCGAGCAGATCGGCACGTCCTCGTTCGAGATCGCCATGCGCGGCTACGCCGAGGCCTCCGGCGAGATCGCGGTGCTCACGGGGACGCGCCACGTCTGGGTCCAGGACGGCGCCGCGGCCGAGCTGCCGGACTGGCTCCGGGCGGCGCTCAGCGGCGAACGGTGACGGTGGCGCCGAGCAGGCGCCCGGCGGTGCGCTCGCTCGCGCCGACCTCGAGCCCGATCCTGCGCGCCTTCGCGAGCCGGCGCCTGACCGCGCCGGGCAGGCGCACGCGCACGGTCTTCACGCCGGCGGCGGCGATCGTCGTCGTGGCCCGCCCGGCCGTGCGCGGCGCGTGAAGCGCCTTCGCGGTCCTCGCGTCGAGCCGCACCTGCAGCGTCACCACGCAGCGCTCCGAGCAGGTCACCGCGACCGGGAGCCCGCGGCGCAGCAGCTCGGCGCGGTGGACCGCCGTGGCCTTGATCTTCGCGTGGAGCGGCGGCGGGCCGGCGATCGCGACGCGGCCGTCGACCCGGACCGGCGCGCTCGTCGCGGTCAGCGACGTCGTGCCGTTGGTCGCGGTCGCGCTGCAGGTCAGCTCGTGCCCGGAGTCGGCGCTGGTGAGGATGTAGTGGCTGTACTGGGCAGGCCAGTCGATCCGGACGTCGTCGCGGAACCAGGCGTAGGCCGTGATGTTGACCGCCCCCGCGCCCTGGAACGTCGCGCCGTCGCAGCGCACGGCGTAGCCGACGACCGCGGTGCCGGCGATCTGCGGCGCGCGGGTGACGATCAGGGCCGGGACGAGCGGCGCCCGCGGCGAGCTGCTCGCGACCGCGTCGCCGGCGCCGTTGCTCGCGGTCACGCTGCAGCTCAGCGGCCATCCGAAGTCGGAGGCGCCGACCGTGTACTGCGATCCGGTCGCGCCCGCGATGTCGTTGTCGGCGCGCCGCCACCGGTAGGTGAACGACGGCGAGCCGGTCCAGGTCCCGGGCGAGCACGTGAGCACCTGGCCGGGCAGCGCGGTCCCCGTCACCTGAGGCCGTGCGGTGTTGTACGGGTACCCGAGGCTCACGCCTGCGCCCAGCTCGCCGAGCGAGTCGAGGACCACGCACAGATCCCCGCCCGCGCAGGCGACGGCGGTCAGCGGCGTGGCGTAGTCCTTCTCACGATCCCACGTCGTATGGCGGTTGGCAGGGTCGGTCGAGGAGTACAGCAGGCCCTCCGCGGTGGTCGCCAGGCACAGCGAATCCGACGGGCAGTCGACCGACGTGAACCTGTTCACGCCGGGTTCCTCCGAGAGCCAGTGCGAATCGGCGTTCGCGGGATCGGTGTTGAACAGCGACGTGGTTCTCGTCGTCGACCGCGGCGCACAATGCATCGGACGGGCATGAGACGTCGGCGAGCGAGCTGGGCAGGTAGGTCGTGCCCTTGCGCCAGGCGCCCGCCGGCTCCCTAGTCGTGAACGTGCCGCCCGCGTCGTCGACCGCCACGCACAGCGTCTCGGACGCGCACGAGACGGCGTTGAGCGCATGCCCGGGGTCGATCGCCACCGACGTCCACGCGCCTCCGGCCGGACGTGTGCACGGCGCCGGCGTCGTCGACGGCGACGCAGTAGGACGCGGTCGGGCAGTCGATGCCGGTGATCGCGGCGCCGCCGGCGATCTGAGCGCCGCGCCAGCCGTCGCCGGAGCGGTAGACGTTGCCGTCCTCGTCACCGGCGACGCACAGCTTCGTCCGTCGGGCACGAGATCGCGCCGAGCGCGCCCGCGCCGATGTCCAGCGGCGTCCAAGCGTGGCGGTCGCCGGTGGGGTCGCTCGATTCGAGGACGCGGCCTGCGTCGTCGGTCGCGAAGCAGCGCGTGGCCGACGGGCAGTCGGCCGCCAGCAGCCCGTTCGTCCCCATGCCCGCGAAGCTCACGGCCGGCCCCCACGGCCCTGAGGCCGGGCTCTCCGAGACGAAGATCCCACCGTGCCAGTCGGCGGCGCTCGCGATGCAGAGCTGCGTGCCGGCGCAGGCGAGCGGGCTCCCGAAATCGGCGGCGACCGCCGTCGGCGTCCACGTCGTCCGCGCCGGGATCGGTGCTCGTCAGCAGGTTGCCTTCGTACTCGCGGGCGTAGCACAATGAGCTCGCGGGGCAGAGCACGCTGGCGTTGCGCGCGAAGATGTGCGTCGACCATGCGTCCTGCCCGCCCGCCGGGTCGGTGGAGACCGCGTAGCGCCCGCTGCCATCGCTGGCGACGCACAGGGCGGCGGACGCGCACGAGACGCCGACCCCTGAGGGTTGAAAATCCGCCAGGTAGGCGGTGCCGTGCCAGGTGGCGGCGCCGCCGGCGGGATCGGTCGAGACGACGATGCCGGACGCGAACGCGCCGGCGACGCACAGGCTTGCGGTTGGGCACGCGAGCGAGTCGAGCAGGTACCCGGTCGGCGTCTTGGTCCACGCCGTCGCGTCGCTGCTCGTGAAGACGCTCCCGGTCTGGTCGTCCATCGCGATGCAGAAAGACGTCGTGGGGCACTCGACCTGACGCAGGGGTCGCTCGGACACGTGCTTGACGCTCCACGTGCCGCCCTTCGGGTCGTGCGAGGTCACCACGTTTCCGGCGTCGTCGACGCCCACGCACAGTGTCGTGCTCGGGCACGCCATGTCCCAGATGAGGTGGCGCCAGTCGGCCTCGGCGATCCGCCACGTGTCGCGGCCGCCTGCTGGGTCCTCGGACACGTAGACGTTCCCTTGCGCGTCGGCGACGACGCACAGCTGTGGCGAGGGGCACGCTCCGGCGGAGATCTGGTAGGTGACCCACGGCGGGCGGATCGTGTCGATCGGCGCCTGGTCGCCCCATTGAAGGATCGGCGGATAGGCGAACGCCGCGGGCGCGAGCAGGGCGAAGATCGCGCAGGCGAGCGCGATGATCCGGCCCAGACCCCTCCGAGCATCCATGCTCGCGGGAAATTACTCCGCGGAACCTCGTCCGGTCAATGGTTCCTACCTCACACATCGGCCTGTCTGCTTCGGTTAGCTTGGGGCCGGTGGACTTTGACTGGCTCGTGGTGGGCTCCGGCTTCGGCGGGAGCGTCAGCGCGCTCCGCCTGGCGCAGAAGGGCTACTCGGTCGGGCTGCTGGAGGCGGGACGGCGGTTCGCGGACGACGAGCTGCCCAAGTCGGCCTGGGACCTACGGCGCTACTGGTTCGCGCCCGGGCTGGGCCTGCGCGGGATCTTCCGGCTGACGATCTTCAAGGACGTCGCGATCGTCAGCGGCGCGGGGGTCGGCGGCGGCTCGCTGGTCTATGCGAACACGCTCTACCGCGCGCCGGCGCGGTTCTATGAGGACGCCCAGTGGCGCGACCTGGAGGACTGGCAGGTCGCGCTCGCGCCGCACTACGACGAGGCGGAGCGGATGCTCGGCGTCGTCCCGTACGACCAGGACGACCCGGCCGACGACCACCTGCGCGCGTATGCGGGAGAGATCGGCGTCCCGGACACGTACGCGAAGACGCGCGTGGGCGTGTTCCTGGGCGAGCCGGGCGTGACGGTGCCGGACCCGTTCTTCGGCGGCGCCGGGCCGGACCGGACGGGCTGCACCCGCTGCGGGCGCTGCATGGTCGGCTGCCCGGTGGGCGCGAAGAACACGCTCGTCAAGAACTACCTCTGGTTCGCCGAGCGCACGGGCGCGCGCGTGCTGCCGGAGCGCACGGTGGTCGACATCCGCCCACTGGGCGCGGCCGACGGGTCCGACGGCTATGCGGTGACGACCGAGCGCTCGGGCGCGTGGCTGCGGCGCGACCGCCAGGTGCTGACCGCGCGATGCGTGGTCGTGGCGGCGGGCGCGCTCGGGACGAACCGGCTGCTGCAGGCGTGCCGGCTGAACGGCTCGCTGCCGCGGCTGTCCGCGCGATTGGGGGAGCTGGTGCGGACGAACTCGGAGTCGATCCTCGCGGTGACGCTTCCGCCGGGCTCCGACGACCTCACGCGCCGGGTGGCGATCACGGGCTCGATCTACCCCGACCCGGACACGCACATCGAGACCGTGGTCTACGGCGACGCGGGCGACGGGACTTCACCGCTGTTCACGCTGCTGGTCGGCGACGGCACGCGCGTCACGCGGCCGCTGAAGCTGCTCGGCGCCGCCGTGCGCCATCCGGTGCTCTTCGCGCGCACGCTGAACCCGCGCGGGTGGTCGAAGCGGACGGTGATCGTGCTGGTCATGCAGTCGCTCGACAACGCGATCGCGCTGCGCGCGCGGCCGGGGCGTCGGGGGAAGGTGCACATGCGCACCGAGCAGGATCCGGAGCGGCCGAACCCGACGTTCATCCCGGTCGCCAACGCGTTCGCGCAGTGGCTCGCGGAGCGCACCGGCGGGATCGCGCAGAGCTCGATGATGGAGGCGGTCGGCAACATCCCGTCGACGGCGCACATCCTCGGCGGGGCGGTGATCGGAGCGGATCCCTCGTCAGGCGTGATCGACTCGCGCGCCCGAGTGTTCGGCTACGAGAACCTGCTCGTCTGCGACGGCGCGGCGGTGCCGGCGAACGTCGGCGTCAACCCGAGCCTCACGATCACGGCGCTGGCCGAGCACGCGATGAGCCACATCTCGCCTCGCGGCTAGAGCGGCCAGTGGCCCCGGGGCCGGCTGGTAGCTCGCCGGCGCGGCGCCGGCGAGCGTCCACGGCGGCGGGTCGCCGTGATACGGCGCGGACGGGGTCCGGCGAACGTCAACTGCGCCAGTAAAGGAGGCAGCCTGACCAGAGACGATCATCCAGGGGCGGCAAACGAGCGCGATCAACCATGACCAATAGGCAGGCTGCCTGTCCGCGTCGAGTTAGTGGTGCTATGGCCGACAAACTCCACGCCGGATTCCTTGAGCGCCGCGCGGATGATCGATTCCAACCCGCACCCCCTCCTCACCCGCCCGCCGTTGCCCTACAACCACAACCCGAACCGAGCTCTCAACGCCGGGCAGTCAAGCGCGGGCTGCGCAAACGAGCTGGAAGTGGGCGTGAAGTGCAACACGAACCGCGGGTGCGCGGCCAGCCAGCGCTTGATCGCGGGCGTCTTGTGCGTGCTGCTGTTGTCGAGCACGAGGGTGGACGTCGAGATGCGCGGGGACTTCGCGGTCGATCGTTTGCAGGAACTGCTTGAACTCGATCGCGCGGTGGCGCGAGTGCAGCTTGCCGAGCACCCTGCCGGTGGTGAGGTCCAGCGCGGCGTAGAGGCTGGAGGTGCCGTGGCGCTTGTAGTCGTGGGTGGCGCGCTCGGGCGTCCCGGGCAGCAGCGGCAGGATCGGCGCCGTGCGATCGAGCGCCTGGATCTGGGACTTCTCATCGACGCACAGCACGACCGCGCGCTCGGGCGGGTTCAGATACAGCCCGACGATGTCGTGCACCTTCTCGACGAACAACGGATCCTTGGAGAGCCTGAACGTCTCCTGGCGGTGCGGCTGGAGCCCGAACGCCTGCCAGATCCGCAGCACCGCGTTCTGAGTCAGCCAACCTCGGCCGCCATCGAGCGCGTCGACCAGTGCGTCGCGTCCTTGGGCGTGGTCTCCAGCGTGCGCACGATCACCTCTTCGACCTGCGCATCGGTGATCGTCCGCGGCCGCCCCGGCCGCGGCTCATCCGAGAGCCCGTCGAGCCCGTGCTCGGCGAACCGGTTGCGCCACTTGGTGACCATCGGACGCCCGGTCCCCAAGTGCTCGGCGATCTCGGTGTTCTTCAACCCCGCGGCCGCCAGCAACACGATCCGTGACCGCAACGCCAACACCTGCGCGGTCGTCCGCCGCCGCGCCCAGCGCTCCAGCTGGGCGCGCTCGTCATCGGTCAACTCGATCCCAACAGCAACAGAAGACGGCATGCCACCGCACCTTCCCCGACTGCAACCGAATTAAACCATCAGGACACTAGCTGTCCTGGAACTCGCCGCACAGCCGGTCATAGCGGCCGGCGCGCAGGTCCTGCGGCGTGATCGTCAGGTAGAAGACGCCGGCGTCGCCGTAAGCGAAGCGCAGGCGGTCGTCGGAGTCGAGCTGGAGCAGGAGCCGGCGCTCGGGAGCCTTCGTGCGCCGGTCGCCGCAGGAGAACTCGACGTCTCCTTGGATCGACCACGACCAGCCGGCGAGGAGGTGGTAGGGCGTGTACCGCGTATCTTCGGCCAGCACGCCGTCGGTCGCCTCGTTGATGAGCTCGCCCCACGGATCGATCGGGATGTCGTGCACGCCGTAGTAATCGGCGATGTCCCAGCCGGGCACGGTCAGCGTCGGCTGAAGCTCGACCGGCGTGTCGCGCAGCATCTTCACGCCGCGCGGGATCGCGCGGCGATGCAGCGGGCGCGTGCTGTGGAGCACCGCAACGCAGCCTCCGGGCTTCACGCGGCCGGCGAACAGCTCCACGGGGACGAGTCCGTCGGAGTCGCGGTGCAGATCGGCGAACACCGACAGGATTCCGGCGCCGCCCGCGCCCGGCACGTCGGCGACCCGCACCTGCATGAGGAACGAGAGCTTGCCGCTCCTGCAGGTGGGCCAGTGCGTGCCGCGCGGCAGGTCCGGTCTCCCGCCCAGCTTCGTCGCGCCCAAGGTTGCCTTGCCGCCCGCCAGCAGCTTCACGCCGGGCAGGAAATGCTCGCGCAGCCGCTGCGCCTGGTCGCCGACGCCGAGCGCCTGAGCGCGCGCGACGGTCTCGTCGGCGGTCGGCGCATCGGCTCGCGCGGGCGCGGCCGCCGCGAGCGCAAGCGCAAGCGCGGCTAGAAGACGTGCGCCTGGAGCCAATCCGAGGCGAAGAACGCGAGAAAGAGCGGCACCAGCGCCCACATTAGTGGATGGATCCGGCTCGCGCGACCCGTGCCGACCATGACCGCGACGTATCCGAGCACCCCGAGCCCGATGCCGGCGCTGATCGAGAACGTCAACGGCACGCAGGCGATCACCAGGAACGCCGGGATCCCCGCCTCCGGGCGCGACCAGTCGATCTCGGCGACCAGGCGCAGCATCAGATAGCCGATCATGATCAGCGCGGGTGCGACGGCCGGGTGGATCGTCGCGTCGCCGACCTGCACGCCCTGCGCGACGACGGCGATCAGCGGGACGAAGAAGATCGTCAGCACGAACAGGCCCGCGGTGACGAGGCTCGCGAGCCCGGTGCGCGCGCCTTCGCCCACTCCGGCTCCCGATTCGACGTAGGTGGTCACCGACGACACGCCCATCGCGCCGCCGCCCGCCGCGGCGAACGAGTCGACCAGCAGCAGCTGCTTGAGCTTCGGCGGCTGACCGCGCTCGTCGAGCAGCCCGCCCGCGCTGGAGACGGCGACGGCGGTGCCGACGGTGTCGAAGAAGTCGGTCATGAAGAGCACGAAGATCACCGGCACGAGCGCCCACGTCAGCGCGTCCGCGAGATTGGCGGGCTTCAGCGCGTCCCCGATCGTCGAGAACGAGCCGGACTTGGGGATCTCGGCGATCTTGTCCGGGCCGTCGAGCACGCCGAAGATCAGCCCGAGGATCGTCGCGGTGAAGATCCCGAGCAGGATCGCGCCCTTGACCCTTCGCGCGGTCAGGACGATCGCCACCAGCAGGCCGGCGAGCGCGATCAGCGACGGGCCGCCGGTGAGCACGCCGAGGCCGATCCCGGTCGCGGGATCGTTGACCGTGATGCCCGCGTCGCGCAGACCGACGAGCGTGATGAAGAGGCCGATGCCGACGCCGATCGAGAGCTTGATCTCGTGCGGGATGGCGCGCATGATCGCCTCGCGCAACCCGGCCAGCACGAGCACGACCGCGACCACGCCCTCGATCACGACGCACGACATCGCGACCGGCCACGGGAGGTGGCGGCCGAGGATGAGATCGAACGCCACCACCGCGTTGAGGCCGAGGCCCGAGGCGAGCGCGAACGGCAGGTTGGTCACGATGCCCATGAGCGCGGTGAAGATCGCCGCCGCCAGGGCGGTCGCCACCGTCACCGGACCGGCCGGCATCCCGGCGGCGGACAGGATCGCGGGGTTGACGAAGACGATGTAGGCCATCGTCAGGAACGTCGCGACGCCGCCGAGCACCTCGGTGCGCACGGTCGACCCCCGCTCGCCGATCTGGAACCTGCGCCCGACTGCCGAGCCCGTCGCGATCGTGACCATCCGGGCTTAGCTACCCGCTCGGCAGAAGATCATCCCCCATTACGCCGGCGCCCCGGCGGGGCGCCGGCGTGGCGGGGGTGGCCCTACTTGCGCCGCGCGACCGCGCGGGCGGCAGGTGCCGACAGCGTGGTCGGCGCGTTCTCGACGACCGGATCGACCGTCCAGTCGGGATGGCCGGGCATCTTCGGCGTCTTCGTGCCGTAGACCCAGTCGCGCAGGAACGGACCGAGGTTGCGGCCGGAGACCTGCGAGGCGAGCGCGATGAAGTCGTCGGTGCTCGCCGAGCGGCCCTCGTAGCGATCGAGCCACGCGCGCTCGATGCGCTGGAACGTCGCCGCGCCCACGACCTGCCGCAGCGCGTACAGCACCAGGGCGCCGCCGTGGTAGCGCTGGAACGCGAACAGCGTGCCGAAGTCGCCGGAGGCCGGCAGCGCGACCGGGCCGTCGTCGTGGCGCCACTGGTCGCCGTGGGCGTAGACGGCCTTCATCAGGTCGTCGAAGTCCGCCTAGCCGTTGTCGTCCGGGTAGCCCTCGGTGTCGCCCTCCAGGAACCCGTTCTCCTCGGCGTAGAGGAACTCGTACCAGCTCGCATGGCCCTCGTTGAGCCAGAGGTCGCTCCAGGTCGCCGGCGACACGCTGTCGCCGAACCACATGTGCGACATCTCGTGCAGCATCGTCGGGTCCCACACGTCCTGGGTGAACCCGTCGAACCACGACGTGTCGATCAGCTCCAGGGTCTGGGTCTCCAGCGCGAAGCCGAGGTCGGCCTCGACCACCAGCGACCCGTAGAGGTCGAACGGGTAGCGGCCGACGCGCGCCTGCATCCAGTCGATCTGCGCCGGCGTGATGCGCGGCAGCGGCCCGATGCGGGCGGTGATCGGGCGCGCGGTGACATCGCGCAGCGCGACCCTACGCCTTTCAGGGGTATTGATGAAGTGGCGATGGGGTATCGGGCGGAGCGCGAGGTTCGCTTCGCTCCGCTACGCCGTGACCTCGCGCGCGAAGAGCTCGAAGACCTCGACGTAGCGCTGCAGGTGCTCGTCGGTGTGCAGCACCGAGAGCGTCCACTCCTCGTCCTCGCCCGGCGTCATGAAGATGCCGTTGTTCATGTGATAGAGCCACGCGAGGTTCGTGAGGTCGTGGTGGATGTTCGTCAGGTAGTCGCGGTACTCGCGCACCGGCTCGCTCGACATCACGACGCAGCCCTTCGAGCCCAGGCCGACCGTATGCGCCGGCAGCCCGTACTCGGCGATCACGCGCTCGCAGCCCGCCATCAGCTTCTCGTTGGCCGCGTGCAGGTACTCGTACGCGCCGGGCGTCAGCACCTCGAGCAGCGTCGCCTGCGCGGCCGCCATCACGAGCGGGTTGCCGTTGAAGGTGCCCTGCTGGCGCACCGCGCCTGAGGCGACCAGCTCCGCGAGCTCGTCGGTCATCCCGACCGCGCCGCCCGGCAGCCCGCCGCAGATCGCCTTGGCCAGGCATACGACGTCAGGACGTACGCCGAACAGCTCGGTGGCGCCGCCCGCGGCGACCGCCGCGCCGGTCTTGACCTCGTCGAAGATCAGCACCGCGCCGGCGTCGGACACCAGCTCGCGCACCCGCTCCAGGTAGCCCGGGACGGGAGGGACGATGTTGATGTTCATCATCGCCGGCTCCAGGATCACGCCGGCCACGGAGTCGTCGAGCGCCGCCGCCAGCGCCTCGGCGTCGTTGAACGGCACCGGGCGCGTGTACTCCTCGGTCCCCGGCGCGTAGCCGAGCCCGTAGGCCACCGAGGCCGGATGCGAGCGCGGCCCCATGCGATCGGCGGGCGGCTTGACCGACACCATCACGGCGTCGTGGTGGCCGTGGTAGGTGCCCTCGATCTTGACGATCACGTCGCGCCCGGTGAGCCCGCGCGCGAGGTGGATCGCGTCCATCGTCGACTCGGTGCCGGAGTTCGTGAAGCGCCACTGGGGCAGCCCCCAGCGGCGGCGCAGCTCCTCGGCGACGATGATCGAACCCTCGGTGGGCGCCGCGAAGTGCGTGCCGAGATCCATCCGCGCCTTCACGGCGGCGGCGATCGTGGGGTTCGCGTGGCCGACGCACATGACGCCGAAGCCGTTGTGGAAGTCCAGGTACTCGTTGCCGTCCACGTCCCACACCTGCGCGCCCGCGCCGCGCTCGATGTACACCGGCCACGGGTCGTTCTTCTGGAACTGCGACGGCACGCCGCCCGGCATGACCCGGCCGGCGCGCGCGAAGTACTCGGAGGAGCGCGCCGTGCGCTCCCGATAGCGCGTCCGCTCCCGCTCCATCAGCGAGGCGACGCGATCTGCGGACGGCAGAGTCGCGGACATGGGCCGAGGCTAACGTCCGCCCCGCCTCCCGCGGTACGGATATCCGGCCAGTACGCCCGGACACACGGGTAACGCGCATTCCGGCGGGCCCGGACCGCCATCTGGCTCGCCCCTTGGGGGCTCGCCACTTGGCTCTCGTCGCTGCCGGCACCCGGCAGGCGCACACGTACCACCAGTATGCGAGCGCCTGCCGTGCACCGGCAGCGACGACCCGGACTGCGCCGGCGATGCGCGTTACCCGCGCCCCGGACGTACTAGTTGAAGTCCGAGTCGCGGACCGGGTGCCCGCCGACCGTCCCGCGCACGTGGTCGCCGTCGAGCACGAGCGTGCCGCTCGCCGCGGCGGGACCGCCGACCGTCAGCCGGCCCTTCTCGTTCTCGATGTCGATCACGCCCGAGACGCGCATGCCGCGGAACCACTCGATCGCGTGCAGCGTCACCCGCCGTTGGGAGACGCTCTGGTAGCCCGCGCGCAGGCCCGGCACCCGGGCGCTGCGCGCCGGAGCGGCCAGCGCGAGCCCGAGCCCCGCGTCCAGCGCCACGCCCTGGACCGTCGCCGCCAGCGCGGTCAGCGTGCGGCCCGCGCGGCCGGGCAGCCGCGTGCGCTTCAACCCGTCCACGGTCGCCGGCAGGTAGCCGACCGCGTCGAGCCTGAGCCCGCCGCCATGGCAGTTGCGGACCGTGTCGCCGTCGACGAACGCCTCGACCGCCTCCAGCGCACAGCCCGAGGTGTCGGAGGTCAGTACCGAGTGGCCGACGTCGGGCACGCTGAGGAAGCGAGCGGCCGGGTATTGGGCCGCGATCCGGCGCGCGTCCTCCTGCGGCGTGCGCAGGTCCGAGCGGCCGGAGAGGACGAGCACCGGCACGTCCGGGCCGGGACCGGCGACGCCCGCGGGCTTGGGCGTCGGCGGCCAGGCCGTGCACAGCGACGCGGCCGAGAACGGCGCGACGGCCTCGGCCCGGAAAGGCGCGAACGGCGTGCCGTTGGCGGCCAGATACGCGTGCCAGGCGTCCTCGCGGCCTGCGACGGGGGAGTCCGGGGCCCACGGGAGCTTTGACTCGATGCACGAGGTCGCCAGCAGCCGGGCGGCGTTGATGCCGACGTCCTCCTCGTCGATCGGCCCGGCCGAGGAGAGCACCGCCCCGAGATGCAGCAGCGGCGCGGCGTCGCCCTTCGCCACCGACTCGACGGCGGCAGGCAGGAACGCGCGGATCAGCGGGCTCTCGTCTCCGGCCAGCATCGCGCCGTAGACGGAGTCCTCGCCGAGCGTCTCGGTCCTCACCCGCCCGGCCTTGGACACCGACGGCCCCTTCAGCGGCGCGCGCTGGACCCGCAGCACCGCGTCGTGCAGCGCGCCCGCCGGATCGGGCACGGTCCGCTTGCACACGCCGCGCGCACACGCGTCGCGCAGCATCCGCGGCATGCCGAGCTGGCGCAGCTCGAACGTGCCGTCCAGCACGTCGACCGAGACGGGCGAGTCGAGCACCACGCCGGCCGTGTGCTGCGGGAAGCGCCGCACGTACTCGCCCGCCACCTTGGTGCCGTAGGAGACGCCGAGCAGCGTCAGCTTGTCCACGCCGAGCTTGGCGCGGAGGTCCTCGAGGTCGAGCGCGGTCTCGGTCGTGTTCAGGAACGGCCGCTTGTCGCCGAGCTTGGCGGCGCACGCCGCCACCGCGGCCGGCGTCGAGATGTCCTTGCACTCGACCGCGCCCGACTGGCCGCTGCCGCGCTGGTCGACGAACACGATGTCGTGGTCGAGATGGATCCGGTCCAGCAGCGCCGTCACGTCGCGCGTGAGCGGGATCGCGGACTGGCCGGGGCCGCCGCTGAGCAGCACGATCGTGCCGATCGACGTCCCGGTCGCCGGCATCACCGCGTAGGCGAGCGGGAGCGCTCCTGGCGTCTGGCCCGAATGATCGAGCGGCACCTGGATGATCGAGCATTGCGCGCCCTTCGGACACGCGGCCGTCGCACCCGCCGCGGGGGCGGCGAGCACGACGGCGATGGCGAGTACGACGGCGCGGAGCATGGCGCGCAAGCCTACGCGGGGACGGCACGAACGTGCCCGCCCCACGCACCGGGTGGCGCGTCTCGCACGGACCCGGCACACTTCGCCGGGTGTCCGCTCTGTCGGGTCTCGGGTGGTTGCAGTTCGAGCGTCTGTGCTCGGCGATCCTGACCTTGGGGACGGGGATCCCGGACACCGCCTGGGAGGGCGACGCGGACCGCCACCGCGGCTTCGTCTGGAACGAGCCCGTCCAGCTCGACGGCGAGACGCTGCCGGCCCCGGTGATCGTCCGCTGCATCTGGCTCAGCGGCGGGCGCGGCGCGCGCTGGCGGCGGCTGACGAAGTCGGGCCAGGCGCTGGAGCCGCGGGTCGCCAGCGCCGGCTCGCTGATCACGTTCGTGAACGCCGACGTGTCCGACGACGAGGTCCAGTTCCACCTCGGGATGCTGCACCCCGGAGTCCGGCACGTCGCGTTCGGCGACGCCGAGCTGATGGCGGCGATCGACGGGCACGCCGGGCTGCGGCTCGAGCTGCCCTCCGCGCTCTCGGTCGGCGACACGCGCGCACGTCTCGACGCTGACGCGCTCGCGCGCTCGACGCTCGACCTCGACGCCGCGCTGGAGCTCGCTCCGGTGTTCGTCCCGACCGACGCCTACGCGCGCGCCGTCGCGGCGCTGCGCCGGCACGCGTTCCTTGTCATCAGCGGCCCGCCGGAGATGGGCAAGACGGCGATCGCGCGGATGCTCGGGCTCGCGCTGCTCAGCGACGGCTGGGAGGCGCACGAGTGCACGCGTCCGGAAGAGATGTGGGAGCGGCTCGATCCCGGCCGCCGCCAGCTGTTCATCGCCGACGACGCGTTCGGCTCGACCGAGTACCGCCCGGACGCCGCCGACCGCTGGGCTCGCGATCTCGACCGGGCGTTGCGCGCGACCGACGAGCACCACTGGCTCGTATGGACGTCGCGGCCGGCGCCGCTGCACGCCGGGCTGCGCCGCATCCACCGGGAGCGCGGCGGCCGGCGCTTCCCGCAGCCGGGCGCCGTGCAGGTCGACGCGGCCGACCTCAGCCCGCCGGAGAAGACGCTGATCCTCTATCGCCACGCGCGCGCGGCGGAGCTGACGCCCGAGCAGCGGCGGCTCGTGTACGAGCACGGCATGGCGATCGTCGCGCACCCGCACTTCACGCCGGAGCGGATCCGCCGCTTCGTCGCCGGCCGGCTGCGCGAGCTGAGCGAGTGCGCGGACGTGGCGGAGGCCGTCGACGCCGAGCTGAGCGAGCCGACGCAGGCGATGGCGACCTCCTACGCGGCGCTCGCCGAGGAGCACCGCGAGCTGCTGCTGGCGATGCTCGACTCGCCGCCCGGGCCGGTTGCCGAGCGCGACCTGGCGGCCGCGCTGCGCCGCCACGCGAGCGCCGGGCTCTCGCACGCCCCGGTCGACCTCGTCGACCGCCTGACCGACCATTTCGTGCGGGTGCTGCGATGAGGGTGACCTGGGTCCATCCGAGCTGGCGCGACCTCGTGATCTCCGAGCTCGCGCGCGACCACGACCTGCGCCGGCGGTTCCTGCGCCAGTGCGGCGTCGACGGCGCGGCGCTGGCGCTCTCCAGCGGCGGCGGGCACGACGGCGACCGCGTGCAGCCGCTGCTGATCGAGGACGCCGACTGGGACGCGCTCGGCGACAACCTCCACCATGCCTGCGGCGAACTCGCGGCGGCCGACGCCGTGCGCCTGCTCGGCGTGCTCGGCGAGGCGGTCGACGGCGTCGAGGCGGACGCGCTGTCGGCGATGGTGCTCGAGCGCCTGGAGGAGCGCTGGCGCGGGCACGTGGTGGCGGTCGACGCGCTGGAGGCGTGGAGCGCGGCGGCCGGCAGGCTCGCGCCGACGCCGACCGTCGCCGCGACCTGGCTGGAGCTGGACCCGCCGGCGGCGCCGCGCACCCCGGTTGAGCTGGAGCGCTTCGCCGACTGGCTGCGGCTGGCCGAGCTGATCGCCGCCTACGACCGCGAGCTGCTCGAGAGCCTCGGCTTCCCGGACCGCTGCGGCGACGTGCTCGACGCGTTCATCGCCGAGCCCGCGCTGACCGAGCCGCCGATGGAGCGCGAGCTGCGCGTCGACGCGCTCGCCCGCCTGGCCAGGCTCGACCCTTCGCGCGCCGACGACGCGCTCGAGCTCGTCCCGGTCCTGGACCTGTCGGCCGCCGTCGTGCAGCAGTTCGAGCTGCCGGACTTGGCGTCGCCGTCCAGCGGCTTCGCGGTCGACCGCGTGCTCAGCGACCTGCTCGATTAGCCTCGCAGCGCCGCCCGCCTGACCTTGCCCGACGCGGTCTTGGGCAGCTCGTCGGCGAAGTCGACGATGCGCGGATACTTGTACGGCGCGGTCTGGCTCTTGACGTGATCCTGCAGCTCGCGCACGAGCGCGTCGGAGGCCGCGTAGCCGTCGCGCAGGACCACGACGGCGCGGACGACCGCGCCGCGCTCTTCGTCGGGCGCGGCGACGACCGCGGCCTCGGCGACCGCGGCGTGGGCGACGAGCGCGGACTCGACCTCGAACGGGCCGATCCGGTAGCCCGCAGAGATGATCACGTCGTCGGTGCGGCCCTCGAAGTACAGATAGCCGTCCTCGTCGGCGTGGACGCGGTCGCCGGTCCGCCATGGGCCGCTGTGCGGGTCGGCGCCGATGTAGCGCACGAAGAACGTCGGGTCGGTCGCCGGGTCGTGCAGGACCAGCTCGCCGTCGTCGATGCGCAGGTCGACGCCCGGCAGCGGACGGCCCATCGAGCCGGGCCGCGGCGTCTCGCCGACCACGCCGCCGGTCAGCGCCCCCGTCTCCGTCTGCCCGTAGCCGTCGCGCACCCACAGGCCGGTCGCCTCCTGCCAGGCGTGCAGCACCTCGGGATTGAGCGCCTCGCCGGCCGCCACCGCGCCGCGCAGCGACGGCAGCGGGCGCAAGGTCGCGCGCTTGGCGATCACCCGGTACTCCGTCGGCGCCATGCAGAGCACGTCGACGCGCTCGCGCTCGATGATCTCCAGCCGCTCGTGCGCGTCGAAGCGGGCGTCGTGCAGCAGGGCCGCGGCGCCGCGCAGCCACGGCGCGATGAACGCGTTGCGAGCCGACTTCGACCAGCCCGCCGCCGCCGTGCACCACACGAGCTGCCCGGGCTGCGGCGCCAGCCAATGGGTCGCCTGCAGCTGCTGGCCCGGCAGGTAGCGCTGGCCGTGGACGGCCGCCTTCGGCGCCCCGGACGTGCCGGAGGTGAAGATCACCATGCACGGGTCGTCCGGATCCAGGTCCGCGGGCGCCAGCTCGCAGGCCGGCGCGTCCTCGAAGGGCACCCAGAGCGTGCCGCCGTTCCAGCCGGCCTCCCGCAGCGTGTCGCGGTTGCGCTCGTCGGCGACCACCAACCGCGGCTGCGCCACGTCCAGCCGCAGACGCAGGTCGTGCGCGCGCAGCTGCTCGGTGCACGGCAGCACGACGTAGCCCTGGCGGAAGCACGCGAGCATCGTCAGCGCCCACTCCGCGCGGGTGCCGACCAGGGTGAGCACGACGTCGCCGCGCCGCACGCCGAGCGCGTCCAGGCGCCCGGCGAGGCTCGCAGCGGCGTCCGCGAGCTCGCCGAAGGTCCACTCGCGGCGGGTGCCGTCGCGGCGCAGCTCGACGAGTGCCCGCCGGTCCCGGGGCGCCGATTCGACCGCATCCAGCGTGAAGTTCAAGCGAATATCCTCCAGACATATGGCCGTCGCGCTAGAGCAGAGGACCGACGAGCAGAAGGCGATCATCGAGATGGTGCGCCAGTTCGTCGACGAGCAGATCATCCCGCAGGCCGAGCATTACGACTCGGCGGACGAGTTCCCGGAGCCGATCGTCGCGCAGATGCGCGAGCTGGGTCTCTTCGGCGTAACCATCCCCGAGTCCTACGGCGGGATGGAGCTCGACCTCACGACCTACGCGATGATCGTCGAGGAGCTCTCGCGCGGCTGGATCTCGATCTCGGGGATCGTGAACACGCATTTCATCGGCTCGTACCTGCTGATGAAGTTCGGCACCTCCGAGCAGCGCCAGAAGTTCCTTCCGAAGATGGCCACCGGCGAGCTGCGCGCCGCGTTCAGCCTGTCCGAGCCCGAGCTGGGCTCCGACGTGGCCGCGATCAAGACGAGCGCGACCAAGGACGGCGACGACTACGTCATCAACGGCTCGAAGATGTGGGTCACCAACGGCCTGCTCTCCGGCGTCGTGTTCGTGCTCGTGCGCACCGATCGCGACGCGTCGCCGCCGCACCGCGGGCTGACGTGCTTCATCGCCGAGAAGGAGGCGGGCAACCCCGACAACCCGGGCCTGCACGTCCCGCCGAAGATCAAGAAGATGGGCTACAAGGGCGTCGAGTCGACCGAGCTCGTCTTCGACGGCTACCGCTGCCCGGCGGACATGGTCCTCGGCGGCGAGGAAGCCGGCCTCGGCAAGGGCTTCGCGCAGATGATGGACGCGCTCGAGGTCGGCCGCGTCAACGTCGCCGCCCGCGGCGTCGGCATCGCCCAACGAGCGCTGGAGCTCGGACTTAAGTACGCCCAGGAGCGCTACACGTTCGGCAAGCCGATCGCCGAGCACCAGGCGATCCAGTTCAAGCTCGCCGACATGGCCACCAAGGTCGAGGCGGCCCGCCTGCTGATGCTCAAGGCCGCACGGCTCAAGGACGCGGGCGAGCGCTCGGACGTCGAGGCCGGGATGGCGAAGCTGTTCGCGTCCGAGACCGGCAAGGAGGTCGTCGAGGACGCGTTCCGCATCCACGGCGGCTACGGCTACTCGAAGGAGTACGAGATCGAGCGGCTCTACCGCGACGCCCCGCTGCTGCTGATCGGCGAAGGTACGTCGGAGATCCAGCGGATGGTCATCGGGCGCAAGCTGATCGCTCGTCACAAGGCCTAATGCTTCGCTAGGTTGACGCTCATCCACGAGTGGCCGTGCGGGACGGCCGCGAAAGGAGGAGCGAATGCGAACGTCCATCGCGCTCGCCGGGGTCATCGCGGCGGCCGCCGTGCCGCTGTCGGCCGCGGCGCAGCCGGCGCATCACGGCGCCGGGCACCCCGGCGGGGGAAGGCACTCAGGGGAGTGCGGGAAGCCGGGCTCGCGCGGCGAGCCCGGCTACCAGGTGATCTTCGACGGCAGCCGCAAGTGCTTCGCCAGATGGCGCTACGCCGGCGGCTCGACGATCACGCTGCAGCACGACGGCACGCTCAGGACGGGGCCTGGCGCGCCGAATCTCGGCGTGCTGTGGTACGCCGCGCGGCCGTACGGCGACTTCTCGCTGCGGCTGCAGTTCCGCGATGACGCGACCGGCGGCAATCGGGCCAACAGCGGCGTGCAGGTCCGCTTCCCGGCGCCGCGGCCGCCGGTGCCCGGCTGCCCGATGACGTTCAACGGCGAGCCGCAGACGACCAACGGCGCGGCGTGGATCGCGGTCAATTGCGGGCACGAGGTGCAGATCAACGACTCGCCGGACGGCGGCACCAACGACCCGCGAAAGACCGGCTCGATCTACGGCTTCGCGGATCTGGACGGCGCCCGCTCGCACCCGACGGCCGCCGGCGTCTGGAACGACCTCGAGATCAAGGTCGTCGGCCAGCACTACACGGTGATCCGCAACGGCACGGTGATCAACGAGTACGAGAACGTGCCCGATGTCCCGTTCCCGGGCCGGCCAAACGACCCGGGCTCGAGCTCGCGCGGCCTGGTCGGCTACATCGGCCTGCAGTCACACGGCGGCCCGAACGACGTGGTCTCGTTCCGCAACATCCGGATCCTGGACCTCTCAGACCAGGATTGAGAAGCGCGAAGGGCGCCGCCGAAGCTGGCGGCGCCCTTCGGGTTCAGCGGACGCGATAGCCCAGCTTCGTGTCCCAGTGCAGGTCCTTGGAGTGCTTCTTCAGCGGCGCGTCGGAGCCGGAGATCTTGGCCCCGGACGGCGCGTCGGGC
>CAWINP010000025.1:0-190021 GCA_963837485.1 uncultured Solirubrobacteraceae bacterium | reverse complement strand
TTCGAGTACATCGTGCACCGCCACCGTCTCCGGTCCGTTCACCGCCCGTCCGGTGGCGAGGTCGAAGCGCCGGCCGTGCAATGGGCACGTGACGCAGTGATCGGCGACGATGCCGTCCGACAGCGGGCCGCCGGAGTGCGGGCACGCGGCGTCGACGGCGGCGAGCCCGTCGGGAAGGCGGAAGATCGCGATGCGGCGGCCGTCGACAGCGGCGCTCCGGCCCTCGAGCGGCGGAATGTCGTCGAGCGCGCCGACGCGGCGCCAGCCCGCGGCGATGAGGTCGCGCGCCTGTTCGGCGCGGCCCAGCGCGGTCATCGCCGGCCTCCCGCGGGCGGTCCCGCCAACGCCGGCTCGCTGTCCAGCTCGGCGAACTGCCGCGGGTGCACGGGGTCGTGCCGCTCTCGCCACGGGTCCGGGTCGGCGGCCGCCTTGGCGATCCGGTAGCGCTCGAGCAGCTCCTCGCGCCTCCCCCGCACGACCTCGCGCACGGTCGCGATCCCGGCGCGCTCGACGTACGCGTACGTGCGCTCGAGATACTCCGCGTTCTCGCGGTAGTGCTGCAGGAACGCGAGCGCGAGCGCGATCGCCTCATCCGAGGAGTCGACGCGCGCGAGCAGGTCGCCCTTGCGCACGGTGCTTCCGGCCGCGCCGCCGACGTACAGCTCCCAGCCGCCCTCGACCGCCACCAGCCCGATGTCCTTCACGTACGCCTCCGAGCAGTTGCGCGGGCAGCCGGCCACCGCCGACTTGACCTTGTGCGGCGTGTACAGGCCCTCCATCAGCCGCTCGAGCTCCACGCCGACACCGATCGCGTCGCCGAGCCCGAAGCGGCAGAAGTCGGTCCCGACGCACGTCTTGACCGTCCGCACCGCCTTCGCGTAGGCGTGGCCGGACGGCATGCCGAGCTCCTCCCAGATCGCCGGCAGCTGCTCCTTGCGCACGCCGAGCAGATCGATCCGCTGGCCGCCGGTGATCTTCACCATCGGCACCTCGTGGCGCTCGGCGACGTCGGCGATCCGGCGCAGCTCGGCCGGCGTCGTCACGCCGCCGCGGATGCGCGGGACGACGGAGAACGTCCCGTCGCGCTGGATGTTCGCGTGCACGCGGTCGTTGATGAAGCGCGCGTGGCGCTCCTCGCGATGGCGGTTGCCGCAGACCTCGCTGACCAGGTACGCGAGGCCGGGCTTGCAGGCGCCGCACTCGCGACCGGCCCCGCACGCATCGGCGAGGGCGCTGACGCTGTCCAGGTTCCTCTCCCGCACGACGGCGGCGAGCTGCTCGCGCGTCTGGCGCCGGCACGGGCACAGGTAGGTCGCCTCCTCGGCGGCGCCGCCGCGAACGTGGGCGAGCAGCTCGCCGACGAGCGGCTTGCACGAGCCGCAGCCCGAGCCCGCGCGGGTCACGCTGACCACCTCGGCCGTCGAGCCGAGCTCGCGCTCGCGGATCGCGGTGACGATGTCGCCCTTGCAGACGCCGTTGCAGTTGCACACCTGGGCGGCGTCGGGGAGGTCGGCGGCGGTGGCGCGCGACGCCTCGGCGAGCAGCGCAAGCGGGTCCGGCGCCTCGCGGCCGACCCGGACGGCGTCGAGCAGCAGCTCGGCCCCGCGCGTGTCGCCGAGCAGGATCGCGCCGACCGTGCGTCCGTGCGCGTCGACGGCGAGCTTGCGGTAGGAGCCCTCGTCGGCGACCACGACCGCGCGAGCGCCGTCCGGCGAGCCGGCGCAGACGAGATCGACCCCCATCACCTTGAGCTTCGCGCTGGGGATCGAGCCTTCGTAGCTGCGCTGCCCGCCGCACAGCGTGGCCGCCGCGACGCGCGCCTGCTCGTGGATCGGCGCGACGATCCCGTGCACGACGCCGCGATGCTCGGCGCACTCGCCGACCGCGAGCGCATGCGGGTGCGATGTGACCATCGCGTCGTCGACGACGACCCCGCGGTTCACGTCCAGGCCGGATTCTCGGGCGAGCGTCACCTGCGGGCGGATGCCGACCGAGATCACGACCATGTCGCATGTCGCGCGCTCACCGTCGGCGAAGCGCAGCCCCCGCACCCGATCGGGCCCGACGATCTCCTCCGTCGCGCGCTCGAGCAGCACCTCGACACCGAGCGCGCGCATCGCCGGCGCCAGCAGCGCGGCGGCGCCGGCGTCGAGCTGGCGCTCCATCAGCCGGTCGACCAGGTGCACGACCGTGACCGCGCAGCCGAGCGCGGACACGCCGCGCGCCGCCTCCAGCCCGAGCAGCCCGCCGCCGATCACCATCGCGCGTCCGGCGTGCGCGGCTCCGGCGGCGATCGCGGCGCAGTCCTCCGGCCCGCGGAACACGTGCACGCCGGGCAGGTCGGCGCCCGGGATCGGCGGAACGAGCGCGTCCGAGCCGGTGCACAGCGCGACGCGGTCGAACTCGAGCGTCCTGCCGTCCGCGAGCGCCGCGACGCCGCCGTCGAGGTCGAGCGCCGAGACCCGCGCGCCGAGGTGCACGTCGACGCGGCGATCCTCGTACCAGCTCGCGGGCCGCAGCGAGCCGAGTTCCTCGCCGGTGGCGAGCAGCGTGGACAGCGCCACGCGGTCGTAGGGGAGGCGCGGCTCCGCGCACACCAGCGTGACCGGCGTCAGCGCGTCGTGCTCGCGGATCGCCTCCACCACCGCCTGGCCCGCGATGCCGCCGCCGACCACGAGAATCATGTGCTCACCTCCGCGACCCGCGGCCAGCGGATCGCGAGCGTCCCGCACAGCGCCGCAGCGGCGACGGCGGCGATCGCGCCCAGCCCAGGCCCGTAGGAGCCGAGCGCGTCGCGGCCGGCGCCGAGCAGGATCGGCAGGCAGAACCCGCCGAGCCCTCCGGCGGCGCCGACGAGGCCGGTCAGCATGCCGATCCGCTCGCGATAGCGCAGGCCGACGAGCTGGAAGACGGCGCCGTTGCCGATCCCGAACGCGCCCATCACGAACGGGAACGCGATCGCCGCGGCGCCGAGGGCCGGGAGCGCGGACGTGAACAGCAGCAGCGCGGCGGCGATGCCGTAGACGCCGGTCAGCACCGCGGTCCCGCCGTGGCGGTCGGCCAGCAGGCCGCCGACCGGCCGCAGGATCGAGCCCAGCGCCGCCCCGACGGCGACCAGCGACGCGGCGTCGACCTTCGAGAGCCCGTACTGGTCGTGGAAGAAGATCGGCAGGAAGCTCGAGAGCCCGACGAAGCCGCCGAACGTGACCGAGTACATCGCGCCGAGGCGCCAGGCGTCGCCCTCGCGCAGCACGGCGCGCAGATCCGCCGCGCGGACCGGGCGCGCGGGCTTCGGAGGCTCCCTCGCGAGCAGCGCGAACGCGGCCCAGACGATGCAGACCGGGATCAAGGCGAGCCCGAAGACGGCGTGCCAGCCGAGGTGCTCGGCGATTCGGGGCGCCGCGAGCGTGGTCAGGACGGTGCCGGAGTTCCCGGCGCCGGCGATGCCCATCGCGAGCCCCTGGTGGCGAGGCGGGAAGTGCCGGCTCGCGAGCGGCAGGGCGATCGCGAAGCTCGCCCCGGCGACGCCGAGCAGGACGCCCGTGGCGAGTACGGCGCCGTAGCTGCGCGCGGCCAGCCAGCCGGACAGCAGCGCAACCACGACGACGCCCATCGAGCAGAGGCCGACGCGGCGCGGGCCGAAGCGGTCGCCGAGGACGCCGAGCGCGACCCGGAACGCCGCCGCAGACAGCAGCGGGACCGCGACCATCAGGCCCTTGGCAGAAGCCGACAGCCCGAGGTCCTCGCCGATGTAGGCGCCGAGCGCGCCGAGCAGGACCCAAGCCATGAAGCCGGCGTCGAAGTGCAGAAGCGCGGCGATCAGGGAGGGGGTATGGCCGGAACGGCGCAGGGCGGCGATGTCCATGGGCCGGACCGTAGGTCGACTTCGCCCGCGTCTGTTCCGACGGACGGTCGGAACTTCGCTGCCCGGCGGTCGAATTCGAACCGTCCAGTTAAGATAAGGCGGGTTTGGCCCGCCCGCGCGCACAGCTCGACACCGCCGCGCTCGCCCGCGCGTTCGCCGGCGACGGGCTGCACGGCACGCCGATCGACCGCGTGGCGGAGGCCGCCGGCATCGCGAAGCCGACGCTCTACGCGCGCTTCGGCGACAAGGAGGAGCTCTTCGCGCTCGCCGTGGAGGCGGAGGTCGAGCGCCTGGTGGCGCGGCTCGACGCGGCACGCAGCGGCGATCCGCTGCCCGCGCTCGCCGCCGCGCTCGACGACTACGGCGCGACCGCGCCCGACGGCGCGCGCCTGCTGCTGGTGACCGCGCGCCACTCGCGCTCGCGCGTCGCCGCGCGGGTGGACCGCTCGCTGCGCCGGGTACCGGATGCTCTCGCCGCGGCGCTCGGCAGCGAGCTGCTTGCGGCCGCCGTGCTCGGCGGGGCGCACGTCGCGCTCGCGGGCGGCCCGCCGGTGCGCGAGCTGGTGCGCGTGCTCGAGGCCCCGCCGGCGGATCGTCCGCCGGGTGACATCTGGACGGCGTGAACTCTTCCTAGGGTTGAACGATGCGGCTTTGGAGGCCAATCATCGTGGCGCTGCTGTGCGCCCTGACCACCGCGCCCGCAGCGGGCGCGGCCACCTTCAAGCCCATCTCCACCGACGGGCTGGGCTTGACGAAGACCGGGCTCGACGACGCTGCCTACGCGCAGATCGCCGCGCTCGAGAAGACACATCCACACGCATCGGTCGGCGACGTGATCGCGAGCGCGAACCGCAGTGTGCGGCCGCTCGGGAGCTCGCCGGCGCTGCGCTCCGTGAAGAACGTGCAGGGCGGCTTTCGCTGGAACACCGGCGTCGGCCTGCGCGTGTTCGACCTGCGCCACATCCTCAAGGCGCCGGTCGAGGGCTACGCGTACGCGTTGCCGCAGGCGGGAACGTTCCGGACCACGAGCGAGCTGACGTTCTCGTTCGTGTCGGTCGACCGGCCCACGGCGTCGCTGCTGACCGGCGCGCCGGTCAAGCAGGTGCAGGGCGGCCTGCTGCGCGACGGCAAGCTCACCACGTCGTCGAGCAACGGCGCCGATCCGGGCACGCTGCTCACCGGCGCGCCGAACGCGGACGCGACGGCGCGGCCGTGGTCGATCGGCGCGGAGGACCTCAGCTTCGCGCCGACCAGCGGGCGCCTGTACTCGCTGACCGAGAAGCCCGGGCAGCGGGTCGTGTTCGCCGTGCCCGCGCCCTAAGGGACGTTGTGGATCCGCACGTGCATGTGGTCGTTGTGATGCGCGAGCGGGATGACGATCTTCGGCGGTCCGTGGAGGTGCAGCCGCGGGCCGACGAAGATCCGGTAGGCGCCGGCGGCGATGAAGCGGTCGACGAGGTCCTGCGCGAGCTGCTCGTCGACCTGCGACGGCTTGTACGCGCGCCGCTCGAGCCCGTCCGTGCGCGGGTAGAGGACGTCGGCGTCGAGCCCGTTCTGGTGCGACGCGTGGCCGAGCCCGCCGTACGCCTTCCCGAACGGCCCGCCGTGCTCGCGCGACAGGTCCATCACGCCGACGCGCTGGGCGCTCGAGTGCGCGTCGCGGTAGTCGTGAAAGACGCGCAGGAGCAGGTTCACCAGCCGGTCGGTGCCCCAGCGCCGCTCGGGCCGGTTCGGGGCCACGTTGAAGACGGGGTCCCAGGTGAAGTGGTCGTCGCCGAAGTCGGGCAGCTGGACGCCGTTGACCAGCCGCCCGTGCGAGTACGGCTTGCCGAGCGCCTTCGACGGCGGCGGCGCGGCCTGGGCCGGCGGGGCGACCGGCGCGTCCTGCAGGGGGCGGGCGCCGGCGGGAGCGACGAGGAGGATCGAGCAGACGAGCGCGAGGACGGCGGTGCGCACCCTCTCAATTGTGGCGCTCACTGCAGTCCGAACAGCTCCCGCAGGATCGGGCGGATGTTCTCGGGGCGGTTGAGCCCTTCGTCGGTCAGGTCGTAGGTCTCCTCCCACGCCGCCTGGCCGACCTTCATCGTGTAGTTGCCGCTGTCGATCGGCTCGAGCGTGACGTTGTCGACCAGCCCGTCGCACTGCTGGAGGAGCGCCCGGAACTCGGCGCTCGTGAAGCCGATCCCCGCGAGCTCGAACGCCTTGTTGACGACCAGGTCCTGCAGCAGGTGCGTCATCGATCCGTGGTCGAAGTTCAGGAACGGAAGATCGACGATGTGGAACGGCGTGCCGGCGTACTGGGCGAAGAACTCGCCGCTGGTGCCGTACTTCCTCGGGATCACCTTCATCCCGTGCCCGTCCCGGAGCGCGAGGTGCACGAGCGCGCGGTTGACGTCGGGATTGGCCTCGGCGTTCGCCCGCATCGCCTCGAACGCGTCCACCATCACCTCGGCGTAGAGCGCCGGATTGCGCAGGCCGCCGGCGACGATCGGCAGCAATGCGGCGGCCTTGGCGTGGGCCTCGCCCGGGTACGACTTCATCGACTCCACGACCTGGATGTACGACGCGGGCAGGTCGGCCGGGTCCATGCCGTGGCCGAGCGCGGACAGCCTCCGGATCGCCGCCTCCCTTACCTGCGCTGCCGTCGGGTAGCGCTGCAGGAGCTGCGCCGCCTGGTAGGCATCCTCGGCCTCGGGCAGCTCGGGGATCGGGTCCACCGGGACCTCCTCGGTGTCGCCGCCCCACTCGTCCCAGCCGTCGTCGACGTTCGGCGGGTCGGCCGCGTTGCGCTCCATCGGCTCGCGCGCGCGGCCGAGCACCTCGAGGCGCTCGCCGGTCTCGCGCTCGACCCACTCGTGGTACTCGTCGAGCTTGGCGAACGACTCGAACGGGCCGGGGCCGCCGGTGGTCGGGCGTCCCACGAGATAGCGCCCGGCCTCCGGGTCATAGCCGTAGAAGACCTGCTCGCGCCCGTTCTCGGTCACGATGTCGAGCATCTCGAGGTGCAGCCGGCCGTCGGCCAGCGCGGCCCGGCGGGCGGCGGACATGTCGCCGCCGATGCCGCTCGGATAGCGGTACTTCAGCGGCGTGAGGCCGCTCGCGTCGACGGCGTGGTAATGCCTGACCGGTCGCCACGTCCCCCGCTTGCCGGCGTCCCCGAAGAGCTCCTCGAGCGCCCCGAGCGACGGCTTCACGCCCTTCGCGTTGCCCTGGATCACGACGCACTCGCCGGTGTCCAGGTTCTTCCAGACCATCGCCTCGCGCCCGGCGGAGTCGGCGATCGTGTTGCTGTAGATCCGCTCGGCCTCCTCGGCCGTGAGCGGCGGGTCGCGATCGATGATCGTCCCGTCCCACAGGTCGGTGACGTGCGGCTCCTCCGCGGGCCCGAGCTCGCCGATCAGCAGGTCGAGCTCGGCGTCGGGGTCGCTGGCGTTGCGCTCGAAGTCGCGAGGCTCGCTCGCCGCGTCCGCGGCGGGCTCGCGGATGCCCTCGGCGATGCCGTGCAGGCCGGCGCCGATGCCGGCCGCCATCCCGGCGGACTCCAGCGCGGATCGGCCGCCCGCGTGCAGGATCGCGCCGAGCGGGTTCGGGCTGCGCCAGGTCTCCTCGTTGAGGATCGCGCCCAGCATGCCGGTAGGCAGGCCCTGGACGAGCCCTTCGAGGCCGCTGCCCGCCGCCTTGACTCCGACGCGCGCCAGCACGCCGCCCTCGGCGGCGCGCGAGAGGACGGCGAACGCGGGCGTGCGGCCGAGCGCCTGGATCGCCGCCTCGCCCATGCCGGCGGTCGCGACCATCACGACCGCGTTCGCGGTCTGGACCGCGACGTCGGTGGCGATGTCCTCGCCGCCGTAGGCCGCGCCCTTCATCTTCTCCTTGATGATGATGCTCGCGCCGGCCGCCGCGATCGCGCCGACGCCCGCCGCCACGACCGCCGTCGTGGTGGCGAAGTAGGCGGCGAGCAGCGCGACGCCCGCCGCGCCGCCGGAGAGGATCGTCGCCGCGATGCCGACGGTGATCGCGCCGACCATCGCGATCGTGTCGGTGATCGAGTCCAGCTCCTCGCGGTGGCGGTCGATGTCCTTGGAGCCGTAGCCGAGCCAGTGCTCGAGCCGGGCCTGCGCCGCCTTGCGTCGCGGATCGCCCTCCGGCAGCCGCGCATACTCCTCGTAGGCGGCTTGCGCCTCGCGGTTGGTGGCGGCCAGGACCCGCGCCTCCTCGTCGTCGGCAAGCGCGCCCCACTCTCCGGTTCCCTCGTCGAGCTCCCAGCGCGTGCGCTGGTCGAGCCCGGCGGCCCGCTCGGCGGGGGTCGCGTCGCCGGTCTCGAGCAGGATCGTCATGTCCGCCTCGTCGCGGCCCGACAGGTCGCCCCGGAGGTCGCTCAGCAGGTCGTTGCCGGTCAGCTGCGCGTAGGCCTTGCTCAGCCGCTCGAGCTCCGCCTTGGACTTGCCCTTGAGCGTCTCGCGGATCGTCCGCTCGTTCGTGCCGGCGCCGAGGATCGCGTACTTGAGCTCCTTCGCGTCGGAGAGCTTGCCGCCCGCGGCGATCCGCTCGCGCGCCTCCTGCTTGGAGTAGCCGGACAGCTCGGTGTCGATCAAGACATCGAAGCCGAGCGCGCCGTAGGAGCTCCGCAGCGCCGCCATGTGTTGCTTGCCGCGCTCCTGCGCGATCCGGCGACCGCGGTCCTGGAGCTCCTGCCAGGCCGCTTCGCGCTGCTCGCGCGGGAGGCCGGCGGCCTGCCGCTGGAAGTCGGCCGAGAGGTCGCGCATCACCTCGCGCTCGGCGCGCTGGTACTGGGCCTCGAGGACCTCGTTGACCTTGTCGTCGCTCGTCCACGCCGACTGGTGCTCGATCTGCAGCGTCGCGGCGTCCATCGCGGTCCGGTCGCCGGCCTGCTCGGCGAGCGCGAGGTTGAGCTCGCCGCCGGACAGCTCGCTGCCGAAGTCCTCCTTGAGCGAAGCGTCGAACGTCCTGCCGTAGACCGTCTCGAGCTGCGCGGTGCGGCGCTTGATCTCGGCCTCGACCTGCGCGGTCCTCATGCCCTTGGCGGCGGCCTGGCTCTCGACCTCGTCTCGGATGCGGGCGTAGACGGCATGGATCGCCGGCTCGTCGGTGCCGGCGCCGCTCATCGCGTCCTTGAGCGCCATCGCGTCGGCCTTGGTCGTGTCGCCGGCCAGCAGCGCGTCGGCCTGGCCGAGCTCATAGCCGCCCATCTCGCCGGCCAGGTCGCCCTTCAACGGGCGCCCGTACGTCTTCTCGTAGGCGGCCGCGATCGCGGCGCGCTCGGCCGCCGAGCGGCCGCGCAGCGTCTGCATGATCGTGTCCTCGTCGGTACCGGCGCCGTCCATGGCGTCGCGCAGCGTGGCCACCGCGCCGAGGACAGGGTCGCCGCTGAGCAGCGCCTTCGCGCGGTCCTCCTCGGAGCCGGACAGCTCGTCGGCGATGTCCTCGTCCATCTCGTCGCCGTACGTCTTCAGGTAGGCCTTGCGCATGGCCGCGACCTGCAGCGGCGTATGGCCTTCGAGCGCCTTGAACAGCCGCTTCTCGTCGGTGCCCCAGCCCTCGATCGCGCCGCGCACCTCGCGGATCAGGATGCCGGCGTCGAACCCCGGCGTCTGCCGCGCGCCGACCTCGTTGAGCTGCTCCCAGGTCAGGTCCTTGAGCGCCTGCTCCTCGATCTCCGCGGCGAGCGCGGGCATGCGCGAGCGCACGAGCCGGGAGAGCGCCTGGTCGGCGGCGGCCGGGTCGGCGGCGTCCTGGAGCGCGGCCGCGATCGCCCGCTCCTCGCCCGGCACGCGCGGCTCGGCGAGCGCGCGATAGGCCGCGACCTGCCCGCGCGGGCCCAGCGCGGCGTCGACCAGCTCACGCGCCAGCTCGGGCGCGCGGGCGCGCAGCTCCTCCAGTTGCGCGGCCTGCGGATCCGGCGCGGGCGCCGGGGACGCGGGCCTGGGCGCCTGGCGCGGGGCGGCGTGCCGTCGCGGCCGGGGCGCGTCGAGATCCGCGGCGGCGAGGTCGGCCGGGTGGACGGGCGGGTGCGCGGCGGCGAGGTCGGCCGGGTGGACGGGCGGGTCCGCGGCGGCGAGGTCGGCCGGGTGGACGGGCGGCGGCGCGAGCGCGTTGCGAACCCGGGCCGTGTCGGCGAGCCCGGCGCTGACCCTGGCGTCGCCGGGGGTGGGCTGCGGTGGCCGGGGTGCGCCGGCGGCCGGCGCCGCCCCGCTGACGAGCCTGGTCACCGCGACGTTGCCGGCGCTCTGCTGCAGCCGCAGCAGCAGCTGCGGCGCGGGCGCCGCGGCCGGCTGCGCCGCTGCGGCATCCGGCATGGGCTCGGCCGCGGCATCGCGCGACCGGCCCGCGATCGGCTCGGCGCTCCCCATGGCCGGCATCCCAGCGGCGGACCGACCGGTCCGCAATCGGGGGCCGACCCTGAGGTTAAGTCAGCCGTCAGTCGTGTTCGCGCGGGCCGGCGAAGCGCGGCAGCCCGTCGTCGGGGATCGGCTCCCACGCGGGCGCAGAGCCGACCCACTGGTGCCAGCGCGGACGCACTCCCGGGTCGCCGTCGACCGATCCCAGCCGGACTGCGACGACCCCGCCGGCCGGCCCCGCGTACAGGTGCCCGCCGCACTCGCCGCAGAACGCCTTCGCGAACCCGTCGGGCGGCTGGAACGAGCGCACGAGCTCGGCTCCCTCGACGATCGCGAACCCGTCCTCGTCCACCATCCCGCTCAGCGCCCACGGCACGCCGGTGCGGCGCTGGCAGCGCGTGCAGTGGCAGTACCCGGCCGTCGTGAACGGGGCCGAGACCTCGAAGCGGACCGCGCCGCACATGCAGGAGCCGGTGAGCGCCACGGCGCAGAGACTACGCGTGCGCGGCGGCGTGCAGCGGCTCGGCGCAGTCCTCGGCGAAGATCGCGATGCCCCAGGTCGTGCCGCCGGCCCGCAGTCGGGTTTGTCGGGCATAGGTCGACAAACTCGAGGCGCGCGGCGCGCCGGACCCCGCCCTCCCTCATCTGCCGCAGTTGACGCTCGTCAACCTATCCACGTGAAGTTGAGGTCGAGGATCCCGCCGTTGGCCTTGCTGACGGCGCCGTGGACGTCCTTGGACTCCAGGACCGGCGTGTTGTCCCACAGCCATGGGATCGCGGGCGCCTGCGCGGTGACCATGCGGTCGATCCTCGCCCAGGCCTGGGCGCGCTCGCCCGGCGTCCCGAGCTCCTTGGCCTTCGCCATCGCCTGGTTGATCTCCGGGACGTCCAGCTGCGGCCAGTTGGTGTTGTTGAGCGCGACGATGCTGTCGCCGTTGAAGCTCGGGTCCAGCAGCGTCTGCCCGTCGGAGAAGTCGGCGTTGAGCCCGACGTTCGGGCATACCGCGACCTTCATCTTCGGCACGTTGCAGTAGCGGACGTAGGCGGTGTCGATGCTCACCAGCCGCAGCGTCACCTTGAAGCCCATGTCCTCGAGCTGCTGCTTGGTGACCTCCGCCGCCCGCGCGGCGACGCCGGTGTTGGCGCCGACCATCAGCAGCTTCTCGTCGCCGGTGTACTTGCCCGCCGGGTAGCCGGCCTTCTTGAAGTACTCGGCCGACAGCGCCCGGTTGGGCCGGCCGCTGGCGTCGAGGAAGTCGTAGCCGGGCCCCTTGTCTCCGCCCGCCTCGTCGAAGCCGGCGATCGTGGGGGAGAGGAAGTGCGTCGCGATCGTGCCCGCGGGCGCGCCGCCGCGCGTCAGCCGCAGCGCGTCGCGGTCGAACCCCGCGAGCACGGCCTTGCGCACGTTGATGTCGTCGAACGGCTTGACCTTGGTGTTGAGGGAGATCCAGCGCCCGCCGGTCGAGGGCGTGAGGATCAGCTGGCTCTTTCGCGTCGTCAGTGCCTGCTTGAGCACGTCGGGCGGCGGCGAGAAGTCGCCGGTGGCCATCGAGCGCCCGTCGAGGATCTGGCGCGACGCGAGGCCGGTGTCGCCGTTGCCCATGACGTTCTCGATCTCGTCCAGATAGGCGGGCTTGTAGTCGGTCGACGCGTCCCAGCTCGGGTTGCGCACCAGGTGCACGCCGCGCTGCGGCTTGTAGCCGGTCGCGTTGCCCTTGCCGTCGTTGGCGATCATGTACGGGCCGGTCGCCACCTGGTGCTGCCCGTAGACCGACGGCTCCTTGGCGTCGAACGGCATCGCGTAGTCCCGCGGCACCGGCGCGGTCAGCGGTAGCGCGAGCGCGCCGGCGGCGAGCACGCCGCCGGTCGGCTTGGTCAGGTGGAAGACGAGCGTCTGCGGGTCGGGCGCCTCGAGCCCGGCGATCTCGGTGCCGGGCTTGACGCCCGGCTTTGCGCCCTCGAGGTCGCCGAAGTAGATCGGTGCGTACCCGGTGTTCACCGTGCGGAAGAACCCGCGCTCGATCGCATACTTGACATCGGCCGAGGTCACCTCGCGATTGACCGGGGGAGAGAACTTCACACCGGTGCGCAGCTTCACCGTGACGGTCTTGGCATCGGGTGAGACCTGGGGAGGACCGGAAGCGAGGTCCGGCACCATGTTGACGTCGCCGGGCTTGTAGTTGTACAGCGGGCGCTGGGTCGACCAGCACAGAAACCAGTCCATCTGGTAATAGGTCGCGCCGCAGTCGATCAGCGCGACGTCGTTGGTCCACAGGACCGTCAGCGTGCCGCCGCGCTTGGGCGCGCGGTCGGGCGATTGCCGGCCGTTGTCGGAGCCTCCTGCGCCTCCGCCGCACGCGGCGCACAGCACCGCGGCGGCGAGCACCCACGCCGTCCTTCGCATCTGAGCGACACTAGTGTGGTGAGTGGCCGGCGGGAAGGGCGGGAGAGCCGATGGTAAGTGACCGGAACGGTTACTCCGGCGTCACATACGCGCCTGACAGTCCGCCGTCTACCAGGAATGTGGAGGCGGTGATGTATGACGATTCATCAGAGGCGAGAAAAAGCGCCGCGTCGGCGATCTCGCGCGCCTCGGCGAAGCGGCCCATCGGCAGGTGTACGAGCCGGCGCGCGGCCTGCTCGGGGTCGGCGGCGTAGAGCTCGCGCAGCAGCGGCGTGTCGACCGGCCCCGGACACAGCGCGTTGACGCGCACGCCGCGGCGGGCGAACTCGACGCCGAGCTCGCGGCTCAGGGCCAGCACCGCGCCCTTGGAGGCCGTGTAGGAGATCTGGGAGGTCGCCGCGCCCATCACGGCCACGAAGGAGGCGGTGTTGATCACCGAGCCGCCGCCGCTCTCGAGCAGCCGCGGGATGCCGTGCTTGCAGCAGACGAAGACCGAGCGCAGGTTGACGTCCTGAACGCGCTGCCACGCCTCCAGCGACGTGTCGAGCACCGAGACGTCGTCGTCGGGCGAGATGCCGGCGTTGTTGAACAGCACGTCGAGGCGCCCGAACGCCTCCACCGCCTCGGCGTACATCGCGCGCACGGCGTCCTCGTCGGCCACGTCGCAGGCGATCGAGAGGTCGACGTCGTCGACCGCCGCCAGATCCACGCCGACGACCTTGGCTCCTTCCTCGCGGAAGCGGCGCGCGGTCTCCGCGCCGATGCCGCCCGCCGCGCCGGTGATGACGCAGACCTTACCCGCAAGCCGTTCCACTCAGCCTCCCGTCGCGTAGTAAACGGTCTTGATCTCCGTGTAGGCATCGAGTGCGTGCGGGCCCAGCTCGCGCCCGTAGCCTGACTGCTTGAAGCCTCCGAACGGCGTCGACACGCGGACCGACGTGTTCGAGTTGATCGACAGTACGCCGGTCTCGACCGCGCGCGCCACGCGCAGCGCCTTCGCGCCGTCGCGCGTCCAGATCGAGCCGGACAGGCCGTAGATCGTGTCGTTGGCGAGCGCGACCGCCTCGTCCTCGTCGCGGAACGGCACCACGACCACGACCGGGCCGAAGACCTCCTCGCGGTACGCGGGATCGTCGAGCGCGACCGGCGCCAGCACGGTCGGCGGAAACCAGTAGCCCGGCCCGTCCGGCGCCGTGCCCTGGATCGCCACGTCGCCGGTCACGTAGCCGGCGACCCGGTCGCGGTGCGAGGAGGAGATCAGCGGTCCCATCTGGGTCGCCTCGTCCAGCGGGTCGCCGACCACGACGCCGTGCACCGCCGGCTCGAGCGCCGCCATGAACGCGTCGAGCGCCTGCTCCTGCACGAGGATCCGCGAGCGCGCGCAGCAGTCCTGGCCGGCGTTGCCGAACACGGCCATCGGCGCGGCGGCGGCCGCGGCCGCGACGTCGGCGTCGGCGAACACGATGTTGGCCGACTTGCCGCCCAGCTCGAGCGTGACCCGCTTGATCGTCTTGGCCGCCCGCGCCGCGATGTCGCGCCCGACCTCGGTCGAGCCGGTGAACGCGACCTTCGCCACGTCGGGGTGCTCGACAAGCGCGCGCCCGGCGGTCGAGCCCGGACCGGCCACGACGTTGACGACGCCCTCGGGCAGGATCTCGCTCGCGATCCGCTCGAACTCCAGTGCGGTCAGCGGCGTCAGCTCGGCGGGCTTGAGCACCACTGCATTGCCGGCGGCGAGCGCCGGCGCGAGCTTCCAGGCGGCGATCGTGAGCGGGAAGTTCCACGGGACGATGAGCGCGACGACGCCGAGCGGCTCCCGGAACGTCATCCCGACGCCGCCGGCGACCGGGATCGTGTCGCCGAGCGTGCGCTCCGGCGCGCCCGCGTAGTAACGGAACGTGTCGACGACCATGCCCATCTCGCCGCGCGCGTCGCCGATCGGCTTGCCGGCGTTGCGCGCCTCGAGCACGGCAAGCTCCTCCTGCGCTTCCTGCAGGGCGTCGGCGAGGCGGTAGAGCAACTTCGCGCGCTCGGCGGGCGCGAGCGCGCGCCACGCGCGGGAGGCGGCCTTCGCGCGGGCGACCGCCGCGCGGGCGTCGTCGGCGTCGGCGCGTGGGATGGAGGCGAGCGGGATCTCCGTCGCCGGCTCGATGACGCTCAGGTTCATCGCATCACCGTCCGGGCGGCCTCCACCAGCGCCGCGATCTCCGCTCCCACCGGGTCTGCCTCCGGGTGCCACTGGACGCCGAGCGCGAACCGCAGCCCGGGGTCCTCGATCGCCTCCGGCAGCTCGTCGATCGTCGCCCACCCGGTGACCTGGAAGCCGTCGCCGATCGCGTCCACGCCCTGGTGGTGGTGCGACTTGGTCGCGTGTACGTCCTCACCGGCCGCGCGCGCGGCGAGCGACCCCGGCGTCAGGCGCACGTCGTGGTCGCCGAACGCGCCCGGCGTCGCGCGGTGGTCCTCGTGCCCGAACCGGTCCGGCAGGTGCTCGATCAGCGTGCCCCCGCGCGCGAGGTTCATCATCTGCATCCCGCGGCAGACGCCGAGCAGCGGCAGGTCGCGCTCCAGCGCCGCCGTCGCCAGCCCGAGCTCGAACGCGTCGCGCTCCGGGGATTGGCCGTAATCGGCGCCGCCGGCCAGGATCAGCCCGTCGAGCAGGTCGAGCACGCCGTCGGTCTCCGGGTCGGGCGGGAGCACGACCGCGAGCCCGCCGGCGCGCTGGACGGCGGTGGAGTACGCGCGCGGCAGCAGCACCGCCTCGTCGTCCCACACGCTCCAGCGCGCGCGCTCGATCGCCGCGCACAGGCCGATCACCGGCCGGCTCACGGCTCTACGACCCCGGCCGCCTCGTCGAACTCGACCGTCCGCACCGGACCGGTGAACGTATGCCGGGCGCGCACCAGCCACCACACGCCGACGATGAGCAGCAGGCCGCCGACGGTGACCGGCGCGTAATTGAGGTACTTGATGTCGAACTCGTCGCGCCACGGCACGGCTGCGGGAGTGAACGGCAGGCAGAAGATGACGACGCAGATGGCGACCCAGATGATTGCGGCGGGGTTGATCCACTTGTACTTCGCGCCCAGCGTCCACGGTCCCGGCTCCCATGAGTCACCCGCCCGCCAGCGCAGGAACACCGGCAGCACGTACGCGATGTACAGGCCGATCACACAGATGGAGACGACCGCGAAGAACGCGTATGGCGCGCCGTTGGCGTCACCGGCCAGCGCGGGCGCGGTCATGATCAGCGCGCACACGCAGGAGAAGATCACCGCGTACGCCGGCACGCGGTGGTGGTTCAGGCGCGTCCACAGCCGCCAGCCGGGCATCGCGTGGTCGCGCGAGAACGCGTACGTCATGCGCGAGCAGCTGGTCACGCACGCCATGCCGCAGAACAGCTGCCCGATCGTCGCGATGATCACGACCATCTTGTTCCACCCGGGGGTCAGCGCGGTCGAGAAGACCGCCAGCGAGGAGCCGGCGCCCTTGTTGATGCCGGCCACGTCGGTCGCCGCGAACGTGATCGCCAGCAGCACGATCCAGCCGAACACGCCGGCCCAGAAGACCGAGCGCCAGACACCCTTGGCGGCGGCGTTGGCGGCGCCACGCGTCTCTTCGGAGATGTGCGCCGAGGCGTCATAGCCGGTCTGCGTGTACATGGTCAGCAGGAAGCCGAGCGGCAGCACGTAGAACCAGAACATCCCGCCTCCGAAGCCGGAGTTGTTGATCCGGTCGGTGAACACGAAGTCGACGCTCTGGTGCGTGTCGGGCACGAAGGCCAGGATCAGCACGATCGCGGCGACGCCGGCGACGTGCCAGAAGACGGAGATGTTGTTGAACAGCGCGACCAGCGGCGACGAGAAGATGTTGACCAGCGCGTGAAGGGTGAGGATCAGCGCGAACAGGAAGAACGTCTCCGACAGCACGTGCGCGGAGTCGCCGAAGTTGATGAACCCGAGGTCGAGCGAGTAGAGGCTGACCGTCGCATTGAGAAACTGCGCGCAGCCGTAGTCGACCGACGCGACGACGCCGATGAGGCCGACCCAGTTGAACCAGCCGGTGAACCAGCCCCACCGAGGGCCCCCGAGCGTCGAGGCCCAGTAGTAGATGCCGCCCGCCGTGGGGTACTTTGACACGAGCTCGGACATCGAGAACGCGACCAGCAGGATCAGCCCGCAGATGATCGGCCAGCCCCACGAGATCGCGATCGGGCCGCCGTTGTTCCACGCTTGGCCGTAGGTGGTGAAGCAGCCGGCGAGGACGGAGATGATCGTGAACGAGATCGCGAAGTTCGAGAACCCGCTCCACGCTCGCTGGAGGTCCTGCTTGTAGCCGAGCTCCGCGAGCCGCTGCTCATCATCGTCCCGGATTTGTTGCGGCTGCTCGACCTGCGTCATAGAGCCCTCTCCTTCGAAAAGGTATGGTCCTCCGTCCTCTAGCGGCGCAACGTACTACGAGGGCAGCAATCCGGCAAGCACGTGCTCGGTGCCCCGCAGGTGCTCGGCCATGATGCGCACGGCGGTCGCGGAGTCGTGCCTTTCCAGGCAGCCGGTCAGCTTCGCGTGCTGGGCGTTGGACCACTCGAGCACCTCCGGCGGGTGCGCGATGTAGCTGATCAGGTCGGTCATCGCGCCCTGCGCCTCGGTCATCGCCGCCACCAGGTAGGCCGAGCCGGTCGCCTCGGCGAGACCGATGTGAAAGCGCACGTCGGCCTGCCGGTAGGCCGTGAAGTCGTCCAGCCGCTCGCTCATCGTCTCGACCAGCACGTTGAGCGGCGCGATCGCGCTCGGCTCGGCGCGCTCGGCGGCCAGGACCGCGACGCCGAGCTCGACCGCCAGCCGCGCGTCGCAGCGTTCGCGCCAGTTCGCGAGCACGGCCGCGCTCGGCGGCGACGCGATCGGCTGGGGCTCGGCCACGAACGTCCCCCCGCCGCGCCCGCGCACGGCGTGCAGATGCCCGCTCTGGACCAGCGCGGTCAGCGCCTGGCGCAGAGTCGAGCGCGCGATGCCCAGCTGCTCGCACAGGTCGCGCTCCGCCGGCAGGCGGGTGCCGGGCGCCAGCAGGCCGAGCTTGATCGCGGTGCCCAGGCGCTCGAGCGTCTCCTCGAACGCAGTCTGGCCGCGAACCGGGGCAAAGATGGTGTCGAGCGTTAGAGCCGTTCGAACCCCCTGAATCGCTCCCAGTCGGTCACCGCCGCCTCGAACGCGGCAAGCTCCACGCGCGCGGCGTTCAAGTAGTGGCTCACGACCTCCTCGCCGAACGCGTCCTTCGCCAGCTCGCTGGCCTCGAAGAGGCCGTGGGCCTCGCGCAGCGTGCCCGGCACGCGCGGCTTGCCCGCCGTGTAGGCGTTGCCCTCCACGCGCGGCTCGAGCTCCAGCCCGGCGTCCATCCCGTGCAGCCCGGCGGCGATCATCGCGGCCAGCGCCAGATACGGGTTGACGTCGGCGCCCGGCATCCGCAGCTCGATCCGCAGCGCGTCCCCATGGCCGACCACGCGCAGGGCGCAGGAGCGGTTGTCGCGGCCCCAGGCGACGGCGGTCGGCGCGAAGGAGCCCTCGGCGAAGCGCTTGTAGGAGTTGACGTTCGGCGCGTACATCAGCGTCAGCTCGCGCAGCGCGGCGAGCTGGCCGGCGAGGAAGCGCTCGAACGCCGTCTGGTCGGATGCGAACACCGCGGTGCCGTCGTCACGCTGGAGCGAGAGATGGATGTGGCAGGAATTGCCCTCGCGCTCGTTGTACTTGGCCATGAACGTGATCGCCATGCCCTCCTGGGCGGCGATCTCCTTGGCGCCGGTCTTGTACACGCTGTGAATGTCGGCGGCGGTCAGCGCGTCCGCGTAGGTGAAGTTGATCTCGTGCTGGCCATCGTTGCACTCGCCCTTGGAGTTCTCCACCCGCATCCCGGCCTCGTCCATCTGGCGGCGGATGCGGCCGATCAGCGTCTCCACGCGACCGGTGGCCAGCAGCGAGTAGTCGAGGTTGTAGAGGTTCGCGGGCACCAGCTCGCGGTAGGCCTTGTTGAACGCCTCCTCGTAGGTGTCCTTGAAGACGATGAACTCGAGCTCGGTCGCGGCGGACGCGCTCATGCCGCGCTCCTGGAGGCGCTCGAGCTGGCGCTCGAGGACCTGGCGCGGCGACTGGACGACCGGGCTGCCGTCCTCCCAGGCGAGGTCGGCGAGGCACAGCGCGGTCTTCTCGTGCCACGGGACCAGGCGCAGCGTGGCCAGGTCCGGGACCATCGCGAAGTCGCCGTAGCCGCGCTCCCACGAGGAGATCTCATAGCCCTCGACGGTGTTCATGTCGACGTCGACGGCCATCAGGTAGTTGCAGGCCTCGGCGCCGTGCTCGACGACGGAGTCCAGGAAGTGGTGCGCGGTCAGCCGCTTGCCCTGCAAGCGACCCTGCATGTCCGTGAATGCCAGCAGGACCGTGTCGATCCGCAGGGCTTGCGCGGAATTGCGCAGCTGATCGAGGTTCAGGCCGTCCATGGAGCCGGAACGCTACCTCGCGCCGCCGCTTGACACGATCGTCACAAGCCCAGTAGCGTCGAAATGGTCTAGTCCAATCGCTGGAGGTCACCAGGATGGCAGCGACCGCACGTCCCGCCGGCGCCGTCGAGGACAGCGCCGATCTCGCCCAGTTCGGCTACGAGCAGCACCTGCACCGGCGGCTGCACTTCTTCAGCTCCTTCGCCGCCGCGTTCTCCTACATCTCGCCGGCGACGGGCATCTTCACGCTGTTCATCCTCGGGGTGGGGACGCTTGGCGGGGCGTTCTTCTGGACGTGGCCGGTCGTAGCCCTGGGCCAGTTCATCGTGGCGATGAACTTCGCCGAGGTCTCGACGCACTTCCCGGTGGCGGGCTCGGTGTTCCAGTGGACCAAGTACCTCGCAAGGTCGAAGGCGTATTCGTGGTTCTCGGGCTGGATCTACCTGTGGGCGGGCGCGCTGACGGTCGCGGCCGTGGTGGCCACGCTGCCGCTGACGCTGATCCCGATGCTCGATGACATCGGCATTCACATGAATGCCGCATCGCTGACCAACCAGAAGTGGATCGCCGCGATCACCCTTGTCGTGATCACGCTGATGAACGTCTTCGGCGTGCGCGTAGTCGCGATGATCAATAACACCGGCGTGCTGTTCGAGCTGCTCGGCCTGTTCGTATTCGCCATCATCCTCGCGCTGTTCCACAATAATCAGGGCGTCGACGTGGTCTTCGACACCGGCGGCGCGGACTTCACGGCCGGCAACTTCCTGATCGCGATGTTCATGGGGTTGTTCGTGATCTACGGGTTCGACACCGCGTCGACGCTGTCGGAGGAGACCAACGATCCGCGCCGGGCCGCCCCGCGCGCCGTGCTCGGGTCGATCGCCGCCGCGTTCGTGATCGGCTTCGTCTTCCTGTGGGCGATGCTGATGGCGATTCCGGGCGACCTGCACAAGGTCGTCGCCGACGGCGGCATCTCGCCGCCGGAGATCATCCAGGGGAACCTGTCGAACGCACTGGCGACCGGGTACCTGTTCGTCGTCTCGTTCGCGATCTTCGTCTGCTGCCTGGCGATCCAGGCCTCGACGATCCGGCTCGCGTACGGCATGGCGCGCGACCGCCAGCTGCCGGGGTCGGGCGTGCTGCAGACCGTCAACCGGCGCACCGGCACGCCGGTCGGCGCGTGCATCGTCGTGGCGCTGATGGCCGCGCTGTTCCTGCTCAAGTACGCCGGCGTCGCGTACATCGCGATCGCGGCCTCCGGGATGATCTACCTGTCCTACTTCCTCGCCAACCTGGCGATCCTGCGCGCCCGCCGGCGCGGCTGGCCGAAGACCGAGGGCAAGTTCTCGCTCGGGCGCTGGGGGATGCTGGTCAACGTGCTCGCCCTCGTATGGGGCGGCGCGATGCTGATCAACTTCGCGTGGCACCGGGTCGCGACGAACCCGAAGTCGTCCGAGACCGCCGATCTGCTGTCCTTCCCCGGATTCCTGAACGACATCCCCATCCTGTGGCTGGTCCTCGGCTTCGTGTTGATCGTCGGCGGCGCGTACTACGCGGCGCGCCGGCACGAGATCCCCGAGCCGCCGATCCCGGAGTCCGCGAGGGCAGAGATCGCATGACCGCTCTGCGCCCGCGCCGGCGCGGCGACAGGCCGGCGTGGGCGCAGATCGAGGCGCAGCTCGCCGAGCGGATCTCCAGCGGCGGGCTGCGCGCGGGGGAGCGCCTGCCGCCCGAGCGCGAGCTCGCGCGGTCGCTCGGCGTGTCGCGGATGACCGTGCGCCAGGCGCTCGGCTCGCTGGCCGGGCGCGGGCTGGTCGAGCGCGATGTGGGGCGCGGGACGTTCGTCCGCGATCACGCCGGCCGCGTCGAGGGCCGCGTGGTGGCCATGAACTCCGAGGACGGCGAGCTGCGCGTGGTGGTCGCGGTGCCGGAGGGCGAGATCGAGCTGCGGCCGGGCTCGCGCGTAGTGCTCGAGGAGCGGGCGTGAGCGAGCTCGACGAGGCGATCGCGGCGCTGACGCCGGTGCTCGGGCCGCCGGAATCCTCGCCCGTGCTCCTGGAGGGCGGCATCACCAACCGCAACTACCGGCTGACCTGGGGTGGGCGCGAGTGCGTCGTGCGGCTGCCCGGCAAGGAGACGGCGCTGCTCGGGATCGACCGCGCGACCGAGCGCGACGCGACCCGCCACGCGGCGGGGATCGCGCCGGACGTGATCGCGTTCGACCCGCGCCGCGAGTGCCTGGTCACGTCGTTCATCGACGGGCGTCCGGTCGAGGCGTCCGAGCTGCGCGGGCCGCTGCTGGAGGAGGTGGCGACCGCGCTGCGCACGATCCACGCCGGCCCGCGGCTGGCCTACGGGTTCTCGCCCTGGCAGCGCGTCGCCCGCTACCGCGCGACCGCCGTGCGGCGCCAGATGGCGCTTCCGCCCGGCTTCGACGAGGTCTCGGCCGCGGCCGCGCGGATCTCCGCGGCGCTCGGGCCGCGGCCTTCGGCGCCGTGCCACAACGACCTCCTGACCGCGAACTTCCTGCACGACGGGCAGCGGCTGCGGATCCTCGACTGGGAGTACGCCGGGCAGGGCGACCCGTTCTTCGACCTCGCGAACCTCGCCTCCAACAACGGCTTCGACGAGGCCGGCGAGGAGCGGCTGCTGGAGGCGTATCTCGGCGAGCCGGCGCGCGCGGACCAGCTCGCGGTCCTGCGCCTGCTGCGGCTGATGGCCGCATTCTGGGAGGCGATGTGGGCGGTCGTGCAGACGGCGGTGTCCGAGCTCGAGTTCGACTTCGGCGCCTACGCCGCCGAGCACTTGGCGCGCGTGCGCGAGCGGCTCGCCGACCCGCGCTTCGAGACCTGGCTGGACGAGGCGCGTGCCGTCGCCTCTCCCTGACCGCGCCCGCTGCGTGATCGTCGGCGGCGGCGTGGCCGGCGCGTCGATCGCGTACCACCTTGCCCAGCTCGGCTGGCGCGACGTCGTGCTGGTCGAGCGGGCGGACCTGACCTCGGGCTCGACGTTTCACTCCGCCGGGCTGGTCGGACAGCTGCGCGGGTCGGTGACGCTCACGCGGATGATGATGTACTCGGTCGAGCTCTACCGGTCGCTGGACTGCGGCTGGGTGGAGTGCGGCGGGCTGCGGCTCGCGTGCTCGCCCGAGCGCTGGGCCCAGACGCGCCGGCAGGCCGGCTGGGCGTCGACGTTCGGGCTGCCGCTGGAGCTGGTCTCGCCCGAGGAGGCGCTGGCGAAGTTCCCGCTGATGACGCTGGACGGCGTGGTGGGCGCCTCCTGGCTGCCGACCGACGGGTACCTCGATCCGTCGATGCTGACGTTCGCGCTGGTGGACGGCGCGCGGCGCGGCGGTTGCACGGTGTGCACTCACACACGGGTGACGGGGTTCGAGGTTCAATCCGGGCGAGTGCGCGGCGTGTCCACCGATCGCGGTGACATCGCCTGCGAGGTGGTGGTGAACGCGGGCGGCATGTACGCGGCGGAGATCGGCGCGCTGGCGGGGGTGCGCGTGCCGGTCGTGCCGATGGCGCACGAGTACCTGGTCACCCAGCCGTTCCGCTCGCGGGATGGCCATCTCCCCACCATGCGCGATCCCGACAACCTGATCTACTTCCGTGAGGAGGGCGGCGGGCTGGTGATGGGCGGCTACGAGCGCGAATCGGCGCCGTGGCACCCGTTCGGCGGCATCCCGGCCGACTTCAACGGGCGGCTGCTGGACGAGGACTGGGACCGCTTCGAGCCGATCGCGGAGGCGGCCCGGATGCGGGTGCCGCTGATGTCGGACGTAGGAGTCACGCGCCTGATCAACGGGCCGGAGGGCTTCACGCCCGACAACGAGTTCTGTCTCGGCGAGACCGCGGTGCGCGGGTTCTTCGTGGCCGCGGGCTTCTGCGCGCACGGGCTCGCGGGGGCGGGCGGCGTGGGGCGCGTGATGGCGGAGTGGATCGACGGCAGCGAGCCGCCGCTTGACCTTTGGAGCATGGACGTGCGGCGCTTTGGCGAGCACTACCGCTCCCCGCGCTACACGCTCGCCCGGGTGCGGGAGACCTACGAGACCTACTACGACATCAAGTACCCGAACCACGAGCGCTCGGCGGGGCGGCCGCTGCGCGTCTCACCGGTGTACGACTGGCACGTCGCACACGGGGCCGCGTTCGGTGAGAAGTCGGGCTGGGAGCGGGTGAACTGGTACGAGTCCAACGCGCTCGCCGAGGCGCCGCGCCCGAGCGGGTGGGCGGGGATGCACTGGTCGCCGGCGATCGCCGCCGAGCACCGCGCCGCGCGCGAGACGGCGGCGCTGTTCGACGAGACCTCGTTCGCCAAGCTCGAGGTGAGCGGACCGCGCGCTGCCGAGCTGCTCGAGCGCTTGTGTGACAACCGCGTCGCGCGGGAGGTGGGCAAGATCACTTACACGCAGATGCTCAACTCGCGCGGCGGGATAGAGTGCGACTTCACCGTCTCGCGCCTGTCCAAAGATCGGTTCGGGATCGTCACCGGAACCGCGTTCGGGCGCCACGACCTGGCCTGGATCGCCCGCCACGCGGGCGAGGGCGTCGAGGTCGTCGACGTCACCTCGCGCTGGGCCTGCACCGGCCTCTGGGGACCGCTCTCGCGCGACGTGCTGGCCGCGTGCTGCGACGACGACCTGACGTTCCCGTACATGTCCTGGCGTGACATCGCGGTCGGCGACGTGCCGGTGCGCGCGCTGCGCGTGACCTACGTCGGCGAGCTCGGGTGGGAGCTCTACTGCCCGATGGAGTTCGGCGCCTCGCTGTGGCGCGTGCTCTGGGAGGCGGGCGCGCCGCTTGGGCTCGTGGCCGGCGGGTACCGGGCGATCGACTCCCTCCGGCTCGAGAAGGGCTACCGCGTCTGGGGCGCGGACATCACGCCCGACGACACGCCCTACGAGGCGGGCCTGGGGTTCTGCGTGAAGGGAGACAAGGAGTTCATCGGCCACGCGGCGCTCGATCCGGCGCCCGCGCGGCGCCTGTGCTGCCTGGCGCTCGAGGACCCGCGGGCGGTCGCGCTGGGCAACGAGCCGGTGCGGGTGGCGGGCGTGGTCGCGGGGCGGGTCACTTCTGGTGGGTACGGCTACACGGTCGAGCGGTCGATTGCTTATGCGTATCTGCCGGCGGAGTTCTCGGCGGTCGGGACGGAGGTCGACGTCGAGGTCTTTGGCGCGCGGGTGGCGGGGGTCGTCGCGTCGGAGCCGTTGTTCGATCCCGGCGGCGAGCGGATCCGCGCGTAGGTTCGAACTGCGCCGGTAAGGAGGGGTGCGGAATGGAAACGATCATCTGCCGCGCCGCTCAGGGAATCTCGTGTCGGCTAAGTAGCGCTATACGCCACTTAGCCGCCACACGTGAGAGTGGTGCGTCGGAACGACCATCGATCGTGATCGCTTGCCGTCTCTCGGTGATCGTTTCTGGTAACCCCGCCTCCCTTACTGGCGCAGTTCGCCGGCAAGTCGGCGCCGCCTGCCACCTGGGTGCGAACGCGTCACCGACCCACGCGTATTCACGTGCCGGGTTCTCACCTCTAGTGAGGGTGATGATGCTTAGCCGGGACGACCTGTCGGATCCGGAACGAATGATCTTCGACAGCGTCGAGACCGGAACGCGGGTCGATGTCGACGGCGCTGACATACGTCCGGAGCTGATTGTCCAGCTCGCGACGTCCGAGCGCGCGCCCGGCGGCGGCATCTCCCGCGGCGTGCACGCGAGCTTCGCGCACTTCCCGGCGCCGCTGGACCTACGCGGACTCACCCTTCTCTGTCCGATCAATCTCGAGCGTTGCCGTTTCGACCATCCGGTCGTGGCGGATGACGCGAGGACCGTAAGCCTCAGCCTTCCCGATTGCGAGCTTCCAAGCGTGAGCGCCGGGCAGCTGTCCGTCCGTGGGAACCTCGATCTGCGTGGCGTCCACGCCGAGGCGGTGTTGCTCCCCGGCGCCCGTGTCGGCGGCGACCTCGTGCTCGAAGCGGCAGATCTGAAGCGGCCCGGCGGACTGGTCTTCGACGCGTCTGGCCTGCGCGTCGAGCACCGGTTGAACTGCGACGGCCTTCGCGCGCATGGGCGAATGCTGTTGCGGAGTGCGCGGATCGGGGGTCCGGTGCTGCTCGCGAACGCGCGCCTCACGGGCGGGGGCGAGGTCTTCGACGGCACCCGGATGACCATCGAAGAGAGCGTTCTCGCCGAGGGGCTGCAGGTGGACGGCGTGCTCGTGCTGTACGGCGCGGACGTCCGCGGGCAGGTGAACCTCGACCGCGCGAGGATGCGGAATGGTGGCAAGGACGCCCTGGCCGCGGACGGCTGCCGGGTCGGCTCACTGCACGCCCACGAGATCTACGTGCAGGGAGGACTCCGGCTCACCAGCGCGCAGGTGCGCGACGAGGTGTCGCTGAACGGTGCGCGGCTGGAGTGTCCCAAGGGCGAGGCTTCCGCGTATCACGTCCCGGTCGCGCTCCTGGGCGACAACCTCGAGATCGGGTCCAACCTCCAGCTGATCGGAGCCACGGTCGCCGGCCAGCTGCGACTCGACCGAGCCCACATCGGCGTGTCGCTCGTCGTCGTGCGGACCAAGCTCGACAACGGAGAGCACGTCGCGCTGCACGGAGCCGACATGCACGTGGGGCAGCGGGTATTTCTGCTCGAGAGCCAGATCCGGGGCGATGTCGTTCTGAGCGGCGCCAGGGTCGATGGCATGCTCGATATCGGAGACACCACGTTCGCGACGGGCGGCTCGCTGGACCTGCGCGACGCTCGGCTGGGCGCTTTGGACGACCAGACCTGGCCTGCAGGCGACGCGCTCGCGTTGCCCGCGCGCCCGTACAGGCCGAAGCTCTCCGGTTTGGAGTATGGGACCCTGCAGGGGACAACCGACGTCGCGTCGCGGCTCGACTGGGTGCGCCACGCCGAGACGCCGTACGTTCCGCAGGCATTCGATCAGCTCGCCCAGACGCTGCGCCGTGGCGGCCACGAGAACGAGGCTCGCGACGTGGCGATTGCCAAGCAGCGCGCACGGCGCGGGCAGCTCAGGCCTCCGGCACGGGTGTGGAGCCGGTTCCTCGACTGGACCGTTGGCTACGGATACCGAACGTGGCGCGCCATCTATGCGCTACTGGCGATCATCGCAATCGGCTGGGGCGTGTTCGCCTGGGCGTCCTGGGATCACATGACCCCGCTCAGGAGTGCAGGCGAGCTTCCGCAATACGCGGCATGGCTGTATTCGCTTGACGCCGTGCTGCCGGTGATCTCGTTCGGGCAGGAAAGCGCGTGGGCGCCCACCGGCGCCGCTCTCTACTGGTACGCGTTCAGCGTGTTATCAGGCTGGATCCTCGGCACGGCGCTGATCGCAGCCGTCACCTCGCGGCTGGGGCGGGGCTGACCGCATTCGCACTCGGCTCGCGCATGGTGAGCGTCCACCCCGGATCGCCGACGACGGTGAGTAGTGCGTCGACCACGGCCGGGTCGAACTGGGTGCCCGCGCAGCGGCGCAGCTCCTGGACCGCGTGCGAGACCGGGAGCGCCTTGCGGTAGGAGCGCGTGGTGGTCATCGCGTTGAAGGCGTCGCAGGCGGCGACGATCCGCGCGGCCAGCGGAATCGCTTCGCCTGCGAGGCCATCCGGGTAGCCGCCGCCGTCGAAGCGCTCGTGCGAGGCGCGTACGACGAGGCCGACGCTCGTGAGCAGCCCGCCGACCTGGTCGAGCATCCGCTGGCCCTCGATCGTATGCGTCTTCATGATCGCCCACTCGGCGTCGTCGAGCGGCCCGGGCTTGTTGATGATCGCGTCGGGGATGTGGATCTTGCCGATGTCGTGCAGCAGCGCGCCGAGCTCGGTCTCGCGCCGGATCTCCTCGCTCACGCCCATGTGTTCGGCGACGTGCACGGAGAGCTCGACGACGTCCTCGGTGTGGTGGCCGGTGTACTCGTCGTCTTCCTCGAGCAGGTCGCGCAGCAGGAACGCGGTGCCGCGGAAGGAGTGGGTCATCTCGATCGACTGGGCGATCCGGGCCTCGCGCTCGCGCGAGAAGTGGGCGAGCAGGTAGACGAGCGGCAGCACCAGCAGCGCGGTGGCCGGGGCGGGCGCGGCGGCGATCGCGGTCAGCAGGCCGATCGGGACGAGCAGGGCGTCGACGACGAACACCTGCCGCATCTCCCGCAGGACGACGCGTGGGGAGAGCCCGGTCGCGAGGTGGGTGCGGATCGGCTCGCGCACCGCGTCGGCGGCGAACTGGGCGCCGAGCGCGGCGGCGTACGCCGGCCAGTGCGCCCACGACGCCGTCTCGGCGCCGAGCACCACCAGCACGGCGGCGGGGACGAGCGCGAACGCGCCGTCGTTGACGCCGATCAGCATGCGCTCGGGCGAGTTGCCCGCGCGCACCGTGTCATAGGCGGCCGTGGCCACGGTCGCGGCCGCGACGAGCAGCGGCACGAGCGGCGTCGGCAGGAGCAGGAGCATCGGCACGAAGACGAGCTGGCTCGGCACCGCCAGTCCGTCGCCCAGGGCGAACGGCACGCGCGAGACGACGACGTAGGCGCCGGCGAGCGCGAGCGCGAGCGGCAGGTCGAACGGGCGCGGCGCGCCGGCGACCACGGCGAGCGCGACGGCGGCCGCCAGCCAGAGCGCGGCGAGACCGATCTCGACCGCACGCTCGCGCGCGGGTAGGGCCTGCTCTCGACGCGCGCGGACCTCCTCGATCAGGCGCTCGGTTCCGGCGTCCAGGGTCTGAGGAGTGGGCGTGGGCATGCGACTTTCGCCCGCGAGTCGACGGGTGTCCTATGTGGTCGGCCGCGCGACCTGCCGACTTTAGGGTTCGACAAGCAGCACGAGCCCGTCATGGAGGTCAGGCTCAGATGACCAAGAGAATGCGCATCGCGCGAGCGGCGGGGGCCGCAATCGCGATGACAGCCGCTTCGGCGGCGTTGAGCGCTCCCGCGAACGCCGGGGTGCTCACAAAATCCGCAACGGATTGCGGCAACCCGGAGATCACCCAGGCGTTCAAGCCCTACGGAGACGCGTCCAACTACAAGCTGGTCGGCGACTTCGAGCACGGGACCGACGGCTGGGCCCTGACCGGAGGCGCGAAGGTCGTCGCCGGCGATGCGACGGCGAAGATCGGCGACGCCGGCGATGCCAAGTCGCTGGTGCTCCCGCCGGGGGCGACCGCGACCACGCCGCCCGTCTGCGTCGGCGTGAACGAGCCGACGCTGCGCTTCTTCACGCGCAAGAGCTCGGGGCTCCTGTCGACCATGTCGGTCTGGGTGGATGTCCAGACCTCGCTCGGCGTCTGGGTGACGCTGCCGCTCGGCGTCGACCTCGGCGGCGGCTGGCACCCGTCGCTGCCGATGCTGGTGGTGGCCAACCTGCTTCCGCTGCTTCCGCCCGACCAGACCGCCGTCCGCTTCCGCTTCGCGCCGCTGCTCGGCGGCCAGTGGCAGATCGACGACGTCTACGTCGACCCGCGGGCGCGCTACTAGAGCCCGACGTATGCCGCCCGCGCCCTGAAGCGGAGCCTGTACGGGTACTCCTCCAGGGCGTGGGCGATGAGCCCGGCGGTCCGCGCGACGGCGAAGATCGCCTCGGCGGCGCCGGGTACGAACCCGAATGCGTCCGACATCGCGGCGAGCGCGAGGTCGACGTTCGGCTTCGGCCCGTCGTGGCGGCCGGCGAGGCGCAGGATCTCCTCGATCACGGCCAGCCGCTCGGGCTGAGCGGCGCGCAGGTGCTCGAGCAGCGCGTCCGCGCGCGGGTCGCGGTCGCGATAGACGGCATGGCCGAAGCCCGGCAGCGGCGCACCCGTGGAGAGCCGCTCGCCCAGGACGGCCGGCACGTCGCTCTCGCTCCGGGTCGAGGCGAGCAGCCGCTCGATCGCCCCGGTCGCCCCGCCGTGCAGCGCACCGCCGAGCGCGCTCAGCCCGGCGAGGACCACGAGGTACGGGTCGGCCCAAGCGCTCGCGGCGACGCGGGCCGACAGCGCCGAGATCGCGAGCTCGTGATCCGCGAGCAGGACGAGCGCAGCATTGAGCACGGCGAGGCGCTCCGGCGGCGGAGCCTCGTCGTGGACGCGCGACCACAGCCGAGCCGCGATCGACGCGTCCGCCGGCTCCGAGCGCCGCGGCAGCCCGTCCACCATCCCGGCGATAAGCGAGCGCGCACAGTGCTTGACCGCGGGCGGCCGGAGGTCGTGGCGGAGCGGGTCGGCCGCCGCGGCGAGCGCGACGATCACCCGGATCCGGTCCACTAGCCGCGCCCGCGGCGCGACGCCGGCGTCGCCCGTCGCGACCGACGCGCCCCCGCCGACGACCCAGGGCCACGTCGCCGCGTCGCGCGCCGGGCCGCCCGCGGCGTCTCCGCGCGCCGCCGGCTCGCGGCCGCCCCCGGCGTCTCCGGGCGCCGCCGCCGCCGGGTCGCCGCCCCAGAGCAGCTCGGCGACCTCCTCGTAGCTCTTCTCCCGGGCGAGCCGGGTGGCGTCGTGGCCGCGGTAGTAGAGCCCGCCGTCGGGGTCGATCCGGGTGATGCTCGTGTCGACGATCACCTCGAGGCCGGCGGCGCGGCCTCCGCGGCGGCTTCGCGCGGCCAGGCGCTCGATCTCGGCGCGCTCGAACAGCGAGCGGCGCCCGTCCTCGGCCCGGTGGCGAGTGAGCATGCCCCGACTGACGTACGCGTACAGCGTCTCGGGCTTGATACCGAGCCGCCGCGCTGCGTCCGTCGCTGTCAACATTGATTCAGTCAATGTTGACAATCATGGCACACTCGACGCATGAGCACAACGATTGCGAACGAGGTCAACGAGGGCCTTGAAGGCGTGGTGGCGTTCGCCACCGAGATCGCGGAGCCCGATCGCGCCGGCGGCGCGCTGCGCTACCGCGGCGTCGATGTAGAGGATCTCGTGGGCCGCTTGCCCTTCGAGCAGGTATGGGGCCTGCTCGTCGATGGCGCGCCGCTGCCCGGGCTCCCGGCGGCCGGTGACGCCGCGTGGCCGGTCGGCGCCGGGGCGGGGGCGGGGCTTGACGCGCGGCGCGAGCTGCAGGCGGCGATCGCGCGGCTGCCGATGCGGCCGCTGATCGACCTCGATCCCGACCAGGCCCGCGACGAGCTCGCGCGCGCCTCGGCCGCGACGCTCGCGCTGGCGGCCGACATCGCGCGCACCGTCGCTCCGGCCCGCGGCGTTGCGGCGCCCGGCGGCGTCACGGGCCAAGGCGGCGTTGCGGCGCCCGGCGTCACGGGTCAAGGCGGCGTTGCGGCGCCCGGCGTCACGGGCCAAGGCGGCGTCACGGGCCAAGGCGGCGCCACCGGCCGAGGCGGCGTCCCGGCGCTCGGCGGCGTCATGGGCCAAGGCGGCGTCACGGGCCAAGGCGGCGCCGCCGGCCACGGCGGCGCCGGGGCGGCAAACGGCGCCACCGGCCACGGCGGCGCCCCGGCGGCAAAGGGTGCCACCGCCGCGGAGCGCTTCCTCGCCCGCTGGCGCGGCGAGGCCGACCCCGCGCGGGCCAGGGCGCTCGACGCCTACTGGATCACCGCCGCCGAGCACGGGAGCAACGCGTCCACGTTCACGGCGCGGGTCGTCGCGTCGACCGGCGCGGATGTCGGCGCGGCGCTGTCGGCCGCCGTCGGCGCCCTCTCCGGCCCGCTGCACGGCGGCGCGCCCGCCCGCGTCCTGCAGATGCTCGACGAGGTCGACGACGAAGGCGACGCGGCGCGCTACGTGAAGAAGGTCCTGGACCGGGGCGAGCGGCTGATGGGCTTCGGCCACCGCATCTACCGCGCCGAGGATCCGCGCGCCCGCGTCCTGAGGCAGACCGCCGCGCAGCTCGGCGCGCCCCGCCTCGAGACCGCGACCGCGCTCGAGCGCGCCGCGCTCCAAGAGCTCGCCGCCCGCAAGCCCGACCGCGTGCTCGCCACCAACGTCGAGTTCTGGTCGGCCGTGATCCTCGACTATGCGCAGATCCCGCCAAGCCTCTTCCTGCCGCTGTTCGCATGCGCACGCACGGCGGGCTGGTCGGCGCATATCCTCGAGCAGAAGCGGTCGGGCCGCCTGATCCGCCCGACCGCCGCGTACGTCGGCGAGCCTCCCCGGCCGCTGCCGGAATAACCGCGGCGCGACCGGCGTCATCCCCGGCATGACAGGCTCGGATGCCGGTAGTGTCAAGCGATGACGCGCCGGGAGGAGCTGGAGCGGATCGAACGCGAGGCTCGCAAGCCTGAGCCCGAGCCGCCGCTTCCGTTCCCCGAGCCGGCGGTGCTCGCCCTTCAGCGCACCGCCGGCAACCAGGCGACCGCGCGCTTCCTCCAGCGCCAGCCCACGTTGACGGTCGACAACAAGGCCAACGACCTCGCGTGGGAACAGGTCTGGTCGTGGTTCGACGAGCTCGCCGCCGAGGTGCGCAAGACCGAGGCGGGCAGCCCGATCCAGTCGGTCGCCGAGCTCGTCTACATGGCCTGCGAGATCGAGTACACCGACGCGGACGGCAAGCGCGCGAAGGTCCGCGAGCACGTCAAGCCGAGCGCGATCGAGAGCTACATCCGCGCCCGCGCCAAGCAGCAGGGCATCGTGCTGCTCGACCACCGCGACGGAGCCGACGTCCGCGGCCTGCAGGCCGAGGCGACGGCGATCCTCGGCAACCTCGGCCGCCTGCCGACCGAGCTCACGTTCGGCAACGACAACGAGAACATCACGATCTCGATCGGCGGCAAGCTCGAGGCCAACGTCGGCGCGCTGCACCTCGAGGGCGAGACGCTGCCGGAGGGCGGCGCGAAGGGGAGCGCGAGGATCAAGGGCAACGCCGGCGAGGTCGAGGCGCACGGCTCGCCCGAGGGCGCCGGCGCGTCGGTCAAGCACGGCCAGACCAAGGTCGGCGTCGACATCGGCAAGGGCATCAAGGCCGAGGTCAAGGCCGGCGACCTCATCACCGTCAAGGGCGGCGTGACGCCCGAGGGCGACGGCAAGGTGAGCTGGAACGCCCAGATCACGATCGGCAACCTGGGCGGCAATGTGATCGGCGCCGAGGACATCGCGAAGGTGATGGGCGCCGCCCAGGACACGTTCTCCACAAGCGGCTCGGCGATCCTCAACAACCTCAGCGTCGAGAACGTCACCAGCCACGGCCCGCTGCTCAAGAAGGCGGTCACCGACGTCGCCGAGAAGGCGAAGAAGAGCGCCGCGCAGGCGAAGTCCGGGGCCTCCGTGACGGTCGGCGTCAAGGGCGACAAGACCGGCGGCTACAGCGGTACGGTCACGCTGACCTGGGTGTTCTAGCGGCCCTTAGGGCTGGCGCACGCGCAGCTTGCGCGAGCGGGTGCGCTCTTCCTGCTTGAGCACCACGCTCTGGATCAGCTTCAGGATCTCGACCGGACCGGTGGCCTTGACATGGCCGGTCTCGAACGCCTCGCGCCAGTGGCGGATCGAGCCGTCCTTGCACAGCTCGTTGAACTCGGTCCTGGGAATAGAGAGGCGCACCTTGGCGTCTGACGCTATGTCGCGAGTTATCCGCGGGCCAGGAACCTCGACGCGGAAAAGCTGAATGTCGCCGCGACCCCGCAGCTCCAGCTCGAACACGAGCTTCAGCCGCACCAACGCCGGGACCTCCTTCTGGAAGGCGGCGATCGCACCCTCGATCTGCGCCTTCGTATCCGCGGTCGCCATGTGCGGAGATGTTACTTATCTACGGAGACACGCCATGAGATTGACCGACGGCGGCATCGAGACCGTTCTCATCTTCGATCGCGGGATCGAGCTGCCCAACTTCGCCGCCTTCGACCTCCTCCGCACCCCCGAGGGAACGGCGGAGCTGCGCGGCTATTACGAGCCGTATCTGCGGATCGCGCGCGAGCACGGCCTGCCGTTCGTGCTGTCCGCGCCGACCTGGCGCTCGAGCCCCGACTGGGGCGCCGAGCTCGGCTACTCCCCGCAGGCGCTCGCCGGCGCCAACCGCGCCGCGATCGCCCTGATGCGCGAGATCCGGGACGCGAACCCGGACCTCGAGATCACGATCGATGCGGCGATCGGTCCGCGCGGCGACGGCTACGTGGCCGGCGAGGCGATGACCGCCGGCGAGGCCGAGGCCTACCACGCCGTCCAGATCGCCGCCCTCAAGAGCGCCGACACGGTCACCGCGCTCACGCTGACCTACGCCGACGAGGCGATCGGGATCGTCCGCGCCGCTCGCGCCGCCGGCGTGCCGGCGATCGTCTCGTTCACCGTGGAGACCGATGGCCGGCTGCCGAGCGGCGAGCCGCTCGGCGAGGCGATCGAGCGCACCGACGCCGACACGCCGCCGGAGTACTTCATGGTCAACTGCGCACATCCGGAGCACTTCGCCGCCGTCCTGCAAGGCGACTGGACGCACCGCATCCGCGGCCTGCGCGCGAACGCGTCGCGCAAGTGCCACGCCGAGCTCGACGGAGCCGCCACGCTCGACACCGGGGACCCCGCCGACCTCGCCGCACGCTACGCCGAGCTGCGAGCCAAGCTGCCGCAGCTCGAGCTGGTCGGCGGCTGCTGCGGCACCGACCACCGGCACATCTCAGCGATCGCGGACGCGCTGCGGCACTAGCATCCGGCGCGTGTCCGTCGCCGGCAAGACCGCGATCGTCACCGGCGCGGCGACCGGCATCGGCGCCGCGACGGCGACGCTGCTCGCCGAGCGCGGCGCCCGCGTCCTGGCCGCCGGGCTCCAGCCCGACAAGCTGCAGGCGACGGTCGACGCGATCGTCGCGTCCGGCGGAGAGGCGATCGCGGTCGAGGCCGACGTCTCGGACCCGGCGGCGATCGAGGCGCTCGCCGCCGTCGCCCAGCGCGAAGGCGGCGCCGACATCCTCGTCAACAACGCGGCGATCTACCCGCTCGGCCCGTGGCATGAAGCCGACGCCGCGCAGTGGGACGCCGTCTTCGCGACCAACGTGCGCGGCTACTTCCTGCTCGCCAAGGCGGTGCGGCCGCAGATGCTGGCGCGCGGCGGCGGCGCGATCGTCAACGTCGCCTCGGTGACGTTCTACTGGGGCGAGGCGCTGCTCGCGTCCTACGTCGCCTCCAAGGGCGCCGTGATCGGCTTCACCCGCGCCCTGGCCCGCGAGGCCGGTCCCGAGAACATCCGCGTCAACGCCGTCGCCCCGGGCGCGTTCCCGACCGCGGCGACGGCGATCCACGCCGACCAGGACGCGCTCTGGCGCAACGTGCTCGAGTCGCAGTCGCTCAAGCGGCGCGGCGAGGTCGAAGACGTCGCCCGCGCGATCGCGTTCTTCGCCGGCGACGACAGCCGCTTCGTCACGGGCCAGACGCTGCTGGTGGACGGCGGCTGGATGCGGGGCTGACGACGACGTCGTCGCCGACCACCGTCACCTCGTAGGTCCGCACCCTGATGTGTGGGAACGCGAGGCACTGACCGGTCGGGACGTGGTACTCCAGCCCGTGCCACGGGCAGGCGACGATCTCGCCCTCGTGCGCCCACCGCGGGCGGAAATCCTCGTCCGCGATCAGCGTGCCGGTCGTCCGCCGCGCCGCGCACAACGGCCCGCCCTGGTGCGCGCAGCGGTTCAAGAGCCCATAGAACCGCCCGCCGATGTTGAACACCCCGATCTCGCGGCCGTCGACGTTGACGACGCGATGCGTCCCTTCGGGGAAGTCAGCGACGCGCCCGACGACCGTCACGATCGATCCCGAACAGCGTGAGCGCGTTGTCCCCGAACAGCTTGCGCCGCAGTTCTTCGCCCAGCGGCACCTGGTCGAGCTTGCCCGGGTGGTCGAAGTCATGATGCGGCCAGTCGGACGCGTAGACCGTCGTGTCGTGGCCGTCATAGAGCTCGATCAGGGTCACGATGTCGCGCAGCCGCTCGGGCTCCTCGATCGGCTGGGTCGCCACGTAGATGCGCTTGACGTAGTGACTCGGGCGCTCGGTCAGGAACGGCACCTCGCGGCGGCGCTCGACGTACTCCTTGTCGAGCCGGTTGCACACAAATGGCATCCACGAGACACCTGCCTCGGTGACGCCGATCCTCAACTCCGGAAACCGCACCACGACGCCGGTGGAGACCATGCTGATCACGTTGGCCATGATCGAGAACGTGTGACTCGTGGAATGACGCGCGAACTCGGTGTCGAACCCGTGGTTGTTGAACGGGAACACAGGTGAAGTCACAGTGACGGCGTGCAGCAGCACCGGCAGGCCGGCGTTCTGGGCGGCGTCGTAGATCGGGTCGTAGCGGCGGTCTCCCCATAGCGGATCGAGCCCCGCGCAGGGGAGGTAGACGGCGACCGCGGCGTCCGCGTGGCGCTCGATCTCGCGCGCGGCGTCCGCGGGGTCCTGGGGGCAGGCCACGATCGCCGCCAGCAGCGCGGGGTGGCGCGACGTCCACTCCTCGATCAGCCACGCGTTGTAGGCCCGCGCCAGCGCGGCCGCGTAGTCGGCCTGCGGCAGCACCGCGAGCTTGAGCAGGTGATCCGGGAACAGCACCGCGAGGTCGACGTCGATCGCGCGCAGCTCATCGACCATCTGCTCGGGCGTGTGGACCATCCGGGTCGCCTCGTGAGAGGTCGGAAAGCGCGCCGTCAGCGTCCCGTCGCCGCCGGGCGAGAAGCCCGGGATGTCGAGGTAGCGCTCGGGCACGTCGGCGACCGCGCGCAGGGCGACGTCCCACGGCGGGTCGCAGTAGGGCGCCAGCGCGCCCGGGCTCTCGTGCACGTGCACGTCGGCGTCGACGATCAGCAGCTCGCTCAGCGGCATGCGGCCGGGCATCGCGCGATGATCCCACGATGGAGGTCGCGGACGGGATCCACCGCATCGAGGCGGACCTCGGCGAGCGCTACGTGTGCCAGTACCTGCTGGTGGGAGAGCGCACGCTGCTCGTCGACACGGGGCTGAGAGACATGCCGCACGCGATCGACCGTACGCCCGACGACGTCTTCATCTCGCACGCCGACGTCGACCACTGCGGCGGGAACCGGGTCGCGCGCGAGCTCTGGCCGGACGCGCGCTTGATGTGCGGCGAGGCCGACCGGCCGTGGATCGAGTCCAACGCGGCGATGCTGGCCGGCAACTACCGCTGGTATGAGGCCTACGGCTTCGGCCCGGCGCCCGAGGACATCGCGTTCCTCGAGCACGAGCTCGGCGGCGACGCGCCCGTCGACGCCGGCCTGCGCGGCGGCGAGACGCTGCGGCTCGGCCCGGGCCGGCGCCTGGAGGTGCTTTCGCTGCCCGGGCACACTCCCGGCCACCTCGGGCTCTGGGACGCCGCCACCGGCGCCGCGATCGTGATCGACGCAGTGCTCTCAGACGGCGTCTATGACCGCGCCGGCAACCGTCTCATCCCGCCGCGCTACTACGACGCCGCCGCATACGAGGCGACGATCCGGCGGCTGCGGGCGCTCGATCCCGACCTGCTGCTGACCGCGCACTACCCGGTGATGGAGCGCGCCGCGGCGCGCGAGTTCCTCGACCGCTCGCTGGAGTTCGTGCGCGCGGTCCGCGCGGCCGTGCGCGCGGCGGGCACCACCGAGCTGCGCGCCCTGACGGCCGAGGTGGACGCCGCCGTCGGGCCGTTTCCGGCCTTCACCCACGAGCTGGGCGCGTCCGTGCGCGCCCACCTCGCGGAGCTTTAGTCGCCGTCGCCGGCGGGCTTGGCCGGCTTGACCTTGACCGCGTACTTGGAGGGCTGCTCGGCGACCGTCGGGTTGTCGATGTGGCCGAGGCGGTCGATCAGCTTGATCCACTGCGTGGGCTTGAGGATCGCGTCGATCTGCCGCGCCGCCTGCTTGTTGTCGCCGTAGAGCGGCCGCCAGCCGACGTGGATGTGATCGTCGTGGTCGGCCATCGCGAGCGTGTTGTCGGCGCCCTCGAAGGTCATCAGCGAGATGATCTGGTGCGGCTTCATGGTGCCCTGCAGCGTCAGCAGGCGCTGGATCGTCACGTCGGCGATCGAGTTCGGCCCCTGGTGGCCGTAGATCGGGATGCCGTTGACGGCGGCGATGTCGACGGCGGTGCCGGTCGAGTGCTCGGACACGTTGCCCGACGTCGTCATCAGGCCGTGGCCGCACTGCAGCGAGGAGACCGTCGGCTTCAGGCCGGAGACTGCGAGGTACTCGAGCGTCGCCAGCACGCGGCGGTCGATGGCGCCGGCGCGGATGTCGCCGCGCCCGCAGGAGTAGAGGTCGATCCGGCGATCCTCGAGCACGCGCGTGGTCAGCGCCTGCTTGCTCATCAGCATGATCTGGCCGATCGAGAGCTCCTCGCCGTCGTTGGCGAGCAGCGCGTTCTTACCCTTCGCGCGGTAGATCGCGGTCGACTCGAGCAGCTTCCAGCCGTCGAGGATCGGCTTCGGGTCGATGCGCGGGGCGCCGCGGCCGGCCGGGCGGATCTCGAACAGCAGGTGCGGCGCCTTGCCGTCGGCCTGCGTGCCGACCCGGCCGAGCGTGGTGCCGCCGAGCACGGAGACGCCCTTGACGAACGGCTTCGCGCGGAAGTCCTTGGGATCGAGGCCGAGCGGCGCGCCGGCGCTCGCGTCGGCGTCGCTGAGCTGCGCGTCGCCGCCGGCGGCGCGCGCGTCCTGGCGCTCCGGGTGAGCGAACAGGCGCACCTTCGCGGTGGCGGCCGCGGGCGTGGCCGTGGGCGCCGGGACGGCCGCCGTCGCGGCGATCTCCTTCGCGCCACGTCGCTTGGACGGCTTGTCGTGGTTGGCCTTGCGCGGCTTCGGCGCCGGGTACGTCTTGGCGACGCTCTTGAGGTGCGCGTACGTGTACGCGTTGCCGTAGACGTCCTGCAGCACCACGTAGCGGCCGAGGCGCTTGGTGCGGCCCATCTTGATGACCTTGCCGTCATTGACGGCGATCACCGGGGAGCCGGCCTTGGCGAAGATGTCGATGCCCTTGCGGCCCGCCTTGGACTCGACCGTGATCGCCGGGTTGTGACCCTTGCGCTTGCGGTCGGCCTTGGTCAGCGCGCCCGCGTAGGTCGCCTTGGCGCGGACCGGGAAGCGGCCCTGGGTGAGGCCGGTGAGCGAGCCGACGAGGTCGCCGGGGATGCCGCCGATCACCTGCGCCCGCATCAGCACCGAGTCGACGTACCAATCGGCGTGGTTGTAGGCGAAGATGCCGCGGCGGAGGTCCTTGTCGCCGCCCGCCGCCTTCAGGTAGCGCGCGGCCGCGAAGATCGCGTCGACCGGGTTGAACGGGTCCTTGACGCCGTCGGAGTTGGCGTCGACGCCGTACTGCTTCCAGGTCGCGGGCATGAACTGCATCCAGCCCAGCGCACCGGCCGAGGAGATGTTCAGGTTGCGGCCGTAGTCGGTCTCGATCTCGTTGATCCCGGCCAGGACCTCCCAGCGGATGCCGTACTGCATGCCGGCGGCCTGGTAGATCGGGAGCAGGAACGGCGGGATCCGGAACTTGTCGATGAAGAAGTTCGGCACGCCGACTTTCGCCGGGCCCGGGATCGAGAGCGCGTAGCTCGGGTTGCTCGGGGCGGGGCTGCCGTCGTGATTGGTCAGCTTCGGCGCCGCGACCGTCTTGACCTTGGGCTGGACACACCCTGAAGCTGAGGTCGAGGTCGAGCGCTTGCCGTTGTCGGCGTCGCACTCGCGAGCCTGACCGTTCTTCGGCTGGGCGACGTTCTCGCCGCGCGCCGGCTTGTCCTTGCCCTTGGCCTTGTCCTTGGTGGGCGCGGCGGCCGGCGTGGGCGTGGCCGTGGGCGCCGGCGTCTGCGTGCCGGCGTCGGTCGGGTCCGGCGTGGCGACGGTCGTGTCGACCGGCGACGGGTCGGGCGTCTCCGTCGAGGTTGCGGTCTCCGTCGGCGTGGCCTGCGGCGCGTCCTGCGTGGGCGCCTGCGTCGGGTCCTCGGTCGGCGCCTCGGTCGGCGCCTCGGTCGGCGCCTGCGTCGGCGCCTGCGTGGGAGCGGGCGTCGCAGTCTCCGTCGGGACCTCGGTCGGCGAGCTGCTTGCCGTCGGCGTGGGCGTGGGATCGTCCGACAGCGCGGGCACGCCGAGCAGGGCGGCAAAGACGGCCGCGCTGGCAAGGGCAGTGACGAGGATTCTGCGAGTCAAGGGGGAGGGTGCGCCGGGGGCGGAGATTCCGGCTCCCTTCCGGTGTCGGCAGGGCGAACGGCGCGCTTGAGTCGTGGGCGTGGGGTTCAGACCCGATCTACAGCCATCCTAAGGCTCAACTCGAGGGTGAGATTACCGCTCCGAGCGGCTCCAGGCGCTCCGCGCGCCGCTACGCTCGCCGGGCGTGGACGCCGCCTCCCTGGAGATCCGCATCGCGGGGCCCGACGACGCCTCGTCGCTTGCCCGCACGACCCGCCTCGGCTTCGAGTCCTACCTCGCGTGGGCGCCCGAGGGCTGGCGGCCGCCGCCGCGCAGCCTCGAGGTGCGGGCGATCCGGGAGCGGCTGCGGCACGCGACGACGTGGTGCGCGATGGCGCTCGACGAAGAGGGCGAGCCCGCCGGCCACGTCGGCATCACGCACGCGAACGAGCGCGAGCGCGCGCACATGAGGATCCCGGGCCGGGCGCACCTGTGGATGCTGTTCGTGCGCCCGTCGTGGTGGGGGACCGGCCTCGCGACGCGGCTGCACGCGCTCGCGCTCGCGGAGGCCGAGCGCCAGGGCTACCGGACGATCCGCCTCTACACCCCGGCCGGCCAGGCCCGCGCGCGCGCGTTCTACGTGCGCGAGGGCTGGGCGCTGGCCGGGCGGCCGTTCGACGAGCCGCTGCTCGGCCTCCAACTCGTCGAATACCGCCGCGAGCTGTGTTCCAGCCGCTGATCGAGGAGGCCACCGAGCGCTCGCGCGACTCGATGCGCACGCGCTGGCAGCGCGTGCGCACGGCCTGGCGGACGATGGTGCAGGCGTCGGTCGCCGCCGCGCTCGCCTGGTGGGTCGCGGTGCACGTGTGGGGCCACCAGGCGCCGTTCTTCGCGCCGGTCGCCGCGATCATCGCGACCGGCCAGAGCTACACCGAGCGCGGGCGGCGGGCGATCGAGCTGGTGATCGGGGTCTCGCTCGGCGTCGCCGTCGCCGACGTGATGCTCTCGCAGCTCGGGACCGGCGTAGTCCAGCTCGGGATCGTCGTCTTCCTCGGCATGGCGGTGGGCCTGTTCTTCGGCTCCAGCCCGCTGTTCGTCAACCAGGCCGCGATCTCCGCCGCGCTGGTGGCGACGATCCTCCCGCCGAGCGGCGGGATCACGTTCGCGCGCTCGGTCGACGCGCTGACCGGCGGCGCGATCGCGCTCGTCGTCGCCGCCGTGGTGCTCCCCGGCGACCCGCGGCGGCTGCTGCGCGCGACCTCGCGGCCGGTGCTCGAGGACCTGGCGGACACCCTGCGGGCGATCGGTGCGGCGCTGCGCGAGCGCGACGTCGCCGCCGCCCAGGCCGCGCTCGATCGCGCGCGGGAGATCGACGGCGGCCAGTTTGCCGCCGCGGTGCGCGAGGGAGAGGTGACCGCGCGCTATTCGCCGGCCCGCCGTGGCGCGCTCGGCGCCGTCGAGTCCTTCGCGGCCGCGGCAGCGCAGATCGACCTCGCCGTCCGCAACGTGCGCGTGCTCGCCCGCGGAGCCGTGCGCGCGCTGTCGCTCGGCGACAACGTGCCGCCGGACGTCGCCGACGCGATCGAGGACCTCGCCGACGGCGTCGTGGCGCTCGGGGACGGGCTCGACGACGGCAAGTCGTTCGAGCCGGTCCGCGAGCTCGCGCTGCGCGCCGCCGCGACGGCGTCGCAGGTGCTCGAGCGCACGGGCAACCTGTCGGTCAGCGTGATCGTCGGCCAGATCCGCTCGACCGCGGTCGACCTGCTGGCGGGCACGGGGATGGACGGCGGCGAGGCGATCGAGGCGCTCCGAGCCGCGGTGCGCGCGGGAGCCCAGGAAGCGGACTAGACCTGGCACACGGGGCACCAGAGCGTCGTGCGGCCCCCGACCGTGTCGAGCTTCAAGGCGCCGCCGTCGCGCGGGCACGCGCCGCCGCGCACGCGCGCGGGCATGAACTTGCCGGTGTGCACGCCGCCGTTTCGCACCGCGTCGCGCACCGCCGCGCGGACGACGCGGCGCAGGGCATCGAGCTCCTCGACCGACAAGGACGAAGCCGGGCGCCAGGGCGACATCCTCGCCCGCCAGAGCACCTCGTCCGCGAGCAGGTTCCCGACGCCCGAGATCGCGCCCTGATCGAGCAATCGCGCCTTGATCGGGGCGCCGGACCGGTGAATGCGCTTGCGGAACTCGTCGCGCGAGACCTCGGCGGCGTCTGGGCCGATGTGGGAGTAGTCGGGCTCGAGCACCGCGCGTCCGAGGCGCCGCTTGTCGCGCAGCGCGAGCCGGCCTCCGCCGGCGAACTCGAGCGCGAAGCGGTCCCAGCGCTCGGGCGGCTCGTCGACGGCGATCCGGCCCGCCATCCCGAGGTGCAGGCCGAGCGTCGGCCCGTCGGTCTCGACCCAGAGGAACTTGCCGCGGCGGCGGGCGGCGAGCAGCCGGTGCCCGACGAGGGCGCCGAAATCGCCCGGCGAGTGCGGGCGCGTGACGTACGTGTCGGCGCCGTCGACGGCGACGATCTCGCGCCCCACGGCGCGCTCGATCGCCTCGCGGGCGCGCTCGGCCTCGGGCAGTTCGGGCATGGATTAAGGGTTTCGTCCTCCCGTCGCCTGCGGTCGGCGCCCAGGCCGGGCCTCGCCGCGATTTGCGCAGTCGACGTCCGTACGACGTTACCCTGCCCGCGCAATGCGTTCCCGCCGAAGCTGTCACGCCGTGCCCGGGTCGAGCGAGCGGTTCCTCGCCAAGGCCGCGACCCTCGACGCCGACGAGGTGTTCCTCGACCTCGAGGACGCGGTCGCCCCGAACGAGAAGGCGTCCGCGCGCGCCCGCGTAATCGAGGCGCTCGGCTCGCAGACGTTCAACGGCACCGTCGTCGTACGCGTCAACGGCACCGACACGCCGCACTACTACCGCGACCTGATCGACGTCGTCGAGCAGGCGGGCGCCAAGCTCGACGCGATCATGCTGCCGAAGGTCCGCACGCCCGGCGACGTCGAGATGACCGCCAAGCTGCTCACGCAGATCGAGCTCGCGAACGACCTCGAGCCCGGGCGCATCGGGATCGAGGCCCAGATCGAGGACGCGACCGGGCTGCTCGCGTGCGAGGCGATCGCCCAGGCCAGCCCGCGGATGGAGACGCTGATCTTCGGGCCTGGCGACTACAGCGCCGCCGTCGGCATCCCGATCACGACGATCGGCGGCACGCCCGAGGGCTACCCGGGCGACCATCTCAACTACGTCTACAGCCGCCTCGTGGTCGCCGCGCGCGCCGCCGGGATCCAGGCGATCGACGGCCCGTACGCGCGCGTGGGTGACGATGACGGCCTGCGCCAGCGCGCCCGGCTCGCCAGAGCCCTCGGGATGGACGGCAAGTGGACGATCCACCCGGGCCAGATCGCGATCGTCAACGAGGTCTTCAGCCCGGCGCGGGAGGAGTGGGAGCGCGCCGAGGCGATGCTGGCCGCCTACGACGAGGCGCACGCGAAGGGCCACGGCGCCGCGATGTACGACGGCGAGATGATCGACGAGGCGAACCGCAAGATGGCCGAGCGGATCGCCCAGGCCGGCCGCGCCGCGGGCTACGCGTAAAGGCGTCGCGCGGCGGCCGCAGCCGTGCCGCGCGGGGGCGGCGCCCCCGCGACGGCGCGTTCGGGGCGCCGGCCGGTCGGCCGGCGCCCCCGAGCGCTTACGGCATGGTCGTGGACAGTGTGAACGTCAGCGTCTTGGCGTACGTTCCGGTGCGGAGCGCATCGTTGGCGCCGATCGTCTGCTTGAACTCGAGCGCGACCGCGTCGTTGGACACCGGCGCACTCCAGGTCAGCAGGTTGAGCGGGCTCGCCGAGGAGCCCACGTTGTTGAACGCGGTGCCCGTCGTGTCCGCCTTGGTCGCCCGCGCCTGCAGCGGCTGGGGCAGCGAGAACGCGCCGTTCACCAGATGGCCGGTCGCGACGCTCGATGGGTCGGCGACGCTCAGCAGCGCGTCGCCCGCCGTCGAGACCACGTTCGCCGTGGTCGCCGCGAAGTAGTCCTTCGCGACCCCCGCGGTGAAGGGCCCGAACGCGGCCGCCGGCCCGAGCGTCAGCGACAGCGTCGCCGGCACCGTGCCGCCGACGTCGCCGGACACGCCCAGCGGCACGTCGAACGCCTGCACCTCGTCAGCCGGCGTCTCGAACGAGACCAGCGCCGAGCTGTTCGTCGACAGCTTCGCGTACGCCGCCGCGTCGAGCGGGATCGAGACCGTCCGCTTGCCGGCGGTGATCGCCACCTTCAGGTCGCGCACGACCCGGCCGCTCATGTCCGGCGACCACGGCGGGATCCCGCCGTCGGTCAGCGCGCACGCCGAGAGCCCGTAGTCGGGCGACGGCGAGACGGCCGGCGAGCAGCTCGTCTTGAACACCGGGATCTGCCCCTTGTCCCCGTTCCAGAGGAAGATGTGGGCGTTCCCGGAGCCCGACGACGTCACGTCGATCGTGAACGCGGTCGGCGTCAGCCGTGCGTTGTCGACCGAGATCGTGTCGGCCGGCACGCGGCCGGAGATCGGCACGCTGTTGCGCGCCGACTGGGCGATCGTCTGCGGCGAGTCCGCGCCGTCGAGGTTCGGGTGCGACACGTTCGGCGGCGCCGGCGTCGTCGGCCGGTCCGCCGGCGGCGTGTAGCCCGCCACCACGGCGTGGCCCCAGCGGTACGGATCCGACTGCACGCTGCCGAACGTCGACCACGCCATGCGCGTGCTCTGGTCGATGTGGCGCAGCGTCGTCGTGCCCGCGGCCGCGGTGTTGTCCTCGTCGTACGGCGTGATGTTCAGCCCCACGTTGCTGGGGTCGATCGCCGCCGGGAGGTCGGCCATCGGGATCTTGACCTCGAGGTTGTACCCGCCGGCCGCGCCATAGGAATGGTCGACGCCGGTGTCGTTGGAACCCACCCACGTCGCCGTCGACTTCACGACGACGCCCGGCGCGTTCGGGGCGCCGTCGACGGTCGAGGCCAGCGGCCCGGTCGCGTAGCCCTGGTGGTTGTCGGCGTCGCGCTCCCAGCACGGCCCGTTCGCGCCGTTGCCGTTCGTGTTGCCCGGATCGTTCGTGAACGGGAAGACGCCGAGCTTGAACGTGTTGGCGGTGTCCTTCAACGCCGCCGACGCATTCCCGCGCGGGTCGACCAGGATCTCGACCGAGTCCGCGAGCCAGTGCGCGACGCACTCCTCCGGCTTGACCGCGTAGGACTGGTAGTCGTCGCGGACGTGGATGAAGAAGTACAGCGCGTCATTGCGCCACGCGACCTTCGCGTAGGTGCTGTTCGGCGTGCCCGGGGCGGCTCCGGCGGCGTTGCCGCAGTCCACGCCGGCCGGCGAGCAGTCGCGCGTGGTGCCGCCCGGCTCCCACTTGCGCCCGATGTCGAGCGCCTCGCCGGTGTACTCGCCGGCGGTCTCGGTGCCGTCCACGGACGGGTCGGCCCCGGCCTGCGGGATCGTCGTCTTGGGCACGATGCCGAGCGTCAGGTCCTCGAAGCCCGTGCCGGCGTCGTTGTAGGTGGTGGTGATGCGGACGTTGACGTTGGAGTTCTGCTGGCTGCCGGTCGCGCCGGTCAGCGGCAGCGTCGAGTTCGTGAAGGAGTTCGACACCTGGAAGTTCACCGTCGCGTCGGCACCGGGGGCCAGCGGCCCGTAGGGCTTCGACGTCGCGTCCGCGGTCACGCCGGACGGCAGCGTCAGGGAGACGGCGCCGCTCTGCGAGGTCGTCGACCAGTTGTGGACGTCGACCGGGACCGTGAGCGTCTCGCCCACGCCCATCGTCTGGATCGCCGCCGAGCGGCCGAGACGGCGCGCCGGCGGGGCGGTGTTCTCGACCCAGTTGTCGTACTCGGCCCAGTTGCCCCAGCGGTGGAAGCGGCCCTCGACCGGCGACACGATCCGCACCACGTCGTCGGTGTAGCCGGTGGCCGCGCCCGAGGTCAGCAGCGCCGAGACCTTGAAGTTCGTGTTCACCGCCGCGTTCGCAGCCGGCGTGATCGTGAACGTCGCGGTCGAGTCGGCGTCCGGCGCGATCGGCCCGATCGCCTTCGGCGCGTCGACGGTCCAGCCCGCCGGGACGGTCAGCGCGGCGGTGCCCGCCGGCAGCGTCCCGGAGCCCGACCTGACGTGCAGCGTCGCCTGGAACGCCGCGCCCGGGGCGTTGTAGAAGCGCGAGAACGTCAGGTACTCGAGCGTGCCGAGCGGCAGCCCGCCCGGGTCCGGCTTGGTCGCGCCATAGAGGATCGCGTCGTCCTTGCCGCCGTCAGGCGACGAGTTCGGCTGGAACGGCACGAACGAATCGGTCATGCCGAAGCGCGAGCAACCCGCCGTCTGGGTGCCCATGTACATCACGCGGCTTTGCGTCGGATACGCGGACTGACCCTCGGTGTGGACCTGCTGCCAGATCTTGCTGCCGCTCTGGCCCTGGACGTTGCCGGCCGGCCAGGCGAACGGCGAGCCGTAGCCCGTCCACACGCCGGCGACGTTGTCCAGGCCGGTCGGCGTGAAGCCGGTGGTGCAGTCGGCGGCGGTCGTCGTGCCGCCGGTGCCGGCGGTCGCGCCGCCGGAGAAGACCTTCTTGACCTGCCACGTGCTGAGCGCGTGCGGGCCGGTCAGCTGCTCGGGGAACTTGGTCGGGTCGGCCGCCGCGAGCATGCCCTCCCAGATGAAGCGCCCGGCCTGCTGATGGTTGCCGTGGCCGGCGCCGAGCGTCGGCGTGAAGCCGATGTAGACGTCAGGCTGGGTGGTGCGGATGATCCGCACGATCCGCCGCAGCGCGTCGTCGTGGTTCCAGAAGTACTGCGTCAGCGGCGCGCTCTGGTTGTAGAAGAAGTCGACCTTGTCGAGATAGAAGAGATCGTAGGTACCGGAGCGGTAGTGCGCGACGCGGTCCTCGTTCTCGCGCCGCAGGCCGAGTGGCGGCCCGATCTCGGTCCCGACCGCGTTGCCGCCGCCCTCGCCGCGGGTGACCTGGATGATCCCGCAGCGGACGCCATAGTGCTGATGCCAGACGCCGCACGGGCCGATGATGCTCGTGTCGTCGTCCGGGTGGGCCCATTCGCCCATTACGTTGATCTTCACGGCGCTGCCGGCCGTGTACGCCGCTCGTGCAGGCGCGGCGGTGGCCAGCAAGAGCACCGTCGCGACGACGAGGAACCCGAATCGCCTCACTGTCTTCCCTCCCCCTCAATCGGACGACATCGAACACATCTTGATCGAAGATGTCCACCCTAAGTCCGGTGCGATGTGGCTGTCAAGCGAACACCTTCAAACACGGCGCAGTGCACCGTTACCCTAGGAACGGATGCGGCTCCTCATTGCTGTCGTCCTCCTGCTCGCGCTTCCCGCGTCCGCGTCCGCCGCGCCCGCGCTCGAGCTCAAAGTCGCCAAGCCGGCGGTCCGCTACGGCGCCACGCACGCCGTCACCGGATCGCTTCTCGACGGCACCGCGCCGCTGGCGGGCCAGGAGATCGTGCTCGAGGGGCAGCGCTATCCGTTCCACGGCTCGTTCCGCGAGATCGCGCGCACGACGACCGACGACAAAGGCGAGTTCGCGTTCCGGCCGGCACTGGACCGCAATCACCGGCTGCGCGTCGCCGCGCCGGCCCAGCGCGCCACATCGCAGGCGCTGCGCACGTACACGCTGCCCTCCTTCGAGCTCTCGTTCCGAGCGCTCCAGCCCGGCGTGGCCCGCCTCTACCAGCGCTACACGGTGCCCAAGAGCGTGCGGCTGAGCGCGCCGACGCTGTTCTATCTCGGCGCCCACGGCGCCGAGCGCGCGAGCCGGCGCGTGTCGGTCAAGACGAAGCGAACCTCTGCGGGTCACTACACGGCGGTCGCCACCGTGCACCTGCCCAGCGGCTGGCACGGGCGCTTCCGCTTCGGCAGCTGCTTCAGGACCTCGCCGGGCTCCGGAATGGGCGAGCCGTCCGCCAGCTGCCCGAAGCTGCGCCTGCGCTTTTAGACAGATTTCTCACACATTCGTGTTCGAAGCTGATAAGAAACGTCCCCTTGCCCTTGTGGGGGTCAGGGGTCGGGGCCGCGAGATTGCGACCCCGGCCCCACGGAGACTCTGAACATCAGCGAACAATGACCAGCCTGCTTCCCGCCCAACGCCGCCAGGAGATCCTTCGCGCAGTGCGCGGCGGCCAGGCGCACGTGTCCGACCTCGCCGTCAGCTTCGGCGTGTCGGAGATGACCGTCCGGCGAGACCTGCGCGCGCTGGCGAGCGACGGCAAGCTCGAGCGCGTGCGCGGAGGAGCGGTCGACGCCGGTGTCGAGGAGCCGTTCGCGCAGATCGAGTTCGAGCGCTTCGACAGCAAAGACCGGATCGGCACCGCGGCCGCCGCGCTGGTCGAGGACGGGATGACCGTCCTCGTCGACATCGGGACGACGACGCTGCAGATGGCCCGCCACCTGCACGGCAAGCAGGTGACCGTGATCACGACCAACCTGGCCGTGCTCGAGGAGCTGCTCCCGGACCCGGACATCGAGCTCGTGCTGCCGGGCGGCACGGTGCGGCGCAACTACCGCTCGCTGGTCGGCGTCGTCGCCGAGGACTCGCTTCGCCAGCTGCGCGCCGACATCGCGTTCCTGGGCACCAGCGCCGTCGACGCCGAGCTCGGCGTGTGGGACACGACCATGGTGGAGGTTCCCATCAAGCGGATCATGATCGACAACAGCGAGAGCGTCGTGCTGCTCGCCGACGCGGCGAAGTTCGCGATGAGCGGCGTCGTGCGCGTGTGCGGGCCGGAGTCGCTCGACCACATCGTCACCGACGCGCCGATCCCGTATGAGAGCGGAGCGACGCTTGCGGCGGCGTCGATCGAGGTCACGATCGCATGAAGCTCACCATCGTCGGCGGCGGGGGCTTCCGCGTCCCGCTCGTCTATGGCGCACTGCTGGAGCGGGCCGAGCGTCTCGGCCTCGCCGAGGTCGTCCTGCACGACATCGACCCGGCGCGCCTGGAGCGCATCGGCCAGGTCCTCGAAGGCCTCGCGGCCGAGCACGGGGGGCGGCTTCCGTTCCGCACGACGACCGATCTCGTCGACGCCGTCGAGGACGCGGACTTCGTGTTCTGCGCGATCCGCGTCGGTCAGCTCGAGGGCCGCGTGGTCGACGAGGACGTGCCGCTCGGGCTGGGCGTCCTTGGACAGGAGACGACCGGCCCGGGCGGCATCTGCTTCGCCCTGCGCACGATCCCGGTGATGGTGCGGCTGGCCGAGACGATCGCCCAGCACGCGCCGCGCGCATGGCTGATCAACTTCACGAACCCCGCCGGGATGGTCACCGAGGCCACCCAGCAGGTGCTCGGCGACCGCGTGGTCGGCATCTGCGACTCGCCGTCGGGCATGTGCCGGCGCGTCGCCGCCGCGATGGGCCACGAGCCCGCCGACGTGTGGTTCGACTACTTCGGCCTCAACCACCTCGGCTGGCTGAAGGGCGTGCGCGACGGCAACGGCCGGCAGCTGCTCGACGGGCTGCTCGAGGACGACGCGGCGCTGGGCGGCTTCGAGGAGGGACGGCTGTTCGGCGGCGAGTGGCTGCGCTCGCTCGGGATGGTCCCGAACGAGTACCTCTACTACTTCTATTACGCGGCCGACACGGTCAACGCGATCCGCGGCGGCGCGCGCTCCCGCGGCGCGTTCCTGCTGCAGCAGCAGCGCGCCTTCTACGCGTCCAACGGCGACGACGCGCTGGCGTCGTGGCGGACGACGCGTCACGATCGGGAGCGCACCTACATGGCCGAGGCGCGCAGCGCCGCGGGCGACGGTCACGATCACGAGATGGACACCAACGGGGGCTACGAGAACGAGGCGATGGCGGTGCTGGAGGCGATCGCCCTCAACACCCGCGCGGTGCTGATCCTCAACACCGCCAACCGCTCGGCGCTGCCGTTCCTGGACGAGCGCGCCGTCGTCGAGGTGCCGTGCGTGGTCGGCCGCGCCGGCCCCGTGCCGACGGCGCCGGGCCAGGTGCCCGCGCACGCGCGCGCGATGGTGGAGACCATGAAGGACGTCGAGCGCATCACGATCGACGCGGCGCTGCTGGGCTCGCGCGAGCTTGCGGTCAAGGCGCTCGCGCTGCATCCGCTGGTGCCGTCGGTGTCCACGGCGCGCGAGATCTTCGACGGGTACCGGTCGCGGCTGCCGGCGCTGCAGGAGGCGTTCCCCGCGTGACGGGCGAATGCTCGCCCAGAGGGCTCGCTTCGCTGGGAGCAATCGCCCAAAGGGCGATTCTCCCGGGTCAGGAGTTGCCATGACGGTTGATCTTGCCTGCGCCGAGCCCGCGTTCCTGGACCTCACGTTCGCCGGCTTGGAAGGGGTGCCGCGCCCGGGGGAGGAGCGGCTGGCCAACGACCTGCTGCGCTCCCCCGGCGGCGGCGCCATCACCGCGGTCGGCGCCGCCCGCCTCGGCCTCACCAGCGCGCTCGTGTCGCCGATCGGCAAGGACCCGGTCGGCGAGCTGCTGCTGCACATGGTCGCCAAGGACGGCGTCAAGTTCGCCGGCCGGCGCGTCGCCCGTACTCCGCTGACCGTGGTCATGCCGGTCGACGGCGACCGCGCGATGGCGACGTATGACCCGGGCGAGGAGGTCACCGGCGCCGAGCTCGCCGCGGTCGCCCCGCGCGCCGTCGTGCTCTCGCTGCCGCGGCTGCCGCTGGCGCCGCCCGGCGCGCAGATCTACGTGAGCGTCGGCGACGTCGACGCCCGCGCGCTGTCCGGGCGCCGGCTGCCGGACCTCGGCGGCGTGCGCGCGCTGCTGGTCAACGAGCGCGAGGCGCAGCTGCTGACCGGGCTGACGGACCCGGAGCGCGCGGCCGCGCAGCTGGCCGAGACGGCGCCGGTGGCGATCGTCACGCTCGGCGAGCGCGGGGCGCTGGCCGCGGGTTCTGCGGGGGTCGTGCACGTGGAGGGCGTGCCGGTCGAGGCCGTCGACACGACGGGGGCGGGCGACCTGTTCGCCGCCGCCTACGTGTGGGCCGACCTCGCAGGAGCGGCGCTGACCGAGCGGCTGCGCTGGGCTGTGCTGTACGCGGCGCTCTCGGTGAGGGTGGCCACGGCCACCGCCGGCGCCGTGTCACTGAGGGCGCTCTTGGAGGAGGGCGTGGAACATGGGCTGACGTCGCCTGTGCGGGAGCCGTCAGCAGCGATGAAGGAGGAGCAGTGAGGGGCATTCGGAGCCTGGGCGCGGGCCTGCTGGTCGCCGCGCTCGCGGCGGGCTGCGGCACGTCGCCTGGCAGCAACAACGACTCGGCGAGCAAGAAGGCGACGCCGGCGGCGACCGCAAACGCCAAGCCGGACATCGCGAAGCTCGGCCCGGTCACGCTGACCGTGTACGACCAGGAGGTCCGCGGCGGCCAGAACAAGCAGATGAAGCAGCTGATCGCGGAGTTCCAGCAGAAGTACCCGAACGTGACGATCAATCGCGTGGCGAAGTCGTTCGACGACCTGCAGAAGACGATCAAGCTGGCCGCCTCCAGCTCTAAGGCGCCGGACGTCGTCGAGGCCAACCAGGGTCGCCCGATCATGGGCGAGCTCGTCAAGGCCGGGCTGCTGCGGCCGCTGACCGACTACGCGAAGGTCTACGGCTGGGAGGACCGCTACTCGCCGCTGCTGCTGGACCTGAACAAGTTCTCGTCCGACGGCAAGGACTTCGGCTCCGGCGACCTCTACGGGCTCTCGCAGATGGGCGAGATCGTCGGCGTCTTCTACAACAAGGAGAAGGTTCCGACGCCGCCCACGACGCTCGACGAGTTCGAGCAGCAGTTGCAGGATGCCAAGTCGAAGGGCGACATTCCGATCCAGTTCGGCAACCTCGACAAGTGGCCCGGGATCCACGACTTCGAGAGCGTGCTCGGACAGACCGCCGACAAGCAGGCGATCCGAGACTTCGTGTTCGCCAAGGAGGGCGCGAACTTCAACCAGCCGTCGTTCACGGACGCGGCGACGAAGATCACCGACTGGGTCAAGAAGGGCTACTTCACGCCCAACTTCAACGGCAGGGGCTACGACCCCGCGTGGCAGAGCTTCGCGAAGGGCAAGGGCACGTTCCTGATCGCCGGCACGTGGGTGACCGCCGACCTCGCCGACAAGATGGGCGAGAACGTCGGCTTCATGCTGATGCCCGGCCAGGACCCGGCGAAGCCGGTCTCGCTCGGCGGCGAGTCGCTGCCGTTCGCGATCACCTCGACGTCCAAGCACCCGGAGGTCGCGGCCGCCTACATCGACTTCATCACCGATGCGAACGCCGCCAAGGTGCTGACCGAGACGAACAACCTGCCGGCGATGAAGGACGCGCCGACGCCGGAGGGCGGGCTGTCCGCCGACGTCGCCACCGCGTGGGCGAAGCTCAACGAGGCCGACGGCGTGATCCCGTACCTCGACTACACGACGCCGACCTTCTACGACGACATCTCGGCCGCGATCCAGGAGCTGCTCGCCGGCAAGGACTCCCCCTCGAAGTTCACCGAGGGCGTCCAGGGTGACTTCGAGAAGTGGGCGAACAATCGCTGAGACGCTGACGTTGCCGCCCGGCGCTCCGCGCCGGGTCGGCTACCTCTACATCCTGCCGGCGTTCGCCGTCTTCACGCTGTTCGTCCTGCTGCCGCTGCTGCACGCGGTCTGGATCTCGTTCTTCGCGTGGGACGGGCTGACCGTCGGCACCTGGGTCGGGCTGAAGAACTACGGCGACGTGATCTCAGACCCGGAGCTGCGCTCCGCGTTCGGGCACGGGCTGATCCTGTTGTTCTTCTACGCGGTGCTGCCGCTGCTGATCGGGCTGCTGCTGGCGGGTCTGCTGGCGCGGTCGCGCGTGCGCGGGCAGGCGCTGTTCCGGACGATCCTCTTCCTGCCGCAGGTGATCGCGATGGTCGTCGTCGCGGTCATGTGGCGGATGATCTACGACCCCGAGAACGGGGCGCTGAACAAGATCCTCGAAGCGTTCGGGCTGAGCGGGAAGTCGTGGCTGGGCGACTTCAACCTGGCGCTTCCGTCGGTCGGTCTGGTCGGCACGTGGGTCTACTTCGGCCTGGCGATGGTGCTCCTGACCGCGGGCGTGCAGAAGATCCCGGGCTCGCTGTATGACGCCGCGCGGGTGGACGGCGCGGGGCCGGTGCGCGAGTTCTTCGCGGTGACGCTGCCGGCGCTGCGCGGCGAGATCGCGGTGACGCTGACGCTGACGACCGTCTACGCGCTGCGCAACTTCGACCTCGTGTACATCACGACCAAGGGCGGGCCGGGCAACGCCACGTCGGTGCCCGCCTACCAGGTCTACGACCGCGCGTTCCAGACCGGCCAGGTCGGCTCGGCGGCCGCGGTCGGCATCTCGCTGGCGCTGGTCATCTTCGCGATCACGTTCGTCATCAACCGGGTGGCCGAGCGATGACGTCGCGCAACGAGCAGTCGGTGACCTACGCCGTGCTGGGCATCTTCACGCTGCTCGCGCTGGCGCCGATCGTCGGGATCGTGTTCACCGCGTTGCAGTCGCCGGACGGCAGCGCGGTCTTCGGCAGCTTCGACGGCATCCACCTCGGCAACTTCAAGACCGCCTGGGAGGAAGGGCACTTCGGCACGTACCTGAAGTCGTCGGTGCTCGTCGCGGTCGTCGTGGTGGTCGGCGCCGGCTTCCTCTCGATCCTGTCCGGCTACGCGTTCGGGATGATGCAGTTCCGCGGCTCCCAGGTCCTGTTCTACGTGTTCCTGTTCGGGCTCACGATCCCGATCGAGGCCGTGATCGTGCCGCTCTACTACGACTTCCGCGATCTCTCGCTGACCGACACCTACTGGGGGCTGATCCTGCCGCAGATGGGCGCGTCGATCGCGTTCGGGACGTTCTGGATGCGCGCGTTCTTCCGCGGCGTGCCGCGCTCGCTGGTCGAGGCGGCGCGGATCGACGGCGCGTCCTCGTGGTTCACGCTCTGGCGCGTGCTGCTTCCCCTGGCGCGGCCGGCCGTGCTGACCATGACCGTGCTGCTGTTCATGTGGACCTGGAACGAGTTCCTGCTGGCGCTGGTGATGGTCTCCGAGGAGGGGCTGCGCACGGCGCCGCTCGGCCTGAGCTTCTTCCAGGGCCGCAACACGTCGAACCTGACGCTGCTGGCGGCGGGCGCGGTGATCGTGGCGACCCCGGTCGTGATCGTGTACGTGTTCCTGCAGCGGCACTTCATCCGCGGCATGTTGAGCGGGGCGGTGAAGGGCTGATGGCGGACGTTCGCTTCGACGGCGTGGGCAAGGTGTTCGGCGCGGTCGAGGCCGTGCGCGAGTTCACGCTGGACATCGCCGACGGCGAGTTCATGGTGCTCGTGGGCCCGTCGGGCTCGGGCAAGACGACCGCGCTGCGGATGCTCGCCGGGCTCGAGTCGGTGAGCGCGGGGTCGGTGTTCATCGGCGACCGCATGGTCAACCGCATGGCGCCGCGCGAGCGCGACATCGCGATGGTCTTCCAGGACTACGCGCTCTACCCGCAGATGACGGTGTTCGACAACCTCGCCTTCGGCCTGCGGCGGCGGAAGGTGCCGCGCGACGAGATCCAGCGGCGCGTGGACGAGGCCGCGAAGGTGCTCGACATCCGCGTGCTGCTGGAGCGCAAGCCGGGGCAGCTCTCGGGCGGGCAGGCCCAGCGCGTCGCGCTCGGGCGTGCGCTGGTGCGCGAGCCGCAGGTGTTCCTGATGGACGAGCCGCTGTCGAACCTGGACGCCAAGCTGCGCACGCAGACGCGCGGCGAGATCCGGCGGATCCAGCAGGAGATCGGCACGACCACGGTCTACGTCACGCACGACCAGGTCGAGGCGATGACGATGGGCGACCGGATCGCAGTCCTCAACGACGGACTGCTCGAGCAGGTCGGGACGCCGGAGGAGCTCTACGAGCGGCCGGCGAACCGGTTCGTGGGCGGCTTCATCGGCTCCCCGGCGATGTCGTTCCTGGAGCCTTCGGCGGCGGTGGGTCTGGGGCTCCGCGACGCCGTGGTCGGCGTGCGGCCCGAGCACGCGCGGCGCTGGCGCGACGGCCTGGTCGGCCCGCTGACCGGGACGGTCGCGTTCGTCGAGGCGCTGGGGCGCGAGACGTTCCTCGGCGTCGACGTCGGCGACTCGCGGCTGGTCGTGCTCGAGGAGGGGCGGACGACCGCCGAGGTCGGATCCGAGATCTCCTTCGGGCTCGTGCGCGAGGGCCTGCGCTACTTCGACGAGTCCGGCCGCGCGATGACGTAGTCGCGCACGTCGAGGACGTTGAGGATGGCCCGCACGGGAGCGGGTACGCGCGCGTCCTGGACGATCCGCGGCTGCGTCAGGTGGATCGTGCGCCCGCGCGTGACGACGTCGAACCCGCCGGCCGCGAGGACGTTCTTGACCCACTGGCTGTCCCGGCCGTAGGTGAGGGCGATCACGTAGTCGCCGCCGTCGCGGAACATGTTCACGGGCGTGGTCCGCGGCGTGCCCGACCGGCGTCCGACGTGGTGGACGACCGCGAACCCCGGCAGGCGGTGCGCGAACGGGCCGGTGATCCGGTTGGTCACCTTCAAGTTGAAACGTGCCAGGTTCTTGGGCAGCGGCATTCGTCAGACGGTACCCCCTGATCGTGGCGCGTCCGCGGCGTTGTTGCCGGTATGAAGAAGCTCGCAGCGCTAGCAGGCGTCGCGGCGGTCGCCCTCGCGCCCGCCGCCGCCGAGGCGCACTCCAAGAGCAAGATCTACCGCGGCTCGTTCCAGCTGGTCGGCGCCGACGGTTCCTACACCAGCGACTCATTCGGCAAGGCACAGCTGGTGGACGGCAGGCGCAACGACCAGCTGAGCGTGCACGTGCGCAAGCTCGGCGCCAGGCAGAAGTACGTCTTCCGCCTGCAGTCGGCCGCGACCGCGTGCGAGGAAGGCGCGGCGGGCGGCACCGACGTGGCGGGCTGGACGTACCGGCGCGGCGGCCTGCTGGTCACGAGCCGCAAGGGCGTCGCCAACTCGTGGGCGCGTGCGCACTCGTTCAAGGTGGACCGCACGGTCGAGTACTTCGTCGGCGTGTTCACGCGCGACGCGTCCGGCGACCCGGACCAGATGGTCGCGTGCGCGCAGCTGACCAAGAAGGCCAAGGTAAAGAAGGGCAAGAACCAGCCGAAGCCCAAGCCCGATAAGCCCGCCGACGCCGGCGCGGGCGCCGGCGCCCGCGGCCAGAGCGGCGACGAGCACGGGGCGTCCGGCGAGGACCACGGCAAGGCCGGCGAGGATCACGGCAAGTCCAACCAGGCCCACGGCAAGTCCAATCAGGACCACGGCCAGGGCAACCAGAACGGCCGCCGCCCGCGGAGCTGAACGCGGCGCACAAGCCTGCGCGGCCGCGCCCTGACGCGGCCGCGCAGCAGCCCACCGCGTGCAGTAAGTGCGGATCCGCTCCATCCTCCCGATGGCGCGCCCGCGCCTTAGCCGCACACTGGCGCCATGGACTTCCCGCTCCCTATCGACCGGGGGGTGATCGCGGCTCCCGCGCCGGGCAGCGGCCCCGGCCACTGGGCCGGCGCCCCCTGCGCCCGGTTGCAGCCCGACGGCTCCTGGGTCGTCGCCTACCGCGTCCGTCACGGCCACGACGGGGTCGACGAGACCGTGATTGCCCGCTCCGGCGACGGCGTCCGCCTCGACACGGTCGTCACGCTCGACGAGACGCGCTGGGCAGGCGCCATGGGCATGGAGCGTCCCTCGCTGCTGCAGACCGAGGAAGGCCGCTGGCGTCTGTACACGTGCCTTGCCGCCGCGGGCAGCAAGCGCTGGTGGATCGACGCGCTGGAGGCCGACACGCTCGAGGGCCTCGCGGACGCCGATCCCGTGACGGTCTTCGCCGGCAACGAGCTGACGGCGGTCAAGGACCCGCTGGTCCGCCGCTTCCCCGGCGGCTGGCAGGCGTGGGTGTGCGTGCATCCGCTCGACGTCGAGGGCGCCGAGGACCGGATGCGCAGCGCGTACGCGACCAGCCCCGACGGCCTGAGCTGGGAGTGGCACGGGACCGTGCTCGAGGGCCGGCCCGGCGAGTGGGACGCGCGCGGCGCGCGGATCACGAGCATCCTCGCCGACGGCCGCGCCGCCTACGACGGCCGCGCGAGCGCGGAGGAGAACTGGTTCGAACGCACCGGCCTCACGCGGCTCGACGGGCACCGGCTCAAGCCGCGGCCGGTCGCCGACGTGCGCTATCTCGACGCGGTGGCCCTGCCTGAGGGCGGGCATCGCATCTACTACGAGGCGCGACTCCCGGACGAGAGCCACGAGCTGCGCACCGAGCTCATCCCTGCGTCGTGATCCACTCCCCGTACCCGTGCTCGGCGTCCGGGCCGGCGCCGACGCACACGATCCGCGTGCCCGCCTCCAGCGGCCAGTAGTCGCGCCGCTCGCTCGGGTCGGGCACGGCGACGACGTCGCCCGGGCCGGCCTCGAGCTCCTCGTCGCCCAGCCGGAAGCCGGCGCGGCCGGAGACGACGATGTAGAGCTCCTGGTGGCCGGAGTCGGCCTCGTCGTGCGCGATGTCGAACTCGTCGCCGGGGTCCATGGCCACGGCGTTGACGCCGAAGTTCCGGATCCCGAGCCGGAGGTTGAGCGGCTGCCAGCGGCCGTCGGGGATCGAGTGCTCGGGAACGTCTGAGAGATGCACGAGATGGCCCATGGTTGGAAAGGTAGGCGATGGGGATATCCCAATCGCGATGATCGCCGCCGCGCTCGCCGCCGCCGCGCTGTGCCACGGGCAGCTCGCCCCCACGCCGCCGGATCCGGACGCCGCGATTCGCGACTTCGCCGCCCAGCGCGCGCAGTTCGGCTTCCGCCACGACCTGCCGTACGTCCGCTACCTGGTCAAGCAGGGCGTGTGGGAGTACGACGCTACCGACCAGCCGTTCGCGTCGAGGTCGCGACCACTCGCTACGAGTGCGTTTAACGTAGTCGACGCGGTCCCGGGCCGCTTGGGATGCTCTCGGCCGAGGTCGCCCCGTGAAGGGCGCCGCCCGGCTTCAGAGCGGCGGGCCTTGCAATCCCTAGGCCTCGCTCTCTGCGGCTCGGTTCCGCGTCTGGGAAGAACTTATGCGGAGGCCCCCGGGACCGTCAATCCGGCCCGCGGCGTTCACTCCGCATCCTCCGGAAATTTGCATGCGGCGGGAAGGAAGTTGCCGCCTGGAGCGTCTAAGCGGGTAGGAAGGCTTCAGGCGCGGCTTAGCCGCCGCCGGTAGCGTGTATCACGTCCATGCTCAACGCTCGCATCGAAATCACGCAGGGTCTCGATGGGGAGGCCGTGGTCCTGGCGCTGTTCGACCTCGGCAGCGAGGAGATCGCGGCTTCGTCGCACGCCGTGCGCGCGATCTCTGGCGAGCGCTTCCGCACGGCGAGCATGTCGGTCGACGACGTGCTCGAGCTGCGTGAGCTCACGGCGCTCGCCGACGAGCTGACCGATCTCGCGAGCCGTGCCGGCGTGAGCACCGTCGTGCTCCGGCCGGCGCGCCTGTCGGCCTACCGCAACGCGCTCACGCACTTCGTCGAGAGCCGCGACGATGCCGAGTGGATCCGCGACGAGGACCGCCAGGCGATCTCCGTCGCGCGCGAGCTGCTGTGGCCGCTCGGCGACCTCGCGGCCGACGCGATGCGCGCCGCGCTCGAGCCCGGCGCGCCTCACTCCCCCTGCGGCGGCTAGCCCAGCTCCACGACATCCGCGTCGATCGCGCACGCGCCGGTGGCGCGGGCGACGGAGGCGCGGTGGTGCCCGTCGCGCACGTAGTGGCGCGCGCCGACCCGATAGACCGCGATCGGCGGCAGGACGTCGCCGCGCTGTGATGCGGCGCACAGCAGCGTCCAGCGGCCGCGGCTGAACGGGGGCGGGCGCCAGTCCGCGTCGAAGGCGGCGGCCTTGTGCGGCTCGACGGTCCCGACGATCGAGGCGATCGCGATCGGCTGCACACCGAGCCGCCGCCGGGGCGCGGACGCGGCCCAGCCGGCGTCGGTCGGCAGATACGCCAGCCGCGTGGGCTCTCGCCGGTGCACGCGCGCGGCGAGCTCCGCCCGCCGGCGGGCGCGCGCCGTGCGCTTGTACGTCGCGTCGGCCGGCTCGGGCGCGGCGCGCCCGATCAGCCGGTCGATCGCGATCATCAGCGCCATCACGAGGGCCAGGGTGAGCATGTCACCCGCACCTTCGGAGCAGGCGCGGATCTGTGACTCAGCCCACGCCCGGGGACGGGGCGTATTCGCCGAGGAATCCGGCGCCGACGATCTTCTGGCGGACCGCTTCCTGGCCGATGTAGCACTGCCATTCGCGCCCGTCGGAGCGCAGGGAGCGGCAGCCGCCGTTGACGCGCTTCTTCGCGTCGACGGTCGGCTCGACCGTGCCCTTCATGTCCTGGATCTCCGGGTTGTTGAACGCGCCCTCGACGGTGCAGTGGTACTCGACGCCGTCGGTGACGACCTCGCAGTGCGGGGTGGTGCCCACGAGGAAGCGGGTGCCGGCCGGCAGCGAGCGCTCGACGTCGCCGGTCGACAGCAGGCTCGTGGCCAGCGCGGCGCCGGGGATCAGGATCACCAGCGCGGCCGCGCCGCCGGCGATCCGGCGGCGGACGCGCCGGCGCCGGCGCCAGGCGTGGCGCAGGTCGGCGCGGGTCGCGCGCTCGAGCTCGTCGCCGATCGCGCCCAGGCGCGGGGGGAGGTCGCCGGCCGCGATCGTCGCGCCGCCTCCCGGAGTGGCGGGGCCGCCGCCCGCGAGCGTGTCGTCGTTCATCGGACGGTCTCCTTTCCGAGGCGGGTACGAAGCGCGGCGAGCCCACGATGGACTCGCACCCGCGCGGCGGCCGGCGACGTGCCGAGCGCCGTGGCCACGTCGTCATAGCCCTGGTCCTCGAGCACGCGCAGCTCGATCGCGCGGCGCTGAGACTCGGGCAGCTCGTCAAGCGCCTCGTCGAGCCCCTCCAGCCACGTGTCGTCGGGCTCGGCCGACGGCGCCGCGAGCATCCCGAGGCGCTCGCGCGCGCCGTCCTCGAGCGCCCGCCGGCGCACCGACGCGAGCAGGACGTTGCGGGCGATGCCGAACAGCCACGGGCCGGCGGAGCCGCCGCACTCGTCGCGGAATCGCGCGCGCACCAGCCAGGCCTGCGCGAACGTCTCGGCGGTCAGCTCGTGCGCGGCGTCCTCGTCGCGGCAGCGGCGCAGGTGGTACCCGAGCACGCGCCCCGCGTAGCGGTCATACAGCTCGCGGAACGCCCCGGCATCCGTCCGGGCCGCGGCGAGCAGTGCGGCGTCGCTTCTCACGTCTGGAACATGCCGCCAGCGGGTCCGGGCGTTACATCATCGCGGCGCTGACCAGCGGTTCGCGATGACTTCCGGCAGCTGCGAGAGTCCACTGAGTCATGTTGAGAGAGTTCGACGCCCAGCTCCAGAAGGGCGACAACCCCGGTGCGTGGACGTGCGTGGTGATGAGCGACGCGGCGGAGCTCTTCGGCACGCGCGGGCTCGTGAAGATCCGCGGCCTGATCGACAGCGAGCCGTTCGACGGCGCGCTGATGGCGCAGGGCGACGGCACGCACCGGCTACCCGTCAAGGCGAAGCTCAGGCAGGCGATCGGCAAGGAGGCGGGCGACACCGTCCACGTCCGGATCGAGGAGCGGATCGGATGAGCGCTCCCCGCTTGTCGTCACGCCGGTAGGGGCTCTCCCAGGATCGCCCGGATGCGATCCATCGCCTCGGCGGGAAGCGGGCCGTGGTCGGCGGCGCCCGCGTTCTCCTGCACCTGGGCGACGGTGCGGAATCCGGGGAGCGGGAGCGTGGCCGGGCTGCGGCCCCAGATCCAGCCGAGCGCGCCCTGGACGAGCGAGCGTCCGTCCGCGGTCAGCTCGGCGCGGACGTCGGCGATGCGCTCGAGCCAGCGCTCCATCGCGCCCTCGTCGAAGAAGTCCCACCATGGGGCGTTGCGCCGGACGTCGTCGTCGGCCGGGAGCGCATCCGGCCGGTAGCGCCCGCTCAACAGACCCATCGCCAAGGGCGTGCGATTGAGGCTCGCCAGGCCGAGCTCCTCGGCGACGCTCAGCGTCTCGAGCTCGCCGCGCAGCACGTTGAGCTCGTGCTGGGCGGCGACCATGTGCGGGCCCTCGGCCATGGCGCGCACGATCGCCGGGTCCGACACGCTGGAGCCGTACCAGCGCACCTTGCCGGCCTCCACGAGCTGCTCGAGCACGTCGATGACGGCCGGTACGTCCTCCGGGCCGGAGAACCCATCGTGGATCAGGTACACGTCGATGTGGTCGGTGTCGAGGCGGCGCAGGCTCGCGTCGCAAGCGCGCCGCAGATAGGCGGGGCTGAGGTCGCTGCCGCTGGCGGTCCGTGTCTGCTCGTCGAAGAGGTTGCCGACCTTGGTGACGATCACCGCGTCGTCGCGGCGCCCGGCCAGCGCCTTGCCGAGGACTCGCTCGCTGTGGCCGCACCCGTAGACGTCGGCGGTGTCGAACAGCGTGACGCCGAGATCGAGCGCGAGCCGGATCGCGCGGATCGACTCGTCATCGTCCACTTCGCCCCAGCCCGCGGGCTGGCCGTTGGAGGTCCACGGGCCGCCGATCGCCCAGCAGCCGAGGCCGAGGGCGCTGACCTGCATACCCGTCCGAGTGCCGAATTCGCGTCCGAACATGACGTCCAGCAAAGCGCGGCCGGCGATCGACTTCCAATAAGGAGATTCGAGGACCTATCAGCCGTGCCTATGGCTCACCGTGGTCGAAGCCGGCCAGCGCGGCGGGAAGCGATGCGATCACGGTGTGCCCGGCCGGCTGCAGGCCGACGAGCACGGCGCTCGCCACCTCCTCGCGCGAGGCGCCGGCGCCGCGCGCCAGAGCGGCATGGAACGGCATGCCGCTCTGGGCGCCCACCGCGGCCAAGACCGCGATGTAGGCGAGGTGGAGCGTCTTGGGGTCGAGCGCCGAGGCCTGTCCGAGCGCCTCGGTCGCCTGCATCCACGCGCGGGCATGCTCGGGCGTCTCGCGCCCGAACGCCTCGAACGCGGCGCTCACGCCGCCGCCGGGAACTGCACGGGCTTCCATGACCGGGACGCTAGCCGCGCGTCGCGGCGGCGGAATCCGCACGGCTCCGCGCACATCGCGGGGCGGAGTACGGAGCCGCGCACGACGACGAGGCGCGCCGCTCCGCGGCCACGACGAGCGATGCGGGCCGCAGGTCGGCGCGCGTCGCGCGCGCGACGTAGCGGCGGCGGCGCGACGGCGTGACGGTGAATGCGGCGACGCCGCGCGCCGACGTGAGCCGCAGCTGCCCGCCGAAGCGCACGGCGACCCCGGCAGCGGCGGCGCGGCGCACCGTCGCGGTGAACCTGACGTGCGCGGGGCGTCCGACGACGAGCCGCTGCGGCCTGGCGGTCAGGCGCAGCCGGCCGCGCGGGGTGCGCGCGACGAAGTGCAGCAGGGCGTTGCCGGGCGGCGGGTAGGTCGGCGCACCCCCGGCGGGATCGAACGGCGTCACGATCCAGTGCAGCGTGCCGCCGAGGAGGTCGGCGACGTCGAGCCCTTCCGACTCGCCGGCGATCGTGCGCTCGATCTCCAGGCGCCGCGCCCCGGTGGCCAGGTCGATCGACCAGACCCGGAACGCGGTGCCGGCCTGGCCGGCCACCAGCAGCCGGTCGCCGTAGAACGCCGCGCCCGTGATCCCCTCCGCCGGCACGGCGCCGGCGAGCCGGCGCACCGCGCGGATCGGCGCGCCGCCGGGCGCCGCGTGCGCGGGAGCGACGTCGCCTGCCCGGTACGCCAGCAGGTCGGGCCCCGCCGAGGTCCAGATCAGCCGCCCGTCGGGAGACGCCTGCGCCCACATCGCCTTCGCGATCTCCGCCGGGTCGAGCTTGACGTAGTAGCGCCAGCGCAGCGTCTCGGGATCGGCCACGCCGAGCGCGCCCGTCATACACGGGTTCTCCCCGCCGGGGCGCCCGGGGTAGAAGCATTCGAGCGGCAGCAGGATGCGCCCTCCCTCGCGGGCGTCCCAGCTGATGTCGCCGACATGGTTGTAGCCCTCCCGCGCGATCACGTCGGGCGGGAGGACCGCGTCGTCGCGGCGCTGCTCGCGCAACCCCGCGGTCGCGCGGTAGAGGCCCGCGAACACGCCGTCGAACCACAGTCTGCCGGCGGGATCGGAGGCGATCCCCTGGTAGTACTCGAGCGGGATCGGGGAGACGCCGGTGGCGCGCCAGCGGCCCGGATCGGCGGCCGCGGCCACCGTCGCGTGCGCGGTCAGCGCCAGGAGGGTCACGGCCAGCGCTGTCGATCGGCCGACCCTCATGAGAAGCGGGACTACGTCGCGGCCGGGCGGTGGCGCAGGCCGTCGAGCGCGATCGTGACGATGTGCCTGATCTGCTCGGGCTCGGCGCCGGGGATCTTCGCGATCCCGCCGACCAGCTGGATGATCTCCGAGAGGTCGGTGTCCTCTCGCACCGCCTTCGCCGCCTGAGCGCGGGCGAGCAGCGGCTCGCCCGCCTCGAACAGCAGCGCGCGGCAGCCCTTGAACAGCGGCGCGTCGCGGTCGACGTACTCGAGCAGCTCGTGCGCGAGCGCCTGCTTGGTGACCAGATACCCGACGAGCCGGTGCACCCAGGCCACGAAGCCGTCCCACGGCTCCAGCGCGTCGAACTCGGCGGCCGAGCGGGAGAGGCTCTCCACCTCGTCGACGTAGACCGCCTCGAGCAGCGCCTGGCGATTCGGGAAGTTGCGGTACAGCGTGCCGATCCCGACCTCGGCGCGGCGCGCGATCTCCTCCAGCGACGTCGAGGCGCCGCGCTCGGCGAACGCCTCTCGCGCGGCGGCGACGACCTTGTCGTAGTTGCGGCGCGCGTCCGCGCGCTTGGGGCGGCGGGGGAGGGTCTGCTCGAGGGGGTCGGTGGTGCTCATCGTGAATTTCGCTTGACAAACCGGAGGGGGCCTCCGCTATAGTTCTTCTTCCGGAGGCGCCCTCCACTTACTTCCGGAGGACTCCTCCAGTTTAGCGTCAATCTCCCCGGACTTCCATACATGCATTCACCCTCCCAGACCGACGAGCGGCGCCGCTGGCTGACGCTCGCCGTCGTCTGCCTCGCGCAGTTGATGATCGTGCTCGACACGACGATCGTGAACGTCGCGCTTCCCTTCATCCAGGCCGAGCTGCACTTCACGCAGGGCGATCTGACCTGGGTCGTCAACGCCTTCCTGGTGACCTTCGGCAGCTTCCTGCTGCTCGCCGGCCGGCTCGGCGACATCTTGGGCCGCAAGCGCGTCTTCCTCGCCGGCGTGGCGATCTTCACGGTCGCCTCAGTGCTGTGCGGCCTCGCGTCCAGCCAGGGCCTGCTGATCGGCGCCCGCTTCCTGCAGGGCATCGGCGCCGCCGTGCAGGCGTCGGTGATCCTGGCCATCATCGTCACCGAGTTCCCGCAGCCGGTCGAGCGGGCGCGCGCGATGAGCGCGTACGTGTTCGTGGCCGTCGCCGGCGGCTCGCTCGGGCTGCTCGCCGGCGGGGCGCTCACGCAGGCCCTGAGCTGGCACTGGATCTTCTTCGTCAACCTGCCGATCGGCCTGGCGACGATCGCGCTCGGCCGGGCCCTGATCCCCGCCGACGGCGCCCGCGCCGCCGGCCGCGTCGACTGGCTCGGCGCCGTGCTCGTGACCGCGTCGCTGATGACCGCGATCTACGCGATCGTGCAGGCCGCCGGCGCCGGCTGGGGCTCGAGCCGGGTGCTCGGCCTCGGCGGCCTCGCGGTCGCGCTGATGGCCGCCTTCATCGTGCTCGAGAGCCGGATCGCGCACCCGATCATGCCGCTGCGGATCCTGCGCGTGGGCGGGCTCGCCAGCTCGAGCATCGTGCGCGGCTTCCTCATCACCGGCATGTACTCGACGTTCTTCCTCGGCACGCTCTACCTCGAGCACATCCGCCACTACAGCGCGCTCGAGACCGGCGTGGCGTTCCTGCCCTGGACGCTGACCGTGGCCGCGCTGTCGCTCGGCGTCACCGCCCGGCTGATCGGTCGCTTCGGCGAGTTCCCGCTGCTGATCGGCGGCATGCTCACGGCGGCGGCCGGGCTCGCGCTGCTCACCACCGTGGGGCCGCAGACGGCCTTCTTCCCGACGATCTTCGCCGCGCACTTCGCGATCGGCGCGGGGATCGGGCTCGCGTTCATGCCGCTGCTGGCGATCGCGATGGCGAACGTCCCGGCCGCCGACGCCGGGCTCGGCTCCGGCATCGTGAACGTGTCGCAGCAGGTCTCGGGAGCGCTCGGGCTTGCGCTGCTGGGCACGATCGCCACCGACCGCACGAACGCCGCGCTGGCGTCCGGCCAGTCCCTCACCGGCTCGCTGATCTCCGGATACCACCTCGCGTTCGCGATCGGCGCGTCGAGCATCGTCGTCGGCGTCCTCGGCGCGCTCGTCCTGCTGCGCCCGCGCCGGACGCGCGATCCCGAGCCCGAGCTCGCCGCCGAGTCCCTCGTCCATGCCTGACCCAAGGAGCCCGATGTCCTCGATCAAGAACCAGCGCGCACTCGTGCTCGCGGAGGCTGTGGTCTCCAGCTACATCAACGAGCTCGCCACGCCCGCGCGCAAGCGCCCCTCCCGCCCTCGCCCGCGCCGCGAGCCGCGCGACCGCTTCGTGCGGTCCGCGGCCGTCCGGATGGTCCCCCAACCGGCGACCTAGTCGTGGGCGCCCGACTACGCCGGTTTGCCGGCGTCGATCCAGCGGCGGAAGATCGCGACACGCTCGGCCGGCCAGGCCCCGTCGCAGGGCATCGTGCCGGCCTCGAGCCGGTCGAGGATGGCGCCGGCGTGGGTCGAGACGTCGTCGAGGGACCAGAGGTCGAAGGCGAAGCGCATCGACTTGCGGTCGCCCTCGCGAAACAGCGGCTTGATGTCCTCGTCGAAATGCAGCGATCCCTGCGGCTGCGCCGTGTCCCCGCCGCCGGTCGCGAAGCGACTCGTCGCGCCCCAATCGGCGAAGTGGCGGGCGAGTGAGTCCGCCACGCCGGTGAGCGCGCGCGCGACCGGCCCGAGCGCGCTCGCGACGTCCTCGGGCGCGCTCGTCGTGACGGCGGCGCAGAAGCTCGAGGCATCGCGCAGGCGCTCTTCGAGCAGCACCCAGGCGGACTCCCGGTGCGGCAGGAGGTCGTCGTCCTCGTAGAAGAGCTCGAAGCTCGGCCCGGCGGTGCGGCCGGGGTGCTCGGGGCCGACCGGCAGCGTCGTGATCAGGTCGCCGAGCGGCTTGAGCACGCCGAACATGAGGGTGACGGCCGCGTCCGCCAGCGTGGACAGTTGCGCGTCGGTCTCCTCCGTGTGGGCGAAGTACCGCTCCAGCAGCTGCAGGAGGATCTCGTAGCCGACGTTGAAGAGATCCGTGCACCGGGCCGTCACGCGATCGCCGATGAGCGGGATCGAGTCGCCGTGCTCGCCGCGCCGCACGGTCGCGAACAGCACCGGCCGGACCGGGTCGAACGCCGGATTCGCCGCCTGCATGCTGCGGTACTCGTCGAGGATCTGGACGAACTGGCCGAAGTGGGCCTGCTCCCAATGCCCGCGCGCGCCCTCGCCCTGCTCGAGGATCGTGTCGAGCGCCTGCTGAGCCGACGCGAGGTCGGTCACGGCCACAAGCTCGGGCCACCGGAAGTCGGCGCTCGTCGCCTGTGCGCGCGGCGGGCCGACGAACAGGTGCCGTTCGCCGAACTTCTCCGCCAGGTGCGCCAGCCCGTGCTCGATCGACCGGTACAGGTGGCCGACGGTCGCGAAGTCCTGCAGCTGAGGGACGATGTCGCCCTCGGCCATCAACGGCACCGCCTCGTGCACGGGCGCGTCGATGTCCTGCGCGCCTTCGAGCACCATGCCCTCCGGGCGCTCGAGGAACATGAAGTGCTGCAAGGCCGGCTCCCCGAAGGGCACCAGCGTCAGGTTCACGCCGGCCGGGTAGTGGTGCGCGGGGGCCGGCAGGTTCGGCCGCGTCAGGTGAGGCGCCGCGCCGATCGCCGACAGCACGTTCTGCACGAGCGCGAGGTGCAGCATCTCCTCGCTGGCGACGTGCGCGATCGTGCGGCGCCAGCGCGTCACGGCCTCGAGCTCCTCCGGCTCCAGGCCCTCGTCCGCGCGCTGCTTGAGCGAGAACGCCGCGAACAGGTACTGGCACATGATCCCGTGCTCGAGCTCCGCGGCTTCGCAGAGCATGTAGATCAGCGCTTCGCGATGCTCGATGACGAACGGCGCCTCGGGCTGCGCCCGTCCGCCACGCGTCGCCAGCATCTCGGACAGACGACCCCGCCCGGCGCCGCCGCTGACATCAGGCATTCAAGGCACCTCCCGCCATTGCGCGCGCTGACGTTACACGGGCGCTCCCGCCGTGCCAATGTCGGCGGCTGGACGCGCGAGCAGCCGATCTCGGTCAGTGGGCGGCGCGGAAGGTGACGCCCTCGGCGGAGAGGACGCCGAACAGCGCGATGCCGGACGGACGGTAGCCCGCGGGCAGGTCGAACGCGGGCGCATGCAGCGTGCCACCGGACATCGCGCCCGACAGATGCGCGATGCCGAGCGGATCCTTGTAGTAGCGAGCCGCGTTGTAGGCGAGCCCGTAGTCGTGCCAGCCGTTCAGGAACGTGAGCTCAGCGGGTTGCTCCGGCGCCGCGAGCTGCGGGTCGGGATACGTGCCGGCGAGCGCTCCGCCCGCGCTGACGCCGGCGAGCGTCGCGTCGCTCCCCACCGGTCCTTGCGGTCCGGTGGCACCCGCCGGTCCTTGCGGTCCGGTGGCACCCGCCGGGCCGGCATCGCCCTTTGGTCCCTGGCTGAGCGTGAGCACGGACGCGGGGAACTTGCCGGCGGCGTTCAAGGGCAGCAGGCGATTCGGCCGCGGCGAGCGCGACGCGTGGATCCCGTCGATCCTGTCCGCGTTGGCAGCCGTGTTTGCGAACATCGCCCGGACCCCGCTCTCCGCGTAGCCGGGTCCCCCGACGGCGAAGACAGCGCCACGCGCGAGATCGCCAGCGGCGCCACAGTGGATGACCGCAATCTCCTGGTCATGGGTCGACCTCCTTGTGTAGGTCCCATGCTGGCGCGCCGCAGGTCGGGGCAGATCGGGGGGCGCCCTGTGGCCGATCGGGACGGACTACTCGTTCAGGGACGCGACGGCAGACCCATCCACCACCCGGCGCCGCCGCGCGAGTTTGATCGCGCACCGGGGCTTGGAGGCGTGGCCTGCGCCGGACGACGCGGAACCGGTGGGTAGGTTCGAAACTGCGCCAGTAAGGAGGGGGTGCGGAATGGAAACGATCATCTCCGGGCACCGCTCAGGGAATCTCGTGGCGGCTAAGTAGCGCTATGCGCCACTTAGCCGCCACACGTGAAAGTGGTGCATCGAACCGATGATCGATCGTGAGCGCTTGCCGTCCCTCGGTGATCGTTTCTGGTAAGCCCGCCTCCCTTACTGGCGCAGTTCGCCGGCGGCAACGCGCGGCAACGCATCCGCGCCCGCCGCGCCCGCCGCGCCCGCCGCGCCCGGCGCGGCCGGCGCGGCCGGCGCGCGCATCGTCAGCGTCCACCCCGGATCGCCGACGACGGTGAGTAGTGCGTCGACCACCGCCGGGTCGAACTGGGTGCCCGCGCAGCGGCGCAGCTCCTGGACCGCGTGCGAGACCGGGAGCGCCTTGCGGTAGGAGCGCGTGGTGGTCATCGCGTTGAAGGCGTCGCAGGCGGCGACGATCCGCGCGGCCAGCGGAATCGCTTCGCCTGCGAGGCCATCCGGGTAGCCGCCGCCGTCGAAGCGCTCGTGCGAGGCGCGTACGACGAGGCCGACGCTTGTGAGCAGCCCGCCGACCTGGTCGAGCATCCGCTGGCCCTCGATCGTGTGGGTCTTCATGATCGCGCCGGGAGCCTGTCGGCCGTCCGAACGACGCGCTCGCGGCGCGGCTGCGCGAGACCGGCGTCGAGTGCTACGCAACGCACTTTGACGAAGTGGTCCTCCCCGAGTCTCCACAACCGGCCTGCGCGGGACGCCGCCGAGCTCGACAGCGTCGTCGACGGCCCGCAGGTCCTCGCCAAGCGCACCGAGACGTTCGACGCGCACCAAACGAACGTTTGGCAGCAGCTACGACGCGCTCGTCACGCGCACTGGGGCCGGCCCATGCCTTGGACGTCGCCGCCTGCGTGGTGCACGCCGCCGAGCTCGCCGAATTCGCGCGAGGCGTACGCGGCGGAGACGTGCGATTCGTCGGAATGTCCTCTGGCACGAGTGGCTTCAGCTCAGCTCGCCCACTTGGTTCCCGGCGAGGTCATAGCCCGTACGCCTCCGCGAGCTCCGGGTCCTTGCGCGCCAGCAGCTCGGCGAGGTCGACCATGACCTTCGACTGCTTCCAGGTCGCGTCGTCCTGCATCTTGCCGTCGATCATGTGCACGCCGCGGCCGTCCGGGATCGCCTCCAGGACCTTGCGCGCGAACGCGACCTCGTCCGGCTCGGGCGAGAAGACCTTCTTGGCGATGCCGATCTGGACCGGGTGCAGCGACCACGCGCCGACGCACCCCATCAGGTACGCGGCGCGGAACTGGGCCTCGCAGCCGTCGGTGTCCTTGATGTCGCCGAACGGACCGTAGAACGGGAAGATCCCCGCCGCTGCGCAGGCGTCGACCATGCGGCCGATCGTGTAGTGCCAGAGATCCTGCTGGAAGGACGGGCGCTCCTGCGAGTCGCCGGGATCGCTGAGCACGCGGTAGCCCGGATGGCCGCCGCCCACGCGCGTCGTCTTCATGCGCCGCGAGGCCGCGAGATCGGCCGGCCCGAGCGAGATCCCCTGCATGCGCGGCGACGCGTTGGCGATCTCCTCGACGTTGGCCACGCCCTGCGCCGTCTCGAGGATCGCGTGGATCAGGATGGGCCGCGAGAGCCCCGCGCGCGCCTCCAGCTGTGCCAGCAGCCGGTCGACGTAGTGGATGTCCCACGGCCCCTCGACCTTCGGGACCATCACGACGTCGAGCTTGTCGCCGGCTTCTGTGACCAATGTCACCAAGTCGTCGAGCACCCAGGGGCTTTCCAGCGCGTTCACGCGCGTCCACAGCGGGGTCTCGCCGAGCTCGGCCGACTGCGCCGCACGCACCAGGCCCTCGCGGGCCGCCTCCTTGCGATCGGCGGGGATCGCGTCCTCCAGATTGCCCAGCAGAATGTCGGCCTGAGCAGCCATTTCCGGCAGCCGGCCGACCAGCTTCTCGTTCGACGGATCGAAGAAGTGGATCATCCGCATCGGGCTCACGGGGATCTCGAACACGGGGTCCGGCGCGCCGATCGCGAGCGGCTTGAAGTGGGAGCGAGGGTTGCGCATCACCGCCATCATGGCGGTCCATGAGCACTGTTGAAACCGATGGACCGACGCGCGAGGCGAGCGGCGCGCACCCGTACGGCCGCTACCTGGAGGAGTTCGAGGTCGGCGCCGTGTACAAGCACTGGCCCGCCAAGACCGTCACCGAGGCCGACGACCACCTGTTCTGCCTGCTGACGATGAACCACCACCCGCTGCACATCAACGACGTCTACGCCGCGCAGTCCCAGCAGGGGCGCAACGTCGTGGTGGGGCCGTACGTGTACTCGCTGGCGCTCGGGATGAGCGTGTCCGACATCTCGGGCAAGGCGATCGCGAACCTTGCCACCGAGGAGCTCAGCCACCCCGCTCCGGTGTTCCACGGGGACACCCTGTTCGCCGAGACCGAGGTGCTCGAGGTGCGCGAGTCGCGCTCCAAGCCGGACCGCGGCACCGTGAAGGTGCACACCCGCGTGCTCAACCAGGACGGCGTGCTGGTGGCCGAGTTCAAGCGGCTCGTGTTGGTTCCGCGCAAACTTCCCGCGTAGGTTTGTGCGGGTCTGGCAAATCCGTCGCAAGCCGAAAGTTCAGTTGGTGGTAGCGGAACGCCACCGGAGCGAATACGCTTCGGGCGATGACGGTTGGTCGTTTTGGCGCGTCGGCACTCGCATCCGACGCTTCCAGCTGCCAAGGCCACGCGTCCGCGAGTACGGTTTGTAGGGCTCTGGCAAACCGCCACTGACGAATTACGGCAAGAGTGAGGTCGAGTCGCCCCGTGACGATTGAAACCACCGTTCCCACGAAGAACCTCCGGCTGGTCACCTGGGTCGAGCAGATCGCAGCGCTGACCAAGCCCGATTCCGTGTACTGGTGCGACGGCTCCGCCGAGGAGTACGACGCGCTCTGCCAGGAGCTCGTGGACGCGGGGACCTTCGAGCGTCTGTCGGACGCGAAGCGGCCGAACTCCTACCTCGCGCGCAGCGACCCGGGCGACGTCGCCCGCGTCGAGGACCGGACGTTCATCTGCTCGCTCGAGGAGCGCGACGCCGGCCCGTCCAACCACTGGCGCGACCCGGCGGAGATGCGCGACCTCCTGCACGAAAAGTTCGCGGGCTCTATGCGCGGGCGGACGATGTACGTGGTGCCGTTCAGCATGGGGCCGTTCGGCTCGCCGATCTCCGAGATCGGCGTACAGCTGACCGACTCCGCCTACGTCGCGGTCTCGATGCGGATCATGACCCGCATGGGCAAGGGCGCGCTCGACGTGCTGGGCGACAGCGGCGAGTTCGTGCCCTGCCTGCACACGGTCGGCGCGCCGCTGGCCCAGGGCGAGACGAGCTCGCCGTGGCCGTGCAACGAGGAAAAGTACATCGTGCACTTCCCCGAGACGCGCGAGATCTGGTCGTACGGCTCGGGCTACGGCGGCAACGCGCTGCTCGGCAAGAAGTGCTTCGCGCTGCGGATCGCGTCGGTGATGGCGCGCGACGAGGGCTGGCTCGCCGAGCACATGCTGATCCTCAAGCTGACCTCGCCGGAGGGCAAGGTCAAGCACATCGCGGGCGCGTTCCCGAGCGCGTGCGGCAAGACCAACCTGGCCATGCTCGTGCCGACGCTCGAGGACTGGACGGTCGAGACCGTCGGCGACGACATCGCGTGGATGAAGTTCGGAGCCGACGGCCGCCTGTACGCGGTCAATCCCGAGGCCGGGTTCTTCGGCGTCGCGCCGAACACGAGCGCGACGACGAACCCCAACGCGGTCGACACGATCCGCCGCGACACCGTCTTCACCAACTGCGCGAAGACCGACGACGGCGACATCTGGTGGGAAGGGCTCACCGGCGAGACGCCCGAGCACCTGATCGACTGGAAGGGCAACGACTGGACGCCGGACTCCGACGCGCCGGCCGCGCACCCGAATTCCCGCTTCACCGTCTCGGCCGCCCAGTGCCCGTCGATGGCCGACGGCTGGGAGGACCCGCGCGGCGTCGCGATCGACGCGTTCCTGCTCGGCGGCCGCCGCTCGACCGGCGTCCCGCTCGTGCGCGAGGCGTTCGACTGGAAGCACGGGGTGTTCCTGGGCGCCACGATGAGCTCGGAGAAGACCGCGGCGGCGGGCGGCACGGTCGGCGAGCTGCGCTTCGACCCGTTCGCGATGCTGCCGTTCTGCGGGTACAACATGGCCGACTATTTCGGGCACTGGCTCAAGCTGGGTGAGCGCGAGGACGTCAAGCTCCCGCGCGTCTTCCACGTGAACTGGTTCCGCAAGGACGCCAACGGCAAGTTCCTGTGGCCCGGCTACGGCGAGAACTCGCGCGTGCTCGCCTGGATCTTCCGCCGCTGCGACGGCGAGGCGGAGGCGGTCGAGACGCCGATCGGCCTCGTGCCCGCGCCCGGCGCGCTGGAGATCGGCGGGCTGGATCCGAAGCGCGTCGAGGAGGCGCTGCGCGTCGACCTCGACGAGGCGCGCGCCGAGCTCGAGCAGACCGAGGAGCACCTGGCGAAGTTCGGCGACGACCTGCCGGCCGAGGTCCGCTTCCAGTTCAAGGCGCTGCAGGCCCGCCTCGTCGACTGATGCACGTCGCGCTCGCCGCGCTCGCCCTCGCCGTGCCTGGCGGGGGCGGGCCGGCGGCGCAGTCGGGTACACCGGCGGGCTCACGGGCCAGGTGAGATGATCGCGCGCATGCCGCGCGCCGTCGTTCCCGCGCTCGCCGACGTCGCCGCGCCCGCCCCCGGCCTGTGCGCGCGCAGCGAGCTGCAGATCGACGCGCGCGTCGTCAACGTCCACGTCCTGCCCGACCGCAGCGTCCCGATCCGGCTGCGCTGCGCCGCGGCTCCCGGCGCCTGTCGAGGGATGCTCCGGGTGCGGATCCGCGGTCACCGCGGCGGGCCGCTGCGCTTCTCGGTCCCGCAGGGCAGCGCGCCACCTTCAGGCCGCGGCTGCCACTCGCCGCGCTGCGTCATCGCGGCCTGCAGGAGCTGACGGCGAGCGCGGTCGTCATCGACCCCGCCGGCCGTCGCAGCTTCGCAACCCGCAGCTTCAACGCCAGGGTGCGATGATGGGCGGCATGAGCCTCGCGGAGGAGACCGAGGCCGGCTCAGGTCATTCCCACAAACAGCTGCTTCAGCTGGTCGAGCAGCGCGCGCCGGAGGGTGAGGGCGCCTCGGTGCGGGCGTTTGCGGAGGCCTACGTGCGCCGGCTGGCTTCGGACGGCACGGACGGCATCTCGCCAGGCGACCTCGCGGCAGAGGTCCTCGGCGTGTATCGCTTCAGCTCCGAGCGCGGGCGCGCGCCCGTCGCGGTGCGGGCGTTCAACCCGACGCGAGAGCGCGACGGCTACGAGCCGCTCGGCTCCGTGCTGGAGACCAACACCGACGACTGGCCGTTCCTGGTCGACTCGGTGAGCGCGGCGCTCGACGCGCGCGGCGAGCGCGTCGCTCGGCTCGTGCACCCGATCTTCGGCGTCACCCGCGAGGACGGCCGGATCGCCGCCGTCGGCCACGCGCGCAACGCGATCCACCGCGAGTCGGTGATGCACTTCGACCTCGCACGGCGGCTCGACGGCGCGCAGCTGAAGGAGCTCGAGCACGCAGTCCAGGATGTGCTCGGCGCCGTCCGCAACGCGGTCAGCGACTTCGGCGCGATGACGCAGCGCGTGGAGACGATGATCACGATCGCGCGCAACGGCAGCGGGCGCTATGACTCCGACGAGGTCCGCGAGGCGGTCGACTTCCTGGCCTGGTTGCTGCGTGGCAACTTCGTGCTGCTCGGCGCGCGCGAGTACGAGCTCAAGGAGGGCGCCTACCGCATCATCCCGGGCTCCGGCCTCGGCATCCTGGCCGACGAGGAGCGGTCGGCCTACAGCAAGCCGGTCAAGCTCTCGAGCCTGCCGCCGGCGATGCGCAAGCTCGCCACCGAGGGCGAGCTGCTGATCGTCGACAAGGCCAACGCCCGCGCGCCGGTGCACCGGCCGGAGCGGATGGACTACGTCGGCGTGCGCCGGGTCACGCCGGAGGGCGAGATGGCCGGCGAGTCGCGCCTGCTCGGCCTCTTCACGAGCAAGGCCTACAACGAGCCCGCCTCCCAGACTCCGGTGCTGCACCGCAAGCTGCGGCGCGTGCTCGAGGCCGAGGACCTGATCGAGGGCTCGCACGACTACAAGGCCGCCGTCGCGCTGTTCGACACGTTCCCGAAGGACGAGCTGTTCGCCTCGCCGGTCGAGGACCTGCGCCGCGCCGTCGTCTCGCTGCTGGCGATCGAGGGGACCGACCGCATCCGCCTGATCGGCCGCCGCGCGCCAGACGGGCGCAGCGCGTCGTTCGTGCTCGCGCTGCCGCAGGATCGCTACGAGGCGGCGCTGGTGGAGAAGATCCGCGTGCTCTTCCGCCGCCGCTTCGACACCGACAGCGTCGAGGCCCAGCACGTGCTCGACGAGGGCGCCCGCGCGCGCGTGCACTTCCTCGTCCACAAGCCGGACGGGCTGGCCGAGTACGACAACCGCGAAGTCGAGCGCGAGGTGCTCGCGCTCGCGCGCACGTGGGACGACCAGCTGCGCGAGGTGCTCGGCGAGCGCCACGGCGCCGGCACCGGGCGGATCCTGCTCGAGGCGTGCCTGAGCCGCCTGCCCGAGCACTACAAGGGCTACACGACGCCGCAGACCGCGGCCTACGACGTCGAGCTGCTCTCGCGCCTCGGCCAGGACGACACGTTCGTGGTCTCGCTGCAGCCGCTGGCCGGCAACACGCGCGTCGCGCTCTACAAGCGAGGCCCCAAGGTCGAGCTCGGCGCCGTCCTGCCGATGCTCGAGGATCTCGGGCTGCGGGTGATCGAGGAGATCTCCACGCACCTGGTCGGCGAGGACGAGATGTGGGTGCAGGAGTTCCGCGTGCTCGGCCCGGGCGGGAAGCCGCTCGAGCTGGCGCAGACCGGCGACCGCGCGGCCGAGACGATCGCCGCCGTCTACCGAGGCGAGGCGGAGACCGACACGCTCAACCGGCTCGTGATCACCGCCGGGCTCGACCGGCGCCAGGTCGCGATGCTGCGCGCGTACCGCAAGTACCGCCAGCGCGTCGGCTCGCGCTTCACCGAGAGCTACCAGAACGACGTGCTGGTCGCGAACTCCGCGATCACCGCCAAGCTCGTGCGCTACTTCCAGTTGCGCTTCGACCCGGAGGTCGAGACCGACGAGGACGCCGAGAAGGCGCTCCGCGACGAGATCCTCGCCGACCTCGACGACGTCGCCTCGCTCGACCACGACCGCATCCTGCGCAACCAGCTGACGGTGATCGACGCGACGCTTCGCGTGAACACCTACAACCGCGACCGGGAAGCGCTGGCCTTCAAGCTCCGCTCCGCCGAGGTGCCGGCGATGCCGCAGCCCGCGCCGCTGTTCGAGATCTACGTCTACTCGCCCGAGATGGAGGGCATCCACCTGCGCGGCGGCAAGATCGCGCGCGGCGGCCTGCGCTGGTCGGAGCGCCAGGACTACCGCACCGAGGTCTACGGCCTGATGCGCGCGCAGCTGACCAAGAACGCGGTGATCGTGCCCGCCGGCGCCAAGGGCGGCTTCTACCTGAAGGTGCCGCCGAGCAAGGAGGAGGTCGAGCGCCAGTACGTGACCTTCATCCGCTCGCTGCTGTCGGTCACCGACAACCTGGTCGACGGCGAGGTCGTGCACCCGCCGGACGTGCGGGTGCGCGACGAGGACGACACGTACCTGGTCGTCGCCGCCGACAAGGGCACGGCGACGTTCTCGGACATCGCCAACCGCGTCGCGCAGGAGCACGGCTTCTGGCTCGACGATGCGTTCGCCTCGGGCGGCTCGGCCGGCTACGACCACAAAGTGCTCGGCATCACCGCGCGCGGCGCGTGGGAGTCGGTCAAGCGGCACTTCCGCGAGCTCGGGATCGACACGCAGGCCGACCCGTTCACCGTCGTCGGCATCGGCGACATGTCCGGCGACGTGTTCGGCAACGGCATGCTGCTGTCGGACAAGATCCGGCTCGTCGCCGCGTACGACCACCGGCACGTGTTCATCGATCCCGATCCGGACCCCGAGCGCGGGTTCGCGGAGCGCCGGCGGCTATTCGAGACGCCGGGGTCGTCGTGGGACGACTATGACCGCCAGCTGATCTCCGAAGGCGGAGGCGTCTACCCGCGCACGGCGAAGGCGATCGAGCTCTCGCCGCAGGCACAGGCGGCGCTCGGCATGACCGACGAGGTCCTCCCGCCCAACGACGTCATCCGGGCGGTCCTGCGCGCGCCGGTCGACCTGCTGTGGAACGGCGGCATCGGCACCGTCGTGAAGGCCTCGACCGAGAGCGACGCCGACGCCGCCGACCGCTCCTCGGATGCGATCCGCGTCAACGCGGACGAGCTGCGCGCGCGCGTCGTGGGGGAGGGAGGCAACCTCGGCTTCACGCGCCGCGCGCGCGTCGAGTACGCGTCGGGCGGCGGGCACATCAACGCCGACTTCATCGACAACTCGGCCGGCGTCGACTGCTCCGACCACGAGGTCAACCTGAAGATCCTGCTCGGGCTGGCCGAGCGCCGCGGCGAGCTGACGCGCGCCGAGCGCGACGAGCTGCTCGTCGAGGTCACCGACGACGTCGTCGCTCACGTCCTCTACGACTCGTTCCTACAGGCGCAGATCATCGCCCAGGAGGTCGTCCGGTCGGCGAGCCGGCTGTACTCCTACGAGGACCTGATGACGATGCTCGAGGAGTACAAGATCTTCGACCGCGCGGCCGAGGACCTGCCGACGACCGAGGAGATCGCCGAGCGCCGGCGCGCGGGGCGCGGGATGGAGCGGCCGGAGCTGGCGCTGCTGGTGGCCTACGGCAAGCGGCTGCTGGCGCGGGCGCTGGAGAGCTCGGAGTTCGTCGACGATCCGTGGCTGGAGCGCGACCTGCGCGACTACTTCCCGCCGAAGGTCGTCGAGCGCTTCGGGCACCTGCTGGGCGAGCACCCGCTGCGGCGCGAGCTGATCTGCATGGTCAACTCGAACTCGGTCGTGAACGGGCTCGGCCCCACATTCATCTCCCAGCTCGTCGCCGAGCGCGGCGTGCAGCCGGCCGAGATCGTGCGCGCGTACCGGATCGCGCGCGAGGTGACCGGGGCCGACCGGCGCTGGGAGATCGTCGAGCGGCTCGAGGGCGCCGACCGCACCGCCCAGGCCGCGCTGATGGGCGGCCTGGACTCGCTGGTGGAGGCGACCACGCGCTGGTATCTGACCTGGGAGCCCGAGGGCGACATCGAGCAGACGATCGAAGCCGGGCGCGACGGCTTCGAGCGGCTCGCCCGGGTCATCGGCGAGCTCGGCACCGACGAGCACCGGCGCCGGCGCGAGCAGACCGCCGAGCGGCTGATCGGCCAGGGCGTGCCCGAGGCGCTCGCCCGCGCCCACGCCGTGCGGCCGGAGCTCGCGCACGCGCCGGACATGGTCTCGGTCGCGGGCTGGACCGGGAAGCCGATCGAGGACGTCGCGCGCGTGTTCTTCGACGTCGGCGACCGGCTGCGCCTGGACTGGATGCAGGACGAGCTCGAGCGCGTCCCGGCGACCACGCGGATGCAGCGCTGGGCGTTGCAGGCCGTGCGTGAGGACGCCTACCAGGTCCGGCGCGAGCTGGCCGGCGCCGTGCTGTCGGAGGCCGGCGGCGACCTGGAGAAGTTCCTCGAGGACCGGGCCGGGCGGGTGGCGCGCCTGAACTCGTTCCTGCGCTCGCTGGCGCGCGAGGGCGACCCGGATCTGGCCGGCCTGACGCTGGCCGTGCGCCAGTTGCGCTCGATCGTCGACTAAACGTCCGTCCAATTGGTCAAGTCCACTCGCGGATTGCCGATCCGTGGTCTGTGAGCGTCCTCGTGCCCGCCCTGCAGGGCTTGCTCGCCGTCGGGTCGACGGCGGCTCTGTTCGCGCGCGCCGCGCGCCGCCGCGAGGACCGCTTCGCGTGGCTGCTGATGGGGCTCGCGCTCGCCGTCTGCGTGGTCGGCGGCATCGTCCTCTCGGCGATCGCGGGGCCCGACGGAATCGTCCCCGGGCCGTCGGTCGTCGACGCCCTGATGCTGCCGTACTTCCCGCTGGTCATCGCGGGCGGCGTGCTGCTGGCCCGCGGACGGTTGCCGCGGATGGGCGTCAAGCTGCGGCTGGACGCGGCGATCGGCGTGCTCGGCGCCGCGGCGATCGTCACCCAGCTCATGAGCGACCCGGTGCGCGACGCCACGGGCGGCGGCGTGGCGATGCTGGTCGGGCTCGCGTACCCGCTCGGCAACGTGGTCACGCTGACGCTGGTCGTGATCGCCTTCTCGGTGCGCGACTGGAGGGTCGGGGTCGCCGGCACGGTGCTCGCCGCCGCCTTCGGCGCGCGCGCCGCGGCCGACGCGATCGCGGTCTTCACGCCCGGCGACTCGATGCTGCACGGCCTGGTCGCCTGGGTCGGCCTCGCGTGGATGGCGCTGACCGGCGTCGCCGCCTGGTGCCCGGCGCCGCCCGCCTATGCCGAGAAGCGCGAGGGCGGCCATCTGCTCGCGCCGTCGCTGCTCGCGCTGGTCGCCGCCGGGCTGCTCGTGCTCGACCACTTCGTCAAGGGCGGCGACACGCCCGTCTACCTGGCCGCGGCGACGCTGCTGGTGGCCGGCATGCGGGTGGCGCTGACGTTCCGCGAGAACCTCGTCCTGCAGGAGTCGCGCCAGCAGGCGCTGACCGACGAGCTGACCGGGCTCGCGAACCGGCGCCTGTTCTATGACCGCCTCAACGCGGCTGTCGAGGAGGAAGAGCGGCTCGCGGTCGCGATGGTCGACCTCGACCGCTTCAAGGAGCTCAACGACACGCTCGGGCACCACGCCGGCGACCTGCTGCTCGCCAAGCTCGGCCCGCGGCTGATCGAGGTCGTCGGCGACGACGGCCTCGTGGCGCGGCTGGGCGGCGACGAGTTCGCGCTGCTGCTGCCCGGCGCCGGGCTGGCGCGGGCGAGCGAGATCGGCCGCCACGTCGGCGCCGCGCTCCAGCACCCGTTCGAGATCGACGGGCTCGAGGTCGTGATGGATGCGAGCATCGGCGCCGCCCTGTACCCGCAGCACGGCGAGGACGCCGAGGGGCTGGTGCAGCGCGCCGACGTGGCCATGTACCAGGCCAAGCAGGCGCGCACCGGCTTCCAGGCCTACGACCCTGGTCGCGACCGCCACTCGCGCGAGCGGCTGGCGCTGATGGCCGAGCTGCGGCGCGCGCTGGAGCGCGACGAGCTGATCCTGCACTACCAGCCGAAGGTGGAGCTGGAGACCGGCCGGGTCGCCGGCGTCGAGGCGCTCGTGCGCTGGCAGCACCCGGTGCACGGGCTGCGCGGGCCGGGCGCGTTCCTCCCGCACGCCGAGCACACGGCGCTGATGCGGCCGCTGACGCTGCACGTGCTGCGCACCGCGCTCGCGGACCTGGCGCGCTGGCGCGCTTCCGGGCTTGACCTGACCGTGGCCGTCAACCTGGCCGTCCAGAGCCTGCTCGACCTGCGCACGCCGGCCCAGGTCGGTGAGCTGCTGGCCGAGTATGGGCTGCATCCGTCGGTGCTCATCCTGGAGGTCACGGAGTCGCTGCTGCTCCACGATCCGCAGCGCGCGGGCGAGGTGTTGCGCGACCTGCAGGAGATGGGCTGCGGCCTGGCACTGGACGACTTCGGGACCGGCTACTCGTCGCTGGAGCACCTCAAGCGCCTGCCGGTGCACGAGCTCAAGATCGACAAGTCGTTCGTGATGGCGATGGACCGCGACCCCGCCGACCGCGCGATCGTGGCGTCGACGGCGGCGCTGGGCCGCGCGCTCGGGCTTCGGGTCGTCGCGGAGGGCGTCGAGTCGGCCGCCGCGGCCTCCGTGCTGCGCGCGATCGGCTGCGATCTCGCGCAGGGCTTCCACTACTCGCCGCCGGTGCCCGCGGACCAGATCCCGGCGCTCGTGCGGAGCACGGTCGGCGTCGCGAACCTGGCGGCCGAGCGGATCGCCCGGCGGGTCTCCGCCGCCTCCTAGAGGAACGAGCGCCGGATCACGCCCATCCGCATCCGCTGCGGGTGATCGCCGACGGGGATGCTCGCGATCTCGCGCTCGCTCGCGTAGGAGATCGCCGACACGCGGTCGTCGCCGCTGAAGGATACGAAGCAGTACCGGCCGTCGGCGCTGTTGGTCGCCCAGTAGGGCTTGTGCCCCAGCGGGAGGATGCGGGCTGCGAACGTCGCCCGGTCGACGATCGCGGCGTAGTCCGACATCGTGCCGGCGACGCACAGCTTCGTGGCCTGCGGGTTGATCGCGAGGCCGTGGTGAGCGGAGTCCAGCAGGTACTCGTCGCGGCGCTTGGCTGCGGCCTCGTCGGAGAGCGGGAGCTGGGCGACGCGCAGGACCTTGTCGTTGACGAGGTCGTACTCCACGAAGCCGTGGAGGAAGCTGAGCTGGAAGTAGACGATCTTCCCGCCGGGAGCGAGCGTCATCGGGCGGACGGCGGAGCTCATGTTGGGGTAGCCGGCCTCGGCGAGCTTGTCGCCCATCTTGATGCGCTTGAGGACCAGGAGGCGCGTGCCGTCAGGCGAGAGCGCCATGTGGTCTGAGCGGTTGCCTTCCACGCGCGTCCGCCAGACGATCTGGTGGGTCTTGAGGCTGATTGCCACGACGTCGGCGAGGCTGGGACGCGACACGTACAGATAGCGGCCGTCGAGGCTGGTGAACGCGTCGTCGACGAGCTGGTCGTGGCCCTCCCCGATCTCCTGCCGGATCGCCAGGAAGTAGCCGTAGCGGACGGGATCGGCCTGGATCTCGGCCATCCGCTCGGCGAGGTCCGGGACGACGTTGATGCGGGTCAGGCGCGTGAAGCGGCGCGGGTCCACGAGGTCGGCGGTGCCGTCCCAGTTGTTGCCTACCGTCAGGACCTGCCGGGTCGGCTTGAGCTTCGCCTCGGCGGTTTGGGTCGGGACGGCGGCGAGGGCGATCGCCACCGCGAGCACGCGGAATCGCATGCGCGGCCGAGTACCCCGTAATCCGGGGGATCAGTCAGCGCAGCTTGACGAGCGCGGTGCCGACCTTGGCGTTGCCGAAGCCGTCGATCATGAACGGCATCTGCGTCGGCCGGCGCTGCTGGGCGTAGCCGACGTTGATCCTCATCGTCCCGTGGCATCCGTAGGCCGCCCAAAGCGTGTACTTGACCACCGTGCCTGCTTTGACGTCCTTGGCGACCGGCCCGAAGGAGCCGTATGCGCAGCCTTTGCCGCGCTGGTGCATCTCCGTGCTGACGGTGTAGAACGAGCGCGTGTCGGCGGCTTGGCGGGCGCGGAACGTCACCGTGATGCGGCGCTGGGCGGGGACCTTGTACTTGGGGTTCTTGGGTCCCGGATGCTCGGGCTTTGTGCCCACGTGCACGTGGACGGGGCTGGCGAGCTCGGCCCGCGAGACGGTCGGCAGCTTCGGCGCCACATAGCCCTTCAGCGGGCACTCGTGGGCGCCGCCGATCCGGGCCGGATTCGGGATGTTGCAGACGCTGCCGTCCCGGTACTCGACGGTGCGCAGGCCGCTCCCCGGCGACACGCCGGGCGCGAAGTAGAAGTTCTTGCGCTTCGGGTCGACCGGGCGGACGACGACATAGCCGCCCTCGGGATGACTCACGGGTGCGCGGACCACGCTGCCGCTCCCGTCGCGGTACGTGACGGCCGTCGCCTCGGGACCGAGCAGGCCGTAGAAGATCGTGCGCAGCGATCCGGGCGGGCAGACCGGTCGCTCAGCGCCCCCATAGTCGCGCGCGACGCACGCGGTCGCGTCGCCGCTGTCGGGCATGCCGTGGTAGCTGATCGCGATGAACGCGTTCCCGGCCGCATCGGTCTGCCGGCAGTCGGTCTGCTGGACGATCTCGGCTCCGCGCTCGTGGAACTTGCCGTCGTTCTCGAACGAGCCGTCGCGGCCGAGCACGCCGAGCCTGCCGTCGACCACGCGGCCGAGCTGCACGCAGCCGAACCCGCGCGAGGTCTTGACCATCCGCAGCGCCCACGGCGGTCCGCCGGCCGGATCGGCTGCTTGTACGCCGAGCAGCTTCCCGGAGCCGACGATCACGCCCAGGCCGATCTTGGGATTGAGGTGCAGGCCGGGCGGGTTCTTGACCGGCTCGCCGGAGAGGATGCCGCTGGTCACGGCGCCGACGGCGACCGTGGCGATGCCGAGCGGCAGCAGCACGAGCAGCGCGCTCGAACGCCACCAGCGGCGCTTCGGGCGCACTTCGCCGGCCGCGTGTGCGATGCGCGCGATCTCGCGCTCGAGCTCGTCCAGGACTCTCATGGCTCCGTCAGGGATTGGGGTTCCAGGGCGGCGGCCAGCGCGCGCAGCCCGCGCGACACGCGGGCGCGGGCGGTCGCTTCGGTCACGCCGAGCGACAACGCGACCTCGGGACACCGCCGCTCCTCGCCGAACGCGTCCGCGGCGAGCGCAGACCGCGCCGCGCCGACCAATTCTCGCGCAATCTCACCGTCGACTCGAGCGTTAGATTCGAGATTCAGGGAGGGATCGCGACGCCCGGCGACCACGCCCGGCCCCAGCGCCCGGCGCAGGCGCGAGAGCAGCGTCGAGAGGACCGCGCCCGCGTCGCCGGGGAGCTCCTCCGGCCACAGGACGTCGATCAACGCATCCCGCCCCAGCGCGCGCGGGCGCGCGAGGGCAAGGGCGGCGAGCACGGTGATGACCTGACCGCCGCGCAGGGCGCCGTCAACCCGCGAGCCGGCGATCCGGACCTCCAGCCGGCCGCACAGCCGCAGCTCGGTCGGGCTCTCGGGCACGGCGGCGACAGGCTACGCCACAAGCCGCGCGTGGGCCAGCCGCGGCAAGGACTCGGCAAAGTCGCGGCAACGCGCCCGAACCAGGATCGCGCCGTGCTTCACGGACGACTCACCCTGCGACGGCTCGCGCGGACATCGAGCCTCACCCTGCTCGCGGCGCTCACATTCGGCGCCGGCGCCGCCAAGGCCGCGTTCCCCGGTCAGGACGGGCGCATCCTCTACATCGACCACCGCCAGGACCTCCGCGTCATGCAGCCGGACGGAACCGGCGACCGGATCGCGTACTCCTACGACGGCGCGGGCTCATCCTCGGTCTGGGGGCAGTACCTCCCGACCGGCGCCGCGTGGTCGGCAGACGGCCGGATGATCGCGTTCACCGGCTACGAGTTCTGCGACGCCAACTGCGGCAAGCAGCATCAGACGCGCGTCGCGATCGTCGGTCCTGACGGGGGCATCCCGACGACCCTGGTCCAGCAGGGCGTCGACGACGGCGCCGACTACCCGGACAGCCCGAGCTTCTCGCCCGACGGCAAGACCGTCATCTACAGCGGCGTCGATGCGTCCGGCAGCCGCCGCCTGCTCACCGTACCGATCGGCGGCGGCGACCCGCAGCCGCTGCCGCTTCCGCCCGGCGCCACCGATCCCGGCGAGCCCTCGTTCTCGCCCGACGGCACGCGGATCGCGTTCACGGCGACCGAGACCGCCTCGCACCTCTCCCGCGTGTATGTCGCGACCGCCGACGGCGCCAACACGCTGCGGCTGACCAGCGGCGGCAACGGCCAGCACAGCCCCTCGTGGTCGGCGGACGGCACCAAGATCGCCTACGTCGGCGCCGTCGTCGACGGCAACGCTCAGCTCGCGGTACGCCCCAGCGAGGGCGGCGCCGCCGACATCGTGTACTCCGACCAGCGCGAGCAGGGCGCGAGCGCCAACGGCGTCTCGTGGTCGCCGAGCGGCACCGCGATCGTCTTCGGCACCTACTGGTCCGAGAATCCCGACTCCCAGTGCAAGAGCGAGCTGCGCGTGATCGGGCTCGGCGGCGGAAGCGGCGCGAGCCTGAAGTGCGCCGGCCCGGCGCCGATCGGAGGCGTCGACTGGGGTCCGCGCCCGCAGCCCGGCGACACGCGCGTCGTCAGCCGGTCGTCGCTCGGCGAGCGCGAGGGCGGCAACGACGACACGAGCGACGTCTCGCTCGCGAAGGGCGGCCGCTACGCGTTCTACGCGACGCGCGCCGGCGACGTGCTCGACAAGGCCGCCGCCGACACCAACGGCGCCAGCGACGTCTTCCGCCGCGACGTCGCGTCCGGCGAGGTCGCGCTCGTCTCCGGTGACGGCGACACCACCGCCAACGGCGCGTCCGACACGCCGTTCGGCACGCCGAACGGCCGCTTCGTCGCATTCCGTTCGACGGCGCGCAACCTGATCGCCGGCTTCGAAGGCGGCAAGTCCGCCGTCTATGAGCACGACATGGATACGGGCGAGATCTCGCTCGTCTCGCGCCACCTCGGCAAGCCGAAGCTCGGCACCGAGGGCGACGCCGACCCGCTTGCGATCTCCGACGACGGCCGCTACGTCCTGTTCGCCACCGACGCGACCGACGTCCTCGCCGGCCAGAACGAGCAGGACGCCGACCGCAACCTCTTCCGCTTCGACCGTCAGACCGGCCAGACCGTGCCGGTCGACTCCACGTCGGCGCCGGCCGGCCAGGCGCGCATGAGCGCAGACGGCCGCTACGTCGTGTTCGAGTCCAACGCCGGCGACCTCGTCGACGGCTTCGCCGACCGCAACGGCGACGCGCCGAGCCTGTTCCGCCGCGACCTGCTGACCGGCGACGTGAAGCTCGTCGACGGCGCCGAGACCTCGGCCACCCAGGGCGCCGCCGACGCGCCGTCCAGCCTGCGCGGCTTCAGCGCCGACGGCCAGACGGTGCTGTTCGCGACCGACGCCGATGACGTCGTCCACAACTTCAGCGACCAGAACGGCGAGGCGCCGGACCTCTATCTGCGGCGCCTGGCCGATCAGACGACGTACCTGGTCAGCGGCTTCCACAGCCGCCCGAACCAGGGCGCCGACGGCACGATGCTCGGCACCGCCGCCCTGAGCGCGGACGGCAAGACCGTCGCGTTCGCGACCGACGCCGACCTGACCGGGCTCGCCGCGCAGGACAACGACGTCAGCGACGTCTTCTTGCGCCGCTACACGCCGGAGCCGCAGCCGATCGAGCTGCTCACGACCGGCGCCAAGGGCTACGGCTACGCCGCCAATAGCCCCAGCTCCCTCGATGCGCTGTCGGCCGACGGCCGCCATGTGCTTGTGCGCAGCAAGGCGCAGGACCTCTCGCTCCCGGTCGAGCTGCACGGCCACGACGTGCTGTACCGGATCGACTGGCCGTCCCACGACGTGACCCAGGTGACGGAGAAGGACGTTCAGGGCCCCGACGCCGAGCTCGAAGCGACGGCGATCAGCGGCGACGGCCTGACCGTCGTCTACCGCACCCAGGCCGGAAACCTGCTCGACAACTGGCTCGATCGCAACGGCGACGGCCGCGACGTCTTCGCGTTCGTCGACCACCGGATCGCCGATGTCGACGTGATCCCGCCCGACATCGCGATCGAGACGCCCGCCGAGGGCGGCATCTACCGCAAGGGGCGCACCTACGAGGCGCGCTACCGCTGCCGCGACATCGGCGGAATCCGGCCTGGAGAGCTGCGAGGGCAACGTGCCCGCGGGCGCCGGCCTCGACACCGACAGCGTCGGCGACAAGACGTTCACCGTCACCGCGACCGACCGCGCCGGGAACACCACGACCCGGAGCGTCGTCTACCGCGTCGCGCTCGCCAACGACCACCTCGCGCTGGTCAGCGGCCAGGGCACGGCCGGAGATCCGGGCGACAGCCGCAACGCCGTGCTCGGCGGCGACTTCCTCGCCTACGAGTCCGGCGGCAAGGTCCTGCGCCGCGACCTGCGCACGGGCGACACGGTCACGATCGCCGACGGCAGCGACCCGCGCATCAGCGCCGACGGCCGCTTCGTCGCGCTCGCCGGCAGCGTCGTCGAGGACAACCAGACCAAGCCGGCGCTGCTCGTCCGCGACGCGCAGGAAGGCACCACGCGCACGGTCCGCGTCGGCCAGACCGCCGATCACCGGCTCTCGCGCGACGGCTCGACCGTGGTCTACACCGCGAACGGCGCCGTCTACGCCAACGACAGCAAGATCGCCGGCGGCGAGCGCCCGCAGGTGTCCGAGGACGGCAAGCGCGTCCTCTATCTCGCCGACGGGCACCTCTACCTGCGCGACGGCGCGACCACCAGGCTCGTCGACCACGCCTGGCACAAGAGCGACCCGGCCGACGGCGCCGCCACCGGCGGCATCCTCTCGGCCGACGGCAGGTCGGTGCTGTTCGGCAGCAAGGCGACCAACGTCGCCGCGGCCTACCACGGCGAGGGCGAGCAGCTCTACCGCAGCGAGCTCGGCGGCGACGCCACGCTCGTCACCAGCGCCGCGAACGACCCGGCCGAGGGCACCGGCGGCCACATCGCCACCGCCCGCCTGTCCGGCGACGGCGCCACCGTCGTCTGGCAGAGCCTCGCCGCGAACGTGATCGCGGACTTCGGCGACCACAACGGCGTCATCGGCGAGGACCTCTACGCACGCTCCGGGACGCAGCCGGCGCGCCTGGTCGCCCACGGCGAGACGGCCGCCGACGGGATCGACACGCACCCGACCGTGCGCGCGATCTCCGACGACGGGCGCTTCGTGCTCTACGGGCTGTGGCGGCTCGACGCCGACAGCGAGCCGGACGACCCGCGCGGCGACCTGCGGCGCACGGACCTGCTGCGCGACCGCGTGTCGGCCGTCGCCTCCAGCCCGCTGACCGCGCTCGAGGGCGTCGCGATGAACGCGACCGGCCGCCGGATCGCGTTCCACACCGCCTCGGCGGACATGATCGACGACTTCCGCGACAACAACGGCGACGAGGGCAACGACGTCTACGCCTGGTTCGACAAGCCGCCGGTCGCCGACGCCGCCGCCCGCATCACCGGCCCGCTCGCGCTCAAGTTCGACGGCTCGGGCTCGAGCGACTCCGACGGCGAGATCGTGACCTACCGCTGGGACTTCGGCGACGGGCAGGGCTCGGACGAGATCAAGCCCGCCCACGTCTACGGCGAAGAGGACTCCTACACCGTCAAGCTGACGATCGAGGACGACGGCTCCAACGCGGTCACCTACGAGTTCGAGGTCGTCGCCATCAAGGGCGTCCTGACCGCGGGCGCGCAGCCGCTGGACTTCCTCGGCGTCGACAAGAACCTGCGCTGCAGCGCGGTTCGCGGCAAGGAGCTGTTCGCGGGCGGCGGCGGCGAGTGCGGCACGTTCGTCGCGCTCGGCGGCAAGGTCTACGGCCCGCCGGAGCTGATCGACGGCGTCACGCCGTACACGCCGGTGCGCCAGGACGTCAGCCAGGACGGCGAGGTGGCGAAGATCGTCACCGTCGTCGCGCTCGGCACGACCGGCGCCCAGGTCCGCCAGACCGACTCCTACGTCGCCGGCACCGCGTGGTATCGCACCGACGTCGCGCTGGTCAACGGCGGCGACGCGACGGTCTACCGCGCCGGCCACTGCGTCCCCGGTCGCCCGATCGCTGACGCGGGCACGGCGATGGGCGGTTGCGATGTCGGGGGAACCCACGTCGCCCTGCTCCCGCTCACGCCGGGCGCCCACCACGAGGCGGGCCCGGCCGTGCTGAGCCACCTCGGCGCCGGCGCGCTGCCCGACGGCACGATCAGCGACACGACCGACCCGGCGATGATGATCGGCTGGCGGGTGAAGGGCGGCGGCAGCGTCGGCTCGCTCGGCTCGTTCGGCCCCGACGGCACGATCCCGCTGACCGTCGCCCTGAAGCCGGACAAGGACACCGTCCAGCCGCTCGACGAGAACGGGTTTGTGGTCACCGTGCGCAACGCCAACGGCGTCGCCCGCGCGGCCGGGCCGATCGTCGCCGACTCGACCGGCGCGTGGGACTACAACCCGGGCTCGACCAGCGGCCTCACCGCCGCCGACCCGGCCTCGGCCAACGGCCGGCACACGTGGGACGGCTCGTGGCAGATCCCCGGCCACGACAAGGGCGAGCTGCGCTTCGGCGTGACCCACCGCAACGGCACGCGGATCGCGATCACCACCGCGACCGCCGCGCCTGCCGCCGGCGTGACGTCGGCCGCGATCGCCGACCTCGGCGAGGCCAAGGCCGCCGTCGACGCGCATCCGATCGAGGGCTCGGTGCCGAACACCGCCATCTACGAAGGCCCCACAGGCCCGACCAACGACCCCGAGCCGGCCTTCCAGCTGGTTGCCTCCAAGGAGACCGGCATCCACTACGAGTGCCGCTACGTCCCGGCCGGCTGGGAGCCGTGCGACGCCGACTACCGGCCAGGCCCGCTCGCGGACCGCACGTACGAGCTCGAGGTGCGCGCCGTCGACGTGTTCGGCGCCGACGAGACGCCCGCCAGGCGGACGTTCACCGTCGACACCGTCGCGCCGAACACGGTGATCGCCTCGGGGCCGAAGAAGGTCACCCGCGACAACCGCCCGGCGTTCGAGCTGCGCGCCGGCGAGGCCGGGTCGCGGCTGGAGTGCCGGCTGGACGGCGGCGCCTGGTTCGCGTGCACGTCGCCCTACAAGACCGACGCGCTGGCCGACGGCGACCACCGCTTCGAGGCGCGTGCGATCGACGCCGCCGGCAACCCGGACCCGACGCCGGCCGTGTGGACGTTCCGCGTCGACACGACGCCGCCGGTGACCGTGATCGACGGCGTGACCGGCCGCACGGTGCGGCCCAGCGGCGCGGCCTCGGCGTCCTCCGCGGGCTCCACGCTCGCGGTCGGCAACGACGGGGCCGCCGCCCTCGCGGTGAGCTGCCCGGCGGGCGGTTCGGCGTGCTCCGGCGCCGTGGGGCTCGCCATCGACGAGCCGAAGGCCGGCATCGCCCGCGCCGCAGGCGCGCGCGGCGTCGCCGCCCACGCGGCGGCCGCGCGTCCCGTCCCGTCCGGGGCGGTCACGCTCGCGCGGACGGACTTCACGGCGCAGCCCGGCGAGACCGTCACGGTCAAGCTCGCGCTGCCGGCAGCGACGCGCAACCTCGTGGAGCGCGTCGGCCGCGTGGCCGTGTTCCCGACGCTCGACCTCGGGACGAGCGAGCCCATCCGCGGCGACGATCTCGTGCTCACGCCCGATCCGCGGACCGCGCGGTTCTTGGACGCGGGCCGCGAGCTGAAGGTCGTGCACAACACGGTGACGCTGCACCTGCTGTGCGCGAAGAAGTGCTCCGGCAGCGTGACGCTTGCCGGCCACACGAAGACGTTCTCCGGCAGGCGGATGAAGGTCCGGATGCGAGTTCACAAGCGCGGAACGCAATCCGTGCGGATCACCACCAAGCCGGCGCTGACCAAGCGCCTGTCCGTGACCCTGAGGGCAAAGGAGGCCCGTCGATGATCGCGCAGCTGGCGGCGGCGATCGCCATTCTGACCGGGCCCGCGGGCCTGACCAACGACCCCACGCCGACGTTCACGTTCGACGGCGCGGCTCCGCTGGAGTGCCGCGTCGACGCGCAGGCGTGGGAGCCGTGCACCGACGCCTACACGGCGCCGGAGCTGAGCGACGGCGGGCACGTGTTCCGCGTGCGCGGCGGCGGAGACAGCGCGTTCCGCTCCTTCACCGTTGACACCGTCGCTCCGCAGGTGACGATCGACGGCGTCGAGGACGCCAAGCTCGACGACACGCGCGCGGCGGTGACGTTCTCCTCGCCGGAGGACGGCGTCGAGCTCACGTGCGCGACCGACAGCGGCGAGCCGCAGCCCTGCACGTCGCCGTGGAGCACGCCCGACCTGGCCAACGGCCAGTACTCGGTCGTCGTGCGCGCCACCGACGGCGCCGGCAACACCGGCACCGCGACGCGGCTGGTGAAGCTCGCGGCGACGCCGCCGGAGACCTCGCTCGACGGCCCCGAGGGCTCGGTCAAGCAGCGCTCGATCACGTACGCCGTGGCCTCCAGCCGCGCGCGCTCGCACTTCGAGTGCAAGGTCGACGAGGGCGCCTGGGCGGCGTGCGACGCCGCATACACGACGCCGGAGCTCGCGCCCGGCCACCACACGATCCAGGCGCGGGCGATCGACGCCGGCGGCAACGTCGACGCGACGCCGGCCGGCCGCGAGGTCGACGTGCGCGACTGCACCGAGAAGCTCGAGTTCGGCGCCGTCACCGCGATCGCCGACTGCTTCGTCAAAGAGGGCGACCGCTACGTCTCCGACAACGGCACCGTGAAGGTCAACGGCATCACGATCAACGCGTTCAAGGGCTCCAAGCTCGAGATCGACCCGGCCGCGCGGCGCTTCTACTTCGGCAAGGTCCAGCTGCGGATCGCCGGGATCGTGCTCTACGTCGGCGAGTTCCGCTACACGGTCCCGGAGGGCGACCGGGTGACGCTCGCGACGCTCGACATGTCGACCCGCAGCAAGACCGACGAGCCGACCAAGGACTCCGAGGCCGCGCTCGACCTCGAGGGCGACGACGGCGCCGACGTCCAGGGCCTGCCGCTGACCGGCAGCGTCAAGCTCGAGCTGGAGAAGGGCGGCAAGTCGATCCTGACCGGCAACGTCGAGCTGCCGAAGGTGCTGACCGACGCCGAGGGGCATGGCCTCACCGGCAGCATCTCCCTGACCGCGGACAACGACCGCGGCCTGCATCTGAGCGGCCTCAACGTCAAGGCGCCGCTCGCCTTCATCGGCAAGGTCGAGATCCACAACTTCTTCCTCAACTACAACGGCGAGCGCAACAACGACGCCACGCCGTCGTGCAACCAGGGCTCGCCGGGCTTGAAGTGGGAGGGCGGCGCCGAGAAGGTCGTCCTGCCCACGCCCGACAAGCTGACGCTCACCCAGGTCGGCGTCGGCTTCGCCGACCGCGGCTTCAACTACGCCAGGGGCGTGCTGACGGCGGCCGGCGACGGCGCGTCGATCGGCGCCGGCATCAAGGTGCAGAAGATCGACATCTCGGTCTGCGCGGGCCCGCCCGCGAAGGTCGAGGGCCGGATCGCGCTGACCGCGCTGCCGGGCGAGAAGGGCCCGGGCCTGAAGATCCCGAACGCCGGCGTGATCTACCACGAGGGGGCCAAGCCCGGCGATCCCTGGACGCTGCGCGTCGAGGCCGACGAGGCCGACCTCGACGTCGGGAAGAAGCTCAAGCTCAAGGGCCTGCACCTCGGCTACTCGTCGGCCGGCATGGTCGACTTCGGCGGCCGCGTGAACTTCGCGCTCGGCATCAAGGGGCCGGTGCTGATCGGCGACCTCGACGCCGCGGTGACGATCGACGCCGGCATCGAGGGCTGGATCACCTCCAACCGCTTCAACGCCGATTTCGATGCGCGCGGCTGCTTCGCCGGCAAGCTGACGATCGCCGACACGCTGCCGATCCCGTTCAGCAACGTCTGCCCGGCCGTCAAGGGCGTCGTCTCGACCGCCGGCATGGCGGTCTGCGGCGGGCTGAAGGTCAACAACAAGGACGTCGGCGACGTCGGCGTCGGCTGGGATTGGACCCGCCCACCCGGCGAGCTCAAGGTATTCGCCGGCTCCTGCGACCTGCGTCCGTGGCGGACCGAGAAGCCGCAGGCCGGCGCGTCGGCGGAGGGCGACAAGAGCGTCCGCATCGCCGGCGGCCAGCGCGGCGTGCTGCTCGCCGTCAAGGGCATCGGCCACGCGCCGCAGGTGACGGTCCGCGGCCCCGGTGGAACGACCCTCGAGTCGCCGGCCGACGCCAATGAGGCGGTCAAGGCCTCGCACGGACTGGTGTGGCAGAACACCGGCACCGACACGACCTACGTGCTGCTCGCCCATCCGCGCGGCGGGCGCTGGACCGTGAAGGGCGAGGTCGCCGAGGTCAAGACCGCGGGCATGCGCCCGGCGCCGAAGGTGTCGGCGGCGGTCCGCGGCGGCGAGCTGCGCTATCGCGTGGGCGCCGCCAAGGGCCAGCGCGTGACGTTCGAGGAGCGCGGCCGCGGCGTCAGCCGCACGCTCGCTACGGCGACGCGCAGCGGGCGGATGAGGTTCCGCCCGGCCGCGGGCCCCGGCGGGGCGCGGCGAATCGTCGCGCTCGTCGAGCAGGACGGCCTGCCGCGCAAGCGGATCACGGTGGCGCGCTTCAAGGCGCCGCGGTGGGCGAAGCCGGGCGCGCCGCGCGCGGTGAAGATCGCCGTGCCCGGCCTCGCGTCCGCCGCCGCCGTCAAGGCGCGCGGCGCGACGATCACCTGGCGGCCCGCGAAGGGCGCCGCGCGCTACGGCGTGCGCGTCGCCCTCGAGGACGGCCGCAAGTTGTTCTTCCTGCGCGACGCGGACGATCGCGTCGTGCGGATCCCGGACGCCGGCAAGGTCGTCGCCGTCAGGGTGGTCGGCCTGCGCGCGGACAACGTCGCGGGCCCGGCGGCAATCACGAGCGGAGGGAACCGCTGATGCGCACCTTGATCGCCACTGCGATCGCTTTCCTGGCAATCGCCACGCCCGCGCTCGCCGACACGGATGTGACCGGCGGCCCGAGCGGGACCACGACCGACGCTACGCCGACGTTCACGTTCCGCGGCGAGCCCGGCTCGACCTTCGAGTGCAAGGTCGACCCGGTGTCGGAGTGGAAGCCGTGCGCGTCGCCGTACAGCGTGCAGCTCGCCGACGGCGACTACACGTTCTCGGTCCGCGCGACCGACGAGGCAGGCAACGTCGAGCAGAACCCGCCGTCGCGCCGGTTCACGGTCGACACCGCGTTCATCGACACGACGATCGAGGCCGGCCCGGACGGCGCGACGAGCGACACCACGCCGTCGTTCACGTTCTCCTCGGCCACGACCGGCTCGACGTTCGAGTGCCGGATCGACGGCGCCGGCTCGAGCGTCCCGACCTACACGGGCTGCTCCTCGCCGTTCACGGCGCCCGCGCTGCGCTCGGGCACCTACGTGCTCCAGGTGCGCGCCAAGAGCCCCGAGGGCAAGGCCGACGCCACGCCGGCCGAGCGCCCGTTCGTGGTCGACGCCGACGCGCCCGACACGACGATCGTCGAGGGCCCGACCGAGGGCGGCGAGACGCCCGACACCGAGCCGCAGCTGAGGTTCGCGTCCAGCGAGGCGAGCTCGACCTACGAGTGCCGCTTCGACAACACGACCAAGGAGAACGTCGACACCAAGGCGTGGACCGACTGCACCGAGTCCTGGAAGGCGCCCAAGCTCGCCGGCGGCCAGCACACGCTCGAGGTGCGCGCGATCGACCCGGTCGGCAACACCGACCGCTCGCCCGCCACGCGCACGTTCCTCGTGCGCGACTGCGACAAGGTCGTCCGCTTCGGCCTGATCGAGGCGACCGGCGACTGCATGGCCAACATCGGCACGCAGGACGCCGGCGTGTGGGAGTCCAACTCGGCGATCAAGCTCAACGGCCTCCCGATCCCGGTGGTCGGCGGCTCCAAGACGATCCTGCGCGCCCCGACGCCCGACAAGAAGGGCGGCGAGCTCGAGGTCCAGAACGCCAAGATCGAGATCAAGGGCGTCACCGTCTACACCGGCGGCCTGAAGTGGGAGCTGCCCGAGGGCGGCGCCGGGGACGAGAAGGAGTGGAAGAAGGTCGACCTCTCCAAGGCCGGCCAGAAGCTCTTCGGCATGAAGGTGGAGGGCTACGCGGCCCTGCGCCTGCGTCGCCCCAAGAACGACGGCGACGCCTATCGCAGCGTGTTCGCGCTGCACATCGCGCTGCCCGAGGTGTTCAAGTCCGGCCCCAGCGAGGGCTCGGGCGGCGTGACCGGCGACGTCGCGATCAACATCGACAACGAGGGCGTCCACGTCGACGGCGTGAAGATCATGGTCACCAACGCCTACATCGGCAAGCTGGGCGTCAAGAGCGTGTGCCTGAGCTTCGCGGCCGCCGGCTCCTCGGCCGTCGCGCCGTGCGAGCCGCCGAGCATCGGCCCGGGCAAGCCCAAGCCGTACCTCGAGTGCCGCTCGGACAACGAGGAGGACCGCTGGGACGGCGCGATCGCGATCGTGCTCCCGACCGCCTCCAAGACCGAGCTCGGCATGTGGGGCGGCCTGCGCGCCGGCCGGCTCAGCTATGCCGGCGCCTACGTCGACCATCTCGGCACCGTCGCCCCGCTGGCGCCGGGAATCTTCCTCGAGAGCGTGCGCCTCGGCGTCTGCCTCGAGCCGCCGCCGTTCCAGGTCAAGGGCGGCGCCGCGATCACGCTCGGCCCGAGCGTGCAGGGCGTCGCCGCCGTGCGCATCGACGCCGACATGCAGTACTCGGATGCCTGGAACGGCGAGCCCTGGTTCATCAAGGCGACCGGCGCGCTGTCGCTGTTCGACAAGCAGGTCGCGAGCTCGTACTTCAACTACTACGGCTCGGGCCTGATCGAGTTCGGCATGGAGGGCGGGATCGAGTTCGGCGACTCCGCGCGCATCCTCGGCAAGCTCGACGGCTGGGTGGAGACGCGCACACCGTCGCGCTTCAACGTGCAGGGCCATCTCGAGGTGTGCGTCGACTGGCTCGCGTGCCTGGAGGGCGACGCCGTCGCCTCCACGATCGGCGCGGCCGCCTGCGTCTCGGTGAAGGTCGTCTCGATCCCCGTGCTGGTCAAGGACAAGGACTGGCACATCTGGGCGCCGTGGCGCGTGCACTGGGAGATGCAGCCGGTCAAGGTCTCCGGCGGCGCCGGCTACACGTGGGCCAATCACGACCTCGACCTGATGGTCGGCTCGTGCTCGATCGGCAAGTGGGTGCTCGCGCGCTCCGCCCAGGCGCCGGGCGGCGTGCAGCTGATCGCCATCCCCGCCGACCAGCCGGCGACGACGTTCCGCGTGCACGGTGACGGCGCGCCGCCGAAGTTCGACCTCGTCGGCCCCGACGGGCGCCGCATCTCGGTGCCCGACAAGCCGGGCGGCGAGATCGTCAAGGGCTCGCACATGATCGCCGAGCAGCCGTCCAACAACACGACCACGGTGTTCGTCGCCTCCCCGGCGGCGGGCCGGTGGCGCGTGGAGCCGCGGGCCGGCTCGGCCAAGATCACCGAGGTCGAGCACGCGCTCGCGCAGCCGGAGCCGGCGCTCGGCGCCGGCGTGGCCGGCAAGGGCCACCGGCGCACGCTCGGCTACGCGTACGCGCCGCAGCCCGGCCAGACGATCACGTTCGTCGAGCGCGGGCCGAAGACGGCGCATGTGCTCGGCGTGGCGAAGGCCGGCCGCTGCAAGGAGGCCGTGAAGGGCAACGACCGCAAGGTGTCCTGCGGGAAGCTGGCGTTCACGCCGGCCCGCGGCGGCGCCGGCCGGCGCGACATCGTCGCGGTGGTCACGCAGGACGGCCGCCCGCGCGCGGAGATCAAGGTGGCGTCCTACGTCGCCCCGAAGGACCGCGTGCCGGGCGCGCCGCGCCTGCTGCGCGCCCGCCGCTCGGGCACGAGCGTGCTCGTGCGCTGGCAGGGCGTCGCGGGGGCGGCGGGCTACAACGCCGTCGTCACCACCTCCGACGGCCGCCGGCTGACGTTCTCGCCGGCCAAGACGGCGTTCCGGATCCCGGGCGCCGGGCGCGACACGACGGTCCGCGTCGCGGTCCGCGCGCTGCGCACCGACAACGCGCTCGGGCGCACCGCCCGAGTGCGCGTGACGGCGACGCGGCGCCCGAACCTGGCGCCGCACAAGTCCAAGCCGATCAAGACCAAGAAGAAGGGGGGCCGTCGATGAGGCGCGCCGCGATCGCGGTGGCCGCTGCGGCGGCCCTGCTGGGGGCCGCTCCGGCGGCCCATGCCCGCACGGACGACCTGGCCAAGCCGGTGCTGCTGGTCGCCGGGCCGGAGCGCTCGTCGTGCACGCTGTTCGACGACCTCTCGGCGACGCTCGGCGAGTACACGGTGAGCGTCAACGGCAAGAAGGTCGGGCCGCCGGAGCGGATCGAGACCGTCGGCCGCGGCGGCGATTGCGTGCGCAAGCTGAGCGCCGGCGGGTTCGACGCGATGGCCGATGACCTCGCCGACGTGATCTCCACGAAGTACGACGGCAAGCCGGTCGACGTGATCGCCGAGGGCGGCGCGGGGCTCCTGCTCCGCTACGCACTCCAGCATCACCCTCAGCTGAAGGTCGAGGATGCGGTGGCGGTCGGTACGCCGCACCTCGGCTCCAGCGCGCTCGCCGACGCCTGCGGATGCAACGAGCTGCAGCCGGGCAGCGCGTTCCTGAAGGCGCTCGCGCGCAACCCGCAGGGCGCCGGCGGCACCGACTGGTCGGCGATCGGCTCCGACGCCGACCCGATCGTGTCCGCCGAGTCGGCGACCGGCATGGACGCCGAGCACCGCACGCTGTACGTCACGGCGTCGCGCAGCGACCTGCTGCACGACACCTCCACGGCGCAGGACGCACGGCTGCGCCACTCGCACGGCCTCACGTCGTGGATCAACTGGAACAAGGCGCCGCACCCGGTCATCCGCGCGATCAAGGACCTCGTGTTCGGGGCCGGCGACGCCGACCTCACGTGCGGGCTGCAGGAGACCAACCCGGACGCGTGCTGGAAGACGCCGATCGTCCTCGTCCCCGGCTTCGGCGCCTCCGAGCTGGCCTGCACCGAGGGCGGCAAGACGATCGACCTGTGGCCGGGCGCGCTGACCGACAACGACAAGTTCGACGAGATGGCGCTGCGCGGCGACGGCTCCAACGGCTGGAAGGGCTCGGAGTGCAGCCGCAACGTCGCGCCGACCGGCCACGTGCTCAAGAACGTGGTCAAGCTCAAGAACATCCACGGCGACTCGTGGAACTGGCTCACGAAGATCGCTCCGGGCCGCGCGTATGAGTTCGGCTGGGACTACCGGCTCGGGCCGGACGCGTCGATCGAGCGGCTCGACAAGTACATCAACGAGATCCGCGCGCGACACGGCGTCAGCCGGGTGGCGATCATCAGCCACTCCTACGGCGGCCTGCTCACGCGCTGGTACATCGACGACCCGGAGCACGCGAAGAAGGTCGCGCGCGTGGCGAACTTCGGCTCGCCGTGGTGGGGCGCCGCGAAGCCGTGGTTCGCGATGGCCTACGGCTACGAGACGCCGAACTTCTCGCCGACCGACGTGCTGCTGAGCGGCCCGGCGTTCCGCGTGTTCATCGCCACCAACGCGGGCGCCTACTACCTGTTCCCGAGCGACAGCTGGTTCAAGCACGCGCCCGAGCCGCTGCGCAACTGGCTCGAGGTCGACGACGTCCCGGCCCGGAGCATGGACAAGGTCGCCGACGCGGTGCGCGCGTTCCGCGGCAACGCCTCGTTGCTCACGCGCGCGGCGAAGGGCCACGCCGAGCACGTCGACGGCTTCAAGGCGACCAACGGCGTGGACTTCCGCACGTTCATCGGCTCGGGACTGCCGACGCTCGGGCACGTGCGCGCCTACACGGGCACGACCGAGGTCCAGTACTCGTGGATCAACGGCGACGGCACGGTGCCGCTGTTCTCGCAGCGCCAGTCGGCCCGCCCCGGCGACCCGCAGCTCGGCCAGAGCATCAAGACGTACAACTTCTGCGACATCGGGCACATGGGCGAGATGGAGGACTCCGGCATCGAGGAGGCGGTGACGCCGTTCATCCGCGACGGCCAGGAGCCGAGCAAGGCCAACGGCGCGCTCAAGGACAAGCCGTGCACGCTGGACGCGTCCGAGTTCAAGGTCACCGGCGACGAGGACCAGCGCTCGGTCGCGATCTCCACCGACGCCGAGGCCGTCTCCAGCCGCGTCCGCGCCCATGCGTCGGCGGCCGCCGATGACGCTGCCGGAGGCCGAGGCCGCCGGGCTGGTCGACGTGATGCACGTGCCCGGCGAGACGCTGTTCGTCACCACCACCCGCAAGCCGCTCACCGTGAGCGTTGCGGGACGCGGCACCGTGCAGGTGACGCCGATCACCGGCGAGGGCTCCGAAGGCGCCGCGCGCGTCTACGACGTCACGCCGGCCGGCATCGCGATCAACGCCCAGGGCGCGCTGCAGCGCGTCCTCGGCGCCGTCGCGCGCCGCCGACCGCAAGGCGCCGCGCACGAGGCTCGTGCGCCGCGGCGGCAAGCTCGTCGCCAAGGCCACCGACGCCTCGGGCGTCGCCGTCACGCTCGTGCAGATCGGCAACCGCAAGCCGCGGCGCTACACGAAGCCGCTGAAGGTCTCCCGCCGCGCGACCGTCCGCTACTGGTCGGTCGACGTGTGGGGCAACGCCGAGCGCAAGCACCGCATGCGGTAGCTCAGTGCGGGTGGTCGCCGCCGGTAGAGGCGGGCGGGCGTGACTCCTCGGCCAGCGAGGTGATCGTCAGCCCGCCGCGTGCGGCCTCCTCGAGCACGGTCGTCGCCTCTTCGATGTTGCGTGCGTAGAGCTCGACGAGCAGGTGGACGACGATCTGGTCGTCCTCGTGCTTGTGGAAGCGCACGTGCGTGAAGAACTCGCGCGTCCCGTGGTCGCCGAACGCGGCGTAGGCCAGCGAGTCGGCGGCCTCGGGGCCCGAGCATGTCTCCACCGAGTCGGCGTCGACGGTCACCGTGCACGAGGCGACCCAGGGCGTGCCGGCGACCATCCGCTCCCAGCGGTCCTCGACCGGCTCGATCCGGTCGTTGTGGAAGACCAGGTGCGGCTGGTCGTGCATGCAATCCAAGCACTGCACCACGGCCTCCTGGAGCTCATCGACGACATCCGCGCGCTTTCCCGTCACGGGATCGATGCGGTGGATGCCCTCGTAGTGGACCTGGACCTCCAGGTCCTGCGACCAGCAGCGGTAGCAGCGCAGCCAGGACTTGATCGGGGCTGCGGCAGACATGTCGAGCCATTCTATGCTGCGGCCTGTGCGCCGCCTGTTTGTGGCTCTGCTCGCGGGTGCGGCCCTTGCCGGCTGCGGCTCCTCGGGGCCCACGGACGAGCAGCAGGTCCGCGAGACCGTCGACGCGTTCAGCAAGGCCACAGCGGCGAAGGACTACGACAAGCTGTGCAAGCAGCTGCTGGCGCCGAAGCTGCTCGAGAAGGTCGCAGCAGGCCGGACTGCCGTGCGAGGTCGCGCTGTCGAAGGGCCTGGGGGACGTGAAGGACCCCAAGGTCACGATCGGACAGGTCACAGTGAGCGGCGATTCGGCGACCGCCGACGTCGCGACGTCCGCGGCCGGCGAGGAGCCGTCGCGCGACACGCTGAAGTTGACCAAGATCGGCGGGCGCTGGCGGATCGCGTCCCTCGGATGAGAGAATTGGTGGCATATGGCTGACGAGCAGATCTCCGACCGGATCGAGTCGCTGGTGAAGGAGGAGCACGACCTCCTGCACCACGCGGAGTCCGAGCACGGCCTCGACGAGGCCGGCCACGCGCGCATGCAGCAGGTGCAGGTCGAGCTCGACCAGTGCTGGGACCTGCTGCGCCAGCGGCGCGCACGCCGCCGCGCCGGGCAGGACCCGGACGAGACGTCCCTGCGCGCGCCGGACACGGTCGAGCACTACCTGCAGTGAGCGGACCGGGCGCGCTCGCGAACGCCGGCCTTAGAGCGGCTGCACGCTCGGGTCGGCTTCGTCCGCCGCCTCGATCCAGGCCTGGACCTGCGCGAGAGTCGGTGCCGCGAGGCCGACCGCCTCGATGGCGTGCAGGTCCGCCAGATACGGCTGCAACTGCGTCGCCGTCGCGCTTCTGAGCGTCTTCAACGTGCCGTGCGCCGACGCGTCGAGCAGATTGGCCTCGGCCGGCTTGAGCTGGGCGGCCTTCACGACCTCCGCAAGGCGCGCCCACCGCTCCACGAGCGCCGGGGAGACGCCGAGCGCGGTCGCCAGCGCGCTTCGCGCCGCCGTGGTCGCGCAGCGGGCGACCAGCAGCGCCGAGGACACGATGCCCCGGGCTCCGAGCAGCTGCGCGTTCGTCGGCCCGATCGGCCGCAACCCGGCGAGCTCGAGGCCGGAGTCGGGTTGCACGCGCCCGGCGACGGCGTCCGCGAAGCCCGGGTCGAGGCGCAAGGCGTCGAGCGACGGGTCGAGCTGCGCCCAGGTCGCGAGGTCGGGCACCTCGGCGGCATCGCGCAGATAGCGCAGCGCGTAACCGTGGTTGTTCAGCCTCGTGAACAGGCAGGCCAGGTTGTAGGCCGTGCGCGCGCTCACCGACCGGCGCGCGGCGAAGCTCAGGATCGCCGCAGCGTTGTCGGGCAGCTCCTGAACCGAGGCCCCCTCGAGCAGGTCGCAGAGTCGCGCCAGGGCGTCCGGCGCGTCGACCGCCGCCTTCGCGCGTTGCGCGGTCACGCCGGCGAGGTCGGACCACATCACCAGCGCGGGGTCGAGCACGCGCTCGAGCAGCCGGACCCGGTCCCGTGCGGCCTCGCGCGCCGCCGCGCGCTGGCTGCGCTGCCCCGCGATCAGGCTCGCCTCATACCGGGCGTCGGCGAGCTCCTTCAGCATCGGGAGCAGCTCCTCGCGCGCCTTTGCGGTGAGAGTGGGGCTGCACATGACGTACGTCGCGGCGAGGTTGTAGACGGCGCTGTACCAGAGCGGATTGCGCATCTTGAAGCCGCTGGGGTCGGGCTCGCGGGCCGCCGCAACGACGGTCTCGAAGCGGGCTTGCGCCTGCTGGCGCTCGCCGCGGCGGTTGTCGCACACGCCGAGGTTGAAGCGTGCGGGCCAGTTCGTGGGATCGACGTCGAGCGCCTGCGCATACAGCGTTTGGGCCACGTCGAAGCGGCCCGCGCGCTGGTGCTCGAGCCCGACCCGGAACAGCGCATGGCTGCGAGCGTCGCGCGTGCCGCGAACGCTCTGGGCGAAGTCCAGCCGGTTGCGCAGGCCCATCACGGCGTAGTCCGCCCATGACGCGGTGGCGATCGCGAGGACGGGCACGGCCTGCTCGCCGTCGGGCGTGTCGTGGCCGCCGTTGAAGTCAGCCTCCCACAACGTGTCCGCCGCGCGGACGATGCTGCGCCGGCCGGCGAGGGTGACCGCGATCCCTTGCGCCTCGTCCTTGCCTCCGATCGGCTTGAGCCGCACGAAGTAGGCGTCGCGCGGGAGCGCGGTGCGCAGCAGCGGGATCAGCGCGGCGAGCAGCTTCCCCTGCGGGACGTCCTTGAGCGCGGCCGCGAGGTCGTCGACGAGGTCCGAGCCGGCCTGGCCGCTGCTGACGTCGACGCCGGCGTCGGCGAGCCCGGCGGTCCCGCCGATCATGCCCTGGACCGTCGTGCGCAGCTCCTCGTCGTTGTCGTCGGCCTCGACCCGCACCGACGCGCCGAACAGCCAGCGGGCGCCGCTGCGGATCCCGTACCAGAGCCGGCGCCACCACCACAGCACGAGGAAGCGCATGAAGCCGTTGCTGTAGGAGCCGGGCCGCGTCTTGGCCAGCTCCCCGAACCGGCGGCCGGCAGAGCGAATGGGCGGCAGGCGCGCGAGGAGCAGCAGCGCCAGGATCGCGACCGCCGCGATGCCGCCGTAGACCGCCGCGAACTTGCCCGCGTCCTTGAGGTCCTCCCAGGCGTCGTCGGCGCGCTTGCCGAGCGTCTGCCAGCGGTCCTTCGGAGGCGGCGCCGTCTCGGAGGCCATCTCGCGAAGCTGCCGGCGAGCGGCCGTGAAGCCCGCGTCGAGGGCCAGCGCGGCAGTGAACGCGTCTGTCGCGGCCTTGTCGTCGTCGTCGGCGCGGGCCGCCAGCCCGGCCTCGTATTCGATCTGGGCCTTGCTCTGATCGTTGCCGATGAGCGGAATCTGCTTCTGTCCGCTCGCACACCCGCCGAGCTGCAGCGCCGTGACATAGCTGGCTCGCGCCTGGGTCAGCAGCCTCGCGTCGTAGAGGGCGTCGCCGGCGGCGCAGGCGCCGGCCGCCGTCACGGCCTCATTCTCGGCGAATGCGGCCGGGACGTCACCCAGCAGCAGCGCCGCGCCGGAGGCGGCGAGCAGCGACCATCCGCAAAGGAGACGACGCATGCTATCGATGAGGCGATCCTAAGCGGTGGGAGCTCCTCCTGTCGAGTGCAACTTGACTGAGCATCGATTGCTCATCACAATGAGCAGCGGTGGCACGGTTGAACCTCAGAGCGCTCCGCGGCGAGATGTCGGCGCTGGAGCTCAGCCGCCGCTCCGGCGTCGCCCGCAACACGATCGCGGCGCTGGAGGCGGGGGAGGGCAACCCGACGCTCGACACGCTCTACGCGCTTGCCGACGCGCTCGACGTCGCGCTCGCCGACCTGCTCGAGCCGCCGCCGCCCGGGCCGCACGTGGTCCGCGCAGGGGAGGGCGCGCACGTCGAGGGCGCCGCGCTCGACGCGAACCTCGTCAGCCGCGGGGCGCAGTTCGAGATCTACGCGATCCGGTTCCGCCCCGGCGCCGCCCGCCACGCCCAGCCGCACCCGCTCGGGGTCGAGGAGCACCTGCACGTCCACACCGGCCGCGTCCGCGTCGGGCCTGAGGACGCGCCGGTCGAGCTCGGCCCCGGCGACTTCGCCCGCTACTCGGGCTCCGTCCCGCACATCTACGAGGCGCTCGGCGGCGCGCCCGCCGCCGGGACGCTGGTGATCACGACATGAGCGCATTCCCCCGAGCCGAGCGGCTCGCCACCATCGCCGGCTTCGGCATCGACGCCGTCGCGGCCGCCGCCGAGGGCCGTGACGTCCTGCGGCTGGAGAACCTCGACACCGACCTTCCGCTCCCGCCCGAGGCCGCGGCCGTGACGCGCGCGGCGATCGAGGAGCCGGTCTCGAACTCGTGGCTGCCGTTCACCGGCGACCTCGGGCTGCGGGCGGCGATCAGCCGGCGCACCGCCGAGCGCCACGGCCGCGTGTACGACCCGCTGACCGAGATCGTGATCACGTGCGGCGGGACCGAGGGCGTGCTCGACGTCCTGCTCGCGACCGTCAATCCCGGCGACGAGGTCGTGCTCGTCGACCCGATCTACGCCGGCCTGGTCAACCGCGTCCGCCTTGCCGGCGGCGTCCCCGCGTTCGCGCCGCTCGTCGCCGACGGGGGCGAGTGGGCGCTCGACCGCGACGCGCTCGCGCGAGCGGTCACGGATAAGACCGTCGCGCTGCTGATGATGAGCCCGTCGATGCCTTCCGGGCACGTGCTCGACCGCGGCGACTGGGAGGCGGTGGCCGAGCTGTGCGAGCGCCACGACCTGTTCCTGATCTACGACGCGGCGATGGAGGCGGTCCTGTTCGACGGGCGCGAGCCGCTCAGCCCGCTCGCGTTCGGCGACCTCGCCGAGCGCACGGTGATCGTCGGCTCGATGTCCAAGGCCCACCGCATGATCGGCTGGCGCGTGGGCTGGATCGCCGGGCCGCGCGAGGTCGTCTCGAACGCCGGCTGGGTTCACGTCTACAACACGACCGGCACCGTCTCGGTCGCCCGCCGGGCGGCCGAGGCCGTCCTGCTCGGCCCGCAGGAGCACGTCGCCGAGTGCACGGCCGAGCTGCAGCGCCGCCGCGACGCGATCCTGGAGGCGCTGCCCGAGCTGCCGCTGATCCGCCCCGGCGGCGGCTGGTCGCTGCTGCTCGACGTCGCCGAGCTCGGTCTCACCCCGCCCGAGGCGTCGCGGATGCTGCTCGAGGACGCCGGCGTCGCGGCCACGGGCATGACCGGCTGGGGCGCCGAAGTGGCCGCGCGGCACGTCCGCTTCGTGTACAGCGCCGAGCCGGTGCAACGCCTCGGCACGCTGAAGGACCGCATGGCAATGCTGAATCGCCGCTGAACCTGATAGACGTGAGTCCATGAGCGTCGACGTGGTCATTGCCGTGCCCGCATTCATGGACATGACCTTCGTCGGCCTCGAGGCGCTTCCCCGGCTCGGCGAGGAGCGCTTCGCGGGCGATCTGGTGCGCTCGCCCGGCGGCGGCGCGATCACCGCGATCGGCGCCGCCCGGCTCGGGCTGAGCGTCGCGCTCGCCGCGCCGATCGCGCCCGATCCCGCCGGCGACATGATCCGCGAGGAGCTCGAGGCGGAAGGCGTGCAGATCGTCGGCACCCCGTGCACGCGCACTCCGGTCACGATGGTGCTGCCGCTGGACGGCCAGCGCGCGATGGTCACTTACGACCCGGGCGCCCGCGCGCGGGCGGCCGACGTCGCCGCGCTGGCGCCGAGCGCGGTGGTCACCGGGCTCAGCCAGCTCGACGTCGTGCCCGAGGGGGCGCGCGCGTACGTGAGCGTCGGCGACGACGACGCGCGCGCGTTCGCGGGCCGCCTGCCGCGCGACCTCGAGCGCGCGGGCGGCCTGCTGATAGAGAGCCGCGAGAGCATGGTGCTGACCGGCGCCGACACCCCCGAGGCAGCCGCCGAGGCGCTGGGCCGCACGGTGCCGGTCGCCGTCGTCGGCGTGGGCGAGCGCGGGGCCGTCGCCGTCATCGAGGGTCGCCGCGTCGACGTCGAGGGCTACCCGGTCGGCGCGGCGGTCGACCCGACCGGCACCAACGACCTCTTCGTCGCCGCCTGGGTGTGGGGCGTGGCCGCGGGGCTGGCGATCGAGGACGCCCTGCGCTGGGCCTCGCTCTACGCCGCGCTGTCGGTGCGCGTGCCGACCGGCGCCGCGGGCGCCTCGCCGCTCGCCGCGTTCATCGAGGAGGGCTCGCGCCGCGGGCTCCCGCTCCCGCCGGAATAGCGGCGAGCGGCGGGTCCGCGTCGTCGTAGATCCGGGCGGCGGCGAGCTTGCCGGACTCGCCGCGCACGTAGACGGCGAGGCCCGCCTCAGGCGGCATTGCGGTCCGCCCCCAGCCGACGACGTTGTACTCGAGCGCGCACGCGCGCCTGTCGTCGGTGACCGCGCAGTGCTCGAGGTCGATGCCGCCACCATTGGAGAAGAAGCGATCGAACAGCGTTCGCAGGTGCTCCTGCCCGCGGTGGACGTACTCGCCGCCCGAGGGCTCACGGACGTACGCATCCGGCTCGAACGCGGCGACGACGGCGTCCGCGTCGCCGGCGGCGAGCGCACGCTGGTACTCGCCGACCACGCCGGGCTCGGCGAGGTCCGGATCGGGCTGCAGCAGCGGCGGGCGGATCGCATGGCCGCCGGTCAGCGGCCAGCTGCTGAAGTAGACGCGCAGCTCGATGATGCGGGCGTCCTTGTCGCGGTCGGCGGCGATCGCCACCGGCAGCCCGAAGCGCCCGTCCTCGCCGTCGAGGTGCAACACCGCCTCCTCGACCCCGCGGCGCGGGGTGATGATCCGCTCCACGTTGTCGATCGTCGCGTTGCGCTCGGCCATCCAGGCGTTGTGCTCACCGACCCAGCGCTCGAACGCGCGCTGCCCCTTGATACGCCCGCGGGAAGGGTGGTGGAGCTCCGGCTCGCCGGCGAACGATCCGACGAGCGCGTCCATCTCGCCGGACAGCAGTCCCTCGAAGTATGGGATCGCCTCGCGCGCGTCGCGCCGGGCGTCGCTGAGGAAGCGCTCGAGCACGGGGGCCGAGAACAGCTCGGGAAGCCACGGCACGCCTGAAGCGTGTCACAGACGCGTCAGGGGCCGAGGATCGGGCCGAGCGCCCGGGCGTCGAGCGCGTAGGCGAGCGCCGCGGCATCGGACGCCTGCGCGAACACGAGGCCGACCACGCGGCCGTCGGCGTCGACGACCGGCGCGCCGGAGTCGCCCGGCATCACGGCGGCCGCGAGCTCGAGCGCCGGCCGCCCCCGACCGCCGATGCGCGCGGTGATCGTGCGGCGGACGGTCGCGCGGACCGAGCCGGGGCCGCCGGTGCGCACGACGCGCACGCTTGCCGGCTCGCCGGCCCGGGCCGGGCCGCGGCCCGCCGCCGGGGCGCGCATCCCGTCGACCGCGAGCAGCGCGACGTCCAGCCGCCGGTCGACGCGCAGCACGCGCGCCCGCCGGCCGCCGACGAACACCGGATGCCCGGCGCGCAGGACGTGCGCGACGGTGACCGCCCGCCCGCCGCCGACGGCGAACGCGGTCGCGTCGCGGCCGGAGCCGTGCGTCGGGACGCGCACCTCGTAGACGGCGGGAGCCGCCGCGGAGCCGCCGCCGCACCCGGCGACGGCGACGACGGCCGCGACCGCCGCGCCGCGAGCGGCCGCGCGCGCGGTCATCGCGGCGGCGCCGTCGTGGAGCGCACGACGAGCGCCGGCTCGTGCAGCCGCACCGTGCGCTGGGTCCGGCCGCCGACCCGCTCGAGCAGCAGCGCGAGCGCCTCGCGGCCCATCTCCTGCCGCGGCTGGTTGACCGTGGTCAGCCGGATGTGGTTCAGCGCGGCCACGAACGTGTTGTCGAAGCCGACGACTGAGACGTCCTCGGGGATCCGCACGCCGTCCTGCTCGAGCCGGTCGATCAGCCCGAGCGCGACGAGGTCGTTGGCCGCGAACACGGCGGTGGGCAGGTCCCCTTCGCCCAGCAGTGCCGCCGCCGCGGCTATCCCGGCGTCCTCGGTGAACTCACCGTGCACGATGCGCGCGACCTTCTCGAGCCCCGCGTCGGCCATCGCGCGCAGGTAGCCTGACCGCCGCGGCGCCGCGCCGGCGCCCTGGCCGCCGTCGACGTGCACGATCCGCTGGTGCCCGAGCGCGACGAGGTGCTCGATCGCCTGATGCGCGCCGACCGCCTCGTTGGTCATCACCGAATCGACTCGCGCGCTGAGGACGCGGCGCCCGATCACGACGCAGGGCAGCGTCCCGACCTCGGCCGCGATCTCCGGACCGGTCAGGCGCGGCGACACCAGGATCAGGCCGTCCGTGCGGTACTCGAGCAGCGCCTCGAGCATCGCGCGCTCGCGCTGCTGGCGGCGGCCGCCGGTGATGATCAGCAGCCGGTAGCCGAGCTCGGACGCGTACTCCTCGATGCCGTTCGCGATCTCCGCGAAGAACGGGTTGTGGAGATCGTTGAGGAGAATCCCGGCGGTCTGCGTCGTGTGGCTGGCGAGGTGGCGGGCGATCGCGTTCGGGCGGTAGCCGAGCCGGCCGGCGGCGGCCAGCACGAGCTCGCGCCGCTTCGGGCTGACCTTCTCGCTGCGGCGCATGACGAGCGACACCAGCGCGCGGGAGACGCCGGCCTCGCGGGCCACGTCGTCCATCGTCACGTAGCCGGTGCGGGCCATCGCGGGGATTCTGCCATTTAGAGCGCTCTAACGAAAGACTTGCCTTAGAGCGCTCCAATCGATAACGTGCCCGAGACCGTCGTTGGAGCGCTCTAAAAAGGAGCGCCTCGAGGAGAGTGAGCAGAGCAGTGAGTCACGGTCCCGAGCGAGCCACACGGCTCGCCGGCGCGCCCATCTCCTGGGGCGTCTGCGAGGTGCCCGGGTGGGGAGTGCAGCTCTCGCCCGAGCGCGTCCTGTCCGAGATGGCCGCGCTCGGCCTGAAGGCGACCGAGCTCGGCGCGCTCGGCTGGCTGCCGCTCGACGGCGCCGCGGTCCGCGCCACGCTCGACCGCTACGGCCTCAAGCTCGTCGGCGGGTTCGTGCCGGTGGTGATCCACGAGGCCGAGCCCTCGCGCGAGAGCGCGCGCCGCGCCTCCCACCAGCTCGCCGAGGCCGGCGGCGAGCTGTTCGTGGCCGCGGCGGTGCAGGATCCCGCCTGGTCGGCGCCCGTGCCGCTCGACGAGGACGGCTGGAAGCGCGCCGGCGCGAACCTGCGCGAGCTCGCGGACCTCGCCGCCGCCGACGGCCTCACGCTCGTGCTGCACCCGCACGCCGGCACGCTGCTCGAGACGGCGTCCGACATCGGGCACGCGCTCGCGCACACCGACGTCCCGTGGTGCTTCGACACCGGCCACCTGCTGATCGGCGGCGTGGACCCGGCGCAGTTCGTCCGCGACCACGCGGACCGCATCGGCCATGTCCATCTCAAGGACGTCGATGCGGCGCTGGCGGAACGCGTCCGCGACCAGCGGCTGTCGCTCGTCGAGGCCGTACAGCACGGCCTGTTCAAGCCCCTGGGAGACGGGGATGCGCGGATCGACGAAGTCGTCCGCCTCCTCGACGACGCGGGCTACGAGCGCTGGCTCGTGCTCGAGCAGGACGTCGCCATCACCGGGCCGGAGCCCCCGGTGGACGGCGGCCCGGCACTCGATGTCGCACGCAGCCTCGAGTTCCTGTCCACACCGGCTCCGGGGAGAGAGAAGGTGTCCTTTTCATGAAGCCAATCGTCGGCAGGTTGCTCCCGGTCGTCCTCGCGCTCGGCGCGCTCGTGGCGGCCGGCTGCGGCAACAGCAACAAGGATGCGAACGGCAACACCAAGAGCGACGACTCGCAGTCGGTCAACCTCACCCAGGGCAGCAACCTCACGATCGCGATGGTCACGCACAGCGACGAGGGCTCGTTCTGGTCGGTCGTCAAGAAGGGCGCCGAGCAGGCGGCCAAGGACGAGGGCGTCAAGCTCATCTGGAGCCCCTCGAACAACGACCCGCAGAAGGAGGCGCAGCTGATCTCGGCCGCCGTCTCCCAGAAGGTCGACGGCCTCGCCGTGTCGGTCCCGAACGCGGATGCGATCAAGGGCGCGCTCGCCCAGGCGAAGTCGGCCGGCATCCCGATCGTCACGCTGAACTCCGGCGCCGACCAGTCGCAGGCGCTCGGCGCCATCACGCACGTCGGCCAGGACGAGGCGATCGCCGGCAAGGCGGCGGGCGAGCGGCTGAAGTCCGAGGGCGCGAAGAAGGTGCTCTGCGTCATCCACGAGCAGAACAACATCGGCCTCCAGCAGCGCTGCGCCGGCGTCAAGCAGGGCTTCGGCGCCAACGTGACCGACCTGCAGGTCAAGGGCACCGCGGACGTCGCCACGACGCAGACCGAGATCAAGTCCAAGCTGCAGGCGGACAAGTCCTACGACGCCGTGATCACGCTCAATCCGGACATCGGCGAGGCCGCCAAGACCGCGATCAAGGGCGCGAGCTCGAGCGCGAAGCTGGCGACGTTCGACCTCAGCCCCGACGTGATCAAGGACATCCAGGCCGGCACCATCGAGTTCGCCGTCGATCAGCAGCAGTACCTGCAGGGCTATCTGCCGATCGTGTTCCTGAAGCTCTTCAAGACCAACGCCAACACCGTCGGCGGCGGCCTGCCGGTCCTCACGGGCCCGGGCTTCGTCGACAAGGCCAACGCGGAGACGGTCGCCAAGCTCGCCGAGCAGGGCACCCGCTAGACGGCAATGAGCAAGACGGAGCCCTCATCGCCGGCGGCAGCGCCGCCGGCGGTGCCGGTCGCCGACGAGCGGCTGGCGAACATCAGCCTGGCGTCGCGAATACTCCGGCGCCCGGAGATCGGCGCGCTGCTGGCGGCGGTCGTGGTGGCGATCTTCTTCTGGTCGCAGAACGCGCTGTTCCTTCAGCTCGACGGGATCGCGAACTGGACCGACGTCGCGTCGACGATCGGCATCCCGGCGGTGGCCGTTGCGCTGCTGATGATCGGCGGCGAGTTCGACCTGTCGGCCGGCGTGATCACCGGCTCGGCGGGCCTGATGCTCGGCATCCTGGCGACCGAGGTCGGGATGAACATCTGGATCGCGATCGTGCTCACGCTGCTCGCGGCGATCGCCGTCGGGTTCACGAACGGCTACGTGGTGATGAGGACCAAGCTGCCGAGCTTCATCGTGACGCTGGCGACGTTCTTCATCCTGCAGGGCGTCAACCTCGGCGTGACCAAGGCGATCACCAACCAGGTCTCGGTGAGCGGGCTCGACACGGCGTCGGGCTATGACAGCGCCTACAAGATCTTCGGCGGGCACTTCTGGTCGCCGCACGACTTCCAGGTCACCGTGCTGTGGTGGATCCTGGTGACGGTGCTGGCGACCTGGTCGCTCACCCGCACGCGGGTCGGGAACTGGATCTTCGGCGTCGGCGGCGACGCCAACGCGGCGCGCAACGTCGGCGTCCCCGTCACGCAGGTCAAGGTCCTGCTGTTCGTGATGACGTCGTTCGTCTCGGCGTTGACCGGGATCATGATCGCCCTGCGGCTCGCGAGCACGCAGGCGGGCCAGGGGGTCGGCGCGGAGTTCCAGTTCATCATCGCCGCGGTCGTCGGCGGCTGCGTGCTGACCGGCGGCTACGGCTCGGCCATCGGCGCCTCGCTCGGCGCGACGATCATCGGCATGGCGTTCATCGGGATCCAGTTCTCGGGCTGGAACACCGACTGGCGCTTCCTGTTCCTCGGCGTGATCCTGCTGGTCGCGGTCCTGGTCAACAACTACATCCGCAAGCGAGCGGAGGGGGCTCGGCGATGACCGCCACGGCAGTCAAGGAGACGCCGCTGCTCGAGGTGCGCCACGTCTCGAAGTTCTTCGGCAACGTCAATGCGCTCAAGGACGTCAGCGTCGGCGTGGGCGCGCACGAGGTGACGTGCGTGCTCGGGGACAACGGCGCCGGCAAGTCGACGTTCATCAAGATCCTCTCGGGCGTGCACCGGCACGACGAGGGCGAGCTGCTGGTGGAGGGCGCCGAGACGCACTTCAGCAGCCCGCGCGAGGCGAAGGAGCGCGGCATCGCGACCGTCTATCAGGACCTCGCGACGGTGCCGCTGATGTCGATCTGGCGCAACTTCTTCCTCGGCTCAGAGCCGACGAAGGGAAGCGGTCCGTTCCGGCGCCTCGATGTGCGCTTCGCGCAGGAGACGATGGTCTCCGAGCTGCGCAAGATGGGCATCGACGTGCGCGACCCCGACCAGCCGGTCGGCACGCTGTCCGGCGGCGAGCGCCAGGCGGTGGCGATCGCCCGCGCCGTCTACTTCGGCGCGAAGGTGCTGATCCTCGACGAGCCCACGTCGGCGCTCGGCGTCAAGCAGTCGGGCGTGGTGCTGCGCTACGTCGCCCAGGCGCGCGACCGCGGGCTCGGCGTGATCTTCATCACCCACAACCCGCACCATGCGTACCCGGTCGGCGACCGGTTCGTGATCCTCAACCGCGGCCGGCTGATGGGCGACTGGCGCAAGAGCGAGATCTCGCGCGACGAGCTGGTCAAGCAGATGTCCGGCGGCGCCGAGCTCGACGCGCTCGAGCACGAGCTGAAGCGCGAGCTCTGATGAGCGGCGAAGCCTCGCCCTGCGGGCTCGTTTCGCTGGGAGCAATCGCCCGTGCCGACAGGGAATCCCTCGGAGCGCCGGAGAGCCCCGAGCCGGGGGCGATTCTCCCGCGCGAGGTCGACCTATGAGCGCCATGGAGATCGCGGGCGCGCCGGTCACGACCGGCCGCGCCCGCCGGCGCATCGGCGTCGGGGTGATCGGCTTCGGCTGGCTGGGGCAGGCCCACAGCCGCTCGCTCCTGCGCATCCCGACGCTGTTCGCAGAGCGCGAGTTCGACACCGAGCTGGTGGTCTGCGGCGACACCGTGGCCGAGCGCCGCGACGACGCGGTGCGCTCGTTCGGGTTCGCCCGCGCCGCCGCGGACTGGCGGGCGGTCATCGACGATCCGGCGGTCGACGTCGTCTACGTCGCCGCGCCGAACATGCTTCACGTCGAGCTGGTCGAGGCGGCGGCGCAGGCCGGCAAGCACGTGTTCTGCGAGAAGCCGGTCGGCGGCACCCCGGAGCAGACCGTGCGGGCCGAGCGCGCCGCCCGCCGCGCCGGCGTGACCACCGGAGTGGGCTACAACTACCGCTGGGCGCCGCTCGTCCAGTACGCGCGCAAGCTGATCGCCGACGGGCGCCTCGGCGAGATCACCAACTACCGCGGGCGCTTCTTCTCGATGTACGGGAGCGACCCGCTGGGCGTGCTGTCGTGGCGGTTCCTGGTCGACCAGGCCGGCTACGGCGTCACGACCGACCTGATGAGCCACTCCGTCGACCTCGCGCACATGCTGCTCGGGCCGGTCGCGCGCGTGACCGGCACGACGGAGACGTTCATCCGCGAGCGCCCGCTGCCGGGCGTAGGCGGGACCCACTACGGACGCGGCCACGAGGGCGACCCGACCGGCAAGGTCACCAACGAGGACTACGCCGGGATGCTGTGCGAGTTCGCCAACGGCGCGCGCGGCACGTTCGAGGCCAGCCGCTCGATGGTCGGGCCGGAGTCGCAGATGGCGTTCGAGGTCTACGGCACCAAGGGCGCGCTCGGCTGGAACCTCGAGAAGCTCAACGAGCTGCAGGTCTATCTGGTCGAGGACGAGCCGCACACCGGCTACCGGACGGTGTTCGGCGGCGACCGCTTCCCCTACCACGGGCACTTCGTGCCGGGCAGCGCGAACGGCATCGGCTTCGAGGACCTCGTGGTGATCGAGGACTTCGAGTTCTGCCGCTCGGTCGCCGAGGGGCGCGCGCACGTGCCCGGCTTCGCCGAGGCGCTGGAGTGGGTCGGAGTGCAGGCGGCGCTGCTGCGCTCCGCCCAGACCGGCCGCTGGGAGCGCGTCGAACCGCTGCGGGAGGCCTGATGGACGTCGCGACGACCGTGGTGCGCATGGGGGTGATCGGCGTCGGCCGGATCGGCCGCATGCATGCCGACCTGCTCGCCCGCCGGATCCCCGGCGCGGCGGTCACGCTGGTGCACGATGCACACTCCGGCAGCGCGCGCGACGTGGCGGGCACGCTCGGCGTGGCCGCGGCGGCCGACGTGGAGGAGCTGCTGGGCTCCGCCGACGTCGACGCGGTGGCGATCTGCACGTCGACCGACACGCACGCCGACCTGATCGTCGCGGCGGCGGAGGCCGGGAAGGCGATCTTCTGCGAGAAGCCGGTGTCGCTGGACCTCGTGGAGGTCGATCGCGCGCTGGCGGCGGTCCAGGAGGCCGGCGTCCCGCTCCAGATCGGCTTCAACCGCCGCTTCGACCCCGCGCACGCCGCGGTCGCCGCGGCGGTCGCGGCGGGCGAGGTCGGCGAGCCGCAGCTCGCGCGGATCACCAGCCGCGACCCGGCGCCGCCGCCGGTCGACTACATCCGCACGTCGGGCGGCATCTTCCTCGACATGACGATCCACGACTTCGACATGGCCCGCTTCGTGACGGGCAGCGAGGTCGTGGAGGTCTATGCGCGCGGCGGCGTGCGCATCGATCCGGAGATCGGCGCCGCCGGCGACGTCGACACGGCGGTCGTCGTGCTCGAGCACGCCAACGGCTGCCTGACCACGATCGACAACTCGCGCCAGGCGCTCTACGGCTATGACCAGCGCGTCGAGGTGTTCGGCTCGGCCGGCATGGCGGCGTCGGAGAACCCGCTCGCCAACACGGCGCTCGTCCGCACGGCGGCCGGCACGCGCGCGGCCACGCTGCCGTACTTCTTCCTCGAGCGCTACATCCCGAGCTACCTGCGCGAGTGGGAGGCGTTCGTGGAGGCGGTCGCCGCCGGCATCACGCCGCCGGTCAGCGGTCCCGACGCGCGCGCGCCGCTGGTCATCGGCATGGCCGCGTGGAAGTCGCTGCGCGAAGGCCGCCCGGTGAGAATCGAGGAGATCGATGGCTGATCCGTTCGCCGACCTGCGCCTCGACGGCAAGGTGATCGCCGTCACCGGCGCGACGCAGGGCCTCGGGCTGGAGATCGCCCGCCGCGCCGCCGCGCTCGGCGCCGCCGGCCTGGTCCTCTGCGGCCGCGACGAGCGCCGCGGCGCCGACGCGGCCACCGAGCTCGGCGCGCTGTTCGTCCGCGCCGACCTCGCCGATCCTGCCGCGCCGCCGGCCATCGCCGGCGCCGCCGACGCCGCCTACGGCCGCCTCGACGGGGTCGTCAACGCCGCCGGCCTGAGTACGCGCGGCACGATCGACGACACGAGCGTCGAGCTGTGGGACCGCCTGTTCGCGGTCAACGCGCGCGCCCCGTTCCTGCTGACCAAGCACGCGGCCCGGCTGATGCGCCGCGAGGGCCGCGGCGGCAGCATCGTCAACATCATCACCATGGCCAGCCACGGCGGCGAGCCGGTCCTGACCGCGTATGCGGCGTCCAAGGGCGCGCTGGCCACGTTCACCCGCAACGCCGGCTACTCGCTGCAGCCCGACCGGATCCGCGTCAACGGGCTGAACATCGGCTGGACGGCGACGGAGGGCGAGCACGAGGTGCAGACCGGCGCCGGCCGGGCCGGCGACTGGCTCGAGGAGGCGGACGCGAGCCGCCCGCTCGGCCGCCTGCTGCGCCCCGGCGACATCGCGCCGATGGTCACCTACCTGCTCAGTGACGCGGCGCAAATGGTCACCGGCTCGGTGATCGACTTCGACCAGACCATCCACGGCCCCTACGGGGAGCACGTCCGAGCTTTGGAGATCGCGCTATGACCCGCCTGACCGTCGCTCAAGCCCTGATCCGCTTCCTCGCGGCCCAGGAGGTCGAGCGCGACGGCGAGCGCTCGCGCTTCTTCGCCGGCTGCCTTGGCATCTTCGGCCACGGCAATGTGGCCGGGCTCGGCCAGGCGCTCAAGCAGCACGCCGACCTCCTGCGCTACGTCCCCGCCCGCAACGAGCAGGCGATGGTGCACGTGGCGTCGGGCTACGCGCGCCAGCGCAACCGGCTCGGCACGTGGGCGGTCACGTCCTCGATCGGCCCGGGCGCCACGAACATGGTCACCGGCGCCGCGCTCGCGACCATCAACCGCCTGCCCGTGCTGCTGCTCCCCGGCGACACGTTCGCGACCCGAGGCCCGCACCCGGTGCTGCAGCAGCTCGAGCTCCCGCACGACGCCGGCGTCTCGGTCAACGACTGCCTGCGCCCGGTGTCGCGCTTCTTCACGCGCGTCGAGCGGCCCGAGCAGCTGATCGACGCGGCGCTGCAGGCGATGCGCGTGCTGACCGATCCGGCCGAGACCGGCGCGGTGACGCTGGCGCTGCCCGAGGACGTCCAGACCGAGGGGTTCTCGGTGCCGCAGGAATTCCTCGAGCCGCGCGTGTGGACGATCTACCGGCGCCCGCCCGCGCCCGAGGCGCTCGCGCGCGCGGCCGAAATGATCCGCGCGGCCCGGCGGCCGCTGATCGTGGCCGGCGGCGGCGTCATCTACAGCGAGGCGACGGCCGAGCTGCGCGCGTTCGCGGAGGCGCTGGGGATCCCGGTGTGCGAGACGCAGGCCGGCCGCGGCGCGCTGGTCTCTGACCACCCGCTCTCGCTCGGCGCCGTCGGGGCGACCGGCACCTCGGCGGCCAACCGACTCGCGCGCGAGGCCGACCTGGTGATCGGGATCGGCACGCGCTACCAGGACTTCACCACCGCGTCGAAGTCCGCGTTCCAGGATCCCGGCGTGCGCTTCGTCAACGTCAACGTCGCCGCGCTGGACGCTGCCAAGCACAGCGGCCTGGCGCTCGAGGCCGACGCGCGCATCGCGCTCGAGCAGCTGCGCGAGGCGCTCGAAGGCCACCATGCCGAGCCGGGGTGGACGGCGCGCGCCGCCTCCGAGGCGGAGGCGTGGGCGCGCGAGGTCGCGCGCGTCACTGCGCCGGCGCCGAAGGGCGAGCCGACCACCCAGGCGTCGGTGATCGCGGCGGTCAACGACGCGGCGGGGGAGACCGGGGTCGTCGTCTGCGCCGCGGGCTCGATGCCAGGCGACCTGCACAAGCTCTGGCGCGCCCGCGACCCGGAGGGCAAGGGCTACCACGTCGAGTACGGCTACTCGACCATGGGCTACGAGATCCCCGGCGGCATGGGCATCAAGCTCGCCGCGCCCGAGCGCGACGTCTTCGTTCTGGTCGGCGACGGCTCCTACCTGATGCTCCCCGGCGACCTCACGACCGCGGTCGCCGAGGGCGTGGCGCTGACGATCGTCCTCGTCGACAACCACGGCTACGCGTCGATCGGCGCGCTCTCGCGCTCGCTCGGCGGCGCCGGGTTCGGGACCCACTACCGCGCGGGGCTCCCGCTCGACGGCGAGCCGCTCCCGCCGCCGCTGCCGGTCGACCTCGCGGCGAACGCCGAGAGCCTCGGCGCGCGCGTGATCCGCGCCGCCACGGCCGCCGACGTGCGCGAGGCGCTGGCCGCGTCACGCGACGCCGCCGGGCCCGTGGTCATCCACGTCGAGGTCGACCGCTACGCAGGCGTCCCGAGCTATGAGGGCTGGTGGGACGTCCCGGTCGCCGAGGTCTCCGAGGACGCGGGCGTGCAGGCCGCGCGGGCCGAGTACGAGGGCGCGCGGGAAGCGCAGCGGACGTACCTGGCGCCCGCGTCCGAGCGCGAGGTGGCTCGGTAGGCGGCTCTTGAGTGCCGGCGGCCGGGCCCCATCAGCGGACGCGCCGTGCTTTGGTGCCGGCGGCCGGCGCCCCATCAGCGGACGCGCCGCGTGCCGGGCGCCGGCCGTTTGAACGGCAACTGCGCGGGTGAGGGTGGCGGGGACCGATCGGAAACGATCGTCCGCGGGCCGAATGCGCGCACGATCGATCATGCATTCGCTCATGGAGGGAGGGGGTGCTGCACAAAAGTGTCCTCACAGGACGCAAACGTGACGCACCCCCCTCGCTCGGAGCCCGAGGCAATGATCGATTTACAGTCACCGCAACTTTCTCCCGTCTCCCTCACCTGCGCCGTTGCCGTTCAAGCGGCCGGGAGCGCCAACCCGGCGTGTCCGCTGATGGGGCGTTCTCTAGGCCGGCCCCTCAGATCACCGCCAGCCCCGGGATGAAGCGCGCCGCCAGGCGCAGGCCGAAGAGGGTCAGGACCGGGTAGGTCCCGTCCGCCAGCGACCAGCCCATCACGTACGCACCGTTGCCGCCGATCCCGAAGAAGTTGTCGTGATCCCAGGTGCCGAAGAGCTTCTGCTCGGCGTACTTGACGATCAGCGAGAACGTGGTGAAGAGCACGATCTGGAGCACCATCGGCTGGTTCTCCCGAACTCCCAGATAGAGCCAGCTCAGGCAGAACCCGATCCACAGGAAGCTGTGCATGAAGTTGTTCACCCACGGCAGGAAGCTCATCGCCCCGGCCTTGTAGAGCAGGTAGTTCGCGGGGAAGACGGACACCGCCCAGACGAGGCCGACGGCCACGAACGTCTTGCGCTCGAACGGCTCGATCCGCTCGCGCGAGAGGCGGATGATCACGAACAGGGCGGCGTAGAACGCCAGCACGCCGAGGACGCGCAGCGGCGTGATCTCGTACATGCTCAGGTAATCCGCTTGGCGGCGTAGTGGGCGAGCCCCATCACCGTCAGCTGCGGATTGACGGTCAGCGACGTCGGGAACACGCTCGCGTCGCAGACGTGCAGGTTGTCGTAGCCGTGGACCTTGAAGTCGGGGTCGACGACCGACGTCTTCGGGTTCAGCCCGATCGGGTTGCCGCCCTGCGGATGCCCGGTGCCGAGCGTGACGTTGTCGCCGTTCATCACGACCGGCGCGAGCTTGCCGAGCTCGTCCGCGGAGGACAGCTCGACGTAGTCCCAGGCGTTGAGCATCACGCGCTTGGCGCCCGCCTCGAAGAGGATCTCCCCGAGCAGGGTGAGCCCGCGCAGCATCGTCTTCAGATCGCGCTCGCTGGGCGTGAAATTGATCCCCGGGCCGCCGGTCAGCGCCTTGGAGATCGAGCCGTAGCTGCCGGTCCCGACGATCACCCCGACCGCCATCAGGTGGTCGTAGCGGCGCATGTTGTTGAAGTGGTCCTCGAACCAGCCGGGCATGTTGAGCGCCTGCGAGACCGGCGGGTTGAACCACGTCTCGAACGCGTAGCCGGGCTCCTTGGGCAGGCCGAAATGGGAGATCTGGAGGCCGGCGTACGCGTGCTGCGGGCTGTCGAACTCGGCGGTCAGCGGCGCTCCCATGTTGCAGCTGAAGCCCTTGCCGACCGGCACGCCGCCGACGCCGCTCTGCAGCAGCACGTAGCTGGAGCCGACGGCGCCCGCGGACAGCACGTACGTCTGCGCGCGCACGGTCACGGTGCGGTTGTCGGCCAGCTTGGCGCGCAGCGCCTCGACGCGCTTGGGCTCCCCGCTGCGGGTGATCAGCCGCTCGACCTCGCAGTCGGAGAGGATCTTCACCTTGCCCGGGAAGTCGCGCTGCGCCCACGGCAGGGCGGTCTCGAGCATCGAGAGCTTGTGGCCCCACTTGCAGCCGATGTTGCAGTAGCCGCAGCCGAGGCAGCCGTCGATGTTCGCGCGCACGATGTCGACTTCCTTGAGCTCGCTGCGGCCGCTCGCGGCCGTCGCGTACTCGACGCCCGACGGGTTGAGCGGCGGCGCCGGCTGGCGCGCGACGCGCAGGAAGTCCTCGACCGCGCCGACGCTCTCGTAGAGCGCGGCGTCGTCGACGCCCTCCCAGGCGTCGACGACGGCCTCCGGCGGCCGGAAGCAGACGGCGTTGTTGACGGTCGTGGAGCCGCCGACGCAGCTGCCCTGCAGCACCGTGAAGCGCCAGTCCTCGGTCTGCTGCATCACGCCGTCGGCGTACAGCCGGCCGATCATCCCGACCTCGTCCTCGTTGAACTCGCGCGGCTCGACGTAGGCGCCGCGCTCGAGGATCAGCACGCTGCGGCCGGCCTTCGCGAGCTCATAGGCCAGGATGCCGCCGGCCGCGCCGCTGCCGATGATGCAGACGTCGGCGTCCAGCTCGGTGACGCCGAGGTCCGCGTTGCGGATCACGTGCAGCGGGTGCGGCCCGGGGTCCGGGATCGGCTGCTCGCGCGGGCGCGCGGAGAACGGCGTGTATCCGATCGAAGGCCAGGCGCGCGGGTCGTTGTAGTAGCCCGCGAAGCTCAGCTGCTGGCAGATGCGGATCATGATCATGATCGCGTGCTTGAGGAACGGCGGCCAGGCCGGCGGGTGCTCGAAGTGCTTGACGAGGAAGTCGCGCCGGTCGCCGGGCTCGAGGATCGACAGCGGCGGGCGCAGCGTCAGCAGCGGCGTCAGCTCGATCCCGAACAGCACGACGCGATACAGCCAGCGCCGGTGCGCGCGGATCTTCGAGAGGTACTTCTCGACGTTGGCGGCGACCTCCTCGGCGCTCAGCTCCTCCGTTCGACCGGCCACCAGGACCTCGGCGCAGGCGGTGATCGAGCGGTACTCGATCGGCTGCAGGAACTTCAGGCCGTAGCGGGTCCGCCAGGCGCCGAGCGAGACGAGCGCGACCGCGACGGCGATCGCGCCGTCGAGCGCGATTGCGATCCACAGCGTCGTGGTCATGCTCACGTCGCCGCCGAGCAGCGGCAGCGAGTAGCTCGTGTCGAGGAAGATCAGGTAGAGCGCGCTGACCAGGACCGAGATCACGTGCACGGCGACGATCGGGCCGGCGAGCGCGAGCTCGCGCCGCGCGGCGTAGACGCACAGCGCGGCGAGCGCGAACGTCTTCACGACCGAGTTGGTGACGAACGGCAGCTGGAGCGCGAACTGCTTGGTCGTGTCGATGAACGGCATGAGCTCGTAGGCGATCGCGCCGAGCCCCAGCAGCACGGCGAGCGGGTACAGCAGCACGCCGGCGCCGCCGTCCGGAGCGAACGCGACCTTCGGCCCGCGGGCGGCGATGAAGAACCCGGCGAGCGCCGCGGTGATCAGCGCGTCGAAGCCGACCCCGATCCACAGCGCGGTCGCGACGCTCGTCTGGCCGAAGAGGTTCACCTGCGCTGACGTGTCCGCGAAGGCCAGCATCGACGCCATCGCCGCGATCGAGACCAGGTGGGCGGCGATCACGATCGCGACCAGCGGGCGCCGGCGGCGGACGTCGCCGGCGGCGTACAGGCATGCGAGGCCGAGCACCGTGACCTTCACGACCGAGTTGCCCACGAACGGCGGCTCGCGGAAGAAGTCGCCGACGAACGGGCCGATCGCGTACACGATCGCGGCCGCGAACAGCACGCCCGCGAGTGCGCGCAGCAGGGCGCGCAGGCGGCGCTCCGCCGCGGTCGGGGCGACCGTCGCGGTCGCGGTGGAGGGCTGCTGCTGGAGGGCCATTGGGCGAACCTACGCCGGTGCGTTCACGCGGGTCAAGAACACCCAGGGATGACCGCCCTCACCCCGCCTCAGATACGCACCCTCAGGTCACCCCCGCAACACCCAGAACTTGACCTTGGCCGATGCCTGGGCGCGGCCGTTGCCATCGAGCGTCGTCAGCGTCACCAGGTACGTGCCCGGACGCAGCTTCCTGCCCTTGGTCAGCAGCGCGATCGGCAGCGCATAGGCGCGCGCCCTCGTGCTGGCGACGACCAGGGAGTTGCTGCCCGCGCGCGTGGAGACCTGCTTGTCGGTCACGGGGCTGTAGGTCACCGGCCCGGGCTTGTGGGTGGGCTTCTTGACGCCGTGTGCCGGCGGGCAGTTGCGCCAGTTGCTGCCGTTGCGGCGCTGGATCGCGACGCGCACCGCGGCGCCGACGTTGAGGCGGTAGCGGAGCGTCACCGCGCGGGCAGCCCCGACCGTCGCGCTGCGCACGCACCGCGGCCGCACGCTGAGGCTCGAGATGCGCGCGATCTCCGCGGCGGGCGCGACCGGCTGCGACTGCGGCGCGGGCGCCTGCGGGAGCGCCGCGATCGCGACGTCACGCTTGAAAGTGTCGCTGCGGCCGCCGTCCTTGTCGATCGCGACGACCGAGATCGTGTACGCGCCCGATGCCGGGTACGTGTGCGAGGCCGTGGCGCTGTTCGGCCCCGTGACGGTCTGCTTGAGGCCGTCGCCCCAGTCGACCTCGTACGTGAACACGTCGCTCGCGTCCACGGGCGACGGGTCGCTGGCGCCGAGCGTGAACTCGAGCGCGGCCCCCGCCACGGTGGGTGAAGGCGCGTCGATGGACGCGGTCGGCGCGGCGTTGTTGACCGTCACGTCGGTCGTCCTGCGCGTGATCCCGCCGTCGCGGTCGATGATCGCCGCGGCCACGGTGATCACCCCGTCGTCGGCGGTCGGCAGCGGCGCCGACGAGCTCGTCGGGCTGTTCGCGTAGGTGCCGTCGCCGATGTCGTAGGTGCCGTCGTCATTGAGGTCGAACGCGTAGTGGAAGCCGGCCGCCGTGTCGTCCGTCGACGGATCGCTCGCGCCGCTGAACGCGACGTGCGCCGGCGAGCCCTCGACCACCGGGCCGTCGTTGCCGAGCGTCGCACTGGGCGCGGCGTTGGCGACGGTGAGCGTGCGCGTGACCGCCGTGAAGCCGCCGTCCTTGTCGATCACGCGCAGTCCGATCTGCAGGGTCGCGGGTCCGTCGGGCCGGCTGAACGTCGTCGTCGCGGTGGCCGGGCTGCCGGCGTAGGTGCCGTCGCCGACGTCGTAGGTGCCGTCGCCGTCGGTGTCGAACGCGTAGTGCAGCGAGGCGGCGTCGACCGGCGACGCGTCGGTCCCGCCGCTGAGCGAGATCGTCAGCTGCGAGCCCTCGTCGGCGTTGGCCGGCACGTTCGCCGTCGCCGTCGGCGCGACGTTGTTGATCGTCAGTGTCGCGACGGGTGACTGCACCGCCGGGTGGGTCGCGTCGGACACGCGGACCGTGACGTTGCGCGTGGTCGGGCCGTCGTTGATGCCGAGCGTCCCGAGCTGCGCCCCGGTCAGCGTGGGCGAGACGCCGGTCGCGTCGCCGTAGGTGCCGTCGCCGTTGACGTCCCACGTGTAGGTCAGGGGGTCGCCGTCGGGATCGCTCGAGCCCGCGGCGCTGAGCGTGAGCCCGCCGCCCTCGGCCATCGTGTACGGGCCGCCGGCGCTCGCCGTCGGGGCCGCGTTGGCGGCGAGCGTGGTGAACGTCGCGCCGGTGCTGTAAGCGGTCCCCGCGGAGTTCGTCGCGTAGGCCCGGAAGCTGTAGCCGGTGGCCGCCGACAGGCCGCTCGCCGAGGTCGTGAACACGCCGGTGCCCGCTGCCGCGGCGGCCACCTTGGTCACGCCGGCCCCGCCGATCGCCGGCGTGCAGGCGCCGGCGCAGTAGACGACGCCGCGCTCAGTGATCTGGCCGCCGCCGTCGCTCGTGACATTGCCGCCAAGCGTGGCGCTCGTGGCCGTGACGCCGGAGCTCGTCGGCGACGTGACGGTCGGCGCGACGGCCGCGACCGCCGCCCGCAGCCCGACCAGCACCGAGGCGAACGGGTTCAGCTGCTGCGGGTCGATCCGGTCCCAGCGCCACGTGATACCCGCGGTCGTGGCCATGTTCTGGAACGTGTTGCCGCTGCGCGTCGCGCCCGCCCCGCGGACTCCGGCGAGGGCGCTCCAGCGCACGTCGGCGACGATCGTGTCGACCGAGCCCTGTGTCCTGACGTTGCTCGTGTTGGCCGTGTTGCCGAGCGCGAGCACGCCGATCATGCCGTCCTGGGCGACCGAGTCGCCGAGCACGATGCTCGTCGAAGTCGCGTTCGTGTTCCCGTCCGCGGCGCCGGCGGCGAGGATCGGGCTGCTCGAGTCGACGCCGGTGAACGAGACCGCGCCGGCGACCGTGGCAGCGGGCGCGGAAAGCGTGATCGTGACGTTGGCGGTGCCGACGTTGGGCGCCGTCAGCGTCCACAGCTCCGCGCGCTGGCCGAACGCCGGGTGCGAGATCTGGCTGGTCAGCACCTGCGCGCCGAACGACACCGCGGTGACGCTGCCGGCCTCGCTGGTCGAGACCCCGACGGCGAGCAGCCGGTCCGTCCCCGCCGCGACGGTCACGTTCGGGATCGTGATCGTGCTCGTCGTGCCCGTGGCGGAGGCCGAGCTCCGGTAGACGACGTCGGCGCGCGCGCTCGCGCAGGACAGCGACGAGAGCGCGGCCACCGCCGCGAGAAGCCGCAGGACCCTCTGCATGGCGCGACGCTACGGGAATACGGTGCTGTCCGCAAACTGACAGATTCAGGGTGTTCGGCGGCGCGAGGACGAGCGCACCTCGAGATGAGGCGTGACCGTATGCACGCGCGGCGGGGCGTCCGGCGCCTCGCGGCGCGCGTCGACGGCCCGGACCGCGAGCCGGCCCATCTCCAGCCGCGGCTGGTCGACCGAGGTGAGGTCGATGTGCCGCAGCGAGGCCAGGTACGTGTTGTCGTAGCCGACGAGGGAGATGTCGGCGCCGTCCTGCGCGATCGCGTTCAGCGCGCCGATCGCGGCGAGGTCGTTGCAGGCGAAGATCGCGGTCGGGCGGCCGTTGGCGAGCAGCTTCATGGCGCCTCTGTAGCCGCCCTCATCGGTGACGTCGCCTCGCTGTATCCACGGCTCGATGTCGTGACGCGCACACGCCGACTCGTATCCGGCGCGGCGCTCGGGCGTCTCGGGCGAGTCGATGTGGGCGATGCGCGTGTGACCGAGCTCGACCAGATGGGCGACGGCGAGCTCGGCGCCCAGCGCGTCGTCGTTGATCACGAGGTCGACGCCGGGCGCGCGCGTGCCGACGACGACCGTGGGGACGGCGGCGGCCGCCGCGTGGATCGCGTTCGTGCGCGGCGAGAGCAGGAGCAGGCCGTCGACGTCCTGCTGCAGAAACGCCTCGATCGCCGCTTCCTCCTCGGCCGGGTCGCGCCGGCCGGTGCCGAGCACGATCCGCAGCCCGCGCTCGTGCGCCTCGGCCTGCAGCCCGTCGATCACCTCCGCGAAGAACGGGTTGTGCAGGTCCGAGACGAGCACGCCGAGCGTGCGCGTGCGCCGCTCGACGAGGCTACGGGCGACGAGGTTCGGGCGGTAGCCGAGCTCCGCCGCGGCGCTGAGCACCGCGGTGCGGCGTGCCTCCGAGACGTTCGGGGCGCCGCGCATCACGAGCGAGACGAGCGACTTCGAGACGCCCGCCCGCTCCGCGATGTCGGTGATGGTGGCGCGGGTCCTCAGGTCTGCGTCGGGAAGCCGAGGTTGACGCCGGTGTGCGCCGCCGGGTCCGGCCAGCGCTCCGTGACGACTTTGCCGCGCGTGTAGAAGCGCACGCCGTCGGGGCCGTGCATGTGCAGGTCGCCGAACAGCGACGCCTTCCAGCCGCCGAAGCTGTGGTAGGCCATCGGCACCGGGATCGGCACGTTGACGCCGACCATGCCCGCCGTGACCTCCTGCTCGAACCGCCGCGCCGCGCCGCCGTCGCAGGTGAAGATCGCGGCGCCGTTGCCGTACGGGTTGGCGTTCACGAGGTCGACGGCCTCCGGGTAGGTCTCGGCGCGGACGACGACGAGCACGGGGCCGAAGATCTCCTCGTCGTAGATGCGCATCCCGGGCTTGACGTGGTCGAAGACCGTCGGGCCGATGAAGTAGCCGTCGCCCTCGACGTCGAGCTCGCGGCCGTCGACGCGCAGCTCGGCGCCTTCGGCGACGCCGGCGTCGACGTAGCCCGACACCTTGGCCAGGTGCGCCTTGCTCACCAGCGGGCCCATGTCCGACGACGCGTCGGTGCCGGGACCGATCTTCAGCTTGGCGATCCGCTCCTCGATCTTGCTCAGCAGCGGCTCGGCGACGTCGCCCACCGTCACGGCGACGGAGACCGCCATGCAGCGCTGGCCGGCCGAGCCGTACGCGGCGGAGACGAGGCCGTCGGCGGCCATATCGAGGTCGGCGTCGGGGAGCACGATCGCGTGGTTCTTCGCCCCGCCGAGCGCCTGCACCCGCTTGCCGTTGGAGGTGCCGGTCTCGTAGATGTAGCGGGCCACGGGCGTGGAGCCGACGAAGCTCACCGCGGCGATTCCCGGGTTCGTGAGGATCGCGTCGACGGCCTCCTTGTCGCCGTGGACGACGGAGAAGACGCCGTCCGGCAGGCCGGCCTCCTTGAGCAGGCGGGCGATCACGAGGCTCGCAGACGGGTCCTGCTCGGACGGCTTGAGGATGAAGCTGTTCCCGCACGCGAGCGCGATCGGGATCATCCACAGCGGCACCATCATCGGGAAGTTGAACGGCGTGATGCCGGCGACGACGCCCACCGGCATGCGCATCGAGTGGCTGTCGACGCCGGTGGAGACGCTCGGCGTGTTCTCGCCCTTGAGCAGGTGCGCGAGGCCGCAGGCGAACTCGACGACCTCCTGGCCGCGGGTGATCTCGCCCATCGCGTCGGAGAGCACCTTGCCGTGCTCGCGCGTGACGATCTCGGCGAGCTCCTCCTTGGCCGCGTTGAGCTTCTCGCGGAACGCGAACAGGACCTGGGTGCGCTTGGTCAGGCTGGCGGCGCCCCAGGCCTTCTGGGCGGCCGCAGCGGCCTGGACGGCGCGTTCGACGTCCTGCGCGGTGGCGAACGGGACGCGGGCGACGAGCCGGCCGGTGGCGGACTCGGTGACGTCGCCGTAGCGCTCGGCGGCGCCGTCGTCGGGCCCGCCGGCGATCCAGTGGGTGAGCTGCTGTGTCGCGGTCGCTGTCGTCATCGCGGGGTCCTCTCGGGGGTCATCGGGAGGCGCGGGTCGGTCTCCATGTCCGCCCACGCCTCGCGCAGCCAGTGGTGCGCGGGGTCGTCTGAGAATGCGAGGCTCGGCTCGCCCGGGCCGGCGAGCACGTTCAAGTAGTAGAGATCATGGCCGGGCGCCGCGATGCACGGGCCGTGGTAGCCGCGGGGGACGAGGAACGCGTCGCCGGCTTCGACGATCACGGTCTCGTCGATCGAGCGGTCTTGCGTGTACGTGCGGTGGATGCCGTACCCGTTCTCGCCCTTGACCTCGAAGTAGTAGATCTCCTCGAGCTCGGCTTCGGTCTCGCTTGCCTGGTCGTGCTTGTGCGGTGGATAGCTCGACCAGTTGCCCTCGGGCGTGAGGACCTCGACGCAGACGAGACGGTCGGCGGGGAACTCGCCGGGGCCGAGGAAGTTGTTCAGCTGGCGCGTGCAGTTCCCGGCGCCGCGGATCTCGACCGGCACATGGTCCGCCGGGCCGTAGGCGACCTGCAGCCGTTGGCGTGCGGGGGCGTGGGCGAGCGCGAAGCGGCCCTGGCCGGTCAGGCGGAACTCGCTGTCCTTGGGGACGTACGCGAAGTCCGACACGCCGGCGAAGACCGACTCGCGTCCGTTCAGCGTCAGTGTGTCTCCCTCGGCCTCGACCCGGCCGTGGCCCGCAAGCGGCAGGATCGCGTACTCGTCCTCGCCGGTGGCGACCGTCACGGCGTCGCCGAGGGTGACGATCCTGAGGCCGGTGTACTTCCAGCCCGCGGACTCGGGCGTGATCTCGGTCACGCCTTTGAGGTGCAGAGACACTCGACCTCCTCCACGGTCGGCATGGCGTCGGCACACAGCAGCCTAGACGCCACGATCGCGCCGGCGGCGTTGGCGAACCGGAGCGTCCGCTCGAGTGGCCAGTGTGAGAGGAGCCCGTGGCAGAGCGCCCCGCCGAACGCGTCGCCGGCGCCGAGGCCGCACACGACCTCGACGGTCACCGGCGGGACCTCGACGACCTCGCCGTCTCTCGTGGCCCCGAGCACGCCCTTGGGGCCCTGCTTGACGATCGCCGTGTGCGGGCCGAGCTCCAGCAGCCGTTGCGCCTGCTCGTGGGGGCTGCCTTCGCCCACCGCGACGGCGGCCTCGGTCTGGTTGCCGACGACGACGCCGGCGCGCTTGACCGCCTCGGGCGCCCAATCTCCGTGGCGCTCGCCCCGCGGCCACAGCATCGGGCGGTCGTCCATGTCGTGGACGGCGAACGTCGCGGTCTCAAGCGCGGTCAGCACGGCGGTCCGGCTGGGCTCTCGGCTGAGGCCGGTGCCGGTCGTCCACACGAGGCTTGCCTGCTTGAGCGCCTCCCGATCCAGCTCATCGGCGCGGATGCTCAGGTCGGGCGCGGTCGGGTTGCGGTAGAAGAGCAGCGGGAAGTCGTCGGGCGGGAAGATCTCGCAGAACGTCACGGGCGTCTGCAGCTCGGGGTCGGTGCCGACCCAGCGCGCATCGACGCCGAAGTGCTCGAGCGCCTGGCGGACATACGGCGCGAACGCGTCGTCGCCGACCTTCGTGATCACGGCGCTGCGGCGGCCGAGCCGCGCGGCCGCGACCGCCACGTTGGTCGCGGTCCCGCCGAGGCCCTTGGCGAAGCTGGTCACGTCGGCCAGATGGACCCCGATCTGCTCGGGATACAGGTCCACGCCGATCCGCCCGATCGTCACGATCTCGGGCAGCTCCCCGTCGTGTGCGGCTCGGGGCGTAGGGCGGTCGCGTTCGGTGGCGATGCGCCCGCTCTCGCTCGTCGACAACCTGGACTCCTCCGGCGATTGGAACGTTCCAATGCAGCCTAGCCGGGGTGTCAAGGGGCGCCCGATCAGGACGGGCGCACCGACAGCGCGGCCTTCGCGCCGGCCATCATCAGCGTCGCGTCGGACCCGACGCCGATCATGCGGAAGCCATCGGCCAGCGCCTGCGGGATGCCCTGGGGCGAGCCGAGGAAGATTCCCGCGGTCTTGCCCGCGTCGCGCGCCGCGCCGACGACGCGGGAGACCGCGTCGCGGTACTCGGGGTGCTCGAACTCGCGGAAGCGGCCCATCGCGAACGTGAGATCCGACGGCCCGACGAAGATGACGTCGACGCCGGGCACCGCCGCGATCCGCTCGACCTCCTCGACGGCGGCGGGCGACTCGATCTGCGCGATGCCGAGCGTCGTGCGGCGGGCGTTCTCGATCGCGTCCGGGTCGGTCCCGAAGCGCGCGCCGCGGTGATAGAGCGCGACGCCGCGGTTGCCGGCCGGCGCGTAGTGCAAGGCGGCCGCCCATGCCTCGGCAGCGGCCGCGGAGTTCACCTGCGGGCACATCACGCCCTCGACGCCGAGGTCGAGCACGCGCGCGGTCCGCGAGCGCTCGGCCGACTCGACGCGCACGAGCGCGTGCACTCCGGCCGCGCGGGCGCCGAGCACCTGGCCGAGCAGCTGCGACTCCTGCCCCCCGCCGTGCTCGAGGTCGACGAGCAGCCAGTCGAAGCCGGCCAGGCCGAGCGCCTCGGCCGCCAGCGGGCTGCCGAGCGAGAGGAAGCTGCCGAACAGCGTCTCGCCGGCCGCGAGCCGCTCCTTCATCGAGAGGTCTGGCACGGCCGCGAGTCTATGGGCCGCGACGCCGCTCCGGTCGCACGGTCAGTCAGGGACGCGCATGCCATGCGGCGGCGCGCACGCGCCGTCGGACGTGGCCGCCCCGCGAGCTATGCGGACGCCGTCGCCGGGCGCGCGAGCGCCTCGACCTCCGCGGCGTCGGGCGCCAACCGCTCTCCGGGCAGCCCGAGCAGTTCGGCGACGTCTCGTGCCGCCGCGCGCACCGCGTCCGGGTCCAGGCCGGTCTCGATCCCCAGGTCCCCGAACGTCGAGGCGACCGCCTCGGTCGCAAGGTTGCCGACGAGCGCGGATCCCGGCGACCGCACGACCGGGCCGCCGAGCCCGCAGATCGACGTCTCGACCTGCACCGCGCCGCCGTCGACCGCGGCGACCGCACAGGCCAGCCCGCGCGCGTCGGCTCCGTGGAGATGAACCGACAACGGCAGCGACGGCCAGCGCGCGCCGATCGTCTCGCACATCGCCCGCACCGCCGCCGGCGCCGCGCCGCCGACCGTGTCGGCGACGTACACGCGCTCGGGATCCAGCGCCACGATGCGCGAGACCAGGCCGAGCACATCATCGACGGGAATCTCGGACTCGTAGGGCGAGCCGAAGGCCATCGAGATGCCGGCCATCCACGGCGTCCCAGCGCCGTGGGCGACCTCGCTGATCGCCTCGAGCTGCTCGAGCGCGGCCGCGATCGTCATGTTCTGGTTCTTCTCGCTGTAGCCGGCGCTGGCGCTGATGAACGCGACCACCAGGTCCACACCTGCATCCACCGCCCGCGCCGCGCCCTTCGCGTTCGGCACCAGACCGCGATAGCGCACCCCGGCAACCCGCGGCAGTGCCGCCATCACCTCGGCCGCGTCGGCGAGGTGCGGGACCATCTTCGGGTGCGCGAAGCCCGTCGCCTCGATCTCGGTCAGCCCGGCCGCGACGAGCCGCTCGATCAGCTGGACCTTGCGCTCGGTCGGGACGAACGCGTCGTGGGACTGCAGCCCGTCGCGCGGGCCGACTTCGACGATCTGGAGCATCGCCACAACAACTAGCGCAACTCCGAGATCGCCGAGCCTGACCCCGGCCCGCCCACGGACGGCGGCGGGTCGTCCCGCGGACGACCCGCCGACCCCTCCGCAACGGTCAGCGCCGCGAGGCCTGCGACCACAACAGCGTGCGCGCGGTGACGCCGCCGCGCGTGCTCGAGGCCGTCACCGTCACCGAGTCGGGCGGGGTGGCGCCGAGCTTGAGCTTGACGGCGACCGTCGTCCGCTGGTTGCCCTTCAGGTAGAAGCTCGGAGCGTCGCCGACCACCGAGCCGCTGCCCTGCGGCAGCTGCACCGTGACAGTGTCGGGACGGACGATCTTCACCTGCTTGGCCTGCTCCAGCGCGGTCGGGATGCGGCCGGTGTTCTCGACCGTGACGTCGATCTCGTGCGTCGCGCCGTCAGGGTCGCCCGAGAGCGCCTTGACCTTCGTCTTGACGATCGCCACCTGCGGCAGTGACTGCGCCAGATAGAGGTTGTAGGCGGACTCGTTGCGCAGCCACGGCTCGAGCGCCGCGGCGGGCGGATTCTGGCTGAAGAACTTCGGGTTGATCCCGCCGATCTCGACGTCGCCGACCTTGTCGTCGCGGTACTTCGTCCACGGCAGGAAGCAGTTCTGGTAGCCGTTCTCCGAGCACCAGCGCTGCTTCTCCCAGTCGCCGAACTGGCCGTCGCCGTTGTAGTCCTTCATCGCGCCCTGGTTCCACAGCTCGTCGCCGTACCAGACCGCGCCGAACTGGAAGTAGCCCCAGTCGGGCCCGTGGCCGTAGAGCGCCTCGGGCTGCGCGTTCGGATCGGACGTCGAGCCCTCCGACGGCGTCGGATTCTGGGTCGCGTAGTCGCGATACGTGTTGCCCGCGCGCCCGGACCCGGTGAGCTGCTTGCCGACCGCGTCGAACTGGTGCAGCAGCTTCAGGTCGGCCGGGTGGACGCACTCGTCCTCCTCGCACGAGGACGGCCCGCGCAGGATCATCCACGCCGCCGTGTCCATGCTGTCCACGGCTCCGACGTTCGGGTGGTGCATGAGGAAGTCGAACACCGAGTGCGTCTCGGGCTCCGACAGCGGGTACTCGCCGGCGCCGCCCTGGGTGTTGCCGCGCCCGGTGTCCTCGGTCATCGGCCGCCAGTTGTACGGGTAGTTGCGGTGCAGGTCGAGCCCGCCGATGCCGTCCTCGTTGACGCGGCCGTCGCCGTCGTTGTCGTAGCCCTCGGCCGAGAGGGTGTAGTTGCCCTCGCCCTGCGGCACGCGCTTCATCGTCAGTCCGGTCGGATCGCGACCGTCGACGATGTAGTTGCCCTTGCCGGCGCCCACGTCCTTGCGCATCTGCGACACGTAGCCGTCGTGGTTGAGGTCCTCGCCGGCGTCCTCGTCGGCCTTGCCGTCGCCGTCCTGGTCGTACGGGCGCACCGTGCTGCGGTCGGTCTGCGCGGTCTGGCGGTACATCTCCGAGCCGTCGGGGTTGGGCACCGGCCGGATGTAGATCGCCTTGTCGTTGACGAGCCTCGTGATGTCCGGGTCGTCGCCGTAGCCGGAGATCAGCTCGTTGGCGAGGAAGAGCGTGGACTCGGTGGCGGTGATCTCGCCGGAGTGACGGCCGCCGTCGAAGTACGCGGCGGGCTTGTCGGTGTCGCGGCCGAACTTCGGGTTGGTGATCGTGAGCTGATAGATCGGGTGGCCGCCGAAGCTCGTCCCGGGCTGCGTGAGCTTGACGATGTCCGGGCGGTCGTACGCCCACTCGCGCATCCACCACTCGATCTCCGGCAACGAGTGGTAGTGCTTGAAGTCCAACTCGCCCGGCTTGAGCGGCTGGAGCTCCTTGTACCGCGCGTTTGCGAACTCGCTGGTCCCGTCGCGCTGACCCGGGATCGTCACGGTGTCGCCCGCGTAGACGTCCGGGAACGGCCCGGGCGGCGTAGGCCCGGGGTCCTGAGCTCGCGCCTGACCGAGCGCGACGAGCACCGCCACGGCCACTACGAGAACGGCGCCGGCGGCGCCGAAGGCACGCTGCATATGAATCCCCCCTACCAAGGAATTGGCCGCCCGGCTCCCGACCGGGCGCTCCTCCGGTATACCGGACGATGTGGTCCAGATGTCGTACCGGTGAGGCAGATCGTCAGCGGGCCGACCGCGCTTTGTGCCCCGGGGCGGACGTCGCTAGGGTCGGCTGGATGGGCAGGGTGATCCGTGCGGCGCTGGTGCTTGTCGTGCTCGTGCTGCCGGCGTCCGCGAGCGCCGACACGCACGTCACGAGCCTGCGCCCGTGGGCGGCCGGGAACGAGTACTACGTCGAGCAGGATCTCGACGGCCGCGCGCAGCCGACGGTCGAGCCGCGCGCCGTGGTCGACTACCTGCGCGAGGGCCAGTGGGTGAAGATCGACTGCCAGACGCCGGGCGAGGAGGCCTACGGCAGCGCGATCTGGGATCGCGTCGGCGGGCTCTACGTCCCCGACCACTACCTCAAGACGTACACGACCGGCTTCCTCCAGGGCGCTCCGCGCTGCGATGCGGCGCCGCCGCCCCCGCCCGACCAGGACCATGACGGCTTCACCGCCGGGCAGGACTGCAACGACCTCGACGCCGCGGTCCACCCGGGCGCGATCGAGCAGCCGGGGAACGCGGTGGACGAGAACTGCGACGGCATCCGCGCCGATCTCCCGCAGATCGTCGCCAACGTCTCCTCCGGGTTTCGCGTGACCGGCAAGCGCGTGACGATCGACCGCCTGCTGGTCACGAGCGGGCCGGGCGACATGGCGGTCGAGTTCCGCTGCTCGGGCCGCGGCTGCCCGGTGCGCCGCGCGTCCGCCCGGCCGCGCGGCGGGCGCGCGAACGTGCTGAGCGCGATCAAGCGCTACCGCCACCGCTTCCGGGCGGGCCAGACGGTTGAGGTGCGCGTCGCCTCGCCGGCACGGATCGGCAAGGTGGTGCGCTATCGGCTCGTGAGGGGCAGGACGCCGGTGGGCCGCACGCTCTGCCTGCCGCCGGGCGCCCGCAGTGCCCGTCGTTGCACCTGATCGGTGCAATGCTGCGTGGCATGAGACCGCCCGTTCCGCCCTTCAACGAGGAGACCGCGCGCCAGAAGGTCCAGGCCGCTGAGGACGCCTGGAACACGCGCGACCCCGAGCGCGTGGCCGGCGCCTACACCGCGGACTCGCAGTGGCGAAATCGCGACGAGTTCATCACCGGCCGCGACGAGATCATCGCGTTCTTGACCCGCAAGTGGGCGCGCGAGAACGAGTACGCGCTGCGCAAGGACCTGTGGTCGTTCACGGAGGACCGCATCGCCGTGCGCTTTCAGTACGAGTCGCGTGACGAAGCGGGCCAGTGGTGGCGCAGCTACGGCAACGAGCTGTGGGAGTTCGACGCCGAGGGCTACATGCGCCGCCGCGAGGCGAGCATCAACGACGTCGCGATCAACGAGAGCGACCGGCGGATCTTCGGCCCGCGGCCCGAGTCCGAGAAGGGCGTCTCGCCGCCGCTCGCTTGACCTTGACGGCGGCCGACGACGTGAGCGTCGGGCCGTCGGCCCTCCCTCAATGCCCGCCGTTCGCCCAGCCCGCCCGCGCCTCCAGAGCGCCCACGAGCGCGGGCTCGTCAAGCGCCGGATCGCAACCTGATAGCCACCGCACCGCCGCTCGCCGCCCACCCACCGCGCGCAGCCCGCGCTCGCCGTGCTCGGCGACGAAGTCGGCCAGCGCCCCGAGCCGTCGCGCGTGCACCCGGACCGCCGCCATGTCCAAGCCCGCGCGATGCTCGTCGAGCGCCGCGGTCAGCGCCTCGATCCCCGCGACCGGCGCGATCGAGGACACCGGCACGACCGGCGTTCCCCGCGCGCCCAACGCTCCCAGAGCCGCTCGCAGGTCCTCCTCCGCCCGCGACGCGACGGCGCCCAGGTCGGCCTTGGTGACCACGAGCACGTCGGGGACCTCCATGATCCCGGCCTTCAGGAACTGGAGCGCGTCGCCGGACCCCGGCTGCACGACGACCGCGACGGTGTCCGCCGCCTCTGCCACGTCGGTCTCGGACTGGCCGACGCCGACCGTCTCGATGACCACGATGTCGAATGCATTGGCCAGCGCCTGGGCGGCCGCGCGGGTCGCGGGAGCGAGGCCGCCGAGGCGCTCGCCGGCCGCCATCGAGCGGATGAAGACGTCGCGATCGGCCGGGTCGTGCTCGATCCGCGCGCGGTCGCCGAGCAACGCGCCGCCGGAGCGCTTGGAGGACGGGTCGACCGCGAGCACGGCGACGGACCTGCCCTCGCCGCGCCACGCGCGCAGCAACGCCGACAGCAGCGTCGACTTGCCCGCGCCCGGGGGTCCGGTGACACCGACGATGTGGCCCGCGCCCTCCCCGGCGGACGAGACGAGCGCCGCCGCCTCGTCGCGCGCGGTGCGCGTCTCGAGCAGGTTCAGCGCGGCGGGAGCGGCGGCACGCTCGCCGGCGCGAAGGCGCGCGCCGAGTTCCGCGCCGGTCACGCCGCGGCAGGCACGCCGTAGCGCTCCGCCACGAGGGCGACGATGTCGCGCATGATCCGGTCGAGCTCGAAGTCCTTCGGCGTGTACACCGCGGCGACGCCGGCCTCGCGCAGCGCCGGGACGTCGGCGTCCGGGATGATCCCGCCGACGACGACCGGGATGTCGGCGCCGTCCAGCGCGGCGATCACGTCCGGGATCAGCTCGCGGTGCGAGCCGGACAGGATCGACAACCCGACGACGTGCACGCCCTCGTCGATCGCCGACCGGGCGATCTGGGCCGGGGTCAGGCGGATGCCCTCGTAGACGACGTCCATGCCCGCGTCGCGCGCGCGCACGGCGATCTGCTCGGCGCCGTTGGAGTGCCCGTCCAGCCCGGGCTTGCCGACGAGGATCTTCACGGTCCGCCCAAGGGCCTCGGACACCCGCGCGACCTCGTCTCGCAGCTCCTCGTCGGCCGCCGGGGACGCGGCCTCGCCGACCCCGGTCGGAGCGCGGTAGCCACCGAAGACGTCGCGCAGCGCGGCAGCCCACTCGCCCGTCGTCACGCCCGCCCGGGCGGCGGCCAGCGTCGCCGGCATGATGTTCTCGTCTGACGCCGCGACCCGGCGCAGCTCGTCCAGTGCGCCCGACACGTCGCCCCGGGACGCGCGCCACCCGCGCACCGCCGAGACCGCCTCCGCCTCCACCCCCGGATCGACGACGAGGATGCCCCCGTCCTGCGTCAGCGGCGACGGCTCGGTCTCCACGAACCGGTTCACGCCGACCAGCACCTGCTCGCCGGACTCGATCCGGGCGATCCGCTCGCGGTGCGATTCCACCAGCGCCGCCTTCATGTACGGCACCGCCTCGACCGCGCCGCCGCGCTCCTCGATCCGCGCAAGCTCCGCGCGCGCGCCGTCGACGAGCTCGGTCACCAGCCCGTCCATCACGACCGAGCCCTCGAAGATGTCGGGGTACTCGAGCAGGTCGGTCTCGTACGCGAGCACCTGCTGGATCCGCAGCGACCACTGCTGGTCCCACGGCCGCGGCAGGCCCAGCGCCTCGTTCCAGGCCGGAAGCTGCACCGCCCGCGCCCGCGCGGAGCGTCCGAGGGTGACCGCCAGCGCCTCCAGGACGATGCGCTGCACGTTGTTCTCGGGCTGCGACTCGGTCAGCCCCAGCGAGTTGACCTGCACGCCGTAGCGGAACCGCCGGTGCCGCTCGTCGGCCACGCCGTAGCGATCACGCCCGAGCTGGTCCCACAGCAGCGCCATCGCCCGCAGCTTGGCGTGCTCCTCGATGAACCGCACGCCGGCGTTGACGAAGAACGAGATCCGCCCGAACACGGTGCCCATGCGGTCCTCCGGCACGCGCTCGCGCACCGCGTCGAGCACCGCGATCGCCGTGGCCAGCGAGAACGCGATCTCCTGCACCGGCGTCGCGCCCGCCTCCTGCAGGTGGTAGGAGCAGACGTTGACCGGATTCCACTTCGGCATGTGCTCGACGGTGTAGGCGACCATGTCGGCGATCAGCCGCAGCGACGGCCCGGGCGGGAACGCGTACGTCCCGCGCGACAGGTACTCCTTGATGATGTCGTTCTGCGTTGTGCCAGCGAGCGCCTCCGCGAAGATGCCCTGCTCCTCGGCTGCGACCACATACAACGCCAGCAGCCACGCCGCCGTCGCGTTGATCGTCATCGACGTGTTCATGTCGCCGAGCGGGATGCCGTCGAGCAGCGTCGCCATGTCGCTCCGGTGCATGATCGGCACCCCGACCTTGCCCACCTCGCCGCGCGCGAGCTCGTGATCGGCGTCGTAGCCGGTCTGCGTCGGCAGGTCGAACGCGATCGAAAGTCCGGTCTGGCCCTTGGCCAGGTTGCCCCGGTAGAGCTCGTTCGAGCGCGCGGCGGTGGAATGACCCGCGTAGGTGCGCATCATCCACGGCCGGTCGCGCTCGGGCAGCCGGTGCGTCATGACCTTGAGGGTATTGATTCGCTACCAGCGTTGGTGCACGTAGGGCGCGATCCGCTGCTCGTAGACGGCGGCGACGTGCGCCATCACCGAGGCATCCAGCGGCGCCAGCGCCGCGGCGGAAGCGTTCGCCTGGGCCTGATCGGGGTTGCGCGCGCCCGGGATCACCGTCGTCACGGCGTCGTGCATCAGGATCCAGCGCAGCGCGAGCTGGGCCATGGTCGCGCCCTCCGGCACCACCGGGCGCAGCTCCTCGACCGCGTCGAGCCCGGCCTCGAACGGCACGCCCGCAAACGTCTCGCCGACGTCGAACAGCTCGCCGTGGCGGTTGAACGTGCGGTGGTCGTCGGCGCCGAACGTGGTCTCGCGGGTGTACTTCCCGCTCAGCAGGCCCGACGCCAGCGGTACGCGCACGATCACGCCGACGCCGCGCGCCGCCGCCTCGCGGAAGAACACGCGCGCCGGCCGCTGCCTGAACGGGTTGAAGATGATCTGCACCGTCGCCACGTTCGGGTACTCGATCGCCTTCAGCGCCTCCTCGACCCGCTCGACGCTGACGCCGTACGCGGCGATCCGGCCCTCGCCGACCATCCGCTCGAGGTCCTCGAAGACCTCCGGCACGTAGTAGAGGTCGGTCGGCGGGCAGTGGAGCTGGACGAGCTCCAGCGTGTCCATGCCGAGGTTGCGGCGCGAGCGGTCGTTCCACGAGCGGAAGTTCGCCGGCGTGTAGTTCTCGACGACCTGGTCGACGCGCCGCCCCATCTTCGTCGCCACGAAGATCTCCGGCCGTTCCTGCCGAAGCCGGCCCACGAGCCGCTCCGAGCGCCCGTCGCCGTAGACGTCCGCGGTGTCGAAGAACGTCACGCCGCCGTCGGCGGCGGCGCGCAGCGTCTCCAGCGCCGCGTCCTCGGACACCTCGCCCCAGTCGGCGCCGATCTGCCATGCGCCGAAGCCGATCTCGGAGAAGTCGCGCCCAAGGCGACCGACGGTGCGCTCTTTCATGGGCCGCGAGGGTAACGTGCCGGACATGGGGTTCGACCAGTACCACGAGCCGCCGGACGAGCTGCCGGCCCACACACGCACGTTCGCCCGGATGTGCGCTTCGCTGACCGAGGAGGCCGAGGCGATCGGCTGGTACGAGCAGCGGATCGCGATCGAGACCGACCGCGAGGCCGTCGCGGTGATGCAGAACGCGCAGGGCGAGGAGTTCAAGCACTTCGCGATGGACCTGGAGTACCTGCTGCGCCGGAAGCCGCTGTGGCGCGAGATCGCCAAGGGCATCCTGTTCCAGGACGGGGAGATCGTCGCGCGCGGCGAGGAGGCTGAGGAGGAGGCGGGCGAGGACACTCCCGGCGCGCTCGACGAGGCGCCGTCGCTCGGGATCGGAGGCCGGCAATGAGCCACCTCCTGCGCGAGCACGCGCCGCTGACCCAGTCCGACTGGGGATTGATCGATGAGGAGGCGCGCTCGCGACTGAAGGTCGCGCTCGCCGCGCGGGCGCTCGTCGACTTCGACGGCCCGAAGGGCTGGTCGTACTCGGCCACCAGCCTCGGCCGCGTGACGGCGCTGGCCGGCAGCCTGGTCGACGGCGTGAGCGGCGCCCAGCGCCGAATCCTCCCCCTGGTTGAGTTGCGCGCCGACTTCGCGGTCGCGCGCGAAGAGCTGCGCGCCGCCGAGCGCGGCGCCGAGGACGTCGACCTCGACGCGCTCGACGAGGCCGCGCTGAGCATCGCGCTGGCCGAGAACGTGGCCGTCTTCCACGGCTGGGAGGAGGCCGGCATCGTCGGCATCGCCGAGGCGAGCACGAACGAGGCGATCCCGTTCGGCGAGCAGGCCGGCAACTACCCCGCCGCCGTCGCCCGCGCCGCCGAGCGCCTCCTGCGGCAGGGCATCCCAAGGCCCTACGGGCTCGCGCTCGGGCCCGGCTGCTACCGCAAGGTGGTGGAGACGACCGAGCACGGCGGCTACCCGGTGTTCGAGCACCTGGGCGAGATCACCGGCGGTCCGCTCGTGCGCGCGCCCGGCGTCGAGGGCGGCGTGCTGGTCGCGATGCGCGGCGGGGACTTCCTGTTCGAGTCCGGCCAGGACCTGTCGATCGGCTACCGGAGCCACGACGAGGACGCGGTCTACCTCTACCTCGAGGAGAGCTTCTCGTTCCGCGTGGCGACGCCGGAGGCGGCGATCGCGCTCACGGTCTGAGCGGGGATCTGGGCCTCGAAGGCCTCGACGTCGGCGCGCAGCTCGGCCGCGCTGCGCGCCCCGACGAGCGCGCGCTTGACGGCAGGATGCGTGAGCGGGAACTGCAACGCCGCGGCGGTCGCTGAGACGCCGCGGCGGTCGCACTCCGCGAACACCGCCTGCGCGCGGGCGAGCAGCTCCGGCGGCGCCGGGTGGTAGTTGAACGTCGTGCCGCCCGCGAGGATGCCGCTGTTGAAGACGCCGGCGGCGATCACGTCGACGCCGAGCTCCGCGCACGCGTCGAGCAGGCCGAGCCCGCTGCGGTCCAGCAGCGTGTAGCGGCCCGCCATCAGCACGCAGTCGACGCCGTCGCGGGCAATCCGCTCCAGCGGCTCCGGGAAGTTCATGCCTGCGCCGATCGCGCCGACGACGCCCTGGTCGCGCAGCTCGCGCACCGCCGGGAGCGCCTCGGCCAGCGCCTGATCCATGTGGTCCTCCGGATCGTGCATGAGCAGCACGTCGACGCGGTCGAGCCCGAGCCGCTCAAGGCTCTCCTCCAACGAGCGCAGCACGCCGTCGCGCGAGAAGTCGAACACCGCGTCGCCGTCGCGGATCAGCCTGCCGACCTTCGTGGACAGCGTGAACTCGTCGCGCGGACGGTCCGCCAGCGCGGCGCCGAGCCGCGTCTCGGACAGGCCTTCCCCGTAGAGCGGCGCGACGTCGAAGAAGCGGACGCCGGCGTCCCACGCCGCGTCCACCGTCTCGCGCGCGTCAGCCTCGGTGACCGGGGTGTAGAGCCCGCCCAATGGTGCGCATCCAAGCCCTAGCCGCATATAACTCGGCGATCGTAGACGCACACGTCCACTTCTGGGATCCCGGCCGGTTCGACTACGACTGGTTGACGGGCACGCTGGACAACGCCCGAGCCGTCTACGGTCTCTAGCCATATGCGCGAGATCGACGTGCTCCACCTGGGGCGTGAGAAGGTCATCTGCTGCTTCGACGTCGACGGCGTGCTGGTCGACCCCGGCCCGCAGTCGACCGAACAGACGCTGCTGGAGGCGCTCGGCGGCGAGCGCCCGCGCGCGCTGCTGCTCACGCACATCCACTTCGACCACGCCGGCGCGGCCGGAGCGCTCGTGCGGCGCTGGCCCGACCTGCCGGTCTACGTGCACGAGCGGGGCGCGCCGCACCTGATCGACCCGGCGAAGCTCGTCGCCAGCGCCGGCCGGCTGTATGGCGGCGACGAGGGGCTGCGGCGCATCTGGGGCGAGGTCATCCCGGTGCCCGAGCGCAACGTGCGCGTCCTGCGCGGTGGCGAGCGCGAGGTCGAGGGCGCCTACCGCGTCGAGTACACGCCCGGCCACGCATCGCACCACGTCTGCTACCTGCACGAGCCGACGGGCACCGCGTTCGTCGGCGACATGGCGGGCGTGCGGCTGCCGCCGCACGACTTCACGATCGCCCCGACACCGCCGCCGGACATCGACGTCGAGGCCTGGGACCGCTCGCTCGACGCGATCGCCGCGTGGGAGCCCGCCCGGCTGGCGCTGACGCACTTCGGCACCGCGACCGACGCGGCCGCTCAGCTCGCGCGCTGTCGCGAGGCGCTGCACGAGGAGGCGCGCATCGTGGCCGGCAACGACCAGGACGGCCTGGTGGCGGAGGTCGAGGCGCGCGTCCGCGCCGCGCTCGGCGACGACGCCGAGGCCTTCCTGCAGGCGATCCCGCCGGAGCACATCTTCCTCGGCCTGGACCGCTACCACCGCAAGCGGGCTAGCGCTCCCGCGCCCGCGCCTCCGCGATCCGCTTGATCCGGTCGAGCCGCCGGTCCCAGCGCGCGGCGACGCGGCCCATCGCCGCCGTCGCCGCGTTGAGCCGCTCCGGCTGGACGACGTAGACCATCTCGCGCCCGCGCCGGGCGCCGGCGACGAGCCCCGCGCGCTCGAGCACGGCGAGGTGCTTGGCGACCGCCTGTCGCGTGACCGGCAGCTCCTCGGCCAGCGCCGTCGGCGTCGCCTCGCCGCGCTCGAGCAGGACGTCGAGCAGCCGGCGGCGCATCGGCTCGGCGATCGCCGCCCACAGCTCGTCGTCGTCGGGCATCAGCGCGCTTCGGCGTAGTCCCGCAGCTGCGCGAGGAACTTCGTCCAGCCGCCCTCGTGCTCTGACCGCTTGGCGTCGCGCCCCTCGAAGCCGCTCTCGACCAGCTGCAGCCGCGTGCCGCCGTCCTCGGCGCTGAGCGTGAACTCGACCAGCAGCGCGTCCCAGCGGAACGAGAAGCGGTGCGGCGGCTCGACGTCCTCGATCAGGATCTCGTAGCTCGCGATCGTCCCGCTCGCGCCCGGCCTGGCCTCGAAGTCGGCGTCGGAGAACCACTGCGTCATGTGCTCGGGCTCGGTGACGACCTCCCACACCACCTCGGGCGGCGCGGCGATCAGGACGTCGCGTTCGATGCGATCCACAGCTCCTCCTTATCACGTGCGGCGCGAATCAGCGGCGCGACGAACGCGCCCACCAGGGCGAAGCCCGCGGCGGCGACGGCGATCGCGGGCCGGAACCCATCGGCGTACCCGGCGGCGCTGTCCAGCCCGCCGTGAGCCGAGAACACCGCGACCCCGACGGCGATGCCGAACACCGCGCCGAGCCGCTGGGTCATGGTGTTCACGCCGGACGCCATGCCCGTCTCGTCCGGGTCGACAGCGCCGAGCACCGCGGTGGGGATCGTCGGCAGCGTCATCGAGATGCCGACGCCGGCGACGAACAGCGCGAGCACGAGCTCCGCGTAGCTCGGGTGCAGCGTGCCCGCGAGCGCGACCCAGGCGAACCCCACGCACTCGAGCGCCAGCCCGAGCCCGATCATCGATCGCAGCCCGACGCGCTCGGACAAGGCGCCCGCGACCGGCGCGATCAGCGTCGGCGTGAGGAAGAACGGGAGGAGCCGGACGCCCGTCTCCAGCGGCGGATAGCCGAGCGCGAACTGGAAGTACTGCGGGGCGAAGAACGCGCCCGCCGACACGCTGCCCATGGCCAGGAACGCGGTGGCGTTGCCGGCCGCGAACGCGCGGTTGCGCCAGAAGCGCAGCGGCAGCATCGGCGCCCGGGCGCGCGCCTCCCAGGCCACGAAGCCGGCCAGCGCGAGCACGCCCGCGCCCAGCGTCGCCAGCGTCTCCGCGGACGTCCAGCCGACGTCGTTGCCGCGGGTCAGGCTCCACACCAGGCCGATGACCGCGGCCGTGATCAGCGCGATGCCCCCGAAGTCAAGCGGAACCCGCGGGCCGTGGCTCTCGGGCAACAAGCGCAGCGACAGGGCCCCGGCCACCACGCCGATCGGCACGTTGAACCAGAAGATCCAGTGCCAGTCGAGCCCTTCGGTCACGGCGCCGCCGATCAGCGGCCCGCCGGCGACGGCCAGCCCCGCGAGCCCGCCGTAGATGCCGAGCACGCGCGCGCGCTGCTCGAGCGGGAACGCGCCGGTGAGGATGGTCATGCTCAAGGGCATCAGGATTGCGGCGCCGAGCCCCTGCACCGTGCGAGCGACGATCAGCAGCCCGGAGGTCGGCGCCAGCGCGCAGGCTGCCGAGGCGCCGGCGAACAGCAGCAGGCCGAGCGCGAACACTCGCCGCCGCCCGTAGCGATCGCCCATCGTCGCGGCGCCGATGATCCCCGCGGCCAGCGCGATGTTGTACGCATTGACCGTCCACTGCAGGCTCGCCACGCCGACCCGCAGGTCTTCTTCGATGCGCGGCAGCGCGATCACCACGATGAGCGCATCCAGCGCGCACATGAAGAACGCGGTCGAGGTCAGGACCAACACCCAGCGTCTCATCACAGCCTCCTCGAATTCGTGCAACCAACGGTTGCGCATCAAGGTAGCACGAAGCGCAACCGATGGTTGCGCGACTACGGGCGCCAGGCGTGGATCGCCCGCTCGAGCTCCGGCACCTCGAGCGGGGCGCCGGGGAGCCGCGTGCTCCCCGGGGCCTTCAGTCCATCGAGCACGATCCCGAGCGCGCGCCGCCAGCTCAGCGGGTTGATGTCGCGCGTCGTGTCGACGACCGCGTCGAGCATCATCAGCAGCAGCGGGAAGTCGGACGCGCCCACGTCGTCGCGCAGCTTGCCCTGCGCCTGCGCGCGGGCGACGAGGTCGTCGACCTGCGGCTTGATCCGCGAGCGCGCGTGGGTGACGCGCTCGGGCCCGTACGTGGAGCCGACCACGAGCTCGCGAAGGCCGCGGTCGTTCGCCAGCAGCTCGACCACGCCCTCGAGGAAACCCGACAGTCCGCGCCACGCGTCCTCGTCCTGTGCGCCCGCGCGGGCCAGCCCGACGATCTCGCCGATGCGCTCCTCGAACAGCGCGTCGATCAGCAGCTCCTTGTTCGGGAAGCGGCGGTAGACGGTCCCGACGCCGACGCCGGCCAGGCGCGCGATCTCGTCGAGCGTGATGCCCAGGCCGCGCTCGGCAAAGCCCCGGCCGGCGGCTTCGAGGATGCGCCGGCGGTTGCGCTCGGCGTCACGGCGGAGGGTCGTCACGCGCCACAGTATGACAACCGGAGGACAGTTCTCCAGTTTCGTGGTACGCTGCCGACAACAAAGTTGAGAGCACACCTCCACTTACTTCTGGAGACCCGCATGGAACAGCAACTGCACAGCCGCCGCTGGTGGATCCTCGCCCTCCTCGGGCTGGCCCAGCTGATGGTCGTCCTCGACGTGACGATCGTGAACATCGCCCTCCCGTCGGCGCAGCAGGAGCTTGGCTTCTCCAACGACGCGCGCCAGTGGATCATCACCGGCTATGCGCTCGCGTTCGGCTCGCTGCTACTGCTCGGCGGGCGGCTCGGCGACCTCTTCGGCCGCCGCCGGACGCTGATCGCCGGCCTGATCGGCTTCGCCGTCGCGTCGGCGATCGGCGGCGCCGCACAGAGCTTCGGCGTACTCGTCTCCGCCCGCGCGCTGCAGGGCGCCTTCGGCGCGCTGCTGGCGCCGTCGGCGCTCGGCCTGCTCACCACCACGTTCACCGAGCAGCGCGAGCGCGGCAAGGCGTTCGGCATCTACGGCGCGATCGCAGGCGGCGGCGGCGCGATCGGCCTGCTGCTCGGCGGCATCCTCACCGAGTACCTGTCGTGGCGTTGGTGCCTATACGTCAACCTCGTGTTCGCGGTCCCGGCCGCGCTCGGCGCGCTTGTGCTGCTCACCAGCACCGCCCACGCCGCCGGCTCGCGGATCGACATTCCCGGCACGCTGACCGCGTCCGCCGGCGTGTTCTCGCTCGTCTTCGGCTTCTCGCGCGCCGAGACCGACGGCTGGGGCGCTCCGATCACGCTCGGGTTCCTCGCCGCCGGCCTGATCCTGGTCGCCGCCTTCGTGGCGATCGAGCGCCGCGTCGCGCACCCGCTGCTGCCGCTGCGCGTGGTGGCCGACCGCAACCGCGGCGGCTCCTACCTGGCCGCCGGGCTCGTCTCCATCGGCATGTTCGGCGTCTTCCTGTTCCTGACGTACTACCTGCAGCAGACGCTCGGCTTCTCGCCGGTCGAGACCGGCCTGGCCTTCCTGCCGATGGTCGGCGGGATCATGCTGACCGCGACCACCTCGACGGCCAAGCTGCTGCCGCGCTTCGGCGCGCGGCCGCTGATCCCGACCGGCATGGCGCTGGCGGCGGCCGGGATGGTCTACCTCACCGGCATCGCGATCGACTCGACCTACGCGGCCGACGTGCTCCCGGGCCTGATCGTGATGGGCCTCGGCGTCGGCCTGGTGATGGCGCCGGCGATGAACACGGCGACGTCGGGCGTGCATGCCAGGGACGCGGGGGTCGCCTCGGCGATGGTCAACACCGCGCAGCAGGTGGGCGGGTCGATCGGCACGGCGCTGCTCTCGAGCATCGCCGCGAGCGCGGCCAGGAGCTTCGACGGCCCGCTCCCGCTGGCCGCCGTGCACAGCTACACGACCGCGTTCTGGTGGACCGCGGCGATCTTCGCCGCGAGCGCGATCGTGACCGCGCTGCTGCTGCGCTCAGGCGCGCCGGCCGAGGCGCCGGCCGGCGCGGCGATCATGGCGCACTAGACGGTGTCGCCTTCGGTGGGGGCGCCGACGATCGACGTCGGCGCCTCGTCGAGCGCGCCCTGCACGATCACGTCGTGCCAGACGTAGAGGATCGGCACCTGGTAGTAGCTCGAGTACTGCGCGCGGAAGTCGTTGAACTCCGGCCCGTACCAGTACGCCTCGAACGCGCTCTTGTCCTCGAACGTGACCATGTGCAGGAGCTTGTACGCGTCGTCCCGGCTGCGGTAGATGCGGTAGTCGGTCGCGCCGTAGCGCAACGCGGTCGGGGCGAACTCCGTAAGCGCCTCCGCGAAGGCATCGCCCCGGAAGAGCGTCGCGTACCACGGGATGTGCACCACGCCGGCTGCCATGTCAGGCTCCCACCTCCGCCCGGATCGCGCCCGGGCCGTCCGCTGTCTTGCCCAGCCCCTCGGACTCCGCGCCGACCAGGATCGCGATCTTCCCGAGGTGCCGGTTCTCGTACATGAGCTGATGGGCGTCGGCGACCTGCTCGAAGCCCAGCGTCCTCCAGAGTACGGGACGGACCTTCCCGGCCACGATCAGCTCGTTCGCGCGGTGGCATTCCCACGCGTTCGCGAAGTGCGAGCCGATGATGCGCTTCTGGCGCATCCACAGGTAGCGGACGTCGAAGTCGAGCGTGTGACCTGACGTCGCGCCGCAGATCACGATCGTGCCGAACGGCTTGACCGCGAGCACCGATGTGGGGAACGTCGCGCGGCCGACGTGCTCGAACACGATGTCCGGCTCGCCGCCGAGCTTCTCCGCCACCGCCTTGCAGAAGCGGCGCGACTCCTTGAAGCGCGCCTTCTCCTCCTCGGGCGTCTCGCCGCCGCGGCGCATCATCCCGGTGAACTCGCTGCGGTCGATGTAGTCGCAGGCCCCGAGCTGCTTGACCAGCTCGCCCTTCTCGGGCGACGACACGATGCCGAGCGAGTCGGCGCCGGAGAGGCTGCAGAGCTGGTGGGCGAACACGCCGAGGCCGCCGGCGCCGCCCCAGATCAGCACGCGATGCCCCTCCTGCAGGCGCGCCTGGTCGACCAGCATGCGGTACGCGGTGAAGAACGTCAGGCCGTAGGAGGATGCCTCCTCCCAGGTCAGCGCGGCGGGCTTGGGCAGCAGCTGCTGCGCCTGCACCTTGCAGAACTGCGCGAACGAGCCCCAGGTCGTCTCATAGCCCCAGATGCGCTGCGACGGCGCGGCCAGCGGGTCCAGCCCGTGGACCTCCGGGTCCTCGTAGGAGGCCTGGTTGCAGTGCACGACGACCTCGTCGCCGGGCTTCCAGCGCGTCACGCCCTCGCCGACCTTCCAGACGATCCCCGACGCGTCGGAGCCCCCGATGTGGTGGTCCTCGTCGTGGTAGCGGAAGACCGAGACCGGCTTGCCGAGTGCGGCCCAGACGTTGTTGAAGTTCACGCCGGCCGCCATCACGCGCACGGTGACCTCGAACGCTCCCGGCTCGGGTACCTCCATCTCCTCCAGCTGGAAGGCCTCGGTGGGCTCTCCCTCACGCTCGGCCCGGATCACCCACGCGGCCATCGTGGCCGGGAGCTCGCCGGGCTCAACATCGAGTTGCGCGATCTGGCTGGTGCCGTCAGGGAATCCTGACTCGCGAGACGGACCTTCGTGCCGGTCGACGGACATGCCCCGACCCTACTGTCCTGCCGCGGCCGCCTGTGCCAGCACTTCGTCCATCGTCGCCATGATCGAGACGGTCTCGTCGAGCGGCATCAGCGGGCTCTCGAGCCGGCCCGCGGCCAGGCAGCGGGCGACCTCGTCGGCCTCGTAGTGCAGGCCGCTCGGCGCTCCGGCCTCGTAGCGGCGCGCCTCGCGGCCCCTCGCGATGAAGTCGAACGCCGTCTGCCCGTACCAGCGCTGGCCGATCTCGATCCGCGCCTCCGTGCCCACCACGGCCGCCTTCGTCGGGCTGACCGCCGACGATGTGCAATTGATCACAGATTGGGCGCCCGACGGGTAGCCGAGCAGGATCGAGGTCTGGCCGTCGACGCCGGTGAACGCGGGGGTGGAGAGCGCGACGACGCGGTCGGGCTCGCCGAGGACCATCGAGGCGAAGCTGACCGGGTAGACGCCGAGGTCGAGCAGCGCGCCGCCGCCGAGCTCTCGCGCGAACAGGCGGAACGCCGGGTCCTGCGCGAACCACTGGCCGTGGTCGGCCAGCACGGTCACCACCTCGCCCAGATCGCCCTCCTGCAGCAGGCGGCGGATCTCGGCCATGTGGGGGAGGAAGCGCGTCCACATCGCCTCCATCAGGAACAGTCCCGTCGCGCGCGCGAGGGCGACGAGGTCGCGCGCCTCGTCCGCGGTCATCGTGAACGGCTTCTCGATGAGCACGGGCTTGCCCGCCTCCAGCGCCAGGCGCGCGTTGGCGTGGTGCATCGGGTGCGGCGTGGCGACGTAGACGGCGTCGACCTCGGGGTCGCTCACCAGCGCCTCGTAGCTTCCGTGCGGGCGGCCGGCCCCGAACGCCTGCGCGGACTCGAGCGCCCGGGAGCCGACGGCGACGACGGCTCCGCTGTCGGTGTTCGCGAGATCGGCCGCGAACTTGCGCGCGATCGTGCCGGTGCCGAGCACGCCCCACCTAACCAAGCTTGAGCTCCTGCAGCGTGTTGCCGCCGTCGATCACGATCGACTGGCCCGTGACGTAGGACGCCCCGGGCGAGGCGAGGAACGCGATCAGCTCGGCGACCTCGCGCGGCGTGCCGGGGCGTCGCAGCGGCGTGTGGCGCCCGGCCTCCAGCTCCTCCTCGGTCGAGGAGCCGGTGGCGATCCAGCCGGGCGCGACGCTGTTGACCGTCACGTCAGGCGCCAGCTCGAGCGCCAGCCCGCGCGTGAGCCCGTCGACGCCGGCCTTCGCGGCGCCGTAGCCGACCGAGTACTCGAGCGCGACGTACGGGCCGGTCACCGAGGAGACGTTGACGATCCGGCCCCAGCCGCGCTCCAGCATCGCGGGCGCGAGCAGGCGGCACATGCGGAACGTCGCGTGCAGATTGACGTCGATCGACCGCGCCCAGCGCTCCGGCGGCAGCTCGACGAACGCGACGTCGGGCTCCGACACACCGGTCTGCACCATCCCGGCGTTGTTGACGAGCACGTCGACCGCTCCGGCCGCCTCGGCCAACCGGCGCGCCTGCTCCCAATCGGTCAAGTCGGCCACGAACCCGGTCGCGCCGAGCTCCCGCGCCCGCTCGTGGATGCGCTCGGTGGTGGAGCTGACGATCACGCTGGCGCCGCGCTCCAGCAGGGTTCGCGCCGCCGCGAAGCCGATCCCGCCGGCGCTGCCGGCGCCGGTCACGAGCGCGCGCTTGCCTGCGAGCGAGATTGACACGGCGCGGGACGGTAACCAGTCTCGCGCCGCGATGCTTGTGCTGAAGGCGCTCGGACTGGTGGGGATGGCCGCGGTCGTGGCGATCGTCGCGCGCTTCGTGTTCGGGCCCGAGGTGAAGATGTACCGCGTGCCGTCGCAGTCGATGGCGCCGACGGTCGCAGTCGGCGAGAAGGTGATGGCGAACTTCGCGGCCTACGACGGCGGGCTCCCGCGGCTCGGTGACGTCGTGCTGGTGGACGCGCCCGGGGACGGCGTCGAGTGCCGCGCGGCGCCGGCGGCCGGCGAGATGTGCGCGGTGCCGCCGGCCAGGCTCGGCGACGTCAAGTACGTCCGCCGCGTCGTCGGGCTGCCAGGCGACCGGCTGAGCCTCACGGCCGGGCGCGTCATCCGCAACGGCCGCGCGCTCGACGAGCCGTACGCGCGCTCGTGCTCGGACGACTACTGCGACTTCCCGAAGACGATCACCGTGCCGCGGGGCAGCTTCTACGCGCTCGGCGACAATCGCGGCGCGTCCAATGACAGCCGCTTCTGGGGACCCGTGCCGCGCCACGCGGTGCTCGCCCGCGTCGACGACTGCGCGCCGGTGATCCGGCTCCCCTGCCACGCGAAGCGTTAGAACCAGTCGTGGCGCTTGATGTAGAACAGCGTGAGCAGGACGATGGTCGGGAGGACGAGCCCGCCGACGCCGAAGACGAGGAACGACCGGCGGCTGTCGATGTTGTTCACGAGCCAGCCGAAGTTCTGGCCGAAGAAGCCGGTCACCAGCGTCCAGGCGACGAACAGCGTGGTGCCGATCGTCAGCCGCGCCGTCGCGGCGTTGAGGCGATCGGAGTTCGCGTTGAAGTACGTGCCGGTGAGCGTCATCAGATCGTCGATCTGGCGCTGCAGCTCGCCGGCGACCTGGGCGAGGTGGTCGCCGACGTCGCGCAGGTAGGCGCGCGAGCCGTGCGAGAACCCGTCGAGCCCGAGGATCGCGCTCGCCGTGTCGCGGAACTGCTCCGTCTGGCTGGCCTCGAGCCGCTGGATCGTGTGCACGCACTGCTTGAGCCGGTAGATGCGCGTGAGATGGACGCGGCGCGGCCGGCCGAGCACGGCGGCCTCGAGCGTGTCGATCTGCTGCTCGATCGCGTCGATCACGGGGTAGTAGGCGTCGGTCAGCCCGTCGAGGATGCGGTAGACGACGATCTCCTCCTCCTTCGCCGTCTGGTCGTGCAGTCCGTCGTGGAGCTGGTCGAGCACGAGGCAGGGCTCGTGCCGGACGCTGATCACCAAGCCGCCGGAGAGATAGAGGTGGATCTCGATCGGCTCGGCCGGCCAGTCGGGATCGCCGGTCGCCCGCGCGCTGTAGAACACCAGCAGCAGCATGTCGTCGTAGGCGTCCAGCTTCGGCCGCTGGCCGAACTCGCGCGTGTCCTCGAGCGCGACGGGATGCAGGTTGATCATCGCGCCGAGCCGCTCCAGGTCCTCGGCGGCGGGCGAGAGCAGGTCGAGCCAGAAGAACTCGTCCCGCTCTCGCAGGTCGCGGATGCGCGCCTCGTCGACGCTCGTCAGTACTTCCACTCAGGCGACAGTACCGGCGGGCGTGGCCTCGGGTAGCGCCTCCACCTCGACCGGCACCTCGGCGTCGGGCCGCGCCGGATTGACCATCAGCCACGCGACGAGCGCCGCGAGCAGCAGCGCGCCCGCCGCGATCGTCAGGCCGGTGCCGAGCGCGTCCACGAACGCCTGCTGCGACGCGTCGCGGATCTGCGCCGTGGCGTCGGGCAACCGCCCGCCGAGCGCCTCGACGAGCTGCTCGCGCGTGTGGTGCGGAACTCGGGGGAGCGACTGCGACAGATCGTGCCGGCCGATCGCCGCGACCAGCGCGCCGAGCGCGGCCACGCCGAACGTCCCGCCGACCATCCGCGTCATCGACAGCGTGCCGGACGCCACGCCGGCCTTCGAGCGGTCGACGGCGTTCATCGCCGCGGTGCTCATCGGCGACATCGTGAAGCCCATCCCGACGCCGAGCAGGATGAACGGCACGACGAGGAAGCCGAAGCTCGTGTCGACGGTGATGCGCGATTGCCAGGCGAGCGAGCACGCGACCAGCAGGAGGCCGACGGTGAGCGGCGTGCGCGGCCCGACGTGGTCCGACAGCCGCCCGGCGATCGGCCCGGCGAACATGATCACCACCGTCGTCGGCAGGAACCGCACGCCGGTCTCCAGCGGCCCGTAGCCGAGGATGTTCTGCATGTAGAGGGCGAGGAAGAAGAACACCGCGAACATCCCGAACGAGATGAAGAACGCGACGATGTTCGCGCCCAGGAACGAGCGTGAGCGGAAGAAGTTGAAGTCCACGATCGGCGCGTCGGTCGTCCGCTCGATCGCCACGAACGTCGCCAGCCCGCCGACCGAGGCGAGCAGCAGCGCGATGATCGCCGGCGAGCCCCAGCCCCAGCTGTTGCCCTCCACCAGCGCGAGCACGAGCGCGGTGAGCCCGACGGTCAGCGTCGTGATCCCCGCGTAGTCGACCTTGCGCGATGCCGTCTCGTCGCGCGACTCGTGGGTCGCGAACAGGGTCACGAAGACGGCGACGATCGCGATCGGGATGTTGATGAAGAAGATCGCGCGCCAGGTCACGTCCTCGGTCAGCCAGCCGCCGATCAGCGGGCCGAGCGCGAGCGCGATCGCCGACACGCCGGCCCACATGCCGATCGCGCGGCCGCGCTCCTGGGGCGGGAACGCGTTGGTGATGATCGAGAGCGTCGCCGGCATCATCAGCGCGGCGCCGACGCCTTGAACGGCGCGCGAGGCGACCAGGAAGCTCTCGTTGGGAGCGAAGCCGATCGTCGCCGACGCGGCCGCGAAGATCACGACGCCGATCAGGAAGACCCTGCGGCGGCCGAAGATGTCGCCGAGCCGGCCGCCGGTGACCAGCAGCACGGCGAACGTCAGCGTGTAGGCGTTGATCGTCCATTCGAGGGCGGACAGGGATGCGTCGAAGCTGCGCTGGATGGACGGCAGCGCGACGTTGGTCACGGTGTTGTCGAGCATCACCATGGCCAAGGCGAAGCACATCGCCGCCAGCGTCCACCAGCGGCGGTTCTCTTCGGAGAGCCGAAGCCCGGAAGTCACGACGGAGCGATCCTTTCGACGATGGGGAGGAGTGCGGCGGTGAGCGTGCTCCGCTCCTCCGGCGTGAGCTCCTCCGCGAACCGCTCGAGCGTCTTGAGCCGTGCGCGAAGGACGCGGCCGACGACCTCGCGGCCGTCGTCCGTGAGGGCGATGAGCCGCGAGCGCCGGTCCTCGGCGCTCTCGCGGCGCGTGACCCAGCCCCGCTGGATGAGCCCGTCGACCGCCCTGGAGGCGGCTGGGAGCGACAGGCCGAGGTGGGTGGCGATCTCCTTGACAGAGTGCTCGCCGCCGTCCTCGAGCAGGAACATCATCTTCACCTGGGAGAACGAGGAGTCCAGCTCCGCGACCATCTCGAACAGCTGGGCCGAAGACTTGCGGTTCAGGTAGGCCCAGAGCGGAGCCAGAAGCTCTGAAAGTCGTTGCGCTGACGCAACTGTTGCTTGCACGCATGCAACTTTAGAGGCGGTGTCAAGCCAGGTTCGAACCCTTTGGCTTGTCACTATCATTCTGCAAGTGACTGTGACTGAAGTTGAAGCTCTGGACGCGTACTCGCGCGTGGTCATCACGGTCGCGGAGCGGCTCGGGCCGTCGGTCGCGAACCTCCGCATCGGGCGCCGCGGTGGCGGCTCCGGCGTGGTGATCTCGCCTGACGGGTTCCTGCTGTCGAACGCGCACGTGGTCGCCGGCGCGCGCGGGCGGTTGCGGGCGACGTTCACCGACGGGTCCGAGGTCTCCGTGCGCGTGATCGGCTCCGACCCGCTCTCTGACCTGGCGCTGTTGCGAGCCGAGGGCGGCGGCGCGTTCGCGCCCGCGACGCTCGGTGACGCGGCTGGGCTGCGGGTCGGCCAGCTGGTCGTGGCGATCGGCAACCCGCACGGGCTGGGCGGGTCGGTGACCGCGGGCGTCGTCTCGGCGCTCGGCCGCTCGCTCCCGGCGCGCGACGGCACCGCGACGCGCGTGATCGACGACGTGATCCAGACCGACGCGGCGCTGAACCCCGGCAACTCCGGCGGCGCGCTGTCGGACAGCCGCGGCGACGTCGTCGGCATCAACACAGCGGTCGCGGGCATCGGGCTCGGGCTGGCCGTGCCGATCAACGCGCACACGCGCAAGATCGTCGGGGAGCTGATGCGCGACGGGCGCGTGCGCCGCGCCTGGATCGGGATCGCGGGCGGCGCGCGGCCGCTGCCTCCGGTGGTCGCCGCGTCGCTGGGGCGCGAGCGGGCGGTCGAGGTCGTCGAGGTCGTGTCCGGCTCGCCGGCGGCGCGCGCGGGGCTGCTGGCCGAGGATCTGATCGTGGCGATCGACGGCTCGCCGGTGCGCGGGGTCGACGACCTGCAGCGGCTGATGGACTCCGGCCGGATCGGCGCCGACGTGACGCTCTCGGTCGTGCGCGCCGGCGTCCCGCGCGAGGTCGCGGTCCGGCCGGTCGAGCTCGGCGCTTAGGGCAGCAGTAGCTGGTTCTGCGAGGACGGCCGGCGCGGGCCGATCTTCACGTGGGCTGCGCGGATCGTGCGGCTCCGGACGTGCACCGCATAGCGGCCCGTGCGCGCGTCGATCGAGAGGCGGCCGGTGCCTTGCGGGGCGATGACCGGGGTCGAGGCGGTGTTGCCGGGCTGGCCGCCGAGCTCGTCGGTCTCGAACGTCACGCGTTGCGGCTTGCCGGTCTGGTTGGACACGACGAGGATGAGCGGGCCGGCGCCGACGGCGGCAGGGGAGACCTGGATCCCGTCGTCGTGGACGGCGGCGGTCAGCGTGACGGGGGCCGGCGGGCGCGGGATGTTGGTGCGCGGCTCGGTGTCGCCGCAGGCGGCGGCCAGCAGAGCGCCGACGATCACGACCGCGATCCTCATCGGGCGGGACGCTACTGCAAGATCGCCTGCATTACGTCCGGTTCGGGGCGGATGCTGGGCGGTCCGTGCTCGAGCTGCCCCTCGCCTCCGCCGAGTTCCTCGCCGTCGACACCGAGACGAACGGCCTGCCGGGCGATCGCTGCGAGCTGACCGAGGTCGGCGCGGTCCTGGTCGGCGGGGGAGAGCTGCATGACTCCTGGGGCTCCCTGGTCGGCGTGGAGACCCCGCTCTCGCGCGGGATCCAGCGCTTCACGGGGATCTCCCAGGCGATGATCGAAGCGGCGCCGCCCGCCTCGGCGGTGCTGCCCGAGCTGGCGGCGCGGCTGGAGGGCCGCGTGCTCGTCGCGCACTCCGCGAGCTTTGACCGGCGCGTGCTCGAGCAGGCGTTCGACCGCGCCGGTCTCGAGTGGCCGGACCCGCCGGTGCTCTGCACCGTGCAGCTGGCGCGCCGCTTCGCGCCGCTGCAGCGCAAGCGCGGCCTCGCGAGCCTGGCCGCGGCACTGGGCGTCGAGGTCGGCGCCGTCCACCGCGCGCTGCCCGACGCGCAAACCTGCGCCCGCGTGTTCTGCGCGCTGTTCGGGCGCCTGTGCGCGAACGCGTTGACGATCGGCGACGCGGTCGCCCTGCTCCGCGGCCGCAGCCGCCAGAAGCGCTGGCGGGGCGCCGACTTCGTCGGCGGCCGCTGGCGCGGCGACGCGCCGGAGGGCGGTTTTGCGGGCGGCGATGCCGGCGGGTTCGGGGACGGTGGGGGCGGTGGCGGTTTCGCGGGCGGGGACGCCGGTGGCAGGTTCACGGGTGGCGATGCCGCGGGCGGGTTCGGGGGTGGTGGCGCCGGTGGCGGGTTCGCGGGCGGCGCTTCGGTTGGTGGCTTCCGAGGCGGCGCCGGCGGCTCTCGGGTGGGCGGTTTCGGTAACGGCGATGCCGATGGCGGCGTCCTGCGCGACTCCCCGGGTGGCGATGCCGGCGGCGGATTCGCGGGTGGCGGCGCCGGCGGTTTCCAGGGTGGCGATGCCGGAGGCGGCGTCGCGGGCGGCGGCGTGCGCGGTTTCCAGGGTGGCGATGCCGGAGGCGGCGTGGCGGGTGGCCGCGTTCGCGGTTTCCAGGGCGGCGGTCCCGGTGGCGGTTTCGCTGGCGGTGACCCCGGCGGCCCTTCGGTGGGCGATGTCGGTGACGCCGATGCGGGCGGCCATCCCGCGGCGGGTTTCCCTGGCGGCGGCGGCTCCCAGGATCGCGGCCTCGCGGGCGGCGGCTCCCGGGGCGACCTCGTGGACGGCGCCGGCTACGTGCGCGACGGCTCCCGCGGCGGGCGGCGCCGCGGGCGCGCGCGGCGCGGTGCACGGCCGCATCTGTCCGCGCTCCCGCACGACCCGGGCGTCTACATCTTCCGCGACGCCGACGGGCGCCCACTCTATGTCGGCAAGTCGATCGACCTGCGGACTCGCGCGGCCGCGCACTTCTCGGCCGGCGCGTCGTGGACGGCGGAGGCCGAGCACGTCGACCACCAGGCGACGGAGTCCGAGCTCGGAGCGCTGCTGCTCGAGGACCGGCTGATCAAGACGCTGCGCCCGCCCGGCAACGTGCGCGGCAAGGCGGAGCCCGACGGCTTCGTCTACCTGCGCTGCCGGCTCGACATCCCGTTCCCGATCCTCGAGGTCGCGCGCGAGCCGGCCGCCGGGCACGCTCTGTGCGTCGGCCCCCTACGCGGCCGCGCCGCCGCCGTGGAGCTGGTCGAGCAGCTCAACTCCCTGTTCGGCCTGCGCCACTGCGGCCGCACGCTCCCGCGGCGCAGCCACCCGTCGGCCTACGGCCAGATGGGGCGCTGCCTCTCGCCCTGCCTGCACGACCTCGACCCCAACGTCTATCGCGAGCGCCTCGACGCCGCGCTCGGGCTGTTCACGAGCGGCGGCGACGGCGGCACGGCGCTCCTGGCTCACGTCGACGGCCAGGTCCGCGAGGCGTCGGCCGAGCGGCGCTACGAGCGCGCGGCCTGGCTGCAACGCCGGCGCAATCGCCTCGACGCCCTGCTCGAGCGCCTCGGCGGTGTCCTGCGGGCGATCCACGCGAGCACCCGGCTCGTGCTCGCCCCGCACCCGTCGGAGTCCGGCCGCTTCGACGCGGTCTGGATCGCCGGCGGCCGCGTCGTGGACTGGACCCCGGCCGCCCCGCTCATCGGCGTTCCCGAGCTCACGTCGCGCTCGCACCGCGCCGTCACCGTCGCGGGCGGAGGCTGGCTCGCGGCCGAGGCGATCCCCGAGGCCCGCCTCGTCGGCGCCTGGATCGCCGCCCACGACCCGCCCGCGCTGGACCTCGGCCTCGGCGTGGGCGAGTCCGACCACGCCGCGTTTCTCGAACGCCTCGGCGTACCCGATATCGCGCCGTCCGCGGGCGCCGCTTGAGCGAAACACGCGGCGCCGCGCCGCGCCGCGCGGTGCCGGGGCGGTGCTGCGCGGCATCGCGATCGGCGCCGGGCGTGGCCTGTGGGCACTCATCGCGTCGGGCCGCGCGGCGGCGCGCCGGTCGGTGGGCGTGGCGCATGGAGACTCGTGGCGTGTTCGTTGGGCTCTGTGCCATGTCGCGGTGGTCAGCGAGCGTGGCTCGTGGGGACTCGTGGTGTGCCCGCTGGTCCCTGTGCCATGTCGCGGTGGTCAGCGAGCGTGGCTCGTTGGAACTCGTGGCGTACCCGCTGGTTCCCGTGCCACGTCGCGGTGGTCGGCGGCGCGGCTCGTGGCGTGCTCGCTGGCCGCCGCATGCCATGGCGTGGCCCGCGGGCGCCCCATCAGCGGACACGCCGGGTTGGCGCTCCCGACCGCTTGAACGGCGAACTGCGCAGGTAAGGGGAGCGGGAGAAAGTTGCGGTGACTGTAAATCGATCATCGCCTCGGGCTCCGAACGAGGGGGTGCGTCACGTTTGCGTCCTCTGAGGACACTTTCGTGCAGCACCCCCTTTCCAGCGAGCGAATCCGTGATCGATCGTGTGCGAATCACGCCAGGGGACGATCGATCACGATCAGACCCCGCCGCCCTTACCTGCGCAGTTGCCGTTCAAACGGGCGGCGCCCAGCACGCGGCGCGTCCGCTGATGGGGCGCCGACCGCCGGCAGCAGCACGCCGCTTCAGGCGAGCGGGGGCACCCAGCACGCGGCGCGTCCGCTGATCGGGCGCCAACCGCCGGCAGCAGCACGCGGCATCAGGCGAGCACGGGCGCTACGCCTCGACCAGCGCGTCCGCCGCCTCCGCCACGAACGCCGGCAGCACGCGCGAGCGGGGGTCGACCTCCGGGTGCCACTGGACGCCCAGCGCCCAGCGCGCGGCCGGCAGCTCGATCGCCTCGACCAGGTCGTCGAGCACGCTCCAGCCGGTCGCCTCCACGCCGTCCCCTGCGCCGTGGCCGGCAGCGCGGCGCGGCGCGTCCCCTCAACGGGCCGCGTGCCGCGGCTCGCCCCCGCGGAGATCGATCGCGTTCGGACCCGGAACGCCGTCGCCTGCGCCGAAGCCGTTGACGCGGCCGCCAGCGCGACGCAGCGTCGCCCCGCGGGGATCGATCGCGTCGGAGCGCGCACGCGGTCGCCAGCGCCGTGGACGGCGGCGTGACGCGGCGTGTCCCCTCAGGGGTCGCCCGCCGCGGCTTGCCGAGGCTGGGCAGGTCGCGGAGAGGACCCGCACTCCCTTACCAGCGCCGTTGCCGTTGACACGGACGGCAGCGAGACGCGGCGTGTCCCCTCAAGGCTCGCCCGCCGCGGCTTGCCGAGGCTGGGCAGGTCGCGGAGAGGACCCGCACTCCCTTACCTGCGCAGTTGCCGTTGACGCGGCCGGCGGCGCTCCGCGGCGTGTCCCCTCAAAAGCCGCTGGCCGCGGCCTGTCCCGTCCCGGCCGGAAGGTCGCGGAGAGACCCGCCGCACCGCCCTCACCCGCGCGGCTCGCCCCTCCTAAGGCGGCGGAGTACGCCGAATACCCGATGCGGCGTCCCGCACCCACGCTTCCGAGCAGCCCGTACAGGCACCGGGCGCCGTCGGCGCGACCATGAGCGGCATGCACTACCACGCCGTCGACGGCACCTACGCGCGGATGCACGCCGAGCAGGCGTTCGGCAAGGCGGTGCGTGCCCGTCGCCGCGCGTCGCTGATGCGGCGCTGCGCGGCGCGAATGCGGCTCGCGGTGCTCGAGGAGCGCGAGCCGATCGCCGCCGACCGCGGCTGGCGGGAGATCCCGGTGGAAATGATCGTGGGCACGGTCGAGCCGAGCCGCGCGGAGCAGTTCGACGGCGAGTTCCGGCCGGCGCGCTCGACGCGGGCTCGCTGGCTGCGCATCTGGATGGCCGAGCAGGGCGGCACGGTGCTGCCGCCGATCTCGGTCGTGCGCGTCGGCGACGCGTACATGGTCCGCGACGGCCACCATCGCGTCTCGGTCGCTCGCGCGCGCGGCGCGGCGACGATCGACGCGATCGTCGGCTAGGCACGCGAGCGCTCAGCGGCGGCGCCGCAGCAGTCGCGCGAACACCCCGGGCGGCCTCGGCTCGACCTCCTCGCGGGCCGGGAGCCGCCCCGCGGCGCGTGCCTTGCGCACGCACTCCATGTGCGCGTGCCTCCGGCGCGAGTGATCGTCCTCCGGAAACACGAGCACGTGGTCGATCAGCGCGGGCATCCGCTGGCCGCACAGCGGGCAGCGGTACGTGGCCGGCTTCAAAGACCCGGAGCGGCGGAGCGTGTACCAGCGCGCGCGGAAGAAATCGTCCATCGTGTATCCACGATGATGAAGCCGATCGCGCTCGCACTGGCCGCGGCGACGGCCTGCGGCGGCGCGCCGTCGACCACGGCGGCCGGCGCGGCGGCGTCTTGGAAGGCGCTGCATCCGGCGACGCTGGAGCGCACCGAGGTCTCCGCCGCGCGGATCGGCGGCGCGATCTACGTGGCGGGCGGCTACGTGCCGCAGGGCAACGCGACGACCGCGCTCGTCGAGCGCTACGACATCGCCGCCGACCGCTGGCGCCGGGCCGCGCCGATGCCGGTCGCCCTCAATCACGCGGCCGCGGCCGTGCATCGCGGCCGCCTCTACATCGCCGGCGGCTACGGCGCGGACGGGGCCGAGACCGCCGGCCTGCTGCGCTACGACCCGCGCACCGACCGCTGGGCGCGGCTCGCCGACATGCCGACCAAGCGCGCCGCGCTCACCGCGGGCGTGATCGGCGACCGCCTGTACGCCGCCGGCGGCGCCGCACAGGGCAAGCCGCTCGCCACGCTGGAGGTCTACGACTTCCGCACGCGCCGCTGGAGCCGCGCGCCGAGCATGCAAAGCGCCCGCGAGCACCTCGCCGGCGCAGTCAGCGGCCGTGCGCTGTATGCGCTCGCCGGCCGCGCCGCGGGCCAGGGCAACTTCACCGTCGCCGAGCGCTACGTGCCGGCCCTCCACCGCTGGGAGCGGGTCCCCGATCTCAAGAAGGCGCGCGGCGGGATCGCGGCGGCGACGCTCTCCGACGGCCGGATCGTCGTGGCGGGCGGGGAGGAGGCCGCCGGCACGATCGCCGAGGTCGAGCTCTACGACCCGGCCCGCCGCCGCTGGTCGCGCCTGCCCGACATGGCGACGCCGCGCCACGGGCTCGGCGTCGTCGCGCGCGGGCGGCGCGTGTTCACGATCGAGGGCGGGCCACAGCCCGGCTTCGCGTTCTCGAGCGCGATCGAGACGCTGGACGTCCCGTGATCGTCGGCATCGACCACGTCCAGGTCGCCGCGCCGCCGAACTGCGAGGCCGAGGCGCGCGCGTTCTACGGCCGGCTGCTCGGCCTGACCGAGATCACCAAGCCGCAGCCGCTGCAGGCGCGCGGCGGCGCGTGGTTTCAGGCCGGCCCGCAGCAGCTCCACGTCGGCGTCGCGCCCGACTTCCAGCCCGCCACGAAGGCACACCCCGCGCTGCAGGTCGACTCGCCGGACGCGCTCGACCGGCTCGCGGAGAACCTCACGCTCGCCGGCGCGCCGGTCCACTGGGACGACGCGATCCCCGGGCGCTTCTACACCGAGGACCCGTGGGGCAACCGGCTCGAGCTGCTCAGTTCGCCGAACGACCGCCCCACGACAGCACGCTGAGCGGCCCCAGCGAGGACTTCTCGTGCACCGGCGGCGGCGAGACCGGCGGCTCGACCTCGGGGTCCTGCGCGACCACGTGCAGCACCGAGACGCCCGTGTAGCGGGCGACGGCGTGCGGCAGGTCGGCACGAATCCAGCGCGAGCTCTGCCCCGGAAGGGTGCAGACGATCACCTCGTCGTGGCGCATCGGGTCCCAGACCTCGCTGAGCGCCTCGAGCGGGATCGGATCGCACACGACGCCGTCGCAGCGCTCGATCCCGGCCGCGCGCCAGGCCTCCAGCGCCGCTTCGAGCCGCTCCCGCGCCGCCGTCCGCGCCGCGCTGCTCGGCCCCGAGGCCGGCATGACCAGCGTCACCGCGATCGGTCCGCGCTCGCTGCGGTGGACCAGCGCCTCGATGAGGTCCGGCGCCGCGGCGGTGCGGTTTGCGAGCACGATCACGTGAGCGGCCATGTAGAACGCTCCCTTCAGTCCGGATGTCCTAGGACAAACCTACCGCGCAAAGGGGACGTCGACGATGAGCGCCGGCTCCCCGTTGACGTCCACCGTCGCGCCGTCCTCGGCCTCGCGGCGCACCAGGGCCAGCCCGATCGGCCCGAACGACGGGGAGACCACGGAGGAGCCCAGCCGTCCCACCGTCTTCTCACCGAGGCGCAGCTCCGCGCCGGATGGCGCCGGGGCGCTCAGCCGCAGCCCGCGCAGGCGCCGGTTCGGCTTGCCGCGGTAGTAGAGGCGCGCGACCGTCTCCTGCCCGACGTAGCAGCCCTTGGAGAACGACACGGCGCGCTCGTTGAGCCCGGCCTCCTGCGGGATCACGCTGTCGGAGTCGAGATCCACGCCGAACCGCGGCCGCCCCGACTCGACGCGCACGATCTCGGCCATCAGCTCATCGCCGTCCGGGAAGGCCAGCGCGCCGCGCACGGCCTCGCGATCCCCGGACCAGAAGAAGACGTCGACGCCGACGTCGGTCCGCACGAGCACCACGGAGACGCCGCCGACGGTCACGCGGGCGCACGCGTGCTCGTCCGCGCCCACCTGGAGCTCGGACGGCCCGATGACCGAGAAGAGCCCCATCTCCAGCGTCCGCTTGTGCAGCTCGACCTCGAGCCCGAGCTTGTAGCGCCGGATCATGTTGAACAGCTCCTGCAGCGCGACCCGCTCGCAGTCGAGCAGCAGCTCCTCGCCGAGGTCGAACACCCGCAGGTCGCCGAGCATCTTGCCCTTGTGGGTGAGGAACGCGGCGTAGCAGCCGGAGCCCGGCGCCAGAGATTCGATGTCGTTGGTGACCTGGCCGTGCAGGAAGGTCTTGGCCTCGGAGCCCGTCAGCGCGAGCTTGCCGCGCTCGGAGCGATCGACGACGAACGTATCCACTGACGAAAGGTTAGTGTGGATCCTCGAGCCGGGCGAGCCGCCGCTCGACCTCGTGCTGGAGCTCGTCCATCACGCGCTCGCGCGGGACGCCGTAATCCAGCGCCGCGCGCACGACCGCGACCTCCTCGGCGCCGTCCAGGCGCTCGAGCAGCGTGAGCAGCCCTTCGATGTCCAGCGGCAGGTCCATGGCGTACCCTCTTCGGCGCATCATGCCGCTTGCCGAAGCCTTCAACGAGATTCTCGAGGCGCTTCCGTCCGATTGGACCGACCTCGAGCTCGACCTGCGCGTGCAGGAGGACCGCTACATCGACGCCGCGTCGCTGCTGGTGACCTGCAACGCGCAGCCCTACAGCAACCACGACTGGCACTTCCGCATCATCGTCGCGCACCAGTTCGGCCACGCCGCGGCGGCGCCGGTCGTCCACGGCACGCTGAAGCTGCTCGACGATGCCGGCATCCTCGGCGAGCTCGCGCTCAGAGAGGTGCGCGAGGGCCGTGTCGAGGTCATCCAGGATTGGGGCCGGCCGGAGTCGTTCCGGCAGGAGTTCCGCCGCATCCGCGCGCAGTGAAGGTCGTCGCCGTCTTCGAGGACCTGCTGCTCGGCAGCAACGTCCTCGGGATGCTGAAGGCGGCCGGGCATGACGCGCAGCTCACCAACGCCGGGAACGCTGACCCCGGCGGCGCGGACCTGATGATCGTCGACCTCGCGAGCATCGACGGGCCGGCATTGATCGAGAGGCTCGGCGACGCGCTCGAGGGCGTGAAGCTGCTCGGCGTCTATTCGCACGTCGACGCCGAGACCAAGCTCAAGGCGCAGGCGGCCGGCTTCGACCTCGTGGTGCCGCGCAGCCGGATGGCGCGCGAGGGCGCGTCACTGGTTGACCGGCTGGGCCACCGCGACTGAGCGGTCGAACTCCGGCCCCGCGGGCAGCGCGCCGAGGAACGGCGCGCCCGCCGACCACGTCGGCGCCACGCGACCCAGCTGCGCCGCCACCGCGGCCGTGTCCAGCCCCGGCACCTGCGCGGCCATCGCCTGCACCGCCTCCTCGGGCTCCAGCTGCGCCTGCAGATAGCCGCGCTGCAGCGCCCGCACGGCGGCGGCCACCATCCCGCGCTGCTCGTCGAGCGTGTCGCGGCGGACCGCCAGCACCAGCTCGGCCGGCTGCACGATCGCCATCACCCCGACCCACTCGGGCGAGCGCCGCAGCGCCGCGCCGCTCATCAGGCGCAGGTCGGCCCGGTCGCCGGAGGCGAGCTTGAAGCTCACGCCCTCCGCGTCGTCGAACCCGCGCGCCTGAGCCAGATAGACGCCGACGTCGTTGGCGTCCGGCGCCGAGTCCAGCGCGAGCGTGGCGTCCCCGAACGACCCCGTCGCGCGCGAGCCGCCGCACCCCGCGACGAGGGCTACGAGCAGGAAGACGGCCAAGCAACGCACCTAGGTATGGTGCCAGTGGATGCGCAGGGTCACATACTCGCGCAACGTCACGTTGTCGCTGTCGCGGACGTGCCGCTGCCACTGCAAGTACTGCTCGTTCGCCACCCACAAGCCGCACCTGCACGAGCCGGAGGAGGTCGAGCGGCTGATCGACCGGGCCGCCGGCCGCGGGGTCAAGGAGCTGCTCGTCCTCACGGGCGAGGCGCCCGCGGTGCAGGACCGCCTCGACGCCCTCGGTTTCGCCGACTTCACCGCCTACGTGGTCTGGGCGTGCGAGCGCGCGCTGGAAAAAGGCCTGCTGCCGCACACCAACCTCGGCGTCGTCAGCCGGGAGGAGCTGCAACGCCTGCGCGAGGTCACGGCCAGCCAGGGCCTGATGCTCGAGTCGACCAACCCCGACCTGGTCGCCCACCAGGGGTCGCCGACCAAGCATCCCGAGGTGCGGCTCGACTTCATCCGGACGGCGGAAGAGCTCCGGATCCCGTTCACCAGCGGGATCCTGGTCGGGATCGGCGAGTCGGAAATCGATCGCATGGAGTCACTCGAAGCGCTCGCCGGTTTCGACCACATCCAGGAGGTCATCCTCCAGAACTACGTCCCGCACCGCCGCTACTACGGCGAGGAGCCGGCGGAGATCGCGACCGAGGCGGCCGAGCGCTACTGGCGCACCGGACTGTCCGAGGCGCCGCACAAGGACGCCCCGAAGTGGGCCTGCCCGGTCAGCCTCGACGACATGGTGCGGCTCGTGCAGGAGACCCGCCGGCTGATGCCCGACGTCGGCGTCCAGGTGCCGCCGAACCTCGCCGACTGGTGGCCGGAGCTCGTGCAGGCGGGCGCGACCGACCTCGGCGGGCTGTCGGCCAACGGCGACCACATCAGCCCCGAGCACCCGTTCCCGAGCCCGCTCCAGGTCCGCAAGCGCCTGAACGGGATCGCGGCGCCGACCGAGCGCCTGTGCGTCTACCCGCGCTACATGACCGGCGAGTGGCTGGCGCCGCGCGTCCTGGACGTCATCGAGGACCGCTACCGCACGTTCACGCCACGCCGCGGGCGCTCAGGCACCCGGCCGGAGACCATCCAGGCCGCCCGCGAGGGGCGGCCGCTGGCGCCGGACGAGCTCGAGGCGATGTTTGCCGAGGACCGCCCCGAGGTGATCGAGGACATGCGCCAGGCGGCCGACGAGCTGCGCGCCGAGCTGGCCGGCGATCTCGTCACGTTCGTCGTCAACCGCAACATCAACGTCTCCAACGTGTGCACCGTCGGCTGCGCGTTCTGCGGCTTCGGCGTGTCCCGCCGCTCGCCGGATGCCTACGAGCACTCCCGTGTCGATTTTGTCCGCCGAGTTCACCAGGCCGTCTCCTTCGGCGCGACCGAGATCTGCATGCAGTCGGGCATCCACCCCGACTGGGGGCTGGAGGACTACCTCGGCTGGCTGCGCCTGGCCAAGGAGACCGCGCCGGAGATCCACCTGCACGCGTACAGCCCGATGGAGGTCGCGCACATGTGCGACGTCACCGGCATGCAGCCCCGGGCGGTGTTCGAGCAGCTGCGCGAGGCGGGTCTCGGAAGCGTCCCCGGGACCGCGGCCGAGGTGCTCGACGACGGCGTAAGGCAGCGCATCAGCCCGAACAAGCTGCCGGCCGCGCGCTGGGTGGAGATCATCACCGCCGCGCACGAGGTCGGCCTGCGCAGCACCGTGACGGTGATGTTCGGCCACATCGAGACGCCGGCCGAGCTGGCCGAGCACATGCGCGTCGTGCGCACGCTGCAGGAGCGCACCGGCGGCTTCACCGAGTTCGTGCCGCTGTCGTTCATCCCGTTTCAGACGCAGCTCGGCCGCCGGCACGGGATCCAGGAGATCTCGCGCGCGGAGAACCTCAAGCACACGGCCGTCTTCCGGCTCGCGCTGGGGCGGACGATCCCGAGCCTGCAGGCGAGCTGGGTGAAGATGGGGCTCGACGCCGCGACCGAGGCGCTGCGCTGGGGCGTCAACGACCTCGGTGGCACGCTGATGGAGGAGTCGATCTCGCGCATGGCTGGCGCCGACCACGGCGTCAAGCTCGACCCGGAGGATCTGATCGGCGCCGCCCACCGGGCCGGCCGCCCCGCGGCTGAGCGCTCGACCCTGTACGGCATCCGCCGCCGTTACGAGTTGCGCGCCGTTGCCTGAGCTCGTCCTCGGTCCGATGCTCAGGTACGCCTCCACCGACGAGGCGACGATCTGGGTGCAGACCGACGGGCCGTGCGAGGTCGACGTCAACGGCGCGCGCGAGCGCACGTTCACCGTCCACAACCGCCACTACGCGATCGTCCACGTCACCGGGCTCCCCGAGGACGCGGCGACGCCGTACGAGGTCAGGCTCGACGACAAGCTCGTGTGGCCGCAGGAGGGCTTCCCGCCGAGCGTCCTGCGCACCCACGCGGCGCGCGGGCCGGTGCGGATCGCGTTCGGGTCCTGCCGCGTCTCGGTCCCGAACGACCCGCCGTACTCGCTGCGCAAGGACGAGGACCCCGCGGGCCGCGAGGTCGACGCGCTGCGCGGCCTCGCCCAGCGGATGATCGCCGCCGAGCCGAGCGAGTGGCCGCACGCGCTGCTGATGATCGGCGACCAGGTCTACGCCGACGAGGTCCACCCGGACGTCCAGGAGCGGATCTCCGGCGAGGAGGTGATCGACTACGACGAGTACGTCCAGCTGTACTGCGCCGCCTGGGGCGAGCCGACGATCCGCTGGCTGCTCTCGACGGTGCCGAGCGCGATGATCTTCGACGACCACGACGTCCACGACGACTGGAACACGTCGCTGGCCTGGGTCGAGGAGATGCGCTCGCAGCCGTGGTGGCGCCCGCGCGTGATCGCGGCGTTCGAGAGCTACTTCATCTATCAGCACCTCGGCAACCTCGCGCCGGCGGACCTGGCGCAGGACGAGACCTACCGCGCGCTGCGCAGCGAGCGCGATCCGACGGCCGCCCTGCACGCGTTCGCCGAGCGCGCGGAGCGCGAGGTCGACGGGACGCGCTGGAGCTTCTGCCGCGACATCGGGCCGGCGCGCCTGGTCATGGTCGACTCGCGCGCCGGGCGCGTGCTCACGCCCGGGCACCGCGCGATGGTCGATGCCGGCGAGTGGCGCTGGATCTCCGACTACGCGCGCGGCGACGTCGAGCACCTGTTGATCGGCACGTCGCTGCCGCTGTTCCTCTCGCCGGCGCTGCACAATCTGGAGGCGTGGAACGAGGCGGTCTGCGACGGCGCCTGGGGCTCGGTGGCTGCCAAGGCGGGCGAGAAGCTGCGCCAGGGCCTCGACCTCGAGCACTGGGCGGCGTTCAACGACTCCTTCGAGGCGATGTGCACGCTGCTGCGCGAGGTCGGCTCGGGCAAGCGCGGCCGCGCGCCGCAGACGATCACCGTCCTGTCCGGCGACGTCCATCACGCGTATCTGGCCCAGGTCGGCTTCCCGCCGGGCTCCGGCGTGGAGTCCGCCGTCTGGCAGGCCGTCTGCTCGCCGTTCCGCAATCCGCTCGACAAGAACGAGCGGCGGGCGATCCTCGGGGCCTGGAAGCCGGCGGCCGAGCGCGTGACGAGGATGCTCGCGCGCGCCGCCGGAGTGGGCCCGGCTCCGGTCGACTGGCGCCTCATACACCATGAGCCCTGGTTCAACAACCAAGTCGGGTGGATTGAACTTGATGGACCCCGCGCGCGTTTGAAGCTTGAGAAGGCGCTTCCTGAGCAGTCCCGGGCCGGGCAGGTGCGTATGGAGAAAGTCTTCGACCGCCCGATAGAACCCAATCGCAAGTTCGCACGGACTTAAGACACAGGAATGAGCGTGGAGTCATTATCGGGTGACGAACCGCTTGGAGCCGCAACGCACCTCGTGACCCGAACCGACGCGCAACTGCTCGCATCAGCGAGCAAGGATCCCCTCGCCTTCCGCGAGTTCTACGACCGGTACGCCGCATGGGTACGGTCGTGGTTCCTGCGGCAGACGGGCTCCGACAGCGCCGCGCTGGACCTGACGGCGGAGACCTTCGCCCAGGCCTGGCACGCGTCGCGCCGTTTCCGGGACATGGCAGACGGATCGGGTGCGCCGTGGCTCTTTGGAATCGCCCGCAACCTGTTGCGGCAGTACCACAAACACAATCGAATCGAGAGCGCTGCCCGTGAACGGCTCGGCTTGCCGGCCGCCTGGGCGGATTGCGAGGACTACGAAGCAGTGGACGAGCGCCTGGAGGCCGGCTCCCTGGCGCCCGCACTACGTCTCGCGATCAAGGCGCTCCCTCGGGAGCAACGACGCGCGTTGGAGCTTCGCGTCGTGCAGCAGTTGGAATATGAAGAGGTCGCCGGCGCCCTGGGATGCAGCCAGAACGCCGCGCGGCTGCGAGTGTCCAGAGCGCTGCGCGCGCTCGGACTGAAGCTGAGGGGTGCCGAAGCATGAGCTCATCACCGGCCACTATTGAGCCTGTCCATACCCGCCGTGTCGCCGAGCGAACTCGCGCGGCGCGGCTGATCCGCGACTCGATCTCTCTCCTGAGCTCGAAGTGGAGCGTGGACGTCCTGCTCGCCTTGGGCGACGGGACGCGCCGCTACCACGAGCTGCTCGAGGATCTCGCGCCGATCTCGGAGAAGGTGCTGACCCAGACGCTGCGCGCGATGGAGCGCGACGGCCTGGTAGTGCGCCGCGTCCACGCCGAGGTGCCGCCGCGCGTCGAGTACGCGCTGTCGCCGCTCGGCGCCACCATGGCCCCGCCGCTGAAGGCGCTCGGGTCCTGGACGCTGACGCACGGCAAGCGCGTGGAAGAGGCCCGCGGCCGCTTCGACGCCCGTGCGGCCCGTCCCCGCGCGGCCTGACCTTCACGCCTCGCTGATCGTCGTCTCGATCCGCGCCTCGGCGGGGCCGGCCGTCTTGATCCGGTCGTCCTCGCCGAGCCGGTAGTCGAAGGCGAGCGAGATCTGCTCGACCTCGCGTCGCGGGCCTTCCGGCTGCGGCGCGATCGGATGGCGCGGCGGGATCGGGAGCGCGAGCTCGAGCGTCTCCTGGTGGCGCTCGCCCGGCTGGAGCGCGCGCGGGCCCTCGCCGAGCGGGCGGCGGACGACGAGCGTCGGGCCGTCGAGCGACGTGTGCAGCGCCGCGCGCGGCAGGCGGCCGGCGAGCGTGACCGCGTGTGGCGACTCGTTGCGGACGGCGTAGTCGAGATACAGCGTCCCGTCGCGCACCTCGGCGCGCAGCTCGGCCTCGACGCCGTCGTCGATGTTCATGCGCGCCAGTATCTATGTTGCGGTGATGGGGCACATCGTCGAGACCGCCGGCGTCGAGGGCATCGATCGCGTCGAGCCGCTGTGGCGCTCGATGGTCGAGCACCACCGCGGGTTGATGAACGGCGCGGTCCCGGTCCGCGAGACGGACGCGACGTGGCCGATGCGGCGCGCGCAGTACGAGGAGTGGCTGGGGAGCGGCGACGGCGTGCTGCTGCTGGCCGTCACTTCGGCCGGCGCGGAGCCGGACGGCTACGCCTGCGTGCGGACCTCGGCTCCGGGCCCGACGTTCGACCTCGGGGAGCGGATCGGAGAGCTCGAGTCGCTCGCGGTCGCCGAGGGCGCTCGCGGCGCAGGGCTCGGCTCGCTGCTGATCGGCGCCGCGCGCGAGTGGGTGCGCGCGCAGGGCGTCGCGTACTGGAGCGTGAGCGTCGTCGACGCGAACGCGGGCGCCCTGAGCCTTTACGAGCGCGAGGGCTTCGGCCCGTTCTGGCGCGCGCTGATCGCGACCGTCTAGGCGTCCGCGCCGCCAACGGCGCGGGCATCGTGTCGGCCGCCGCTTCACGCTGCCCGAGCCGCCGAAGGTCAAGTCGCCGGCGCCGGCCGACCCGCGCGCCTGCCGATGCCGGAGGCGAAAGTGGTCCACGACTTCGTGTCGATCGGGACGCCCGTTCGCGTCATCTGAACAGGTCGTCCTCCGGCGCCCGCACGAGCGCGGTCACGCCCGGGCCGTCGCCGGCGGTCACGTGGCGGCCGAGCCCGCGCACGCGGATGGCCGGCTCGCGCGAGTCCTTGGCGCGCGCGAGATCCGATGCGGCGGCGGCCTCGTCGGCGATCGCGATCACCGTCGCGCGCATCTCCCGCCCGGCGGCGTCCGGCAGGCCGCGCCAGTCCTCCAGCGGCTCGAGCCCGGCGCAGCCGATCGCGACCTCGCACTGCCCTTTGCGCCAGGCGCGGCCGAACGAGTCGGTGATCACGACCGCGGGCCGGCCCGGCAGCGCCGCCCGCAGCGCGCGGGCCGAGCCGTCGGGGTCGAGCGGGAGCAGGATCAGCGTCCCGGCGTCGGTCGCGTTCGACGCGTCCACGCCGGCGTTCGCGCACACGAACCCGTGGCGCGTGCGGCAGATCAGCCGTCCGCCGTCCGCGCGCACGATCTCGGCCGCCTCCGAGAGCACGACCTCGACGTGGCGCGGGTCCTTGCCGAGCTGCTCGGCGAGCGCGACGGCGCGCGGCCCGGGGGAGACGTCGGCCAGCGCCACGATCCGGCCCTCGGCCTTCGACACGACCTTGTGCGCGACGACGAGCACGTCGCCGCCCTCCAGCCCGCCGACGTCCGCGGCCGCGGCGGCGATCAGCCCCGCGAGGTCGTCTCCCGGCCGCACCTCCGGGATGCCGGGCAGCGCGTCGATCGCGATCACGCGGCGGCCGGCGCGTGCGCTTCCAGCAGCGCGCGCGTGCGCGGCGCGCCGCCGGGGTGGGCGGCGAGCGCGGCGCGCAGCGCGGCGAGGTCGTCGGGCGTGTCGACGTCGAGCCCGAGCGAGCGGAGCTCGCAGACCTCGGCGCGACCGCGGGCGAGCGCGGCGTGGCGGGCGAAGGAGCCGGTCCCGAACGACGGCGCGATCGTGTACGGCGGCGTGAGCAGCAGCGCGTTGGTGCCGGAGCCGTGGCGGTCGGGGACGATCACCACCGCCGCCGTGCGTTCCAGCAGCGCCGTGACCTCCGCCGGCTCCAGCGCCGGGCAGTCACCGGGGACCAGCAGCGCCCGCTCCGCGCCGCGCTCGACCGCGGCCGCGACGCCCCGCGTCGCCGCGGCCGACTGCCCGGCCTCCTCGGGATCGTGCACGACGTGCGCGCCGGCGGCGCTCGCGGCCTCCGCGGCGGCCGGCTCCGCGGTCACCACGATCACGTCGTCGAGCGCGTCGACGCGTGCGAGCGCGGCGAGGACGTCGCCGACCATCGCCTCCGCGAGCGTCGGCCGGTGGGGGAAGGCGTCGCCGAGCCGCTGCTTGGCTCGGCCGAAGGACTTGACGGGCAGGATCGCAGCGGTGCGCACGCTCTGGAAGCTAGCGATCAGGCGAGCGCGGCCGCGAACTCGAGCACCGCCCGGGCGACGCGGCGGCGGGCCTCCGGGTCCGCCAGCTCGACGTCGGTCTCCAGCGTCGGCACGTCCGACGCCCGCCGGTCGGCCACCAGCCCGTCGATCAGCGCCTCGTAGTGCGCCGCGATCCCGTCGGAGTCCAGCGAGCGGCCCGCCCACTCCAGGCACGCCGCGGTCGGCCCCTTGAGCACCTCGCCCCGCACCAGCGGCGAGACCGCGACGACCGGCGCCGGCGCGGCCCGCAGCTCGTCGGCCAGCACCGCCAGGATCGGGTCGATCGACAAGACCGGGTTCGACGGCCCGATCACGATCGCCGACGCCTCGCGCACCGCCTCCAGAGCCTCGGGAGACGGCCGCGCGGTGGCCGCCCCGCGGAGCTCGACGTCCTCGATCGGCCCGCGTCCGCGCAGCCGGATCATGAAGTCCTGGAACGCCCGCCACTCGCCGCGCGCCCGCACGTACGTGCGCAGCTTGTCGTCGGACGGCGGCAGCACGCGCGCGGCGACGCCGAACGCGCGCCGGACGTCGTCGACCACGACGCTGAGCCGCTCCCCGTCCGCCAGCCGGCGCGCGCGGTGCAGGCCGATCGCCAGGTCGCGGTCGCCCAGGTTGAACCAGACCGCGTCGCCGAGCGCCCGCAGCTGGTCCATCGCGAAGAACGTGTCGCCCTCGAGACCCCACCCGCGCTCGTCGATCGCGTCGGCCAGCCAGAACGTGACCAGGTCGGGGTCGGGGCAGACGTGCGCCCCGTAGATCTCGACGTCGTCGCCGGTGTTGGCGATCACCGTCAGGTCGGAGCCGAGCTCGTCGAGCATCCCGCGAGCCAGCTTCGCCCCTCCGGTGCCGCCGGCCAATAGCACCACTCCAGGCACAGCCGCGGCACCCTATATCGTCACGGTGCCTATGCGTCTGGACGGATCGATCGCGCTCGTCACCGGCGGCGCGTCGGGGATCGGTGCCGCGACCGCCCGGCGGCTGGCGGCCGAGGGCGCGCGCGTCGCGATCGCCGACATCAATCTGAAGGGCGCGCAGGACGTGGCGGGCGAGATCGACGGCTGCGCGGTGGAGATGGACGTGGCCGATAACGCGTCGGTGCGCGGCGGCGTCGCCGCCGCGGTCGAGCACTTCGGCGTGCCCGACATCCTCGTCAACAACGCCGGCGCCGATCGCTTCGCCTACTTCGTCAACACCGACGAGGCGACGTGGGACTTCGTGCTCGGCGTCAACCTGTGGGGCACGATCGCGGTGACCCACGCGGTGATGCCGAGCATGCAGCGCAACGGCAGGGGCGCGATCGTCAATGTGGCCTCCGAGGCCGGCCGCGTCGGCTCGCAGGGAAGCGCGCTCTACAGCGCCGCCAAGGCCGGCGTGATCGGCTTCACGCGTGCGCTCGCCCGCGAGGGCGCGCGCTTCGGAGTGCGCGTCAACGCGGTCGCTCCCGGGCCGATCGAGACGCCGCTGCTGAACGCGGCCGAGGCCGAGTACGGCGAGATCGGCGCGCGACTGAAGCGGGCGATGATCGCCGCGACCCAGCTCAAGCGCGTGGGCACGCCTGAGGAGGTCGCGGCGGCGATCGCGTTCCTCGCCGGCCCGGACGCGTCCTATGTCACCGGCCAGACGATCAACGTCTCCGGCGGCCTGTCGTTCGCGTGAGCGGCGACGACTCGCCCTGCGGGCTCGCGTCGCTGGGAGCAATCGCCCGGGGGGCGATTCTCCCGAGCCTGGTGCTGCGATGAGCCGCGTCGCGCTCGCGCCGCTGACCACGCTCCGGCTCGGCGGCCCGGCCGATCGCCTGGTCGAGGCGCGCACCGAGGCGGAGCTGATCGAGGCCGTCGAGCGCCACGACCCGGAGCTGATCCTGGCCGGCGGCTCGAACGTGGTGATCGCCGACGGCGGCGTGCCCGGCACCGTCGTGCACGTCGGCACCCGGGGCATCGAGCACGAGGACGGGCTGCTCGTCGTCCAGGCCGGCGAGCCGTGGGACGACGTCGTCGCGCACGCGATCGCGAGCGGCCTGCAGGGCTTCGAATGCCTCTCCGGCATCCCGGGCTCGACCGGCGCGACGCCGATCCAGAACGTCGGCGCCTACGGGCAGGACGTGTCCGAGACCGTCCGGTGGGTGCGCGTCTACGACCGCGCGACGCGCACCACGCACACGATGACCGCCGCCGAGTGCGGCTTCGACTACCGCACGAGCGTGTTCAAGTACCACGACCGCCGCGTCGTCCTCGCCGTGGCGTTCGAGCCGAACGTCTCCCCGGTCTCCGGCCCGCTTCGCTACGCCGAGCTGGCCCGCGCGCTCGACGTGCCGATCGGGGGCGCCGCACCGCTCCAGGAGGTCCGCGACGCCGTCCTGGGCCTGCGCCGCCGCAAGGGCATGGTGATCGACCCGGACGACCCCGACTCGGTCAGCGCCGGCTCGTTCTTCACCAACCCGATCCTCGAGCCTGCGGCGTTTCACGCGCTCGCAGGCGATCCACCCGCCTTCCCTGAACCCGACGGCCGCATCAAGACGTCCGCCGCGTGGCTGATCGAGCGCTCCGGGTTCGGGCGCGGACACGGCGGCGGGCGCGCCGGGATCTCCACCAAGCACACGCTCGCGCTGGTCAACCGGGGCGGCGCCACGACCGCCGAGCTGATGACGCTGGCGCGCCAGATCGCGAGTGCCGTCAAGGCCACGTTCGGCGTCGACTTGCACCCCGAGCCGGTGCTGGTCGGGCACGATTGGTAGTTGCCATGCGCGCGTGAGTGTGTTCGAGTCCTGAACCACATGCCCCGACTCCGTCTCTGCCTCGCGGCGCTGCTGGCGAGCGCTGCGCTTCCCGCTGCCGCGTCCGCGGCCCCACCGCCGAACGACAACTACCTGGCGTCCAGCACGATCGCCGCGAGCCCGTTCAGCGACGTCGTCGACACCAGCGAGGCGACGACGCAGGCCGACCTCTTCAACCCGAGCAAGGACGGGCAGCCGCTCGGCGGCGCGGGGCCGGAGAGCACGGCGTGCAACGGAACCCCGTTCGGCAAGACCGTCTGGTACGACCTGCAGCCGCGCTCTGACGGCGGGGTCGAGATCAAGACGGCCGGCTTCGACGCCGCGGTCGCGATCTACGAGTGGAATCCCGCGGACTCGAAGATCACGCGCCTGGTCGAGTGCGAGAACGCGGCCGGCGCGACCGAGGACGTGATCCTCGACGTCAAGGGCGGCAAGGCCTACACGTTCCAGGTCGGCGGCGTCAACGGCGCCGGCGGCCCGCTGACGTTCAACCTCGACTACTTCCCCGACGCCGACGGCGACGGGATCCTCGATGCGCTCGACGACTGCCGCACCACGCCGGGCATCCAGGCCTCCGGCGGCTGCCCGCCGAGCCTGCGCGGAAAGGTCAGCCCGAGCCTGAGCTTCGCCAACGCCGGCGGCGGGATCCGGATCACGCGCCTGTCGGTCGACGGCGTGCCGAAGGGCGCGAAGGTCAGCGCCCGCGGCGGCGGCATCTCGCAGACCGTCAAAGTCAAGCGCTCCGGGCGCGTCACGCTGAGCCGGCTGACCGGCCGCAGCGCGCGGGCGGGCTCGAAGGTCCAGCTGCGCATCACGCTCGGCCGCAGCCGCAGCGGCAAATACAAGTTCGGCGCCACCGGCATCGCGTTCACGTGGCCGGTCAAGGCCGGCGCGCTGGGTCGCCGCACCCAGAGCTGCCTGCACGTCGGGACCGGCAAGGTCGAGCGCTGCTCGTGACGCGGGCGCTGGTCGTCGGGGTGCTGTGCCTGCTGGCGTGGGCGGGTCCGGCGCGCGCGGCGATGGACCCTCCGCCGACCGTGATCACGTTCGAGGGTGGCGCGACGAGCGCCGGCGACGGCCGGTTGAACACCGAGTGCATGTCGTTTCCAGTTGTGCCAACGGGCGGCCACGACGGCGGCGCCTACTTTCCGCTGGAGTGCGGCGGCACGCTGAACTTCGACGCCCCGCAGGCGATCGTGGAGCTCTACGTGCGCGTGAGCTCAGGCGACGTGACGCTGACGCCGTGCTTGGCCGGCATGTGCCAGGCCCCGGTGACCAGGACTCCCGCGCCGAACGTGTGGACGCCGATCGTCATCGACGCGAACGCGCCGTCGATCGACGAGGTGCTCATCTCAAGTGCCGACGTCGACGACATCGCGTTCTCGTCCGCCTTCCAGCCCGACACCGAGATCACGTCGGCGACCACCTCCGGGACGAGCGCGACGTTCGCGTTCCGCTCCAACGTCGCCGCGACCGGCTTCTTCTGCAAGCTCGACGACCAGCCGTCCGGCGCCTGCTCGAGCCCGCTCACGCTCACCGGGCTCGCGCCCGGGGCACACCGGCTCGCCGTGATGGCGCAGGACGCCTACGGGGCCGTTGACGTGCGCACGCCCGCTCGCTTCGACTGGACCGTCGCCGATCGCGACGGCGACGGCGACGGCGTCGCCGACGCGTCCGACAACTGCCCCGACAAGGCCAACAGCGACCAGGCCGACGCCGACAAGGACGGCGTCGGCGACGCCTGCGAGGTGCTGCCGTCCGGCAACACGCCTCCGGCGGCCGGCGTCAGCGCGGTCGTGAAGCTGCTCTCCGGCGAGGTGTTCGTGAAGCTGCCGACCCGCACCGCGCTCGGCTTCGGCGGCATGCGCGCGCCGCTGCAGGAGACGGGCTTCGTGCCGCTCAAGGGCGTCGCGTCGGTGCCCGTGGGCTCGACCGTCGACGCCCGCAAGGGCGAGCTGTCGGTCGAGTCGGCGGCCAACGGCTACGCCGCCAAGGACCGCAGGGCGCGTAAGACGGAAGCGCGCATCCGCGCCGGCATCTTCGCGATCAAGCAGGCGCGGCGAAAGCACAAGGCGAAGAAGTCCGCGTCGATCGCGACCGACATCGGCCTCGTCACGCCTGCCGGAGCGGCGTCGGCCTGCGCCGCGTCGCGCACGTCGAAGGGCGTCGTGCGCAGCGTGTCGGTGGTCGCCAAGGGCGTGCTGCGGACGCTCGGCGGCGCGGCGAGCGCGACCGCGCGCAGCGCCTCGTTCGTGACCACCGACCGCTGCGACGGGACGCTCACCGAGGTCGGGCGGGGCAAGGTCGCCATCGCGGTGAAGGGCAGGCGCAAGCCGGTCACGGTCAAGGGCGGAGGCGCCTATTTCGTGAAGGCGCGGCTGTTCGCCGCCAAGAAGGGCCGGCGCGGCGGTTAGCATCGCAACAAGATGTCGGTCTTGAGCGGCATGCCGGTCCGTGCCCGCTTCCTCGTGGTTGCAGCCGTCGCGGCCCTGCCGCTGATCTGCCTGCTGGTCTTCTCCTCGATCGACCGGTATCGCGACGATCGCACGGCCGCGGAGAATCGGGCCACCAACCGCGCGGAGCTGCTCGCCTCGCTGCTGGCCGAGACCGGCGACTACGGCGTCCCGACCAAGGCGCGGCTCGAGCGGCTCACCGCGGTCACGACCCAGCCCCGCGACGCCGCCGTGGTCATCTTCGACAACGGGGTGCCGCAACAGCGCGCGGGTGCGAAGGGAGCCGGACCGCCGCTGGCCCGGGATGGCCGGGCTGTCCTCGCCCGGCGCTCCGGCGTCTTCACCGCCGTCGGGGCGGACGGCGTCGAGCGCGTCTGGGGCGTGCGCCCGATCCGCCGCGGCACGGCGGCGGTCGCCTTCGGCATGCCGGGCGTCGCCGTCTACGGCGCCGCCCACAGCGCGCTCTGGCGCAACCTCCTGCTCGGTGCGCTCGCGCTGCTGGCGGCGGTCGCCGCCTCCTACCTGGTCGCCGGCAACGCGACGCGGCCGATCCGCCGGCTCGCCGCGCGCGTCGGCGGCAATGGCGACGGGCACGAGCTGAGCCAGCTGGAGCGCGGGTTCTCGCGGCTCGGCACGGCGGTCGAGACGCGCGAGGCCGAGCTCGCCCGCCGCGCCGAGCGGCTGGCGACGCTGCACGAGATCGACCGCGCGATCCTCGACGCCGAGACGCCCGAGGAGGTCGCCGGCGCCGCGCTCCAGCGCCTGCGCGGCCTGGTCGGCGCCGTCCATGCCCAGGTCGTGGTGCTCGACCGCGGCGCGATCGCGTTCGTGGTCGGCGGCGAGACGGCCGAGTCCGGCGACCCGCTGCTCGCGCTCGCCGAGCTGCGCGCCGGGCGCCACCGCATCTTCCCGGACATCGACGCGGCGCCGCCGAGCCCGCTGCGCGACCGCCTGCGCGCCGAGGGCGTGCGCTCGCACGTCGCGGTCCCGCTGCGCGCGGAGAGCGAGCTGCTCGGGGCGCTGTTCCTCGGGTTCGACCGCCCGGACGCGGTGGCGGGCGACGTGCTCGAGGCGGCCCGCGAGGTCGCCGACCAGGTCGCGATCGCGCTGCGCCACGCGCGCGTGCGGTCGGAGCTCGGGGCGGTGCTGGATGCCGCGATGGACGCGATCGTGGTGGTCGATTCTGAGCGCCGCTTCGTCTCGGCCAACGCGATCGCCGCCGAGCTCTACGCGACGCCGGTCGAGCGGCTGATCGGGCAGCGCTTGGACGACTTCCTCGGCACCGAGCGCGCCGAGCGCGACTTTCGCAGCTTCCTCGAGCGCGGCGGCGTGGACGGCACCTGGGAAGGCGATCACGGCGGCGAGCACCGCGTGCTCGACATCCGCGGCAAGGCCGAGTTCCGCCCGGGGTTGCACCTGTTCGTGCTGCGCGACGCCACCGAGCGTCGCAAGCTCGAGGATCAGCTGCGCCAGGCACAGAAGATGGAGGCGGTCGGCCAGCTTGCGGGCGGCGTCGCGCACGACTTCAACAACCTGCTCACCGTGATCAGCGGCTACAGCCGGCTCGCGCAGCGACGCATCGGCGCCGGCCCGGGCGCGAACGAGCTGGGGGAGGTGGATCGCGCGACCGAGCGCGCCACCCAGCTCACCCGCCAGCTGCTCGCGTTCTCGCGCCAGCAGGTGATGCACCCGGTCACGCTCGACCTCAACGAGGTCGCGGCCGGGCTCCTGCCGATGCTCGACCGCCTGATCGGCGAGGACGTCTCGGTCGCCGTCCTCGCCGCCGAGGAGCTGCCGCCGGTGCTCGCGGACCGCGCGCAGGTCGAGCAGGTGATCATCAACCTCGCGATCAACGCGCGCGACGCGATGCCGACCGGCGGCACGCTGACGATCGAGACCTCCGCCGAGGACGGGCAGGTGCGCCTCGCGGTCACCGACACCGGCATCGGGATGACGCGCGAGGTGATCGAGCGCATCTTCGAGCCGTTCTTCACGACGAAGGGGACCGCCCAGGGGACCGGGCTGGGCCTCGCGACCGTGCACGGCATCGTCACCCAATCCGGCGGTCACGTGACCGTCTACTCCGAGCCCGGCTTCGGCAGCACGTTCCGCATCTACCTGCCCGCGGGCGGCGAGCGCGAGGAGGAGCCGGACGCCGAGGAGCGCAGCGGCGGCGAACTCCTCGCGGGAAGCGAGTCGATCCTCGTGTGCGAGGACGAGGAGGGCGTGCGCCGCCTGATCGAGATCATCCTCACCACCGAGGGCTACCGCGTGACGACGACGGCCGCGCCGCGCGACGCGCTCGAGCTCGCCGCCTCGGGCGCGCCGTTCGACGCGCTGGTGAGCGACGTGATCATGCCCGGCATGTCGGGGCCCGACCTCGCGCACCGGCTCAAGACGCTGCGCCCGGGGCTGCGCACGCTGTTCATCTCCGGCTACACGGCGGAGACCGTGCGCGGGCGCGGCAACCTCCCGCTCGGCAGCGCGTTCCTGGAGAAGCCGTTCGACCAGGCGTCACTGCTGCGGGCGCTGCGCGCGCTGCTCGACCAGCCGGCGCTCGCCGAGTGATCGCCCGATCGCAACCTGCCGAAGAACACGATCATCGTCCGGTGAAGCGCGGCGCGCGCCGCTCGGCGGCGGCCTGAACGCCCTCGCGCACGTCCTCCGAGCGCGCGCACAGCTCCTGCGCGGCGATCTCGAGCTCCAGCGTGGTGGAGAGGGCGGGGCGCGCGGAGGCGTCCATCAGCCGCTTGGCGAGGCCGACGGCGAGCGGCGCGCAGCCGAGCAGCTCGTCGGCCAGCTCCTGTGTGGCCGCGTCGAGCGCGTCGAGCGCGGCGACGCGGTTCGCCAGCCCGATGCGCTCGGCGTCCTGCGCGCCGATCACGCGCCCGGTCATGATCAGCTCCTTCGCGCGGCCGAGGCCGACGACCTGCGGCAGCCGCGACGAGCCGCCGACGTCGGGCACCAGGCCCAGCCGCGTCTCCGGCAGGCCGACGAACGCGTCCTCGGCCAGCACGCGCATATCGCACGCGAGCGCAAGCTCGAGCGCGCCGCCGAGGCAGACGCCGTGGATCTGGGCGATCACCGGCTTGGTCATCTCCTCGGCCTGATTGAAGGCCTCCAGGCAGCCGCGGCGGAACGTGCGCAGGCGCTCGGGCTCGGCGAAGGCGCCGGCCAGCGCGGCGACGTCCATGCCGGCCGAGAACACCTTCCCGGCGCCGCGGACGACGACCACCCGCACGGCCGGATCGTCGGCGGCGGCGCGCAGCGCGACGCCGGTCGCGAGCACGAGCTCGCCGTTGAACGCGTTGCGCTTGTCGGGGCGGTTGAGGATGACGTGGCGGACGGCGCCGCGGTCCTCCGTGATGACGAGGTCTGACACGGACCTGCACGCTATATGGTGGGGGCCAATGGACCTGGCGGGCGTGCGAGAGCTGCTGCGTCCGCCGCCCCACCGCGGGCCGCTGATCGCAGCCGGAGCGGTGGCGCTCGCCGTCGGCGTCGCGCTCGAGGAGCTGCGCCTCGACGAAAAGCTCGGCACCGGCGTGCACATGCTGATCCTGCTCGCCGCCGGCGGGCTGATCTACTGGCTCGGCGCACAGGCCCCGAACGAGGAAGGACAGCCGCCGGCCTATCAGTCGGTGCTGCTGGTCACCGGCCTGCTGCTGTTGTTCGCCGGCCTGCTGACGCTCGCCGACGTGCTCGGCGCCGACTTCGACGGCTTCCCCACGGGCGCGATCCTGTGGGTGTCGGCGCTGATGGTCGCGTTCTCGCTGTGGCCGGCACTGGAGCGCAACAGCGCGATCTGCCTGCTGCTGGCGGCCGCCTTCTTCGCGTTCGCGCTGCTCTCGGGGTGGCGCTTCGTGTTCGGCGTCCACGGCGTCACGCCATACCGCTGGCTGCTGCTGGCGCTCGCCTGCGGGTGCGTTCTCGCCTCTCTGGCGCTGCGCGAGCCGGCGCCGCGGCACGCACAGCAGCTGATCAACGCGGCCGGCCTGGCGATCGCGACGATCGGCCTCGTCGCGGTCGTGCCGTTCACGCTGTTCGGCGACGATTCCAGCGTCTCGCTGCCGGGCTTCTGGGAGGTCGTGCTGCTTGCCGCGGGATTCGGGCTGATCGCCTACGGCGCGCTGGATCGCGCGCCCGGCCCCGCGTACCTGGGCGTCCTCAATGCCGGGCTGTTCGTCGCGGCGGTCGCGGTCGCCCCGGGCGACACGCTGTACTGGTGGCCGCTGACGCTCCTGCTCGTCGGCGTCGTGATGCTGGCCGCCGGGCTGCGCCCGCGCCGCCCGCTGCCGCCCGAGCCGCGCGCCTACCGGGCCGGAGAGGCGCCGCTCGCCGCCCGCACGGGCGATGAGGAGATCGTCGTGCGAGTTCGGGAAGACTAACCTCGGGCGCCATGAGTGACTCCCAGCACGTGAAGGAGGCCTTCGACCGCGCCTATCTCGGCGGCCCCGAGCGTCATCGCGCGAAGGCGATCGACCAGGGCAAGCTTCCGGTACGCGAGCGCGTCGAGCGGCTGCTCGACGAGGGCTCGTTCGTCGAGGACGCGCTGCTGGCCAACTGGGAGGAGGACGGGCTCGGCGCCGACGGCGTCGTCACCGGCATGGGCACGATCGGCGGGCGGACCGTCGCGCTGATGGCCAACGACCCGACGGTCAAGGCGGGCTCGTGGGGCCCCAAGACGGTCGAGAAGATCCTGCGCATCCAGGAGGCCGCCCTCAGCCATCGCGTGCCGATGGTCTACCTGGTCGACTCGGCCGGCGCGCGCATCACCGACCAGGTGCAGATGTTCCCCGGCCGCCGCCACGCGGGCCGGATCTTCTTCAACGAGGTGCGGCTGTCGGGCGCCGTCCCGCAGGTCTGCGTGCTGTTCGGCCCGAGCGCGGCCGGCGGCGCCTACATCCCCGCGTTCTGCGACGTGGTGATCATGCGCGACGGCAACGCGTCGATGTACCTCGGCTCGCCGCGGATGGCCGAGGCGGTGATCGGCGAGAAGGTGTCGCTGGAGGAGATGGGCGGCGCGAAGATGCACACCGGCGTCTCCGGCTGCGGCCACTTCCTGGTCAAGACCGACGAGGAGGGCATCGACCTCGCGAAGCGCTACCTGTCGTTCTTCCCGTCGTCGTGCGACGAGGAGCCGCCCGTGGCTCCTCCCGCGGCGCCGGGCGGCGAGCTGCCGGCGATCCCCGTGGACGAGAACAAGCCGTGGAACATGCACGAGCTGATCGACGCGGTGGTCGACGAGGGCTCGTTCCTGGAGGTCCACAAGCGCTGGGCGAAGGAGGTGATCGTCGGCTACGCGCGCCTGGAGGGCCGCGTCGTCGGCATCGTCGCCAACCAGCCGAAGTTCAAGGGCGGCGTGCTGTTCGTCGACTCCGCCGACAAGGCCGCGCGCTTCATCTGGACGTGCAACGCCTACGCGATCCCGCTCGTGTTCCTGGCCGACGTGCCCGGCTTCATGATCGGCACCCAGGTCGAGCGCCAGGGCATCATCCGGCACGGCGCCAAGATGATCTCGGCGGTGAGCGAGGCGACCGTGCCGAAGCTGTGCGTGATCGTGCGCAAGGCCTACGGCGCCGGCCTCTACGCGATGGCCGGGCCGGCGTTCGATCCCGACGTGACGCTCGCGCTGCCGACGGCCAAGATCGCCGTGATGGGGCCGAGCGCGGCCGTCAACGCGGTCTTCTACAACCAGCTGCAGGCGATCTCCGGCGAGGCCGAGCGGGAGGCCAAGCGGCGCGAGCTGATGGACACCTACGCTGAGGGCGTCGACCTGCTGCACCTCGCGTCCGAGCTGGTGATCGACGGCATCGTGCAGCCGGAGGACCTGCGCTCCGAGCTCGTGCGGCGGCTGGCGCGGTACTCGTCCAAGCGGCGCGAGTGGCCGGCCAAGCGCAACGCGATCCCGCCGGCCTGATGGTCTAGGGTCCGATCCGTGGACGACGACCTCGCGTTCGCGGGCGCGGCACGCCACGCCGAGCTGATCGGCTCCGGCGAGCTGTCCTCGCGCGAGCTGACCGAGCTGTTCCTCAGCCGCATCGCGCGGCTCGATCCGCAGCTCAACGCGTACCGCGTGGTGCGAGCCGACAAGGCCCGGGCCGAGGCCGACGCCGCCGACGCGCGCCGCGCCGCGGGCGAGCGGCGGCCGCTGCTCGGCGTGCCGATCGCGGTCAAGGACGACGTCGACGTGGAAGGCGAGGTGACCGCGTTCGGCTGCGACGTCGAGCCGGTGCCCAAGAGCGCCGATCACGAGGTCGTCCGCCGTCTGCGCGAGGCCGGCGCCGTGATCCTCGGCAAGACCAACGTGCCGGAGCTGATGATCACCCCGTTCACCGAGTCGCCGACGTTCGGCGTCACGCGCAATCCGTGGGACCTGCAGCGCACCTCCGGCGGCTCCAGCGGCGGCTCGGCGACCGCCGTCTCGGCCGGGCTCGCGTCGGCCGCGCTCGGCTCCGACGGCGCCGGCTCGGTCAGGATCCCGTCCGCGTGCACCGGCCTGTTCGGACTCAAGCCGCAGCGCGGGCGCGTGCCCACCGCGCCCGACGTGGAGCCGTTCCAGGGCATGACCGTGTTCGGGCCGCTGGTTCGCCATGTCGAGGACGCCGTGCTGTTCATGAGCGCGGTCGCCGACGGGTTCCCGGCGCCGCCGGAGCCGCGGCCGCTGCGGATCGCCGTCTCGGTCGCGCTGCCGCTGCCCGGGGTGAAGGCCGACGCCGAGCAGCTGGAAGGCATCGCGAACGTGTCCGCCGCGCTGCGCGACGCCGGCCACACCGTGTTCGAGAAGGAGCTCGACTACGGGATGACGATGGGCAACCGCGTGCTCTCGCGCTTCCTGCGCGGCACCGGCGACAAAGCGCTCGAGGTCGGGCATCTCGAGCGGCTCTCGCGCCGCGCCCGCGGCATCTCGCGCATCGGGCGCACGATCCCGGCGGCGGTGGCGGCGCGTGCCGGGCGCTCGGCGGCCGACGACGCGTTGCGCGTGAACGCGGTCTTCTCCGACGCCGACCTGGTGCTGACGCCCGTGTTCACGCATCGCGTGCCGCGCGTGCGCGAATGGGAGCGCCGGCCGGCGGCGGCCGTGCTCATGCAGATGACGCGGCTGGCGCCCTACGCGGCGACGTTCAATCACACCGGCCAGCCGGCGCTCGCCGTGCCCGCGGGCTTCGCGGCCGACGGCTTCCCGCTCGGCGCCCAGCTCGTGGGACCGCCCGACTCCGAGCCGCTGCTGCTCGCGGCGGGCGCGTCGCTGCAGAGCGTCCGTGACTGGTCCGACCGCAGGCCCGCGCTGTGACGGTCGGTGAGCTGCGCGCGCTGGCGGAGGCCGTCGCCCGCGAGGCGGGCGCGCTGCTGCGCGGCTCGTTCGACGGGCCCGAGCTGCGCGTGTCGTCCAAGAGCACGCCGACGGACCTGGTCAGCGAGGCCGATCACGCGGCCGAGCGGCTGATCCGCGAGCGCCTGGAGGCGGCGCGGCCGGGCGACGGCGTGCTGGGGGAGGAGGGAGGCGACCACGCAGGCACCAGCGGCGTGCGCTGGGTCGTCGATCCCCTGGACGGCACCGTGAACTTCCTCTTCGGCGTCCCGCAGTGGGCGGTCAGCATCGCCTGCGAGGACGCGTCGGGCGCGCTGGTCGGCGTCGTCTACGACCCGTTGCGCGACGAGCTGTTCTCCGCCGAGCGCGACGGGCCGGCGACGCTCGACGGCTCGCCGATCGCCGCGTCCACGCGCACCGACATGGCGACCGCGCTGGTCGGGACCGGGTTCGGCTACGACGCCGAGGTCCGGCGCGCGCAGGCCGCGGTCGTCGCCGGCCTGCTCCCGGACGTGCGCGACATCCGCCGCTTCGGCTCGGCCGCGGTCGATCTCGCCTGGACCGCCTGCGGCCGGCTCGACGCCTATTACGAGCACGGCCTGAACGCATGGGACCTCGCGGCCGGGCGGCTGATCTGCGAGCGCGCCGGACTCGAGGTGCGCGAGCTGGCGCCGGTCGGCCCATCGGGGCCGGGCGTGCTCGTGGCGCCGCCGGCGCTCGCCGCGGCGCTCGCGCCACGTCTTGCTTGATCGCCGCCCGCGCCGGGTACGCCTACTGCATGCTCATCGGCGGCGTCATCGCACTCTGCATCATCCTGTTGATCCTGGCCTTCCTCTTCCCGCGGCTCTCGCGCCATCCCGAGCGCGGCGCCGAGACGGCGATCGGGTCCGGCGGCCGCGCTGCCGGCAAGGCCCCGGGTCCGTTCGGCCGCTGGCTGCGCAAGCCGTTCAGCACGTCCAACCGCGCGGTCTCAAAGAGCGCCTCGACCGGCCGTCGCGGGCGCTCGAAGCTGCCGTTCTAAAAGGAGTGCCCGGGGCGGGACTCGAACCCGCACGCCCGCAAGGGCAGGGGTTTTTGAGACCCCCGAGTCTGCCATTTCTCCACCCGGGCGGAGGCCGACATAGTAGGGCCTACGCGTGCGCGGGCTCGGAAGCCGGCGCCCGTTCGCCGGCCAGCCGCTCGACCTCGACGTTCCAGCCCTGCCGGAACGCCTGGAGCGACGCGACGATCAGCGCGACCTGGAGTGCGACCAGCAGCGCGCAGAGGAGGCCCAGCAGGTCCGACGAGAGCGCCGGGTCGGTGAAGCCGTCGCGCGCGCGGTCGAACCAGGCGGGCGCGGCGACCGCCGCGAAGATGCCGAGGATCACGGCCAGCCCGGCGATCATCGGCAGCACGCCGCGGCTCCAGCGCGCGACGAAGTACGCGAGCACGAGATAGACGAGGACGAACACGATCTGGATGGGCTTGGCGCCCTCCAGCGACTTCCACCCGCCGATCGTCACCACCGCGACGAGGAACGCGGACGCGAGCAGGAGCGCGATCACGAGCGCGCGCGCCAGCTGCGAAGACGCCTTGCGCCGGTTCGGATGCTCGACCACGAGGTTCTCGCCGGCCATCGGCGCGACGATAGCGCTCGGGGCGAGCGGCCTGCGCCGCTCGCCCCGTGCCGGGAGGGGATTCAGGGGCGCGCCTTGCGGCCCCAGCTGGCGCGGCGGCGGGGCGTCATGGCGCCACCTCCGCGTCCGCCGCCGGCGCGGTCGGCGCCGGCACAGCCGGATCGGTCGCCGGGGCCTCCGCGGCTTCCGCGGCCGCCTGCTCGGCCGCCCGCTGCGCGGCCTCGTCGCCGGCGCCTTCGCCGAAGCTCGACCATGAGCTGCGGCTCCACGACGAGCGCGTCGGATCGATCGCGGCGCCGAGGTCGCCGCAGCCGAAGCACGACCAGCTCGAGCGCGCCCAGCTCGCGACCAGCGCGCCGGTCGCGTTGCTCCACGAGGAGCGCGTCCAGCGACTGAGGTCGCCGCCGACGCGGTTGAGCGCGCCGATCAGGTAGTTCGGCGCGATGCCGCGGTTGGCGGGCATGACGGGGCCGAGGTTCGCCGCGGCCTCGAGGTCGATCTCGCCGGCGCCGAGGGAGCCCTTGATCGGCGTGTCGGTCGCGACCAGCGTCGCCTTGACCTGATCGGGCGTGAGGCCCGGCTTGGCCTGCAGCAGCAGCGCGACCGCGCCCGAGACGACCGGAGCCGCCATCGAGGTGCCGCCGGCCTTGAAGTAGGCGCCGCCGATCACGCACGTCGGGCAGAGGTACTGGAACGCGCTGTTGGGCGCGAGCGTGGAGACGATGTGCGCGCCCGGCGCCATCACCTCCGGCTTGATGAAGCCGTCCTGCGTGCGCCCGGCGCTCGACCAGTAGGCGCGCGCGCCTTTGCCGCTGTCGCCCTGCTCGTCCGAGCCGCCGACGCTGATCACGAACGGGTCGTTGCCCGGCGCGTACTGGACGGCGTCGCGATCGCTGCCGCGGTTGCCGGACGCGGCGACCACGACGATCCCATGCTGCCACGCGTACTCGACCGCGGCATCCAGAGGATCGGTCTTGTACGACCGCGCGACGTCCGTGCTCAGCGACAGGTTGAGGACGCGGATGTTGAACTGGTCCTTGTGGTCGACGACGAACTGGATGCCGTTGATGACATCCAGGACCGTCGAGTTGCCGACCTCGTCGGAGGCCTTGACGGCGATCAGGTTCACGTCCGGCGCGACGCCCACGTAGTCGCCGTACAGCGGGTCGCGCGGGTCGCGGTTGAACGAGTTGCCGGCGATGATGCCGGCGACGTGCGTGCCGTGGCCGAGGCCGTCGCCGGCCTTGCGCGCGCCCGGCGACGTGACGACGTTGGCGACGACGCGCGAGCGCCCGTCGGTGCCCCTGAAGTCGACCAGGTCGCCGGCGATCCCGCTGTCGATGACCGCGACGCCGACGCCGGTGCCGGTGAAGCCGCGCTCCCACAGCTTGTCGGCCCTGATCGTCCTGGGGTACTGCGTGTTCAGCCGGCCGCTGTTGACGCCCTGGCCATGGACCTTGGCGTTGAGGGTGACCGCGACCACGCCGGGCTCGCGGCCGAGCGCCGCCGCCTCCTTGGCGGGCAGCTTGACCGCGAGGCCGTGGATCAGCGGAAGCCGGCCGGTGACGCGGCCGTGATGCACGCGCACGAGCGCGCGGGCCTTCTTCTCCGCGAACCCGGGCTTGAACTGCGCGATGGCCTCCACCCTGCGCGCGGGGGCCTTGGAGGCCACGCTCGCAAGCTGTGCCTGCGCCGGCGCGGACGCCTCGGCCGCCGCCACGCCCAGCGCGAGCAGCGCCGCGACGGCCACGAGGGCGGCGACGAGCGCGCTACGCGAGCGATCGATGCAGGTATGGAACAACTCAGGGCACCTCCTTGTGCCTCACTGCAAACGCTTCCCTGGAAGCTGGCGGCCGAGCCGTCTCTCCCCCTGAGAGACCTCTGGCTTTGCGTCCCCGCCTCGCGACGGGTTTGCCCTGAGTCAGCTATGCAAATGGGGAGATCGGCCCCCGATAGGCCAAAGTTGAGGACGTTGGACGCACGTCCGAGTACGGTCTGCTGCGCCATGGGATTCGAGCTCGGCCCCAAGCCGCTGCGCCGCGTGCCCCGGGGCTGGCTCCCCGCTCGCGCGTTCGCGCTGCGCCACTCGGTCTCCGACCCTCCGTCGGACCCGCAGCACAGCGAGACGATCGTCGACACCATCTTCGTCCTCAGCGTCACCTGGCGCGTGCAGATCGAGGGCCGCGATCCGTACGAGCTGGAGGAGGTGAGGCATTCGCCGACCTGGACGCGGACGGGGCCGCTCGGGGCGGGCAACCGCTGGTACAAGGTGCGCGTGCGGCCGCAGTACGGGCTGATGCCCGAGCTCGGCGTGCCCTGCCTCGTCGATCCGTCCGACCGGTCGCAGATCTGGATCGACTGGGACGCCGCCTTCGATGAGCACGTCCCCGCGTGGGAGCGCGAGGCGCGCGTCCGGCGCGGGGTCTCCGACCGCGCGAACGCCTACGAGCGCGTGGTCGAGCGCGTGATCAACCCGTTCGCGGGGCGGCTGCGCGACGGCGAGGAGGAACTGGTCGAGCAGCGCGTCGAGGCCGAGGCGGAGCGGGTGCGCGAGCTGCAGGCGAAGTTCGCGCCGCCGCCGCCGGACCCGGTCGCCGCGGGCGAGCAGGGCGAGCTGATGGCGCGCATCGAAGAGCTCGGGAGGATCCAGCGCGAGGGACTGAAGCGGCGCGCGACCGTCGTCGCGCGCGAGGACACCGGCCGCACGTTCGCGAACGTCCCGGTCATCCTGCTCACGCTCGAGCTCGACGACGGCCGCCGGGTCGTGTTCGAGCACGTCTACGGACCGCGGCACGCGAAGCACTACAAGCCGGACCGCGAGATCGACGTGTGGATCGACGCGGACGCGATCTGCCCGGGCCGCTGACCGCCGCTCAGGCGCTGAAGAGCGTCATGCGCTCCTCGAGCACGGCGAGCGCGGCAACCATGCGCTCGTGGAGCGCGTCGTCGACCGTGGCCTGCGTCTCGTCCATACCGAAGTCGGCGAGCTCCCCATGCGCGGTGGTGACCTGCTGGCCGATCGTCTCGAACAGGTCGAGCACGCCGCCGGCGTCGCTGAGCCGGGCTGCCTCGATCCGGCCGTTGACCTCGAGCCGGCTGAGCATCTTGAGCTGGCCGCTCAGACTGCCGGCGTGGTGGGAGATGCCCTTGAGGTGGCGGCCGAGCTGCTCGATCGACGTCGCGAGCCGGCGGACGCCGGCTTCGAGGCCCTCCGCGAGTATGCGCAGGTCGGTCGCGGCGTCGTCGTCGCCGTCGGGCCGCGCCATCAGCTCGCGGACGAAGACCATCATCGTCTCGTTCTGGAGCTTGCTCAGGGCAACGCGGTAGTCCATCGCCTCGAGGACGTCGACCGCCGCCGCGATGTCGGCGCCGAGCGCGTCGCTCACCGGCCCGGCGGTCTGCGAGTACCCGCCCATGATCTCGGCCACGGCGCCGAGCGCCGCGCCGCGCGAGCCGAGGCGCGTCGCCGCCAGCAGCGCGTTGAGCGAGAAGAGGCGGATGTTGTCGGCCAGCGCATGCACGTACGCGGACTTCGGGGCGAGCGTGTCGTGCATCGCGGCGTAGCTCTCGAGGTTCGCGTCGACCGTGTCGAGGACCGCCTGAGTCGCCGTGCAGGCGTCAAGGATGCCCTCCAGGGTCGGGTCGGCGCCGAGCGGCGGCGTCCCGAGGCGCTCGCGGACGCTGGCGCCGATGATCCTCCGGCGCGCCTGGACCTCCGCGGGCAGCGCTGCGCGGATGAACGCGTGGTAGTTCTCGAAGCCGGCGGCCGCGAGCAGCTCGTTGAGGCGCTCGACGCCCGCCTCGATCGCGGCCTTGCGCCGGCGGACGTCGCCGCCCTCGACGCGTTGCTCGACGGCGAGCACGTCGGCGTACATCGCCTTGGCGGCTCCGAACAGGTCGCTGGCCGGCTTGGTGCGCACCGAGGCGAAGCCGTCTCCGGCGGCGTCCGCGGTCGCGAGCACCCAGTAGTAGGTGCCGTCCTCGGCGAGGTTCTTGACGTAGGCGCTCACGGCGGCCCCGGCCTGGAGGCGCTCCCAGAAGACGCGGAAGAGCGCGCGCGGCATGTCGGGGTGGCGCACGATGTTGTGCGCCTGGCCGATGAGCTGCTCGCGCGAGTAGCCGCTGACGCGGACGAAGACCTCGTTGCCGGACTCGATGATGCCCTTGCCGTCCGTGCGCGAGTAGAAGAGCTCGTCGATGTCGAATCGGCGCTCGCGGTCGACGGGCGCGTGGGCGGCGCGAGTGCGCGGCGGGTCGCCTTCCCCGGCCTCGGGCGCCTCGGCGGCGTCGGGCTCGAGGAGCGCGACCTCGGCGCAGGTCATGTGTGGTCCGCGGCGGGCGGTATGAGCGCTGATACGAGCAACGGACTCCAGTTCCTGATCGAGGCTTCACCCTCCCGATCGGCGCTCACACCAAAGCCTTGAGCGGATCCGTTGCCGCTACGGACCGCCGTCCGTGAGAACGCGCACCTCGGCTGCGCCGTACTGCTGACCGGGCGGGAAGGTCAGGAAGCGATGCGGGCGGAGGGACTCGAACCCCCAAGCCTTGCGGCACCGGCACCTAAAGCCGGCGTGTCTGCCAATTCCACCACGCCCGCGCGCGCGAGGCCCTCCATCCTACGGGGCCCGGCCCACTACAATGGCGCGCCCGGGGGGACTGGTCCAACGGCTAGGATGGCGGTCTCCAAAACCGCAGGTTGGGGTTCGATTCCCTGGTCCCCCGCTAGTTGGTAGACCTGTTGTAGTGAGTGAACTCGCCGCCGGCTCCGTCTTCGCCGGACATCGCATAGAAGACGTCGCCGGACGTGGCGGCATGGGCGTGGTGTACCGCGCCTCGCAGCTCGCGCTCGACCGTACCGTCGCGCTGAAGGTGATCGCGCCGGGGTTGCTCGACGACCAGGCGATGCGCGCGCGGTTCGTGCGCGAGTCCAAGGTGGCCGCCTCGATCGATCACCCGAACGTGATCCCGATCTACTACACGGGCGAGGAGGGCGGCGTCGCCTACATCGCGATGCGCTACGTCCCCGGCGACGACATCCGCAGCCTGGTGCGGCGCGAGGGAAAGCTCGAGCCCGAGCGCGCGGCGAGGCTGGTCGCCCAGATCGGCGCGGCGCTGGACGCCGCGCACGCGGCCGGGCTCGTCCACCGCGACATCAAGCCCGCAAACGTCCTGCTCGGTCCCTCCGACCACGTCTACCTGACCGACTTCGGGCTCACCCGGCACGCGCTCTCCACCGCCGGGGCGACCAAGCCCGGCCACTGGGTCGGGACGCTCGACTACGTCGCGCCCGAGCAGATCCGCGGCGAGCGCGTGGACGCGCGCGCCGACGTCTACGCGCTCGGCTGCCTGCTGTATTTCGCGCTCACGGGCGGCGTGCCGTTCGATCGCGAAGGCGATGAGGCGAAGCTGTGGGCGCACCTGTCCGATCCGCCGCCGAGGCCGAGCGACCACGGCGCCCCGCCGGCGTTCGACCCGGTGGTCGAGCGCGCGCTCGCCAAGGCGCCCGACGACCGCTATCCGTCAGCGGGCGACCTCGGCCGCGCCGCGCTCGCCGCCGCGGCGGGGACGCAGTCCGGCCAGAGCGAGCGGCTGGTCGCCACGGGCGCCGCGGCGCCGATCGAGTCCGAGACGATCAGCGCGGCGCGCCCCGCGGCGGTCGCGGCCGCGGACGCGGAGACGGTCGCGCTCCGGCGCGGACGAAGGCCCGCGCGCCTGTCGCTCGGGCTCGCGCTGCTGGCGGCGGCGGGGATCGGCGTCGCCGTCGCGGTGGCGCTCGACGGCGGCGGGAGCGGCAGCGAACCGCCCGCGCCGACCCCCACGCCGACGGCCGCCGCCAAGGAGTCGGGCCTGCACGTCGTCCAGTCGACTCGCGTCGGGCGGCGCCCGAACGTCGCCCGTGCCGCGGGCGGCAACGTCTTCGTCGGCTCCTACGGCGCCTCGCGTGTCTCGATCGTGGACGCCAAGACCGGCAAGCTGGGCGACTACGCGCCGAGGGTCGGGGTCGGCGTGGCCGACAGCGCCGCCGGCTTCGGGGGAATCTGGCTCACGGTCGCCCGCTCGGGCGACGTCGTCAAGCTCGACCCGGACACCGGCCATCCCCGCGGCCGCTACCACGTCGGCGGCGTTCCGCGCGCGATCGCGACGTCCGCGGACGCCGTCTGGGTCAGCTTCGTCGCGCGCAACGGCGCCCCCGACACGCTGGTCAAGCTCGACCCGAAGACCGGCCGGACGCTCTCGACCACGCTGTACCCGTACGGGATCTCCGCGCTCGCGACGAGTCCGAGCGCCGTGTGGGTCATCAGCCGCCGCCGCGCCCGCGTGATCCGCGCCGACCCGAGCACCGGGCAGCCGAAGCGCGAGGTGCGCGTCGGCGAGACGCCGCCCGAGTACGGCGTCTATGACGACGGCGCGCTGTGGATCGCCACGCCGGGCGACGACACGGTCTACAAGGTCCCCACCGCGACCGGCGCCGTGATCCCGATCAGCGTCGGCCACCGCCCGCGCCGGCTGACCGTCGACCGCGGCACGGTCTACGTCACCAACTACAACTCGAGCGACCTGTACGAGATCGACGCGAGGTCCTCGCGCGTCGTCGGCGACCCGGTCAGCCTCCCGGTCAACCCGTTCGCGGTCACGGCCTCCGGCGGCGCGCTGTGGGTCACGAGCCCGCCGAACAACGAGCTCTCCAAGCTCGTCACAGGTCGCGACGGGTGATCACGCCGGTGCGCATCGCCTCCAGCGCCAGGCTCGCGCGCTTCTGGTTCTGCGGCAGCGCGTCGACGCCGAACGCCTCGAACAGCGACCGCAGCGTCGACTTCACGGCGTCGACGCTCACCACCAGCTCGTCGGCGATCTGCTGGTTGGTCGCCGGCGTCGCGTAGGTGGAGCCTTTGAAGGGCCGGCACAGCGCGACGAGCACGCGCCGCTGCGCCGGCGTGAGCGACTCGACCACGTGCGGGCCGAGCGCGGTCACGGTCGGGCGCGAGACCGACTCGCCGCCGGGCGCCCGGAACGCCAGCGCGACGCCGCCGATGGTCAGCACGTCGCCGTCGCGCAGCCGTCGCCGGCTGGTGACGCGATCGCCGTTGAGGTAGCTCCCGTTGCGCGAGAGGCCGTCGTCGACCACGGTCCAGGCATCGCCGAGGCGCTCGAGCGCCGCGTGCACGCGCGAGACCTCTGAGTCCCAGTCGAGCACGATGTGGTTCGTCGGCCGGCGCCCGATCGTCACCCGGTCGCCGAGCGGCACGAGGTCGACGATCGCCTGCAGGTCGTCGGCGTCGCGATAGATCAGAAACGGGGTTCCCCGGCGCTCGGCAGCGAGCCGGTCCTTGAGCTCCTGCGGGGTCGCGACGTGGGCTTCCAGCGGCGATTCCGGCACGCCACTGAGCCTAGACACGCGCGCGATCGGAGTCGCGCCCCAAAGGGTGAAGCGCAGATCCACCCGCGTGCCTTTCATATCCGCATGCGATCATCTCCGCAATGCCGGGCGTCCTGGTGGTCGACGATGACGCTGCGTTTCGAGGCCTCGCGCGCCGGCTGCTGATCGCCGCCGGCCTGCGCGTGGTGGGGGAGGCGGACGGCGTCGCGACGGCGCTCGCCGCGGCCCGCGAATTGCGCCCCGACGGCGCGAGCGACGAGGATATCCGCCGCTGCGGCGCGGGAGGCTTCTTCCCCAAGGAGAAGCTGGTCGGCGCACCACTCAAGGAGCTGCTCGGCGGCACCTGAGATGAAGCGGCCGCCGCGTCCCAGCGAACGCGGCGGCCGTCTACCGACACGATCGGCACCCCCGTCGACTCATCAGACCCCGGCTGCCGCCACCCCTGCCCGGGCTGCGGCGACCTGGCGTCCGCTCAGCGCAGGGGCGGCTCGACGAGCACCAGCTTCCCCCGGTTCAGCAGCTGCGCGATCGCGCAGGCCTTCTCGATCTGCGAGTAGGTGTACCGGACCGGGTTATGCAGGGTCTCGATGTGGACGCCAGGAATCTGCATGACCTGATGATTCCCGGAAACCCCGGGCTTGTATCCACTTGACGCCGCGTCAACTATCGCCCGATCACGCACGAGTATCATTGGCGCCGTCCCGCCTCGCGGGCGAAGTGTTGTGGTTGCACAGAAGCCTTCCAAGCTTCTAGGGCGGGTTCGATTCCCGTCGCCCGCTTGCAGCAGACATAACGGGGAGTGGCGCAGTCTGGTAGCGCACCCGGCTGGGGGCCGGGCGGTCGCAGGTTCAAATCCTGTCTCCCCGATCTACCGAAAGCCCTGGTAATCCAGGGCTTTCGGCATACTGGGACGTGTCTCTCCGCACGCGCTGGGGCACAATTGGGGGCCAATTTCTGCGCGCGACCCCTATGGGCGCCCATGAAGCGCACATACGGATCGGGCAGCCTCCACGTCAAATCGGGCGCGTTCTACATCCGCTGGCGAACGCCGGACGGGCGCCACCACAACCGTCGAGTCGGCGTGGAGCTGATGGCCGAGCGTGATTGCACTGGCCGCGGACAGCCGAGCGACGACCTGAACGCCGCCGGCAGAAGAAGCCACGCCGGCCGCGTCCCTCTCGTCTGCGAGCTCCTGCAGCCCATCCGATGAAACCCCCCGCGAGTCGACACCCGCGACGAACAGGTTGACCGGATGCTCATACACAGCGGCTGGTGTTCCTACCTGCTGGATCCGCCCGCCACGCGTGACAGCGATTCGGTCGCCCAGCGTCACCGCCTCGACCTGGTCGTGGGTGACATAGACCGTCGTCGTGCCGAGCCGCTCATGAAGGCGCGAGAGAGCGGTTCGCGTCTGCACCCTCAGCTTGGCATCAAGGTTCGATGAGAACC
>CAWINP010000024.1:0-269038 GCA_963837485.1 uncultured Solirubrobacteraceae bacterium | reverse complement strand
TCTCGTGCCGCGTCTCTAGTCGAACGTGGAAAATGTCGATCAGCGTGTAAAGTCGACTTTCCATGGTTCGACGACGTCGAACGACGCGATAGCGGGCCGCATACTGCTGCCGGCTCCTGGCGCTCCGCACTAGGATCGGGGGTCGTTCGCATCTCATCGAACCACGCCGTATCCCAGATGCCTTCACTTCTCCGAGCTAATGAGGGCTTCCAAAGTCCAAGCGTATATCGCTTTCCAGCCGTAGGCAGGACGTGGGCAGGGGTGCACCGCAACGTATATACGCATGGCTCTACAACGTGCTTTCTCGGGCTCGAACCGGGAGGGTCTGACCCCTGCCGGAGCCCCCGAGGCGCCGGAGTCCGACACACACGACCGTGCGCGCCCGCACGGGCAACCGGCTTGACCGGCTCGTCGCGCCGACTACCCGCCCCGTGCTCCGTATCCGCACGCTTCCCTGAGGATCACACGCGCCACCAGGGCAGCACGAGCAATACAGGCAGCACCAACGCAGGACCAATGACCAACAACCTTACGAAGGGTACACAGTGAAGAGACCAGTGAAGAATGAACCAGTCGAGCGCGACGCATCTAAGGGCGACGCATCCGGCTTCATGAACGACGCCATCCGGCAAGCCGGCCTGGCAAGTCCGGGACCCGCGATCGTGAAGGGTATGGAGGCAGCCAAGGCAGCCAAGGTCGCTCCCGCTGAAGGCGACACGATCACGCTCACCCCGGCGGAGCTGACGCCCGTCTAGCGGAGGTAGAGGCGGAAGTAGCTGCCGCTTCCCCGGCTATGAGGGGTTCAAGGCCCGTGCGGCCGAAGGTGATGCGCTCGACGTGCAGCTTGAGCAGACGCGCTTTGACCAAGAGACTTTGACGACTCAGCTAGCGGCTGCCGCTGATGAACAACTCCGGCTGCGGGTAGTTCTCTCACTCGGGCTCCCCGCCGACCTTGTGGATCGGATCAAGGGCACGAACGAACAGGAGCTTGTAAACGACGCGCAAACACTCCTCAAGCAGCTTGAGAGCTTGACTAAGCCTGAGCCGACACCACGCGACTGGTGGCGTCGCCTAGGTCGAATGGCCTTCTGAGATGCCCCGTCATACCCATTTCCACGGCACGCGCCGCGTTTACCCGCCGCGCAACCTTCCTTCGGCCGCGGTCTTTGCCCGTGAGTGGCGACGACTTCGCGCGGAGAAGTTTGACCGCTGTGAACCCGGCCCCGCGCCGCGCCCCGTACCGAAGGCACAGCCGGGGCACCACACATCGAAGCCTAAGCCCCGTCGCGACCCTATACAGATAGTGAGGGAAGGCGCGGCTGACGCCGCCGAGCACTATGAGGCTCGGCGCGAAGCAGTACGCATTGATCGTAAGCGGGAACAGGCCCGCGCCGCTTGCAAGGCCCGGAAGCGAATCGTCGCTCGCGAACGTCAGGCATCAGGCGTGGAACGGCAAGAGAGCAAGCCGAAGGTAGAGCCCGCACCCGTTCGAGTGAAGACAGCGAGGGTTACATGATGACCACCACCACAGCACGATACGCGCCGAAACCACGCAAGCCGAGTAAACCCGTGATCGACACGCCAGACGCCGTTGATCGGCTCATTCTGCACGCTCGACGCTACGGGACTGAGGACGTGTTGGGGGTGGCGCTACGGCGGATGCTAGGACGTGCTGTCAGCCGCCCCGTTGCCAACGCAGATGACGACGTGATCACCCCACGCGACATCGGTCGCCTAGTTGCTGAACTACGTCGTATCGAGCCAAGATGGCGACTACCGCGGATCGTTGCGCGATGGCTGGCCGTCGAGCTAGTCATGGATGGCGTCCCGCTCAGCGGCGTTGCGAACATCACGGGACTTTCGGTATCCACCGTGCGCAAGCTCCGACGTGAGAACCGTACGACGCCACGCGTCGAACTGCACGCCGACTCGGGCGAAAGTGGCCGTGTTCCTGAAAGCTCACGGGCCACGAGGGCGCACGGAGCGACTACGCAAGATCAAACGACTACCCCCTTGGAGAGCTAGATGGTTACTCGAATCACCCTTACCGTAGATGAGGCATCGAAGGCTCTCGGCATCAGCCGCGATCACTTCGAACGCCACGTCATGCATGATCTACGGATCGTTCGATCCGGTCGGCGCCGATTAGTGCCCGTACGCGAGCTTGAGCGTTGGGCCGATCAGCACGCGACGATGATCTGACCGTGGTAGGTACGGATGCTCTCGCGACGCAGGCGGGTCTAGCATGAGGCTAGACGCCAACAAAGTCGGCCGGGGCGCGGCAGCCACCGCCCCCGGCCTGGCCCACGACGAGAGGCCCGTCATGAGCAACCGACAGACTAAGCACTCGCCCGCGAAAACGGGCATTGAGCAACGGACCGACAAGGCTAGTCGCCCGCAGTACAGGGGAACGGCGTATGACCGTCGCACGGATCGCAAGCTTCGTGGCCCCTGGACGTACGTGCTAGCTGAGGCCCGCTCGTGGCGCATCGACGCCTTGGCGAGGCTTGAGGCGGGACTGCTCTCCGGCGCGCGCGGCTCGACTGTGCGCGAAGCCGCCGACTCGTTCATCGAAGGCATGCACTCGGGCACGATCCGCAACCGCTCCGGACGGGTCTACAAGCCGTCAACCATCCGGGGTTACGAGCGGGACTTGCGCAGTCACGTGATCCCGGCCTTTGGCCCGAGATACCTGTCTGATCTGACGTTGCCCGATGTGCAACGTTGGGCCGATGGGCTCAAGGGCGCCCCGTCAACGGTTCGAAACGCCGCCCACGCCTTCCGCGCGTTGTACGGTTGGGCGCTCCCGCGAGGCATAGCCCGGATAAACCCGACGCATGGGCTCCGACTCCCGACCGGAGGCAAGCGTCGGGACCGGATCGCCCCACCCGCCGAAGCTGACCGACTGCTGGCGGCCTTGCCCGACTTCGAGCGCGCGATCTACGGCACGGCCATGTACGCAGGGCTCCGTCGCGGTGAGTTGATGGCGCTGCGAGTCTCAGACGTTGACTTGGACGCGGGAGTTATCCGGATTGACTCCGAGCGCGGCAGCTATACCCCCGAAGTGCGCGAATTCGGCCCGCCGAAGTCCAAGGCGGCCGTCCGGACGATCCCGGTTGTCGCACGGCTGCGCCCCCTCTTGGTGGCTGCCATTGGAGACAAGCCTGCTCTGGCACTCATCTTCGGGCGCGACGCCAACACGCCGTTCTGGGATTCGACCATCTCGAACCGGGCCGCAAAGGCATGGAAAGCGGCCGGACTAACGCGCATCGGGCTACACGAGGCCCGCCACACGTTCGCGTCCTACCTGATCGCATCCGGACTCAACGCCAAGGCGGTCACTGTACTGATCGGCCACTCATCGATCGCGACGACGTTCGATCGCTACGGCCATCTCTTCCCCGGCCACGAGGATGAGGCGCGCGGGCTGCTCGACGCGTACTTGGACGCCGACCTGTGAGACCCCATGGGACCGACAATGCTTCGTCGTCCCGGCCGATCGTCGCGCACCGCTAGACGCCCACCGTCCTTTGACCGAAGCGGCTCTCGGGCCTGGGTCGGCTCGCATCCAACGGATCGTCGGGATGGCCTGCCGCCTCCGTAGCTGCCCCCGAGCTACGGCGTGTCTTGAAGCGTCTCGGCTCCTCGTTGAATGAGCTTCGTCTCCTCGGGCACGATGCGGGCGTCGATGCCCTCGGCGGCGAGCTTGGACCTGATGCCCTGCATGAGGGACTCGAATTCCGCCTTCACGACCTCACCGGCGCGACCCGCCTGAGCCTCAGTCTCTCCCTCGGGGGTCGCTGCGTACGCGAACGCAATCTCGATCTTCATGCGCGCACCGTAGCTGACTAAGCGAAAGCGGCCCGCCGGAAAGCGGCTCCTCGGCATGGTCTTAGAAGAGTGGCTAAGACGTGAACGGCCGAGTCGAAGCGAACGACCTGGACATCCTTGGCGTTGACGATCTCGCGCCCGAACGCCAACACGCCGTTTTGGGATCGACCATCTCCACGCGCGCCGCGAAAGCTTGGAACGCTGCGGGGCTGGCGCGCATCGGTCTGCATGAGGCCCGACACACGTTCGCGTCCTACCTGATCGCGTCCGGGCTCAGCGCCAAAGCGGTTACGGTGCTGATCGGCCACTCGTCCATCGCGACGACCTTCGACCGGTACGGCCATCTCTTCCCCGGTCACGAACACGAGGCGCGCGGGCTGCTCGACGCCTACCTTTGAGGCCGCCATGGGACCGGCGATGGGACCGGCGTGGGACCGAACGAGCGGTTTCGAGCGGTCTACAGCGGTAACGAGAGGCTGTGAGCGGCAGACGCGAAGCCTTGTCGTTTGCAGCCTTTTCCCTGCTCAGTGCGAGGCGCCCCCGGCAGGATTCGAACCTGCGACCTGCGGATTAGAAGTCCGCTGCTCTATCCAGCTGAGCTACAGGGGCGTGGTGCGGGAGCTTAGTGGGGCTCCCGCACCGGCCGGGTCAGCAGGAGGTGGGCTTGGTCGCGCCGTCCGGGAGGCAGCGGGTCGTGACGACCGGGGACTTGCGCTTGCGGAGCTGGAGGGTCTTGACCGACGTGATCGAGCCTGGCTTGGAGACCGTGACGGTGATCTTGGCCGTGACCGGGATCGCCTTCTTGATGAACGTGGAGAGGCTGACCGTGGTCGGGGCGTTGGTCTTGGAGAAGCCCTTGCCGGTCAGGCCCTTCGGGCAGCCGCGGCCCGTGCAGGTGACCTTGACCGTCGCGCCCGTGGGCACGCCCTTGACCTGCAGCCGCGAGAACTTCGTGGTCGACGTCGAGGCTCGTGCGAAGAAGGAGAGCGTGATCGGGACCGGGAGCTTCGCCGATTGCAGGACGGTCGGCGGCGGGGTGTGGGCGTCCGCGCCGTCGCAGTTCTCGTCGATGCCGTTGTCCGGAGCGTCGGTGGCGCCCGGGTGCACGGCCGGGTCCTGGTCGTTGCAGTCGATGCGGGCGTTGAAGCCGTCGCCGTCGTCGTCGGACGCCGCGACGGACCAGGAGCGGGACGCGACCGTGCTGGTGTTGCCCGCTTGATCGGTGCCCTTGAGCTCGAACGTGTGGGCTCCGGCGCTCAATCTCGTCACGGTGAACGGGCTGGTGCAGGTGGAGAACGCCGCGGTGTCGAGCCGGCACTGGAAGGTGGCCACCTCGTTGGACACGAACACGAACGTCTCGGTGTTGACCGCCTGGAGAGCGCCCTGGCCCGGACCGGATGCCGGGTCCAGGCCCACCGTGGGCGCCGTCCTGTCCACCACGAAGGTCGAGACCGCTGGAGCGATGCTGCGATTTCCGTTGTGCACACCGGTCACCGTGACGGTGTGCTGGCCCTCCGTGAGATTCGGGTTCAGCGGTGAGGTGCACGCCTGCTCGGCCGACGCGTCGACCTTGCACAGGAAAGTCGTGCCGGCCGTCGTGCTCGAGAACCTCAACGTCGGAGTGGTGGTGAACGCCGCGGGCTTCTCGTCGAACGTCACCGGGACGATCTCGACGAAGATCGCCTTCGGGTTGCGCGTGAAGTCCTGGTCGGACGCGAGCATCGCGCAGCGCGTGCCCTGGACGAAGATGCCGCAGCCGGCGTCCCAGCCGCTGAATTGCCATCCGGGCAAGGGCGAGGCGTCCAGCCTGATCGCCCCGACCAGCCCAGGCGGCATCGTCAGGGTCTGCGTTCCGCACGTGGTGACCGCGGCGTTGGGCACGTTGGCGTTGGGCGACACGCACGCCGCGATCGGCGTGGTGTTGACGCTGTCGAACTTCTCGCCGTCGATCCGGCCGGCGCCCTGGATGCCGGCGTTGACGGTGAGCGTTCCCGCTCGGGCGGTCGAGGCGAACGCGCCGAAGACCGCCGCGAGCACCGCGGCGACGACTACCCCACGCCGCCTCCGAGCGGCAGCTGAATGACCCGGCATCTCAATCCCTCGATCCGTTGGGTGGCTGAGTGCACGCTAATTCGACCGAATGAGCGCCAACGCGCCAGAACGTTCAGGAACGGCGCCCGTACAGCCTCCCGGGACGCCCGGGGCCTTCCGAGAGCACCTTCCCGGTGTCGTCCAACAGACTCGTCGCGAGCACGTCGCGGCGGAAGTTGGCCGCGTCGACCGGTTCGCCGCGCAGCGCCTCATACAAGCGCTGCGCCTGACGCAGCGTAAACGGCTCCGGCAGCAGCCCGGCGGCCTTGCGCACGAACCAGGCCTTGTCGGCGACCCGGGCGCGCAGGCGCCACAGGCCGTCGTCGGCGATCCGCGCGTGATCCAGCGCCAGCGGGGGCAGCGCCGCCAGAGGGTGCCAGGAGGCGTCGCGGTGCGCGGGCGGCGAGGCCGGGAGGATCTCCGGCCGCACCAGCGCCATGTAGGCGATCGACGGCAGCCAGCCGCGCGGGTCGCGCGCCGGGTCGGCGTAGGTGCGCAGCTGCTCGAGGTGGACCGAGCCGACGCCGGTCTTCTCGCGCAGTTTGCGCTCGGCCGTCTGCTCGGGCGACTCCGATGCCCCCACGAACCCGCCCGGGAGCGCGAACAAGCCGCGCTGCGGCTCCTCGAGGCGGCGCGCCAGCAGGACGCAGAGCGCGCCGTCGAGCAGCGTGAACACGACCGGGTCGGCGGTCAGGCCGATCGGGGCGTCATAGCCGGCGTCGTTGCGCGCGCGCATCCGGCCCCAGCATGACGCAGGCGCTCACTGGGATGCGGGCAGGATCGTGACCGTCGTCGCGGGGTTGCCGGCCACCGTCACCGTGGCGCCCGGCTTGATGTCGTCGAGAGAGCCGGCGGCGCTCTTGCGAACCGCTGTGCTAGACGTCAACTTGACCTTTATGGTTGTCCCTTGACGGCCTTGGAGGACGAGCGTGTCGCCGCTCAGCGACTGGACCTGGCCGACCTGCCCGCCGGCGAACGCGCCGCGCCGGCCCTGGAAGCCCTGGCCGCCGCCGGTGGCGCCGTTCTGGCCGCGATCGCACACCGCGCGGAGGAGGAGCGCGCCGCCGTTGGCGCCTGCCGGGGGGCCGCCCGCGTCGCCGCCCGGAGGTCCGCCGGCGGCATCGCCGCCGCCCGCAGCGGGCGTGGCCGCCGCCGAGCCCGTGTCGCCGCACGCCAGCTTGCCGTCCTGAGCCTGCTGGACGGCCTCGGCGAGCGTCGACGGCCCGCCGCCGGCACTCGCGTGGCCGGCGAAGTAGCCCGCGACGCCGAGCACGACCGCCACCGCCGCCGCGATCGCGATCCAGCGCCCGGGCCCGCGGTAGTCGTCGTCGACGTACTCGTCCTCGTCCTCGAGCACTGTCGTGGAGTCCTCGTTCATCCGTCGTTTCCTTCCTGAGTCTGCGGCCCGCCGCGGAAGAGCCCGGCGATCCCGCTGGTCGCGTTCTTGGCGGTCGCGGTGACGGAGGTCGCCTTCACCGTGCCGCTGCTGGACTTCTCGCCCTGGACGATCACCGTGTCGCCGGGGTGAACCGCGCCGACCTTGCTCACCGCCGTCCGCGTGACCTTGGAGCCGGAGCTCGTCTTGACGCGGATCGTGTTCCCGCTCGAATCGGTGACGTAGAGCGTCTTTCCGTCGACGTTGGCGACCGTCCCGACCGTGGCGCCCGACTGCTGCTGCTGCGGCGCGAACCCGGCGCCGCCGCGCGAGAACCCGCCGGCCGCGGGCGGCGCCGCGTCGGCGGACGACTTCTGCACCTGCACACCTCCGATGAAGCCGAGTGCGGCGATCAGCACGGCCGCCAGCGCCGCGGTCAGCGGCGTCGCCAGCTTGCGCCGGGGACGGCGCGGAAGCTCTGAGCTCATTCGAACCTCAATGCGTCGATCGGGCGCATGCGCGCCGCGCGGCCTGCGGGATAGGTGCCGAAGAACAGCCCGGCGAGAACGGAGGCGCCGAAGGCGAGGAAGACCGAGTAGACGGCGATCGCGGGCTCGACGCCGGCGATCCGGAACTGGCTGCCGAGGATCCCCGCCGCCACGCCGGCGACGCCGCCGATCATCGACACCAGCACGGCCTCGGTGAGGAACTGGGCGAGGATGTCCGCGCGCCGCGCGCCGATCGCCTTGCGGATCCCGATCTCGCGCGTGCGCTCGGTGACCGACACCAGCATGATGTTCATCACCCCGATGCCGCCGACTAACAGTGAGATCGCGGCGACCGCGCCGAGCAGGGTGGTGAACACGTCGGTCGTCGCATCCGACGCCTCGCGCACCGACCCCTGGTTGATCACTTGAAAGCCCGGGTTGGTGGGATCGGTGACGTCCTTGCGCTCGTAGAGGATCGCCTCGACCTCCGCCTGAGCGGCGTCCAGCGTGGACGCGGATGCCGCCTGGATCGTGATCGAGCTGAATCCTCCGTAGCCGGTCAGCGTGTCCTGCACGGCGGTGATCGGCGCCAGCGCGACGTCGTCCTGGTCCTGGACGCCGTTGGAGCCCTTGGACGCCGTGACGCCGATGACCTGGAATCCGGTGCCGTTGACACGGACCGTCTGGCCGATCGGGTCGGCGCCCGAGAACAAGCTCTGCACGACCGTCGGGCCGAGCACGACGACCCGCCGGTGCGACTTGACGTCGGCGTCGCTGAACATCTCCCCCGCCGCCAGCGAGTACGATCGCGTCTGAAAGAACGACGGCACGGTCCCGCTGAACGTGCTCGGCTGGTAGCTGACCGACCCGCTCACCAGCGTTACTCCGGTGGCGTTGGCCACCGGTGACACGCTCTTGACGTCGGGCGCGTTGAACTTGTCGCTTAATGCGTCGACGTCGCGCTGGGTGAAGGTGACGTCGGCCCCTCCCCCGCCGCCGGGCCCGAACCGCCCGCCGAACGCCTGCACGAGCAGCACGTTGGAGCCGAGTGCGTTGATGCGGGCCTGAACCGCCTCCTTGGAGCCGTTGCCGACCGCCACCAGGATGATCACGGCGGCGACGCCGATCGTCATGCCGAGGATCGTCAGCCCGGAGCGGAGCTTGTTGGCGGCGATGCCGGCCAGGGCGATGCGCAGGGTCTCGCGCGCGTTCACGCCGCGGTGTCCTCCACGATCTCGCCGTCGGCGAGCCGGATCACCCGCCCCGCGCGAGCCGCCACGTCGGCCTCGTGGGTGATCAGCACGACGGTCCGCCCCTCGTCGTTGAGTGACCCGAACAGCTCGAGCACGTCGTGGGTGGAGTGGGAGTCGAGGTTGCCGGTCGGCTCGTCGGCGAGGACCAGCGCGGGATTCGTGACGATCGCCCGTGCGACCGCGACGCGCTGCTGCTGGCCGCCGGAGAGCTCGGACGGCAGGTGCTGCATGCGCTCGCGCATCCCGACCGCGGACAGCGCGTGCACGGCGCGGGCGCGCCGCTCGGCGCGCGGAAGTCCCGCGTAGGTCAACGGCAGCTCGACGTTGGCCAGCGCGCTCGTGCGCGGGACGAGGTTGAAGGCCTGGAAGACGAACCCGATCTTGCGGTTACGCAAGTCCGAGAGGTCGTCCTCGTCGATGTCGCGGACGTCGACGCCGTCGAGCAGGAACGTGCCGGCGGTGGGCGCGTCGAGGCAGCCGGCGATGTGCATCAGCGTGCTCTTGCCGGAGCCGGAGCTGCCCATGATCGCGACGTACTCGCCGCGCTCGATCCGCACCGAGACGTGCTGCAGCGCGTGCACCACGACGTCGTCGGACACCTGGTAGGTGCGCGAGACGTCGCGCAGCTCGATGACCGCGCTCATCCCCCGCGGCGGAAGTTGCCGCCCCCGCCGCCCGCCGGGCCGCCCTGGAAGCCCCCGCCGCCGCCGAGGGCTCCTCCCGCGCCTCCGAAGCCGCCGAGGCGCTGGCGCAGTTGCTGGGCGTTCGTGCCGCCCGCGGCCCCGCCCGCGAGCGCGCTCGTGGACGTGATCACGACCCGATCGCCGGCCTGAAGCCCGCTGACGATCTGCGTGCTGCTGTCGCCGACGACGCCGGTCTGGACCCGCTGGGTCGTGCGCTCCCCATTGCTGACCAGCGTGACGGTCGACCCGCGCAGCGCCTGGTTGGGCACCATCACGCCCGACGCCTTGGAGGTGACGATGTCGGCGGTCGCGCTCATCCCGGCGCGAACGCCGTCGGTCGTCTGGTCGAGCGTGACGACGACGGGGTAGCTGACCGCCCCGCCGCTGCTGCCGGTGCCCTGCTGGCTCGAGCCGCTGCTGCTGCTGTCGCTCGCGAGGACGCCGATCGAGCTGACGTGCGCGGCGACCTCCTCGCCGGACGCGGCGTTGATCGTCACCGTCGCCTTCTGGCCGGTCTTGACCTTGCCGATGTCGGACTCGCTGAGCGCGACCTCGAGCTTCAGGCGCGAGAGCTGCGCGAGGACGATGAAGCCGCTGCTCGCGGTGTCCGAGGACGACGAGGCGCCGTTCTGGGAGCCGCCGACGGTGTCGCCGACTTGGTTGGAGATCGAGGCGATCGTGCCGGCGGCGGGCGCGCGCAGCGTGGTGGCGTCGAGCGCGTCCTGGGCCTGCTGGACGGCGAGCTCCGCGCTCTGGACGGCCGCCGACGCGGACTCGACGCTCTGGGTGGAGCCGCCGGAGGACGAGTTGTTGCCGCCGGAGGAGGAGCCGCTCCCGCCTGAGCCGCCGTTGCCGGAGCGAGCGGTGCCGCTCGGGGTCGGCGTCGCGGTGGCGCGGGGCGTCGGCGTCGGCGTCGGCGTGGCGGACGGCGTTGCCGTGGCGCTCGGCGTCGCCGACGGCGCCGGGGTCGCCTGCGCGGCAACGGCGAACGCGCGCGCGGTGGTCGCCGTGGCCGTCGCTGCCGTCGCCGTCGTCGTCGCGGCGTCCTGCGCCTTGGTCAGCGCGTCGCGAGCGTCGACCAGCTGAGCCTGCGCCTGCGCGAGGTCGACGCGCTGGCTCGCGGAGTCGAGCTTGGCGAGCAGGTCTCCCTTGGAGACGTGGTCGCCCTCGCTGACGTAGATCTTCGTGATCCGGCCGCTGGTGCCGAACTCGACGTCGAGCTGGTTGGCCGGCTCGAGGTTGCCGCTCCCGGAGACGACCGACTGGACGACGCCCTGGGAGACGGTGACGATCCGCTCCGACGCGGTCGCCGGCGAATCCGAGCCCACCGACAGGACCGCCACGACCACCGCGCCGGCGGTGGCCACGACCAGCAGCACGGGCAGGAGCGGCAGCGTCCGGCGCGTCGCGGGGCGCCGCCGGCGCGTGCGCAGCGGTCTTTTTCGTGCAGGCTTGGCTTGCGGCATCCGTGACCGCCCGCAATCAAGTCAGGCGAACGTAAGGGCACCGGCCGAGGAAGCGAAGAACTGTCTAAATTGGATCGGCCTGCCGGGCTGAGCGCCCGGCGCCGAGCCCTCCAGCGCCCTGAGGGATTACCTGACGGCACACCTCCGCGATCGCCTCGGCGAACAGGTCGACGTCCTCCTCACTCGTGTCCCACGCGCACATCCAGCGCACCTCGCGCGTGTGCTCGTTCCAGAAGTAGAAGCGGAAGTCCTCCTGCAGGCGCTCGGCCGCGCCCTCGGGGAGGATCGCGAACACGCCGTTGGCCTGCACGGCCTGCGTGAGCGTCACGCCGTCGAGCCCCTCGACCGCCTCGCCCAGCCGCCTTGCCATCGCGTTCGCGTGGCCGGCCGCGCGCCGCCACAGGTCGTCGCTCAGCAGCGCCTCGAGCTGCGCGGAGATGAAGCGCATCTTGGACGCGAGCTGCATCGACTGCTTGCGCAGGTAGCGCAGCGGGTCGACCAGGTCGCCGCGCAGGACGATCACCGCCTCGCCGAGCACGAGCCCGATCTTCGTGCCGCCGAAGGAGACCACGTCGGCGCCGACGTCGGTGCTGATCGCGCTCAGCCCCACGTCCAGTGACGCGGCCGCGTTCGCCAGCCGGGAGCCGTCGATATGGAAGAGCATCCCGTGCGCGTGCGCGAACTCGCCGATCGCGGCCAGCTCGGCCGGCGTGTAGAGCGTGCCCAGCTCGGTCGACTGCGTGACCGAGACGACGCCGGGCTGCAGGAAGTGCTCGTCGCCGATCCTCACCATCCACCGCGCGACCAGCTCGGGGGTGAGCTTGCCGTCGGGCGTCGGGACCTGCAGCAGCTTGATCGCGCCCATCACCTCCGGCGCGCCGCCCTCGTCCACATTGAGGTGCGCGCTGTCGGCGCAGATCACGCCCTGCCACGGCTTGAGCATCGCGCGCAGGCCGGTCACGTTCGCGCCGGTGCCGTTGAAGACCGGGAACGCGACCGCGTCGGCGCCGAAGTTCTCGCGGGCGCGGTCCTGGAGCCGCGCGGTCCACTCGTCCGCGCCATAGGAGACGGCCGGGCCGTGGTTGGCCGCGGCGATGGCTTCAAGCGCCTCCGGCAGGGCGGTGGCGTAGTTGTCGCTGGCGAAGTTGCGCACGCTTCACGACGATATCCGCATCGATCCGTATCGCATGTACCTCGTCGTCCGGCGCGGGGCGTTCACCGATCTCTCCACCGGCGGCGAGCTCGCCGGCGCGGCCGCGGTCGCCTGCGTGCGCGAGTTCGAGATCCCCGACGAGTGGCGCGAGCGGCCCGGCAAGGTCACGCTGAGGGCTCGCACCGGCGGTCAGTGGGATCAGGTGCTCGAGCTTCCCCACGCGTGCGCGGGCGACGCCGTCGCCGCGCTCCCGCCGATGCGCCGCTCCGAGCGGCCGCCGCTGCTGACCAAGCTGCAGGCGATGAGCACCGAGCTCGAGGCGCCGGGTTCAAATCCCGACACCCACGTCCTCAACTATGCGCTCAACCCGCGCATCTCCATGAGCTCCGGCAAGACGCTCGCCCAGATCGCGCACGCCGCCGTGATGGCCGCGGCCCGGCTGCCCGAGTGGGCACAGGACGGCTGCCCCGCCCGCGTGATCCTCCCGCCGCCCGCCGTCTTCGACGCGCTGGATCCCTGCGTCGCCGAGGTCGTCGACGCCGGTCTCACGGAGATCCCACCCGGAACCGTAACCGTGCGCGCCCTCGCTCCTGCGATACTCGCCGCCTGACGGGGCGTGGCGCAGCTTGGTAGCGCGCGTGCTTTGGGAGCACGAGGTCCCGGGTTCAAATCCCGGCGCCCCGATCTGAGCAGAAGTCAAGATTTGCAGGCCTTTCTCGCTCGCTCCCGTGCCTGGCCATCCGGCACATGCGGGGCCTATGGAAAGGATCTGGAAAGTCTGCCGAGCAACTAGTTCACCTCATGCCGGCTCTGACGTCCGGCCAGGTATCGGTGAGCGCGCGTTCGCTCGGCATGTTGGCGGCCCACTCGCACACCCTGCAACCATGACCGTGGCCGTGATCCTCGGGTTGCCCGAACGCTCGCCCTACGAGACGCTCCCCGCGGCCGCGTAGCGCTCGCCCGCAGGCGGGTGACCATCAGCCGGGCGGCAGGCCCAGGACCTTGGACAGCGCCGCGGAGACAAGAGCGCCGGCCGTGTCGGTGACCACCTCACCGCCGATCTCCGCGCCCTTACCGAGGAGTCGCCGGAGCAGGCCCTTGGCCTCCTCCCTGACCTCGGGCTCGACGTCGTCGAGCTGGTCGAGAGCCTGCTCGACCTGGACCAGCACATCGACGATCGTGGTCGCGTTGGTGATGTCGCCGCCGGCGATCTGGCTGTTGACGATCGTGTTGTAGATGTTCGTGATGGGCGCAGCCGGCGCGCCGCTTTGGGGCGCCTCGCGGGCTTCCCTGTGGGCGGCAACAGTCAAGGCGAGGTTCTGCGTGTTGGCCAGAAGCTGCTCGTCCGAGGCCTGGTCGAAGTCCGAGAGGTCGGCGGTGAGGTAGTCCTGGTTGACGAGCTCGCGGATGCGGCGGGCCAAGGCCCCACGGCCGTTGTGTTCGATCACGCCCTGAGAGACCGCCAGGTCGAGGATGCGGGTTGGCAGGTCGAGGATCGCCGGGTTGGCGTCCGCCTCCTGGACCAGCCAGCGCAGCGTGTCGAGCGCGGACGGCGCGCGCCCGCCGTCCGGCGAGACCGGGAAGCTCGCCGCCTGGTCGAGTTGCTTTCCGGCACTGCGGCCCTTGACCGTCAGCGCGAAGGTCCGTTGATTGCCGTGGCCGGCCGAAATGCGGACGTAGTCGAGTTCTTCGAGCTCGTCGATGTCGGCCGGCGTTGGGGTCGGCCACGAGTTGTCCCACGCGGGATGCCGGATCGCGCGCTGCATCCCGCCGAGGCCAAGCAGCTGAAACTCCTCTGGGTCGTTGCCGGCCTGCATCCAGTTCCGGGTCGCCTGCGCGAGGTGGCGGAGGAGGTTCGACTGGCGTTGCTCCACCCCTCAACGATCCCAGATCCGCTGCGCAGCCGGCGGCCCAATGCATGCCCTACAGTCGCCAGCGCCCTCGAAGCACTCGCCTGTCACGCGGCTCGGTGACCGGATCGCCCTCGTACGCCGTCATCCGCAGCGGCGGCCGCCCGACCCGCAGCGCTACAACTCACCGCCTTCCCGACCTACTCCTGGAGCTAGCGTGCGACCTCGAGCGTCGTCTCTGGGGGCGCCGGCTGGGGCAACTGCACCGCCGTCGTGCCATACGCCAGATTCGCCGGGCAGGCGACATCCTCGTCGAGCGCCGGATCGACCCCGGTCCGAACACTCACCGTCACGACCGATCCGTCCCTGCGCGCGCTGACGCCGGCCAGCGCACTGCAGCCGCCGTACGCGTAGCTCACGACGATCGTTCGACGATCCGGCTGGAGCACTGCGCGGTGATCACGCGGACGGCACCTTGTGCGGGACCCACGCGCACGAGTACGGGCCGCCCGCACATGCCTCGCACCCGCGTGAACGGGATCATCTCGCCCAGTGTGAGTCGCCCGTGCTTGAAGTTCACGGTCTGCCAGGCGAGGGGGCGCAGGTGGTTCACGTTGTGTCCGGCCCCGGGATGAAAGTGGATGCCGTCGCTGCTCGTATACGTCTGTCCTGCGGGTTCCGTCCTGACGGTCGGCGTCTGGCCCGGCGCGCGATGACCACTCCATCCGCAGCCGACGATGCAGAGGGCCAGAAGCACACCGAGGCACCGCATCGCATCGACCGTACCGACGTCCGCCGCCCAACGCTGGTCACGCGGCCCCGCGTCGCCCACGCACATCGCCGGCCGACATACCGGACGACCTGACTGTCACGAACACGCCAACGTCGCTCAGGCGACGATCGATGGGTATTGGCTGAGTTTGCCGCCGACCTCGGCGGGCAGCCCTGGCTGTGTGGCTGGGCATGAGGCCACGCGCGGCGACACGGTTCGGGCTCCGCAGGAAGACGCGGTCGCGGTGGATACGCGCGCGTACTGGGAGCAGCGGCTCGATCGGCATCCGGGACGCGAAGGCGTCGGCCATGCCGGCCTCGGCGAAGGGCTCAACGGCTGGATGTACCGCATCCGGCGCCGGGTGTTCCTGCGCGAGCTGGCACCGCTCGCGCCGGCGCTGCCCGCGCGCAGCGTGCTCGACGTCGGCTCCGGGACGGGCTTCTATCTCGACCGCTGGCGCGAGCTTGGCGCGACGCCGATCGTCGCAAGCGATCTGACCGAGGTCGCCGTGCGGCGGTTGCGGGCCTCGCATCCGGATATCGCCGCGGTGCAGTTCGAGCTGGGCTCGGAGCCCCCAGAGGAGCTGCGCGCTCGCCGCTTCGGGGCGATCTCGGCGATGGAGGTGGTCTACCACGTGCTCGACGACGCGCGCTACGAGCGCGGTTTCGCGACCCTGTTCGAGCTGCTGGAGCCCGGCGGCGTGCTCGTCTTCAGCGAGAACTTCCTGCACCGCGACGAGCTGCGCGCACCGCACCAGCGCTCCAGGACGCTCGCGCAGATCGAGCGCGTGGTGCATGCGGCAGGCTTTGAGCTCCTGCGCCGCCGCCCGCAGTTCTGGCTCATGAATGCGCCGCACGATTCTCCCGGCCGCTTCCACCACCTCTGGTGGCGCGGGCTGGCCGGCATCGCTTCGCGCAGCGACACGGCCGGGGCCTGCCTGGGCGCGCTGCTGTATTCGCCCGAGGCGCTCGCCGTCAGGCGGATCCGCGAGGGTCCCTCGAGTGAGCTGATGATCTGCCGCCGCCCCGCCGGGAACGCGTAGCGCGGAAACGCGGCGACGGCTGAGCCTCGCTGTAGCGGTCGAGTAACAGCGCCGTGCTGGCATTCCCGGTTGAAGGGGAAGGCGCATGAAGGCACTCGTATTCGGCGGGCCCGGTGAGAAGGCGTGGGACACGGTCCCAGACCCGGGTATCCAGGAGCCGACCGACGTGATCGTCAAGGTCGACACGACCACGATCTGCGGCACGGACCTGCACATCCTCAAGGGGGACGTGCCGGCGGTCACCGAAGGCCGCATCCTCGGCGACGAGGCGGTCGGCACCGTGGTGGAGACAGGTGCCGCGGTCACCTCTTTGAAGCAGGGCGACCGCGTGCTCGTGCCGGCCATCACGTCATGCGGCCGCTGCGGCCCATGCAAGCCCGGGATGGCGGCCCACTGCGAGGCGGTCGGCGGGATCGGCTGGATCTTCGGACACCTGATCGACGGCGTCCAGGCGCAGTTCGCCCGCGTCCCTTACGCCGAGACGTCCGTCCACCTCGTACCCGAGGGCGTGTCCGACGAGCAGGTGTTGTTCCTCGCCGACATCCTCCCGACCGGATTCGAGATCGGCGTGCTCAACGGGCGCGTCAAGCCCGGCGACTCCGTGGCGGTGGTCGGCGCCGGGCCGGTGGGCCTGGCGGCGATGATGACCGCGCAGATCGCGGGCGCCGGGAAGATCATCGCGGTCGATCTCTCCGAGTCGCGGCTCAAGCACGCGCTTGACTTCGGGGCGACTCACACCGTCCAGGAGGATGCCGACGCGCAGATCCTCGCGATCGCGCCCGGCGGCGTCGACGTCGCGATGGAGGCGGTCGGCATCCCCGAGACCTTCGACCTCTGCACGCGCGTGGTGCGGGCCGGCGGAACCGTGGCGAACATCGGCGTGCACGGCGCCCCGACCACGCTGCACCTCGAGGAGCTGTGGATCAAGAACGTGACCATCACCACGGGGCTGGTGAGCGGCAACACCGTGCCGACGCTGCTCGCACTCGCCCGCGACGGGCGCATACAGGCCGAGAAGCTCGGCACCCACCGTTTCAACTTCGACCAGTGCTCGACGCCTACGACGTGTTCGCGGCAGCCGACAAGCACGACGCCCTGAAGGTGGTGATCCAGGCCTGAGCCGCCTCCCCGCTACTCGTCCACGCCGCCGTTGCCGCCGAGAAACCGCGACAGCGCCGCACGCCCGGCGGCATCGGGGACTTCGAGCTCCAGCCCGGCGGTTCCGCCGCTGACGCGCACCGCCGTTCCGGTCGCGCTCACCGCGACGCCCGACAGGTCGAGATCGAGCTCAACCTGGTCACCGGCGGCCATCGCGAGATTCGTCTCGACCAGGGCGCCGCCCATGCTCAGGTTGCGCAGATGGGCCTCTACGGGGCCGCCGGAGTCGTGCGCGAGCATGATCACGAGATCCACCGGCACACGGCTGAACCGGCGCCGCTCGCGGGTCGAGTCACTCGGCTGATCGATCAGCCGGTAGAGGTCGAGCTCGAGCTCCTGCGCCAGTCGCAACGCCTCGGTGAGGCGAGGCTGGGCCTTCGCCTGCTCGAACGCCTCGATGTCCTCCGCCGACACCCCCGTCTTGGACGACAGCTGCCGAGCGGACAGCCCGACGCTGCGGCGCCGGTTGTACAGCGCCTCGCCGATGCGGTCGGCCTCGGTGCCGGCGCGCCGCACGCGCAGCTGTCGCCGCAACTGCTCACGCATCATGCGCGCGGTGCTGTAACGGTCAGCGCGGGAGGAGCTGCACGCGCACATCACGACGTCGCCGAGCTCGGGCGAGACGTCCTCACGCCGATCCCGGATGTCGATCGGCACGCCGGTGGGCTTCCCCTCGTCGGTCCGATAGGGGTGCGCGCCGGCGAGCAGCTCGTACAGCACGACGCCGCAGGCGAACAGGTCGTCGGCGGGCTCCCACCGGTCTTCCCCCGCATCCGGTGCCTGGTAGCCCGGCGTGCCCGAGCGTGTCAACTTGGGATCGCGGGCGGGCGAGGCGATATTGAAGTCGACCAGCCGAACGACGTCGTCGTCTCCCACCATGATGTTCTCGGGCTTGATGTCGCGATGAATCAGCCCCTCCGCCCTCAGACGTTGCAGCTCGTCGAACTCTTCGCCGGTGAGCTCGCGCTGGAAGCCCTGCTCCTGGAGCTCGGCGATCCGCGCGTCCTTCGGGTGGACGGCCTCGAGGCCGGCGAGCACCTGATCAAGGATCTCGAGGGCCCGGAGGTCGTCCAACTCACCCGCGTCTATGTCTCGCAGGCTGCGACCCTCGATGAACTCGGTGACGAGGTAGAAGAAGCGGTCACCGGCCGGCCCGGCCCAGATCGGCTTGACGACATTGGGGTGGTCGATCCGCCGCAGCGCAGAGATCTCGCGAAGCGCCGCGTCGCGGTCGGAGGCGCTGAAGATCTTCAGCGCGCGGTCGACCCGCTCGAACGGATCCCATGCCCGGTAGACCGTCGCGTAGCCGCCGGCGCCGAGCCTGGCCCGGATCTCGAAGCGCTCCGCGAAGATGTCCCCAGGCTCCAGCTCGCTCTCGACGACGACCGGCCGGGAGACCTGCCCGTGCGCCGGAGCGTCGGGAAGGCGGAGATCCGCGTCGCGCATCCCCGGGATGCCGGACAGCCCTTCCTCGGCGATGTGATAGCCGCGTTGCCCGCTCACGTGCGTCTCGGTCCGGATCCGGTACGGACCGCGCAGCGCCGCCGTGTTCAGCTGCGTGATCAGGTCGGCGTGAATCGCGTGATAGGCGTCGTAGCCGACGCGGCCCATGATCACGAAGTGGCCGAAGCCGAAGCCGGTGTACAGCGAGCGCTGGCCGATGCTCGTCGCGGCATCGAGCACGCGCACGATCTCCTGCTCGAACGCGATCAGCTGCGAGCGGTTGAGGTCCGGCGCGCCGCTGACCACGATCGCGAACTTGACGCCGGGGTGCTGGGAGGGCGCGTCGCCGTCGGCGGGCGTGAAGGGAGCGAGCAGGTTCTCCGAGATCACGCGCTCGAGCAACTCCGGCGACACGCGATCGGGATAGCCCTCCTCGATCTCCGCGATCTCGTCAGCCTGCAGATGATGCAGAGCCATGTCGTGCGGCAGCAGCGGCTTCCCGTCGTCGTCGACGAACAGGAAATGGCGCACGGCGTAGTCGACGGCGAACGGGTCGATCCACACCTCGCCGGCCGGCGCCAGCTCACGCGCGAGCGTCTCCTTGAAGTCCGCCGACGTCCTTCCCTGCGGCAACCAGACGCGCAGGAGCATGTCGAAGCTGCCGAACATCTCGTACGAGATCACGGCGCGGACCCCGTGTACCTCGCACGCGGCCCGCACGCCGTAGGCGACGGCATCGCGGTCGTAGACCGGCTCGAAGCGCAGCCGGAAGAAGAACAGCCGCTCGTGCACGCGGTCGCGGTGCACGCGGTAGTGCCAGAGAAAGCGCGGCCAGTTAGGGGCCGACCGCTGCAGCGAGCGATCGTCGCCGGTCAGGTCCACGTGACTTCTCAGCGCCTCAAGATCGGCGTGACCTTCCGGGGGCAGCGTCGGCTTGTGCTGCCAGTGCATCCGCTACACTTCCTCGCGGCCAGGAACTTGAACGGACCCGAAGGAGCGCGGCATGATCGCAGACACCGTCGTCCCCGATCTTGACGTCCTCCGCGCGAAGGTCGAGCACGTCGAGGACCTCGTCACGCCGCCGGCGTCCGAGGACGAGGAGCATCTGGGCCGCGGCACGCGCGCCGCGCGCCGCATGGCGTGGTATCGCGGCGTCGAGGACGCGGTGCTCGATCTCTCCAACGCCATGCCGGAAGGGCTCGAGGACTTCGACGTGCGGAAGTTGCTGGAGTCGCTCGTCGAGCTCCGGCGCCTGCTGGATTCCGACGCCGACGCGTCGGACCCCGGTGGCGAGGTCGAGCTGGTCACGCTGCAGACCGCCGACATCGTGCAGCGGATCCGGCGACGTCTCCTGCACCAGCGGCTCGACGACCCGCAGGTCGCGGCGGAGTTCATCCTGCGCAGCCTCACCGGCATCCCGGTCGGTGAGCTGGCGACGCTGCTGGGGGTGTCGACCAAGACGGTGTCGGCCTGGCGGCACGGCGGCGCCGTACGGCAGAACACCCGCCGCATCGTCGTGATCGCGCAGACGCTCGCGTATCTGCGCGGCTCGATGTCGCCGCGGGGCGCCGTGATGTGGTTCGACGCCGCGCGCGATCAGCTGCGCGGCGAGACGCCGCTGCAACTGCTCGAGCGCGACGCCGCGGCGGCCCATGCGGCGCTCGTCGAGCTCGCCCGCGGCGGCCGTGGCCAGCTGGCGGGTTGAGCCGAGCCGCAAGGCCGGCCGCTGGCTCGCGTTCCGCCACGCCGCGACCGACACCGCGCCCCTTTTTCACGCAGCGGGTGAGCAGCACCCGAGCCAGCGCAGCGGACGGTGGCACCGGAGGGGCGAAGGCTACGCGCAATACCTGGCGCTGGAGCCCGCGGGAGCGTGGGCCGAGCTGGTTCGCTACGAGCGGATCCGCGCGGCCGCTCGCGCCGTGGAATACACGCGGCGGCTGTGGCTTGTGCGCGTCGACGAGACCGACATCGCCGACCTCTCGAGCTTCGAGGCGTATGGGCGCTGCGGCGTGGACCCGCGCGTGGCGGTCGGCGAGCACGATGCCGCGCAGGCGCTCGCCGACGATCTGCGGGCAGCAGGGTTCGGCGGGCTGCTCTCCCCCAGCGCCGCCCTGCCCTGGGCGACGAACCTGACGCTGTTCGGGCAGCGCTACGAGAAGGTCCTGCTCACGGGCTTTCACGACTGGAGGAACCCGAACCCTCGGCTGCGCCTCCCCTGCCACCTCGCCGCCGAGTGCGGCCCGCCCGTGGAGCTGGTGACCAGGACGTGCTTTGCCGGAATGCGCCACGACGCGTACCGGGAGTTCCTGCGCGCGAGCGGGTCGCCGGAGCCCGGCGGCACGCCGTGACGCTCGCGCGACCGCCGGTCAGCCCGGCGGCGACTGCGCGTACGCGACCAGGTCGGCCATCGTCTCGATCGGCCGGGTGAACAGGCCGGCCTGCGCCGGGGTCCAGCGCGGGTCCTGCCGCAGGTAGGAGCCCGGATCGCCGTGGACGAGCCCGACCAGCACCTCGGCGACGATCCGCCCGCCGACGGGCCCGAGGCGCTTGCCCTCGCCCCTGGCCAGCGCCTCGCAGAGGACGTAGTACCAGAGCGGCGCGGCGTGGAGCACGGCCTGCTTGACGTCGTCGTCGAGCGCGATCGGCTTCGGCTGCAGCTCGGCGTCGCTCAGCGGCTCCTCGCTCATCGCACGCGCCACGTCACGGCCGGCGGGCAGGCCGAGCGCGGCGCCGCGCTTGAGGTTCAGCTGCACGAGGTTCGCGCCGTCGGGCAGCAGATTCGAGAGCGCGCGCGAGAGGAACGGGTCGATCGTCATCGCGCGCTGCGCGAACAGCGTCGACTCGGGCTCGATCTGAAAGAACAGCCGCCAGTCGATCTCCAGCAGCGCGGGGACGCGCCGGAAGCCGCCGAGCTGCGGCGGGTCGCCTTCGCCCGAGGGGCCCATGATCGGCACGCTCTTCCCGCCGGGCTTGACGCGGTAGTCAGAGCGCACGAGGCTGTGGCCGAAACGGTACGTAGCGCCGGAGAACTCCACCGGCATGAACGGCTCGTCGTGCCAGTTGAAGTACCGGCGCGCGATCACCGGCGGACCTCCGGCGGAGTCCGCCAGCACCGATTCCTTCATCGGCTCGCCGACGATCTTCGGCAGCAGGTCGTGCAGCACCACCCACTGGTAGTGCCAGCGCACCAGCCGCTGGGCGTCCTCGAACAGAATCGCGGCGCCGCGCCCGTTGCCGGTGCGGCCCGCCCGCACCAGGTCGTCGACGACGCGGTCGTGGAAGCGGAGGAACAGCGTGTGCAGCTGCGAGATGATCACGTTCTCGTCGTTGCGGGCGTCGCCGATCAGCGCGCGATCCTCGTCGTTGCGCGGCAGGTCGAAGCGCGCGTGGCCGCCGGACCCGTTGCCGACGAACAACAGCCGCACGCCCGGATACGCGGCGTTCCCGTTCCAGCGATAGAGGAACGGCTGGTCCATCGGGCCCGATCCGTAGACGGAGTCCAGGTCGAGCCGCGGCGTGCGGAAGTCGACGAGCGTGTACGGGTCGTTGCTCGTCTCCATCCGCGAGTTGGGGTCGAACGTGAGGTCGTGATCGACGAACTGCGCGAGGTACGTGTACCCCGCCGGGATGGAGAGGTTCGCGACCGATGCGCCGGCGGCCGCCGACATCGCGTCCCCCAGCTTCTCCAGCATGTCGCCGTCGATTGCGGCGGGGGCGAGCTCCGGGAACATGCGGCCGAAGCGGCCGCTGCGCCCCGGAACCGGCGCGACCTGTCCGCGTGGTCCGGCGATGCCGTGCATCGCGAGCCCCTGGCGCGCGGCGTCGGCGAGCGGGCGGGTCACGCCGGGATCGGGCATGCGTGCGCCTATCGCTTCTCGACGTCGAGCGTCTGGGACCAGGAGATGAACGGGGGCTCGGCGCCGTTGGCCATCGTCGCGCGTCCGGTGAGGACCACGAACGAGCCGACCGCGGGAAGGTCGGCGCCGGTGACCGGCGGGACCGTCCAGTCGACGGCGTTCCCCGGGTCGAAGCCGGCGACCAGCTCGTGCTCGGCGTTCTCCCGGCGCGCGGCGACCGCGCCGGCATCCGCCCAGGTGATGTCGATCGTCATGTCGGTGCGCCCTTCCTCGGACACCCCGTCGACGATGATCGCCTGGTTGCCGTTGCCGTCGTCGCCCACGACGACGCGGGTGAAGTTCGGCCCTAGTGGCGGCATGTCACTGCTCCTCTGCTTGCTCGCCGAGCAGCGCGCGGACACGTCCGGCGCCGACGGCGTTGACCTTGTGCTCGTATTCGACTAGAGCGGCGCCCAGCGAGGCGAGATACATCGGCCGGCCGGAAGTCGCGCGGAGGATCTCGGCGAGGTCGAGCATCGCGTCGCCCCGATGGCTCAGCAGGTCGGTCGGCGCGAGCAGCGCGACCCCGGCGCGGGCGAGCGTCTCGGCCTCCTCCACACGCCCCCGGCGGGCGAGGACCTTGGCCTCCACTCCCCGCCAGACGGCCTGCGTCACGATGTCGTCGGCGGTGGCGATCCCGGCGACGAGCCGGCAGCACTCGCTCGCCTCCTCCCAGCGGCAGAGCGCATACAGCGCCTGCGCGCGCATGGCCGTCGCGGTCGCCAGCAGACCGCGGTCGTCCATGTCGCTCAGCCGGTCGATGCCGGCGCGCAGGTGCCGTTCGGCGAGATCCGCGCGCCCGGTCAGCATCCGCACCAGACCCTCGAAGTGCGAGACCGCCCAGCCGAGGCTGCCGAGCTGCTCGCGCATGTGGATCGCCGCCCGCAGATACTCGTCCGCGCGCGCGAAGTCTCCCCGCATCGCGTGCAGCGCGGCGAGCGGGTTGTCGATCGACGCGACCGCGACCGGGCTGGACCCGACCTGCCGGCGGAACGTCTCGCAGCGCCGGATCGCCTCCTCCACCGGCGTCGGACCCCAGACCGCCGCCATCGCACGTCGCGCGAGCGCCGCGAACTGGTCGCGCTCGTCCCCCGCCCGCGCCGCGCACGCGGCGGCGCGCTCCCACGCCGCGTCCGCGCGCTGGGCGTGCCCGACGACCCAGGCGGCCTGCGCCCGCAGCGACCACGCCCGGCACTGCCCCTCGTCGTCGCCGGCCCGCTCGAACTCCCCCAGCACGTCGCCGGCGAGCCGCTGCGCGCGCTCGGTCCCCGCGCCCGGCTCCACCTCCAAGCGCACGAACTCGCGCTCGACGGCGGCCCTCGCGCGCGACCGCGGATCGGGCGCGCGAGCGACCGCGTCGTCGAGCACCGAGAGCGCCTCGCGCGTGTGCCCGGCCTCGAACAGGGCGGCGCCGAGCGCGGACAGGAGCGCGTCGCGCCGCGGGGCGTCGGACTGCACGAGCGCGATCGCGCGCCGCAGCAGCGCGACGGCGGCGGCGGGATCCTCGCGCTGCGACGCCGAGCGGGCCGCGGAGCCGAGGCTGGCCGCCGCGAGCGCCGCGACCTCGGCGGTCGACGGCGTGTCCTCTCCGAGCTCACGCCGCAGCACCACCGCGCGCTCGCGGTGGTGGCCGAGCAGCTCCTCGCGGGCCGGCGACGCGGGCAGCCGCCGCTCCATCGCGCGCGCGAACCGAAGGTGGAGATCGGACCGCAGCTCCTTCGGCATCGCCTCATAGGTCGCGTCGCAGATCAGCTGGTGGTGGAAGCGAAAGCGCCTGACGGAGCCGTCCTCGCGCTCGATCAGGCCCTTGCGGACGAGCGAGTCCAGCCGCGCGTCGAGCGCCTCGGGCCGCTGGTCGCCGAGCAGCGCGAGGACCGGCTCGCGCGCGAACGCCTTGCCGCCGATCGAGGCGGCCTCGAGGACCCTGCGATCCGCGCGGCCGAGGCCGTCGAGCCGCGCCGCGAGCAGGGCGTGGATGGTCGGCGGGACGCCGATCGCGGTCCGCTCCTGCGCACCGCCCTCGCTCAGCATCGCCGCGAACTCGACGACGAACAGCGGGTTCCCCGCGGCGGCCTCGAGGATCCTGCCGGCCAGCCGCGTCGGCCCCGCCAGGTGGTGCAGGAGCTCGGTCGCGTCCTCGTCGCCGAGCGGCTCGAGCCGGACCGATCCCACGTTCGGCCCATCCGCGCCCCAACCCGGCCGCACGTCCAGCAGCTCCGGCCTCGCCGTCGCCAGCAGCAGCACCTGGGCGTCGCGCACCGACTCGGCGAGGTGCTCCAGGAGGTCGAGGAGCGTCGGCGCCGCCCAGTGCAGATCGTCGACCACCAGAACCAGCGGCCGCTCGCGCGCGAGCGCTTCCAGGACGACGCGGATCGCCCAGATCGCCTCGTCCGGCGCCACCGGATCGCCTTCCGGCTTGAGCAGCTCGGCCGCGCGCGGGAACGCGGGATGGTCGTCTCCCGCCAGGCGCTCGAGCAGCCCGCCCCGGCCGAGCGCCTCCATCAGCGGCCACCAGGTCAGCGCGTCGCCGTAGGGCAGGCAGCGGCCGCTCGCCACCGTCGCGTCGCGGCGCAGCTCGGCGACCACGTCGCCCACCAGGCGCGACTTGCCGACGCCGGCGACGCCCATCACGGTGCACACCTGGCACGAGCCGCCGCGCACCGTGCGCTCGAACGCGTCGCGCAGCTGCAGGCGCTCGTCGACGCGGTCGACGAGCGGCGCGGCGCGGCGCTGCGGGCGCGCGGGAGCGGCGGGGACGACGCGCATCAGCCGGTAGGCCTCGATCGCGGCCGACTTGCCCTTGACCGTGAGGGGGACGACCGGCGCCGCGTCGACCGCGTGCGCGACCAGCCGCAGCGTCTCGCGCCCGAGCAGGATCTCGCCGGGGCGCGCGGACTGCTCGAGCCGGGCGGCGACGTTGACCGCGTCGCCGGCGGTGAACGACCCGCCGACGGTCGCGGCGCCCGTCACCGCCTCGCCGGTGTTGACGCCGATCCGCACCGCCAGGTCGACCTGGCGCGCGAGCTGGAGCTCCTTGCGCAGCGACACGTCGGCGTCGCGGATGTCGACCGCCGCGCGCACCGCGCGCAGCGCGTCGTCCTCGTGCGCGACGGGGATGCCGAAGACCGCCATCACCGCGTCGCCGATGTAGCGCTCGACGGTGCCGCCGTGACGCTCGACGGCGTCGCGCACGAGATGAAACCAGCGCTGCATCGCCCAGCGCAGCGTCTCGGCGTCCAGCTTCTCCCCCATCTCCGTCGAGCCCACGACGTCGGCGAAGATCGTCGTCACGATCTTGCGCCGCTCTTCCGGGAGCGGGACCTCCGACAACCGACTCCCGCACTGCGGGCAGAATCGCGACGGCTCCGACGTCCACTCACCGCACCGGGGGCACGGTCTCACGGCGCAATCCTAAGCCGGAGAAGGTGTGCGGTCTTCTAGCGATCGGCGGCACGGCGATGCCGCGATGGAGCGTCGCGGGGACGCGCCTAGTGTCCCGCGGTGATCCGCACGATCGACGACGGCAGCCTCGCGGGCGGCTCCGCGCGGCGCGAAGAGGTCCAGCCGGCGCCCGTCGCCGCTCCCGCGCGGCCGCTCCCGCGCGTCGTCACCGGTCACTGAGTGGCCGGTAGCCCGAGCCCGCGCGGCCGCCGCGCGGGCTCGGGGTACCGTCGAGGCTCAGCCGGGCCACACCCAGCTGCGCACGTCCTCCGGGTCGTCGCCGTGCAGGCGCGTGTACTGGCGGTGGCGCAGCCGCTCGTCGACCATGTGCTGACGCAGGTGCGCGGCGCGCCCTCCGAGGCCGGGCACCCGGTCGATGACGTCGATGACCAGGTGGAAGCGGTCCATGTCGTTGAGCATGACCATGTCGAACGGCGTCGTGGTCGTGCCCTCCTCCTTGTACCCGCGCACGTGGATGTTGCGGTGGTTCGCGCGCCGGTAGGTCAGGCGGTGGATCAGCCACGGGTAGCCGTGGTAGGCGAAGATCACCGGCCGGTCGGCGGTGAACAGCGCGTCGAACTGCTTGTCCGACAGGCCGTGCGGGTGCTCGCGCTCGTCCTGCATGCGCATCAGGTCGACGACGTTGACCACGCGCACGCGCAGGTCCGGCAGCTCGGACCGCAGCAGTGCCGCGGCGGCGAGCGTCTCCAGGGTCGGGATGTCGCCGGCGCACCCGAGCACGACGTCGGGCTCGACGCCCTCGTCGTTGGACGCCCAGTCCCAGATCCCGATCCCGCGCGTGCAGTGGGCGATCGCGTCGTCCATGTCGAGGTAGTCGAGCGACGGCTGCTTGCCCGCCACGACCACGTTCACGTAGTCGCGCGAGCGCAGGCAGTGGTCGTACACCGAGAGCAGGCAGTTGGCGTCCGGCGGGAGATACACCCGCACGATCTCGGCCTTCTTGTTGACCACGTGGTCGATGAACCCCGGGTCCTGGTGGGAGAACCCGTTGTGATCCTGCCGCCACACATGCGAGGAGAGCAGGTAGTTCAGCGACGCGATCGGCCGCCGCCACGGGATATCGCGCGTCACCTTCAGCCACTTGGCGTGCTGGTTGAACATCGAGTCGACGATGTGGATGAACGCCTCGTAGCAGTTGAACAGCCCGTGACGGCCGGTCAACAGGTAGCCCTCGAGCCAGCCCTGGCAGAGGTGCTCGCTGAGCACCTCCATCACGCGCCCGTCGGGCGACAGGTGGTCGTCGCCGGGCAGCATCTCCGCCATCCAGGTCCGATCGGTGACCTCGAGGAGGGCCCCGAGCCGGTTGGACGCCGTCTCGTCGGGCCCCATCACCCGGAACGTGCGCGGGTTCTCGCGCATCACGTCGCGCAGCCAGCCGCCGAGCACGCGCGTCGGCTCGCTCCACCCGGTCGCCGGCGTGTCCACGGCCACCGCGTAGTCGCGGAAGTCCGGCAGCCGCAGGTCGCGCAGCACGATGCCGCCGTTGGCATGCGGGCTCGCGCCCATCCGCCGCTCGCCCTCGGGCGCGAGCGCGGTCAGCGCCTCCAGCGGCGCGCCGTTGGAGTCGAACAGCTCCTCCGGCCGGTAGGAGCGCAACCACGCCTCCAGCGCGGCGAGGTGCTCGGGGTGGTCGGCGAGCCCGGACAGCGGCACCTGGTGCGCGCGGAACGTGCCCTCGACCTGCACGCCGTCGACCTCCGCCGGCCCGGTCCAGCCCTTGGGCGTGCGCAGGACGAGCATCGGCCAGCGCGGCCGTGTCCCGTCGTACTCCGCCTTGATCTCGGCGATCTGGTCGAGCGCCGAGTCGAGGGCGGCGGCCAGCGCCTGATGGACCTCCTCGGGATCGTCACCGGTGACGAACAGCGGCTCGTGACCGTAGCCGCGCAGCAGCTCGCGCAGCTCGTCCTCGGCGATGCGCGCGAGCACCGTCGGATTGGCGATCTTGTAGCCGTTCAGGTGCAGCACCGGCAGCACCGCGCCGTCGCGCACCGGGTTGAGGAACTTGTTCGAGTGCCAGCTCGCGGCCAGCGGCCCGGTCTCGGCCTCGCCGTCGCCGACGACGCACAGCACCACCAGATCGGGGTTGTCGAACGCCGCGCCGTAGGCGTGCACGAGCGCGTAGCCCAGCTCCCCGCCCTCGTGGATCGAGCCCGGCGTCTCCGGCGCCACGTGGCTCGGGATCCCGCCCGGATAGGAGAACTGGCGGAAGAGCTCGCGCATCCCGCGCTCGTCGCGCGACACGCTCGGATACAGCTCGCTGTAGCTGCCCTCCAGCCACGTGTTCGCGACCAGGCCCGGGCCGCCATGGCCGGGTCCGGTGATGTAGATCGCGTCCAGGTCGCGCATCCGGATCGCGCGGTTCATGTGCGCGTAGAGCAGGTTCAGGCCGGGCGTCGTGCCCCAGTGTCCGAGCAGCCGGGGCTTGACGTGCTCGAGCCGCAGCGGCTCGCGCAGGAGCGGGTTGTCGCGCAGGTAGATCTGCCCGACCGAGAGATAGTTCGCGGCGCGCCAGTACGCGTCGATCGCCTGCAGCTCGATGTCGGTCAGGGTGCGGCTCGACGTCGCGGTCATGATGGAAGCATGCTCCTCTCCTAAAGCGGCAGCGCCGCAGCAACAACCGTCCCCGTCTCCGAGGACGCGATCTCAAGCTCCCCGCGCAGCAGTGCCACGCGCTCGTGCATTCCGGTCAGCCCGAAGCCGTCGACCGGCGCGCCGGGATCGAACCCGCGCCCGTCGTCGCTCACGGCCGCGTGGACGGCGTCCTCGTCGGCATACACCGCGATGTGCACCGAGGTGGCCCCAGAATGGCGGACGGCATTGGTCAGCGCCTCCTGGACGATACGGTAGACGGCGGTCTCGAGCTCGGCGGTAAGGCGCTCTCCGGGCAGCGACACGTCGGCGCTGACGTCGAGCCCCTCGCGACGCCCCGCGCGCTCCGCGAGGCCCTCGATCGCCGGACCGAGGCCGAGCTCGTCCAGCGCGGCCGGCCGCAGGTCGCGGATCAGCCCTCGCAGCCCGTCGATCTCCTCCTCCAGCCGCTCGACCGCGATCTCTACGTGCTGGGGATTGCCGCTGCGACGCGCGGCGACGAGCATCATCCGCAGCGCGCCCAGGCCCTGCAGCGTCTGGTCGTGCAGCTCGCGCGCCCAGCGGGCTCGCTCGGCCTCCGCGGCCTGCAGCGCGCCGCGCAGGCGCTTCTCCTCCACGGTGCGCGCGGTCGCCACCGCGGTCGCCGCGTTGGCCGCGAACGCGCGCAGGAGCGCCTCGTCCTCCTCGTCCTGGGAGCCGAACGCGGCGAGCATGCCGAGCGAGCGCCCGCGGAAGACGAGCGGGACGAGCGTGGCCCCGGCGCTCGTGAGCGGGTCGGCGGTCGGCACCACGCCCTCCTGGGCGGCGACCTCCAGGCCGTGCTCCCCGCGCAGCAGGATCGCCACGCCGCGGGCGTCGACGAGCGCGCGCCCGCGGCGGACGATCAGGTCGAGCACGCCGCGCAGGTCGGTCTCGCCGCCGACCGCGAGCGCGATCGCGGCCGTCGCCTCCAGCCGCCGGACGGCGCGGGCGAGATCCTCACGGCGGCGCTCGCCTTCCTGGAACAGGCGAGCGTTCTCGATCGCCACCGCGGCCCACGCCGCGAGCGCGACGACGGCGTCCTCGTCGGCCTGCGTGAACGGCTCGCCCTTGTCCGTCAGATACAGGTTCCCCCACGCCACGTCGCGGACCAGCACCGGCACGCCGAGGAACGTCTCCATCACCGGATGTCCGGGTGGGAACCCATGCGCGCGCGGGTCCGCGCCGAGCGAGTCCAGCCGCAGCGGGCGCGGGTGGGAGATCAGCACCCCGAGCACGCCGCGACCGCGCGGCGGGTCGCCGATCTCGCGCCGCACGGCGTCCTCGACGCCGAGCGTCACGAACCGCTCGAGCCCCTCGCGGCGTTGATCGAGGATGCCGACCGCGGCATAGCGCGCGCCGGTCACCTCCAGCGCAGCGCGCAGCAGCCGGTCCAGCACCCCGTCGAGATCGAGGTCGCCGACCAGCTGCCGCCCGGCATCGAGCAGGCGCCGCAGCGCCGGCTCGTCCAGCGTGTCCGACGTCGGGATCACGGGTGCAGGCTCAATACCTCGACGCCTTTGTCGTCGCCGAATCCGGCCTGGACGGGCAGGCCGCGCACGCGGCCGAGCTCCTCGTCGAGCGTCTCCAGGTAGCCGGCGAGCTCGCGCCCGGCGATCTTCGTCGGCGGCCACCACAGCGCGCGCCCGGCGACGTCGGCGTGGTCGCCGTGCCCGGCGGCGTCGCGGCGCAGGAAGCGGGTCCAACGCTCGGTCAGCAGCATCCCGCGCAGCACCGGCGTGAACGGCTCGGCCTCCACGCCGGCGCCGGCGTCGGCGGCGATCTGGGCGGCGGCGGCGTCGGCCTGCTGGCACGCGAGACCGCCCTGCTTGATCGGGAACGCGGTGATGTCGCCGGCCGCGTAGACGTCCTCCACGCCCGCCACGCGGCCGTGCGTGTCGGTGACGAGGAAGCCGCGCGCGTCCGACGGCAGCCCGGAGATCGCCGGGCCGTCGAGCCGCGGCAGCGTGACGACGCGCTCGACGACGAGCTCGCGCCCGTCGGCGCCGAGGCGCACCCGGCCGGCCTGGACCTCGTCGGCACGGGTCGAGGTGTGCAGCGTGATCCCGGCGGTCTTGAGCAGCTGCTCGACCTCGCTCGCCGCGGCGGTGCCGAAGAGGGCGAGCGGCGCCGTCTCGGGGGTGACGAAGTGCAGGGCGACGTCCACGCCCATCTCGAACGCACGCTCGGCGAGCATCAGGGCCAGCTCGTACAGCGGCAACGGCCACGAGCCGTCCCCCGGGACCACGAACGCGATCGCGCGCGTGTAGCCGCCCTCGACGTCCTGGACGAGGCCGTGCAGCGTCTCGGCGTCGGCCGGCGAGCCGGTGAAGACGGTCGCGCCCGCGTACGGGCGCGTGGGCACCGCTCCGGTGGCGACGAGCAGCACGTCATAACCGATCCGCTCGCCCTCGACGGTCTCGACCGCGTGCCCGGCGGCGTCGACGCGGGCAAGCGTGCCCCGGCGGTGCGTGAACCCCGCGTCGGCGGCGATGCGCGCCAGCGGGTAGCTCGTGGCGTTGCCGGCGGCGAACGGGGCGAGCACGCTCAGCGGCCGGTAGGTGAAGTCGGTGTCAGGAGCCAGGACGGTGGTGGCGACGTGGTCGCCGGCCAGGCGATTGAGCCGAAGGGCGGCTTCTAGCGCGGCGGGACCCCCGCCGACGATGAGGACGTTCGTGGGCATGCTCGGCATGATCGGACCGCGCGGCGATTCGAGCCTCCGTGCGAACGCCCCTTCGGGGACGTGGAAAACCCGCAACCCCCTCAGCTGTGCGAGCGGATGGCGCCGCCCCGCGCCGAACATACGGTGCGATGCATGGACAAGCCAAAGCAGCTGGTGATCGCCGGGGGCGGGCCGGCAGCGATCGAGGCCGCTCTTGCGATCCGCCGGCTGGCGCAGGAACGCGTGGCCGTGACGCTGCTGAGTGCATCCGAGACCTTCGTGTACCGCCCACAGTCGGTGGCCGAGCCGTTCGGCCGCGGCGAGCCGCAGCGCTATTCGCTTCCCGGCATCGCGGCCGACAACGGCTTTGACTTCGTCCACGCCTCGGTCCGCGGCGTCGATCCGGTCGCGCACCGCATCAACACCGGGCACCGTTCGCTCGCTTACGACGCGCTGCTGCTGGCGCTCGGCGCGGCCGCCGAGGAGGCGATCCCGGGTGCCCTGACGTTCGGCGGTGAGCCCGACGTCCCCGCGGTCCGCGCGGCGCTCGCGCGGCTGCATGCGGGCACGCCGCTGCGCGTCGCGTTCGTCGCCGGCCCCCAGACCGCGTGGACGCTGCCGCTGTACGAGCTCGCCCTGATGACCTCCCGCTGGGCCGACCACGAAGGGCTGGCGCTGGAGCCGTGGCTGGTGACCCATGAGCCGCGCGCGCTGGCACTGTTCGGCGAGCAGGTCAGCGCCTCGGTCGCCTCGCTGCTCGACGAGTGCGGCGTACGGCTGTGGACCGGCGCCTTCGCCGAGGCCGTCGACGACGGCCGGCTGTGGATGAGCCTGGAGGGCGGCCTGCCGGTCGACCTCGCGGTCGCGCTCCCGCGGCCGGTCGGGCGCCGCGTGCCGGGCCTTCCGGCCGACCGCCGCGGCTTCATGCCCGTCGACCGCTTCGGCCGGGTGCCTGGCACCGACGACGTCTACGCGGCGGGCGACATGACCACGCGGCCGCTCAAGCAGGGCGGCCTCGCGACCCAGCAGGCCGACGCCGCCGCAAGCGCGATCGCCGCCTGGGCGGGCGCGCCGGTGACGCCGCAGCCCTACCGCCCCGTGCTGCGCGCCGTGCTGCTGACCGGCGGCAGCCCGCGCTTCCTGCGCCGCGGCCGCACCGAGTCCGGCGCGCCGGATTCGCTGGCCGCCCAGGACCCGCTCTGGTGGCCACCGCATAAGATCTCCGGGCGCGAGCTTGCCCCCTACCTCAACGCGCACCCTGAGCTTCAGTCGCAGGCGGCCGTCCACTGAAAGGAGGACGCACCATGGCGCTCCGTGTCCTGATCGCCGGAGGCGGTGTCGCTGCGCTGGAGGCCGCACTGGCGTTGCGCGCGCTCGCCGCCGACCGCGTCACGATTGAGCTGCTGGCGCCGGGGACCCAGTTCCCGCTCCGCCCGTCGTCGGTGCGCTCGCCGTTCAGCGGCGAGGAGTCGCCGCAGATCTCCTTCGATCGCGTGCAGGTCACGCATCACCGTGGCTCGCTGGAGTCGGTCAACCCCGCCGCGCACGACGTGCTGACCACCGACGGCGGGAGGTTGCGCTACGACCGCCTGCTCGTCGCCACCGGCGTGCACGCCTCCAGCGCCGTCCACGGGGCCACGACGTTCCGCGGCCCGGTGAGCGCCGGCGCGGTCGACGCCGCCATCCACCGCGCCCGCGGGCGCGTCATCTTCGCGCTGCCCGACAATGCCTCCTGGACGCTGCCGGTCTACGAGCTCGCGCTGCTCGCCGCGCACGAGCGGCCGGACGGGCCCGAGCTGATGCTGGTCACGCCCGAGCCGCGGCCGCTGGACATCTTCGGGCGCATGGCCTCGGACGCCGTCGCCCGGCTGCTCGACCGCGCCGGCGTCGAGTTCGTGGGCGAGACGGCCGCCGAATCGGTGCTCGGCGACTCGCTGGTCACGCGCGACGGGCGGATGTTCCACGCCGACGCCGTGATCGCGCTGCCGCAGCTCGATCCGAGGCCGATCCCGGGGCTGCCCGAAGGGTTCCTCGAGATCGACGAGCACGCGCGCGTGGTCGGCGTGCCGGACGTCTTCGCCGCCGGCGACATCACCGCCGAGCCGATCAAGCAGGGCGGCCTGGCCACCCAGCAGGCGGACGCCGCGGCCGAGCAGATCGCGTTCGAGGCCGGCGCCGAGATCGCGCCGCGGCCGTATCGGCCGGTGCTGCGCGCGCTGCTGCTGACCGGCGAGGCGCCGCTGTACATGCGGACCGACCTTGCCGGGCAGGACACCCTCACGCGCGAGCTGCGCTACGCGCCGCCGCAGACGTCGCGGGCGCCGCTGTGGTGGCCGGACCAGAAGATCGTCGGCCGCTACCTGGCCGGCTACCTCGCCGCCGCTCAGTAGCGGTCGAGGATGATCGTGTTGTGGTCGCGCGGAGGACGGTGGTAGTCCTCCTGCGGCGGCCGCGGCGGGAGGTGGAGCGGCCCCGGCAGGTGATTGCCGTGGGGGATCGACTCGACGACGTGGGCGATGCAGTTCAGCCGCGCCTTGCGCTTGTCGTCGGCATCGACCGTGTACCACGGCGCCTCGGGCGTGTTCGTGTGCACGAGCATCTGGTCCTTGGCGCGTGAGAACTCGACCCAGCGGGCGCGCGCCTCGAGGTCCATCGGGCTCAGCTTCCAGCGCCGCAGCGGATCCTGCGAGCGCGACGCGAACCGCCGCTCCTGCTCGGCGTCGCTGACCGAGAACCAGTACTTGCGCAGGATGATCCCGTCGCGCACGAGCATGCGCTCGAACTCGGGGCAGGTGCGCAGGAACTCGCGGTACTCCTCGTCGGTGCAGAAGCCCATCACGTGCTCGACGCCGGCGCGGTTGTACCAGGAGCGGTCGAACATCACGAGCTCGCCGGCCGCCGGCAGGTGCGCGACGTAGCGCTGGAAGTACCACTGCGTCCGCTCGCGCTCGGTCGGGGTGCCGAGCGCGACGACGGCGGCGCCGCGCGGGTTCAGCGGCTCGTGGATGCGCTTGATCGTCCCGCCCTTGCCGGCCGCGTCGCGGCCCTCGAACAGCAGCACCACCCGCGCGCCCGTCTGCTTGATCCAGTACTGCAGCTTCACCAACTCCAGGTGCAGCTTCGCGAGCGAGCGCTCGTAGTCCTTGCGGGACATCATGCCGTCAACGCGGGCCATTCCGGCAAGGGTACGCGGCGTCGCAGCCCGCCGCGGACCGGCTCGCACGCTCACAGCATCAGCGGCAGCGGACTGGTACCGGTCTCGTTGACCACGGTCGGATCGACGAGGGTCAACGCCGCCCGGCACGTGCGGGCGGCGACGCATGCCTGTCCGCGAGCGTTGAGGGAGATGGCGACGCTGTCCTGCGCGCCGTCCAGATCCGCCCTTCCCAGCAGCGGGCCGCCGCGCCGCCAGCCCGCGCGCAGCTCCCACCCGGCGCGGATCGCGTTGTCGTACCCGCCCATCGCCGTGCGCACGTGGACCGTCGCCGCACCGGCCGGGCTCGCGCTCAGCGCGATTTGTGCGAGCACGCAGGCCCCGATGGCCAGGCGGGGGCTCATCGCCATAGCCGACCACCGGCTGCCGCGCGTGCCAACCGTAGTTCCGTGCACGCCGCGGCGGAATCGCCGCGCGATCGCGCCCGCGGGTGAGGATCCCGTACCGCGGAGCGTGGTAAACCGCGGATGACGCGCGGCGGGTGGCGTGGTGTCGTGAGGTTCATGCGCGACACGCCCGCAGGCACGACCGTCCACGCGGGAGGTCATCCTCCCAGCGCGCGCGAGCTGCTCGGCGAGCTTTGCGACGTCGCCGTGGCGATCCCGCTGGCCGTCGCGGCGCCCGCGCTGCGGCGCTGGCATAGGCGCTGGGGCGCGGCTGACGACGAGGTCGCGGCGCCGATGCCCGGCGACGAGCTCGTGCCGCAGTGCCAGATCAGCTGGACGCGCGCGATCACGATCGAGGCGCCGCCGGACGCGGTCTGGCCGTGGCTGGCGCAGGCCGGCTTCGGGAAGGCCGGGTTCTACTCCAACGACCTGCTCGACAATGCCGCCCACCCGAGCGCCTCAGGCGTGCTGCCGGAGTTCCAGCGGATCCGCGTCGGAGGCTGGGTGCCGATGTTCAGCCGCGTCGACAACAGCACGGCGTTCAAGGTCCAGGGGTTCCAGACCGGCCGCTTTCTGGTGTGGGCCAAGCCGGACAGCACGTGGGCGTGGACGCTCACGCCGCTGCCCGGCGGCCGGACGCGCCTGGTGACGCGGATCCGTCAGCGCTACGACCGTGACGCGCCCGCGGGCGCCGTCCTGACCTTCGTGCTGATGGAGTTCGCCGATTTCCCGATGATGCGCCGAATGCTCAAGGGCATCAAGGCGCGCGCGGAGTCCATCGCGCCCCGCCACGACGCCGCCTCCATAGGCGGCACGGGGTAGCTTGTGGCCGCAGTGGCTACGGAGACGGCACCCAGGCGGACGTTCGAGACCGCGCGAAAGGATCGCTGGTGGCTGCCGCCGCTGGCGACCGGGCTGGGCCTGGCCGCGTTCGGCGTCTACGCGTTCGTCGCCGCGGCGCTGGGCGACAACTACCGCTACACCGACGGCGGCGCGGACTACTTGTCGCCGTTCTACTCGCCCGACCTCTCCGGGCTCGACGTGCCGTTCTCGTCGGCCTTCCTGGTCGTCTGGGTCCCGCTCGCGTTCCGGGCGACGTGTTACTACTACCGCAAGGCGTACTACCGGGCGTTCTTCCTGTCTCCGCCCGCCTGCGCCGTCGCCCCCGCGCGCAAGGGGCGCTATCGCGGAGAGGCGGCGCTCCCGTACGTGCTGATGAACGCGCACCGCTACTTCCTGTACCTGGCCACGATCGTCCTCGGCTTCCTCTGGTACGACGCCGTGCGCTCCTTCTTCTTCGACGGGTCCTTCGGCGTCGGCGTCGGCTCGCTCGTCCTGCTCGCCAACGCGATCCTGCTGTCGCTGTTCACGTTCGGCTGCAACTCCGTGCGCCACCTGGTCGGCGGCCGGATGGACTGCTTCTCCTGCTCGGCGAACGCGCGCGTGCGCCACAAGCTCTGGCGGCGCGTCGGCGTGCTCAACGGCAGGCACATGGAGCTGGCCTGGATCAGCCTGGCCTGGGTCGCCGTCGCCGACCTCTACATCCGCCTGCTGGCCGGCGGCGTCTTCGACGACCCGAGGATCATCTGAATGGAGCGCCACGACTATGACGTCGTGGTGATCGGGGCGGGCGGCGCGGGCCTGCGGGCGGCGATCGCCGCCGCCGAGGCGGGCGCGCGCACCGCGCTCGTGTGCAAGTCGCTGCTCGGCAAGGCGCACACGGTGATGGCGGAGGGCGGCGTCGCCGCGTCGCTCGGCAACGTCGCGCCGGAGGACAACTGGCAGGTGCACTTCCAGGACACGATGTTCGGAGGCAAGTACCTCAACAACTGGCACATGGCCGAGCTGCACGCGAAGGAGGCGCCGGACCGGGTGCGCGAGCTCGAGCAATGGGGCGGCGTGTTCGACCGCACACCGGACCGCAAGATGTCCCAGCGCGCGTTCGGCGGGCACACGTACAAGCGCCTCGTGCACATCGGCGACCGCACCGGGCTCGAGCTGATCCGCACGCTGCAGGACAAGGCCGTGCACTCCGGCATCGACGTGTTCATGGAGTGCACGATCACCCGGCTGCTCAAGGACGGCGACCGCGTCTGCGGCGCCGCGGGCTACTGGCGCGCCACCGGGGAGTTCGTCCTGTTCTCCGCGCGGGCGCTCGTGCTCGCGACCGGTGGCGCCGGGAAGTGCTGGCGGATCACCTCGAACTCGTGGGAATGCACCGGCGACGGCCATGCGCTGGCCTATGAGGCCGGCGCCGAGCTGGTCGACATGGAGTTCGTCCAGTTCCATCCCACGGGGATGGTGTGGCCGCCCGGGGTCGTGGGCCTGCTGGTCACCGAGGCGGTGCGCGGCGAGGGAGGCATCCTGCGCAACGCGGCGAGCGAGCGGTTCATGGAGCGCTACGACCCCAAGCGGCTCGAGCTCTCCACGCGCGACGTCGTCGCGCGCGCGATCTTCACCGAGGTCAAGGAGCAACGCGGCACGCCGCACGGCGGCGTCTTCCTCGACGTCTCGCACCTCGGCGATGCGACCGTGCGCACGAAGCTGCCGAGCATGTACGACCAGTTCATGGAGCTCGCCGGCGTCGACATCACGCGCGAGCCGATGGAGGTCGGCCCGACCTGCCACTACTTCATGGGCGGCATCCGCGTCCTGCCCGACACCGGCGAGAGCACCGTCGACGGCCTCTTCGCGGCCGGCGAGTGCTCGGGCGGGATGAACGGCGCGAACCGGCTCGGCGGCAACTCGCTGTCGGACCTCCTGGTGTTCGGCAAGCGCACGGGCGAGAGCGCGGCGCGCTACGGCGCCGCCGCCGCGGCGCCGCGGATCGACGAGGCGCAGGTCGCCGCCGCGGCCGCCGAGATGACCGGCCACCTGCCCGGGAGCGGCGGCGAGGACCCGTATCGGCTGCACGAGGAGCTCAAGACCGTGATGCAGGCGGACGTCGGGATCTTCCGCGACGAGGCCGGCCTCGAGAACGCGGTCGGGCAGATCGCCGAGCTCCAGCGTCGCGCGCTGTCGGCGCGCGCGCCGTCCGGCACGCCCGCCTACAACCCCGGCTGGAACCTGTGCCGCGATCTGCACAACATGCTCGTCGTGTCCGAGGCGGTCGCGCGCGCGGCGCTGTTGCGCCAGGAGAGCCGCGGCGCCCACAGCCGGCTCGACTTCACGGAGTACGACGCGTACTGGGCCGAGCACAACATCGTCGTGCGCCGGACGCCGGATGGGATGGCGGTCGAGCCGCGCCCGGTCGTCACGGCGGAGTCGCTCGCCGCGCTGGTGGACGCGCGCAAGGAGGCCGAGCGGGCATGAGCGCTCGAACGCTGCGGTTGTGGCGGGGAGACGGCTCCGGCGGCGCGCTCGTCGACTACGAGGTCGAAGCCGAGTCGGGCATGGTCGTGCTCGATGCCGTGCTCGAGATCCAGCGCAGCCAGGCGCCCGACCTCGCCGTGCGCTGGAACTGCAAGGCGGCGAAGTGCGGCTCCTGCAGCGCCGAGGTCAACGGCCGCCCGCGGCTGATGTGCAAGACGCGGCTCGATCACCTGCCCGAGGACCAGCCGATCCGGGTCGAGCCGCTGCACGCGTTCCCGGTCATCCGCGACCTGGTGACCGACGTGAGCTGGAACTACGAGGTCAACAAGCGGATCGCCCCGTTCACGCCGGCACCGGACGCCGAGTGGTCGATCGGCCAGGAGGACGTCGACCGCATGAGCGAGTTCCGCAAGTGCATCGAGTGCTTCCTCTGTCAGGACGTCTGCCACATCCTGCGCGACCGCGGCATGCACTCCAGCTACGTCGGCCCGCGCTTCCTCGTCCGGATCGCGAGCCTGGAGATGCACCCGCTGGACACGCTCGACCGGCTCGACATGGCCGTCGACGACGGCGGCCTCGGGCTCTGCAACATCACCAAGTGCTGCAGCGAGGTCTGCCCCGAGGGCATCCACATCACCGACAACGCGATCATCCCGCTCAAGGAGCGGGCGGTGGACAAGCGCTACGACCCGCTGGTGCGGGTGCTGCGGCGGCTGCGCCTGCGTACTTGACCGCGGCCGCGCGTGTGCGTTTCCACCGATGCGCGCCTGACGGCCGCGTGGAAGCGTGAGCCGATCGCGAACGGCAAGGCGAGGTGAGCATGAACAAGACAGATCTGGCCCACGCGCTGGTCAGCGAGCGGGTCGTCGCGAGCGAGCAGGACGCCGAGGCCGTCCTCGACGCGCTGGCGTCGATCATCTGGCACGCGCTCGAGCACGGCGACGGGGTCGACTGGCCTCGGGTGGGGCGGTTCGGCGCCGAGGCCGCGCCGAGGCGCCGCAAGGTCGTGACGTTCGTGCCGGCCAGCGAGTTCGACGTCGCCGTCAACCGGCACCACGTCGAGGCGTAGCAGTCGCATCAAACTGAATTGATGTATTCTCCGCCGTGGTGATGGCCACGGCGGTACGTGACGAGAGCTCGCCGCCGCCGTTCCTGCGGCTGGCGGGCGACCCGCTGCGGTGGCGGCTGCTGAGCGAGCTGGCGCGCAGCGACCGGCGCGTGGGCGAGCTGTGCGAGCTGGCGGGCCGCCGCCAGAGCCTGGTCTCCTACCACCTGCGCCAGCTTCGCGACGGCGGCTTGGTCTCGATGCGCCGCAGCGCCGCCGACGGCCGCGACAGCTACTACACGCTCGAGCTGGCGCGCTGCGGAGAGCTGCTCTCGCGCGCCGGCGCCTCGCTGCACCCGGCGCTGGCGCCTGGTGCAGCTGCGCGTCCCAGTGCGGGGACGCTCGCGCGCGTGCTCTTCCTGTGCACCGGCAACAGCGCGCGCTCGCAGATGGCGGAGGCGCTCGCCGTGCAGCTGTCCGGCGGCGCGCTCCAGGCGGCCAGCGCGGGCAGCCATCCCAAGCCGCTGCATCCCAGCGCCGTGCGCGTCATGCGCGAGCGCGGCATCGACATCTCCGGGCGCCGGTCCAAGCACTTGAGCGCGCTGTCCGGCGATCGCTTCGACTACGTGGTCAGCCTCTGCGATCGCGTGCGCGAGGTCTGCCCCGAGTTCTCCGGCGGGCCCGAGCTGATCCATTGGAGCATCCCCGATCCCGCGCGCGCGCCGGGGAGCGACGAGGACGCGCTGGCCGCGTTCGAGCGCACGGCGAGCGAGCTGAGCGCGCGCATCGGCTTTCTGATCCAGGCGATCAACCGGTCGGGAGGTGACCGAACGTGCCTGATGAGCGCGTGAACGTCCGCTACATGGTCGACGACGTCGATGCCGCCGTCGCCTTCTACACGAGTCACTTCGGCTTTGAGGTGAACACCCAGTTCGCGCCGGCGTTCGCCGACGTGGTGCGCGGCAACCTGCGGCTGCTGCTCAGCGGGCCGACCAGCTCGGCCGGGCGGCCGATGCCCGACGGCCAGACGCCCGGGCCGGGAGGCTGGAACCGGATGCACTTCATCGTCGAGGACATCGCCGCCGAGGTCGAGCGGCTGCGTTCGGCCGGCGTCAAGTTCCGCAACGACATCCTGAGCGGGCCGGGCGGCCGGCAGATCCTGCTCGAGGACCCGTCCGGCAACCCGATCGAGCTCTTCCAGCCGCGCGCCTGAGCGGGAGCGTCACCTGCGCGTGATCGCTCCCGTGCCGGCGATCTCGCGGGTGACGCGCGCCGGGTCGCCGCCGTAGACGATCGCGCCCGTCCCCGGGATCGAGGCGTCCAGCGACCGCGTCGCGGTGATGTCGATGCGCCCGGAGCCGCTGACCAGCGCGCGCGCGTCGCGGGCGACGAGGCCGGTCAGCTCGGCGACGCCGGAGCCGTCGAGCGTCGCGACGAGACGGCCGGCGGTCCCGCGTGCGCGAAGCATGCCGCTGCCGGGCAGCGTGACCCTGAGCGTCGTGGCGCGCACGCCGTCGGCGTACACCATCCCGCTTCCGCTGAGCGCGAGCGCGTCCAGCGACGGCAGCGTGATCGCGACGCGCATCGGCGTCTGGGACTCGAAGCTGCCGACCGTGTCGATGACCAGGCGCCCCGCGCGCACCGTCGTGGTCACGCGCGAGAGCAGGTTGTCGTCGCCGCGCACGACCACCGACCTCTTGCCGCCGACGTCGATGGTGACGACGTTGGAGCCCGCGAGCTCGACGCTGTCGAAGGCCGGCACGACGCGCGCCTGCGCGGCGGACACGCCGGAGCCCTGCAGTCCGCGCGGCTGCCGGTCGTCGTTGGTCACCAGCAACACGACGCCGGCGCCCGCGAGGACACCCGCGAGCAGCCACACAAGTCGCCGCGTCTGGCGGGGACGCGCCCGTGTGGGCATGGCACTCATGGCAGCTCCCTTCTGAGAACTGCGTCAAGCATCCCTCGCCGCCGCGGGCGCCGCATCCGGAGCTACGCGAACACCGGCTGCCGGGAACTACGCGCGCTCGCTTCCGGCTTTCGGCCGCGTGGTTTGGCGCTGCGACGCCGGGGCCTTCCGGCGCACCGCTCGCAAGCTCGCGGTCGAGCGCGCCGTGAAGGCCCCGCCACGCATCGCCTAGTGGGGCCGGCGAACGCGGGAGGTTGCAGGTTGGGGTGGCCACTGGACAACGCGCCGTCGCGGTTCGGCTCTGTGTGGCGTCGCGATCGGCACCATCGGCCGCCCCGTAGTCGCTGTGCGCGTAGCTCGGGTCTCCCTTGGCGGCCTGCGCAACGATCGCTGCGTCTACCGACGCCAGGCGGGCCCGGCGGCGTGGGCGTTTGGGGGCAAGGACAGCCCAATACGAAGATGGATACTGGTCGGCGGAACACCCGTCGCGACAGCAAGTGCGTATCGGGATTCGGTTGCGATGACACTCGCCGCTGCGTTATCGTCAACCGTGACGAATGCGAGTAACGCTACTGACCGCGATCGAGTAACGCAGCGCCCCGCCGCCGCCGGAGCGGCGTCCGTCCAGATCGGCGCGCTCGTCCCGCTGACTCGGCCCGGCTGGGTGCAGGCGGGCCGGCACCTGCTCGCCGGACTCGAGCTCGCCGTCCGCGAAGTCAATGACGACGGTGGAATCGCCGGTCGACCACTCCAGCTGGTCGTCCGAGACAGCGCGGCCGATCCACAGAGGGCCGCGGCGGCCGTAGATGAGCTGGCCCGCCTGGGCGTGGCCGCCCTGGCGGGCGAGTACCACAGCGTCGTCGCTCGCGCCGCTGCCGCCAGGGCCGACGCCCTCGGCATGCCGTTCCTCTGCTCGTCAGCGGTCCTCGACGCGCTCACCGAACAGCCGACGGAATGGGTCGCGCGCCTCGCCCCGGCGCAGTCCCACGGCTGGCGGATCTACGCAGAGTTCCTCCTCAGCGCGGGCCACCGTCGAATCGCGGTAGCCATCGAGTCGAGCGTCTACTGGGCATCTGGGGCGCGGATTCTGCGCGACCACCTCGCTCCGCGCGGCGGCACCGTCATCGAGCTCGACATGCGCGCGCTGGCTCCCACGGCCGTGTGCGACGCACTCGTCGACAATCGCGCGACAGCCCTCCTTCTCCTGGTCGGCCACCCCGAGCCGGCGGTGTCGATCGTCAGGTCTGTCCGCCGCGACCACCGCCTCGCCGGGATCATGATCGGCGCACCGGCCGGACAACCGGAGTTCGCCGAATGGGCGGCGTTGCTGGGCGACGACGGCGCCGCGATCCCGTTCTTGCGCTACCTGCCCGAGCGCCTCAGCCCGCGCGGTGCACGAGTCCAGACGGCCCTCCGCGAGCGACTGGCCGAAGCGCCCTCCTTCGTCGCGTTCGAGGGCTACGACACGGTCGCCGTCCTCGCCGACGTGCTGCGTTCGCACGGCACGGACCGGGCGCGCACCGCCGAATCCTGGTCCCGCGTTGCGGTCGAAGGCACGCGCGGGCAGATCCGGTTCTCCCGCACATCAGGCATCAGCGTCTGGCAATGGGCCTGGCCGCCCATCCAGGTCGTCGATCGAGATCCGCAGGAACCAGACCGCTTTCGGATCCTTCACGCCGGCTGAGAAGACGGAGGTTCGTAGGTTGGCCGGCTGGAACCGGTTCCACGCCGATCCGGGCGAGTACCGCCACAAGCTCGACGTGCTCGAGCGCCATTGCGAGGCCGCAGGGCGCGACCCAGGAACGATCTGGTCACGCGCGGGTCGCTCGAGAGCTCGTCGCAGTGCGAGCAGTTGGTTGAGCGGCTGCTGCTGCATAGGGAGCTAGATCGTCCTCAGTCCTGAGCGCACATCGCGAGGTGGTCCTCGGTGAGCGTCATGAGGGCGCGGGTGGCGGGTGAGAGGCGGGCGTTGCGGCGCTGGATGAACGCGAACGTCTCGTGGAGGGGCGGATCGAGTGTGGCCGTGGCGAGCCGGTGGCGGTATCCCCGGGTGTCGAGCAGCGCGCCTGTGACGATGGTGTCGCCGAGGCCGCGGGCGGCGAGCTCCAGGGCGGCGTCGGCGTGCTGGACCTCGATGCGCGGCTTGATCGCGACGCCGGCTCGCTGCGCGCGCTCGGCGAGTTGCCGGCGGGTGGGTCCTCGTCCCCACGCGCCCGAGTCATCGGCATCGCGGGCTACGCCTGCTGGCCGCAGGGGTCACCCGCGGGCTCTCTCGCGCGGTGGTGGGATCATCGCGCCATGGCTGGCTCCGATCGCGCGGCGCGGGAGGCCGAGTTGGCGGCGGTGACCGTCGGACCGCTGGAGTGGCTCGGCGGGCCGGTGACCCTTCACGAGTACGACTCGCGCTGGACCAAGTGGTTCGCGCGCGAGCGGCAGCGCATCCGCGACGCCCTCGGCGAGCGGGTCCTGCTGCTCGAGCATGTCGGCTCTACCTCGGTGCCGGGTCTGATCGCCAAGCCGCGGATCGACATCGTGCTCGCGGTGCGCGATCCAGGCGATGAGGCTGCCTACGCTCCGGCGTTGGAGGCGGCTGGGTACGTGCTGCGCATCCGTGAGCCCGACTGGCACGAGCATCGGCTCTTCAACGGCCCCGACATCGACGTGAACCTGCATGTGTTCGCCGACGGCTCGCCGGAGATCACACGCATGCTGCGGTTCCGCGACTGGCTGCGGCGGCACCCCGACGAGCGCGAGCGCTACGCCGCCGCCAAACGAGAACTCGCTGCTCGGCGCTGGAATCACATGCAGGACTACGCGGACGCCAAGACCGACGTGGTCGAGGCGATTCTCGAGCGCGCCGAACACGAAACCTGAGGAGCCCGCCGCCCGAGGTCACCCCTCGGGCGTCGACGTCACGGGCACATCCGGCAAGCGGCTCCGCCCCGCTCCCGTCGGGAAGGCACAAGCGCGATGGCCAACGGAAGGTTCGGGCGGCGCCGATCTGGCGGAAAACCGACCGGATCGTGGCGGCCCGGCGCCACACCACACTCGTGCTGGGTCACCTGCCTGCGCAGCGCCCATCGACGACGCTCCGAGAGTTCGTCAAATCTCCCCGCCCCAGCGACGGGAACGAAACCAAGGAGCACCCCATCTCCTCCCCCAAGCTGCTCGCCGCAACCGCGTTCGCGCTCATCGCCCTCGGCACGCCCCTCGCCCAGGCGGCCAGCGCCTTCCCGCCCGGCCCCACCGCCCAGGCGGCCAGCGCCTTCCCGCCCGGCCCCAGCGTCGCGGCCGCGACCGCCTACCCCCCGGGCCCCACGAAGTCGATCATCGCCATCTAGAGTTAGCGAGCGAGCCTCATACCGCCGAGCGGTGGGCGCGTGATCGCGTGCAGGGCTCTGTATGAGCCTCGCTCGGGGTCGGCCTGCGGCCGAAACGGCGGACGGCGACGGCTGAAACGGCCGAGGGAGCCGGTCGTGGCTCCCTCGCTCGTGGTGGCCCGGTTAGCCTCCGTTCTAGATCTCTGGCCCTCTTGGGGCAGGCAACCTTGCGGAAGCCAGGAGGCTCGCCGTGGCCACCATCTCAAGCCTACTGTGCGACCACGTGACGCTGCAGGTGCGCTCGGTCGATCGCTTGTTCTTGCAGGCCTACGTGCCGAAGCTGATGAGCGCGGGTCAGCTCGCCCGGTTCTGGCTGGATCGCGGCTACACGATCCCGTCGCCGGCGCTGCTGGCCAAGCAGGGCCGCGCCTATGTCGCGGCGATCGAGCGCTTCATCGGCGACCACGACGTGCCCATGGTCCGGTTCGCCAAGGGCGTCTCCAAGGAGGACACCGCGCGCCCCTACTTGCAGGCGGCCGAGCGCGAGGGGCGCTTCGGCGTCGTGATGGTCGGCGTCGCACAGGAGAAGACCAGCGCCTGGCGGGGCTGGCGCCACGGCGGGCCGGACGGGCATCCGCATTTCGAGTTCGGCCGCCAGACGGTGTTCGTCAATCACTACTACTTCTACATCCTGGATCCGGACTGGGGGCCGGCGTTCATCAAGGCGTGCGCCTACGCGCCGTTTCCTGTGTGGGTCTATCTCAACGGACACGAGTGGGCCAAGCGCCAGGCCGCCCGCGAAGGGATCGCATTCGAAGCGCTCGATAACGGCTTCCGCTCGGCAACGGACGCTGCCGCCCTGGCGAGGATCTGCGAGCGCCTGTCCGCGCGCGAGGTGTGGCGCTTCTTCGATCGCTGGACGAGCCGGCTGCCGTCGCCGTTTACGCCGGCCGATCGGCGTCGCGGCTACCGCTACCAGCTCGCGTTCCGCCAGCTCGAGCTGTCCGACACGCGCGTCTTTGACCGCCCGGCGGCCGGGCGCGCGTGGTTTGAGCAGACGATCCGCGACCAGCTGGCGCTCGGCCGCCCCGACCAGGTGGCGCTCGTCTTCAAACGGCCGATCACCCGCCGCACGCCGGGGCGCTTTCACACGCGCGTGATCACCAGCGGCGTCGACCCGGCGATCCAGCTCCACTACAAGCACAGCAAGGTCAAGCAGTACTTCAAAGAAGGACGCGCGTTGCGAACCGAAACGACCGTCAACGACACGCGCGACTTCGGCATCGGCCGCCTCTTGACCGACGCCAACTGGGACGCGCTACGCCAGATCGGCGAGCGCACCAACCAGCGGCTGCTGGACGCCCAACTGGACGCCTGCCAGTGCGCCCCCGACGCCGACGCGCTGAGTCGCGTCGTGCTGCCGTCCACCCACGACGGCCAGCCCGCCCCCGGGCTGCGCTTCGGCGACCCACGCGTGATGGCACTACTCGCCTGCCTATGCGCCTTCACGCACCTCGTCGACGGCTTCACCAACCGCACCCTGCGCACGTTGATCGCCGGCCTGATCCCCGACTACAACGCCCGCCGCATGACCTACGACCTGCGCCGCCTCAGGCGCAAGGGCCTGATCCGCCGCCTCCCTCGCAGCAACCGCTACGAGCTGACCAGCACCGGCCGCCGCCTCGCCGTCTTCTTCACCAAGACCTACACGCGGATCGTCAACCCCTCGCTTGCCGAGCTCGACCCCACCCTCCCCGACCCGATTGCCCGCCGCACCCCACTCGGCCGCCCCTGGCGCGAATTCGAACGAGCACTCGACCAACGCATCGCGGACGCCCGCCCTCACGGCCTGAAAACATGACTCAACCGTGAACGTTCGAACGATCAAGCGGAGCTAGAAGCGCGCGTGAAGCGGCGGCGATGCTTGGACTGCGAGGACGTTACCTTGCGCACATGCTGCCGCTGCCGCCGGAGTTCCAGGGGCGTCCGGTCCTGCGATGAAGCCCGCGACGACGTCCTGGTGATTGCTTCCGCTGCTGAACCTCTGAACCAGGTGATCGTGTTGGTGGTTGTCGTGGAGCGTGGCTCGACACCAACGACGGCACTGACTATTACGGCCTGAGCATGGATCTCGGGTGGGGCTGCGTGACGCTCAGCGACGGCTACACCTACTGATGTCGCGGCTTCCCCCCCGTGGGGCGCAGAGGTTTCCGCGCATGGGATGAAGGCTCTGCTGATCTGGAGGCGATCGCCAGTGCGCCTCATCCGCTCAACGTCGCGCTGGTCGGGCACGAGAGCGCCGATGGTCAGTCGCTGGCGCCGAGCGGACGACTGACGGTTGAGCGGATCGAGGGCGCCGTGCGGTTGGCGATCGACGACACTGAAGCCGTCCGGCTGGATGCTCGGTTGTTCGTCGGCGCGTGGCTCAGCGTGCGCTATGACGAGTACTTCCTCAGCCTCGACATCGGCACACAGGGCGAGTACCTCGCCGAACAGCTCGCCGAGCGCGCACTCGTGACGCACGACAAAGCGCGCGACCGTGGCGTGATCGGGCCGCTGATGCGCGGCGATCACGCGGCACGCAACGTCCTCCACGCAGGCACGCTCGATCGCGCACGACGACCGCACGCCGCACGCCCAGCAACCCCAGGTGGTTCTCCGCTGGATGGACCAGTGCCGTCTTCGGCATGGTCGCTGATCTGCTCGCCGTCAAGGTTGAGCTCGATCTGGACCCGCCGGTTGGACACTGCACGGGCGCCGGGGGCCAGGTGTTTTCACACAGTGGGCACCCAGACATCACCGCTGGGAGTCGGTCGCGGGAGCCCTTCCGGACCCGGCAGTTCCGCCCAGAAGCTCGTCAGAGCCTCAGCAACCGGCGCCGGCGTCTCCTCCGGCCACCAGTGGCCCACGCCCGCCAGATGCGCCAGCCTCGCGCCCGATTGCTGCGCTGCCCACTCGTGCTGCGCCAGCGTCCCGCTGGCTCGCTCGAGGTCGTCGACGGCGATGAGAGCGAGCCCCGGACGTTGTGCGGCGCTCGGCAGGAGCCGACCCGCTTCGGCCATCGCCGGCTGTCGTGCCGAGCGCAACAGCCTGAGGACGGCGCTACCCATCTCGGGATCCATGCCTGCCGCGACCCGCTCCCCCATGCGCCCGGTCATCCCGAGGGCCGACGTCACCGCGAGTCGCTGCTCTAGATCGCCTCCCCACAGCTCCCGCACCGAGGCTTCCCCTGGGCCCTCCTGCTGCCACACCTGTGCCCGCGGATGCCAGGCGTAGTCGGGCGCGAACACGCCGAGTGCATCGGAGGCCCAGCTGCGAATCAGATCCGGGCGGCTCATGGCCAGCGCCGCAACGTGGATTCCGCCCCAGTCGTGCCCCACCAGGTCGACCGGAGCGCGGAACAGCTCCAGCTGAGACGCCAGCCAATCTCGATAGGTCGTCGTTGACGAGTCGAAGCCGCGGGGAGCAGGGACGCCGAACCCGGGCGGGGACAGGACGACCGCATCGGCCCGATCGAGCTCCCCGATGAGCGGTCCCCAAATGACCGCTGACTCGGGGTTGCCGTGGACGAGGACGAGTGGAGTGCGCGACACAAAGCCACCTCCGAGATACTTGTTGGTTGACACACAAGTATCGTAGCTGATCGTTTCGCCCCGGGGCCTCGCGCGCTCGTCGCGCGTACTGTCGCCAAGACGAGCGCGCAGACCGGCGGACCATATGCTTGGTCGGCCCGATGTGTGAGCAGTCCTGATGCCCGATCAGCCTCCCGCTCGCCGCACGCAGCGAGAGCGTCGCGAAGAGACCGAACGCAAGGTGCTAGCTGCCGCTACGGCGCTGATCGCCCAGCACGGGTCACGCGCGCTGACCCTGGCGGCGGTCGGCGAGGCCGCCGGCTACAGCCGGGGGATCGTCTCTCATCACTTCGGCAGCCGCGAGAATTTGCTCCGCGCGGTGATGCGCGATGCTCAGGCCTTCACCCTCCCGGATGTCGGGGATAGCGCCGCGGACTGGCTGGCGGAGACGGTTCGCGCCTACCTCAAGAACGTCACCAGCCGACGTCCGTCTGCCGGCGCGTTCCTGCAGATGTGGGGCGAGGCGATCGCCGCCGATCCCGTCCTGATGCCGCTCTACGCGGAACAGGACGCCAGCTTCCGGCGCCTCCTCGCCGACAAAGTCCGCGAAGGGATCGGAGACGGCTCGGTCCGAGCAGATGCCGACCCCGAGGCGATGGCCGTGTCCCTTGTTGGCCTCGTCCGCGGGGTCGCACTACAGCTGATCTCGACTCCACCCCCGGCGCGGGTCAAAGCGATCATCGACGAAGCCGAGCGGGCCACCCTGCATGCGCTCAGACCGTGACCCGAACGGCCTTCGGCATCGGTGCGCGTGGAGAGCAACTCAGAACCGACGAGGGACTTGAAGCCCGGACGCCTTCATTGCGAGTCGATCTTTCACCCTGCAAATTAGGACATTGAGGTCATGCGCAGCGCCATGCGGGCGTCGATCCTTATCGCGCTTCCGGGTGCGATCTTCGCGCCGTTGATCTCAGCGGTTCACGCGCTGTCTTTCTGTCGAACTTGGTCCGACGACGGTCAGCTGCTCCTTCTAAATGTGCCTGACCTGCCGCCGTGTCCCTCGCAGCCTTCCGCCGCCTTGATCGTGCTGATCGCGATCGCTGCCTGCGCGGCCACGATCGCTTGGAATCTGGTGCCGCTGTACACGAGCCGGACTACGGAGTGAACGCGCGGCGCGAGTTGCGAGAGCTCTCGTGGGACGAATTGCCGATCGTCTGGCTGAGCTGGCCGGTCGAAAGCCGCTGCCGAATGGGCGAACACTCGCGGTCATCAGGAGTTCAGCGACGCTTGGGCGCGATGGCGTCGGGTTACAGCGCGGTCTGCTGGTGTCTGTCGAAGACGAGTTGGACAGCGTGAAGATCAGGACCCATGAAGATCGGCTCTTGATCGAGGTTCACTCAGCAATATCGTTCTACCTCTCCCGGGCGGACTTCGGCCGAGCCGTCGAGGCCGCGATGCCACGTAACCGGGTCGATGATGGCCAAACCGACGCGGCGGGCCGCCGCGACCGCGGAGGCAGGCGGACCCCACCGGTGCCCGTCACTACCAGCGACTGAAACCAAGAGCGGCCCCGGGCGGCCCGGCGAGCTCAAGGCGTGCTCGACCGGTGCCGACGACTCGGGGTGATGATGTCGCGTGGACGATTGCGCCGGTCGTTGCGGTGGTGGAGCTTTGCTTTGCTGGCGATCATCGTCTTGCCGCAGGTTGTGGGGGCGACCAGCGGGTATGTCAGCCAGCGCCGCGAGGCGCGCGAGAGCATCGCGCGCGAGCGCGACTTGGCCGGCGGCCTGCACGCGATGGGCGCGGCGCAGACGGCGGTCAGTGACGTCGAGGACGCCGTCATGGGCGCAGATTCAAACGTCGGGCACGGCGTCGGGATCGCGCCGGTACGCGTCGTCGATGAGCGGATCGATGCGCTGTCGCGGCGCTTCGGTGCTCGGGACGCGGGCATGCCGGAGCTTCGTCTCAGTTGGGCGCGGGCGCGGGAGGCGGTCTTGGAAGGCGGGCGGCCGCTCGTGTCGCTGCGGGGGCTGCTTCGGGCGTTGCAGCGCGATCTCGCACGGCTGGGCGGCCGGGTGCTTGCGCGGGCCAGCCGCGCCACCGCGGTTCGGGCTGCTTCGTCGCGCCGGGCCTCGGTCTCGCGGGCGGTGGTCGTGGCGCTCGCGATCACTAGCGCGTTGCTGGCGGCGTGGTTTCTGCACGTCGGGCTGCGGCGGGCGCTGGCGGGGCTCATGTTCTCGGCGAGTCGTTTTGCCGACGGTGATCTGGAGCATCGGGTCGGGTGCGCGCGCTTTGACGAACTGACGCAGGTGGGCGATGCGTTGAACGCCATGGCGCAGGGGCTGGCGGCGAGTCGGCAGGAGCTGGTTGAGATTGCGTTTCACGATGCCCTCACAGGCCTGGCCAACCGGCGCCTGCTCTACCAGCGTGTGGACGAGGCGCTGGCCGACGCCACGCGGCCAGGCTCGGTCGCGCTGCTGTTGATCGACATCGACGACTTCAAGGCCATCAACGACAGCCTCGGGCACGGAGCGGGCGAGGATGTCCTCGTCGAGCTGGCACGCCGGCTGACCGACGCGGTGCCATCGGAGGCGCTGGTTGCGCGGGTGGGCGGGGACGAGTTCGCCGTGCTGCTGGAGCGGCTTGCCAATGAACGCGACGCAGAGACCGTCGCGGCGCACGTCATCGACGCGCACACGCAGCCGGTCTGCGTGGGCGAGCGTGAGCTTGCGGTCAGCGTGAGCGTGGGCGTCGCGCTGGCGGAGCACCGCATGAGCGCGGACGGGCTCATGCGCTCCGCCGATCTGGCGATGTACGCGGCCAAGCGCGACGGGAAACGCCGCTGCCGCGCGTACCGGCCGGCGATGCTGCACGACGCGCACGAGCGGCTCGAGCTCGGCGGCGACCTCAAGGCCGCCGTCGACGGCGACGCGATTGACTTGCACTATCAGCCCATCGTCGAGCTCGACAGCGGCCGCATCATCGGCGCGGAGGCGCTTGCGCGCTGGACGCATCCCACGCGCGGCCCGATCGCGCCCGATCGCTTCATCGCGCTCGCCGAGGAAACCGGTGTGCTCGTTGCACTCGGCCGTCAAGTGCTGGCGCGAGCATGCGCCGACCTGCCGCTGCTCCGAGCGCGGCTGGGGCCGCACCTGCGCGTCGGGGTCAACCTGTCCGCGACCGAGCTGCTGCAGCCCGGGCTCTGCCAGCGGATCGCGGCGCTGCTCGCCGCGCACGATCTCGAGCCGCGCGCGCTCACACTCGAGATCACCGAAAGCGTGCTCGTGCGCGACCTGCACGCCGCCGAGCAGCGAGTGCGCGAGTTGCACGAGCTCGGCGTTGGCCTCGCACTGGACGACTTCGGCACCGGCTACTCATCGCTGGCATATCTGCGACACCTTCCCGTCGACGTCCTCAAGATCGACAAGGCCTTCATCACACACGTGGCCGACCCTTCCTCCAGCGACCGCGCGCTCGTGCAAGCGATTCTCAACCTCGCTCGGCCGTTCGGCCTGAGCGTGCTCGCCGAGGGCATCGAAACGCCGGCTCAGCGCGACGCGCTCGTCGGCCTCGGCTGCCCGCTCGGGCAAGGCTTTCTGCTCTCACGCCCGCTTCCCGTAGCCGACCTCGTCGCGCCGGCTGCCACGCTGGTGACCCAACCGCAGGCCCTCGGCGAACGGCGCGATCCATCGCCGCGGGCGCTCGCTCCGGGTCGTCCACCGGCACGGTAATCACCACGGTTTTCGCGCCACGGCCTAGCCGCCGGTTCAGGCTGCGGGCCAGACAACGCGCCTGACTGTGCCTGTGCCTGTGCCACCGTCACTTTGCGCGATCAGCGGCAGCGCACGCGTCAACGGCGCGCGGGCGAATGATGACGGTGGCGGCGCTGCCCGCGCTTGATCGCGCGCGAAATCACGCGATAGCAGTCCGAGTACTCGCGCACGTCCGCCGGCAGGTGGCGCCGTGCACGCCTGAGCAGACTCAGGGAGTAGCGTCGCGAAAGCTTGCCGTCTCTCGTGCAATCGCGGATTACCGTTCTCGCGGTCGGCTTGTGGTGGTGCCGGGTGTCCGGCGCGGCGACCGCGCGACCGGCGGGCAGCCAAACTGCGATCGAGAGCACTGCGATGAGCCGATAGCAGGTGCGCTGCAGTGCGTCCAAGGAGGTCAGCGCGCGAACTGATCGGCCGTGAGCGCTTGCACCGAGCGGCCCAGGTGCGGGAGCCTCGCCTTGGTGTATGAGGACTTCGGGGCACGGGTGCAAGGCGATGCGGTGGAGTTCCGGCTATTCGTGCCCGACGCGGCCGTGGATCCTGGCCAGTACGTTCGCGGCGGGCCCGCCCGGATCCGCGACGTCCGCGTGGTCGGGGACTTCCAGGGCTGGGACGTCGACGGCGCGCCGGAGCTTTCGCCGGGCGATCACCCGGCGGGACGGGTTTACACCCACCGCGTGGAGGGCCTCGCGGAGGGGTTTTACGAGTACAAGTACCTCGTCCGCTTCGAGAACGGGACGAGCCGCTGGTGCACCGATCCCTGCACGCGGTACGTCGGGCGGACGAACGAGAACGCCGGCTTCGTAATCGGCGGCAACCAGCTGAACGTGCGCCCGCTGGCCGACCCGCGGCCGCGCGAGGAGCTCGTGATCTACGAGCTCATGCTCGACGATTTCACCAGCGGCTACCGGGGCGCCCGGGCGCCCGTGGACGCGGTGCTGGACCGCCTCGACCACCTACTGGCGCTCGGCGTGAACACGGTCGAGCTGATGCCGTGGACGGCCTGGCGCGGAGGGGCGTTCAGCTGGGGCTACGACCCGTTCTTGTTCTTTGCCGTCGAGGACCGCTACATCGCGGATCCGACCGAGCCAGCCGATCGTCTGGTGCGGCTCAAGCGCCTCGTCGACGCGCTGCACGAGCACAGCGTGGGCGTGATCATGGACGGGGTCTTCAACCACGTCAGCGCCGGTGTCACGCCCGACACCGGCTTCCCGTACCACTGGCTCTGGCAGGACCCCGAGGAATCGCCGTTCACCGGCGTCTTCTCGCGCGGGGGGTTCTTCGAAGACCTCGACTTCCATAACGCCTGCACCCAGCAGTTCGTGTTCGACGTGTGCCGGTTCTGGCTGGACGAGTACCGGCTCGACGGCATCCGCTTCGATTACACGCGCGGGTACTACGACCCCGCGGAGGGCGATCGCGGGATCCGCCGACTCGTGGCCGACCTGCACGAGCACCTGACGGCGAGCGGCCGCTCCGCCCCGCTGATCCTCGAGCACCTGCCCGACAACCGCTACGAGGCCGTCAACGACACGAATCTGATCGGGGCGGACGGCTGCTGGTTCGACCCGCTGATGTTCGAGCTGGCCTCGTGCGCCGGTGCCGAGCGGGCATTCCCGGCGCTCATGCGCGCGCTCGACGCCGGCCGCGACTTCGCGGCCGGGATCGGCCCGTTGACCTACGCCGAGAACCACGACCACTCGACGCTCGCATCACGAGCCGGCGGTCGCGGCGTCTGGTACCGGATGCAGCCGGCGGCGATCGCGCTGCTGACGGCCCCGGGGACCGTGATGCTGCACAACGGGCAGGAGTTCGGCGACGACTGGTGGATGCCCGAGGCCGGCGACGGGCGCGTGATGCCGCGGCCCGTCCGATGGGACCTCGCCGGCGACGCGATCGGGCAGAACCTGATCGGCTTGTATCGGAGGCTGGCGGCGATCCGCCGCGAGCATCCAGCGCTGCGGACGCACAACTTCTACCCACGCGGCTACGACGAGGGATGGACGCGCTTGAACCCGGAGGGCTACGGCGTCGACACCGACCGCGGGCTGGTCGTCTACCACCGCTGGGACGCGACCGAGCGGGTGACGGTAGCGCTGAACTTCTCCGCGAGCGACCAGTGGGTCGACGTCCCCCTGCCGACCAACGGCATGTGGCACGAGCTCATCGACGGCGGCACGTACGACATCCGCGACTGGCGCGTGAGCGGACACCGCGTGCCATCGCACTGGGGGCACGTGTTCGTCCACCGCCCGTGATGGCCGGGCGGGCCGGGGCGCCGGGACGGAGTGATCGAGCTCAACCGCGCCGTCGCGCTGGGCATGGCGTCCAGGGCGAGCCGCCCGGAGGGCGTGAGCGCGTAGTCGCCGATCGCGTAGCCGTGGAGCGGCCCGTCGATCAACGCCGCGACACATGCCGTCGATGGTGAAACCCTGGCGTTCCGTCTAGGTGTCCGCGTCGGCCCACTCGAAGCCCGCGACCTGCTCGGCCTCCGGCGCGGACGTCTACCGTCTGTCTTCTCGTGTGGTGGCGCCTCTGCCTCGCTGTGGCTGTCTTGGCCGCGACGCTCGTTCCCGCCGCGACGGCGCTCGCGGTGGCGCCGGCCGAGCCGCGAACGGTGCGGGTCGTGCTGTATCCGATCCAGCTGAAGGGCGAGCGGGTTCCCGCGCGCCCTGAGCTCGAACGCGCGCTGCGACGGCTGTCGCGGTTCATGGAGCGGGTGAGCTACGGGCGGATCCTGGTGAGCGGCGAGGTCGCCCCGCCGTTGAGGGCTCCGACGCGGGCGACGGCGGGCAACATCGTCCCGCAGGCGACGCTTGACGCCGCGGTGAAGCTGGCCACGGCCGCCGGGGTCTCCCCGGACGGCGGCATCCCCATGTTCGTCGTTCCGAGCCGCGTCGACAAGCAGAGCTTCTCGAATGGGAACTTCTCGGTCATCCAGGGCCACGGGCTGCGGCGTTCTCAAGCGACGGTCGCCCACGAGTTCGGCCACATGCTCGGGCTCGATCACGCCCGCGCCCCGCGGGCGTGCCCGCGACCGTTTCGCCCGGTGACGTGTGCCGCACGACCCGGCGGCACCAACACCTACGCGGACTTGTTCGACATCATGGGCTACGGCGAGGATCGCTTCGGCGGCTTCCAGCTCGCCGCGCTCGGCGCCGCGCCCGTACTCGACGCCGCGCCCGGAAGCGCGAAGGTGACGGTGCGTCCCCTGCAGGCGCCCCATCCGACGTTGCTGCGCCTGCGGGCGGCGGCGAGCGATTGGTTCGTCGAGTCACGCACGGTCGCGGCGTCGCGAGACACCCGGCGCGCCGTCCGCCTGCCCCCCGGCGTCGCGATATCGCGCGTGACTCCGCGGTATGTCCCCGGCAGCGACGGACGCTTTCCGTCGCCACTTCGGGTGCCCGCCACGTCGCCGGCGAAGCCCTGCGCGGCGGGGCGCGCGTGTCTGCTGCGGCAGCTCTTCCGCCGCGGGCAGACCCTGACGGTGCCCGGCACGTTTCGCCTGCGCGTGCTTGGCCGCGGCCCGGGCGGGGCTACACGGGTGCAGACGACGTGGCTCGACCGCTCGCCCCCGGAGCTGTCGGTCGTGAGCGCGTCGATCGTGCGCCGCTTCGGCGGCGGGAGCGAGTTGCAGGCGGAGATCAGCGCGCGCGCGACGGGCGCGGGCGTCGCCTCGGTCCTGATCGACCAGGGGGGCGTCGTCGGCCGCATCGATCCCGACGACCTCCCCGGCCTCGTGGCGGGCAAGCACGGCAAGGCCGTCGTGCGAGTGCCGCTGGCGCCCGGGGCCTCGACGGCCACGCTTCGGCTACTCGACGCCGCGGGCAACACGTCGGCACCGGCCTCGATCGACCTCCAGGGGCTGCCCGCCCATACCGGGGCGACCGTCTCCTTCGATCCCGCGCCGGCCGCTTACCAGACGCGCGCGACGCAGCTCCCGGCCGGCCGGCCGGTCACCGTGAGCGGGGTGACGGACCCATCGTTCGCCGGATTGGTCTGGACGCTCCACATCATCGGCTCGGCGACGTCGCTCGACCTGCCGATCGAGCCCGACGGGACCTTCTCGGGCTCATGGACCCCGTCCGCCCCAGGGCTCTACAAGATCGTCGCCGAAGTCCCGTCCGAACGGATCCCCGATTCGATCGAGCTGCGCCGCGAGCGCTTCGTGGCGTGGGTGCGCGGCTGAGAGCCGCTCGCAACGCGCCCGGCGAGCGCTAACGGAATACCTCCGCGCGCTCGGGCGTCCTTGGCCGGTATCCGCCAGTGACTCTCGCCAGGAGGTACCGCCGTGCCCAGCCGTGTGCTCCTCGTCCGACCCCGTGGCCTGATCCTCGCGCTGGTGGCTCTGGCCGGCCTCGGCGTCGCGGCGGGCGCGTCCGCCGCGGTGCCGGCGCCCACGCTGCAGCTTCTCGCGGGCACGGGCGTCCCCGGGTATCTCGGCGACGGCGGTCCGGCCGTCGGCGCACAACTCGACCAGCCCATGGGGGTGGCCGTCGATGCGGCGGGCGACGTGCTCGTCGCCGACCTGAGCAACCGCATCCGCAAGATCACACCGGACGGCATCATCACGACGGTCGCCGGATCCGGCATCGCCGGCTTCGCGGGCGACGGTGGCCCGGCGACGAACGCGCAGCTCAACCATCCGACGGGGGTCGTTGTCGACGCCGCCGGCGGAATCCTGATCGCCGACCAGCACAACTTCCGGGTCCGCCGCGTCGACCCGAGCGGGACGATCACGACCATCGCGGGAACCGGCTTCTCAGGCTACGGGCTGGGGGACGGAGGGCTTGCGGTGGATGTGGGGCTGAACCTGCCCACGACGCTCGCGCTCGATGCGAAGGGCGGCATCCTCATCGCCGAGATGGGAGAGCGGCGCATCCGGCGAATCGACCCGGACGGCACGATCTCCACCATCGCGGGCGACAGCGGGTCTGGGTACGACGGCGACAACAAGCCCGCCACCCAGGCGAGCCTGACCAAGCCGACCGGCCTCGCCGTCGCTCCCACAGGCGACGTGCTGATCGCGGATCAGGGAGACCAGCGCGTCCGCCGCGTCGACCCGTCGGGAGTCATCCACACGATCGCCGGGAACGGCCTCAATGCCACGACGGGCGACGGTGGCCCGGCCTCGGCGGCGAGCCTCAGCTACCCGACGAGCCTGCTCGTCGACCGCTCGCGTCGCGTACTCGTCACCGAAGCCACCGGTGTGCGCTCGATCGAGCGCGACGGCACGATCAACACGGTCGCAGGTGGCGGTACGAGCGCGCCGGCCAACGGGCTCCTCGCGACGTCCGCGGCGCTGTCAGGCCTGACGAGCATGGCCGTCGATCGCGCGGGCGGCGTGATCGTCGACGTCACGGGATCGAATCAGCTGTGGACGCTGGCCCCGGCGCGGGCGAGTAGCTGAACCGGATGTCCCCATCCAAGCTCAATCGCCGTGCTCGTCGGCGAACGGCAGCACCCGCCGGTTCCCGCTCGTCCACAGCACCGTCAGCTTGAGCGCGCTGATCCGCCAGCCCTGCGGCGCGCGCCTGAGACCGATGTCGTAGCGCCCACCGACGGTGAACGCCGCAGATGGCTGCCCCGCGGACGACGCGTCGCAGGGTTGTGCTCGTCGCCTTCCCCTACCTGCAACCGATCGACCTGACGGGGCCCGCCGAGGTGTTCGATGAGGTGTCGGCCGTCGCGGATGGGGCCTATGCCGTCGAGGTGGTGGCCACCGCTCCCCCGCCGATCAGGACGCGCAGCGGCTATGGGTTCATGCCGGACTCGACGATCAACGAGTGCCGCGGGCGGATCGACACGCTGATCGTGCCGGGGGGACCGGGGTACGCGGCGGCCGAGAAGGACGAGGTGTTCATCGCCTGGCTGAGGTCGGCCGCGCGCCGTTCCCGGCGGGTCGCGTCGGTGTGCAGCGGCGCGTTCCTGCTCGCCGCCGCCGGACTGCTCGACGGTCGCCGCGCGACCACCCACTGGGCCGGCAGCGCAGACCTGGCATCCCGCTACCCCCGCGTGGAGGTCGACCCGGACCCGATCTTCATCGAGGACGGCGACGTCTGGACGTCCGCCGGCGCGACCGCGGGAATCGACCTGGCCCTCGCGATGGTCGAGCGCGACCTCGGCAGGGAGACCGCTCTGCACGTCGCGCGATGGCTGGTGGTCTTCTTTCAGCGCCCAGGAGGCCAGGACCAGTTCAGCACCAACCTCGACAGTCAGCTCGCCGAACGCCGGCCGCTGCGCGAGCTTCAGGCGTGGATCGCAGACCACGTCGACGATGATCTTCGGGTCGAGGCGCTCGCAGACCGCTGCGCCATGAGCCCCCGGAACTTCGCGCGGGCGTTTCGGCGCGAGACCGGCGTGACTCCCGCGGACTACGTGGAACGAGCTCGGGTCGAGCAGGCGCGCCGGACGCGTGAGCCCTGGCGGGCGGGAGTTGCCTACGACTCCGGCGCCGGCTCCTCTGCAGACGTCGCGCCGCGCTCGCGCAGCCAGGTAACGAGCTGGCCGCGGCGCGTGTCTGTGCTGCCGGCGATGTCGACCGGCGTCCGATCGCTGTAGTCCGGTGTCGCGTTGATGTCCGCACCGCGCGCCAGCAGCAGCTCGGCCATCCGCAGCTGGCCGCCGTGGCAGGCCTGCCAGAAGGCCGCGTCGATCTGGTCCTGGGTCGGCGGCGGATCGGCGGCGAGAAACTCCAGCGCGCGTTCGGCCAGCCCCAGCGCGGCCGCCTGCCACAGCGACTCGACGCGAGCGCCCCGCCCGACCAGCAGCCGCGCCACGTGCCAGCAGCCGTAGCCGACGGCGTTGGCGAACGGACCCCCACCCGCGATCGATCCACCAGGCGCCTCGAGGTTGGCGCCACCGTCGATCAACGCGGCGGCGACCTCCACGTCGTCGCTGCTCGCGGCCCAGTGCAGCGGCGTCTCCGACGGCCCGTCGTCACTCGGTGCGCTGGGGTCGGCTCCAGCCTCGATCAGCAACCGCACGACCTCTGGGCCGTTCGGGAAATACCCCGGCCAGTCGGCGGCGACGTGCAGCGGCGTGCGCCAGCCGCCGCGTCGCCCCGCGATCCGCGCCTTCGCCAGCTCCGGCTGCTGCTCGAGCAGCCGCGCCAGCTCACCCAGCTCGCCGGAGCGGATGGCGGTCGTGAGCCGGACCGCCAGCGGGTCGGTCGGAGCGAGGCGTCGCATTCGGCGCCATGACCCTAGCGATCCGCCAGTCCTCCTGGCACCGGACTGCCACGGAGTACGGAGCAAGCGTGCGTGTTCGCCCCGATGGGCGGGCGGGCGCGATCGCGTACGGTCGCGCCCATGCACGCTTCATCGATGTCCGAAGGCGGCGCGTTCCGGATTGCGATCGCCATGGCGATCGCGGCGGCGCTGACGCTCGGCGTCTGGGCGGTGCTCGGTGTCGTCGCCGCGGTCGCGGCCGGCGTCGTGCTCGCTGTCGCCGGGTTCGCGTTCGAGCTCCACCACATGTTCTGAGCCGTTCGGCTTGGGTACGGACCGCCGCTGCCGCGCAAAGCAGCGCCTCGGATCGCTAGGCTCGCGCAAGGTCGATGCCTCGGTCGCTTGCTCGCACGACACTGTCCGTGGCCATCGGGTGGGCGTTCGCGGCCCCGGCGGCACCGTCCACGGCGGCTGTGAATCCGGTTGACGTGCCTCAGGAGGCGGGGCCGGTCGACGCCTCGCATCCGGATCGGTGGGTCGGCACCGGGACGCGCGCGAGCTGCACGTCGCGCGCGGTCGTGCGGGCGGTCGCCAAGGGCGGCGTGATCGGGTTCCGGTGCGGATCGCGCCCCGTGCGGATCGTGATGCGACAGACGGCCAAGGTCGTCAACACCAGCCGCCGCGTCGTGCTCGACGGCGGCGGCTTGGTCACGCTCAGCGGCGGCGGCAGGCGCCGCATCCTCTATCAGGACACCTGCGACCGGCGGCAGCGGTGGACGACGTCGCACTGCGACGACCAGGCGACGCCGGTGCTGATGGTGCAGAACCTCGCGTTCGCGGACGGCAACGCCACTGGTGAGCGCTACGACGGCGGCGGAGGCGGCGCGATCTTCGCCCGCGGCGGACGCCTGAAGATCGTCGGCTCCACGTTCACCGGCAACCGCTGCGACACGACCGGCCCCGATGTCGGCGGCGGAGCGATTCGGGCGTTGTCCCAGTCTCACGGGGAGCCCGTGACGGTCGTCGCGAGCAGGTTCACCGGCGGGCGCTGCAGCAACGGTGCGGCGCTGAGCAGCATCGGCGTGTCGTGGTCGATCTACAACAGCGTCTTCACCGGCAACCGCGCGGTCGGCCGTGGTGCCAATCCTGCGCGCTCCGGCACGCCTGGCGGCGGGTCCGGCGGCGGCATGTACTTCGACGGCAACGACTTTGGAGTCCTGATCGCCGGCACCCGGATGACCGGCAACCACGCGCGCGAGGGCGGCGGAGCGGTGTTCTTCGTCAGCAACGACCGCAGCGGCGTGCTGACCATCCGCTCCTCGACCCTGCGCGGCAACCCGAGCGCGCGCTTCCAGACCGATCCGGGGATCTACTTCCTCGGACGCCAGCAGAACATCGTCGATTCGATCGTGCGCTGATGAGCACGTCGCCGGCAAGCGCCGCCCGACCCGGCCGGCGCGGTTGTACCGTCTGGTTCACCGGCCTGCCGGCCGCGGGCAAGTCGACAGGGGACGATCTCCGCCACGGACTGAACGCGGAGCTCGGGTTCAGCCCGGCCGACCGAGCCGAGAACGTGCGCGGGTGTATATGTGCTGCGCACGCCGGACGACCTTAGGAAGCAGCAACTGGGACGCTTCCAGGCACCTATGAAGCCAGAGACCTGGGCCATCGTGGGTGGCCGGCCGGACCGCGTGCCCGGCGCACCCCTGAACACTCCGCTCGTCCCCGCATCGAACTTCGTGCTGGGCACCGAGCGCCTGTACAGCCGCACGGAGGCGACCGAGACCTGGGAGGCCTTCGAGGACGTCCTCGGCGGGCTCGAGAGCGGCCATGCCGTGTCGTTCTCGTCCGGCATGGCGGCGTGCAACGCCGTGCTCAGTCAGTTGCCGACCGGGGCGCGCCTCGTCATTCCCGACGACTGCTATCAGGGCGTCGCCGGGATCGCCGAGGCCGGCGCGCGCGATCACGCCTGGCGGGTCGATCGCGTCCCGGCCCCGGACACCGAGACCTGGATCGCCAAGCTGCTCGAGGCCGACCTGGTGTGGGTCGAGTCGCCGACCAACCCGCTGCTCGATGTCGCCGACGTGGCCGCGATCTGCGCCGCGCCCCGCAGGGACGGGGCGCGCGTGGTCGTCGACAACACGTTCGCGACGCCGCTGCTGCAGCAGCCGCTGTCGCTGGGCGCCGACGTGGTCATCCACGCCGCGACCAAGTTCCTCGGCGGCCACTCGGACCTGCTGATGGGCGCCGCGGTGGCCAAGGACGAGGCGCAGCGCGAGCTGCTGATCACGGCGCGCAAGCTCTACGGCGCCACGCCGGGCGCGCTGGAGGCGTTCCTGGCCACGCGCGGCGTGCGCACGCTGCCGGTGCGCCTGAGGACGGCGATCGCGAGCGCGGTCGAGCTGGCGGCGCGGCTCGAGGCGCATCCGGCGGTGCAGCGGGTGCGCTATCCGGGCTTCGGCGCGGTCGTGAGTTTCGAGCTCGCCGACGCGGAGACCGTCGACCGGGCGTGCGCGGCGATCAAGATCATCTGGAACGCCACCAGCCTCGGCGGCGTCGAGACGACGATGGAGCGCCGCAGCGTCCACCCGGGCCAGGAGCACATCCCGGACGGACTGATCCGCATGAGCGTCGGCTGCGAGGACGTCGAGGACCTCTGGGCCGACCTCGAGCAGGCGCTGGGCGGCCACTGATCCCGTCCGCGCAGCGATTGTCGAACGGGGTGCGTGCACGGTGGACCCGCGCCCGGCAGAGGCGGACACTGTCGGTGAAGGCATGCGCCGATCCTCCGTGGTTATCGTCGTGACCGCCGCCCTCCTCGCCGGCTCCGGCGTCCCGCGGGCCGGCGCACGACCGGCCGCGGATCCGCCGGCCCAGGCGAGCGCGAGGCCATGCCTGCCGGCGCGCGGCCTCGTGGTGGCGATGACGATCCGCCGCCGTCTCAAGGACGGCAGCGAGGTCACCGAGCCGCTCGGCAACGGCGGATACCGGATCACGCGCTGCGACGCCCAGGGGCAGACGACAATCGGCATGACCGTCCTGCCGCTCGCCGACACCGGCGGGACGCGCGACCTGCTCCCCGCGGTGATCGTGCGGCGCAAGTCGATCGTCGCCCCGACGTACGGCGACCCGGTCCGCGACACCCGCTACCGCGCCGTCTTTCACCGCGCCCTGCGCAAGCTGCTGGCCAGCGTGCTCCCGCGGACACCGGGGGCTGCCCGACGCGATCCCAACTTCGAGACCCCGCGCAACGTCTCCGCCACCACGGCCGGCGCGTCGGCCTGCGACGACAAGACGCACGCCGAGAGTCCCGGCTCCTGGGCCGACAACCGGTACGCGTGGCGCTGGAACGCCAAGACCTTCGGCGAGAACAGCAGCACCCTCACCGCGCTCAAGAAGGCCCACCAGCAGTGGGACAACACCGTGACCGACTGCTCGGGCCTCAAGGACATGACCAACTTGATCACGACCTACGACGGCACGACCACACGACACGCCGGCGTCAACGACGAGGTCAATACCGTCGACAAGGCGGACCTGTCGAGCGGCTCGTGCGGGTCGGCCGCGATCGCCTGCACCTGGGTGTGGCGGATCGAGAACGCCTACATCGAGACCGACACCCGCTTCTCCACCCACGTGAAGTGGTCCAACAAGGGCTCCGCCGGCACCTACGACTACCAGGGCGTCGGCGCGCACGAGTTCGGGCACGGCATCGGCCTCAGCGACCTCGACGACAGCGGCAAGCTGACGATGCATTTCCAGGGCACCCTCGGCTACACCGGCCAGCGGACGCTGGGCCGCGGTGACATCCTCGGGGCGCGCGCGCTCTACGGCGGCTGAGACTGACCCAGCGTCCCGTGGATGTGCTGATCGAGCGGACGGCCGCGGCCGTTGCGGATCGCTACCGCGAGTTGGATCTCGGGGACGCCGCCGGCCTGCTGCTGAGCAGCTATTACGACGCCGCTGCCGAGCAGCTCGCGCCGTTGGCGCTCGAGCTGCGGGCGGGAGAGGTCTCGCCGGACGTGGAGCGCAACGGTGAGCAGCGCGAGCTCGGTATGCCGGAGGTCGAGCGCGATCGCGCAGTGTTCGAGTTGTGCGAGGCGCTCAACCGGCGCATCCGACGCGATGAGGACGGATACGTGCTGTTGGAGGCGTATTGGTTGGCGCTCGCCGAGCGTCTGCACGTGTTGTTCGGGATCCCGGTGCTCGTGTGCGAGCTCGAGATGCCGATCGCTGAGCAGCTACGGCGCCAGCTGGGGACCTCGGGGCCGCCGGATCCGCTCGCGGGGCTCGAGGTGATGGTCGCGTGGCCGATCGACGGCCAGCGGGTGGCGGCGGTGGGGCGCCACGAGTTCGGCTTCGATGGCTCGGCGCGCGCGCCCGCGGACGCGTTGGGCGTTGGCTGGAATACCCAGCTGGGTTCTGATCCCGAGGTGCGCGCCGGCTGGTTGCCACCGGGCGCGCTCGGAGCGCGGCTGCGCGACCGTGCGGGCGTGTGGCATGAGGCGCGCGCGGGCGGACGCGTATGGCCGTGCGTCCTGCCGCAGCGCGCGGGCCAGGTGGATCCGCCGGTGCTCTACCGCGACGTCGAGGGCGATGAGTTCCCGCTCGAGGTCGAGGTCGAGGGGCTCCCCGCGCTGTGGCCGGCACAGGCAGGCGTGGCGCCGCAGCGCACGCAGCACGGAGGCGGCGTGCTTGGGTACGGCGCCGAGGGCTGGCAGGTGTTCATCGAGAGTCACGCAGGCTTCGAGGAAACGGAGTTCCGGTCATTGCCGGGGACCGTGCTCGGTCGCCCGCACGGGTTCGGGCTCGAGCTGACGAGCAACCACGGCTGGCGAGCGGTCGCAGTCTGCGGCACCTTCACCGTCGACATCGAGGCCGACGGCGAGCCTCCGTCGCGCCTTGACCTCGAGGCCGTGCAATAGCGGAGCGACCGAGGCTAGGTTGCGCCGCGCGCGCGGCCCGGGCGCACAGCGGCACGCGTGCGCGGGCGGCGCGTGAGCCGGTACGCGACGAGCAGCGTCGCGCCGTTGGCCGCGACCCCGATCAGGTTCGGCACGATCATGAACGGGTCGCCCAGCACGATCCCGTACGCGAGCCAGCTCGCCGAGCCGCAGCAGACGACGGCGATGAAGGCCTTCGAGACGTCCTCGGCGCTGCGCCGGCTGCGCATCCGGCGCAGTTGCAGCAGCGGCGCGCTCGCCATCAGCGTTCCCATCACCGACGCGAGCACACCGAATGCCGACACGGTCGTCACGTCCCCAACATACGGCCGCTACGGCCGGTTTCGGAGCGTACTTCTCCGCGGGCCGACTGGGGAAAGGACGGGCGTGACGCCGGAGCGCCACGCGACACGTGACGCTCCGGCGTGGCGAAGGTTCACCGCTTGAGCGACCAGATCGGCAGGACCTCGTGGCCGTAGGACGCCTCGCAGGTCTCGGCGCATGACAGATAGAGGGCCATCGCGGCGACGATCAGCCCGAGATAGCCGCCGAGGTGCGTCAGGCTCTCGTGCGCGCCGTACGCGCCCGCGCCGAGGATGAAGACGGCGGGGGTGAGGATCAGCAGCGCCACGACCACGATCAGATTGGTGCGGAATGACGCCACGGTCATGATCACGGCAAAGAGCCCGAAGCCGTAGAGGAACAGCCCCAGCGCGTGCCCGTGCTGCGCGGGCGGAATCTCCGAGAGGAAGAACTGCGCGATCGCGAACAGGCACAGCCAGAAGGCTCCGAAGCCCGAGAACAGGACGCCGGAGAACGTCTTGCCGACGCGCAGTTGGATCAGTCCCGCGATCAGCTGGGTGATGCCGCCGAACATGAGGGCGACGCCGAAGACCACGGGTGTGATCTCCGCGGGCACGAAGGCGGCGTTGATCATGCTCAGTATGAATGTGGTCACGCCGAAGGCGGCGAGCGCCAGCGGCGCCGAGTTGCCCCATTCCGCGGCCGTGGCCGCGACGGGCTGGCTCGCTCCGTTCCGGTGCACCGTGGCAACGGCGCGCCGCTCGGTAACGATGGAGGACATGGTCCCTCTTCTCTCCAGGTGGGGTGCGGCGAGCGCTCGTGAAGCGCGAGGCGGGACGCGTTCGGACGGCCGCGCGAAGGTCCGGGCGATGGACGACTGATGAGGCTCTCGGCGGTGCTGTCGGCGAGCCTTCGGAGCATCCTCAACGCCACGTGCCGGCGTGTCATCGGGTTTCTCACGGAACCGGGCGCGCGAAGCGTGCAGCCGTGATGCGGGCTTACCGCAGTCCTCGCTGTACACTCGCCGCCGCCGCTGAGGAACTTCAAAGCGCTCGCGGGGCTCGTGCTGATCGGCAACCTCTACCAGAACCTGTTGACGATCCCGGCGGGTGGTAACCACCCCAAGCCGCCGCCCACGCACTACGGGCCCGAGGAAGAGGCCGACCTTGGCGAGATCCGCCGTCAGCTCGAGGCGAGCGGGCTGTTCAGAGTGAAGGTCGGCGCGCAGGAATGGGAGGCCTACAAGTCGGCCGCCTTCGCCGATCACAAATATGCCGTTTACGGTCTCGGTTGGTTCGCCGACTTCGACGACGGCGACAATTTCCTCACCCCGTTCCTGCGCGACGGGGGCTTCATGCAGAACGGCTACAAGAACGCCACCGTGGACCAGTTGCTCGACCGGCAGCTCGCGTCGACCAGGCAGACCGAGCGCGTCGGGATCTTCGGCCGGCTCCAGGACGTTCTCGCTCGCGACGTCCCGCTGCTCCCGCTGTGGGAGGGCAAGCAGATGGCCGCGGTCCGGACGGGCGCGGAGGGCGTCGAGAAGACCTTCGACCCGGCGCTCCAGATGCGGTTCGGGCTCCTGTCGAAGCGCTAAGCGCCCGTGATGCACTCGGCGCTCGCATCGCGTCTCGCGCTCGCAACGGCGGGAGGCCAGCTCGCGCGACGTCTCACAAAGACGACGTGAGGTGCCAGCCGCCGCACACGTCGCAGTGGTACGGCGTCGTGCTGGCGCGTCGCCCGCGCGGAGCGTTCATCAGCGCGATCGAGCGCGCCTCCGCCTCGCTCGCATATCGCTCCTTGGAAGCGCACGCCGCGCGTCGGCGCTCGGGGTCGGCGTCGTAGCTCAGCGGCCGGGAGCTACGGCGGCGCGGGCGACGGGGCATCGGATCAGTTCTATCGAGGCCAGCTAGGCCGGGAGTGGGCGGGAGACGGCGATCGGCGAGCCGACGGCGAGCGACAAATGACTCGGCGTCGCGTCATGCAGCCATGCCCACTGGGGGCCATATAGCGCGCTGAAGTCCACCTCGAGCGCGAAGTCATCGACCTCGCGTAGCGCCCACGTGGGATGCGCCACGTTGTAGAGACGGGTGGTGCCGTCGCGCCGCTGCCCGACGCCGAGCGAGTGATCTGTGAGCCAGTTCGCGGCGGTTCCGGCCTCCGGTACGACCGCCGCCGCTGCTCCCTTCACCGTCAGGAAGGAGCCGCGCCCGAAACGGTGCCAGACCAGCACGCCGCCGTCCTCGGTGGACTTTGCGCCGCAGCTCATCGGCACGCGCTGATACGGCTCGTTGTAGAGGAGCCGCGCAACCGTCGCGATCATCCGCCGTGGGACGAGCTCGCGGATGAACACGACACCGCGCTCGCCGTCGTGGCGAACGTAGAAGCGCAGGTTGATCTCCGGGAACGCGATATGGCGCGGGATCGCCAACCCGCAGACTCGTGTGCGCCGAAACTCGAACGCGACGAGGCTCACCCGCGGGGAGTCCTCGAGGGTGTCGATCGCGGCGCCGCGTGGCAGGTACGGACGCAGCTGCTGCTCGTCAGCGGCGAAGGTGATGGCGGCCACATTCAGCCACTCGGCCGTGAGGAATGGACGATCGCGCACGCCGTCATGTTGCCGGGTTCATGCGCTCCAAGGCTCCTTGCGGAGCGGCCCTGCAGCTTTCGTCGGTCAGTTGCAGGAGCGGGTCCCAGTCGCGGCGCGCGAGGAGCTTCGCCACCTCTGTGAGGACCGTCCGCTGCGGCTCCCGCGGGTCGTTGAGAGCCGCTTCGCGGAACAGCAGCGGATCGAGAGCGGGATCCGGCTCGACCTCGAGAAAGCTCAGGCCGTCTGACTCCGGGTACAAGAGGCTGACGGCCAGCTCCTCCGGCGATTCGTCGCGTGCGAGGTAGAAGTCGCGGTCCTCCTCGGTGCCCGCATTGACCAAGACGTTCAAGCCGCCGGAGACGTAGATCAGCATCAGGCAGTAGACCTCGGGGCGACCGGCGTCAGCGTCGGCGACCGCGGTATGGCAGCGCTCGGCCAGCGAGACGGCGCCGCGGCGCAGGAGTTCGGGCCACGGCTCGTCGCAGCGCTCCCAGACGGTGCCATTGGGACCGGTGATGCGGGCCGGACCGGCGGCGTCGTGCTCGACTCGGAGGCAGCCTCCGCAGTCGCGGCGGTAGACGGCGAAGTCGTCGTCGATCGTGTCCCTTAGCCGCGGGTATTCGTCGATGGCGATCAGGCGGCCGGCGTCGTCGTAGCCGTACCGTTCCTCGCCGCCGTCCGCGTAGCGGGTGACAGCGGGCCGCCCGGCGTCATCGAACACGGTGACCGGCTCGCCCACGCTCGCCGCAAGCACTGACGGATGCACCCACAGGCGCTCGCCGAGGAACGGCTCCGCTCGTTCATCCATTTCGGAGGAGTATGCCTCAGTGTTCGGCGATCAGGCGAGCGGTTTCGAGGACGCGGTCGCGACCGTTGGCGAATCGCCTGGCGGCGTGACGGATTCGCCCTGGCGCAGTACACCGCGTCGAGCCGCGGTAGGCATTTGCCGTCGCCCGCGACCTTCCCGCTCTCGTCTCGGTCGGGGTGCGCCTCGGTTTGTGCTTGGCGTCAATCATCTGAGCCGCGCCCCCGGAACCCGAACCACCAGAGCGCGACGAGGCCAAGCCACCCAATGACGATCGCGGCGACGAGAAGGACGCTGAGCGCGGTCATCGAGGCGAGCCTAAGCGGTCACGTGGAGCAGGAAATGAGCGCGCTGCGCCGTGGCGCTCTCGTCCTAACGCAGCACGGGCGCGTCTCGGTCCGAAGCAGACGCTACACGGGGGCACGACGCTTGGCGCCCTGGATGGAATGCGCGCGCATCAGCCGCTTGACGCGGTCGCGCGCAGCCGAGGACTTTCGCGACGAATAGCTCGTCGGGCGCCGCTACCTCTCGGCCGAATCGATCTCCATGTGCATCGCGGGCCCGGCCGAGGCTGCGGCGCGAGCTGATCGCCTGCCTGCGGACTGGCCGCGTCTGGCGCACCCGATCACAGCTCGAACCCGCGATCGTCGAGTACCTCGGCTGGTTCAACGACGCCCGCCTGCACGAGTCCCTCGGCGACATCCCGCCCGCCGAGTTCGAGGCTCTCGACGCGGCGAGGACCTAGCCTAGACACTCTCACCAATAGACTTCAGGAAACCAGCAATCACGGCGTCCGCGAAACCCAGCCCGCCTCACCCACGGGGTCCAGGCCAAGACGCACCGGGTGTACGACCGCGCGGTCTCGGCCATCATCCGCGCCCGCAAGCCGTGCTGAGCCCACGAAGGCCAAACGGCGGCCCTGCACCACGTCAGTAGTTCCCCGCTGAGCGCGGTGGTGCGCTACCGACGACGGGCGTGGTAGGCGACCCGATGCGGGTCATAGACAAGATGGACGGCCCGTCCGGGATACGCGCAGCGCAATCCAGCGCCACCGGCGCGCGTGCGGCGGCGCGCGAGTTCCACGCCGCGGTAGCGCAACCGGATATGGCGCTCGTGTTGTTCTTCTGCTCGGCGCGATACGACCTCGACGAGCTGGCTGAGGAGGTGGCACTTCTGTTCGCCGGCGTTCAAGTCGTCGGCTGCACGACGGCGGGGGAGTTCGGTCCGGCCGGTTGCCGCGACGACAGCCTTTCCGGGGTGAGCTTCAGCGCCGGGAGCGTCGTTGCGGCGAGCGGCCGCATCGATCGCCTGCACGAGTTCGAGATGGTGCAGGGTCGCTCGCTCGCGCAAGACCTGTTGCGCAGGCTGGAAGGCCTGGAGCCCGCCGCAGATGCGGACAACACCTTCGCGCTTCTACTGATCGACGGTTTGTCGATACGCGAGGAGCCGGTGACGCGCAGCCTGCAGAACGCCTTGGGATCGATCCCGATGATTGGAGGCTCTGCGGGTGACGGTCTGGACTTCGGCAGCGCTCACGTGTATTGCGACGGCGCGTTTCACAGCGACAGTGCCGTCCTTCTCCTCGCCACCACGCCGTTGCCGTTCACGACGTTCAAGACTCAGCACTTCGCCTCGACGGACCAGAGGGTCGTGGTCACGGGTGCCGATCCCGCGCATCGGCTCGTCACCGAGATCGATGGGCGGCCGGCCTCCGAGAGCTACGCGCGGCTGGTCGGCGCCAACGTGAGCAATCTGGGCCCGCGACACTTCGCCGCGCAGCCGATGGTCGTGGTGATCGACGGCACGGACTATGTCCGCTCGATCCAGCGGGTCAACCCCGACGGCAGCCTGACCCTCTTCTGCGCGATCGAAGAGGGCCTCGTGCTGCGCGCGGCGCGAAGTGGGGATCTCGTCGAGGACCTCGAGCACGCTTTTGAGGGCGCACGGGCTGCGGTCGGCGAGATCCAGGTGGCGATCGCCTGCGACTGCATCCTGCGCAAGCTGGAAATCGCCGAGCGCGGGCTGGTCGAGCGCGTCGAGGCCGTGTTCCACGAGAACAACGTCATCGGGTTCAACAGCTACGGCGAGCAGTACCGCGGCGTTCACGTCAATCAGACGCTCGCCGGTATCGCGATCGGCTCCCTCGCCGATGACTGAGCCCGCGACCCATCCCGCCCCACCTCAGCCGGACGCGCGAGCGGAGATCGCCCGCCTCAACAAGATCATTCGTGTACTGATGGATCGCGCCGAGCGCAGTACCAGCGCGGACGGCTCAGACTTCAGCCAGTTCCAAGCGACGATCATGCTCGAAGAGCAGGTGCGCAGCCGTACCGCGCAGCTACAGGCAGCGCTGCAGGAGAACGAGCGGATCAATCGAACATTGCGCGAGTCCGAGGCGAAGTACCGCGGAGTAGTGGGTCAGTCCCTCGTCGGTATCGCCACGATCGAGGAAGGGCGGATCAGCTACTCCAACGCGAAGTTCGACACGATCTTCGGCTACAGCGCAGAGGAAGTTCGGCGCCTGGGGGCACTCGACATCGTCGCTGAGGCCGATCGTGCGTTTGTCGCGGACAGCCTCCGGATGCGGATGAGCGGAGAAGTGGACCACGTCGTCCACGTCTTTCGCGGGCAGCGCAAGGACGGCGCAGAGGTTGACATCGAGAGTCATGGCAGCGCGGTGGAACTCGACGGCCGTCGGCTTCTGATCAGTGTGGTGATGGACATCACCGAGCGCACCCGCGCCGAGCGTGAGGTAGGGGCCCTACAGGAGCAGCTGCGGGAGCAGGCCACGCGTGACGCGCTGACGGGCCTTCACAACCGTCGCTATCTCGAGGAATGGCTCGGACGCGAGCTGATCCGTGCGGGCCGGGCGGGACATCCGGTGAGCCTGATTATGAGCGACCTCGACCACTTCAAGGCGGTCAACGACGCCTGCGGGCACCTCGCCGGCGACGAGGAGCTGCGAGTCTTCGGGGACCTCATGAAGCGCCACGCGCGAGAGAGCGACATCTGCTGCCGCTACGGCGGCGAGGAGTTCCTGCTCGTCCTGCCCGGGATGCCAGAAGAGAACGCGATCGAGCGCGCCGAGCTGCTGCGCCGCGAGCTGGCGACGACGCCTGTCGACTGCGACACGTCGCGGATCGCGGTCACCGCCTCGTTCGGCGTCGCCACCTTCCCGCGCGACGGCCGGACTGGCGACGACTTGATCGCCGCGGCCGACGACGCCATGTATGCGGCCAAGGCAGCCGGCCGTAACCGCGTCCACGTCAGCCCTCGAGCGTGATGGGTGGTGGTCACGGCCAGGCCGGGCTGGCGAGAACTGCTGTCCGCGCCGCCGCGATCCTGGAATCGTCCATCGCCGCCGGCCGCCGATGATCCCCGCGATCGTTGGACTCCGCGGCTTGCCGTAGCGGGTGTCGCTCGCGTCCTGAAGCACCACACTCGTCTAAGCGGAGATGATGGCGGGCATGCCGACGCTTCCGATCACCGGCGGCTGCAACTGCGGGGCCGTCCGCTACGAGGTGACCGCCGAGCTTCTCGGCGCGAGCTACTGCCACTGCCGTCGCTGCCAGCGGAGGTCGGGCGCGGCCGCCTCGCCGAGCGCGCATGCGGCGGTCGACTCGTTTCGCATCGTCGCAGGTGATGAGCTCCTGAGGTTCTGGAAGCCCGAAGACGGGGGCGAGAAGTGGTTCTGCAGCGTGTGCGGCTCATCGATCTTCGCTCGCAACGAGAAGCATCCGGAGTGGATTGGCGTCCGCATGGGGACGTTCGACGACGACCCGGGGGTCAGGCCGTCCGTCCGCTCCTGGGTAGGGTCTGCGGTCCCGTGGGAGTCCATCCCGGACGACGGTCTCCCTCGACACGTCGCGAGCCGCTACGCCTGAACGACTGATCCTTCCCTCGAGAAGCAGCGCAGCCCTGAGCGCCCCGTGGTTGCTGCAGCGCATGTCACTTGACTGCGGGGCAGCCGTGGCGGGAAACTGAACGCATAGCCGCGGCTCGAAGGTGGACGCACGGGAGTCGCGCTTTCGTGCCGTGCCGTCGCCTATCGAGTGGAGCGTGGAGCCCCGGGGAAGGGAGCTGGCATGCCGAAGTACGCGTTGTGGTTCACGTACACGTCTGATGCCTGGGACGCGATGGTCGAGAAGCCCAGGGATCGCGCCGCGCAGGCGCGCGCCGTGGTCGAAGCGGTAGACGGCACGATGGAGGCCATCTACTGGATGTTCGGCCCGCACGATGGGTTGTGCATCTTCGACGCGCCGAACCCGATCAACGCGGGGGCGGTCAGCGTGGCCGTCGGCAGCACTGGGTCTTTCAAGCATTTGGAGACGCACGAGCTGCTGAACCAGGACCAGCTGAACGATATGCTCGCCACCGCTCGCGAGTGCCGGCGCCGCTATCGGCCGCCGCATCAAGCGGCCAGCGTCTCCTAGTCGATGGCTCCGAGCAACACCGCCCGCGCGCCGGGCACGCGCGCCTGAGCGCCGGCGGACCGGTCGAGCACGCGCGCGCCGAGGTGGCGGCGCCTCGCGCAGTTCGGCGACGATTGGCCCGACTACATCGCGTGAGGAGGGCCTTTGGTGCGGGCAGTACGGTCTGGGCCGACCGACCGTGGTGATGACCGACTTCGAAAGACGCGCACGCAGGGCTCTCGCCGGCGAGGAAGCGCACGCAGCGCTCGAGCAACTCGTCGTAGACGAGCTTGCCGCAGGCGTGCCGCGCAACGAGCTGATCGTGCGGCTGAAGGCGCTGCGGGGCGAGCAGAAGCCGGACCGGACGCTGATCGAGTCCGTGCTCGCGAGCCGGCTCGACCGGCACCGCGAGGACGGCACGTGGGTCTCGTTCGACGACCTGGGCGGCGGCGAGCTGGGCGGCCGGCTCGCCGCCGGCGATGAAGACGGATGGCGAGCCAGGTTCTCCCGTCAGCGCATCACCGAGTGGTAGCCGAATCTCAGGGTGGAGCGCTTGAGCGCCAGCGTCTCGGTTCGCGTGCCCGTGTTGCCCGCCGCGTCCACGGTGGTACCGCGCCGTGTCCGGCGGTGAGGGCAGCGCCGCACGGGACCGTAGGCTCTCGCCGTGGAGGCTCGCGAGGACGAGGGCTACGAGACAGCGGAGGCGGCAGCGCGCGCGGATATCCCGGAGCGGTTCGTCACGGTCCTCGGTGTGCGGGTGGCGGGAGACACTGCTCACGTGTGGATGCTGACGAACGATCGTCCGCACGGTTGGGGTGGCGGTGACGCTCGCGCGGCGGCGGCCGCTGCGGCTCTACTGCGACGTCATTTCTTGAGCCGCACGAAATCCGAGGACATCGAGAGGGTGCCGCCGGCATTGCGGGCCGTCGCCCTGCAGATCACGTTCCGGTCGTGCTTGGGCGCCCGGTAGAGCGAGCGCGTGATCTCGAGCGTCTGCTTGGTCGCGTGGGGAAGGACCACGACGCGGACGCCCCGTGTCACCGACCAGGTGTACGACAGCTTGTAGGGATCGCCGCCGAGCTTCGGCGCCTTGCACGTCAACTTGTGACCGGCGCGGGGGGTGCCGACGATCTTCACGACGGGGCGGCTGAACCCCCCGCTGGTGTTGCGGCGCCGCTTGATGAACGGCTCGATCGCCGGCTTCTTCTGGTTGATGAAGGCCGTGAACGCGGCCGTGCGCATGTACACGTCGGGCAGGAACTTCTCCCCGCAGGCGCCGTTCATCGTCTCCGGCCCCCAGCTCGTGACGCCGATCTGCACCGGCCCGGCCGGCGTGGACACGACCACGGGTCCGCCGCTGTCGCCGGGGCACGCCTGAATCAGCGGCGCATGGTGGGCCAGATCCTCCGAGCAGCCCATCGAGGGCTGGATCGCGCGCGGGAACGCCCGCCCGCAGTCGCTCGCCCCGATCACCGGCATCGTCCCCTGCTGCAACGGGTGCATCGGCGGCGCGCCGACGTCCGGGGGCGGCACGGTGTCGCCGTAGCCGATCAGGGTCGTCTGGACGCCCGGCGCCTCGAGCGCCGCGTCGGCGGCGCCGGCGACGCGCACCGGCGTGATCGTCGTGATCGGCTTCTTGAGCAGGATCAGCCCGACGTCGTTGACCGCGATCGCGTCCGACGGATCGTCGTGCGCGAACGGGAAGGACTCCTTGAACCTCGGATGGACCGAGTAGCCGGCGACGGAGATCGCCATCGCGTTCCGCTGCTTCTGAGAGAGCAGGTTCCCATCGACACCGACCAGCAGAAGGTCGTCGCTCGCGGACCGGCCGTCGAGGCAGTGCCCCGCGGTCAGGATGCGCGTGGGAGAGATCAACGTCCCGGTGCAACGTCCGTTGAGCCAGACGACGTACGGCGCCTGCTCGATCGGCAGCGCCGCTCCACCTGACACCGCTCCGGCGGGAGCGGTCGCGATCGCCCCGGCGAGGAGCGCCAGCAGGACGGAGCGCTTCAGGTTCAGACGCACGTTCGCGCGAAGGTACACACGACTGACCCAGGGTTCACCACTGAACTTTCGCGTCGCCGCCGTCAGGGTCCAGTCCGGCGTGCCGCGCGCGCGTCAGGTCGCCACGAGCACGTATTCCGTGGCGGAGCGGCGCGTGGCCGCGCCGTGCGTCCCGAAGCCGTAGGTGTGGGGGATCTCGATGCGCCGGACGAACCGCTTGTGCCGCCGCAGCATGGTCTCGAGCTCATCGACGGTGATCGCGGCGTTGGAGCCGTAGGACAGCACGATCGCGCTGCGGCGGAAGTGCTCGAACGTGCGGTCGAGCGCCTCGGCGGCCGAGCGCTTGTACGCGAACGGGGTGTAGCGCTTGGCGAGCTTGCGGGTGCGCGTCTCCCACATGATCTCCTGCCCCTGCCAGTACGTCGCCAGCCCCTCGAGAAAGTGGTAGCGCTTGATGTAGTCGGTGTCGTCGCGCGGCGGCGCGTACGGGGGATCAAGGTAGGCGACCGCATAGGACTCAGGGTCGATGGCGAACACGTCGCCGCAGACCGCGCGCGACGGAGGCCCGGCGAACACCGCGGCGTTGAATGACGCGACGGCCTCCACGAACAGCTCGCGCAGCGTCATGCGCAGCTGGCGCCGGCCGTCGTCATAGCGCGGCGTCGTGACCGTGAACACCCCGCGCGGCTGCTTCCAGGCCGCCGCCAGGCACAGCGCCCCGATCGCCATCGCCCGCGTGGCGCCCGCCAGCGCCTCGATCTGCGACCACGCGGCGTCGAGGAACGCATGGTCCTCCGGCGCGAAATAGAGACCCTCGAACGTCCTCGCGATGAACCGGCGCCCGTCCCGGTTGCCGGACAGCAGCCGCTCGACGTCGAGCGCGTCCAGCCGCTCGCCATCGTTCTCGACCGTGGCCCTCGCGAGCGTCGCCGTGAACGCGAGCTGGTCGTTGGCGAGGACCGGCCGGCCTGTGGCCTTCAGCGTGTAGGCGACCACGCCGCTGCCCGAGAACGCGTCGACGGCCGGCCCCGGCGGCAGCGAGGCGAACAGCTCCGCGAGACGCGGAGCCAGGCGGTACTTGGAGCCCATGAACCGGATCCGCGGGTACCGTGCCACGAGCTCGGCCACGGACAGGGCCTCGGCGGGCCGGAGGCGCGGGGCGGGCACGGTCACCGCGGCGCAGGCTACGCGACGCTCCGGCCGGGCTCCGCGTCAGGTCGTGTCGAAGCACCCGTAGATCGTCGCCAGCGGATTGACCACCAGGCGCCGGTGCGCGTCGCGCAGGAGCACGCTCCCGACGGACGCCGGCGCGGCCTGCGCCTTGTAGCACCCGTTCGACCTGACGCTGATCTCATACGTCACCGGCGTGCCCCAGAACGGCACCGCGCCGGGCTGCGCGATCAGCGCGCCGACGGTGCAGAACCAGTCGTCGCCGGGCCCGCCGCCGGCCGTGGAGCGACGGGCGCAGCGAGTCAGGACCTTCAGGTTGGAGGTCGTCTCGGCCGTCCGGCCGCGCAGCCGCTGCTGGATCAGCGTGAGGTTGCTGAACGTCGGGCCGATGCTGTCGGTCAGGCGCGTGGCGGTCACGCCGGTCGGGCCCCAGTTGCCGGCGAGCGCGAGCCCGCCGACCAGCGCCGTGGACGCCAGCGCGGCGCGCACCGGCCTCCCCCACCCGGCCCGGCCGCTGCTCGGGGTGCCGGCGAAGTCGCGCCGCCGCAGGATCGCCCACGCGGCGGTCAGGCACGCCACGATCCACGCGATGCTGACAAGGCAGGCGATCAGCAGTTGCGAGTAGAACGGGTGCGGCGTGAACAGCCCGTGCCAGCCGTCGAACGCCGAGGCGAGCAACAGCGCGTGGACCCACGTCCCGGTGCCCACGAGGGTCAGGAGCTGCATCGCGAGCGCCACGAGGATCGTGCCGAGCACGCCGGCGATCCCGTTGCGGGCGGCGAGCGAGAGCAGCATCGCGAGGCTCGCGAACCCGAGCATCGGCAGCACGCACGTCAGCCAGCTCGTGAGCACCAGCCCCGCGGCCCTGCGGGGGGCGATCAGCGCTCCGCCGAGGCCGACGAGCGGCTGGTCGCCGACGAGGAGCACGCCGGCGGCGAGGCTGGAGACGGCCAGCAGCGCGACCAGGCCGGCGGCGAGCGTCGCCGCCGCCAGCGCCTTCCCCACGAACAGGTCCCGGCGGCGGCAGGAGCGGGTGAGGATCGTCTTCCACGTCCCGTACCGGTCCTCGGACGAGAAGATGTCCCCGGCGAGCACCGCCGCCAGCACCGGAAATCCCCACGAGCCGGCGAAGGCGAGCACCACGAGCGGGATCGCGAAGCCCGACGCATGCACCCAGACGCCGAAGATCGTGTCCGTCGGGGAGCCGGTCTGCGACTTCAGGATGAGGGCGAACGCGAACGGCGCGACCAGGCAGAGCAGTGCCAGCGCTCGCGAGGAGATCTGCGTGGCCAGCTTGCGTCGCTCGGTCCGGTAGGCGATCCGGACGCCGCCGCGCGGGCCCGCAGCGTGCGGCGCGAGCCAGGCCGGCGAGACGTCACGGGTCGCGCTCATGCCGGGACCGCGGAGCCGGGCCCGGACGGTTCCCGCGCGCTGTCGTCGGTGAGCGCGAAGAACATCGATGCCAGCGGGCTGAGCCGCAGCTCGAGCCGCCGGACCGCCACGTCCTCCCGGCCGAGCGCGAGCACGAAGGCGTCGAGCTCGGCCTCCGGCAGCTCGAGCTCGAGCCCTCCGGCCGCCGCGCGGCTCGCGAACACCCCGGGATGGGCCGCGGCGATCGCGAGCGCGAGCTCGTCGTCGCTCGTGACCAGCGAATAGGCCGCCCCCGGCGCCTGCGCCTGCAGCTGCGCCGATCCGCCGCTCCACACGACCCGGCCGCGGGCCATGACGGTGAAGGCGTCGCAGGTGCGCTCGATCTCGCCGATGAGATGGCTGCTCACCAGCACGGCGGTCCCCTGCGATGCCAGCTCGCGCAGCAGCGCGCCGACCTCGCGGGCGCCGGAGGGGTCCAGGCCGCTCGTGGGCTCGTCGAGCAGCAGCAGCCGCGGCGCCCGCAACAGCGCCGCGGCGATCCCGAGCCGCTGGCGCATCCCGGTCGAGTAGCCGCCGACGCGGTCGCGAGCGCGCTCGGCGAGATCCACGCGCTCGAGCGCGTCGTCGATCCGCCGGCGCGCTCCGCCGCGGTCCAGCTCGGCGAGCAGCTCGAGGTTCGCCCTCCCGGACAGGTACGGGTAGAAGGCCGGGTCCTCGACGAACCCGGCGACGCCGTCCCCCGGGGCGCGATCCGCTCCGCGCACCGGCGTGCCGAGCAGCTCGATCGACCCGGCGTCCGGCGCCACGAGCCCGAACAGCATCCGCAGGAGCGTCGTCTTGCCGGCGCCGTTGGGGCCGAGCAGCCCGCGCACCTCGCCCTCCCCCACCTCGAGGTCGACGCGGTCGACCGCGATCGTGCTGTCGAAGCGCTTGACCAGGCCCCTGGCCCGTACCGCCACCTCGGTCATCGCAGGCCGGCTATTGGTCGTTCCCCGCATTCGGACCCGGCGGCGGCGGCGTGCTGTTGACCCCGTAGACCGAGTGCCAGATGATGCTGTCGAGCTCCCCCTGGGGGACCTGGTCGGGCGCCCCGAGCGGCAGCCGGCTCGACTCCCGCGCGTAGGGGGCGGCGGGCGTGTTGCGGGCGAGCAGGTCGAGCTTCGTCCGGATGTTGTCCACCGGGGCGGCGTTGACCGGCGTCGGCGCGAATACGTCGTACATCGGTGTGGCCAGGCGGTCGTTGAGGCCCATCGGCCTCATGCCCATGATCAGCTCCATGGAGCGGATCACCGACAGCAGGTCGTAGCGCGTGTGGATCACGGCGCCGCGGCGGGCGTAGGGGCTGATCACGAGCGCCGGCTCGCGGTGCGCGTCGAGGTGGTCGGCGCCGTCTTGGGCGTCGTCCTCGACCACGAAGATCGCCGAGGAGGACCAGATCTTCGAGTGCGAGATGAGATCGACGAGTTGCCCGAGGCCCTGGTCGTTCGCGGCGACCATCGCCGCCGGCGTGGGATAGCCGGGCTGCGTGCCGCGGGTGTGATCGTTCGTGTAGGTCAGGTAGTTGAGCGTCGGGACGCGGTTCTGGGCCAGCTGCTTCTCGAACCGCTTCTTGAAGCAGGTGAAGTGCGAGTAGCTGCCCTTCGGCGCGCCGGCCGGGAGCGAGGAGTCGAAGATCTCGCCGTCGGTGGGCTGGGCCCCGACCGAGCCGATGTGGATGTCTGACGCGTAGCAGCCACCGGGCGTGGCGTCGGGACCGAAGTCCGAGTGCTCGGCGATCAGCTTCTCCTGCTTCAGCAGCGCGGCCGACCGGTTGCGGTCCGGCATCGTGCTGATGCCCGCCCACATCTCGCCGTAGTTGAAGTACGAGATGTGCTGGCGCTGGGCGTGGTCGAACAGGAAGCCGCCGGCCGGCCGGGTGACGGCGTAGATGCCGAAGTCGGCGGGGCGGAAGCGTCCTGCGTAGTTCGCGACCCAGTTGCGGGTGACGTAGTCGGGGACGGTGGCCGAGCTGGTCCAGTAGTGCCCCTGGATCGAGGCGTCGGAGTTCGCCAGCACATTGTCCAGCAGCGGGAAGCGCTCGACCAGCGCGTGCATGTTCGGGGTCACCCGCTTGTCGAACACGAGCAGCTTGGGATCCCCGTTGCCCCGCTTGACGTCGCCGAGCATCTGGTCGTAGGAGCGGTTCTCGCGCACGAGCAGGAAGACGTGCTTGATCGGCCCTCCGGCGCGCAGCGGCGTGTCGGCCGGCGCCGGGCGGGCGCCGACCGGATGCAGCTCCCGGTCGGCCACCGTGGTGAGCTCGGCGATCTTCGCGTCGGAGGGGAGCGCCATCACCCCGGCCTGGCCGCGGAGCACGACCGCGCCGTACCTGGTCGCCTGGTTGAAGATGTCGACCGTCGGCGGCGGGATCGGATGGAAGGCCCAGAAGATCGGGTCGTTGGGGTCGGCAGGGTTCGGGCCCTTGGGCAGCGGCCCGGTATCGGCGCCCCGGGCCGCGATCCACATCAGCTTCGCGGGCTTGCCGCCCTGCGCGGCGCTGGTGAGCACCGCTTGCGGCTCCTCGGCGGTGGGGATGCGACCGGCGATCGTGAACTTCGTTCCCTTGCTCGGCACCCGGATGACCGCGAGCGCATCGGCGCCGGACTGGGCGACGAACAGCCGCGCGCCTGAAGGATCGAGCGCGAGCGCGACGGGCATCGTCCCCGAGCCGTACGGACTGCCGACCGAGACCGTTCGCAGCACGCGCCGCGTGCTCAGGTCGACGACGGCGACCTGGTCGGCGTTGGACAGCGCCACATACGCTCGCTTTCCGGCGCGGTCGACCACGACGCCGGCGGGATGCGACAGCTCCGCCGCGACGTGGATGCTCGCGCGCCTGGTCGCCGTCGCCATGTCGATCACCGACATCGTCCCGGTGCCCTCGTTGGTGACCACTCCGGTGCGGCCGTCGGGCAGGATCGCGGCACCGAACGGGAAGCTGCCGCTGCCCTGCGAGACGTAGCGCACCCGGTCGCTCTGGTCGAGATCGATGACCGCGGCGCTGTCGGCCATGTTCAGCGCCACCAGGAGGCGCGAGCCGTCGGATGACACCGCGAGCTTCTCCGGCCAGGCGAGCGGCGTGCCGGCCGGGTTGGGCGGGAAGACCTGCGGCGCCGGGGCGCCCGGCTGCGCACGCAGGGCGATCACGCGGACGAGCCGCGCCTGCCCGCACGCGCCGCCCCAGCTGAAGACCTGCACGCTGTTGCCTCGAGCGCCCGGCAACGTGAACTGCGACGGCAGCCACAGGGAGACCTGAAGCCCCGACACGTACGCGAGCCGGTGCGCCGAGTCCAGCGCGATCCCACCGGACGCGCCGGGCAGCGGCAGCGTCTGGCACACCCGGTGCCGCGAGGTGTCGACGATCCGCACGTCGTTGTTCCCCACGCCGGCGGACACGGTCCAGAGGAACCGCCCGTCGGCGGTCAGCGCACCGCCGGTCGGGAGGTTGCCGAGCGTCACCCGCGTGCCGGCGGGAGCGAGCTGACGCCCGTTCGGGAGCAGGCCTGTGGACGGGGACGGCCTCTGCTCCGGGCTGCCCGACAGCCCCATGGCGAACGCCGTCGAGGCGGCGAGGGCAAGACAGAGCCCAAGCGCGATCGCGAACCCACGCAGCCGGCGGCCGCCGGCGCCCGCTGCGGGTGCACTTGAGTCCTGATTGCGCGTCCGCGCGGAATCCAGCATGGAGGAAATCCTCTTCGCGAGGGAATGCCCGACGAGGCATCCCGGAACCGAGCGATGAACATCCTCGCCGCGCGCGTGCGGCGTAACCGTACCTACGCCCGAGTCCCGCTACGTAGTTCGCCGCACGGACGCCGAGCTGTCCCGGCGGCGGAGTCAGGCGGGGCTGGGCTGCCAGGACCGGGCGGCCGGCTGCCGGCCGGCGACCGCGCGGCGCGAATGCTTGGCCGCGCACAGCCGGGCGTCGGCACGCTCGATCGCCGAGTCCAGCGACTCGTCGTCCGCGCACGCGACGGCGCCCGCCGTCCACGCGGCCGGGTGCGCCCGCGCGAGCCGGTCGAGCAGGGCGTCGGCCTGGTCGCGCGCCGCCCCCGGCAGCATCAGCACGAACTCGTCGCCGCCGAAGCGGGCCAGGAGATCCCCGGGCCGCAACGACGCGGTCCAGGCGCCGGCGAGCTCGACGAGCAGGCGGTCGCCCGCGGCGTGCCCGTCGCGGTCGTTGACCAGCTTGAAGTCGTCGAGGTCGATGACGGCGACCGCGACCGGCTCGCCGCGGCGCGCGGACATCGCGCGCTGGCGTGCGGCGGCGAGCGCGAACCCGGTGCGGTTGAGCAGGCCGGTGAGGCTGTCCGCGTGTGCCTCGGCGCGCAGGCGCGCGTTGATCTGCGTGAGGACGGTGATCGAGACCCAGACCATCAGCGAGATCGCGATCCAGACCGAGATGCCCGCTCCCGCGGGCGACACGAGCAGGCTCAGCGCGAGCGACACGGTCATCAGCGCGGCGTAGCGCCGCGCGACGGCGGGCGGGAAGAAGAACGCGACGTAGACCGCGGTCCACGCAAAGCCGAGCGCGCTCAGCAGCAGCCCGCGGTCGGTGACCGCCACCGCGACGAGCAGGCTGCGCAGCAGCGTGAACACCACGATCGCGACATGCAGGCGCCGGGGCGAGAGCCAGCTTCCCGCGCGGACGAGCGCCACCGTGCTCACGAGCGAGACGACCCCGACGCCGAGCAGCACTGCCCGCGGCGAGTCCGGCGCGAACGGCCGCGCCGCCACGAGCACGCACGCCGCGCCCACGAACAGCGTCATGACGGCCAGGACGGCGACCTCCGCCGACGTGCCGGTGCGAACGAACCGCTGGAGGTGCTTCATCGACTCCGTTACTCGGCCCGCGCCTCCCCGGGCTTTAGCGCGCCTCGACGTAGGTCGAGGCGCGGCGGGCGTCGCAACATCCGCGACAAGCCCTGCCGCGAGACGCGTAGTTCACCGCAACCGGGTGCGGCCAGGAGCCGATGAGGATGCCCAGACGCAAGCGGACACTGCGCGACTATGAGTCACGTCGCCTTCCCGATCGTGTGGGCGATCGGCATGCTCGCATTCGCCCTCATCCTCGCCACGCGCGCACGAATGCTGGTGCGCGCGCGCCCCGCCCGCCGCCTGGACCGGATGCCCGAGCGCATCCGCCGCGCCGTCGTGCTGGGCCTCGGGCAGAAGAAGTTCCTGCGCGGCGAGCAGCCCGCGGGCATCATGCATGCGCTCATCTTCTGGGGCTTCGTGCTCCTGCTTCTGCAGGTCGTGCAGCTCTACGGGCGCGCGTTCGACGCCGAGTGGACGTTGCTCCCACGCCCGTTCTGGATCGCCGCCGACGTCGTGGCCGTCGTCGTGATCGTCGCCGTGCTCTACATGCTCTACCGGCGCGTGATCGTCCACACGCCGCGCCTGTTCGGCCTGCGCCGCGCCGAGCAGCGCTATCGCGACACCCCGCACTGGGAGGGCGTCGCCATCCTCGTGCTGATCCTGCTGGTGATGGCCGGCGGCCTGCTCTATGAGGCCGGCGTCGACGCCGGCTGGTGGCTGCACAACGTGACGATCCTCGTCTTCCTGTGCGTGCTGCCGCTGACCAAGCACTTCCACATCATCACCGCGATCCCGAACCTGTTCCTCGCCAAGCTGCCGCCGACCCCGACGGCCGCCGGCATCGCCGCGCTCGACCCGCCGGCGGAGGGCCTGAGCGGTGCGAGCTCGCTCGAGGACCTCAACTGGAAGCAGGTGCTCGACGCGTTCACGTGCACCGAGTGCGGCCGCTGCACTGAGGTGTGCCCCGCCACTGCGGGCGGCACGCCGCTCGCGCCGCGCCAGCTGATCCTCGACCTGCGCAGCGGGCTCTACCACGGCAACGGCGACGGGCCTCCGATCCCCGACGAGGTCCTGTGGTCGTGCACCACGTGCATGGCGTGCGTCGAGGCGTGCCCGGTCGGGATCGAGCACGTGCCGACGATCGTCGACCTGCGCCGCGGGCTGATCGACAAGGGCGAGATGGACCCGCTGCTCCAGCAGACGCTGCAGAACGTCGCCGGCCAGGGCAACGCGTACGGCAAGTCCGCGCGCATGCGCGCGCGCTGGACGAAGGGCCTGGACTTCAAGATCCCCGACGCCCGCAAGGAGCCGGTCGAATACCTGTGGTTCGTCGGCGACTTCGCGTCCTTCGACGAGCGCGTGCAGGTCGCCTCGCGCAACGTCGCGCAGATCCTGCACGACGCCGGCGTGTCGTTCGGGCTGCTCTACGACGGCGAGCGCAACGCCGGCAACGACGTGCGCCGGGTCGGCGAGGAGGGCCTGTTCGAGCTGCTGGTCGACCAGAACCTCAAGGCGCTCGGCGAGGCCGAGTTCAAGGCCATCTTCACGACCGACCCGCACTCGCTCAACACGCTGCGCAACGAGTATCCGAGCTACGGGCTCGACAAGCCCGTGTACCACTACACGGAGCTGCTCGCCGACCTCGTGGCCGCCGGCAAGATCGCGCTCACCACCCCGCTCAGCGGCCTGCGGGTCACCTACCACGACCCCTGCTACCTGGCCCGCTACAACCACATCACCGACGCGCCGCGACGGCTGATCGAGGCGACCGGCGCCGAGCTGGTCGAGATGCCGCGCCACGGGACCGAGACGTTCTGCTGCGGCGCGGGCGGCGGGCGGATGTGGATGATGGACGGTCCGGGGACCGACGAGCGGCCGAGCGAGCAGCGCATCCGCGAGGCCCAGGGGCTCGGCCACCTGGACTACTTCCTGGTGAGCTGCCCCAAGGACCTCGCGATGTACTCCGACGCCGTCAAGGTCGTCGGCGCGGACTTCGAGGTGGCCGAGCTGACGACGCTGATCGAGCAGGCGCTCCTGCAGGCCGAGCCGGCCGCGGTCTGAGTAGCCGTATCGCTACCCGCGCGGTGTCACCGCACCACAAGGCGACCAGCGAAGGCAAGACAGCAACCAGGCCTCGCGATAGTCATCCCTCGACAGGGCGGCGAGGTCGAGCGCGTCTTCGGCGGTGGCCAGAGCTTTCGCGACCTCGCCTTTGAGCAGGAGCGCATGCGCCGCCGTGGCCCTCCACGGGCGCGCGGTCGCGTCCTGGCCGGTCGTCCGGGCAACCTCCTGGCCGCGGACGACATGGGCGCGCGCGTCGTCGGGGCGCTCCAACTGGATCGCCGCCTCGGAGATGTAGTGCGCGATGTAGATGCGCTCGGCGAGGCGCTCATCGGACAAGGCGCCGTAGGCCGTTTGGGCCTCCGCCAGCAGCGCGAGCGCGGCCGGGATGTGACCCTGGAAGCTGCGCGCGAGGCTGCCGAGCGCCGCCGCCAGGCAGACGACGTGCTGGTCGTCCGCGGCGCGCGCAGTAGTGAGCAGCTCACCCGCGAGGGAGGCAACGGCAGCGAAGTCGCCGTGCCAATACAGGTTCATCGCGAGCTCCAAGCGAAGCGCAAACGTGGCGCTCCCCTCGCGCCCGCGGAGCGAGTGCAGCGCGCGCTCCAGCTGCGGGCGCGAATCGAACGGCCGCCCGCCCCTGCGGCGTGCCTCGGCGCGCTTGGCGACCAGATCGCCGCGGATCTCAGCCTCCTCGCCCGAAGACATCCAGAGCGCCTCTTCCAGCGCCTCGAGTGCCTGGCCGGGTCCGCCGCCCGCCGCCAGCAGGGCGCCGGCATCGCCGAGCATGCGCACGCGGCGACTGCGCTCGTCGGGGGGCAGCAGCCTGGCCGCCGTGCGCAGCCAGCGCCCGCCCGCGAGCGGCGCGCGCGGAGCGGCTGCGCGAGCCGCGTCCTCCAGTAGCGCGATCGCGCGCTCGTCACCCACAGCGGCCGAGCGCGCCACGTGGTGGGCGAGCTCGGCGCGCGCGCCGCCTGCCGCCTCCAGACGGGCGGCGGCGCGCGCGTGCGCCTCGACGCGCCAACCGGCCGGCATCAACTCGTAGACGACCCGGCGGACGATCGGGTGGCGAAATCGGAAGCCCCGCGGCACCGGGGACGGCCGGAGCAGGTCGGCGTCTACGAGCTCGTCCAGCAGCGCAAGCGCCGCCGGCTCGTCGCGCTCGGCGATCGCGGCGACCAGGCCGGCGTCGAAAGATTCGCCGACGACGGCCGCAGCATCCAGCACGACCTTGTGCGCAGCGCCGAGACGGTCCAGCTCCCCGGCGATCAGAGCCCCGACGCCTGGCGCGACGGTCGCGATGTCGCCGGCCGCCTCTACCGCCCCCGTCGCGGCCGGCGAGCGGGAGGCCCTGCGCGCCAGCTGTTCGAGAAAGAACGGATTGCCGCCGCTCTCGCGTATCCGCCTTCAGCGCTACGGCGTCCAGCTCCGGACGCAGCAGGCGCCAACACCACGGGCTGCGACTTCGCGAGGCGCTCGAGCAGGGCCCGGACCGCGTAGTGCACGCGATAGCGCTGCCCGCCGCCCGGCGCTGCCGCCCGCTCGCTCTCAAGGCCCGACAGCGACGGCAGAATCCAGGCGAGCCTCGCCGAGCGTCTCGGCGTCAAGGGCGCGCAGCACCGCAGGCCCGAGCCAGCCGACGTGGTCGTTGAGCGCGTCGACGATCACCCCAAACGGCATGTCCTGCTCGAACTCGGCCGCGCGGCCATCGAGCACCAGGAACCCCCGGCCCTCGGCGCGACGGCAAGCCTCGGCCAGCAGGTGCGATTTGCCGATCCCGGCCTCCCCGCACAACTCCAGCGCCCATGAGGCGCCAGACGCCACCCGATCGAGCGCCCGGTCGATCTCGGCCAGCTCACGCGCACGTCCAACCACGCCCGGCGGCTGTCGATCCGTCATCGCGACCGAGGCTACGCCAGGCGGCCGCCCGCCCATCACCCGCGTTCAGCAGACTCAGGCGTTTGCGTGAGGACGTGGGGCAGGTCTTGGCGGCGCGTGATGCCGAGCTTGCGGTAGGCGTTCTGGAGGTGGTTGTCGACGGTGCGCACGGAGATCACGAGTCGGCGAGCGATCTCGGGGCTGCTGTGGCCGGCGGCGGCGAGGAGCGCGACCTCGCGCTCGCGGCGGGTGAGGTCGGAGGCCTGCGGTGCGGCGAGGATCGTTGGCGGATGTGCGCCTTCGCACTTGCTCAGCCAGTGGGCGGCGCGTGCGGCGGCGCGGCTGGCGCTGGAGTGCCGGCCGGCGTCGCGGTGCGCGGCGGCGGCGGCGTGGGCCGCTTCGGCGGCCACGAGCAGCGCGTCGGCGGCGGCGAACCGCTCGGCGACCTCGAGGAGCGCAGCGCCGTCGCCGGCATGGAGCGCCGCGGCGTGCGCGGCGGCGGTGGCCGCGAAGGGCCCGTCGACGCCGGGGGCCAGCCGGGCGAGCGCGGGCGCGGCGGTGGCGGGGTCGCCCAGGCGGCACAGCTCGTGCAGTGCGCGCGCGGCGTAGGCGTCCTGGCCGCGCTCCTGGGCGAGCGCGGCGGCGGCGTGCGCCCGTGCGCGGGCGCGTGACAGCTCGCCGCTGGCGGCGGCGCTCCAGGCGCGCGCGAGCTCCAGCTCGACCGCGAAGCCCTTGTGCCCCAGCGGCGTGCGCTCCATCTCCGCGAGCGCGGCGCGTGCCGCTTCCGGCTCGCCGGCCTGCGCCGCGGCCTGGACGACGCTCGCGACGGCGAAGGCCAACATCCCGGCGGCGTCGCCGTCGCGCAAGAGCGCGGCGCTCTCGCGGCAGTAGCGCAGCGCTGTGCGGACACGGCCGCGCGCGAGCCAGATCAGGCCGAGCGAGTTCGCCTCGACCGCGGTGCCCGGCGCGGACCGTCGCGGAAGCAGGAGCGCGTACGCGCTCTCGGACAGCGTCGTCGCCTCGACCAGGCGGCCGGCGAGTCGCAGCGCCATCGCGGGCATGCCGAGCAGCACCGGCTCGGCGTGCGGCAGGTCGTTCCGGTGCCGGCGGGCGACCGGCAGCCACACCTCGGCCAGAGCCACCGCCTCGTCGGTCCGGCCGGTGGAGAACAAGGCCTCGATCGCGCCCAGCGCGATAGTCGTCCGCGCCCGCTCATGCACCGACGTGTCGTGCAGCAGCGGTCGCGCGGCGGCCAGCGCGGCCTGCGGGCGGCCCTGCGCGGCCGTGAGCCGGACCCGCTGCGCCGTCAGCTCCTGGCGCAGTGCGTCGTCGGCCACGAGCCTCTCGGCCTCGCGCAGCACGGCGTCCGCTTCCTCGGCCCGGTCCAGGGCCCAGAACAGGTTGCGCGCGGACGCCATCGCGACCGCCGCGCGCTCGCGGTCGTCGCCGGCCTGCTCCAGCAGGTCGGCGAGCAGCCGCTGCGCCTCGGGCCCGCGTCCGGCGGACGCGAGCGCTCGCCCGAGCGCCAGCCGCGCGGCGAAGCCTCCGCCCGCCCGCACCGCCGCTCGCGCCAGGCGTTCGGCCAGCACTTTGTCAAGCGCGGCCAGCGCCTGACCGGCCGCACGGGTGAACAGCCCGGCGTCGCCGGTCGCGCCGGCCTCCAGTCGCCAGACGGCGATTCGCAGCAGGTCACCGCTGCGCCGCCCACCGTGTGCCTCCACGGCGTCCGCGAGCCGCGTGTGGATCGCCTCGGCACGCGTGGGCGTCAGCCGCGCGCGCGCCGCCTCACCGTGCAGGGGATGGGCGACGTCGACGAGCCGCCGCCGCCCGTCCGGGCGGCGCTGCACGAGCTCGCCGCGCTCCAGCGCCTCCAGCGCAGCCAACTCACCCCGTCCGAGCAGCCCGGCCTCCAGTGGAGCGCCGACCGCCACGAGCTCCAGCACGCGTCGTTCGCTCTCGCCGGCGTCCTCGATGCGCTCGTCGACCAGCTCCGCCAGTCGCGTCCCCGCCTTGACCTCGCCGCGCCAGCGCCAGATTCCGCCGTCCTGGGCGAGCTGGCCGCGATCGACGCCGTGGCGGACCAGCTCGCGCAGGAACAGGGCGTTGCCGCGGGTCAGCTCCCACAGCGCGTTGACGCTCTGGCCGTCGATCTGGCCGCCTAACGCGGTGCCGAGCAGCGCTTCAACCTCGCCGCGCGCGAGCTCGGCCAGCTCCAGCAGCACGCACAGCTCGTCCTTCCACAGGGCGCGCAGCGCATCCGGAGCGGGCTCGCCCCGCCGAACGCCCACGACCCCGAACGCCTCACCGGCGGCCACGAGCTGATGCACCAGCGCCGCCGACGCGTCATCGAGGAGCTGCCCGTCGTCGACGCACAGCACAAGCCGGCGGCCGGCGGTGCGCTCGGCCAGCGCGTGACGGGCGTTCGCGAGCAGCTCTACGCCCTCCGGCAGGCGCCGGTCCGTGGCCGGCAGCAGCGCGGCAAACGCCCCCAAGGGGATCGACCGCGCCGAGCGCGACGCCCGCACCCATTCCACCGCGCAGCCGTGCGCGGCCGCGAGGTCGGCGACCTCGGCCGCGAGCCGCGTCTTGCCGACCCCGGCCGGGCCGGCGATCACAACGCCGCCCGCCGTACCGTCCGCGAGCGCATCGCCGAGGAGCCGAAGCTCGGCGTCGCGCCCCGTGAACGGCCACCGCATGCGCGCAGTCTGATCGACCGCGCGACCCCGGCCAAGCGCACACGCCGCCTGAGCAGCCCCGCGGCTCGCGATCTGAGTAGCGGTTGCTCATGCGACGGGACGCCCGCGCCCCGAGGATGGTGCCCGAACCCCGACCCACCGCAACAGCCCAACCTGCCAAAGGAGGCAAACCCATGCACCACATCACACGACGGCTGTCGCCGTCACTCATCGTCGCGATCGGCGCCCTCTTGGTGGCGCTGAGCGGAACGGCCGCCGCGGCCGTGATCATCGACAGTCCCGACCAGCTCGGCGACGACGTCGTGACGCTGCGGGCGATGGCCAAGAAATCGGTCGACGGCTCGACGATCGTCGACGACACGGTCTCGAAAGATGACCTCAGCAGCCCGCACCTCAAGGCGCAGGTGAACTCCAACGGAAGCCACCTCGGGAACTCGGACGCCGGGCTCACCAAGAGGGTTGGCGAGGGCCGCTACGAGGTGACCTTCAACCGCGTCGGCGGCGGCGAACAGGGCGCCAAGACCGTCCTCAGCAGGAAGTGCGCCATCACCGCCACCCCGCGCAACACCACCAACGTCGTCGTCGTCCAGGGGCCCACGACCCTGCGACCTGACACGGTCTTGGTCCGGACCCTGAGCCTCGCCAGCCAGGCGGGCGGCGGGGCGCTGTTCGAGGTCACCGACAGCGCGTTCGACATCGTCGCGACCTGCTGAACGGCGACGTCGAAGTCCAGGGGCGAGGTCAGTACGGGAGCTCGAGCCCGCGCGCGGGCCTGTAGGTCCGCTTCTCGGGATAGACGCAGACGTCGCCGGGGATCAGGTCGCCCATCGTCACGAGCTGCATGCCCTCCGGCCCGACCTCGATCCGGTGCCCGACGCCGGCGTTCTCGCGCGCGAACCAGAACGAGCCTGCATGCAGCGGGTGCGCGTCCTCGCCAAGCCGCGCCATCCCGCTGCCGCTGCGCACGTACCACGCCTCCTCGCGCGCGGAGTGGAAGTGCAGGTCGGTGTTGTGCGAGTCGGGCGGCATCTCGTCCTGCGCCAGCACGAGCTTGTCCGAGCCGAGGTCGCGCGCGTCGCGCGTCGCGTACGCGAGCCGGCCTTCGCGTCCCGCGTGCAGAGGCAGCTCGGACAGGTTGCGGATGTTCGGCGGGCGCTCGGCGCTAGGCACGGGCGGCTCGAGCGGGCCGAGCTCGGCGTCGGCGACGAACGGGTGCTTCGTGTCCGCCGGCGTCCAGCGCGGTCCCAGCCAGAACTGCCCGGTCCGCGGCAGCCAGGTGATGTTCGTGCGCGACCCCTCGGCCACGACGAGCACGGTCAGCCCGTCCTCGCCCGCGATCAGCGTGTGCGCGTCACCACTGGACGGATGCCACAGAACGTCGTCGACGCCGACGGCGAAGGTGCGCGCGTCGGCGGGCGAGGACGTCAGGTAGCTGAGACCGCTGCCGGCGAGCACGAGGAACACCTCGTCCTCGTCGCCGTGGCTGTGCGGCGGCGAGAAGCGCTTGCCGGGGTCGATCTCGATCAGCGCGATCCCGAGCCGCTTCGCGCCGGCCGCCGCGCCGAGCCGCCGGCGCGTCCCGGCGATCTCGCCGAGCTCGCGCCGCTCGGGCGCGACATCGTCGACATGAATGGGGAGGTCCATCGGCATCCGCCCCAGCATGCCAGTCGGTCCTCGAGTATGCGCTCGTGCCGAATCCCCACACACGTGAGGACAAGGAGCAGGACGAGCAGAAGCCGGCGCATCGTTCGCGCGGAAGTAGCCGGAGCGGTGATGGGTGGCTACGTCCCGTTCGGGCAGGCTCCCGCCGAGTCGTGACGTGGGGCGGTCGGAGGTGGCGAGTCCGGGGACAGCACGCAGCGGGGTATCGCACGTCGTGTTTCGATTGGCGTAAGCACTCCCGGCCTAGGGTGGACTGGTGCCTTCGCTGTTCTGCGACATTGAGCTCGCCGCGCGCATCGAGCGGGCCGAGGCCCAGCTGATCGCGAGCGTCGGCGCCGCTACGCGCCGGCGCACGAACTCCGCGGACGGGTTCGCGATCCCGATCGCGGGCGGGTTGGCGAGCTTCGCGGAGCATGGCTCGCCCTACAACAAGGTCGTCGGGCTCGGGTTCGGCGGCGTGCCGAGCCCTACCGCGCTCGACGAGATCGAGCAGGCATTCGCGGCTCGCGGCGCGCCGACGCAGATCGAGCTCGCCCACCTTGCCGAACCCGACATCGGCGAGCTTCTGACCGGACGCGGCTACCGGCTGGAATCGTTCGAGAACGTCCTCGGCTGCGCGATCGCGCACGGGCTCGAGCCAACCACGCCTGCGGGTATCGAGGTCCGGCGAAGCGGGGACGAGGAGCTCGACGCGTGGATCGACGTCGTCGTCGACGCCGCCGCGCATCCCGATACGCAAGGGGTGCCGTGGCATGAAGAGTTCCCGCGCGAGATCGTTGAGAACGCGGAACGCGACTCGGCGGCGGCGGGACTCGCGCGCTACGCCGCCCTGCGCGACGGGGTGCTGGCCGGCGGCGCGAGCTTGCGCGTCGACACGGGCGTTGCGCAGCTTGCCGGTGCCGGGACGGCACCGGAGCATCGGCGGCGAGGGATTCAGAGCGCACTGCTCTCCTACCGCCTGGCCGACGCGGCGGCGGCCGGCTGCGATGTTGCCGTGATCACGACTCAACCGGGATCGCGATCGCATCAGAACGCGCAGCGACGAGGCTTCGACCTGCTCTACACGCGCGCCGTGCTCGTCAATCACCCCTGACGGTCACCGAACCGTGGCTTCACGGCGCGACTGACAGCGACATCCGCGGTGCAGGTCCAAAACGCGTCTGCGTCTCTCCCACGGTCGTGAATCCGACAGCTTCGTAGAACGCGACGGCCTGCGGATTGGCGTCCACATCGATGCGCTTCGCCCCGCGCCCGCGCGCCATCTGTACCGCCTCTGCGACGAGTCGGCGACCAATTCCGCCGCGCATCCGATCAGGCTCCACGAACAGGGCATCGAGCTCGCACGCGTCTCCGACGCGCTCGAGCAGGGCCACGAACCCGATGACCACGCCGTCCAGCTCGGCGACCCGGACGTGCCCAGGCGCAATTTGCTCGGTCGGCAGCTCGATCGCGTCTGGATGGGCTTCAAGCTGGGCTCGGTACATCGGTTCGTGCATCGAGGACCGGCGCTGGAGCTCCTCGAGCTCCAGGCGTTCCGCCATCCGGGCGGTGCGAATAGTCGCGTGCGGGGTCGTCATCGCGCCGGTCACGCTACTGCCCGGCGGGCAGCGCTTCTTCGGCGGTCGCGCACCAGCTACGGTGCGGCGGGGAGCTTCCCGTGCGGCCAGGCGAGCGCGGTGGGGAGCCGGATGCTGGTGCCTTGCAGCGAGACGAACGACAGCCCGGCGCGTTCGAGTGACCTGACGAGGGAGCGTGCCGCTCGCACAACGCCTCGATGATCGCCTCAGCGAGCTGATCGAGTCTGTCGAGCGCGGGCTGGAGCTCGCGGGGCTTGCTTGAGCCGGACCCAGAGTGGGCTCGGTCCAGCTGAGCTCGGCGCGTCCTTCAATTCGACGTAGGGCTCTGCCCGGACCAGTTCTCCGAGCTTGGCGTGTCCGTAGTCACGTGGATCAAACGCCGCATGGCTCTTGCTCAGGTAGGACCCGACCTCGCCGAGGTTGGACCAGCCGTCGTCCTTGGACGTGCTGCCGATCGCCGTCGACAGGATGCTCTTCAGGTCGGGCAGCGCTGCGGCCGGCCCGTCGTCTTCCGGTCCGGGCCCCGGAGGCTCTTGTGCATCCTGGCGCAGGAGATCGAGATAGATGAACCGATCGCAGGCCGCCACGAACGGCGGAGGTGTGCTGCGGCGCCCGAGCCCGAACACGGTCATCCCCGATTCGCGCAGCCGTGTCGCCAGCCGCGTGAAGTCGCTATCGCTCGAAACGATGACAAACCCCTCCAGGTTGCCGGCGTAAAGGAGGTCCATGGCGTCGATGATCAGCGCGGAGTCGGTGGAGTTCTTCCCCCGCGTGTAGGCGAACTGCTGCACGGGCTGGATCGCGTGGCGCAGCAGTTGCTCTTTCCAGCTCGCCAGCTGCTGCGTCGTCCAGTCGCCGTACGCGCGCTTGATCGTCGGAGTTCCGTACTTGGCGATCTCCTCGAGCAACTCCGTCGCGACGCCGGCGGTCGTGTTGTCCGAGTCGATCAGGACGGCGAGGCGCATGCCATCGGAGGCGGGCACGACCACATCGTCGCGCAACCGGCGAGCAACCGTCGTGCAAGCGGCCAACCTCGGCGCAGGCGCCCGGGTCCTGCCTGCTGACCACCACCTCCCCAGGAAGGGATTCGATGCTCAGCAGCTCCAAGCTGGTGCCCGCAGTCTTCGCCGCGCTCGTGCTCACCGCGCCGGCCGCGCACGCCTATCCGACCGACGACTCGGCCTTGGCCGCGAAGTGCGACTACCAGACATGGTCGGCGCCGCCGAAGGTCGTCATCCACACGAGCGAGTTCGTCGGCGGCGGCGCGACGCGCCAGGCGAACATGATCGCGGCGATCGAGGCCGTCGACGCGGAGTTCAACCTCGTCGGCGCGACGTCCGCGCAGATCACGGGCACCGAGACGACGACCGACCCGTTCACGGTCACCACGAAGTTCGACACCTCCGAGCCTGTGATCCACGTCGGTTTCGTGCCGAGCCTCAAGAACCCTGACGCGGTCGCGGTGACGAAGCGCTGGGGCGACAGCGGCTGCCACCTCACGCGGGCGAACATCGGCGTGCTCGATCTCGACCATTTCGATTGGCGCTTCAACCAGCCCGAGGACGCCGGTGAGAACTTCTGGGAGGCGGGCGCCAAGGACGACGACGGCAAGAAGTACTTCCGCACGAGCTATCTGCACGAGCTGCTGCACGCGTTCGGGCTCAACCACGACGACTCGCACTACTCGTTCATGAACTACGCGGCGCGGCCGTGGGCCAACCGCGCGGGTGACGACCGGATCCGGCCGCTGCCTCGCGACGTCCGTCTGCTGCGCGACCGCTACCCCGCGGCCGGCGAGCGCACCGACGTGGCGGCGCTGAGCACGTGGTACGACGAGGACGACGTCAGCGACACCGGCGCGGCGACCGGCAAGGTGCTGTGCGCGCCGAGCCTCGGCGACGACTTCACCGACAAGCTGTTCGCCGACCACTGCGGCAAGGGCGGCAGCATGGGCGGCTCGACGACGGTCTGCGCGCGCGACATGCTGCGTACGCGCTACGCGGTGGCGAACTATTCGACGCATTCGGTCGACGAGGACGCGCGGCTGTACTTCTCGACCGACGCGCAATGGGACTACTTCGACGTGGCGTCCCCCACCCTCGCCGACACGATCCACCAGACGACGGAATCGTCCGAGCGCGGCACGTCGTTCGAGGTTCCCGCCGGTCTCGTCAGCGGGACCTCCTACTACACGATCCTGCGCGTCACGGGCGGTGCGACGGACTGGATCCCGCTGCCCGGCACGGTCACGGCCTGCTAGTCACGTGCTCCTGGCCGGCGTCCGGACCCCCGGACGCCGGCCGGCGCGCGTTCTGGAAGTGGATGGGCGCCGGCCGACGTGGCTAGCGTCCTGCAGACAGCGACGAGAGGAAAGACCTTGCCGGAGGATCGGTTTAGAGCGCAGCTCGGCGAGCCGCACCACTACGCCTACGTCGTCGACGACATTGAGGCGACCGTGCATCGCCTGGTCGACCAGCTCGGCGCCGGGCCGTTCTTCCTGATCGAGAACGTGCCTCTGGAACATGTCCTCTCGCGCGGTGAGCCGGCCGAGTTCGTCCACAACTCCGCCTTCGGCTCCTGCGACGGCAGCGCGATCGAGCTGATCGAAGTCGTCAGGGTGGCGCCGGAGCGCGTCGAGCGGGCCTTCTCCGGCGCCCGCCCGCGAATCCAGCACATCGGCTACGTCGTACCCGCGACGGAGGTGGCCGGCCTGCGAAGCTCGTTCGACGAGCGAGGTCTGACGCAGTACCTGAGCTCTCAGCTCGGCGAAGTCGAGACGACGCTTCACGACGCCTCCGCGACCCTGGGCCACGACATCGAGATCCATGTCGACAACCAGGGACTCCACGACTTCTTCTCGATGGTGAGCGGCGCTGCCGAGGGTTGGGATGGCTCGCAACCGCTGCGTCCGCTCAGCGGGCGTACATGATCACGGCGGCGATCGATCGGGCGGTCACGCGGCCATCGTGCCAGGGCGCCCGCGCGAGCCGGCGGCCGGATCGCGCTCGCGCGCGGCGATGCAAGCGGCGAGCAGCGCCGCCGCGAGATGCAGCACCGCGAGAACCCGGCGCATCGCGTCAGCTCGGGTCGGGGGCGAAGAACAACTCGATCACCGGCCGCGCCTCTGCGGGTCCGGAGATCTCCAGCACCAGCTCGCCGTCGTCGCGGCGCAGGTCGAAGTCAAGAAACGCGCAACACGCGGACTCGGCGGCGACGAGCTCGCGGGTGCGCAGCTCGATCTCCGGCGTGTCGCGCAGGCGCACGCGCAACCCGGCGTCGGTCGGGGTGCGGTCAAGCAGGCCGGCGGCGGAGAGCGCGTCGATCAAGGCGAGCCGGGCGGTCATCCCATCGGGGGTCAGGGTGCAGGCGATCGGAAGGTCAGGCATCGGGGTGCCTGTACCGTGCACCTTGAACACGACTTCAAGTCAAGGGGCCGTTTCCCATGGCATCACCGCACACCCCCGACGAGCCGCTGCTGACGATCGGCCAGATCGCCGAGCGTGCCGGGTTGAACACGTCGCATATCCGCTTCTACGAGCGTGTCGGCGTGCTGCCCCAGCCCGAGCGCGTCGCCGGCCAGCGCCGCTACCGCGACGAGGTGCTGCACCGGCTCTCGATCATCGACGTCGCGCAGCGCGCCGGGCTGAGGCTGGAGGAGATCGCGCCGCTGACCGGCCCCGGCAACCGCAGCGCCGACGCGAGCCGCCACATCCGCGCGCTCGCCGACGCGAAGCTGCCGCACATCGAGGCACTGATCGACCGCGCCGAGGCCGTCAAGCACTGGCTACAGGTCGCCCGCTCCTGCGATTGCGCTAGCGTCGACGTCTGCGGGCTGTTCGTCGACCCCACACTGCTGCCACCGGCCGGCGACATCGTGGTCGCGCTGCGGCGCCGGGCTCAGCCGAGCAGCCCGGTCATCTCGTCCACGACGTCGAACAGGTCGGCCACCGCCCCGTAGTGGGCGATGTTGAAGATCGCCGCGCCGGGATCGGTGTTGATCGCGACGATCAGCTCGGACCCCTGCATGCCCTCGACGTGCTCGGGCGCGCCCGAGACGCCGAGGCCCAGATAGAGCCGCGGCTTGACCGTCGCCCCCGACTTGCCGATCTGGCGCGCCTTGGCGACCCAGCCGGAGTCGATCACCGGGCGCGAGGCGGCGAGCTCGGCGCCGAGCGCCCCGGCCAGCTCCTCGGCGAGCTCGATGTTCTCGGCGCCGCCGATGCCGCGGCCGACGCACACGATCAAATCGGCGGCGGTCAGGTCGACGCCCTCGTCGGCCGGCTCGAGCGACTCGACGAACTCCGACTGCAGCGCGTCGAGTGCCGCCGGCGGCGCGAGCGTCTCGCGCGACGGCGCGGCGACGGGCTCCGGCTCGTCGGACAGCGCGACCGAGTTGATCGCGAAGACCGCCGGCAGCGGCGCGCGCACGGTGGCGTGCAGCTGCCCGCCGTAGATCGCGCTGACCGCCTCGGCCTCGCCGCCGTCGAGCGACACGCTGAGGCAGTAGCCGACGAACGGCAGGCCGGCGGCGGCCGCCGCGGCGGCGCCGAGGTCGTAGCCGGACGTGGTGTTCTCTACGAGCACGACGTCGGGCTTGCGCGCCTCGATGGCGGCGGCGAGCACCGCCGCGTGCGCCTCGGGCAGGTACGGCGAGAGCGCCGGGTGGGAGACCTCGAGCACGACGTCGGCGCCGGGAACGTCGCCGTTCGCGCTCAGCGCGACGAGCGCGCCGCCGGCGGCGTCGGCGAGCGGCCGCGCGAACGCGAGCAGCCGCGTGTTGACCGCGGGATCCACATAGACCAGTACGTCGCCCATCAGCTCACCAGCGCTCCTCGTTCGCGCAGCACGGTCACGATCTGCTCGGCGATCGACGCCGCGTCGCCCTCGAGCATCGTCGCGCCGATCCTCGGCGCGGGGCGCTCGAGCGAGACGATGCGCGGCGCCGCGGGCGCCGGCTCGACGGCGACCGCGAGCGGCTCGGCCGTCGCCTCGGTCATCGCCTGCCGCAGGCGCGTCATCGACACGTAGCGCGGCGGCGAGCTGGCCGACTGCACGCCGACCACGGCGGGCAGCCGCAGGCCGAGGACGGCAAGCCGTCCGCCGGCGTACTCCTGCACCACGCGCGCCTGGTCGCCGTCGACGGTCACGCCGACGACGACGCTGGCCTGCGGCCGGCCGAGCGCGGCGCCGAGCAGCGGCGCGGTCTGGCCGAAGACGTCGTAGGGGGTCTGAACTCCGACCAGGATGAGGTCGGGCGCGAGCTCGCGGAACGCCTGCGCGAAGGCAAGCGCCGCGGTCCGCGAGTCGTAGGGATCGAGCTCGCCGGCATCGGCCATGACCACGCGATCGGCCCCGCGCGCGTAAGCGACGCGCAGTGCCTGCTCGGCGCCGTCGGCGCGGAGCGCCACGGCGGTCACCGACGCGCCCGTGGCCTCCTTGATCAGCACGGCCTCCTCGAGCGCCTGCTCGTCGAAGTCGGTGATCGCCATCTCGACGTACTCGCGATCGATGTCCGTCCCGCTGTCGTCGGGCTCGAGCTCGTCGCCGGCCTTGGGCGCGAGCCGTACCGCCACCGCGATATGCATGCGGGCGAAGTTACGCCGATCTCCGCAGCGACGATTCCGTAGTTCGTCGCATACGGGGACCGGGAGATGCCTGATGCGGGCGGACGGATTGAGGCGGAGGGTGTGTCGCGCATTCCGAGGAGAGGACCGTTCATGGCCAACGAGCTCAGTGCCGACATGCTGAAGGTCGCGTTGAAGTCGATCGACGACTTCGCACAGCGCGAGCTTCCCGACTCCCTGCTGATCGAGCTCGACGAGCGCGACGAATTCCCGGAGGAGCTCGTGCGCCGCATGTCATCAGGCGAGGAGCTCGGGCTGCAGCTCGTGTTCGTGCCGTTCGAGTACGGCGGCATGGGCGGCGGGGCGCTCGACGTCTACCGCGTGTGCGAGCGGATGGCCGCGATCGACCTCGGCCTCGCGACCTCAGAGCTCGCGACGCAGCTCGGCAGCGACCCGATCCGCGTCGGCGGCACGCCCGACCAGAAGCGCGAGTTCATGACGCGCATCGCGAAGGAGGGCGTGTTGTTCGCCTACGGGGCGACCGAGCCGGAGGCCGGCAGCGACCTGGGCGCGCTCAAGACGATCGCCACCCCCGAGAACGGTGGGTATCGCATCAGCGGCGTCAAGCAGTGGATCTCCAACGGCGGGGTCGCGGACCTGTACACGATCCTCGCGCTCGCCCCCGGCGGTCCGAGCTGGTTCGTCGTGGACCGCGGCGCCGACGGCTTCACGCACGGCGAGCACGAGGACAAGCACGGCATCCGGCTGAGCAACACCTCGGCGCTGTTCCTCGACAACGTCTACGTCGACTCCGCGCGGCTGATCGGCGGCGTCGAGGGCCAGGGGCTCGTGCAGGCCCAGCAGGTCTTCGGCTACACGCGCCTGATGGTCGCGGCATTCGGCCTCGGCGCCGGCTGGGAGGCGCTCAACCGCGCGATCGCCTACTCGCGCAAGCGCATCCAGGCGGGCGGCCCGCTGTCGGAGAAGCCGGGCTACACGCACAAGCTGATCGTCCCGCACGCGGTCGCGCTGGAAGCCGCGCGCGCCGCGATCGAGGAGACGGCCGAGCGCATCGACGCCGGCGAGGGCTCGCTCAACGTCGAGGGCGCGATCGCCAAGTACCTCGCCACCGAGGCGGGCGACGCCGCCGCCGACGCCTCCATCCAGGCCCACGGCGGCTACGGCTACACGCACGACTACATGGTCGAGAAGATCAAGCGCGACGTCCGCATCACGCGCATCTACGAGGGCACCTCCGAGATCATGGAGATGACGGTCGCGCGCGGGCGCTGGCAGGAGCACCTGAAGTCCGGCGGCGACTACTACCACGCGCTCGCCCGCGAGCTGGAGGCGCTGCCCGCCGAGGTCGGCGCCGGCGTCGCCGCGCTCGCGCTGCACGCCCTCGCCGAGCTGCTCGAGCGCTGCCGTTCCGAGCGACTCACGCGCAACCAGCACGTGCTGCTCCGGATCGGCGCCCTGATCGCGCGCGCCGAAGGCGCCGCCGCGTTCGCCCGCCGCGCCCAGCGCGCGGCCGACAAGCAGCTGCACGCCAAGGCCGTCAAGGGCCTGCGCGCCCCGGCGCTCGCCGCGGCCTCGCGCGTGTACGCACGCGACACCGCGCTGACGATCGCGACCGAGGCCGTGCGCCTGGTCGCGGGCTCGGACGGCGGCGAGCTGGGGGACTTCGAACAGCGCCTCGGCCTGGCGGCGATCTACCGCGCCCAGGCCGGGCTGCTCGACGACATGCAGAGCGTCGCCGAGGCGCTCTATGCCCGCAAGCGTCCATGACAAACGAAGGCTAAGACCGTGACTTCCCCCGCCGACCGCGCCGTCGCCATCGTGGGCGTGGCATCCATCCTCCCCGACTCGCCCGACGCGAACGCGTTCTGGGCGAACGTCCGCGACGGCCACTATGCGATCCGCGACGTCGACCCGACCCGCTGGGATCCCGCGCTCTACTACGACGCCGACCCCAAGGCGCACGAGCGCACGTACTCGAAGATCGGTGGTTGGGTGCGCGAGTGGGACTGGAACCCGCTCGAATGGAAGCTGCCGATCCCGCCGAAGGTCAGCGACGCGATGGACGACGCCCAGAAGTGGGCGGTCGCCTGCACCCGCATGGCGCTGGCCGACTACGGCGGCGCGCTGGACCGCGAGCGCACCGCCGTGATCCTCGGCAACGCGATGGCGGGCGAGAAGCACTATCTGACGACGCTGCGCGTCCTCTTCCCCGAGCTGGCGCGCGACCTCGCGGGCGCGCCGAGCTTCGCCGTGCTGCCCGCGGACGTGCGCGCGGCGATCACGGCCGAGCTGCACTCGCGGCTCGAGCACGACCTGCCGCCGATCACCGAGGACACGATGCCCGGCGAGCTGTCCAACTGCCTTGCCGGCCGCGTCGCGAACCTCTTCAACCTGCGCGGGCCGAACTACATCGTCGACGCGGCGTGCGCGTCCGCGATGGCGGCGATGGACGCCTCGATCGATGGGCTCATCCAGAACCAGTACGACGCCGTCGTGACCGGCGGCGTGGACCGCAACATGGGCGTCAACTCGTTCGTCAAGTTCTGCGCGATCGGCGCGCTCTCGGCCACGGGTACGCGGCCGTACGCCGACGGCGCCGACGGCTTCGTGATGGGCGAGGGCGCCGGGCTGTTCGTGCTCAAGCGGCTCGCCGACGCCGAGCGCGACGGCGACCGCATCTACGCGGTCGTCCGCGGCATGGCGGGCTCCAGCGACGGCAAGGGCAAGGGCATCACGGCGCCGAACCCGGTCGGCCAGAAGCTCGCGATCGAGCGCGCCTGGCACAACGCGGGGCTCTCGCCCGCCGAGTGCTCGATGATCGAGGGCCACGGGACGTCGACGGCGGTCGGCGACTTCGTCGAGCTCAGCAGTCTCGGCGAGGCGTTCGCCGGCACGGGACTGCGGCCCGGTTCGATCGCGCTCGGGTCGGTGAAGTCCAACATCGGCCACCTGAAGGCCGCCGCGGGCGCGGCGGGGATGCTCAAGGCGACGCTCGCGCTGCACCACAAGACGCTGCCGCCGAGCCTCGGCCTCGAGCGACCGCACCGGAGCGTCGACTGGTCGTCGTCGCCGTTCGCCGTCAACACCGAGCTGCGCGAATGGGCGGTGCCCGACGGCGTGACCCGCGTCGCCGGCGTGAGCGCGTTCGGCTTCGGCGGCACCAACTTCCACGCCGTGCTGGAGGAGCACGTGCCCGGCCGCTTCAACGGCAATGGCCGGGCCGCGATCGCGGTCCCGGCGGACGTGCCAAAGGAGGAGGCTCCGCGGGCATCGGCGCCTTCGCCGGGCACGTCCGCCGCCGCGTCAGCGCGCGGAATCCTGCTGGTCGGCGCGGACGATGAGGATGGCCTGGCCCGGCGGCTGCGTGCCGCGGGCGGGGCGGCTTCCGCGCCCGACCCGCAGGATCTCGCCGCGCGCGAGCGGATCTGCATCGACTACGGCGACGCCGACGAGCTGCGGCTCAAGGTCGCGGCCGCGCTGAAGGCGATCGAGTCCGGGGTGCCGGCCGCCTGGAAGGCGCTGCAGGGCCGCGGGATCTTCCGCGGCAGCGGCCCGGCGGGCAAGGTGGCGTTCCTCTACACCGGCCAGGGGTCGCAGTACGCGGGCATGCTGGCCGAGCTGCGGCGGACCGAGCCGGTGGTCGCGGCGACGTTCGACGAGGCGGACGCGATCATGCGGCCGCTGCTCGACGGCCGTGCGCTGTCGGACATCATCTTCGGCGGCGACGACGCCGCGCTGACGCCGACCGAGATCACCCAGCCGGCGGTGCTCACCGTCGACGTCGCGCTGACGCGGCTGCTCGCCCTGCACGGCTTCCATCCCGACCTCGTCATGGGCCATTCGCTCGGCGAGTACGGCGCGCTCGTGGCCGCGGGCGTGCTGACGTTCGAGGACGCGCTCGAGGCGGTCAGCGCCCGCGGACGCGAGATGGCGGACCTCCGTATCGCGGACAACGGGGCGATGGCCGCGGTCTCGGCGCCGATCGAGGAGGTCGAGCAGCTCGTCGCGGGGATCGACGGCTACGTGGTGCTGGCCAACGTGAACTCGGGCAACCAGCTCGTGCTCGGCGGCGCGACCGCCGCCGTCGAGCGGGCGATCGAGCTGCTGCTCGAGCGCGGGCACCGCGCGATGCGGCTGCCGGTCAGCCACGCGTTCCACACGCAGATCGTGGCGCCCGCGGCGGAGCCGCTGCGGGCGATGCTGCAGCGGGTGACGCTGTCGCCGCCGCGGATCCCGGTGATCGCGAACGTGGACGGCGAGTTCCACGCGCGCGAGCCGGAGCGAATCATCGAAAGCCTCGCACGGCAGATCGCGTCGCCGGTGCAGTTCGTCAAGGGGCTGCACACGCTCTACGACGCCGGCGCTCGCGTGTTCGTCGAGACGGGGCCAAAGCGCGCGCTGTGGGGCTTCGCCGCCGACGTGCTGGGAGACGACGCCATGACCCTGTTCACCAACCACCCGAAGGTCGGCGAGCTGGCCTCGTTCAACCAGGCGCTCTGCGGGCTCTACGCGGCCGGCGTCGGCGCGCCCGCGCCGTCGCGCGCTTCGGCGGTCGACGAGCCGGTCGTGATCACCGGCGCCGCCGTCGGGACGCCGGGCACCGAGAAGGTGTTCGACGACTCCAACCTGGCACGCCTGCTCGACGGCGAGCAGTTCATCGACGTGATCCCCTCGCGGGCGCGGCGCGAGATGGCCGAGCGGCACATCACGCGGCTCGTCAAGAGCGACGACGGCGGCGGGGCGTTCCAGACGATCGACGATCCCGCCGACGTCATCAAGCTGGCCGGGCGCGCGGGCTCGCTCGACCTCACCGAGGAGTTCGGCATCGACGCCGACCGGCTCGCCGCCCTCGGGCGCGAGACGCGGCTGGCGATCGCCGCCGGCATCGACGCGCTGCGCGACGCCGGCATCCCGCTGATCCAGCACTACAAGGACACCACCCGCGGGACCAAGCTGCCCGACCGCTGGCGTCTCGCGGACTCGTTGCAGGACGACACGGGCGTGATCTTCGCGTCCGCCTTCCCGGGCACCGCGGACTTCGTCTCGGAGATGGACGCCTTCTGGAGTGAGCGCGTCAAGCGCGCGCGGCTGAAGGAGCTGCGCGAGGTGCGGTCGCGGATGGAGACCGGCGCGGCGTGTGACGACGTCGACCGGCGGATCGCCGAGCTCGAGCGCACGCTGGACGAGCACCCGTACCACTTCGACCGCCGCTTCCTCTTCCGCGTGCTCTCGATGGGGCACTCGCAGATGGCCGAGCTGATCGGCGCGCGCGGCCCGAACACGCAGATCAACGCCGCGTGCGCGAGCACGACGCAGGCGGTCTCCTTGGCCGAGGACTGGATCCGCGCGGGCCGCTGCCGGCGCGTGCTGGTCATCGCGGCCGACGACGTCACCTCCGACACGCTGTTGCCCTGGGTCGGCTCGGGCTTCCTGGCGAGCGGCGCCGCGGCGACCGACGACGTCGTCGAGCGGGCGGCGCTGCCGTTCGACGCGCGCCGCCACGGGATGATCCTGGGAATGGGCGCGGTCGGCATCGTCGTGGAGAGCGCGGCGGCTGCGAGCGAGCGCGGCGTGACGCCGATCTGCGAGGTGCTCGGCGCGGTCACGGCCAACAGCGCGTTCCACGGGTCGCGGCTCGACGTCGAACACATCGGCGGCGTCATGGAGGAGGTCGTGCGGCAGGCTGAGGCGCGCGGCGTCGCCCGCGCGGCGATCGCGCCCGAGACCGTGTTCGTCTCCCACGAGACGTTCACGCCCGCCCGCGGCGGCAGCGCCGCCGCGGAGATCCACGCCCTGCGACGCGTGTTCGGCGAGGGCGCGGACCAGATCGTGGTCGCGAACACGAAGGGCCTCACCGGCCACGCGATGGGCGTCGGCGTCGAGGACGTCGTCGCGATCAAGGCGCTCGAGACCGGCCTGATCCCGGCGGTGCCGAACTTCCGCGACATCGACCCCGAGCTGGGCGCGCTGAACCTGTCCAAGGGCGGCTTGTACCCGGTGCGCTACGCGCTCCGGCTCGCCGCCGGGTTCGGCTCCCAGATCAGCATGATGCTGCTCCGCTGGACGCCGGTCCGCGACGGCCGGCGGCGCCGGCCGGACGAGCTCGGCTTCGGCTACCGGATCTCCGACCCGGCGGCGTGGAAGCGCTGGCTGCGCGAGCTCTCGGGCGACGACGAGCCGGAGCTGGAGATCGTCAAGCGCCAGCTGCGCGTGGTGGACACCGGCCCGGCGGCGAACGGCCGCAGCACGGCCGTGCCCGTGCCTGCGCCGGTGGCTTCGCCCGTGCCGGTCGCCGCGCCCGTGCTGAGCGCCCCGCCGGTGCTGGTCCCGGCGCCCGCCGCGCCCGCGCCCGCTCCGCCGCCGGCACCGGCGCCCGCGCCCGCTCCGGCGCCGGTCGCCGCGGCTGCGCCCGCCGGCGACATCCTCACGACCGTGCTCGCGATCGTGGCCGAGCAGACCGGCTACCCGGCCGACATGCTCGACCCCGACCTCGACCTCGAAGCCGACCTCGGCATCGACACCGTCAAGCAGGCCGAGATGTTCGCCGCCATCCGCGAACGCTACGGCATCGCCCTCGACGCCGCGCTCAAGCTGCGCGACTACCCCACCCTGCGCCACGTCGCTCGCTTCGTCGACGAACGCATCGACACCCCGCCGGCCGCCGCGACGCCGCCGGCCGCCACCACCGCGACCACGGCGCCCCCGGCCGCACCCGCTGCCGAGACGCCGCCGGCGCCGACCGACGACGTCATGACGGCGGTCCTGGCGATCGTCGCCGAGCAGACCGGCTACCCGGCCGACATGCTCGACCCCGACCTCGACCTCGAAGCCGATCTCGGCATCGACACGGTCAAGCAGGCGGAGATGTTCGCCGCGGTCCGCGAACGCTACGGCATCGGCCTCGACACCGCGCTCAAGCTGCGCGACTACCCCACCCTCCGGCACGTCGCCGGCTTCGTCAACGAACGCACCGACACGCCGCCCGCCGCGACGCCACCGGCGACACCCGCCGCCGAGACGCCGCCGGCGCCCGCGCCGGCCGCGACCGACGACGTCATGACCGCGGTCCTGGCGATCGTCGCCGAGCAGACCGGCTACCCCGCCGACATGCTCGACCCCGAGCTCGACCTCGAAGCCGACCTCGGCATCGACACCGTCAAGCAGGCCGAGATGTTCGCCGCCATCCGCGAGCGCTACGGCATCGCCCGCGACGACGCCCTCAAGCTCCGCGACTACCCGACGCTGCGGCACGTCGCCGGCTTCGTCAACGACCGCATCGACACGCCGCCCGCTGCCATCCCGGCGGCGCCGGCCGCACCGGCCGCACCCGCCGCCGAGACGCCGCCGGCGCCCGCGCCGGCTGAGACCGACGAGGTCATGGCCGCGGTCCTGGCCATCGTCGCCGAGCAGACCGGCTACCCCGCCGACATGCTCGACCCCGAGCTCGACCTCGAAGCCGACCTCGGCATCGACACCGTCAAGCAGGCCGAGATGTTCGCCGCCATCCGCGAGCGCTACGACATCGCCCGCGACGACGCCCTCAAGCTGCGCGACTACCCCACCCTCCGGCACGTCGCCGGCTTCGTCAACGACCGCATCGACACCCCGCCCGCGGCGGAGACGCCGCCTGCGGCCGAGACGCCGGTGCCGGAGGCGGTCGAAGACGCCGCCGCCGCGAGCGCCGGGATCCGCCGCCGCGTGCCGGTGCCGGTCGTGCGTCCCCCACTCGACCTCTGCGGGCCGACCGGCGTCACGCTCGGCGAAGGCAGCCGGGTGATCGTCGCCGCCGACCGCGGGGGCGTCGCGAGCGCGCTGACCGGGCGCCTGCGCAAGCTCGGCGTCGAGGTTCTCGCCCCGGAGGACGGCGGGCCGGTGGACGGCGTGTTCTGGCTCCCCGCGCTCGACCCCGAGCCGGCGCTGGACGACCTCGACGCAGCCGCCTGGCACGACGGGCTCGACCTGCGCGTCAAGCGGCTCGCGACGCTCATGCGCGACCTCCCCGAGGGCGCGTTCCTGATCGCCGCCACCCGCCTCGGCGGCCGCCACGGCTACGACGCCGCGGGCGCGACGTCGGTCATGGGCGGCGCCGTGACCGGGTTCGCCAAGGCGCTCTCGCGCGAGCGGCCGGACGCGCTGGTCAAGGCGGTCGACTTCGCTCCCTCGCGCAAGACCGCCAAGTCCGCCGACCGCCTGATCGCCGAGACGCTGCAGGACCGCGGCCCCGTCGAGATCGGCTACGCGGACGGGCTGCGCTGGACGATCGCCGTCACCGAGGAGGCGCCCGGCGACACCGTGGACGCCGCGACATTGACGCCCGCCACGACGTTCGTGGTGACCGGCGCGGCCGGGAGCATCGTGTCGGCGATCGTCTCCGACCTCGCGCACGCGGCCGGCGGCGGCACCTTCCACCTGCTCGACCTCACCGCGCGCCCCGACGCCGGCGATCCCGACCTCGCGCGCTACGCGACCGACCGCGACGACCTCAAGCGCGAGCTCGCGGACCGCATCCGCGCGAGCGGCAAGAAGGCGACGCCGAAGCTCGTCGAGCGCGAGCTCGGCAGGCTTGAGCGCGCGACCGAGGCGCTCGCCACGATCCAGGCGATCGAGGCGGTCGGCGGCACCGCGCACTGGCACGCCGCCGACCTCACCGACCCGGCGGCGGTCGGCGCCGCACTGGCGGGCATCGGCGAAGTCGATGTGCTGGTCCACGCCGCCGGCATCGAGATCAGCCACCCGCTGAGCGCCAAGCCGCAGGCCGAGTACGACCTCGTCTTCGACGTCAAGGCCGACGGCTGGTTCAACGTCATGCGCGCGCTGAAGGACGCGCCCCCGAAGACCTCCGTCGCGTTCAGCTCGATCGCCGGCCGCTTCGGCAACGCCGGCCAGACCGACTACGCGGCCGCCAACGACCTCCTGTGCAAGGCGGCGTCGAAGCTGTCCGCGACGACCGCAACCCGTGCGATCGCGATCGACTGGACCGCGTGGGGGGACATCGGGATGGCCTCGCGCGGCTCGATCCCCAAGGTGATGGCCGCCGCCGGGATCGAGATGCTCTCGTCCGCCGACGCCGTGCCGGTGGTGCGGCACGAGATCGAGAGCGGCACGGCCGGCGAGGTCGTGATCGCCGGCGCCCTCGGCATCATGCTCGATGAGACGCCGCAGGCGATCCACACGCCCGAAGGGCCGGTGAGCGGCGCCGACGCGAGCATCACCATCAACGGCGGGCTCGAGGTGCGCACGCTGCTGGACCCGAAGAACCAGCCGTTCCTGTACGACCACCGCATCGACGGCACCCCCGTGCTGCCCGGCGTGATGGGGATGGAGGCGTTCGCGGAGACGGCGGCCGCGCTCGCGCCCGGCTACGCCGTGACGAGCCTCGAGGACGTGGAGCTGCAGTCGCCGTTCAAGTTCTACCGCGACGAGCCGCGCACGCTCGAGGTCCGCGCGCTCGTCCGCGACGACGGCGTGGGCGGCCTGATCGCCGACTGCACGCTGGCCGGCCGGCGGGCGCTCGCGAGCGGCGAGGAGCAGGAGGCGGTGCACTTCACCGGCCGCGTCCGGCTCACCCGCGAGCCGCTTCCCGCGCCCACCACCGAGCCGCCGCCGGAGCTGCCGGCCGGAGCCGTCGTCGAGCACGACGCGGTCTACCGCGTCTACTTCCACGGCCCGGCGTACCAGGTGCTCGGCCACGCCTACCGCAACGACGGACACGTGCTGGGACAGCTGGCCGCCGACCTCCCGCCCAACCACCCGGCGGCCGCGGGCGCGACGCAGGCGGTGCCGCGCCTGATCGAGCTGTGCTTCCAGACCGCGGGCGTATGGGAGATCGGCACCACGGGCGTGATGGCGCTGCCCACGCACGTCGACCGCGTCATCCGCTTCGCCGGCGCCGACGCGCCGGGCAGGGTGACCGCGGTGATCCATCCGCGCGAGGACGGCTCGGTCGACGCCGAGGTGGTCGACGAGCGGGGCGTCGTCCGCATCCGCCTGGAGGGCTACCGCACGACGCCGCTGCCGGTGCCGCTCGACGACGACGCGATCGCCCCGCTGCGCGCCGTCGTCGCCGGGATGGGGTCATGATCGCGCGGCCCTTCCACCGCCTTGCCGTGGTCAACCGCGGCGAGGCGGCGATGCGGCTGATCCACGCGGTGCGCGAGATCAACGAGACGCGCTCGGACCCGATCGCCGTCATCGCGCTCTACACCCAGCCGGAGCGCCAGGCGATGTTCGTGCGCCAAGCCGACGACGCGTACTGCCTCGGCCCCGCGACGGTGATCGGCCCCGACGGGCGCCGCCTGAACGGCTATCTCGACCACGAGGCGCTCGAGCGGGCGCTGCGAGCCACGCGCGCGGACGCCGTCTGGCCGGGCTGGGGGTTCGTCGCCGAGGAACCAGCGTTCGCCGACATGTGCGAGCGGCTCGGCGTCGTGTTCGTGGGCCCGAGCGGCGACGTCATGCGCCGGCTCGGCGACAAGATCGAGGCCAAGCGCATGGCCACGGAGGCCGGCGTGCCGGTCGCGCCGTGGAGCGGCGGCCCGGTCACCGACGACGCGGAGCGCATCGCGCAGGAGATCGGGTTCCCGCTGATGGTCAAGGCGGCCGCGGGCGGCGGCGGGCGGGGCATCCGCCGCGTCGACGCCCCTGGCGAGCTGGCCGCCGCGCTGGCGAGCGCGCGCGCCGAGGCGCACGACGCGTTCGGCGACGACACCGTGTTCATGGAGCGGCTTATCGCGCCCGCCCGCCACATCGAGGTGCAGGTGCTCGCCGACGGCGAGGGCACCGCCTGGGCGGTCGGCGTGCGCGACTGCTCGTGCCAGCGCCGCCACCAGAAGGTGATCGAGGAATCGTCCAGCCCGGCGCTCACGCCCGAGCAGGAGGGTGAGCTCCGCGTCGCCGCTCGCCGGCTCACGCTGCTGAGCGACTACCGCGGCGCCGGCACCGTCGAGTTCCTCTATGAGCCCGAGCACAAGCGCTTCTCCTTCATGGAGGTCAACGCACGCCTGCAGGTCGAGCATCCCGTCACCGAGGCGGTCACCGGGCTGGATCTCGTCAAGCTGCAGCTGCACATCGCCGCCGGCGGCCGGCTCCACGGCGAGCCGCCCACGCCCAGCGGGCACGCGATCGAGGCGCGGCTGAACGCCGAGGATCCCGCGCTGGGCTTCGCGCCGACCCCGGGCCGCGTCCAGCGCCTGGAGCTCCCGACCGGGCCCGGCCTGCGCGTCGAATGCGGCGTCGCGGCCGGCGATGGGATCCCGCCGGAATTCGACTCGATGATCGCCAAGGTGATCGCCCACGGCCGCGATCGCGACGAGGCGCTCGCGCGGCTGCGCCGCGCGCTGCGCAGCACGGTCGCGGTGCTCGAGGACGGCACCACCAACCGCGCCTTCCTGCTCGACGTGCTCGAGCGTCCCGAGATGCGGGCCGGCGAGATCGACACGACCTGGCTCGACCGGATGCAGCTGAGCGAAGAGCGCGAGGCGGTCCACGGCGCGCACGCGGCGCTCGCGCAGGCGGCGATCGAGCTCGCCGACTCCGCGACCGAGTCCGAGCGCGCGACGTTCTACGCGCTCGCGCGGCGCGGCCGCCCGCAGGCGCGCACCGAGGCCGGCCGCACGGTCGACCTGCGCCACCGCGGCCAGGCCTACCGCGTGCGCGTCTGGCACGTCGGGCCCGGGCGCCGCCGGATCGACGTCGACGGCGCCGCCGTCGACGTCCGGGTGGAGTTCCTGAGCGCGCACGAGCGCCGGCTCACGCTTGCCGGCGCCACCTACCGCACGCTCATCAGCCGCCAGGGCGCCGACCTGCTCGTCGAGATCGACGGCGTCGCCCACCGCGTCACCCGCGACGACGGCGGCTTCGTGCGCAGCCACGGCCCCGCAGTGGTCGTCACGATCCCCGTCGCGCCGGGCGACGAGGTCGACGTCGGCGACGTCGTCGCGGTGCTGGAGAGCATGAAGATGGAGCTCTCGCTCACCGCCCCCTTCCCCGGCCGCGTCCGCCAGGTCCTCGCAGCGCCGAACACGCAGGTGGGGGCGCACGCGCCGCTCATCCGCCTCGACCCGCTCGACGGCGCCGTCGTCGTTCCCACCGGCGAGCGCGTGACGTTCCCCTCCGCCCCCGCCCCCGGCGACCTGCAGCGGCTCGAGTGGATGATGCTCGGCTACGACCTGCCGCACGACGAGCTCGACCGCATGCTGCGCGCCGACCTCGGCGGCGCCGAGCTGAAGCTCCTGCGCCTCTTCGCCGACCTGAGCGCGCTCACCCGGCCGCGCACCGAGGCCGCCGACGCCGACGCGGCCCGCAGCCCGCGAGAGCACCTGAACGCCTTCCTGCGCTCGCTCGACGCCGTCGCCGAACGCCTCCCCGAGCGTTTCGTCGCCCAGCTCGAGCGCACGCTCGCGTACTACGGCGTCGAGTCGCTGGACCGCACCGCGATGCTCGAGAACGCGTGCTACCGGCTGTTCCTGTCGCAGCAGCGCCCAGGCGCCGCGCGCGCGCTCGTGCTGGCGATCCTCGACCGCCGCCTCGCCGCGCCCGCCGCCGAGCCCGGCCTGCGTGACGTGCTCGACCAGCTCGAGGACGCGACCGAGGGCCGCGACCAGGCGGTCGCCGAGCGGGCGCGCGAGCTGCGCTCGACGGCGATCGACGCCCCGCTCGCCACCGCCGCGCGCGACGCCGTCTACGACCAGATGGACGCGCACCTGGCGGCGCTCGCCGCGGACCCGCGCCGCCGCGAGCCCGTGCGCGCGCTGGTCGAGTGCCCGCGCGTGCTCGCCCCGCTGCTGACCGCGCGCATGGCGGAGGCGGGGCCCGCGCTGCGCGCCGCGCTGCTGGAGACGATGACGTCGCGCTTCTACCGGGTGCACGAGCTGGACCCGTTCAGCTTCGATGGGCCGTTCGCCCTCAGCCGCTACAACGGCCGCCGGCTCGCCGCGACGTTCGTGGAGTCCGGCGGCCTCGACGCCGCGCTCGCGGCGCTCGTCCCGCTGGCCGCCGGCGACGAGCCGCTGGTGGCCGACATCTACACATGGGCGCCGGTGGGCCTGACCCGCGAGCAGCTCGCCGCCGAGCTCGCCGGCCGCGTCGCGGCGGCCGGGCTCCCGCCCGCGGTCGAGCGCGTCGTGTTCGCGCTCTGCAACCCCGAGGGCGGCCGCGGCATGTCGGCCGTCGACGTGTTCACGTTCAACGCCGGCGTCGAGGACGAGCCGCTGCGCGGGCTGCACCCCGAGATGGCCGAGCGGCTGCGGCTGTGGCGCCTGTCGGAGTTCGAGCTCGAGCGCCTGCCGTCGGCCGAGGACGTCTATCTGCTGCACGCCACCGCCCGCTCGAACCCCGCCGACCACCGCCTGTTCGCGGTCGCCGAGGTGCGCGACCTGACGCCCGTGCACGGGGAGGCCGGCGAGGTCGTCGCGCTGCCGGAGCTCGAGCGGATGCTCGACGAGGCGCTCGACGCGATCCGCACCGCCCAGGCCGGCCGTCCGGCCCGCGAGCGGCTGCTGTGGAACCGCGTGCTGATGTACGCCTGGCCGCCGATCGACGTCCATCCCGAAGAGGTCGGCGCGGTGATCGCCCGCCACGCCCGCGCGGCGGGCGGCCTCGGCATCGAGATGACGCTCGTCGACGGCCGGCTGCGCGAGCCCGACGGCAGCCTGCACGAGCGTGTCCTGCGCTTCTTCGCGCCCGCGAGCCACGGCGTCGTGGTCGAGATCGACGATCCGCCCACGCACCCGGTGCAACCGCTCGACGAGGGCGCGCGGCGTGTGATCCAGGCGCGCCGGCGCGGCACCATGCACCCGTCCGAGCTCGTCCACCTGCTTCCCGGCGGGTTCAGCGAGCACGACCTCGACGAGGAGGGGCGCCTGGTCGAAGTCGACCGCCCGCCCGGCCGCAACGACGCCGGCATCGTCGTCGGCGTCGCCAGCACGCAGACCGCCCGCTACCCCGAGGGCATGATCCGCGTCGCGCTGCTCGGCGACCCGACGAAGGCGCTCGGCTCGCTCGCCGAGCCCGAGTGCCGGCGCATCATCGCGGCGCTCGACCTGGCCGAGGAGCTCGGCGTGCCGCTCGAGTGGTTCGCGCTCTCGGCGGGAGCGCGGATCGCGATGGACTCCGGAACCGAGAACATGGACTGGATCGCGGCCGTGCTGCGGCGGATCATCGAGTTCACGCAGGCCGGCGGGGAGATCAACGTCGTCGTCACCGGCATCAACGTCGGCGCGCAGCCGTACTGGAACGCCGAGGCGACCATGCTCATGCACACGCGCGGCATCCTGGTCATGACGCCCGCGAGCGCGATGGTGCTGACCGGCAAGCAGGCGCTCGACTTCGCCGGCGGCGTCTCCGCGGAGGACAACTTCGGCATCGGCGGCTACGACCGCATCATGGGGCCCAACGGGCAGGCCCAGTACTGGGCTCCGGACCTCGCGGAGGCGTGCCGCATCCTGCTCGAGCACTACGAGCACACCTACGTCGCGCCCGGCGAGCGCTTCCCGCGCCGCGCCGTGACCGCCGACCCGGTCGAGCGCGACGTGCGCTCGGCCCCGCACGCCGCCCCGGGCTCGGCGCTCGGCAGCGTCGGCGAGATCCTGTCGGACACGGCCAACCCGGAGCGCAAGCTGCCGTTCGACATCCGCTCGGTCATGCGCGCGGTCGCCGACGCCGACCGGCGCCCGCTGGAACGCTGGATGGACATGGACGGCGGCCAGGCCGCGGTCGTCTGGCACGCGCACCTGGGCGGCTGGCCGGTCGCCATGCTCGGGTTCGAGTCGCACCCGCTCGACCGGGTCGGCGTGCTTCCGGCCGACGGTCCCGAGCAGTGGACCTCCGGCACGCTGTTCCCGCGCTCGGCCAAGAAGGTCGCCCGCGCCATCAACGCCGCCAGCGGGCGCGTGCCCGTGGTCGTGCTCGCGAACCTCGCGGGCTTCGACGGCTCGCCGGAGTCGATGCGCGAGCTGCAGCTCGAGTTCGGCGCCGAGATCGGCCGCGCGGTCGTCAACTTCCGCGGCCCGATCGTCTTCTGCGTCATCTCCCGCTACCACGGCGGCGCGTTCGTGGTGTTCTCGCGCCGGCTCAACGAGGGGCTCGAGACGATCGCCGTCGACGGCGCGCGCGCCTCGGTGATCGGCGGCTCGGCCGCCGCCGCGGTCGTGTTCGCGCGCGAGGTCGACACCGCGACCCGCGAGGACGAGCGCGTGCGCGAGCTCGACGCGCGGGCCGAGGCGGCCGAGGGCGCCGAGCGCGCCGCCCTGCGCGCCGAGCGCGAGCGGCTGTGGACGGCCGTGCGCGCCGAGAAGATGGGCGAGCTCGCGGACCGCTTCGATCGCGCGCACAGCGTCGAGCGCGCGGTGCGCATGGGCTCCGTCGACCGGGTCATCGAGGCCGCCGCGCTGCGGCCCGCGCTGATCGAGGCAGTCGAGCGCGGCATGCGACGGGGAGCCGAGGACGCGCACGATGGCGATCGGCTGGCTCACCCGCTCGTCGGCTGACGTCGCGGACGGCGACGCCTGGCTGGGAGAGCGCGAGCGTGTCGTGCACGCCGCGCTGCGCACGCCCAAGCGGCGCGAGGACTGGCGGCTGGGGCGCTGGACGGCAAAGGCCGCGCTGGCCGCGTGGCTCGGGGCCGAGCCCGCCCGCATCGAGGTGCTGGCCGCCGCCGACGGGGCGCCCGACGCGTGGCTCGACGGCGCCCCCGCGCCGGTCTCGATCTCGCTCAGCCACCGCGCCGGACGCGCATTGGCGGCCGTCGCCTCGGCGCCGTGCGTCGTCGGCTGCGATCTCGAGCTGCTCGAGCCGCGCTCGCCGGCCTTCGTGCGCGACTGGCTGGCGCCCGAGGAGCGCGGGCTCGATCCCAACCTGGCCTGGACGGCGAAGGAGGCGGCCGCCAAGGTCCGCCGCGAAGGCCTGCGGCTCGACGTGCGGGCCGCGGTGGTGAGCCTGCCGGACGCTCCCGCCGCCGGCGGGTGGAGGCCGCTGCTCGTCGACTGGACGCGCGAGGGCGTCGCGACGCGAGGCTGGTGGCGGACCGAGGACGGGTTCGTGATGACGCTGGCCGCGGCCCCGCAACTGCCGCCGCCGCGCCGGCTGGATCAGAGCAGCCGCTCGAGCAGCGCCAAGTAGTCGATCAGCGAGTGCGTGCCGAGGAACCGCTCGCGCACGCGATCGCGCGCGGCCGCGCCCTCGGGGTCGTCGGCGACCGCCGTGACGTCGGGGCCGGCGCAGACGAGGTGGGCGTCCGAGTGCCCTACGACGTGGCGGGCGAAGCCCTCGACCACGCCGAGCGGGTCCTTCAGCGAGTCCCAGCGCGAGACCTGGAGCACGTAGCGGTCGGCGGCGGTCAGCGGCCTGTCCTCCGACATCTGGGCGCGGGCGAGGACCTGCCCGTCGCTGCCGTCCATGCGGCGGAAGCGCGCTGCCCCGTCGTGGCCGGCGCGCACCCCCGAGGCGGTCAGGATCGCGTCCGCCACGCTCGGCTCCAGCTCGGCGTTCTTGGGAGCGAACACGTCGATCGACGGCGCGATGATGAACCGCCGCGCAGGGTCGAGCTCGTCCCACACGAAAGCCTCGCGCGAGAAGACGTACGCGTCGGCCTGGGTGACGTAAGGGCTGAGGAAGCTCCAGGTGGAGCGCGCGAGGTCGTTCGCCACGTCGAGCCCGACGTGGCAGCGCCACACGACCGGATGCCCGGCCGCGCGCACGAGCGGGATCAGCCCCGCCGTCTGCGGGTCGTGCAGGATCACGATGTCGCCGGGCGCCAGCAGCGTGAGGAAGTCCCCGCCGTTGGGCGCCAGCGACGCCTCGTAGTGCCCGCGCTCGGCGTCGCCCAGCGGCCCGCCGTCGCCGGGGATCCCGTGCAGCCGGTTGTGGATGCGCTTGGTGATCGCGAAGAACTCGGCGTCCGCGCAGATCACCGCCCAGCGGGCGTCGACGCCGGCGCCGCGGGCGTAGGCCAGCACGGTGACGAGCATCTCCGCGACGCCGCCGCCGCGAGAGGTGGAGTTGACGTTCCAGATGCGGCGGCCGGCGAGCTCCTTGCGCGCCAGCCGCTCCGCTTGGTGCAGGACTTCGGCAGCGTGCGACGAGAGCACGCTGTCGAAGCCTTCGGGGTCCAGCTCGCCGACGGGGACGAGCTGGAGCCTCACAGAGCGGCCTGCGCGGCCGCGACGCGTGCGATCGGGAGCCGGTACGGCGAGCACGACACGTAGTCGAGCCCGACGCGGTGGAAGAACTGGATCGAGTCCGGGTCGCCGCCGTGCTCGCCGCAGACGCCCAGCTCGATGTCCGGGCGGCCGGCGCGCCCGTTGCGGACCGCGATCTCCACCAGCGCGCCGACGCCCTTCTCGTCGATCGACTCGAACGGCGAGCGGTCGATGATCCGCTGGTCGATGTACGCGGGCACGAAGCCGGCCTCGACGTCGTCGCGCGAGAACCCGAGCGCCGTCTGCGTGAGGTCGTTCGTCCCGAAGGAGAAGAACTCCGCCTGCTCGGCAAGCCGGTCGGCGATGAAGCAGGCGCGCGGAAGCTCGATCATCGTGCCGACAATGTAGTCCTCGCTCTCGCGCAGGCCATAGCGGTCGCCGATGCGCGTCACCATGTCGTGCATCGTCTTGAGCTCGCCGGTGAAGTCGACCAGCGGGATCATGACCTCGAGCTTCGGCGGCTGCTTGGCCGCCTTGGCCGCGCGGAAGATCGCCTCGACCTGCATCTCGTAGATCTCCGGGTGCACGATGCCGAGGCGGCAGCCGCGCGTGCCGAGCATCGGGTTGACCTCGCCCATGCGCAGCACGAGGTCGAGCTCCTGCTCGAGCGCGGCCAGCTCCGGTGCCTGCGCGGGGCTCAGCGCCGCGACGTCGCGCGCCCGCTGGACGCGCTGGGCCAGCTCGACGCGATCGGGCAGGAACTCGTGCAGCGGCGGGTCGAGCAGCCGGATCGTGACCGGCAGCCCGGGCATCGCCGCGAACAGGCCCTCGAAGTCCTGCTGCTGCAGCGGCAGCAGCTCACCCAGCGCGGCGCGGCGCTCCTCGATCGTGCGCGCCATGATCATCGCCCGCATCTTCGGCTGGCGGTCGGCGGCCATGAACATGTGCTCGGTGCGGCACAGGCCGATGCCCTCGGCGCCGTGCTCGATCGCCTTGGCGGCGTCGGCCGGCGTGTCCGCATTCGCACGCACGCCGAGCGTGCGGATCTCGTCGGCCCAGCCGAGCACGCGCTCGAAGCGCTCGCTGCGCTTGGCCTCGACGAGCGGCACGTCGTCGACCGTGACCTCGCCGGTGCTGCCGTTGATCGCGAGCACGTGCCCGGCGCCGGCGACGATCTCGCCGTCGACGCGGATGACGCGGGCGTGCACGTCGATCTCCAGCGTGCCGGCGCCGACCACGGCCGGCCGGCCCATGCCGCGCGCGACCAGCGCCGCGTGCGAGGCCTTGCCGCCCTCGGACGTGAGGATGCCCCTGGCGGCGTGGAAGCCGGCGACGTCGTCGGCCTCCGTGAACGGCCGCACGAGGATCACCGAGCGGCCCGAGGCGGCGGCGTCGACGGCCTCCTTGGCGGTGAACACCATCTCGCCCTTGGCGGCGCCCGGCGACGCGGCCACGCCGCGGGCGAGGATCGTGAAGTCGGCGTCGGGGTCGAACGTCGGGTGCAGCAGCGCGTCGAGCGCGTTCGCGTCGATCGTGGCCAGCGCCTGCTCGCGGGTGAGCAGGCCTTCGTCGACGGAGTCGACCGCGAAGCGGACGGCGGCCTGCGCCGGGCGCTTGGCGTTGCGGGTCTGCAGCATGTACAGCCGGCCCTGCTCCACCGTGAACTCGGTGTCCTGCATGTCGCCGTAGTGCGCCTCGAGCGTGCGCATGATGCCCAGCAGCTGATCGTGCGCCTCCGGCATCAGCTCGTGCAGCTCATGCAGCGGGCGCGGCGTCCGCACGCCGGACACGACGTCCTCGCCCTGCGCGTCGAGCAGGAAGTCGCCGCTCGGCTCGGGGGCGCCGGTGACCTCGTCGCGCGAGAACGCGACGCCGCTCGCCGACGAGGTGCCGCGGTTGCCGAACACCATCTGCTGGATGTTGACCGCCGTGCCCCAGTCGTCCGGGATGTGGTTGATCCGGCGGTAGTGGACGGCGCGATCGCCGAGCCAGGAGTCGAACACGGCGTGGATCGCCTGGCGCAGCTGCTCGCGCGGGTCCTGCGGGAACGGCTCGCCGGTGTGCGCCTCATGCAGCGTGCGGAAGCGGTGCGTGACGTCCTTGAGCGCGGCCACGTCGAGATCGCGGTCCTCGCGTGCGCCGGCCTTCTGGCGGGCGTTCTTGAGCACCTCCTCGAACCGCTCGCCGGGCACGTCGCAGACGACGCCGGAGAACATCTGCACGAAGCGGCGGTAGGAGTCCCACGCGAAGCGCTCGTTGCCGGTCGTGCGCGCGAGGCCCTCGACCGAGGAGTCGTTGAGCCCGAGGTCGAGGATCGTCTCGAGCATGCCCGGCATCGAGTCGCGCGCGCCGGAGCGCACCGACACCAGCAGCGGGTCCTGGGGATCGCCGAGCTGGCGGCCCGAGTGCTCCTCGAGCCGCGCGATGCCCTCGGCGACCTGCTCGGCCAGCCCAGTCGGCTCTTCCCGGCCTGCGAGCATGAACGCGACGCATGCCTCGGTGGTGATGGTGAAGCCGGCGGGAACGAGCTCGGGCCCGAGCACGCGCGTCATCTCGGCGAGGTTGGCACCTTTGCCACCGAGCAGCACGCGCATGTCGCGCGAGCCGTCGGCGAAGTCATAGACGTAACGGGTGGCGGCGACGGTCGACATGGCGGCGATTGTGGTCGCGCAGGCGCCTCCTGTCGCCGTGAAGAACTACTGATCCGCGTCAGTGAAGTGCCCCGATGCCGTTCGATCAGGAGCCCCGTAGCTTCGCCGCATGTCCACTCGTATCGCCATCAACGGCTTCGGCCGCATCGGGCGCGGCTTCGTCCGCGCCGCCGTCGAATCCGGCTCTGAGCTTGAGATCGTCGCCGTAAACGACGTCGCGGATTCCGCGACCCTCGCTCATCTGCTCGCCTATGACTCCATCTACGGCCGGTTCCCCGGCAAGGTCCGCGCCGAGGACGGCATGCTCCACGCGGGCGACGTCGCCATCCGCGCGCTCGCCGAGCGCAACCCCGAGAACCTCCCCTGGGACGACCTCGAGGTCGACGTGGTGATCGAGTCGACCGGCAAGTTCCGCACGCACGCCGACGCGGCGCTGCACCTGGAGGCCGGCGCGAGCAAGGTCATCCTCTCGGCGCCGATCAAGGGCAGCACGCCCGCGGACGCCGACATCGTGCTCGGCGTCAACGACCACGTATACGACCCGGAGCGGCACCACATCATCACGAATGCATCGTGCACCACGAACTGCCTCGCCCCGGTGGCGGGCGTGCTGCACGGCACCGTGGGGATCCTGCACGGCCTGATGACGACGATCCACGCCTACACGTCCGACCAGCACCTGCACGACGCGCCGCACAAGGACCTGCGCCGCGCCCGCGCCGCCGCCGTGAATCTCGTGCCGACCTCGACCGGCGCCGCCAAGGCGCTCGGCCTCGTGATCCCCGAGCTCGCCGGCCGCCTGCAGGGCTACGCGGTGCGCGTCCCGACGCCGACCGGCTCGATCGTCGACCTGACCGTCGAGACCGAGCGCCCGACCAGCGTCGAAGAGATCAACGCCGCGTTCGCCGAGCGCGCCGACCGCGGGTCGCTGGCCGGCATCCTCGCCTACAGCGAGGACCCGATCGTCTCCAGCGACATCGTCAAGTCGCCGTACTCGGCGATCTTCGACGCGCCGCTGACGACCGTGATCGACGGCACCCAGGTGAAGGTCATCGCCTGGTACGACAACGAGTGGGGCTACTCGAACCGGCTCGTCGAGCTGGCCGCCCGCGTGATGGCGCCGGTCAGCGCCCGCGCGTAGCCGACTCGGTCCGGGCCGGGCGCGCCGCCGCCCGGCCGGACCCGAGTCGCCCGGTCTGGGGAATCCCTCGATGAGATGTTGAGCGTCTAGTTGCGACCCACGAACGGGGTACCCATCGACGGTCCTATGACGACGCACGTCCTGCTGATCGATGACAGCGAGTCCGACGGCGTGCTGCTTCGCGAGTCGCTGGAGCGCCGTCGCGAGCACGAGTTTCGCGTGGAGCAGGCGTTCACGCTCGACGCGGGGCTCACGATCCTGCGCGACTCGGCGCCGGACTGCGTGTTGCTCGATCTCGGGCTGCCCGACAGCGCCGGGCTGGAGGGACTGAACGCGGTGCGCGCGTGCGCGCCGGTGACGTGCTCGCCCGGTTCGGCGGCGACGAGTTCGTGATCCTGCTCGGAGGCGCGACGCCGGCCAAGGCCGCTCGAGTCGGCGAGAAGATCCTGGCCGCGGTCCGGGCGACCCCGCTCCCGAGCGCGGCGCGCGGCCTGCAGATCAGCGCCAGCGTCGGGATCGCCATCATCGACGAGCGGTCCGCTGCCGGCTCACTCACCGAGATGCTGGCCGGCGCCGATCGAGCCATGTACACCGCAAAGGCCGGCGGGCGCGATCGGGTCAGCGTGGCCGCCCACCCCGGCGGAGAGGGAGACCGGAGTTGACACAGTCGCGCGAACGTCCCGTGTCGGTCGTGCATGACTGGCCGTTGCTGCTGATCGAGGACAGCGAGAGCGACGGGCTGCTGCTGCGCGAGGCGCTGCGCACCGGCCGGCCGGACGACTTCCGGGTCGAGCAGGCCTTCTCTCTGCGGGAGGGGCTCGAGGCGCTGGAGCGCTCGACGCCGGCGTGCATCCTGCTCGACCTCGGGTTGCCCGACAGCTCGGGGCTGGAGGGTCTGGAGCAGGTTCTCGAGCGCGCGCCCGCGGTGCCCGTCGTGCTGATGACCGCGCGCGAGGACGAAGCGCTCGCGCTGCGCGCGCTGCAGCTCGGTGCGCAGGACTATCTCGTCAAGGAGCACGCCAGCCGGGCGGCGACGGTCCAGGCGGTCCGCTACGCCATCGAGCGCCGCCAGGCCGAGCGCGCGCTGCGCGAGGCCGAGCTGCAGGCGCAGCAGGCGCAGCAGGCGCTGCATGTCGAGCATGCCGAGCGCCAGAAGCTCGAAGCCCTGGGCGTGCTGGCCTCCGGAGTCGCCCACGACTTCAACAACCTGCTGACCGTCATCCTCGGCAACACCGGCATCGCGCTCGCGACGCTCGACGACGACGCGCGCATCCGCGGGCCGCTGGAGCAGGTCGAGATCGCCGCGACCAGGAGCGCCGAGCTCGTGCGGCAGATGCTCGCGTACACGGGCAGGGGCCGCATGGTGGTTGAGACGCTGCACGTCGCCGAGCTGGTGAGCGAGCTGAGCGAGCTCAGCCGGACGTCGCTCCCGGCGAGCGTGACCGTCTCCACGGCGGTGGCGCCGGACACGCCGAACATCGGCGCGGACGCGACGCAGCTGCGTCAGGTGATCCTCAACCTGGTCACCAACGGCGCCGAAGCGATCGGCGAGGCGCCGGGTGAGGTGGAGCTGCGCGCCGACGGCGTCGACGTCGACCGTGCCGACCTCTCCGGCTATCACCTCGCCGAGTACCTGCGGCCGGGCCGCTTCGCCCGGCTGCAGGTGATCGACAGCGGCGAGGGCATGGACGCGGGGACGCAGGCGAAGATGTTCGAGCCGTTCTTCAGCACGCGCTTCACCGGCCGCGGGCTCGGGCTCGCCGCCGTCCACGGGATCGTGAGGGCACACGCGGGCGCGATCCACGTCGCGACGCAGCCGGGCGAGGGGACGACCGTGACCGTGCTGATCCCGGCCGCCGCCGCGCCGGTGGATCAGGCGCCGGTAGCGGACGCGGCGCCGGCCGAGCGCCGCGGGCTGGTCCTCGTCGCCGACGATGAGGAGATCGTCCGGCGCATCGTCGCGCGCATGCTCGACACGCTCGGATTCGACGCCGTCACGGCCGAGGACGGCGCCGAGGCGCTGCGGATCATCCGCGAGCGCGGGAACGACCTGACGTTCGTACTGCTCGATCAGGTCATGCCCGAGCTCGTGGGCGAAGAGGTGGTGCTCGAGCTGGGGCGGTTCGGCCCGCAGACGCCGATCGTGATCTGCAGCGCCTTCAGCACCGACGACCTGCGCGTGCGCCTCGCCGGGCGCGGGATCGTCGCGTACCTGCAGAAGCCGTACGTCCGGGCCGAGCTCGAGGCGCTCGCCGAGGAGATCGTGCGCGCCAACCCGAGGCCCGCGCCATGACCGCCGCCGGCACCGGATCCGAGACCCTCGAGGAGCGCTTCGAGATCCTGCTCAGGGCCGTCGCCGACGCCGTGCTGGTGGTGGATGGCGACGGGCGGATCGCGCTCGCCAACGCGCAGGCCGAGCGATCGTTCGGCTACGCGCGCGGCGAGCTGCACGGCGTCGCGGTCGAGCAGCTCGTCCCGGAGCGCCTGCGCCGCGGCCACGCATCCCTCCGCGACGCCTACCAGGTCGACGCGGTCCCCCGGCGGATGGGGGAGCGCATCGAGCTGTTCGGGCTGCGGCGCGACGGGAGCGAGTTCCCGGTCGAGATCAGCCTCGCGCCCGTGGAGACCCCGCAGGGCCTGTACGTCTCCACCGTCGTGCACGAGACCAGCAAGCGAAAGCGCGCCGAGGAGGCCCTGCGCGAGTCGCGCGAACGGTTCGCCGGCGCGTTCGAGTTCGCCGCCATCGGCATGGCGATCGTCGCGCCCGACGGCCACTGGGTCCAGGTCAACCAGGCGCTCTGCGACATCCTCGGCTACCCGCGCGAGCAGCTGCTGCCGATGACCCTCCAGGACATCACCCATCCCGAAGATCTCCAGGCCGACCTCGGCCAGGTGCAGGCGATGCTCGCCGGGGAGCTGCAGACCTACCAGATCGAGAAGCGCTACTTCCACGCCGACGGTCACATCGTCCGGGTCCTGCTGAACGTCTCGCTGGTACGCGACGGCGCCGGCGAGCCGCTGCAGTTCGTCTCGCAGATGCAGGACATCACCGAGCGCCACGAGGCCCAGCGGCAGCTGCGCAACGTCAACGCCGAGCTCGCGCGCTCCAACACCGAGCTGAGCGAGTACGCCTACGCGGTCTCCCACGACCTCTCGGAGCCGCTGCGCGCGATCGGCGGCTTCTCGGAGCTGCTGGAGACCCGCTACCGCGGCCGGCTCGACGAGCAGGCCGACCGCTATCTGCATCACATCGTCTCCGGCGTCACGCGGATGCGCGCGATCATGGATTCGCTGCTGGACTACTCCAAGATCGGCGAAGGCGGGCCGCTCCACCAGCGCGTGCGGCTCGACGAGCTGATCGACGAGGTCCGCGACGCGCTCGGCGCGCAACTGCAGGAATCGTCCACCCAGCTGACCTGCGATCCACTGCCCGAGGTCGCCGGCGACCGCGTGCTGCTCAGCCGGCTGCTGCAGAACCTGATCGGCAACGCGGTCAAGTTCGCCGACCGCGACGATCCGGCCGTCCACGTCTCGGCCGCGCGCGACGACGGCGCATGGCGGATCTCGATCGCCGACAACGGGATCGGGGTCGAGCCCCGCCACCGCGAGCGGATCTTCCGCGTCTTCCAGCGGCTGGAGCCGCGCAAGTACGGCGGCCACGGCATCGGGCTCGCGATCTGCAAGAAGATCGTCGAGCAGCACGGCGGGCGCATCTGGGTCGACGCCGCTCCGGTGCGCGGAAGCGTGTTCTCGTTCCTCCTCGCCGACCGGTCGGGCCAGGCCTGATGATGCCGAAGCCGATCCAGATCCTGCTCGCCGAGGACAGCCCGTCCGACGCCGAGCTGACCATCGAGGCGTTCGCCGGAGCGCGCATCGCCAGCACGATCCACCACGTCCGCGACGGCGACGAGGTCACGGCGTTCCTGCAGCGCGAGGGTCGCTTCGCCGGCGCTCCGCGCCCGGAGTTGATCCTGCTCGACCTCAACCTCCCGCGCAAGAACGGGCGCGAGCTGCTCGCCGAGATCAAGTCCGACGCCGCGCTCAAGGCGATCCCCGTGATCGTGCTGACGACCTCCGACGCGCCCGACGACATCGAGGCCGCCTACGACCTCCATGCCAACGCCTACATCCAGAAGCCGGTCGGACTCGCGGCCTTCATCGAGGCCATCCACGCGATCGACGACTTCTGGCTCGCCGTCGTCCGGCTCAGCGCCGGCGAGCCGGTCTAGCGCGACGTCGCCGCACCCGCGCCGGGCGGGCCCAGCCGTCGTGTCCGGCGTGTCAGCGGGGCAGCCGGAACTGGTGGGTCATCCGTGCTGCCGACGCTGCGGCCTTCGGCGCGCCGCCCTCGACCTTCGCGCAGACGGCCCACGCCGTGATCTGCTCGGCGACGTCGGCGGAATTGCCCACGCTGACCTCCCAGCTGCGCCCGTTGGTGGGATGGGAGTCGAGCAGGTAGGCGTCCAGCGTGTGCGCGGTCTCAACGCCTCCGCCGATCGCGGTCATCCCGGCGGGACATGGCACGGCGATGACTCCGCCCATGTGCGGATCCGCGGTGATCGTGGTGGAGCGATAGGTGAGGCCGGCGATGCGCGCGGACGCGGCCGGCGCGAGTTTGGCGGTGGTGACCGCGCCGTTCTTGATCTGCGCAGTACCGACGCTGTTCTTCGCCGGGAAGAGCATCGTCGCGTAGCTCTCGGCGTACGCCTCGGCGGGGATCGTCCAGTACCCGAGGAAGAGCTGTCCGGTCCGCACCGCCGGGCACACGCGCACGGCCGACGCCCAGCCTTTCGAGCCCCAGTCGCTCGCGAACCACGGATCGTTGCGGCGGTGCGCGAGGATGTGGTGCGCATACTCGTGAGCGAGCAGGAACGGCAAGGGCGGCCCGCCGGCCACCTGCTCGCCCGGGAGCACGATCGTGTCATCGCCATAACACGCGACCGCGTCCGGGGAGCCGCAGTCGTCCGCCACCTTCTGCGGGGTCTCGATGATGACGTGCAGGTACGCGAGCTCGGAGCCGTGGAGCAGCCCGTCCAAGGTGGTGAGCACCGACTGCTCGCGCGCGGCTTCGCCCGCGTACTCCTGCGCCAGGCTCATGCCGATCGCGTAGCCCTCGGCCGTGTGCAGCACGTCCTCGGGCGCGGCGGCAGCGGCCTGCGCGCGTAGATACGAGACCGGGCCATGATCGATCGCGGCCCGCGCGGAAGCCGGGACGCCAATGAGCAGCGCGGCGGCGACGAGCAGGGTGAGCGGCCGGCGCACGACCTCAGCAGACCGCGATCTGCGCCTGCGCGCATCGGGGCGCACCGCGCGAGCGTCTAGCCGTCCGCACGCGGACCGGATCCGTAGTCTCCCGCCGACCGGTTGCGGCGGATCCCCTCGACGTCCGCCGCTCGCTGCCGTAGCGTGCGCACCGTGCCCGTCACGCTCGCCCGAGCTGACCTGGACGCGTTGATCGCGGCGTTGCGCGAGCGCGGCTACACGGTGATCGGCCCGCGCGTGCGCTCCGGCTCGATCGCCTACGACGAGATCGACTCGGCGCAGGATCTGCCGGCCGGCTGGATCGACGTGCAGGACGGCGGCACGTTCCGCCTCGAGCATTCCGGCGGCGACGCGCTGTTCGCGCACGCCGTCGGCCACGATTCGCTCAAGCGCTTCCTCTTCCCGCCCGCGCTGCACGTCTGGCGGGTGACGCGCGGCGAGGCGCCGGAGCCGGCGGCGACCGAGGTGCCGCGCTACGCGTTCCTGGGCGTGCGCGCGTGCGACCTGGCCGCCGTGGCGATCCAGGATCGCGTGTTCATGGACGGAGACCACGTGGAGCCCGACTACGCCGCGCGCCGGCGCGACGCGTTCTTCGTCGCCGTCCACTGCGCGCGCGCCGGCGGCACCTGCTTCTGCGTCTCGATGGACACCGGGCCGCGCGCGACACAGGGCTTCGACCTCGCGCTGACCGAGCTCGGCGACCGCTTCCTCGCCGAGGCGGGAAGCGAGCGCGGCGAGGAGGTGCTGGCCGCCCTGCCGTGCGCGCCGGCCGCGCCCGAGGACGAGCGCGAGTCCGAGCAGCAGAGCGAGCGCACCGCCGCGTCGATGGGCCGGTCGCTCGACACCGACGGCATCCGCGAGCTGCTGCAGGACAATCCCGACCACCCACGCTGGGCCGAGGTCGCCGACCGCTGCCTGAGCTGCGGCAACTGCACGATGGTGTGCCCGACGTGCTTCTGCTCGACGGTCGAGGACACGACCGACCTGACCGGATCGGAGGCCGAGCGGACGCGGGTGTGGGACTCGTGCTTCACGCTCGAGCACTCCTACATGCACGGCGGCAGCGTGCGCCGCTCCACCCGCTCGCGCTACCGCCAGTGGATGACGCATAAGCTCTCCACCTGGATCGACCAGTTCGGCACGTCGGGCTGCGTCGGCTGCGGGCGCTGCATCACCTGGTGCCCGGTCGCGATCGACATCACCGAGGAGGTGGCCGCGATCCGTGCGGACGCTGAGTGACCTGATGGAGGAGCTGCCGGGCCTCGCGGCGCTCACGCCGGAGCATCGCGAGACGATCGCCGGCTGCGCGCGCAACGTGGTGTACCAGCCCGGGCAGGAGATCATGCGCGAGGGCGACGCCGCGGACGCGTTCCACGTCGTGCGCGAGGGCGAGGTGGCGATCGTGACGCGCGTGCCCGGCCGCGGCGAGGTCACGGTCGAGACGCTGGGGCGGGCCGACCCGCTCGGCTGGTCCTGGCTGGTGGAGCCGCACATCAACGTGTTCGGCGCGCGCGCCGTCACGACCGCGCGGCTGATCGTGCTCGACGGGAAGTGCCTGCGCGGCAAGTGCGACGCCGACCCGGCACTCGGCTACGGGCTGCTGAAGCTGCTCGCCTCGGTCTTCGGAGAGCGCCTGCGCGACTCACGCCTTCGCCTGCTCGACCTCTACGGCGGCCAATGACCGACGGCACCGCACTGCTGCCCGCCTCCGTCGCGGTGACTTCGCGCCACCGCGAGACGCACGACACGTGGACGCTGCGGCTCGACGGAGGCCCGCAGTACGCGCCCGGGCAGTTCGGGATGCTGTACGCATTCGGCGCCGGCGAGGCGCCGATCTCGGTCAGCGCGATCGACGGCGGCGCCCAGCACACGATCCGGATCGTCGGCTCGGCCACGCGCGCGCTCTGCGAGCTGGAGACGATCGGCGTGCGCGGGCCGTACGGCAACGCATGGCCGGTCGACGAAGCCGATGGCTCGGACGTCGTGCTCGTCGCCGGCGGGATCGGGCTCGCGCCGCTTCGCCCCGTGATCTACGCGCTGCGCGACCGCGCGCGCCTGTTCGTCCTCTACGGCGCCCGCACGCCCGCGGACCTGCTGTACACCGACGAGCTCGACGAGTGGGGCGCGCAGGTGATCGTCGACGTGCCGGCGGAGGGCTGGCACGGGCCGGTCGGCGTCGTCACGAAGCTGATCGCACACGCCCCGTTCGACGAGCGCAAGACGATCGCGATGGTGTGCGGGCCCGAGGTGATGATGCGCTTCGCGGCGGCCGCGCTGCGCCAGCGCGGCGTCGCGCCGGACGCGATCTGGGTCTCGCTCGAGCGCAGCATGCGCTGCGGCGCCGGTCACTGCGGGCACTGCCAACTCGGCCCGATCATGATCTGCCGCGACGGCGCGGTCTTCCGGCACGACCAGGTCGAGCCGCTGATGCGGATGGCGGAGCTCTGATGCGCTCGCTGGCCGTGTGGAAGTTCGCGTCCTGCGACGGCTGCCAGCTCTCGCTGCTGGATTGCGAGGACGAGCTGCTGGCGGTCGCCGGCGCCGTCGACATCGCCTACTTCCTGGAGGCGGGGCGCACCGACGTGCGCGGCGAGTACGACCTCTCGATCGTCGAGGGCTCGGTGACGACCGAGCATGACGCCAAACGCATCCGCGAGATCCGCGCGCGCTCGAAGCGGCTCGTGACGATCGGGGCGTGCGCGAACGCCGGCGGCATCCAGGCGCTGCGCAACAACGCGTCCGTGGACGAGTTCGTCTCGCTCGTCTACGCGCACCCCGCCTACATCTCGACGCTCGAGCGCTCGACGCCGACGAGCGCGCACGTGCTCGTCGACTTCGAGCTGCAGGGCTGCCCGCCCGACAAGGGCCAGCTGCTCGAGCTGATCTCCGCCTACCTGAACGACCGCACGCCCGCGCTGCACTCGCACAGCGTGTGCGTGGACTGCAAGCGGCACGGCAACGTGTGCGTGACGGTCGCGCACGGGACGCCGTGCCTGGGGCCGATCACGCACTCGGGCTGCGGCGCGCTGTGCCCAAGCTACGACCGCGGCTGCTACGGCTGCTTCGGGCCGATGGAGGCGCCCAACCCCGCCTCGCTCGGCGCCTGGATGACCGCCCATGGTCTCCAGGAGCGCGACGTCGTGCGCCTGTACCGCTCGTTCTACTCGTTCGCCGATGGCTGATCGCGAGTTCATCGTCGAGGAGCTGGCGCGCGTCGAGGGCGAGGGCGCGCTCAACGTCCGCATCCGCGACGGCGTGGTCGACGACGTGCGGCTGCGCATCTACGAGCCGCCGCGCTTCTTCGAGGCGTTCCTGCGCGGGCGCCGCTACACCGAGGTGCCGGACATCGCCGCGCGCATCTGCGGCATCTGCCCGGTCGCCTACCAGGTCAGCGCGATGCAGGCGATCGAGGAGGCGTGCGGCGTCGAGGTGCCGCGATTCGTGCGCGAGCTGCGGCGGCTGCTGTATTGCGGCGAGTGGATCGAGAGCCACACGCTGCACGTGTTCTTCCTCCACGCGCCCGACTACCTCGGATACGCGAGCGCGTTCGAGATGGCGCGCGACCACGCGTCGGTGGTGGAGGGCGCGCTCGCGCTCAAGAAGGCCGGCAACCACCTGATGACGATCGTCGGCGGGCGCGAGATCCACCCGATCAACATGCGCGTCGGCGGCGTCTATCGCGCGCCGACGAAGGCCGAGCTGGCGACCGCGGTCACCGAGCTGGAGACCGCGCGCGACTTCGCGCGCGACGCGGTCGCGTTCACCGCCGGCCTGCCGACGCCGTCCTTCGAGGAGGACTTCGTGTTCGCGGCCCTGCGCGAGGAAGACCGCTACGCGATCGAGTCGGGGCGGCTGGTGACCACGACGGGGCTCGACATCGCGGCCGACGAGTACGAGCACCACTTCTCCGAGCATCACGTCGAGCACTCGACGGCGCTGCACTCGCGGCTCGTCACCGGCGAGAACTACCTGGTCGGACCGCTCGCGCGCTGGGCGCTCAACCGCGACAAGCTGCCGCAGCACGTCCTCGACGTGGCCGACGCCGCGGGCCTGGAGCATGTCTGCCGCAATCCGTATCGCAGCATCGTCGTGCGCGCCGTGGAGGTGTACTTCGCGCTCGACGAGGCGCTGCGGATCATCGCCGCCTACCAGGAGCCGGGCGCGCCCGCCGTCCCGGTCCCGCCGCGAACCGGCAGCGGCTGCGGCTGGTCGGAGGCGCCTCGCGGCATGCTCTGGCACCGCTACGGGATCGATGCCGGCGGCACCATCCTCGACGCGCGGATCGTGCCGCCGACGTCGCAGAATCAGGCGCGCATCGAGGACAGCGTGCGCGGCGTCGTGGAGCGCAACCTCGAACTGTCGGACGCCGAGCTGCAGCTGCGCTGCGAGCAGGCGGTGCGCAGCTACGACCCGTGCATCTCCTGCGCGACGCACTTCCTGAAGCTCGAGATCGACCGCGGATGAAGGTGATCGGCGTCGGCAACGCCTGGCGGCGCGACGACGGCGCCGGCCCGGCGGTCGCCCGCGCGGCGGGCGGCGTGTGCACGGACGAGCCGGCACGGCTGCTCGATCTGTGGGACGGCGAGCCGCATGTGGTCGTCGTCGACGCCTGCACCTCCGGCGCGCCGCCGGGCACGATCCATCGCGGCAACGCCGGCGCGCTCGCGCGCACCGCATCCACGCACGGCTTCGGCGTGGCCGACGCGGTCGAGCTGGCGCGTGCCCTCGGCCGGCTGCCCGCACGCCTCGAGGTCTACGCCATCGAGGGCGCGGACTTCGGCCATGGCGAAGGGCTCACGCCCTCGGTCACGGAAGCGGTCGGCGAATTGGCGCGGAGCCTCGGGACAGCCGCTTGATCTCCTTCTCGACGTCCTCTTCGGTGAACGGCCTGCGCGCGTAGACGTCCCAGACGTTCATCACCACGCCGATGCCCCAGCCGAACATGACGATCGCCGGCCAGGGGAACCCGCCGGGCATGGTCAGCGCCCAGATCGTCCACAGCAGCGCCATCACCATCACGTAGATGAGCAGGTGCGCGTGCAGGTCCTGGCGCTTCTTGAGGCGATCGAGCGCCTCCTCGCGCAGCGTCTCGTCGCTGCGCTCGATGTCTTTGAGAGCGGTCATGAGGTACCTCCGGAGTCGAGCAGCACGACGGAGCCGTCCTGCGTGAGCACGACCGCGTGCTCCAAGCCGTCGCCGGAGACCGACGCGATCGGGAACGTCAGCTCGCGGCTGTCGGAGGACTGCGCGAGCTGCGGGATGAGGTAGAGCATCGTCTTCGGGTTCTCGCCGTTGCCCTGGACGCCCCACAACACGCCGATGCCCGCGGCGGTGACGCCGACGACGTCGGTCCCGCTGATGTCGCCCTGGATGTAGCGCGCGAGCAGGCGCGGCGAGCCGTGCAGCGGATCCCAGCGCACCTCCTGGGCGCCGTAGCCCAGGTCGGGGCCGGCCGGGCCGCGAGCGACCCAGGCGATCGCCAGGCCGCGCGCCCCGAGGTCGAGGCTGCGTGGGCCGGTGCGGTCGTCGCGGTTGGCGAGGCCGCCGTGAAGTCGGCGCAGCGGCCCGCCGGAGAGCGCGCGCGCGTACAGGCGCGCCGGTCCGCCGGCGACCGAGCGGGCGAAGGCGATCCGGCCGTGGAAGGCGGTCGGGAGATAGTCCGAGGCGCTGCCGGCGCCGAGCCCCGGGACGCGGCGCTCGCGCCCGGCGGTGACGTCGTAGCGGTAGACGTCGCACCCGCGGGGGCGCTCGAGGCCGCGCGGCGGCCGGCTGCAGCGCGAGTAGGTGGCGATCAGGTGGCCGTGGCCGTCGTCGCCGAGATCGACGTCGAACGGCGTGCTTGCCGGCCGGACGGACGTGTCCGACGCCACGCCGCCGCGCGCGATCACGAGCTTCCAGCGCCCGGCCCCGGCGGCAGCGCTCCAGGCGATGGCGTTGCCCCGCATCGACACCTTGACCGTCGCCGGAAGCCCGGTCGCCAGCGTCGTGTCGGCGCGCGCGGGCGAGGCCGCGAGCGCGAGCGCGGCGAGCGCGAGAAGGGGCGAAGCGGTGCGCATGCCTGCAGCCTCGCGCGCGCGATGCGCGCGTTCGAGCGGACCCTGCCGCCGATCCGGGCGGGGAACTACCGGAAAGGAGTCGTGGTTTCGAGCGATGCGGCTCGCGCGCGCGCACGCGAGACTCGATGTCACGAACGCAAGAGGAGCCGCCATGCGCGCACTGGTCGTGTACGAGTCGTTGGACGGGAGCCGGGAGGGGTGACCAGCGCGACAACCCGCACCCAGGCCCACCGCGGACGGCGCGAGCTGGCGCTGTTCCTGGCCGCCTACCTCACCTATTTCGGCGTGCGCGCGCTCACCCAGGGCGCGGTGCCGCGCGCGGTGGCGAACGCGCTCGACGTCATGCGCGTGGAGCGGCTGCTCGGCATCGACGTCGAGGACTCCGTGCAGGCCGTCGTCACCGGCAGCCGCACGCTGGTCGACGCCGCGAACGGGCTCTACATCTGGGGCCACTGGCCGCTGCTGATCGTCGGCGGCGTGCTGCTCTTCCACCTCGCGCCGGCGCACTACTACCGGCTGCGCAACGTGTGCCTGCTCTCCGGCGCGATCGGGCTGCTCGTATTCGCGCTGTTCCCGGTCGCGCCGCCGCGGCTGGCCCCCTCCGGCCTGACCGACACGATCACCCTCAACGCGGGCGCGTACCGCACGGTCCTGCCCGCCGCGCTCGTGAACGAGTACGCGGCGATGCCGAGCTTCCACGCGGGCTGGAATCTGATGCTGGGCATCGAGCTGTTCCGCTCGACGCGCAACCCCGCGCTGCGCGGGTTCGCGATCGCGATGCCCGCGGCGATGGCGTTCGCGGTCGTCGCGACCGCGAACCACTACGTGCTCGACGTCTTCGCCGGCGCGCTCGCGGTGTCGCTCGCGCTGCTCGCGCTGACGCTGTTCGAGCGCCGCCGGCGTCCGAGTACAGTCGCCTCAGATGTCCCGGACCGTCACGCGCCCGCCGTTTCTCGTCGCCCATCGGGCCGGCAACGACGTGGCCATCCTGCGCCGCGCCGAGGCGCAGAGCGCACGGCTCGTCGAGGCTGACGTCCACCTCTACGCCGGGCGCCTCGAGGTCCGACACCTCAAGACCCTCGGCCCACTGGGAGTCCTGTGGGATCGCTGGTACCTGGCGCCGCGCGGCACGCCGCGGCTGGAGCTGCGCGAGCTGTTGGCCGCAGTGTCGCCGGGCACGGAGCTGATGCTCGACCTCAAGGGCCTCGACCCTCGCCTCCCCCGCCGGCTGGCGGCGGAGCTCGCACGCCATCCGGGGCCGGTCACGGTGTGCTCGCGCAACTGGCGCTTCCTGCGAGCGCTGCGCGGCCCGCGCATCGTGCACTCGGTCGGCAGCCGCCGCCAGCTGCGGGCGCTCCGCCGCGGGTTCGCCGGCCGCCGGCTCGACGGCGTGTCGATCCACCGGCGCCTGCTGGACGCCGCGACGGTCGCCGACCTGCGGCGGCGCGCGGACATGGTGCTCGTCTGGCCGGTCGCGACCGCGGACGAGGCGCGGCGGCTCGCAAGCTGGGGCGTCGACGGCGTGATCTGCGAGCGCTTCGAGGCCCTGGCCGGAGAGCTCGCCTGATGCTCGACGCGGTCGCGGATCGCATCGCGGGCATCGACCCGCGCCTCGGCGCCGTGGCGCTGGGGCTGCACGTCGGGAACCATCTGCTGCGCTCGGCGGCGTGGCGCAACGTGATCGCCGCCGCCTATCCGCAGCGGCGCGTCCCGTACGGGCGCGTGCTCGCGGGCTACGCGTCCGGAGTGGCGGTCAACGCCGTGGCGCCGGCGCGCGGCGGCGACGCGGTCAAGCTCGGGCTCGTGCGCGCCGCGGTCCCCGGCTCGACGGTGACCACGCTCGCCGCCACGATGTCGGTGCTCGTCGTGCTCGACCTGCTGATCGGAACCGCGCTGGTCGTGACCGTCGGACTCACCGGCGCGGTGCCGCTGGACCCAAGCGCCGGCCTCGGCCGGCTGGCGACCGCGCTGCCGATCGCCGCGGCCGTCCTGGCCGCCGCGTGCTCGGCCGCCTGGCTGCTGCGGCGGCGCATCATCGGCCTCGCCCGTCGCCTGCGGCAGGGCGGCGCGATCCTGCGCACCCCGAGCCGGTACCTGCGCCTGGTCGTCGTACCCCAGCTCGGCGCCTGGGCGTGCCGCGTCGGCGTCGTGCTGTGCCTGCTGGCGGCGTTCGGGCTGCCCGCCACGGTCCCGCTCGCCGGGCTGGTGATGGTCGTCTCGGGCGCGTCGACGATCGTCCCGCTGACGCCCGGAGGCGCCGGGACCCAGCAGCTCGCGCTCGCGGTCGCGCTCAGCCAGACGGCCTCCAGCGCCGCCGTGGTGTCCTTCTCGCTCGCGATGCAGGCGAGCATCACCGCGGTCAACGCGCTGCTCGGCCTGGCGGCCGCGATGGCGGTCTGCCGCACGCTGCGCCCCGTCGCGGCCGTGCGCGCCGCGCTCGCCGGTTAGCTCCGCGGTTTCCCGCAGGACTTCGGCACGGTCCTGCGGATGTGGCTCCGGGTCCCCGGTGGGAACCTGGTGAGGCCAGTTCGGAGGTGTAGCGATGCCAGCCCAGGAGACCCATCCCCACGCGACCGCCGTGGACCCCACGCTGTTCGCGCACATCCTCTGCGCCGTCGACGGGAGCCGGGCTTCGAACGTCGCCGTCGAGCAGGCGCTCACGCTCGCCGGGCCCGCCGGCGTGACCTTCATCGCGGTCACCGACGTACGCGGCGCGGGCGCGATGCAGATGGCGACGCTCGGACCGCTGCGCGCGGAGGATGCGCTGGTTCGCGCGACCGCCGCGGCGCACGCCGCGGGCGTCGGCGCCAGCACCGTCCTGCGTCAAGCCGACACCATCCGCGACGCGCTGCTCGAGCAGGCGCGCCACTACGACCTGCTCGTGCTCGGCACGCACGGCGCCACCCGGCGGGCCGGCGTGCTGCTCGGCGACGTCGCGGCGACCGCGCTGCACCGCTCGCCGGTCCCGACCCTGCTCGCGCGGCCCGCGCCGGAGGGCGGCGTCTTCCCGACCGAGCTGCTGCTGGCCACCGACGGCGGGGCCGCGACGTTCCCCGCCACCGAAGCCGCGGCCGCGATCGCGCGCCGTCATGGCGCGCACGTGACGATGCTGCACGCGGGTCCGGGGATGCCCGACGTCCGCCGCCGCCTCGCCGAGCAGCAGGCGCTGCTGGCCGAGCGGACCGGCGCGGAGCCGTCGATCCTCGAGTTGCCCGGAAGCGCTCCCGACGTGATCGCCGAGACCGCGCGCGCGCTGCCGGCGACGCTGATCGTCACCGGCAGCCGGATGCTGACCGGCATCCGCGCGCTGCGCAGCGTGAGCGAGCGCGTCGGCCAGATCGCGCCGTGCTCGGTGCTCGTCGTGCGCGGGTGAGCTCTGTGGAACTGCCGCCGGAGTCTGCGGCGGACTACCGATGAGGCCGCCCACCGACGGGCGCAGGATTCACGGAGCAGAGCCTGACCGCGGAACCCCCCTCCCACCCGCAGTCGGACCGCCGTCGCGCTCGTGGTCTCGCACCGGCCCCATTCCCTCCGGCCGGGACCCGTCGCGCCGGCTTTGTGGCCGCCTGACCCCGCGGCTTGTCTGCCTCGCCCGTCCGGAGCCGCTCTGTGAGCCCCGGGCGGGCGACGGGGCGTCCGCGTCGCCGCGACGCTACGCCTCGCGCCTCGCGCCCGGCCATCGGCAGGAGCCGTAGTTCCTCACGGACGTGTCCGCATCCTGCCCCGATGTGCGTTCGCCCGGCGCCGCTTAGCGTCGCGCACATGAGCGAGAGCACGATCAGGCAAGACGGATTCGCGCTCGTGGAGCGGTACCTGGCCGAACACGGGCTCGAACACTCCGTCATCGAGCACCCCGTCACCTACACGGCGGCCGCCGAGGCGCGCATCGCCGCCGTCGATCCCGAGCACGCGGCGAAGACCGTGATGCTCCGCGACGACGACGGCTACGTGATGGCCGTGATCCCGGCGTCCGAGAGCTTGAGCCTCCGCCGGCTGCGGCGCGTCGCCGCGCGAGCGGAGCTGCGGCTCGCCTCCGAGCACGAGCTCGAGCGCGACTTCCCCGCGTTCGAGGTCGGAGCGTTCCCTCCCATCCGGGAGCTGCTCGCCGGGCAGGGCTACATCGACTTCCGCATCCTCATGCCGCATCGCGTCCTGTGCAACGGCGGCGATCACCGCCATTCCGTGGTGCTCGACGCGGCCGCGTTCGCCCAGGTCTGCGGGGCGCGCGCCGCGGACCTGTGCGCGAACGCGCCCGACCTCGAGGCATGGGACGGGGAGTGACGCTCGACCCGGCGCACTGACTCGTCATGGCGCGACGCGACGACGGCCCCTTCCACGCGAGCGTCCCGCTCGGGCGTCTCGCCGGAGTCTCGATCGGGCTGCACTGGAGCTGGTTCGCCGTGCTCGCGCTGTTCGCCTGGAGCCTCGGCGCGTCGCTGTTCCCCTCCGCCTACCCCGGGCTGTCGGACTGGACGTACACGGCGATGGCCGTGGTCGCTGCGCTCGCCCTGTTCGCCTGCCTCGTCGCGCACGAGCTCGGACACGCGATCCAGGCGCGCCGGGAGGGCGTCGAGATCGAGGGCATCACGCTGTGGATCTTCGGCGGCGTCGCCCGCTTCAAGGGCATGTTCCCGTCCGCCGCCGCCGAGTTTCGGATCGCGATCGCCGGGCCGCTCGTGTCCTTGGTGCTGGGTCTGGCCTTCGCCGGTCTCGCCGTGATGCTGGCATTGCCGGACGCGATCGAGGGCGTCGTCGCGTGGGTGGGGCAGGCCAACCTGCTGCTGCTCGCCTTCAACCTGTTGCCCGCGCTGCCGCTCGACGGTGGCCGCGTCCTGCGGGCGCTGCTTTGGCGACGGACGGGTGACTTCGCCCGGGCGACACGCTCGGCGGGACGACTCGGGCGCTGGATCGGGCACGGCCTCGTGGCCGGCGGTCTGGTGCTGATGCTGTTCGGATTCCCCGACGGGCTGTGGTTCGCCCTGATCGGGTGGTTCATCGCCGCGGCGGCAGACTCCGAGCGCCGGCTGGGCGAGGCAAGCGAGCTCCTGGCCGGCCTCACCGTCGCCGACGCGATGGCGACGCATCCTGTCAGCGTGTGGGCGGCCGCCAGTCTCGACGAGTTCGCAGAGGAGACCTATGCTCGCGCGCGGCATACCGCCTACCCCGTGGTCGACGGCGGGCGCGCGGCCGGCCGGCTCGCGTTTCGCGCGGTCGCGGATGTGCCGTCAGCGAGCTGGGGCGGAGTCCGCGTGCGCGACGTCGCCCAGCCGCTCGAGCAGACGCTGGCGCTGGCCCCCGGCGAGCCGCTGTTCGAGGCGGCGGTGGCGCTGATGCAGCATCCCGACGGCTGGGCGGTGGTGACCGACGGCGTCCTCGTGACCGGGGTGCTGACCGTCTCGGACATTTCACGCATCATCCGTGCACCCCGGATCGGTAGCCTCCCGCGGCCGGTTTCGGTAGCCCCGGACGATGCGCGCCGGCCCACGCGGGCGTAGCGTCGCGCTCATGGCCGGACACGAGGACCTCCAGGACCCGCCGACCGCTCAAGACGACGCGGCGGTCCGCACGACCGACGTGCTCGCCGAGCTCAGTGGCGAGGTCGCCTGCGCGGTGCGAGACGTCTGGGGCAAGGGCCCGCGCAAGGTTGTCGCCCGCTGGGCCGGGCGCGATGCGCTGCTCGTGCTGACCGACGACGCGCACACGGACGCCGAGCGCTCGCTGCTGGCGACCGGTCACCGCGACGAGGTGCTGCGCGGGCGCCGCCAGTTGCACTCGATCGTCGAGGCGCGGCTCACGGCGAGCGCGGAGCGCATCGTCCAGCGCCGGGTCGCGGCAATCCTCAGCTCCACATGTCTGAACCCGGACGTGTCGGCGGAGATCTTCATCTTCGCGCCCGACGAAGCCTAGGCGCCGCGCGCCTGCTGCACCCAGCGCCTTCGCTGCGCTTCCCACGCCGGCGGGAGCCGCCCCTCCAGCGACTCCAGCATGGTCAGCCACGAGACGGCCTCGGCGAGATCGCCGCGCGCCGCCGCCTCCTGCGCCCACGTAAAGGTCTGCTGGAGGGCGCGCTCGTGACGGTCCACGGCAGCCATCCGGCCCGTCACCTCCGCGCCGCTTCGCGGTCTCCCGGCCGCGCCCGTACCTTGCGCCGCGGCGCGCTCGCCGCGATGCGCCGCTCGGTGCCCAGGCGGCGCGACATCGCCATCACGCGGCGGCCGAGCGGGCCGAGCCGATCGCCGGTGGACGGCATCGTTGCAGGGGAACCAGATCCACGCACTGGTACAGCCTCCTTCGCCACGACAACCAGCTGTGACGACTCCCGCCGCAAAGCACGGCGAGCGCTGGGACACAGTGATCGAGCCGAAGTTGCGCGTTCTGCGCGCAGCCCCGTCGGCAAACCCTAACCACAGTCGCGCGCCCGCGTCCAGCCCGCGAACAGGTCAGGCGGCGTCCGAGAGGCCCTGCAGCTCGCGCAGGCGCGCGAGGTCCTCGAGCGCCCTCAGCTCGATCGCCCGCACCTGGCGCCGAGTCAGCCCCAGCCGCTTGGCGATCCGCTCGTAGCTGAGCGGCTCCAGGTCGCCGCCGAGGCCGAAGCGCGCGCGGACGACGGAGGCGGCCGGCTCGCCGAGCTGCGCGACTGCCCGGCGCACCGTGTCGCGATCCAGCCTCAGCATCACGTCGCGCCCGACCTCCTCGTCGGACGGCTGCCACTCGCCGAGCGACGTCTCGCCGTCGCCGTCGCCGACCGGGCGATCGAGGCTGGTCACGACCCTGGCGGTGCGATCGAGCTCGTCCACGTCGGCCTCCTGTACGCCGGCCGCGGCGGCGACCTCGGCGGCGCTCGGCGTGCGGCCGAGCGTGTTCACGAGCCGCTCGCGCGCGCGCTCGATGCGCCACTCCCGGCGGGCGACCTCCGCGGGCAGGCGGATCGCGCGCGACTTCTCCGTCAGCGCCTTGCCGATCGCCTGCCGGATCCACAGCGACGCGTAGGTCGAGAACCGCAGCTCGCGGCGCCAGTCGTACTTCTCCGCCGCCCGGATGAGGCCGATGGTGCCCTCCTGGATCAGGTCCAGGAGCGAGAGCTCGCTGCCCTGGAACCGGCGTGCGATCGAGACGACGAGGCGCAGGTTGTGCGTAACCAGCTTCTCCTTGGCCTCGAGGTCGCCGCGCTCGATCCGCCGTGCCAGCGCGCGCTCCTCCTGGGCGGTCAGCAGCCGGTGGACGGCCGCCTCCGCGAGGTACTGGTCGAGCGCGTCGACCGTGTACCGGCTGAGTTCCTCGTTGCCGTAGCGAGGCAGCATGTACGCAGCGTCGCGCGCCGGCGGCGGGCGCGCATCCGCCCCCGGGCACCGAGTCGGTGTGGTGGACTACCGATCGCCCTGCAGTAGGGCCGGCAGCAGCTCGTCCGCGCGGTCCTTGGCGATCCACGCCTCCGCGCCGAGGCGCCGGGCACGGGCGGCGAACGCGGGGTCGTCGTCGACGCCGAGCACGAGCACGCGCAGGCCCGGGAGCTGCGGCCCGAGCCCGGCGAGCACGTGCTCGCCGTCGCACAGCAGCCGGTCGTCGATCATCAGCAGGTCCGGGCGCCTGCGGCGCAGCTCGGCGGCGAGCTCGGCACGGTCGCCGGCCTCGCCGGTCAGCACGATGCCGTCCAGGTCGTTCATCATGGCCGCGATCGCCCGCCTTCCCGGGCCCTCCCGGTCCGCGAGCAAGACGCGCAGGGAGGCCGAGGCGACGGTCATGACGACGCGGAACCGGCGACGGCGCGAGACGCCGCGAAGAGCTCACCGAGCGGCGCCTCGACGCCACGCGGGACGACGATCACCGGGCAGTGCGCGCCGCGTGCGACGCGACCGCTGACGCCGCCGGCGAGGACGGCGCGCAGCGGTCCGTAGCCGCGCGAGCCGATCACCATCAGGTCCAGGCCGTCGCTGCGCGCGATCAGCTGATCGGCCGGATCGCCGGCCAGCCGCACGGCGTCGCCGCGGACGTTGTAGGGCAGGCCGCCGGCGATCGCCTCGACGCTGCGCTGGAAGTGCTCGTCGACCTCCTTGCGCCGGGCGTCGTGGCCCGGTCCGCCGAGCAGCGCCGGCGGGCCGTAGGCCTCCTCGCCCACCACGCGGATGACCTCGAGCCCGGCGCCGAGCGCGCGCGCCGCCTCGGCGGCGGCGGCGACCGCGGCGCGGCTCTCGTCGGTCGCGTCGTATGCGACGCCGATCCGCTGGATCTCCGGCTGCGAGAGCGTGCGGTAGCCCTCCGGGACGATCGCGATCGCGCACGGCGCCCCGTGCAGCAGGCGCTCGCCGGTCGAGCCGGGCAGGACGCGGCCGGCGCGGCCGGTGTGGGTCGAGCCCACGACGATCAGCGAGGCCTGCTCCTCCGCGGCGACCTGGTCGAGGGCGTGCGCGGGGGATGTGTCGGCGACGACGTAGGTCTTGACCCGCTCGGGCGCGTAGCCGGCGAGCAGGTCGGTCATCCGCCGCACCAGCTCGCGCGCGTCCTCGCGCAGCGTCTCGCGATAGGACGGCGTGGGGAAGCGGCTCGGGACGTCGCTGTACGGGAAGGCGTGGACGACGGCGACGTGGCCGGTGGCGGCGTCGCCCAGCCGGCCGACGAACGCGACGGCGTCCTCGGAGCGCGTCGAATCGTCGACGCCGATGACGATCGTGCTCATGTGCGTGGTTCCTGGTCGGCGGTCACCGCGCCGGGCCGGAGCGGGCGAGCGATTCGAGCTCGAGCTTCGCGCGATTGCGGGCGATCGTGAGCTGATTCGACGCGAGCATCAGCTCGCGGTCGAGTTGGTCGAGCAGCGGCATCAGGTCCGCCGGCGGGACGCCGCGGCGGATGTCCCCGGACAGACTGTTCAGAGAGGAAGCCGCCGCGCAGATGCGGGCAAGACGGATTCCGAGGCCGTCGACGGTCTCGCGGACGGTGGATTCGGACGCGGTCATGCCGGCAAGCTACGGCCCCGCGTCGCGCGCTCCATCCGGGAACGTCCCCCGACTGAAGTGCGGGATTACCACATCGCGGCAAATCCGCACGGCGATCCAGTGAAAACGCGGGATGCGCCGCTCCCGCCCGGGCTCGAAGCTACGCGAGGACCCGACGACAGAGGAGCACGAATGACCGCGGTGGCCGTACACGGTCTCCGCGTCCGCCGTGGCGGGCGCCGGGTGCTGCACGACGTCGAGCTCTCGGTGCCGGAGGGGCGCATCACCGGCCTCATCGGGCCGAGCGGCTCCGGCAAGACGACGCTGATGCGCGCGATCGCCGGCGTGCAGCGGATCGAGGCGGGCGGCGCCGACGTGCTCGGCGCGCCGGCCGGGTCCCCCGTGACGCGCGGCCGCGTCGGGTATCTCACCCAGGCCCACGCCGTCTATCCCGACCTGTCGGTCGAGGAGAACCTGCGCTTCTTCGCGCGGGTCGCGGGGCTCGGGCCGGAGGCCGTCACCCGGGCCGTCGCGCGCGTGCGGCTCGAGGGCCTCGAGCGGCGTCTGGCGGGACGCCTGTCCGGCGGCCAGCGCGCCCGCGTCGCGCTCGCCTCGGCGCTGCTCGGCGACCCGCCGGTGCTCGTGCTCGACGAGCCGACCGTCGGTCTCGACCCGGTCCTGCGCGACGAGCTGTGGGGGCTGTTCCGGCGGCTCGCGGCCGCCGGCGCGGCGCTGCTGGTCTCCAGCCACGTGATGGACGAGGCCGACCGCTGCGACGAGCTCGTCCTGCTGCGCGACGGGCGGATCCTCGCCTGCGGCGCGCCGGCGGCGCTGCGCGAGCGGACCGGCGCGGCGTCGATCGAGGCCGCGTTCCTTACATTGGTAACCGAGCGGTGAGTGCGCGGCGCACAGCGGCGGTCGCGCGCCGGGTGCTCGCGCAGCTGCGCCACGACCCGCGCACGGTCGCGCTGCTGCTCGCCGTCCCGGCGCTGCTGATGACGATCGTCAAGGGCGTGTTCGCCGGCGCCGATCCCGTGTTCCAGCGCGTCGGGGTCCCGCTGCTCGGGCTGTTCCCGCTCGTGTCGATGTTCCTGGTGACCTCGATCACGATGCTGCGCGAGCGCACGTCGGGGACGCTCGAGCGGCTCCTCACCACGCCGCTGGCCAAGCTCGACCTGCTCGCGGGCTACGCGCTCGCGTTCGCGACGGCCGCCGCCGCTCAGGCGGCCGTCGTCTCGGCCGTCGGGTTCCTTGCGCTCGGCCTCGACCCGGAGGGCTCGCGGGCGACGATCGTCGCGCTGGCGATCGGCAATGCCGTCCTCGGCACGGCGCTCGGGCTGCTGGTGAGCGCGTTCGCGGCGACCGAGTTCCAGGCGGTGCAGTTCATGCCCGCGTTCATCCTCCCCCAGCTGCTGCTGTGCGGGCTGCTCGCGCCGCGCGACCAGATGGCCGACGCGCTCTACGCGCTGTCGGCCGTGTTGCCGATGACCTACGCCTACGAAGCGCTCGAGCGCGCGGCGCGCGGGCCGCTTGGCGCGGAGGGCCGGCTCGACGTGGCGGTGCTGGCGGGCGCCACGCTGCTCGCGCTCGCGCTCGGGGCGGCGACGCTGCGCCGGCGGTCGCCCTGAGTGCTCATCCGTCGCAACGCGCGACCGCCGGCCGCGCGCCCGGCGCGAGCCGGACCGCAGGCAGCCACGCCTCGCCGGCGCTCGAGCGGACGCGGTACCAGCGGTCGCTGCGGCGCCCGTCCTCGGCGGTGACCGTCCGCGCGCCGCTGACGTAGCAGCCGGCGATCAGCCGATCGCCGTGACGCACGCGGTCGACGATGTTCGCGGGCGCGTAGGCGGCGCGCGGATCGCCCGCCAGCCCCAGGCGGCAGTCGTCGCTGGGCGAGCTCTGGCAGGCGGCCTCGGCGTTGAACACGGTCACCGGCACTCCACGAGCCTGCTCGCCACCGCCCAGGGTCAGCGCGAGCGCGATCCCGGCGGCAGCCGCCGCGACCGCGCCGGCGGCGGCCAGCGCCCGCCCCCGCGTGCCGACAGGGAAGCCCGCCGGGAGCCGGAGGACTCGGAGCCGGCCAGCGCGCGCTCGCCCCGGGATGCGCGCGAGGATCGACGCCGCGGTGTGCGCCCGCCGCGACGCGTGGTCGGGCGCGAGGCAGGCGGCGACGATCGGGCGCCACTCGCCCGGCAGCTCGTCGGCCAGCCGCAGCGGCGCGCGCCCGTCGGCGTACGCCTGCGCGGCGGCGCCCCGGGCGCGCGAGCCGGCGCCCGGGAACGGGTACATGCCGCCCGTCAGCACCTGGTGGATCGTCACTCCCAGCGCCCAGATGTCTGCGGTCGGCCGCACCGGAATCCCGCGCTCGGTGATCCGCTCGCTCCACCACTCGGGCGGCAGGTAGTCCGACGAGCCCACGCGCGGCGCGTACGCGTGGGTCCCGTCGATCTCGCGCGCGAGGCCGAAATCCGCGAGCCGCACCGACCCGTCTCCCATCAGCAGCACGTTGCTGGGCTTGAGGTCGCCATGGACCCAGCCGCGCGCGTGGATGTGCACGAGCGCCTCGCAGAGGGCGGTGATCACGGGCACGGGGGCGATGTCGCCGAGCGCGTCCTGGAGGTTGCGCTCGCCCCGCTCCATCGCGACGACGACGGCGCCGTGCACCGCGGCCAGCGACGGGTCGTCGACGACGAACGTCTCGAAGGTCCGCACGAGCCGTGGGTGGTCGGCCTGCTCGTTGAAGCGGGCCTCCTCGAGCTGCGCGTACTGCGACGGCGAGAGCAGGCCGCCGGCGATGAACTTCAGCGCGGCCTCGGTCCCGTCCTCGCCGCGCGCGGCGTAAACGCTGCCCCACGAGCCCGAGGCGATGTGGTTGCCGACCCGCCATGCGCCGGCGCGGTAGCCGGCCGGGACGTCGACGACCGGCATCACGCCCCCCTCGGCGGCAGCAGGCGGCGGTGCTCGTCGCGCACCAGCCCGTAGCGCAGCGCGAGCGCGACGAGCGCCTCGCGCTTGCTGTCGAGCCGCCCAGGTTCGGGCGTCTTGACGCGCAGCTTCTCGATCGCGAGGTAGTCGATGTGATGGTTGACGGCGGCGCGGGTCAGCTCGAGGCGTCCGCGCAGGCGGTCGACGATCTCGCCCGCCGTCGGCAGGACGACCGACGCGGAGTCGCGCAACCGCGGCTCGCACAGCGCGACGAGGATGAAGAAGTACTTGGCGGTCTCGTCGAGCGAAAACGCCGCAACCGTGGGATTGCCGCCCTGCGCCGCCCCGGGCTCGGCGTAGGCGTGCTGGGGAGCGAAGACCAGGAACTCGGCCGGGCGCTCGCGCGTCGGCAGCGAGACGCGGGCGAACTCGAACGGTATGGGCGCCGCGATCCGCCGCGGAGCGACCGTGATGTACTCGCCGCCGCCCTCCGGATTGTCGACGACGTAGCTCGCGTCGGCGCTGAGGTTCGTGATCAGCCAGTAGTCGTCGGCCGCCGTGAGCTCCCCGGCGAGCCGTGACACGCCCTGGCCGGCGAGCGTGATGTCCACGTCGAGGTCCGGGCCACCGCGACCGAAGCGGAGCGTCCGGCCGGGCTGGACGGGGACGACCTGCGACGGAGGCCCGCCGTCGGGGGAGGGGACCTGAACGAGAACGGTCTCCATCAATCGGCTGAGACGAATCTAGGCACGAAGTATTCCGGGGAGGTGCGGATAGCCGCACCCGGAGAGCTCTCCGGTTCACATGCGGACAGCTTCGACCGAGACTCGATGGCCCAACGACCAAGGAGCGCACGTGATGCACCTTCGTTCAACGCTGCTCGTGACCGCGGTCCTCGCGGCGCCGCTCGCGCTGCCGGCCGCCGGTGCGAACGCCGCAGCCTGCGGCAGCGGCAACTTCTGCCTGTGGCAGAACACCAGTCGCGGCGGCGGGATGTACTTCTTCTCCGGCAACGACGGCAACCTGCACAACGACGTCTTCGCGCGCGGCGTGAAGGTCGGCGACAACGCGACGAGCCTCAAGAACAACGGCGACCCGAACGACCCGAGCGGGCGCGTGGACGTGCTGGCGTACGCGAACACCGGCTTCAAGGGTCCCGCGCTGTGCGTGCCGCTCGGAACCGAGATCTCCAGCCTGAAGGTCAAGGGGCTGCCCTCGGACAAGACGCGCGGCGATTCCGAGAGCCCGAAGGAGCCGGACGGCACGTGGAACGATGACATCAGCTCGTTCCGCTGGGTCGCCGACTGCTAGGGGCCTGGTGGTGCGCCTACGCGTTGCCGGGTCGGCGTTCGGCCTGGCGGCGATGGTGGCCGGCTGCGGCTCCCCGCAGCCGGCCGTCGCGCCCGGAGCCCCCGCCGGCGAGCCCGCGCGCGTCGCGCTCGGCTCCGCGCAGGACGATCGCACGCTCGCGACGGCCCGCGAGCTGCTCGTGCGGCGTTGCATGGCCGCGCACGGCTTCAACGATCCGCCGGCCGCGGCGCCGAAGCCGGCCGCCGCCTACCGTCGCGCGCTCTTGGGGTCGCCTCGCGAGACCGGAACGCTGCGGCTCGCAGGCGGCATGATGGTGCGCTACCGCGCGGGCGGCTGCTACCCGCGTGCCATGGGCGTGCTCTATGGGAGCGTCCGGCGCTACCAGCTGCTCGTGGCACGGCGCAACATGGCGCGCAACGCCGCGCCGCGCGAGATGTCGGGCGCCGAGCGCGCACAGGCGGCGGCGATCGCGCGGGAGCGCGCCGCCGCGGTCGAGCGCGCGCGCCGGATCGTGCGCGGCGCCGCGAGCGACGGCTAGGCGCTCAAGAAGACGTACGCCGAGCCTGAGTTCTCGCGCCCGTTGTGGTCGGCCGAGCGGGCGCCGGCGAGCACGGGGCCGCCGCCGAGGACGCCGGTCGTGGTGAAGCCGCCGGCGTCGGGCGTGCTGAAGCCCGCGTTCGCCTCGATCGCGCCGTCGACGAGCCATCCGGCGCCGCTCGGCAGCGCCGCGAGCGAGACCGGCACGGGGTGCGCTTGCCCGAGCACGACGGCGAGCGAGCCGCGCGCGGTCGTGACGACGTCCGACAGCCGGTCGCCGTTGACGCGGCCGAGCGCCACGGCGAAGCCCGCCCAGTCGCCCGCGCGGCCGCGAATCTCGGTCCCGCGCCGGCGCACGTCGATCGCGCCGCGCGTGTGCGCGCCGCGGATCACCCACGCGCCGCCGGTCGACTGGTTGATGCGATTGCGGTGCGCCTGCGGCTCGCTGACCACGATGTCGTCGAGGCCGTCGCCGTTGGCGTCGCCGCCGCCGGCGACCGCGTAGCCGAGATCGGCGCCGCGCGGCGCGCCGGAGATCAGCACGGTGCCGCGGCGACCGCCGAACGCGAGGTAGGCCGCGCCGGTGCCGCGGTAGCCGTGGTCGCCGGCCACGACGTCGTCGTAGCCGTCGCCGTTGACGTCGCCGGCGCCGGCGACCGACAGCAGGTCGCCCGCGGAGCCTGGGCCGATGCGGAAGCCGTGCCCGCTCAGCCGGCTCATGTCGACGGTTCCGTGGCCGCGGCCGTAGACCGCATACGCGAAGCCGCGCGTGAACTCGTCCTCGAAGCCCTGGTGGCCGGGAGCGGCCACGGCAACGTCGTCGCGGCCGTCGCGGTTGACGTCGCCGGCGCCGGAGACCGACCAGCCGAACGTGTCCGGGAAGTCCCACCTGCGGCCACGCAGGACGATCCCGTGGGTGCCGAGCTGCCGGACATCGGTGCGCAGGCCGCGGCGCGAACCGAAGACGACGTACGCGTGTCCGATGCGGGCCACGGGTCCCGCCGCGGACGGCGCCGTGCCGGGGGCGCCGACGATCACGTCGGCAAGCCCGTCGCCGTTGACGTCACCCGCGGCGGCGACCGACTCGCCGAGCATCGCGCCCGCTCCAGCGCCGGCGATCGTGAAACCGCGCGTGCCGAGCGAGGCCAGGTCCAGCGTGCCGGGGGCGAACGGCCCGTACACGACGTAGGCGACGCCGCCGCCCGCCGCGGACGGCGCGCCGACGATCAGGTCGCGCCGGCCGTCGCCGTTGACGTCGCCGGCGCCGGCGACCGAAACGCCGGCCTCCTCGCCCGCGGTCGCGCCGTCGAGCCTGAGGAAGGAGGCGGCGGAGGCGGGCGGCGCCGCGGCGAGCAGCAGAGTGAGGGCGAGGGGAAGCGCGAAGCGCATGCCAATCCATCCTTGATCGCGCGCCGCGCGTCTGCATCCGACCGATCTGCTGGATCGTGGTGCGGGGAAGTCCTCCCGCCTTCCGCGGGGAACTCCCGATGTCCCGTCGCGGCCGTGCCAGAAGGATCGGTGATATGACGGCGCACTTCCCGATGTCCCACGCCGACGCGGCGTGGCTGCGCATGGACCGCCCCACCAACCTGATGGTCATCAACGCGCTGCTGCGCTTCGACACGGCGCCCGACTGGGACGCCGTGCGCGAGGTCGTGATGGAGCGGATCGTCGGCCGCTTCCCGAGCTTCCGCCGCGTGGCCCGCACGTCGGTGACCGGCGCGCATTGGGAGGACGACCCGGACTTCGACCCGGAGGCGCACGTGCACCGCGTCGCGCTGCCCGCGCCGCACGACGAGGCGGCGCTGCGCGAGCTGGTGGGAAGCCTCGCCGTGATGCCGCTCGATCACAAGCGCCCGCTGTGGGAGGCCTACCTGATCGAGGACGTGGGCGACGGCGCGGCGATGCTGCTGCGGATCCACCACGCGATCGGCGACGGCGTCGCGCTCGCGCGCGTGATGCTCTCGGCCGCCGACGGCGGCGTCGACGGACCCGGCTTCGGGGCGAGCAACGGGCACGGCCCGTCGATGGCCAGCCGCGTCGCTGCCGCGGCGCTGCACCCGCGCCGCCTCGCCGGACGCGCGCTGACCGACGCCGGCGCGCTGGCGAAGCTGATCGCCCCCCGCTTCGAGTCCTCCGACGTGCTCAAGGCGCCGCCGCACGTCGCCCGCCACGTCGCCTGGTCGCGCCCGGTGGAGCTGTGGCGCGTCCAGCGCACGGCGCGCGCCTTCCGCGTGACCGTCAACGACGTGCTCGTGGCCGCCGTCGCCGGCGCGCTGCGCGACCGGCTCGGAGCCACCGAGCCGCTGCACGCGCTGGTGCCGTTCAACCTGCGCTCGCTCGACGGGCCGCTGCCGAGCGGGCTCGGCAACCGCTTCGGCCTGGTCCTGCTCGAGCTGCCGGTGCACGTCGAGGGTCGGGTCGACCGCCTGTGCGAGGCCTCGCGCCGGATGGACGCGATCAAGGCGTCCGACGAGGGCGCGATCGCCTACGGGATCCTCGACGCGATGGGCCGCGCGCCGGCCGCGATCGAGTCGCGATTGATCGACTACTTCTCGGCCAAGGCCTCGATGGTCTTGACCAACGTGATCGGGCCGCGGACGAAGGTGACGCTGGGCGGCACCGCGGTCGACGCCGTACTCGTGTGGGCGCCGTGCACAGGGAGCATGCAGATGAGCGTAAGCCTGTTCAGCTACGGCGGGAAGGTCTCCGTCGGGTTCCTCACCGATCCGGGGGTCGTCGACGACCCGCAGGATCTCGCCGACGGCTTCCGCGCCGAGCTGCTCGCTCTGGCCCGCCGCGCCCGCACGATCCGCATGCCGCAGGAGACCGCGCGATGACCACCGTCGCCGAGCCGGCCAGCGAGGCCGTCGCCCGCTGGGACGAAGCCGTCGACCGCGCGCGGGCCGCCGCCGCGGAGTTCCGCGCCATCTCCGATCAGGCGCACGTGGACCGGATCGTGCGCGCGATGTCGATCGCCGGCCTGGAGGCCGCCTACGACCTCGCCGAGCTCGCGCTCGAAGAGACCGGCTTCGGCGTGCTCGAGGACAAGGTGGTCAAGAACTTCGTGGCCACCGAGTTCCTCTATGACCACCTCGACGGCAAGCGCTCGGTCGGCGTGATCGAGCAGGACGCGGAGCGCGCGATCGACTACGTCGCCGAGCCCATCGGGGTCGTGCTCGCGCTGCTGCCGATCACCAACCCGACTTCGACGGCGCTGTTCAAGGCGATCGTCGCCGCCAAGACGCGCAACGCGATGATCTTCCGCCCGTCCGCGCGCGCCGCGCGCTGCGCGACGCGCGCGATCGAGATCCTGCAGCGCGCGGGCGAGGCCGAGGGCCTTCCGCGCGATGCGCTGCAGGTCATCCCGGACCCGTCGCTGGATGCCTCCCAGTACCTCTTCCACCACCCCGGCGTGGACATGATCTGGACCACCGGCGGGCCGAAGGCGGTCGCCGCCGCCAACGCGGCGGGCAAGCCGTGCATCTCGGTCGGCGCCGGCAACGCGCCGGTCTACCTGCACGGCAGCGCCGACGTGCCGATGGCCGTCGTCGACCTGCTCTTGTCGAAGACGTTCGACGCCTCGGTGATCTGCCCCGCGGAGCAGACCTGCGTCGTCGACGACGCGATCTACGACCAGGTCGTCGGCGAGCTGACTCGGCTCGGCGCGCGCGTGCTCGAGCCCGGCGAGGTGCAGCGGCTCGCAGACGCCACCTTCGACGCCGAAGGCCGGCCGGTGCTGGCCGCAATGGGACGCTCGTGCGCGGACCTCGCGCTGCTCGCCGGCATCGCGCCCGGCGACGCGAAGGTGCTGGTGGCGCCGATCGACGGCGACCTGGAGTCGCACCCGTTGCTGCAGGAGAAGCTGATGCCGGTGCTCGCCCTCGTCCGCTCGCCGTCGGTCGAGCATGCGCTCGACGTGTGCGACCTCGTGACCGAGCGCGGCGGCCTCGGCCACACGTCGGCCGTCTACGCGCGCGACGAGGACGTCGTGAGCGCGTTCGGGCTGCGCCTGCGCACCGGCCGCATCCTGGTCAACGCCCCGACCGCCGTCGGCGCGCTCGGCGGCATCTACACCGCCATGCCGCCGACGTTCTCGCTCGGCTGCGGCACTTGGGGGGGATCGACGACGACCGAGAACATCAACTACCGAAACCTGCTCAACATCAAGGCGGTGTCGCGCCGGCACGCGCCGTCGCAGTGGTTCCGGGCGCCGTCGGACATCTACTTCAATGCCGGCGCGCTGGAGAGCCTGCGCACGCTGCGCGCGCGCACCGTGGTGATCGTCACCGACGGGCCGACCGAGGCGCGCGGCGCCGCCGAGGAGGTGCGGCGCCACCTCGCGTGCGACGCCGTGCACGTGCTCGGCGACGTCGAGCCCGAGCCCGGCGAGGAGCGCGTGCGCGCGGGCGCCGACCTGCTCGACCGGCTGCGGCCCGACCTGCTGGTCGCCGTCGGCGGCGGCTCGGTGCTCGACGCGGCGAAGGCGATGCGGCTCTTCCACGAGCACCCCGGCGTCTCGCTGCGCGAGCTCGCGCTGCCGTTCCTCGACGCCCGCAAGCGCGTCGCGCGCTACCCGCAGGACCCCCACCAGGTGCGGCTGGCGGCGGTGCCGACGACGTCGGGCACCGGCTCGGAGGTCTCCCCCGCCGCGGTCATCACGGCCGGAACGCGCAAGGTCACGCTGGTCGACTACACGCTCGTCCCGGACATCGCAGTCGTCGATCCGACGCTGACGCTCACGATGCCGCCGGCGCTGACCGCCGACACCGGCGTCGACGCGCTCACCCACGCGCTCGAGGCCTACGTGTCGATCTTCGCCTCGCCGTACACGGACGCGTTCTGCCTGCAGGCGATCCACCTGATCCTCGACGCGCTCCCGCGCGCCGTCGCCGACGGCGGCGACCTCGAGGCGCGCTCCGCCATGGCCAACGCCGCGACGATCGCCGGGCTGGCGTTCTCCAACGCGTTCGTCGGCGTCAACCACGCGCTCGCGCACGCCGTCGGCGCGCGCTTCGGAATCGCCCACGGCCGCGCCAACGGGATCTTCCTGCCGCACGTGCTGCGCTACAACGCGGCGATCCCGAACAAGTTCATGCCCGCGCCCGGCTACTCGGCGTACGTCGCGCCGGAGAAGTACGCCCAGATCGCGTGGGTGCTCGGCCTCGGAGGCCGCGGCGAGGACGCCGCGCGCGACCGGCTGTTCGCGCGCGTGGACGACCTGCTCGCAGCCGTGGGAATGCCGCGCTCGCTGGGCGAGCTGGGCGTCGGCCGGGGCGAGTTCGAGCGCGCGCTGCCGGACCTCTGCCGCGCGGCGTTCGAGGACCCGAGCGGGCGCACCAACCCGCGCATGCCGATGCTCGCCGAGCTGACCGCGCTGCTCGAGGCCGGTTATGGTGCGTAGGTGGGGGTCGCGATAGCGCTGGCGCTGGCGTTCGCGGTGACGAACGGCATTCACGACGCGGCGAACTCGATCGCGGCGCTCGTCGCCACGCGCGCCGCACGGCCGCTCGCCGCGGTCTCGATGGCCGCGGTGTTCAACCTGATCGGCCCGCTGGTGGCGGGAGCGGCGGTGGCGGACACGATCGGCGGGATCGTGACCGCGACCGGCGACGAAGCGATCGCGGTCATCGCCGCCGGGCTGCTTGCCGCCGTCGCCTGGAACTCGGCGACGTGGGCGCTCAGCCTCCCGTCGAGCTCCGGCCACGCGCTGGTCGGCGGGCTCGTCGGCGCGGGGCTGGTCGCCGGCGGCGCGATCCACTGGCATAACGTGCTGGTGACGCTGATCGCGCTTGCCGTCTCACCCGTGCTCGGTGCGCTGGTCGCGCTCTGCGCCATCCGCCTCCTGCGTCTCGGCGGCCGGCGCGCGACCCGCCGCTGGCGGGTGCCGGTGCTCGTCTCAGAGTGGCCGATGTCGGCGGCGCTGGCATTCAGCCACGGCACCAACGACGCGCAGAAGTCGGTCGGCGTGATCGCCGCCGTCCTGGCCGCCGGCGGCCACGCGCCGGCGGGCTGGGCGGCGCCCGCGTGCGCGCTGGCGCTGACCGCGGGCACGGCGGTCGGGGGCTGGCGGATCGTGAAGACCGTCGGCCGCCGGATCTACCACATCCACCCGCTCGACGCGGTGGCCAGCCAGAGCGCCTCGGCGGGCGTGATCCTCGGCGCGTCGTTGGTCGGCGCGCCGGTCTCGACGACCCAGGTGGTCGCGTCCTCGGTGCTCGGGGTCGGCGGCGGCCGGCGGCGCTGGCGGCACGTCAACTGGATCATCGTCCGGCACATGGCGCTCGGCTGGATCGTCACTCTGCCCGGGTGCGCGGCGCTCGCCGCGGCCGCGTTCGCGGGCTGGAGGGCCGTGACGTGAAGTGGCTGCTGCCGCAGACGCCGGACGTGCTCGCGCAGCTGCGCGCCCAGGTCGCCATCACGATCGAGGCGATCGACGCGTTCGCCGCCTGGGCGTCCGGAGACGCGGGGGCGGCCGTCGTGGTGCGCGAGCGCGAGCACGCCGCCGACGTCGCCAAGCGCGACCTGCACCGCACGCTGCGGATCGCGTTCGTGACGCCGCTCGACCCCGAGGACCTGTTCGCGCTCTCGCGAGGCGTCGACCGCATCGTCAACCAGGCGAAGGACCTCGTGCGCGAGTCGGAGGTGATGGCGACGCCGCCGGACGAGCCGCTCGCCGACATGTCGCGCCAGCTCGCGCAGGCGGTGCGCGACCTCGACGCGGCGATCGCCAGCCTCGCGCCCCACGGCGGCGATGCGACCGCCGCGGCCGACGCCGCGATCAAGGACGACCGCCGGCTCGAGCGCGTCTACCGCGCCGCGATGGCGACGCTGCTCGACAACGACGACCTGCGCGAGGTGACGGCGCGACGCGAGCTCTACCGGCGCGCCGCGCGCATCGGCGAAGCGGTCGAGGACGTCGCCGAGCGCGTGCTCTACGCGGTCGTGAAGGAGAGCTGACCGCGCGCCGCGGGGCCGGCGGCCAGCTCGCGCGCGAGGCGCTCGATCAGCTCGGCCTCGTCGGCATAGCCGAACACGAACGGCAGCGTCCGCACCGGCGCGCGCGCGGCGGCGCGCACGTGCTCGACCTGCTCGGACTGGCGCACCGCGCGCCGGTTCTCGGCGAGCACCGGCTCGAGTCCCGGCGCACCTGTCGCGGCGATGCGGTCGGCCTCGGCGTCGCTGAAGCGGAGCGGGTGGACGGCATCGACGACGATCTCGTCGAGCCAGCGCCCGACCGTCGGCGGCAGCGCGCGCTCGAGCTCGAGCAGCTCCGCGACCGGCATCGCCTCCGGCAGCGTCACGCCGACGTAGCGGGTCGAGTCGCGCAGGTAGCGCTCGAGGCCCGCAGCCTCGTGGCCGATCGCCACGCGCCCGCCGATGCGCGCGTACGTCGCCGGCGCGGCGAGCATCGCCAACGCGTGGCCGGTCGCCGGGCCGTCGACGATCACGCGGTCGTAGCGGCCGCCGCGGGCCAGGTCGATCGCCTTGCCGAGCTCGACCAGCTCGGCCGCGCCGGGCGCGGCCGCGACGAAGTAGCCGAAGGCCGGCGAGCGGCTCAGGATCGCCTCGGCCGGCCCGAGCTTGCCGCCCAGCCACTCGCGCAGCGCGTCCTCGGCGGCGATCGACGTCCACCACAGGCCGCTCCGCAGGCGCGTCACCGGCCGGCGCACGCCGGCACCGAGCATGCGCGGCACGCGCGCGGCGCCGTCGACCTCGCACAGCAGCGTCCGCTCGCCCGCGGCCGCGGCGCAGAGCGCGAGCGCCGCCGCCACGGTCGTCTTCCCGGCGCCGCCCTTGCCGGTGACGAATACGAGCGGAGCGCGGGTCACGCGGCCCACCTCACTCCTCCCCGCGCGACAGGCCGAGCACGCTCGGGAGCCGCATCCTGGCGAACGCGCGCCGGCGCTCGCCGCGCATCGCCCGCACCTGGCGCAGCTCGTTCGCGAGCCCCCTCCCCCAGCTCCCGTGCGCCGTCCAGGCGAAGGAGAGGCGCAGCCCGAACAGCCGGTAGGGAGCGAAGAAGTACGGCGCGCGCACATGCCAGCCGGAGGTGACCACGGTGACGCGCCGGATGTCGCCGATCGCGCGGATCAGCGGTAGCGAGCGGCTCGCGTTCTCGGCCGTGTTGCGCCCGGCGTCCTCCAGCAGCGCGGGCACGTCCGCGTCCGTCCAGCGCTCCTTCATCTGCTCGGCCTCCGACAGCCCGGCGGGCGTGCGCGAGTACCCGGTCAGGATGACCGCCCGCGGAGGCTGCGAGCGGCTGAGGCGCGAAGCGCGCCGCAGCCGCGCCCAGGTCTCGTCGGAGACGCGGTCCTCGGGGTTGTCGCCGGGCTCGCGGTGGCCGAGCACGATCACCGCGCGGTCGCTGACGCGGCCCGGCCGCGGGCGCAGCGCCCGCGCCGCGGCGGCGTCGCAGATCACGGCCAGCCGTGGATGGCCGCGCAGCAGCGACGCCGGGAGGGCCGGGCTCGCCGGCTCCTCGAGCATCGCGCGCAGGGCCTGCGCCTTCGCCTCGCCGGAGACCAGCATGATCAGCTCGCGCGCGGCGAGCAGCGTGCGCAGACCGACGGTCAGCGCTTCCTCCGGCACGCGCTCGAGGCCGCCGAAGTCCGCCGCGGCGTCCTGGCGCGTGGTCGCATGCAGGCGCACCCGGCGCACGCCCGCGCCGGCCGGCGAGCCGGGCTCGTCGAACGCGACGTGCCCGTCGCGCCCGAGGCCGAGCACGACGAGGTCGACCGGCGCGGCGTCGAGCGCCGCCTGGTGGCGGGCCGCCTCGGCGTCGGGGTCGGGCGCGGCGCCGTCGAGCCCATGCAGCGCGCCGAAGCCGGCGCCGCGCAGCTCGCGGCGCAGGTAGGCCTGATAGCTGCGCTCGTCGTCCGGCCCGAGGCCGAGGTACTCGTCGAGCTGGAACAGCGTCGCGCGCTCGGCCGGCAGGCTGCCGTCGGCGGCGTGCGCGCGCAGCGCCTCGTACATGCCGAGCGGCGTGTGCCCGGTCGGCAGGATCAGCCGCAGTCGGGGCCGGGCGCGCAGCCGGTTGGCCACGAGCTCGCCGCCGAGCAGCGCGACGCGGCGCGGATGCTCGAGCACGAGCGGAGCGCAGGTCACGCGGCCAGCGGCGGCGCCTGCGCCTGGGCGCCGATGATCTGGCCGACGACCTCCTCGCGGCTCGTCGTACGGCGATCGTACGTCGCCACACGGCGGCCGAGGCGCAGCACGACGATGCGGTCGGCGACGTCGAAGACGGTGTCGAGGTTGTGGCTGATGACGATCACGCCGAGCCCGCGCTCGCGCAGCCGGTGGATCAGCTCGAGCACCTGTGCGGTCTGTATGACGCCGAGCGCGGCGGTCGGCTCGTCGAGGATCACCAGCCGCGGCGACCCGAGCAGCGAGCGCGCGATCGCGACGGTCTGGCGCTGGCCGCCGGAGAGCGCGCCGGCGTCCACGCGCACGTCCTGCAGCGAGCCGACCGCGAGCTGCGCGAGCAGCTCGCGCGTGCGGTGCTCCATATCGGCCTCGTCGAGCGTCCCGCGGCGGGTGATCTCGCCACCCAGGTACAGGTTGGCGACGACGTCGAGGTTGTCGGCGAGCGAGAGGTCCTGATAGACGGTGGCGATGCCGAGGCGGTAGGCGTCCTGCGGAGACCGGATGCTCACCGGCTGCCCGTCGAGCTCGAACGTGCCGGCGTCGGCGGGCTGGGCGCCGGAGATCGCCTTGATCAGCGTCGACTTGCCGGCGCCGTTGTCGCCGACGAGGGCGACGACCTCACCGGCGCCGACCTCGAAGTCGACGTCGGTGAGCGCTTCGACCGCGCCGAAGCGCTTGGTGACGCCTTGCGCGGTCAGGAGCATGGTCAGGCCTCCCCCCAGGCAAGGCAGCCTGCGACGTCGAGCGTGGAGACGACGCCGACGGGTGTCGCATCGGCCGACAGGACGATCAGGTGGGTGAGCTGGTGCTCCACCATCAGCTGGACGGCGCGCTCGAGTCGCTCGCCGACCTCGACGGTGACGACCTCGGTGCTGCAGACGGCACCGGCGTCGCTGCCGGAATCCGGCGGCGGCCAGGAGGTCGAGGCTGGTCAGCAGTCCCCAGGTCAGGTGCTCGCCATGCGTCGTCGGCTCGATGCCGCTGACGACGACGGCGTGAATGTGGCGAGACGCCATAGTGCGCGCGACGGCCACGAGGTCGGTCTCGGGCGGGCAGCTGACGATGCCGGGGTGCATGACGTCCTCGACGAGGGCGTGCTCGAGCGCCGGCATGCGGTCGCTTCCGCGGCGGATCTGTGAGCTGGACATGGCCCGAAGCTACGTCGGCGCGCCACCGTCGCCATCCGGGCCGGACGCCATGGCGGCTGCGGGATTCCACGGACGCGAACCGGGAGAGCCCGCGGATGCAGCCGCGCCGCGTCCGGCCGATGCTCCCGGTCAACGTCAAAGCCAAGGAGGAGCCGTGACCACCATCCTGATCGGCGTCGACGACTCGGCGCGTTCCGAGGACGCCGTGGCGTTCGGCCGCCGGTTGGCCGGGGCCACGAGCGGCCGCGTCGTCGTGGCCTGCGCATTCCCCTACAGCGACGTGCCGAGCCGCGCCGCCAACCTCACGTACCGCGACGCGCTCAAGACCGACGCGCTGCGAACCGCCCGCCGGATGTCGGACCTCCTCTCCAACGTCGCGTCCGAGCGGCTGCACACCGCCGCCGTCGCGAACCCGTCGCCCGCCCACGCGCTGCACGACCTCGCCGAGGCCGAAGGCGCGGAGATCGTCGTGCTCGGCTCCACCCACACCGGCCGCGCCGGCCGCGTCATGCCCGGGTCGACGGCCGAGCGCCTGCTGCACGGCGCGCCGTGCGCCATCGCCGTCGTGCCCGAGGGCTACCGCGAGCACAGCCAGCCCCAGATCGATCACATCGGCGTCGCCTACAACGGCACGGACGAGGCCAAGGCCGCAGTCGCGGCGGCGGCCAAGGCGGCCACCGCGCTCGGTGCCGAGCTGACGGTGATCGGCGTGATCGAGGCCGACCTGTACGGCTCGCCGGCCATGGCCGGCGGCCCGAGCTACAACCTGCTGCGCAAGGACATCGAGGGGCAGATCCGCAGCGATCTCGAGTCGGTGGTCGCGGATCTGCCCGAGGGCGTCCGCGGCGTCGTCGCGTGCCTCGAGGGTGACCCCGCCGAGCGCCTGATCGTCGCCAGCGAGCAGCTCGAGCTGCTGATCATCGGCTCGCGCGGCTACGGCCCGCTGCGCGCCGTGCTGGCCGGCGGGGTGAGCGGCCGCGTCATCCGCGGCTCGCACTGCCCGGTGATCGTGGTCCCGCGCGGCGTCGATGCCCCGCTCGGCGAGCTGTTCGGCTCCAAGCTGGCCGCCCAGGCATGAGCTCACTCGATCTCGCGCGCCTCCAGTTCGCGATCACGACCGTCTACCACTTCCTGTTCGTCCCGGTCTCGATCGGGCTCGCCGCCTACGTCGCCCTGTGCCAGACGCTGTACCTGCGCACGGGGCGCGAGGTGTACGACCGGATGGCGCGGTTCTGGGGCAAGCTGTTCCTGATCTCGTTCGCGCTGGGCGTCGCGACCGGCATCGTGCAGGAGTTCCAGTTCGGCATGAACTGGTCGGACTACTCGCGCTACGTGGGCGACGTCTTCGGCGCCCCGCTGGCGATCGAGGGGCTCGCGGCGTTCTTCGTCGAGTCGACCTTCCTCGGTCTGTGGATCTTCGGGCGCGACCGCCTCTCGCCGAGGATCCACCTCGCGTGCATCTGGATGGTCGCGATCGGGACGGTGCTGTCGGCCTACTTCATCCTCGCCGCCAACGCGTGGATGCAGCACCCGGTCGGCTACCGGATCGACCCCGCGACGGGGCACGCGCAGCTGACCTCGATCCTGAAGGTCCTGACCAACGACACGCTGCTGTACGCGTTCCCGCACACGATCCTCGGCGCGTGGGCGACCGCGGGCATGGTCGTCGCGGCGGTGTCCGGGTGGCACCTGCTGCGCGGGCGCCACATCGACGTGTTCACGCGCTCGCTCAAGCTGGCCCTCCCGATCGTGCTGTCGGCGACCGTGATCACCGGCGCGATCGGCCACTGGCAGGGGATGCTGCTCGTCAAGCAGCAGCCGATGAAGATGGCCGCCGCGGAGGCGCTGTTCGAGACCCAGGGCCCGGCGCCGTTCTCGCTGTTCGCCACCGGAGACTGGACGCCGAACCCGGAGCGCACCAACGTCGACGTCCAGATCCCGCACCTGCTCTCGCTGCTGGCCACCGGGAAGTGGGACGGCGACGTCAAGGGCATCAACGACATCAACCGCGCCTACCAGGCCAAGTACGGGCCCGGCGAGTACGCGCCGGTCGTCGGCCTGACGTACTGGTCGTTCCGCGCGATGGTCGGCGCCGCGGTGCTGATGATCGTCCTCAGCGCGCTGCTGCTCTGGCGCGGCCGCGCCGGACGGCTGCTCCAGCGGCGGCGATTGCTGTGGCTGCTGCTGCCCGCCGCCGCCCTGCCGTTCGTCGCCAACTCGGCAGGCTGGGTGTTCACCGAGATCGGCCGCCAGCCATGGGTCGTCCAGGGGCTGCTGAAGACCTCCGACGCCGTCTCGCCCACGGTCGGCTCGGCGCTGATCGTCATCTCGCTCGCCGGCTTCACGCTGCTCTACGGCGTGCTCGCGGTGATCGGGTTCGCGCTGTTCGCGCGCACCGCGGCCGCCGGCCCGTCCGCCGTCGCCGACGACAAGCCCACCCCCGACCTCACGCTGGCGTACTGACATGAATCCGACCACGCTCGAGAACATCTGGTTCGCCCTCATCGTCGTCCTCTGGACCGGCTATCTCGTCCTCGAGGGCTTCGACTTCGGAGCTGGCGCGCTGCTACGCGTGCTCGGCCGCAACACCGCCGAGCGCGGCGCCCTGCTGCGCACGTTCGGGCCCGTCTGGGACGGCAACGAGGTCTGGCTGCTGGTCGCCGGCGGCGCCACGTTCGCCGCGTTCCCGCAGTGGTACGCGACGCTCTTCAGCGGCTTCTACCTGGCGCTGTTCGTCCTGCTCGTCGCGCTGATCGTGCGCAACGTGGGGATCGAGTTCTGGGGCAAGGAGCGCACCGAGCGCTGGAAGCGCAGCTGGGAGTGGGCGATCGTCGTCGGCAGCGCGCTACCGGCCGTCCTGCTCGGCGTCGCCTGGGCGAACATCGCCCACGGCGTCCCGCTCGACCGGGCCGGCGAGTTCGACGGCACGTTCTTCACGCTGCTGAACCCGTACGCGCTGGCCGGCGGCGTCGCCAGCCTCGGCCTGTTTGGAGCTCACGGCGCGCACTTCCTCGCCCTGCGGACCGAGGGCGACCTGCACGCGCGCTGCGAGCGCGCCGCGCGGGCGCTCGCGCCGGTCGCGCTCGGCCTGACCGCGCTGTTCGCGGTCTGGACGCTGCTCGCGCAGGACGGCATCGAGCCCGTCTCGGCGGCGCTCGCCGGCGTGGCCGTGCTCGCCGCGGCCGTCGCGGTCGAGCGTTCGCGGGCGCGGCGCGAGGGCTGGGCGTTCGCGTTCAGCGCAATCGCCGTCGCGGCGCTGTTCGGCGCGCTGTTCGCGTGGCTGTATCCGAACGCGATGGCGTCGACCGGACCCGGCCCCGACCTGACCCTGCACGCCGCCGCCTCGTCGCACTACACGCTGTCGGTGATGACGGTGGTGGCGGGGATCTTCACCCCCCTCGTCCTCCTATACCAGGGCTGGACGTACTGGGTGTTCCGCCGCCGTGTGAGCGTGGAAGCCGGCTGATGCGCGACCCCGCGGCGCGCCGGCTCGCGCGCGAGTCGCGCGCCTCGCTGATCGTGCTCGCGGCGCTCGCCGTCGCGTTCACGGCGCTCGTGCTCGCGCAGGCGGCGCTGCTCGGCGGCGTGCTCGCCCGCGCGTTCGACGGGGCGGCGCTCGCCGAGCTGGGCGCGCCGCTGGCCGCGCTCGGCGCCGTGCTCGCCGCCCGCGCCGCGGTGTCGGCGGGCTTCGGCTTCGCCGGCCGCGCCGGCGCGCTGCGCGCGATGAGCCGCCTGCGGCGGCGGCTGACCGAGCGGCTGCTGGCCGAGCGCCCGGCCGGCGCCCGCAGCGGCGAGCTGGCGACCGCGGCCGTGCAGGGCGTCGATGCGCTCGAGGCCTGGTACGCCGGCTATCTGCCGCAGGTGCTCCTGAGCGCGCTGCTGCCGCCCGCCATCCTCGCGTTCCTCGTGCTGCGCGACCCCGCGGCCGCGGCCGTGCTCGCGGTCACCGTGCCGGTGCTGATCGCGTTCATGATCCTCGTCGGGCTTGCCGCGCAGGCCCGCAGCCGCGCGCGCTGGCAGGCGCTGAGCGTGCTCGGCGCGCACTTCGCCGACGTCGTCCGCGGGCTGGCCACGCTGCGGGCGCACGGCCGCGACGCGGCCCAGGCCGACACGATGGACGCCGTCTCTGACCGCTACCGGCACGAGACCATGGGCACGCTGCGGGTCGCGTTCCTGTCCGCGTTCGTGCTCGAGCTCGCCGCGATGCTCGGCACCGCGCTGGTCGCCGCCACGGTCGGGCTCCAGCTCGCCGGCGGGCACCTCGCGCTGCGCGAGGGGCTCGTCGTGCTGCTGCTCGCCCCCGAGCTCTACGCGCCGCTGCGCGCCGTCGGGCAGCAGTTCCACGCCTCCGCCGACGGGCTCGCCTCGGCCGAGCGGATCCTCGCCGTGCTCGACGAGCCGGTGCGCGTGCGGCGCGCGTCGCCCGGATTGCCCGCGCCGGACCCGGCGCGTGCGGCGATTCACCTGCGGGGCGTCTCGTTCGCCTATGAGACGCCCGTGCTGCGCGAGCTCTCGCTGACGCTCCGGCCGGGCGAGACGGTGGCGCTGGCCGGCGTATCGGGCGTGGGCAAGTCGACGCTCGCCGCGATCCTCCTGCGGCTCGCCGACCAGGATGCCGGCCGCGTGAGCTGCGGCGGCGAGGACCTGCGCGACGTCGACGTCGACGCGTGGCGCGCCCGGATCGCCTGGGTGCCGCAGCGCCCGGCGATCGTCGCGGGAACGGTGGCCGAGAACATCGCGCTCGGCGCGCCCGGGGCGTCGCCCGCGGCGATCGCCGAGGCGGCCCGGCGGGCGTGCGCGGACGCGTTCGTGCGCGAGCTGCCGGCCGGCTACGACACGCCGATCGGCGAGGCCGGGCGGCCGCTGTCGGCCGGCGAGGCCCAGCGGATCGCCCTGGCGCGCGCGTTCTTGCGCGACGCGCCGCTGGTGATCCTCGACGAGCCGACCGCGCACCTCGACGCCGCGACCGCGGCCGAGGTCGAGGCCGCGGTCATCGAGCTCTGCCGCGGGCGCACCGCGCTCGTGATCGCGCACGACGAGTCGCTCGCCGCGCGCGCGGACCGCGTGGTGGAGCTGCGCGACGGCCGCGCCGTCGAGCGTCCGCGGCGGCTGAGGGTCGCGGCATGACCCGCGCCGAGCGCCGGGCCCTCCGGCGCGTCATCGCGATCGCTCCGCCCGACCGGCGGCTCGCCGCCGCCACCGTCGCGTGCGGCGCGGTCGCCGTGCTCGCCGGGATCGCGCTGCTCGGGCTGTCGGGCGCGCTGATCTCCAAGGCGTCGCTGCGGCCGCCGGTGCTCTCGCTGAGCGTCCTGATCGTCACCGTGCGCGCCGCCGGCCTGCTGCGCGCGCTGGCCCGCTACGGCGAGCGGCTGGCGTCGCACGACCTCGCGCTGCGCGCGCTCGGCCAGGTCCGCTCGGCGTTCTTCCGCCGGCTCGTGCCGCTCGTGCCGGCGGGGCTGCGCGCCGGGCACGGCGACCTGCTGGCGCGCTTCGTCGCCGACGTCGACCAGCTCCAGGCGCTGTACCTGCGCGCTCTCGGGCCGCCGGCGACGGCGGTGCTCACCGGCGCGGTCGCGATCGCGGCCGCGTTCGCGCTGCTGCCGGCCGCCGCGGCGGTGCTCGCCGCCGGCCTGATCGCCGCCGGCGCCGGCGTCCCGCTGGTCGTCGGCAGGCTGGCCCGCCGCGCGTCGCGCCGCCAGGCCGCCGCGCGCGCGTGCCTGACCGCCGAGATCCTCGAGATCGCACGCCATGGAGATGAGCTCGCCGTGCTCGGCCGCGGCGCCGACCGGGCGGCCCGCGCCGGCGCCGCCGACGCCGCGCTGCGCCGGATCGCGCTGAGCGACGCGGTCGCGGGCGCGGCCGCCACCGGCCTCTCCTCGCTCGCCCAGGGCGCGGCGGTGCTCGGCACGCTGGTCGTCGCCACCCCGGCGGTGCACGGCGGCCGGCTGGACGCGATCCTGCTCGCCGCGCTCGTCTTCGTCGCGCTCGCCGCCTTCGAGGCGACCGCGCCGCTGCCGGCCGCCGCGCAGCAGCTCGGCGCCTGCGCCGACGCCTCGACGCGGCTGGCCGCCGTGCTGGACGCGCCGGTCCCGGTGACCGACCCGGACCATCCGCGGGACGCGCCGGACGGCCCGCTCGCCCTGGAGGGCGTATCGGTCGCGTTCGACCGTGCCGTGCTCGACCACGTCGACCTGCGCGTCCGCCCGGGCGAGGCGGTCGCGCTCGTCGGCCCGTCGGGCTCGGGCAAGACGACGGTCGCGCAGCTGCTCGCCCGGCTCCGCGACCCGGATCGCGGCCGCGTGACGCTCGGCGGCGCCGACGCGCGCGCCCTGCGCCAGGCCGACGTCCGCCGCGCGGTCCGCCTGATCGCCTCCGACGAGGCGATCTTCACGACCACCCTGGCCGCCAACCTGCGCGTCGCCCGCCCCGACGCCACCGAATACGAGCTCCGCCGCGCGCTCGATGACGTCGGCCTGCGCGCGTGGCTGGAGTCGCTCCCCGCCGGTCTGGACACGCTCGTCGGCGAGGACGGCTGCACGCTCTCGGGCGGCCAGCGCCGCCGGATCGCGGTCGCCCGTGCGCTCCTGTGCGACGCGCGCTTCGTCGTCGTCGACGAGCCGAGCGCGCACCTGGACCCGGATGCCGCGGCCTCGCTCCTCGCCGTCCTCGCGGCCCACGCGCGCGGGCGCGGACAGGGGCTGCTGGCGATCGTGCACGGCGCGGGCCCGCTGCCGGCGTTCGACCGGGTCGTCGAGCTGCGCGCGGGCAGGCTGCGGAGTTTCCGCAGCGGGCCGCGTGGTCTCGCCCGATGGAAGGCATTCGCGCCAGATCTAGCTTCGCGGGTGCCATGACGACGCGCGCGCACCCCCCGTTCCGCCTCGATCGTTGAAGGAGACAGGATGTCAACTCCCATCATCGCCGCGTACGACCCCTTTCTCGAAGACCGCGCGCCGGTCGAGCTCGCGGTGGTCTTCGGTGAGCTGAGCGGCACGCCGGTGCTCGCCGGGGCGGTCCACGCGGGCTGGATGGAGCCGCACACGCCCGAGCCCGACATGCTCGTGAGAGGCGACCAGGCGCTCGAGCAGCTGCGCGCGGACACCGGCGTGCAGAGCCGCGGCCTCGTCGACGTGTCGGTGCCGCGCGCGCTGCACGACCTCGCGCGCAAGCAGGGCTCGGGGCTGATCGTCGTCGGCTCGACGACGCGCGGGCGCGCCGGGAGAGTCCTGCCGGGAAGCACCGCCGAGCGCGTCCTGCACGGTGCGTCGTGCGCGGTGGCGCTCGCGCCCGCGGGTTACCGGCGCCGGCCGATCGAGACCATCGCCGTGGGCTTCGTCGACACGCCGGAGGGCCATGCCGCGCTGGCCGCCGCGCACGAGCTCGCACGCCGTGCCGGCGCGCGCCTGCGCGCGATCGCGGTGCTGCACCCGTCGGGCGGACTCGACGCCGCGCTGGCCAACGGCACGCCGCCGCCGCGCGCGCACATGCTCGAAGGCCATCGCCGCGCCGCGCATCAGCAGGCGCTCGAGCGCGCCGTCGCCGCGCTGCCGGCGGGCGTGGAGGTCCAGACCGAGATCCACGTCGAGGACCCCGCCGAGACGCTCCTGCGCATCTCCGCGCACGTCGACATGCTCGTGTGCGGCTCGCGCGGCTACGGCCCGCTGCGCAGCGTGCTGCTCGGCGGCGTGTCCCGCCGCCTGGTCGACGGCGCGCAGTGCCCCGTGCTGGTGCTCCCGCGCGGCATCGAGCGCCCGCTGGAGGCCCTGGTGGGCCCTACGGTGGAGGCGAGGGTGCGATGACGGCGATCGCCTCGACCGCGGACGTCGCCCTGCGCGACGGCTCGACCGTGCGCGTGCGCGCGGTGCGGGAGGACGACGAGGCGGAGCTGCGCGCGCTGCTCGGCCGGCTGTCGGACGACTCGCGCTGGCTGCGCTTCTTCACGGCCGGAGCCGACCTCGACCGCAAGGCGGGCTGGGCGGCGAGCATGGGCGGCGGACGCGGCTTCGGGGTCGTCGCGACGCTCGGCGCGCCCGAGCGGATCGTCGGCCACGCCACCTACGTGCGCGAGTCGTCCGAGCGGGCCGAGATCGCGTTCGAGGTCGACGAGGCGATGCACGGGCTTGGGATCGGCACGATCCTGCTCGCCCATCTCGCCGAGGCGGCCAAGCGCGACGGCATTCGCACGTTCACCGCCACGGTGCACCCGAGCAACCACTTGATGGCGGCGGTGCTGCGCGACTCCGGGTTCCCGATCGAGGTGACCAGCGGTCCCGGCGAGCTGCGTTTCGAGCTGCCCGCCTCGCTCGACAGCGACGCGATCGAGCGGTTCGACGACCGCGACCGCATCGCCGCGGTCGCGGCGGTCGCGAACGTCCTCAACCCGACGTCGGTCGCGCTGATCGGCGCGTCGCGGCGCGAGGGCTCGGTCGGCGCCGCCGTGCTCGATAACCTCGCGTCGCACGGGTACTCCGGTGCACTACACATCGTGCATCCGCATGCCGAGACGCTCGCGGGCCGGCCCGCGCATCGCTCGATCGCCGACGTGCCGACTCCGGTCGACCTCGCAGTGATCGCGGTGCCCGCCGACGCGGTCGCGGCGGTCGCGCGCGAGTGCGGCGACGCGGGCGTGCGCGCGCTGGTCGTGCTCTCCGCCGGCTTCGCCGAGGTGGGCGAGGACGGCGCGCGACGCCAGCAGGAGCTGCTGGAGATCTGCCGCGCCACCGGCATGCGGCTCGTGGGTCCGAACTGCCTCGGCGTGATCGGCACGCGTGCAGGCCTCGACGCCACGTTCTCGCCCGAGGTGCCGCCGCCGGGGCGCATCGCGTTCGCGTCGCAGAGCGGGGCGTTCGGGATCTTGGCCATCGCCGAGGCGGCGCGCCGCGGCCTCGGGCTGTCCTCGTTCGCCTCGATGGGCAACAAGGCGGACCTGTCGGGCAACGACTTCATCCGCTACTGGGACGCGGACGCCGACACCGACGCGATCCTGCTCTACCTCGAGTCCTTCGGCAATCCCCGCCGCTTCGGCGGGATCGCGCGCTCGGTCAGCGCGCGCAAGCCGATCGTGGCCGTCAAGAGCGGGCGCTCGGCGGCCGGTGCGCGCGCCGCGTCCTCGCACACGGGGGCGCTGCTGGCCGCGTCGGACGTGACCGTCGACGCGCTGTTCGCCCACTCGGGAGTGATCCGCACCGACACGGTCTCCGAGCAGTTCGACGTCGCCGCCCTGCTCGCGTTGCAGCCGCTGCCGGACGGCGACCGGGTCGCGATCGTGACCAACGCGGGCGGCCCGGGCATCGCCTGCGCCGACGCGTGCGCGGCCGCCGGCCTGCGGGTCGATCCGCTCGGGACGCGCCTGCAGCGCGCCCTGCGGCGCCACCTTCCCGCGCAGGCCGCGGTCGGCAACCCCGTCGACATGATCGCGTCGGCCAGCGCCGAGGACTTCCGGGTGACGATCGAGCGGCTCGCGGCCGACGAGCGGATCGACGCGATCGTGGCGATCTTCATCCCGCCGCTGATCACGCGCGCGGACGACGTCGCCGAGGCGATCCGCGCCGCGGCGCCGGGCGCCGCCGAGAACGGGACGCCGCTGCTCGCTGTCTTCATGGCGATGCCGGACGCCGAGCGCGCCGCGCTGGCCAGCGGCAGCGCGGTGCCGGTCTACGGAACCCCGGAGGAGGCGGCGCGCGCGCTCGGGCACGCCGTCCGCTACGCGACATGGCGGCGGCGCGGGCCGGACCAGCCGGCGGTGCTCGACGGGATCGACGCCGACGCCGTCAACGTCGTGCTCGCGCATGCGCTGACCCGCGGCGACGGCTGGCTGGAGACCGGGGAGGTCGACGCCGTGCTCGGCGCCTACGGAATCCCGCTGGTCGAGTCCCGCCGGGCGGCGACGGCAGCCGAAGCGGGCCGGGCGGCGGCCGCGCTCGGCGGCCCGGTGGTCGTGAAGGCGATCGCCGAGGGCCTGGTGCACAAGTCCGACGCCGGCGGCGTGATCGTCGGCGTCCGCGGCGAGACGGCGGCGGCGCGCGCGGCGCGGCGCATCGCCGCCGCCGTCCGCGCCGCGGGGCACGAGCCCCAGGGCTTTCTCGTGCAGCGGATGGCGCCGCAGGGCGCCGAGCTGCTCGTCGGCATCATCGGCGACCCGGACTTCGGGCCGATCGTCGCCTGCGGCGCCGGCGGCCGCGCGGTCGAGCTGCTGGGCGACGCCGGCGTGCGGCTGGCGCCGCTCGGCCGGCGCGACGCCGCCGAGCTGCTGCGCTCGCTGCGGACTTTCCCGCTGCTCGACGGGTACCGCGGGCAGCCGCGTGCGGACCTCGCGGCCGTCGAGGATGTACTCCTGCGCGTCTCCGCGCTCGGCGCCGCGCACCCCGAGATCGCCGAGCTCGACTGCAATCCGCTGCTGGCCGGACCGGACGGCGCCGTCGTCCTGGACGCCCGCATCCGCGTCGTCGCCCCGCCGCCGCCGCGCCCGTTCCCCGCCCTGGACCGGTGAATGTCATGACCCATCCCACCGCCACTCCGACGCCCACCCGGCAGGCCCACGGCTCGCCGTTCAAGCGGATCCTGTGCGCCGTCGACGGCAGCCGCGAGGCTGCCGCCGCGCTCGACCACGCGATCGCGCTCGCCGGCCCCGACGCGATCCTCACCGTCGCCGCGGTGTGGTCGGAGGGGTCCTCGCTGGGAAGCCGGGCGTGGGACGTCGTCGACGAGGCCGTCTCGATCGCGCGCGGCGCGGGGGTGTCGACGTCGCGGCGCCTGGTCCAAGCGCCGCGGGTCGCCGACGCCCTGCTCGCCACCGCGCTCGGGCACGACCTGCTCGTGCTCGGGTTCCGGCCGCACACGCGCGCGCGCGGCATCGTGACCGCCGACGTCGCCACGGCGGCGATCCACCGTGCCCGCTGCGCGCTGCTGCTCGCCCGCCCGCGCCCGCTGTCGGCAGGCGTGCTCGCCGCCACCGACGGCCGCCCCGAGTCGCGCTCGGCGCTGACCGCGGCCGCGCTCGCCGCGAGCCGGCTCGACGCCCCGATGACGGTCCTGCACGTGCGCGGGCCCGACGACCGCGAGCACCGTCACGAGCTCGCCGCCGAGCTCTCCAACACTCGTGCGCTGCTCGGTTGCGAGCCGCGCTACGTCACCGTCGACGGCGCCACCGCGGCCCGCATCGTCGCCGCGGCGCGCGATGCCTCGGCCGGCCTCGTGGTCACCGGCAGCGCCGGCAAGCGCGGCGTCGCCGCGCTCGCCAGCATCAGCGAGCGGGTGGCCCACCAGGCGCCGTGCTCGGTGCTGATCGTGCGCGGCCGTTAGGCCACTAGGCGGGGCGCCGCAGCGCCGCGCGCCGGCGCGTCGGGATGATCGCGCGCAGGGTCGTGCCGCCGCCCGGCGCGGACTCGACCTCGAGCGAGCCGTGCACCAGCGCGACGCGCTCGCGCATGCCGATCAGGCCGAAGCCGGAGCGCTTGCCGGACGGGTCGAACCCGCGGCCGTCGTCGCGCAGGACGATCTCGACGGTGTCGTCGAGATCGGCCACGCGGACCTGCACGCGCGACGCGCCGGCGTGCTTGACGGCGTTCGTCAGCCCTTCCTGGACGAGCCGGTAGGTGGTCGACTCGATCTCTGAGACATGGCGCTCGGAGATGTCGCCGCGCTCGAACGCGAGGTCGACCTCGAGCTCGATCTCGAGGCCCGACTGCTGAGCCACGCGCGCCGTCAGGGTCTGCAGCGCCGCCTCGGGCCCGAGCTCGTCGAGCGCGGCCGGACGCAGGTCCGTGATCAGCGCGCGCAGGTCGGCGATGCCGTCGGCGAGCAGGTCGACGGCGTCGTCGAGCGCCGCGGAGATGCGGTTGGGGTCGCCGCTGCGGCGCGCGCCGGTGAGCAGGACCCGCAGCCCGGCCAGCGACTGCAGCGTCTCGTCGTGCAGCTCGCGCGCCCAGCGCGCGCGCTCGCTCTCGGACGCCTCGATGCTGCGCCGAAGCGCCTCGTCGCCGGCCGACTGGGCGGTCGCCACCGCCGTCGCGGCGCTGGCGGCGAACGCCTCCAGCAGGCGCTGGTCGTCCTCGCCGAAGGCGCGGCCGCCCACCATCCGGTCCATCGCGATCAGGAACCCGACCGGCCGGTTGCGGAACATCATCGGCGTGACGATGGCCGTCTCGGCGCCCATCTCGCGCGCCGCAAAGGAATCCTCAGGCAACTCGGTGAAGCGCTGCGCGCGTCCCGACAGCATCGCCGTGGAGGCGAGCGAGCCGGAGATCGGCACGCGCCGGCCCTGCAGGCCCTCGACGCCCTCGCCGGCGACCGCCGCGATCACGAACTCATCGCCATCGACGAGCGCGATCTCCGCCATACGCGCGTCGACCAGCGCGCGCGAGCGCTTGACCACGAGCTCGAGCACGCGGTCGAGGTCGGTCACGCCGCCGAGCGCGCGGCCGATCTCGGTCGTCGTCTCGAGTCCGCGGATCGCCTTCTCGAGCTCATCTCGGCGCTCGCTCACCGCGCGATACAGGCGGGCGTTGGCGATCGCGATCGCCGCCCACCCGGCGAGCACGACCGCCGCCTCCTCGTCGTCCTCGGTGAACTCGCCGCCGGCCTTCTCGGTCAGGTACAGGTTCCCCCACGCCTCGCCCTCGATCACGATCGGCACGCCGAGGAACGTCGTCATCGGCGGGTGCGCGAGCGGGAAGCCGTATGACCGGGGGTGGGCGCTGACGTCGGCAAGCCGCAGCGGCCGGGGGTCGCTGATCAGCGCGCCGAGCACGCCGCGCCCGCGCGGAAGGTCGCCGATCTGGCGGTGCGTGTCCTCGTCGATTCCGGCGGTCAGGAAGCGCTCCAGCCCCTGGCGGCGGTCGTCCATCACGCCGATCGCCGCGTAGCGCGCGCCGGTCAGCTCGCGGGCCACCTCGAGCAGGCGCTGGAGCACGGTCTCGGGCTCCAGCTCGGAGATGAGCGACCGCCCGACATCAAGCAGCCGCCGGAGGCGCGCTTCATCCATGACGCCCCTAAGCTAGCCGATGGCTGGGTCAAACCGCAGCGCGCAGCATTGCCGCGCCGCGCGCTCCGCCGCCGCGACCGGGGTCCGGCACGTCAGCGCGCAGGCTTCGCCGGCGACCGCGAGCACGGGCGCCGCCGGCACGCGGCAAGGCCAGCCGGATTATTGGGGATCGCGCTGTCGCGAGCATTGCCGCCCGGCGTGCGTTCACTGACACCCGTGCACGCGCGGCCGCCGCCGCGCGCGTTCGCGGGCCTCGCGTTCGTCGTTGCAGGCCTGCGCAGGCGGTCCACCCGCGGGCTGGGGCATCCTGGCGCGCCCACCTCCATCGGGACGCGACAGCGCCGGTTTGCGGGGAGTTTCGCGCGGAGAGCGCCCGGCCGCGTCGCGACCGGGCGCCCGTCGAGCTAGGCGTGGCCGGCGAGCCACGACTCGCGGCGCTCTGCCCAGTCGCTGGGCAGCACGCCGCCGGTGAGCGCGGCGGCGGCGTCGAGCGCGTGCACCGCCTGGGCGTAGTCGCCGACCGCGGCGTCCTGCTCGGCGAGCAGGAGTGCGAGCTGGAGCGCGTCGTCGGCGTCATCGCGCGGCGGACGCGCCGGAAGGTCCTCCAGCGGCGAGGCGGCGAGCACCGGTGGCCGCGCGGTCGCCAGCAACGGCGCCAGGTAGCGGCCCGCGACCTTGCTCGGTGGCCACCACAGGGCGCGACGCGAGATCGACGTGACCGGCAGCCGGCGCGTGATGCCGGTGCCGCCGGCGCCGAGCTGGGCGCGCAGGTACAGCGGGGCTCCGCCGGTGAGCAGCAGGCCGCGCAGCACCGGGCGGAAGGGTTGTGCGACCACGGGGGCGCCGAGGCGCTCGGCGATCGCCTCCGCGACGGCGTCTGCCTGCTGGGCGGCGAGGCCGCCCTGCTTGAGCGGGTAGGCGGTGATGTCGCCGGCCGCGAAGACGTCCGCCATCCCGCGGACGGCGCCGTGGGAGTCGACGGGGATGAAGCCGTCGGAGTCGTGCGGCAGGCCGGCGATCGCGGGGCCGGTCAGCCGCGGCAGCGCGACGACCGCGTCGACGGCGAACGAGTGGTCGCCGTCGAGCTCGAGCCGCCCGGCTCGGAACGCGCGGGCGTGGGTGGCGGTGCGCAGCGCGATGCCGCGCTCGGCCAGCAGCGTGCGGACCGCGGCGCCGGCATCCTCGCCGAACGCCCACAGCGGCGAGGCCTCGGCGGTGACGACGGTGATCTCCCTCGCGCGGCGCTCGACGGCGGCCATGATCGCGAGCTCGTAGACCGGCAGCGCCCAGCCCGAGGCGAACGACTGCACGAACGCGATCCGGCCGGCATGCTCGACGGCATCGGCGACGCGCTGCGCCTGCGCGGGGCCGGTGAACGTGATCGCGCCTTCCACCGCCTCGCTGCGCTGCGCTCCTACGGCCACGATCAGCGTGTCGTAGGCGATCGACTCGCCCCAGTCGGTGAGCACCGTGTAGTTGCCGGGGTCGACCTCGACGAGCGTCCCCGTCCGCAGCTCGAACGGCGCGCGGCGCGCGATCTCGTCAAGCGGGAGCGGCCCGGGCGCGCCGAAGCCGAACGGCGCCGCGACCGACGCCTGCGGCTGGGCGTAGTGCTGCTCAGGCGCCAGCAGCGTGATGTGCGGGATCGGCCCGGCGAGCGCACGGAGCGCCGCCACGGCCTCGACGGCGGCAACGCCTCCTCCCGCGATCAGGATGCGCTCCGGCGGCCTTCTGGTCATGTCCGGACCGTACCTTCGTTTGCGGAAATGTCCATCCGTAGTCCGCCCGGCGGCGGCTGCGGAACCGCCCGGACGCTCGACCGCGCTCGGTGGCGGTCGCAGCGCGATGCACGCCCGGGCCCCGCCGACATACGTTGCCGGGGTGCGGCACCTGCACGGACGCCGGGCCCGCCGGCACCACGACGCCCGCCGTCGCGCGCTCCGGAGCGGCGGCGTCGCCGCGCTGCTCGCCGTCGTCGGCCCCGGCCTGCTCGCCGGGCTCTCGGACGACGACCCGGCCGGGATCACGACCTACTCGATCCTCGGCGCCGACTACGGCTACCGGCTGCTGTGGGTGCTCACCGCCTCCACGGCCGCGTTGATCCTCTTCCACGAGCTTGGCGCCCGCCTCGGCGTCGTGACCGGCCGCGGCCTGCTCGCGCTCGTGCGCGAGCGCGCCGGGGGGCGCGGCGCCTTTGCGCTGCTCGTCCCGCTCGTCGTCGCCAACGCGGGCACGGCCTGCGCCGAGTTCGCCGGCGTCGGCGCGAGCCTCCAGCTCGCCGGCATTCCGCCGCAGCTCAGCGTTCCGGTCGCCGCCGTGGCCGTGACGGCGCTGGTGCTCGGCTCGAGCTTCCACCGCGTCGAGCACGTGCTGCTCGCGCTCAGCTCCGTCTTCATCGCGTATGTCGTCGCCGGGGTGCTCGCCCACCCCGACTGGGGCGCCGCAGCGCGCGGCCTCGTCGTGCCCAGCATCCCCGGGACGCGGGCCGGCGTGCTCGCGGTGGTGGCGGGCATCGGCACGACGCTCGCGCCCTGGGGCCTCGCGTTCATCGGCTCCTACGCGGCCGACAAGCGCGTCCCCGTCGACGAGCTCGGCTACGAGCGCGCCGACGTCGTCGTCGGCTCCGTGCTCACCGGCGTGATCGGCCTGTTCGTCGTCGTGGCGTGCGCGGCGACACTGCGCGGCCACCCGATCGACGACGCCCGCGACGCCGCCGCCGCGCTCGAGCCGCTCGCCGGCAGCCTCGCCTCCCTGCTCTTCGGCGCCGGCCTGCTCGGCGCCGCGCTGCTCGCCGCCAGTGTCGTCCCGCTCTCGACCGCCTACTCGGTCAGCGAGGCGGCCGGCCACCCCGGGCGGCTCGACGACGGCTGGCGCCAGGCGCGCGTCTTCCACGTGGCCTACGTCGCCGTGGTCGCGGTCGGCGCGGGAGTCGTCCTGATCCCCGGCGCGCCTCTGGTGCGCATCCTCTACCTCTCGCAGGCGCTCAACGCGATCCTGCTGCTGCCTGTCCTCTGGGTCATCCGCCGGCTCGCGCTCGATCGCGAGCTGATGGGCGAGCACGCGCTGTCACGGCGCGGAGGAGCTGTCACGGCGGCCGTGTTCCTCGGGATCGCGGGGTGCGTGGCGGCGCTTGCGTGGATGTCGCTGTAGCGTCGCGGACGCAGCGGCGCGACCGGCGCGCCCAGTGCCGGCGGCGCGCCGCGGCAGGGCCGGCGAACGTCAAGACCGGGCATCGAGGAGGGAGCGCCACTCGCGTGGTCCGGCCGAGCGTGCCTGGAAACCGGTGTGTCGAGAAACTGTCGCTATTCGACAGCTATCCGTCACGCGCGAAACCGGTGCATCGCTCGTTCGGTCGATCATGATCGAATGGGTACGCGCACAAACGACCACGCCCGCTCAGCGCCGGGAGCGCCCGCGTCGAGTTTGTCGAGCATAGGTCGACAAACCCGACGCGCCGTTCGCCGAGCCCGTGGACCGGCCCCAACCGCGGCCCGAGCCCGCCGAGCGGCTCGCGGTCAATCTCCCCGCCGCCGTCGATGCCCGCCGTTCGCCGAGCCCGCCGCGCCGCGTAGCGCCAAGGCCGGGACGCCGCGGCACGCATGCCCCCGCTTCCGCAATCGCCTAGCCCCGCAGCGCGCGCAGGGCGTTGAGGATCACGGCGACGTCGATTCCTTCCTGCAGGATCGCGCCGGCGAGCGGCGGCAGGTGGCCGGTTGCCGCGACGGCCATCGCGGCGAGCGAGAGGCCCATGCCGGCGATCACGCTCTGGCGCGCGATCCGCAATGCGCGGCGGCTGAGCCGCATCGCCTCGGCGAGGCGGTCGAGCCGGTCGACGACGATCACCGCGTCGGCGGCCTCAGCCGAGGCCGTCGCCCCCGCCGTGCCCATCGCGACGCCGACGTCCGCGAGCGCGAGGGCGGGCGCGTCGTTGACCCCGTCGCCGACCATCACGACCGGCCGCTCGCGCGCGTCGCGCACCAGCGCCAGCTTGTCCTCGGGCCCGAGCCCGGCGAACACGCGGTCGACGCCGACGCTCGCGGCCACCGCCTGGGCGACCTCGAGCCGGTCGCCGGTCGCCATCGACACGTCGCGCACCCCGGCGGCGTGCAGCGCCGCGACCGCCGCGCGGGCGTCGTCGCGCACGCGGTCGGCCATCACGACGGTGCCGGCCTCCCGGCCGTCCAGCGCGACGTGGACCACGGCGCGTCCCGGGCGAGTGCCGGCGACGCCGTTCCCGCCGCCCCCGCCGCCCGCAGCCGCGATCCCGCGCTCGTGGAGCCAGGCCGCGCTCCCCACCGTCACGCGCCGCCCGCCGACGCGCCCGTCGACGCCCTGACCCGGGCGCTCGACGACGTCGTCGGGCAGCGTGAGGCGGAGTCCGCGGCGCTCGGCGTCGTGCACGAGCCCTTCGGCGAGGCCGTGGGCGGACACCTGGTCGGCGGACGCCGCCAGCCGCAGGAGCTCTTCCGGCTCGACCCCGTCCAGCGGCACGATCTCCTCGACCGCCGGCTCGCCGAGCGTCAGCGTCCCGGTCTTGTCGATCAGCACCGTGCGGGCGCGGGCGAGGCGCTCGATCGTGCCGCCGTCCTTGACGACCACCCCTGCGCGCGCGGCGCGCGACATCCCGGAGACGATCGCGATCGGCGCCGCGAGGATCAGCGGGCACGGCGTCGCGACGACGAGCACGGCCAGCGCGCGGATCGGCTCGCCGCTGACCGCCCAGGCGACGCCGGCGAGCACGAGCGTGAGCGGGAGCAGGATCACCGCGTAGCGGTCGGCCATGCGCACGAACGGCGCGCGCTCGGCCTGGGCGTCGCGGACCAGGCGCACGAGCGCCGAGTACGCCGAGTCGGCCGCCGTGCGCTCGGCGCGCAGCGCGAACGCGGCGCCCACGCACAGCGTGCCGCTGCGCACCTGCGCGCCGGCCGCGCGGGTCACCGGCAGCGACTCGCCGGTCAGCGCCGCCTCGTCCAGCACCGCCTCGCCCTCCTCGACGCGGCCGTCGACCGGCAGCACCTCGCCCGGGCGCACGAGGATCACGTCGCCCGGCGCGAGCGCCTCCACGGGCACCTCGGTCAGCGCGCCGTCCCGGCGCCGGTGGGCGATCCGCGGCGCCCGCTCGAGCAGCTTCGTGAGATCACGCCGCGCACGCCGCCCTGCCGCCTCCTCGAGCGCGTTGCCGCCCGCGAGCATGAGCGCGATCACGGCACCGGCCAGCTCCTGGCCGAGCGCCAGCGCGCCCGCCATCGCCAGCAGGGCGATCACGTCCACTCCCGCGCGCCCGTGGCGCAGGTCGGCGACGACCGAGAACGTCAGCGGAACCAGCGCGAGAACGATGGCGGCGCCCCACACCGCCCGCGCCGCCGAGTCCTCACCGGCGAGCGCCAGGATGGCGCCGCCGGCGATCGCCGACAGCGTCACCGCGGCTATGACGCGCGGGCTCACGCCTGCATCATGGACGCGCCGGCGTGCTCGCTGGGCGAGGCGGCGCCGCGCACCCCGCGCGGCACGATCAGCACGGGGCAGTGCGCACGCTCGACGAGCGAGGTCGACACCGCGCCGAGCAGCGTGCTCCGCAGCGGGCCGTAGCGCCGCGACCCGGCGACCAGCAGGTCGAGCGACGACGACGCGTCGCACAGGCACTGCACCGCGTCGCCGTGGAGCACGTCGACCTCGGCGCCGTCGATCCCGGCGGCCGCCTCGTGCGCGATCTGCTCGGCGTAGTCGGCCCGCTCGCGCACCCAGCCCGTATAGCTCGCCCCCGTCGCCGCGAACAGCGGGTGCGCGGGCGAGAGCAGTTGCACGGCGGTGAGGATCCGCAGGCTCGCGTGCGGCGCCTCGGCAAGCCGGGCGGCGAGTGCGAGCGCCTCATGCGACTCGGGGCCTCCGTCGAACGCCACGCCGAACGTGAGCGGCTTGTCGGGCGGCTGCAGCCGCCATCCGTGCGGGACGATCGCGACGGCGCACGGCGCGCCGTGGAGGACCCGCGCGACGCCCGAGCCGGCCAGCGCGCGGCCGACCGGTCCGCGCCGGCTGGAGCCGATCACGAGGATCGCCGCGTCCTCGGTCTCGGCGAGCAGGGTGAGCCCGTGGGCGACCGTCGCGGCCATGGTCGTGACCGAGCGCCAGGGAATCGCGTCGCCGAGCCTGTGCTCGGCCTCGCGCAGCCACTTGTCGGCCTCCTCGTGCGGCGGCCAGCTCGTGCCGCCGAACGTCGAGGTCATCGATTCGAAGCCGTGCACCGCGCCCAGCACGAGCGGGGCGCCGGTCAGCACGGCCAGCGCGCTCGCGAGCGAGAGCGCCTCCAGTCCGGAGGAAGTGCCGTCGATTCCGACGAGCACGGGGCGGATATACGCGTCGCCAGTCATGCCACGCACCGTGCCACCGGCGCTGTCGCGCGCCATCCGGAAAGGTTCCGCGCCGGCCTGCGGGGAATTGCGGTCTCAGCGCTTGGCGAGCGCCGCGTCGAGCGCCGAAGAGAAGCTTTCGGGCGTGAGCGCGCTCGGCTGCACCTGCACCGTGCGGCCGTCCGCGGTACGCAGGAAGAAGACCGGCGTGCCGCGCACGCCCAGCCGGTCCGCTTCGCGCTGCCCGGCGGCAAGCCACGCGCCGGCATGCGAAGCCTGGCGGTCGCGCAGCGCGGCGTTCACGTCGAGGCCGCCGGCGGCGCCCATCTGCTTCAGGAACGCGTCGTCCGCGTAGCCGCTGTTCTCGGCGCCCTGGTTGCGGTAGAAGGCGTCGACGAACGGCCACAGCCGATTCTGGCCCGCCGCCGCCGCGGCCATCTTGCCGCCGCGCACCGAGTCCTCGCCGACGAACGCCAGCAGCTGGAGGTCGAGCCGCAGCCGGCCGGTGCGCACGTAGCGCTCGACGATCGCGGGCAGCACGTCGCGCGCGTAGACGGCGCAGTACGGGCACTGCAGGTCGGCGAACTCGGTCAGCGTCGCGGGAGCCTTCGCCGCGCCGAGCGTGCGTCCAGCCTGCGGGATGCCGTCGAAGGCCGTGACCACGGACGCGGTCTGGGTGACGGGATCGGCCGGCGCCTCGTTGCGCGGTGCGGCGATCAAGATGACGGCGGCGACGACTCCGGCGGCCGCGATCACGAGCACGACCAGCCGCTTCACGTTGCGAGAACTCATACGCGTGAGGTTCGGCGCACGCCGCGGCGGGTTCATCCGTAGTCCGCCGCGCGTTGGCGCGGATGATCACGATCGTCTTCCGCGTGACATTGACCACGAACCTCAACCGAGGTAGGACCGTCGCGGACAGGCCCGATGGGCGGCCGGCATACGAGGCCGCACACCGAGTTCACGTCTCCTGCGGACGGAGGTACGAGGTGAGGCGCGACCTGCTGGTCTCGAAGGGCTGGATCCAGGCTGCGGTCCTGGTGGTCCTCTGCGGATTCTTCATCCTGGGCCTGCTCGCGTACCGGACCTACACGTCACACCCGCCGGTCCCGCGCACCGTCGTCGACCCGCAGGGCCGCGTGGTCTATAGCGGGCGCGACATCTCGGCGGGGCAGCAGGTCTTCCTGCACAACGGGCTGATGGAGTACGGGTCTGCGTTCGGACACGGCGCGTACCTCGGGCCCGACTTCACCGCCGACTACCTGCGCCGCTCGTCGGAGCTGATCGCCCGCGGAGGCGAGCCCGCGATCGCCGCGCGCCGCGTCAACCGCTACGACGACCGCACCGGGATCCTGAGGCTGACCGCAGGGCAGGCGGCCGCGTTCCGGGCGCTGGTTCCGTACTACAGCCGGTTCTTCTCGGACCCCAAGACCGACCACGGACTGCGGCCCAACGCGATCACCGACCCCACGCGGCTGCGGCAGCTGACGGCGTTCTTCGCGTGGATGGCGTGGGCGGCGTCGACCAACCGTCCGGGCCACGCCTACTCCTACACCAACAACTGGCCGCCGGAGCCGCGCGTCGGCAACGCGCCGACTGCCAACGTGCTCGTGTGGTCGGCGCTGTCGCTGATCGCGCTGCTGGCCGGCATCGGCGTCCTGTTCGCCGCGTTCGGCCGCTGGGGCCGGCGGCTCGGCTGGCACGGCCGCGAGCAGGCGACGCTGTCGTTCCGCGAGCCCGGCGACGTGGCGCTCACGCCGGCGCAGCGCGCGTGCGCGTGGTTCTTCTTCGTGATGGCCGCGCTGTTCCTGCTCCAGACGCTGGTCGGCGCGGCCTCGCAGCACTACCGGGCCGAGATCGACAACTTCTTCGGGCTCGACCTCGCCCAAGTGTTCCCGTACAACCTGATGCGCACGTGGCACGTCCAGCTCGCGATCTTCTGGGTCGCGACGTCGTTCGTGGCGGCCGGCATCTTCCTCGCGCCGATGATCGCCCGCCGCGAGCCGCGCCACCAGGGCACGCTCGCGTACGCGCTGCTCGGCGCGCTCGCCGTCGTCGTCTTCGGCACCCTGATCGGCTCCTACTTGGGCGTCCACGGCGTGCTCGAGGACGCGGCGTCGAACTGGTTCGGCCTGCAGGGCTTCGAGTACCTCGACCTCGCGCGGCTGTGGCAGGTGCTGCTGACCGTCGGTCTGATCATGTGGGTGTTCATGCTCTGGCGCGTGCTGCGCCGGCGCTTGAAGGGCGAGCACATGGGCAACATGCCGTGGCTGTTCTTCCTGGCCGCGTGCGCGATCCCGGCGTTCTACGCCGTCGGGCTGATCGCCCGCTACGAGATCGGCACCGCGCTGACCGCCAACCACGGGCACGCGGCGATGATGGGCGTGTACGGGATGCTCGCGCTCGGGCTGGCGATGTTCTGCCTGCGCTACCTGATCCCCGCGAACCGGTGGCCCGAGAAGTGGGCGAAGGCCTGCTTCTGGTCGACCAACATCGGGCTCGCCTGGATGTGCTTCGCGACGCTGCTGCCGCTCGGGATCCTGCAGCTCTACAAGTCCGTCGACGACGGCTACTTCGAGGCGCGGCAGCTGAAGTTCCTCACCAACGACACGAACGCGCTGATCGAGTGGCTGCGGCTGCCCGGCGACATCCTCTTCATCGCCGGCGGCGCCGTCCCTGCGCTCTACATCGCCTACGTCGGGATCCGCCACACGGTCAAGCACGTCACGCTCGACGAGCCGGTGGACATCCTGTTCACCGACGTCTCCGGCGTGCCCGAGGAGGAGGTGGCCGCGACGTGAGCGCCGAGGCCCTGCTCGCTGGCGCATACGCGGTCCTGCTCGTCGCGGGCGCGCTCGTGCTCGAGTGGCTCTCGGCGCACACGCACCGGCGCGCGCTGCGCTATCGCACGGCGGGGTTCACCTACCACGAAGAGCACGACCACTGGCAGTGCCCCGAGGGCGAGCACCTGTTCCCGCGCGAGTTCGACAACGAGCGCCGGCTCGTCCGCTACCGGGCGCGCGCCGCCGTCTGCAACCGCTGCCCGGTCAAGGGCAACTGCACAGACTCCGACGACGGCCGCGAGGTCGTCCGGCCGCTGGACCCGTGGCCGCACTCTGAGGCGGGCCGCTTCCACCGCGGCCTGTCGCTGATGCTGATCGCGCTGGCGCTGCTGATCCTCGTCGTCGAGGCTGCCCGCAACCATCGCCCGCAGGAGGCCGTCCTGCTGCTCTCGCTGCTGGCGATCGGCGCCATGGCCGCGCGCCGGCTGCTGCGCGACCTGCGGGCGCATCCGGCGAACTTCCCGGGCGCCGCCCCGCTAGTGCGCGAGTGACAGGCCGAGCCAGACGATCGCGAGCGAGAGCAGGAAGACGACCGCCTCCAGCGCGTGCAGCGACGGCCGGCGCATGTGCCAGACGACGAGCGCCGCGGTGACGGCGACCAGCGTGAGCTTGACGTGCAGCGTCCCGTCGCTCCACAGCTGGAAGTGGGAGGCCATCGCCGCGCCGGTCGCCAGCAGCACCCCGATCGCGACCAGGCTGCCCCACCCGAAGCGGCGGGCGATCGCCCGCAGGCGCTCGCGATCCGGGAAGCGCCGCTCGACCGGCACGACCGCCACCACGAGCAGCAGCTGGCCGCCGACGAAGAACGCCATCGCCACGACGTGCAACCACCGGATCGTCTCCCACACGGGCTAGCAGTCTGACGATCGGCGGCGGCGAAGCTCGCCCGGCTCTCGAGCTCATTCGGCCCGGCCGCGATCAGCCGGCGCGCCGCCTCGCGCGACGACAACCCGCCGCGGCCCGTGTGCAGATCGGCGAGAACCCGCTCCGGCGGCTCGGCCTCGAGCGCGTCGAGCGGCGGCGCCGGGAGTTGGGTGGACACGTTCTGAGTTCTCGCAGTCCAGCGGCCCGCGGCCATGCGCTGACGCGGCCGGTCGTGGTCCGTAGTTCGCCCCGCCGTCGCGCGGCGCTGCCCCGATGGAGCCGGAACTCGCGGCGCGCACCATCCGTTTCACCCAACCGAATCTGGAGCGAACGAATGGCACCGACTGCACCGGCGCCGGAGGTCCCGTCATGAGCGTCGAGACCGCCGCCCGCGCATATGTCGGCTCGGAGGTCGGGACGCTGCGGCGCGTGCTGCTGCACCGCCCGGACCGCGAGCTCAAGCGGCTGACGCCGCGCAACAAGGACACGCTGCTGTTCGACGACGTGCTGTGGGTCAAGCGCGCGCGCCAAGAGCACGACGCGTTCGCCGACGCGCTCACCGAGCGCGGCGTCGAGGTGCTCTACCTGCACCGTCTGCTCGAGGAGACGCTGGGCATCCCGGCCGCGCGCGACGAGGTGCTCACCGCCACGATCGCGGCTGCCGGCCTCGGCCCGCGGCTGGGGCCGGGGCTGCACGAATGGCTGGCCGGGCGCGACTCGCGCGAGCTGGCCGAGTGGCTGATCGGCGGCATGACGATCTACGAGCTGCCGTTCGCATCGGGCGCGCTGGCCGCCCAGGTCCCGCGCGCGGACGCCTTCATCCTCCCGCCGCTGCCGAACCACATGTTCACGCGCGACACGTCGGCGTGGATCTACCAGGGCGTGTCGGTGAACGCGATGGCCAAGCCCGCGCGCCGGCGCGAGGCGATCCACTTCACCGCGATCTATCGCCACCATCCGCTGTTCACCGGCGTCACGACCTGGACCGACGCGGCCGAGCTCGAGGGCGGCGACGTGCTCGTGATCGGCAACGGCGCCGTGCTGGTCGGCATGGGCGAGCGCACGCGGCCGGGCGCCGTCGAGCTGCTCGCCGAGCGCCTGTTCGCCGCCGGCGCGGCCGAGCGCGTGATCGCCGTCGCGATGCCCGAGCGCCGCTCGGCGATGCACCTCGACACGATCATGACCCAGATCGATCGCGACGCGTTCACGATCTACCCCGGCATCCGCGACGAGCTGGTCGCTTACACGCTGCGCATGGATGGCGACGCCATCGTGGCCGAGCGCGACGACGACCTGTTCGTCGCCGTCGCCGACGCGCTCGGGGTCGAGCGCCTGCGGATGTTCGAGACCGGCGGCGACCGGTACGAGGCCGAGCGCGAGCAGTGGGACGACGGCAACAACGTGCTCGCCGTCGCGCCCGGCGTGGTGGTCGCGTACGAGCGCAACGTCGACACCAACACGCGCCTGCGGCGCGCCGGCTTCGAGGTGATCACGATCGCCGGCGCCGAGCTCGGGCGCGGCCGCGGCGGCCCGCGTTGCATGTCCTGCCCGATCGAGCGCGAGGAGCTGCCGTGAGCGTTGCCGCCCCGACGCGCCACGTGCTGCGGATCGCTGATCTCGACGCCTTCCGACTGGAGACGCTGATCGACCTCGCCGGCTGGGAGGGCTGAGACATGCTGACCGCGGAGACCCCGCGCTTTCTCCACGTCGCCGACCTCGACGCGGAGCGGTTCGCCGCGCTGCTCGAGCTCGCCGCGGTCATGAAGCGCCACCCGCTGGCGTGGCGCGACGCGCTCGAGGATCGCGCGATCGCGTGCATCTTCGGCGAGCCGTCGTCGCGCGGCCGCGTCTCGATCCAGGTGGCGGTCCACCGGCTCGGCGCGCTGCCGGTGATGCTCACCCCGGAGGAGATGCAGCTCGGCCTCGGCGAGGCCGCGACCGACACCGCGCGCGAGCTGTCGGCCTACTGCGACGCGATCGCCGCGCACGCGGTCGAGCCCCGCCACGTGCTCGACCTCGCCGACTTCGCGTCGGTGCCGGTGATCGACGCACGCGCCTGCCAGCCGCTCGCCGACTGCCTGGCGCTGCAGAGCCGCTTCGGCGATCTCCGCGGGCTCCCGGTCGCGTACGTCGGCCACTGCGGCGACATCGCCCACGGGCTGATCGAGGCGGCCGTGCTCAGCGGCATCGAGCTGCGGCTCGCCGCCCCGGCGGGCGGCCTCGCCGATCCGGCGCTGCTCTTCCGCGCCGGCCGCAGCGTGCGCGTGATCGACGATCCGCGCTCGGCGGTCTACGGCGCGCAGGCCGTCTACACCGACGCCTCGCCCGAGATCGACGACGCCTACCGCGTGACCGCCGGCCTGATGGAGCTCGCGGCGCCCGGCGCGGTGTTCATGCACCCGCTGCCCGCGCATCGCGGGCGTGAGGTGGAGGCCGGCGTGATCGACGGGCCGGCGTCGATGGTGTGGGAGCAGGCCGCGAACCTGCTCCCGGTGGAGCAGGCGCTGCTGCGCGCGCTCGTAACCGGCGATTGGGAGGTGTGAGGAATGCTCGTCGTGGCAGCCCTTGGAGGCAACGCGCTGCTGCTGCGCGGCCAGGCCGCCGACGCCGGCACGCAACGCGCGAACGTCGGCACCGCCGTGCGTTCGCTCGCCGAGCTCGCCCGCGAGCACGACGTCGTGATCACGCACGGCAACGGCCCGCAGGTCGGCCTGCTCGCCCTCCAGGGCGAGGCCTACCGCGGCGTGGAGCCGTACCCGCTCGACGTGCTCGGCGCCGAGAGCGAGGGGATGATCGGCTACATGCTCGATCAGGAGCTCGTGAACGTGCTCGGCGGGCGCGACGTCGCCACGCTGCTGACCCAGGTGATCGTCGACGCCGACGACCCCGCGTTCGCGCGGCCCGAGAAGCTCATCGGCCCGGTGTATGAGCGCGCCGACGCCCAGCGGCTGGCCGCCGAGCGCGGCTGGACGGTCGCGCCGGACGGCGACTTCTGGCGCCGCGTAGTCGCGTCGCCGGAGCCGCGCTCGATCCTGGAGCTGCAGACGATCCGGCTGCTCGTGGGCGCCGGCGTGCTCGTCGTGTGCGCGGGCGGCGGCGGCATCCCCGTCGTCGTAACCCGCGACGGCCGCCTGCGCGGCGTCGAGGCCGTCGTCGACAAGGATCGCGCCGCGGCGCTGCTGGCCACCGGCCTGGGCGCCGACGCGCTGCTGATGCTCACCGACGTGAGCGCCGTCCAGCTCGGCTACGGCACCGCCGGCGCGCGGCCGCTGCACGATGTCGGCGCCGAGGAGCTGCGCGGGCACGCCTTCGCGGCCGGGTCGATGGGGCCGAAGGTCGAGGCCGCCTGCCGCTTCGCCGAGGAGACCGGCGGCCTTGCCGCGATCGGCTCGCTGGCCGACGCCGCTGCGATCCTGCGCGGGGAGCGCGGGACGCGGGTGCGCGCGGGAGTCCCGGCATGACCCCCGAGCTGCGCGAGACGCACATCTCCTGGGTCGCCCTCAGCGGCGACCGGGCCTACAAGATCAAGAAGCCGGTCACGTTCCCGTTCGTCGACTACGGCACGCCCGAGCGGCGGCGCGAGTGCTGCGAGGAGGAGGTGCGGCTGAACCGGCGCTTCGCACCCGAGATCTACCTCGGCGTGCTCGAGATCGCCGCCGGCGGGGAGCCGTTCGAGTACGCCGTTGAGATGCGCCGCTACGACGAGGGCGCGACGCTCGCGGCGCGACTCGGCGAGCTGCAGCCGCGCGACCTCGGCGAGGTCGGCCGCGCCGTCGCCGGCTTCCACGCCATCGCCGAGCCGGCCGACGGCGACCGCAGCCTGACGAGCGTCGTCGAGGAGTCGCTCGCATCGCTCGCGTCCGCCGGCGTCGCCGTCGACGGCCTCGCGCGCTTCTACCGCGCCGCGCTCGCCGGCGTCGCGGGCGAGCTCGAGCGGCGCCGCGGCGCCGGCCTGGTCCGCGACGGCCACGGCGACCTGCGCGCCGAGCACATCCTCCTGGGCACGCCGATCCAGGCGGTCGACGGCCTGGAGTTCGACCGGTCGCTGCGGGTCGCCGACGTGGCGTATGACTTCGCGTTCCTGGTGATGGACGTCGCGCGCCGCGACGACGACCTGGCTCGTGCGCTCGTGCGCGGCTATCGCGCCGCGGGCGGCGATCCGGGCAGCGACCGGCTGCTCGCGATCCTGTGCTCGATCCGCGCGCTCGTGCGCGCGAAGGTGGACTTTCTGCGCGCCGCCCAGCTGACCGGCGTCGCCGCGTCCGAGCGCGCCGCGCGCGGAGACGAGCTGCTCGCGATCGCGGAGCGCTTCGCCTGGCGCGCGCGGCTGCCGCGCGTGGTCTGCGTCATCGGCCACGCGGCGAGCGGCAAGTCGACGGTCGCCGAGGCGCTGGCCGTCGCGTCCGGGCGCACCATGCTCTCCTCAGACCGCACGCGCAAGCTGCGCGCCGGGGTCGGGCCGTACGACTACGCGGGCGCGCAGGCCTACGGCGACACCGAGAGCCGCGAGGTCTACGCCGAGCTGGGCCGCCGCGCCGCGCGTTCAGCGCAGGGCGCGATCGTCGACGCCACGTTCCGCCGCCGCTCGGACACCGACGCCTTCGTCGAGCTGATGCCGGACGCCGGCTGGATCGTCTGCGAGGCGCCGCCCGAGGTGCTGATCGAGCGCGCGCGGATGCGCACGCTGCGCGACGACTCGGTCTCCGACGCCGGCCCCGAGATCGTCGCCGCCGAGCTCGCCCGCCACGGGCGCATCGAGCCGCCGGCGCCGCCGCTCGCCCGGCTCGAGACCACGCGACCGCTTCCGGAGCTGCTCGACCGGCTCGCCGCCGTGCTCGACGCGGGTTTCTACGGAGGGGCTCAACAGGTCTCTGCGGATGCCGGGCACCCGACCGCCGCTTAGGTTCGACGCATGACCGCGGTGCCCACCGGCTCTGTCACGAAAGCGCGCCGGCCCGCCGCGCCCGCGGCCACGTGACCCGGCTGCTGATCGGCTACGACGGCTCCGAATGCGCACGCGCGGCCGTCGCGACCGCCGGAGCGCTGTTCGCCGGCGCGGACGCGATCGTGGCCAACGTGCACCCGGAGCCGCCCACGCCCGAGTCCGGCGCGATGGCGCGGATCGCGCTCCCCAGCGACGTGATTCGCGCGGGCATCGTGGAGATGGCGCGCCAGACGCTCGAGCGCTCGCGCGAGCTCGCCGAGGAGGGCGCCGCGCTGGCGGCCGAAGCCGGGCTGCGGGCGACCGCCGCCACGCCGGCGGGCAACCGCCCGTGGCGCGTGCTGCTCGACGCCGCGGCCGCCGCCGATGCGCTGGTCTGCGGCACGCGCGGGCGCGGCGCGGTGGGACGCGTCGTGCTCGGCTCCACCGCTTCGAGCCTCGTACACCACGCCCACGTCCCGCTGCTGGTCGTGCCCGAAGGCGAGCACGACCTCGACGGCGCGCTGCTGGCCGGCTGGGACGGCTCCGACGGCGCGCTCGCCGCGCTGCGGTTCGCCGCCGCCCACCTGCGCGACCGCAAGGTCATCGTCGCGCACGGCTGGCGCTCCCCGATCCGCCACTCGCTGCGCGGCAGCGCGATGCTCGACTCGCCGATGGCCCTGCTGCACGACTACGCCGAGGGCCTCGACGAGATCTTCAAGGAAGTCGCCGAGCGCGCCGCCGAAGGCGGAGCGGAGGCCGCGCGAGAGCTCGGTCTCAGCGCGCAGGCGCGCGCCTGCGAGGCCGCCGGCGGCGACTGGCACGCCCTCCTGCAGGGCGCGCGCGACACCGGCTCCGTGGCCGTGCTCGTCGGCTCGCGCGGCCGCGGCCCGGTGACCGCCACCGTGCTCGGCTCGGTGGCCTCGGGCCTCGTCCACGCCGGAGCCCTTCCTGTGATCGTCGTACCCGACCGGAGGTAGTGAGAATGAAAGCCGCAGTCGTCCGCAGCTTCGACCGCCCGCTCGTCGTAGAGGACGTGCCGATCCCGCAGCCCGGGCCCGGGCAGGTGCTCGTACGCGTCGAGACGTGCGGCCTGTGCCACACCGACATCCACGCCGCCCGCGGCGAGTGGCCGGTCAAGCCCTCGCCGCCGTTCGTGCCCGGGCACGAGGGCGTCGGCATCATCGATCGCGTAGGCGCCGGCGACGCGTACGGTCTCGAGCCCGGCATGCGCGTGGCGCTGCCCTGGCTGGGGTACGCCTGCGGCGTCTGCCGCTACTGCAACAGCGGTCGCGAGACGCTGTGCCCGAACCAGCTCAACATGGGCTACGCGCTCGACGGCGGGTTCGCGGAGTACGCGGTCGGCTACGCCCGCCATGTCGTCCGCGTCCCCGACGGCGTCGACCCCGCCGACGCCGCGCCGCTGACCTGCGCCGGCGTGACGACGTACAAGGCGGTCAAGGTCTCCGGCGCTCGCTCGTCGGACCTCGTGGCCGTGTTCGGCACCGGCGGCCTCGGGCACCTGGCCGTCCAGTACGCGCGCATCACCGGGGCGTCGGTGGTCGCGGTCGACGTCAACCCGGCGCGTCTCGAGAGCGCGCTGGCGGCCGGCGCCGAGCACGCCGTCAACCCGACCGAGGAGGACCCGGTCGCCGCGATCCAGCGCCTCGGCGGCGCCGACGCGACGATCGTCACCGCCGTGTTCCCGACCGCGTTCGAGCAGGCCTTCGGGTCACTCGCCCGCGGCGGCAAGCTCGTCTGCGTCGGCCTGCCGGCCGAGAACGAGATGAAGCTGCCGATCTTCCAGACCGTGCTCGGCGGGCTCGAGGTGATCGGCTCGATCGTCGGGACGCGCCACGACCTCGAGGAGGTCTTCGAGCTGCACCGGCGCGGGCTGACGAAGCTCGAGTACGCCGAGCGCAGCCTCGACGACGTCAACTCGGCGATCGCCGAGGTGCTCGACGGGACGGCGCCCGCGCCGCGGCTAGTGTTCCGGATGGACGGCGCGCACCCGGCCGCCGAAGCGTCGGCTCACGCGGCGGGCGTCGCCTGAGCGATGGTCCGGGGGAGCCGGCTCACCGCCGGCTCCTCGCGCCGCGCCAGCGCTCCTCGGCGCCCGACACCGGCAGGATGACGACGGCGGCGGTGACCGCCCACGCCAGCTCACGGGCGCCGATCGCCTCCGAGCCGAAGACGGCCTGCATGAACGGCGCGAACACGAACAGCGCCTGCAGCGCGAGCACGATCGCGATGCCGGCGTAGACCGACGGGTTGCTCCAGCGGCCCAGCTCGCGGTTGGAGCGCGTGAGCGAGCGGCATGCGAGCAGGTAGAAGGCCTGCAGCACGACCGCGCCCGTGACCGCGGTGGTCTGCGCCGCCGCGAGCGTCAGGCCCGAATGCCGTGCAAGCGAGAACAGCCCGAGCGCGACCGCGGTGAGCGTCGCCGAGACCACCAGCGTGCGGACGAGCAGCGCGCGGTCGAGCAGCGGCGTGCCGGGCGCGCGGGGCGGGCGCGACATCACGTCGGGCTCGGGCGCCTCCAGGGCCAGCGGGAGCGCGAGCGCGACGGCCACGATCAGGTTGATCCAGAGGATCTGCACCGGCGTCACCGGGAGCTCGCCGGCGGCGAAGAACAGCGTCGCGACGGCGACGATCAGTGCCTGGCCGATGCTGGTCGGCAGCACGAAGGCGAGCGCCTTGACGAGGTTGTCGTACGCGCGCCGGCCCTCCTCGATCGCCGCGCGCAGCGTCGAGATGTCATCGTCGGCGAGCACCATGTCGGCGGCCTCCTTGGCCGCCGCGGTACCGCCCCGCCCCATCGCCACGCCGATGTCGGCCTGGCGCAGCGCGGGCGCGTCGTTGACGCCGTCGCCGGTCACCGCGACCACCTCGCCGGCCGCCTGCAGGTCGCGCACGAGCGCGAGCTTCTCCTCCGGCGTGACGCGCGCGTGCACGTCCGCGGGCGCGATCCCGAGGCTCGCGCCGATGGCCGCCGCCGTGCGCGGATGGTCGCCGGTGACCATCTTCACGCGCACGCCCGCGGCGTGGCAGCTGGCGATCGCCTCTCGCGCGCCGTTGCGCGGCGGGTCGACGAGCGCGGCGACGCCGAGCAGCCGCAGGTCGCCGAGCGGCTCGGCGGAGTCGGCGCCGTCGCGCGCGGCGAGCACGAGCACGCGGCGGCCGAGCGCGGTCTGGCGCTCCACCTCGGCGGCGGCGCCGGCCTCGTCGCGGCAGCGCGGCAGCACCGCCTCGGGCGCCCCCTTGACGTACGCGGTCGACCCGTGGAGCGTCGACATCAGCTTGTGTGCGGCGTCGAACGGCAGCGCGTCGCGCCGCGGATGGGCAGCGCGCGCGGCCGCGACGTCGAGCCCCGCGGCCTCCAGCAGCGCGGTCTCGGTCGGGTCGCCGACCCCGGGATGCGCGTCGTTGCAGAGCACGGCGGCCAGGCGAAGCTCGGCGGTGTCGCCGCCGGGCGCCCACAGCGCCTCGACGCGCATGCGGTTGCGGGTCAGCGTCCCGGTCTTGTCGGAGGCGACGACGGTGGCGGCGCCGAGCGTCTCCACCGCCGGCAGGTGGCGGACGATCGCGTGCCGGCGAGCCATGCGGCGGACGGCGACGGCGAGCGCGATCGTCACCACCGCGGGAAGCCCTTCGGGCACCGCGGCGACGGCGAGGCTGATCCCGGCCATCGCGGCGTCGGCCAGCGCGAAGCCGCGGACCACTGCGACGGCGGCGAGCGCCACCGCGGCGGCCCCGATCGCGCCGGTGATCGTGCGCGCGAAGCGGTCGAGGTCGCGCGTGAGCGGCGTCTGCAGCGGCTCGACCTCGCCCAGCAGCGTCGAGATGCGGCCGAGCTCGGTGCCCACGCCGGTGGCGACGGCGACGCCGCGGCCGCTGCCGGCGGCGACGACCGTGCCGGCGTACAGGAGGCTGCTGCGCTCGGCCAGCGGGGCGCCGGCGGGAACTCGCTCGACGCGCTTGGCGACGGGCTCGGACTCCCCGGTCAGCGCCGCCTCTTGCGCCCGCAGCGCGGCCGCCTCGAGCAGCCGCAGGTCCGCCGCCACGCGCTCGCCTGGCGCGACGTCGAGCACGTCGCCGGGCACGACGTTCTCGGCCGGCACCTCGACCCAGGCGCCGTCGCGCCGCACGCGCGCGGGCTCGGCGACGAGCTCGGCCAGCGCCGCGATCGCCTGCCCCGCCCGGTATTCCTGCGCGAAGCCGATCAGCGCGTTGAGCACGACCACGGCGAGCACGACGATCCCGTCCTCGACCTCGCCGAGCGCGAGCGCCAGCGCCGCGGCGAGCACGAGCGCGCCGATCAGCGGCGTCCGCACCTGGTCGGCCAGCAACCGAGCGGCCGACGGGCCGGCCGACGCGGGAAGCCGGTTGAGCCCCTCGCGCGCGAGCCGCGCGCGCGCCTCCTCGCCGCTCAGGCCCTCGGAGCTGGTGCGAAGCTGGGCGAGCGTGTCCGTCCGCGAGCTGGCGTGCCAGTCGTGCATGCCGTCCCATCGTGGCCACGCCCCGGACGTCATGCCTCCGTGGAATCCCGCAGCGGGTCGCGGATTGAAGCGGATGGACGCCGCGCCGGAGCCACTTAGCGTGCGGCCATGACCTCCACCATCGTCGTCGGCGTCGACGACTCCCCCCGCTCTGAGGACGCGATCGCCCTCGCCCGCGCGCTTGCGGACGTCTCCGGCGCCGAGGTGCTGGCGGTCTGCGCGTTCCCGTATGACGACCGGCCCGAGGCGCGCTTCAACCTCGCGATGCGCCCATTGCTGCAGGAGCTCGCGGACAAGACGCTCGAGAAGCTCTGCGAGCGCCTGACCAACGACGCACGCGTGCGCCGCCTCACTGTCGCCGACCTGTCTCCGGCGCGCGCGCTCGAGCGCGTGGCGCGCGAGCACGGCGCGGCGTTGATCGTCGTCGGCTCCAGCCACGCCGCGAACCACGCCCGGCTGCACCCCGGCAGCACCGCCGAGCGGCTGCTGCAGGGTGCGCCGTGCGCCGTCGCGCTCGCTCCGCTGGGCTACCGCACGCGCCCGCACCTGCGGCTCGAGCGCATCTCGGTCGGCTACGACGGTGCCGCCGAGGGCGCCCGCGCGCTGTCGGCCGGCGTGCTCGTCGCTCGCGCGGCCGGCTCGCCGCTGCGCGTCATCCGCGTGTTCTCCCCCGACTGGCCGGTGCCGCCGTCGATGCTTGCGGTCCCCGGCTACGTGCGGCTCATGCCGGCCGCCGAGGAGGCGGCGCGCGAGCAGCTCGAGCGGACCGTCGCGGCGCTGCCCGACGACGTCTGGGCCGAGCCCGCCTTCCTGCTCGGCGACGCGGCGCACGAGCTCGCCGTCGAGTCCCAGGTCGCCGACCTGCTGGTGATCGGCTCGCGCGGATACGGCCCGCTGAGGTCGGTCCTGATGGGCGCCGTGTCCGGCCGCGTTGCGCGCACCGCCTCGTGCCCGCTGCTGGTCCTGCCGCACGGCGCCGACGCGTCGCTCGACCCACTCTTCGCGGGCGCATTGCGGGAAACTACGGACGCGGATGCGGGCCCGTCCCGGAGCGCGGCGACCGGCGCGGGCGTAACTTGAAGGACGTGACCAGCGCAACCCCCGAGCCGTCGACGACTCGCGCCGAGCGCGCCGATCGCGACAAGACCACCATCGTCATCGCGGACGATCACACGGTCGTCCGCCAAGGCCTCCGGCTGCTGATCGACGCCGATCCGGCGATGCAGGTCGTCGCCGAGGCCGGCACGGTCCCTGACGCCGAGCGCCTTACCCGGGCCCACCGGCCGGCCGTGCTCGTGCTCGATCTCAACATGCACGGCGAGTCCGGGCTCGAGGCGATCCCGCGGCTGCGCGAGAGCACGCCCGACACCAACATCGTCGTGCTGACGATGCAGGACGATCCCGGCTTCGCGCGCCAGGCGCTGCAGTCCGGCGCCCTGGGCTTCGTGCTCAAGGAGGCCGCCGACGAGGAGCTGCTGGAGGCGATCCGGCTCGCGGCCTCCGGGGAGAACTACCTCAACCCGCGGCTCGGGGCCAAGCTCGCCACCCAGCCGAACCTCCCGTCCGGCCCGCCCGACGACCTCAGCGAGCGCGAGGTCGAGGTGCTGCGGCTGATCGCGCTCGGGCACACCAACACCGAGATCGCGCAGCAGCTCTTCCTCTCCACGCGCACGGTCGAGACGCATCGCGCGCACATCCAGCAGAAGATCCGCCGCACGTCGCGCGCGGAGCTCGTCCGCTACGCGCTCCAGCACGGCCTCGTCGAGGTCTGAGCCGACTTTGCCAAAGCATTGCCCGCAGCTCGCAATTCTGCGGGCATGCCGCATCTGTCGGAGCTCCACGGGGCCGCGACGCACCTCGCGGTCGTCGCCGTCCCCACGTACCTGCTGATCCTGCTCGTTCGTCGCGCCGGCCGCGGGGGAGCGACGCTCGCCGCCGTCGAGGCGTGGGTGATGGCCGCCACGGTGGCCGGCGTCGCGCTCGCCGGCGTCACCGGCCTGCTCGTGTGGGGCCAGGCGCAGACGACGCTGCGCGGGAACAGCTTCCGCGTCGGCACCGTCCACTTCTGGCTCGGCATCGCGCTCGCCGTGCTGATCGCCGTGCTCGCCGGCTGGCGGCGCTTCCGTGCGGCGACCGACCGCCACACCCACGGGGTCGAGCTGGTCGCCGGAGGCGTGATCGCGCTCGTCGCCGTGCTCGCCCAGGGCTACCTCGGCGGGCGCATGACCTACCACCAGGGCGTCGGCGTCTACGACGCGGGCCAGTTCGCGCAGACCGCCTCGGGCACGGCGGCCCTTGAGTCCGCGCTCGCGCGCGGCGTCGCGCCGGCGACCGCCGGCCGCCAGGCGTTCGCGGTCACCGGCCTCGGCTGCGCCGCCTGCCACGGCGACCGCGCGCAGGGGATGCGCGGCCCGCGGCTCGCGGGCGGCGTCGAGCTCGAGGAGTTCCGCGGCGTCCACGGCCACGGGCTGTTCCCGCCGCGCGCGGTCAGCGATCGCGACTTCGCGGCGATCGACGCCTGGCTGCGGACGCTTCCCGGCGGCGAGGGCCGCTAGTACGCGAAGTCGGCGGCGTCGATCAGGTCGCGCCGCAGCGCGGCGGCGAACGCGTTCGCCTCGGCGATCATGCGCTCGCGGTCGATCCGCTCGGCCTCTCGCTCGATCGCGCCGGTCTGGCGCGAGAGCTCGATGTCCCAGCTCGCGGCCTGCTCGTTGGAGACGATGGGCTCGTGGCGGTGGCCGCACTCGCCGCAACGGCAGGCTGCCCACCAGCGGTTCTCGTCGATCGGCGCCCACTCGAGCGGGCAGACGGAGCGGCTGCCGCACGCCTCGCACGCGAGCCACGAGGGCGGCGCGGGGCGCCGCAGGAGCTTTGCGAGGCGTTGGGGCATGACGGGATTCCAGCGTGCTCGCGAGCGCGTGCCATCAGGGATGAGCGCGGTTCCGCACTGCGGGATTCCCGCAGCCGGCTACGGATGCCCCGGCAGCGCCGCGTCGAAGAAGCCGGCCACCCGCCGCTCGTACTACGCGGGCTCGGCCGCGAGCGCGCAAGCGGCCAGCACGGGGACGAGCCCCCCGGCCAGATGATCGACCGCCGCCGTGCCCGGCTCGCGACTGACCAAGGCATGGTCGATCACCGCCGCGGCGATCAGGGCGAGCGCGACACGAACGCCCGACCCGGAAAGTGGGCCGCGCGCGGTGACGGGGAACGCGCGCGGCCCGGCACGGCGGGAAGGCGCGGCGCTCACACGCGCGCCCGCTCCGCCGAGATTGTGTAGGCGATCGCCGAGGACACCGCCACGACGGCGGCGAGCGCGAGCCCGAGCCAGGCCGGCCACAGCGGGCCGCCGACGGCTGTCGACATCATGCCCGCCACGTGCACGTGCGCGTCCCCGGTCACGACGGCGAGCACCGTCGCCATCAGCGTCCCGGCGCCGGCGAGCAGCAGCGCGAGCCGGTCGCCGCGCCAGAACACGAGGCCCGCGACGGCGAGCGCGAGCACGCCGGCGACCAGTCCCCAACCCGACCACCCACTGCTCGTGGCGTGCACGTCAAAGACTCCGGCCATGTGCACGGACGCCCTTCGCCAGCCGGCGAACAGGTCGGCCACCAGCGCGAGCGCGGCGGCGAGCGCCACGCCCTGCGCGGGTGCGCGGCGAGCGGTCATGGCACCAGCCTCCCGCGCGCGCGGGCCCAGGTCATCCGTGCCCGCCCGCGCGGCTCGCGCGGTGGACCACGGATGTGCGCGTGCCGCGCGGCCGCGAGGCTGGGGACATGACCTTCCTGTGGTTCGTCATCTGGCTGATCGCCAATAACGTCGGCGGCCACGAGCCGCTGCTGCTGAACCCGGTCAACGCATGGACCGGGACGCTGATCCTCGCCGTCGCGCTCGACCTCGGCGCCGCGCATGCCCGCGGCCGCAGCCCTTCCTGAGCGCAAACCGTACGGACGACTACGGAGGGGATCGGGCCGCATTCCGGATGCGTGCACGATGCACCATCTTTAGCGTCAGGGGCAAGCGGAAGCTCAACCCAAAGGCCGCCTAGCCCGCGACCCGTCGGGAGCGGCCGCGACCCGAGGAGTCCCAATGCGTGTCGAGCAGATCATGACCACCGACGTCGCCTTCGTGCGTCCGGACACGCCGCTCAAGGACGTGGCTCGGATGCTCGCGGACCGCTCGATCTCCGGCCTGCCGGTGGTCGATGACGAACGGCGCCTCGTGGGGATCGTGTCCGAACGCGACCTGCTGCCGCGGGGACCCGCTGAGCCCGCCCGGCCCGGAATGCTCGCGCGCCTGCGCGGCAAGCCGGCCGGCGACCCGCCCGTCACGCGCGTCGCGGCCGACGTCATGTCGAGCCCCGCGATCGCGATCGAGCCGTTCTGGAGCATCCCCGGCGCCGCCGCGATGATGCGCGACCACGGCGTCAAGCGGCTGCCGGTCATCCGCGGCGACCGCCTCGTCGGCATCGTCAGCCGCGCCGACATCGTCCGCGCGATCGCGCGCGACGACGCCGAGGTGCAGCACGACGTGCGGGAGCTTGTCGCGTTCCACCAAGGCCTCTGGTCGGACTCACCTGCCCGTCGACGTCAGCGTCGTCGAGGGCGAGGCGACGCTCCGCGGCGAGGTCGAGCGGCGCAGCATGGCGGAGACCCTGCCCGAGCTGGTCGGGCGGATCCCCGGCGTGCTCACCGTGAAGTCCGAACTTAAGTGGCAGGACGACGACCGCTCGTCCGCCGTCTGAAGCGCAGTCATCTCTGAGGAGGAGGAGCCCGATGATCCGGCTCGCGAAACTGTCGATCCGTTTTCCCGTCCACGCCGTCGTCGTCTGGGCGCTCCTCGCGTTCGTCCTCTCGGCCATCGGGCTCGGCGTCAGCCACAGCCTCTCGCCGTCGGTGACCGTCGTGCCTGGATCGGAGTCGTCGCGCGCGCAGCAACTCGCGCGCGATCAGTTCGGCCCGTCGGTGCTCGTCCCGATCCTCCTGGAAGGCCCCAAAGCCCAGCTCGACCGGCAGGGCCCGCGACTCGTCGCGGCGCTCGCCGCGAGGCCCGACACGCGCGTCATGTCGGCGTGGAGCGATGGGGAGACGGGCTCGTCGATGCGCCCGAGCCCCGGCGCGGCGATGATCGTCGCGTCGGTCGCGCGCACGGAGCGCGCGATGGTCAAGACCGTCCAGCCGCAGATCGAGCGGCTCGTCGCGAGCACGACGACGGCTCCCGTGCAAGCGCACGTGACCGGCCAGCCGACGCTCGACCGCGCGCTCAAGGATGAGGCGCTCGCCACCACCAAGCGCGCCGAGCTGATCGCCGTCGGACTCCTGTTCGTGCTGCTGCTGATCGGGCTGCGGGCGCCGGTCGCGGCGTTCCTGCTGTCGGCCTTCGGCGCGATGACAACGTTGTCGGGCATCGGGGTGATGACCCTGGTGGCCAAGGTGATCGACACCGACCCGATCGCCGTCGCGCTCGGCTCGCTCGCCGGGCTCGCGCTGGGCGTCGGGTTCAGCCTGGTGATCCTCGACCGCTTCCGCGAGGAGGAGCGGCTCGCGCCGCGTGACGCCGCGCTCGCGGCGACCTCGGCGGTCGCCTCGGCCGGCCGCGCCGTGCTCGTCTCCGGCACCGCGATGATCGTCGCGCTGGTGCTCGCCGTCGCGATCGCGCCGACGACGATCCTGATGTCGCTCGGCATCGGCGTGCTGCTGTGCTCGACGCTTGCCACCGGCGCCGCCGTGGTCGTCCTGCCGGCCGTGCTCACGGTGCTCGGACGGCGGGTCTTCGCGTTCTCGTTCCCCGGGCCACGCTTCCTCGCGCGTGGGTGGGACTGGCTCGTCGGGCGCGGCCGCTGGGTCACGCGCGGAGCCGTGTTCGCGGGCGCGCTGGCGACCGCCGCGCTCGTGGCGCTCGCCGTCCCGGCCGCCCGGCTGGAGACCGGGCCGCCGGACATCACGATGCTGCCGGCGTCGACGCAGGCCCGGCAGGACTTCGAGCGCGTCGCCACGGTGATGGGTCCGGGCTGGCCGACGCCGTACAACATCGTGGTCGTCTCCAACACACGGCCGATCACCGATCCCGCGCTGCTGCGCAACGTGCGCGACTACCAGCAGGCGATCGCCGCCGACGTGCGCGTGGACTCGGTCGTCGGGCCGGGCGCCTTCGTCGCCCAGGCGAAAGACCTGCAGGCGCTGCCCGCCGGGCTGAAGGACTCGGCGAAGCTGCTCAAGGGCGGCAAGCGCGACCTCGGCCGGCTCGAGGACGGCCTCGGGAAGGCCGGCGCCGGCGCCCGGCAGCTCCGCACCGGGCTCGGCAGCGCCGCGCAGGGTGCCGGTCAGCTGTCGGCCGGGTCCGGTACCGCGGGCTCCGGCGCCGGGCAGCTGCGGGCCGGGATCGAGCAGGCTCGCGCCGGAGCGGCGGCCATCTCCGGCGGCCTGCGTGACGCGCTCGTCGGCGCCACGGCGCTCAAGCGCGGATCCGCCGACGCGCTGGCGGGTGCGAAGACGCTGACCAACGGCGTCGGGAGCGCGGCGGGTCCGGTCAAGGCGGGCCTGCCCGTCTTCCAGGGCCTCGCGCGCGACGTCAGCTCGGCGAGCTCCGCCCTGAGCTCTGCGCACGGCAGCGCCCAGACCACGTCCGGGCAGGTCGCGAGCGCGCTGGACTCGCTCAAGGGCATGACCACGGGACGTGACGACCCGGCATACGCCGCCGCCGTGAACGCGCTGTCGGCGGCGCAGTCGTCGGCCTCGGGCGTCGCGTCGGCGCTCGCCGGCCTGCAGCCCAAGCTGTCCGGCGCGGCCGGCGTCTCGGCCGCCGCGGCACAGCAGGTGACCCAGCTCTCCAAGGGCCTCCAGCAGCTGCACGCCGGTTCCTCCCAGCTCAGCACCGGGATCGCGCGCCTGAGCAAGGGCAACGCGGACCTCGCGAGCGGGCTGGCGCAGCTGTCGGGCGGCGGCGGCAAGCTGACCGCCGGGCTGCAGCAGCTCCGCGACGGCGCGGCCGCGCTCGAAGGCGGCCTCGGCCAGCTCACCTCAGGCGCCGGGCAGCTGCAGTCCGGCCTCGGCGCGGGCGTCGCTCCGGCCGGCGAGCTGTCCACCGGCCTGAGCACGCTCCAGGCGGGCGTCGCGAAGTTCCGCGGGAGCCTGCCGTCGACGAAGGACATCGAGCAGCTGCAGCGCGAGTCGCCGGGCCTGTTCGACTCCGGCTACTTCGTGCTGGCCGCCATCCAGGGCGCGTCGAAGGAAAACCGGGCGCTGGCGTCGTTCGCGGTCAACCTCGACCGCGGCGGCAGCGCCGGGCAGATCGTCGTCGTCCCGCACGAGGCGGCGAGCTCGGACGCCACGCGCGCGCTCGCGGGCGACCTGCGCGACTCGGCGGCCGCGTTCGCGGCCAAGACCGGCACGCGCACGGCGGTCGGCGGTCCGGCCGGCGATCTCGCCGACTTCGCCAGCGAGACGAACGCGCGCGTGCCGCTCGTCATCGCGGCGCTCGCGCTGGCGATCGCGCTCGTCCTGATGGTGGCGCTGCGGACGGTCCTGCTGCCGCTGGTCGCCTCGGCGTTCAACCTCCTGACCGCGGCCGCGACCTTCGGCGCGATGACGCTGCTGTTCTGCGGCGACGATCCCGTGCTCGGCGGCCCCGGCTACCTCGACCCGATGTCGGTGATCGGGATCTTCGCCGCGATCTTCGGGATCTCGGCGACCTACGACGTGCTGCTGCTGATGCGCACGCGCGAGCGGCTCGCGGCGGGCGAGGCCGCCGGCGCCGCGCTCCAGCACGGGCTGCGGCGGACCGCGGCGGTCGCGACCGGCGCGGCGATCGTGATGATCGCGGTCGGCCTGCCGTTCGCATTCAGCGAGCTGGCCAACGTGCGCCAGTTCGGCGTCGGGATCGCGATCGCGGTCGCGCTCGGCGCGCTGGTGGTCAGGCCGGTGCTGCTGCCGGCCGCCGCGGCGCTGCTCGGCCGCCGCGGCTGGTGGCCGACGGCGCTCACGGGGCCCGGTGAGCCGGCATGACCGCCACCACGCTCGCTCCCACCGGTGTCGCGGCGACGGTGCTGTCCGCCGCCGCGCTCCGCCCCGGCGCCGCGCTGACGGCGCCCGGCGCCCCCGACGTGTCCCACCGCGAGCTCGTCGCCGGCGTGCGCGAGATCGCGGCCGGCCTCGTGCGGCTCGGCATCGAGCCGGGAGACCGCGTCGCGATCCTCGCGGGCACGCGACCCGAGTGGACGCTGGCCGACCTGGGCGCCCTTTGGGCGGGCGCCACGGTCGTCCCCATCTACCACACCAACTCGCCCTCCGAGTGCGAGTACATCCTGCGGCACGCAGAGGCGCGGGCGGTCTTCTGCGAGGACGAGGCGCAGCTCGGCAAGCTCGATCGCGCCGCGCTGCCGGACCTCGCGCACGTGATCCTGATGACCGGCGCCTCGCCGGGCGCGCTCGGACTCGCCGAGCTGCGCGCAGGGGGCGAGCTCGCCGAGCCCGTCGCGGCGTCGCCGCATGACGTGGCGACGATCATCTACACGTCCGGCACCACCGGACCGCCGAAGGGCTGCGTGGTCACCCACGAGAGCCTGCTCTCCACCGTCGCGATGTACGAGCGGGCGCTGGAGCTCAGGGACGGGCCGCTGATCGTCTACCTGTTCCTCCCGCTGGCCCACTCGCTCGCGCGCGTGGCCCAGCTCGCGGTGATCGACTCCGGCGGCACGCTGGCGTTCTGGGGCGGCGACCCGAAGGGGATCATCGGCGAGCTCGCCGAGATCCGGCCGACGCACTTCCCGTCGGTCCCGCGGATCTACGAGAAGATCCACACCGCGGTCATGAGCGAGGCCGCGACGCAGGGCATGCTCAAGCGCGGCGTGTTCCGCTGGGCGCTGCGCGAGGGATCGCGCTTCAGCGCCTCCGCGCGAGCCGGCGCGCAGCCCGGGCGGCTGCGGCGCCTGCGGCACCGCGCGGCGGATCGGCTCGTCCTCTCGCGCGTCCGCTCGCTGTTTGGCGACCGGTTCGCGTTCGGGATGTGCGGGGCGGCGCCGATCGGCGCCGAGGTGCTCGAGTTCTTCGACGCCTGCGGCGTGCTGATCCTCGAGGGCTACGGCCTGACCGAGTCCTGCGCGGCGGCGAGCGTGAACACGCGGCACAGCGTCCGCTTCGGCAGCGTGGGGCGCCCGCTCCCGGGCACCGACGTGGAGATCGCCGCCGACGGCGAGATCCTGATCGCCGGCCCGCACGTGTTCTCCGGCTATCACCGCGATCCGGACTCCACCGGCGAGACGCTGGACGGCCGCTGGCTGCGGTCCGGCGACCTCGGCGAGCTCGACGCGGACGGCTACCTGCACATCACCGGCCGCAAGAAGGACCTCATCATCACCTCGAGCGGGAAGAACATCTCGCCGGAGAACCTGGAGAGCCCGCTGCGCGAGACGCGCTGGATATCGCAGGCGGTCGTCGCCGGCGAGCGCCGGCCGTACCTCGTCGCGCTGCTGACGCTCGACGCCGACGAGGCCCCGAAGCTGGCGGCCGAGCTGGGCATCGAGCCCGACATCGCGGCGATGGCGCGCGACAGCCGCGTCCACGCCGCCGTGGCCGCCGGGGTCGAGGCCGTCAACGCGCAGTTCGCGCGGATCGAGCAGATCAAGCGCTTCGCGATCCTCGAGCGCGACCTCACGCAGGAGGACGGCGAGCTGACGCCGACGCTGAAGGTCAAGCGCGGCGCCGTGCTCGAGCACTTCGGCGACCGGATCGAGGCGCTCTACGGCGACTGACTCGCGACCAGCGCGTCCGCCTCGGTGGCCATCTCGAGCTCCTCGTCGGTCGGCACCACCAGCACCGCGACCTCCGCGCCGGGCGGCGAGACCGCCCGGGCGGCGGTCGCGGGCGCCTGGTTGCGCGCCGGGTCGACCGCGATGCCGAAGCGCTCCAGCCCGGACAGCGAGCGCTCCCGCACGACGCCGTCGTTCTCCCCCACGCCGGCCGTGAAGACGATCGCGTCGGCGCGGCCGAGCACGGCGAGGTACGCGCCGACGTACTTGCGGATCCGGTAGCAGTAGACGTCGAGCGCGAGCGCGGCGTCGGCGTTGCCGGCGGCGATCCGGCGGTGGATCTCGCGCATGTCGCCGGCGCCGGCCAGCCCGAGCAGGCCGCTGCCGGTGTTGAGCAGATCGTCGACCTGCTCGGCCTGGAGCCCGGCGGTCCGGCGCAGGTGGCGCCCCAGCGCCGGGTCGACGTCGCCGCTGCGCGTGCCCATCACGAGGCCCTCGAGCGGCGTCAGCCCCATCGACGTGTCGACGCTGCGACCGCCGGCGACCGCCGTGGCGCTGGCGCCGTTGCCGAGGTGCAGCACGATCACGTTCGTCTCGGCGGGGTCGCGCCCCAGCAGCTCCGCCGCCATGCGCGAGACGTACGCGTGCGACGTGCCGTGGAAGCCGTAGCGGCGCACGCCGTGCCGGCGCGCCCACTCGCGCGGGACCGCGTACGTGTACGCGTGCGGCGGCAGCGTGCGGTGGAACCCGGTGTCGAACACGGCGACGTGCGGCAGCTGGGGCAGTGCGCGGCGGGCGAGCTCGATCCCGAGCACGTTGAGGGGGTTGTGCAGCGGGGCGAGCGCGGACAGCCCGCGCAGCTCCTCGAGCAGCGCGTCGTCGACGAGGACGGGCTCGGTGAAGCGCTCGCCGCCGTGGACCACGCGGTGGGCGACGACCGAGATTTCGGCGTCGCCGACGCGCTCGAGCGCGGTGGCGAGGGCGGCGGCGTGGTCGGTCACGCGCTCGATCAGGCCCGTCGCCATGGGCACGCCGGTGCCCACGTCGACGAGCCGGTACTTGAGCGAGGACGAGCCGCAGTTGACGACGAAGACGCGTCGGGACATGTGGACATCCTCACGAACGACGACCGCCCGCGCCTTGCGGCGCGGGCGGTCGCCCTGCGAGGTTGCCTTCAGGATCAGGCGGTGGGGGCCACCGCAGCCTGGGGCGCCTTCTCCTTACGCTCCTCGCGGGCCTCGGCAGGGCCGAGGAGCCTGATCGCCAGGATGCCGAATCCGAGCCCGGCGAGGACGAGGGCGAAGCCCATCACGATTGCGAACGTCGCGACGCTCTCCGCGAAGTACGCGGTGTTGAGGGCGGTGGTCAGCGCCGTCTCCGTGACCCAGATCTGGCGAGCCTGGTTGGCCACCGGCTGCTTGGTCTTGGGGTCGATCGCGGCCTTGGCCTTGTCGCTGGTCGGCTTGCCGTTGGCATCGACGTACTGGCCCATCTGGGAGTACGTCTGGCCGGCGGTCGCCTCCATCGTGTGGTGACGCATGATCTTCGCGAACGCCTGGGCCTCGCTGCCGGTGTCAACGAGCTGACCGGGGATGGTCGAGTCGGGCGTGCCGACGATCTGCTCGCGAGCGAGGTCACTGCGGACCTGGTCGCGACCATTGAAACCCGTGACGATGGCGCCGACGCCGAAGGCGATCAACACAACACTGGCGGCAATCCCGCCGTAACGGAGCAGCTTGCGCATCTCCTCTTCTCCTTGACTGCGGTGGCTTACAACTTACGTCCACAATTTCGCCGCAATCGAGAAGTCAGGAGTCCGGAATCGATCCCTGAATGTCTGCGGGAATCCCGCATTCGTTTTGGGAATGACCGCTGTCGAGGTCAGTCCGCGAGCATTGCGGACATGCCCTTGAGCCCGACTTCCATCGCCTGCCAGCCGAGGCCGGCATGGAACGGCTCGCCGGCGTGGAAGCGCATCGAGACGGTGGCGCCGAGCATCTTCTTGCCGAACCGCCACGTCGCGCCGGTGCCGACCTTGTAGTCGCCGTCGGCGTCGGGTCGCACGGTCACCGGACGCTCGGGGTCGCCGGTGAGCTGGAGCGGGACCTGGGCGAAGGTCGCCTTGTCGAACATCTCCACGATGCACATCGAGACCGGATCGAACGGCCGCTCGAAATCGTGCAGGCCGGCGTCCGCGGCGATGTGCTCGGCGACCGTGTCGGCCTGCAGGAACGCGAGGAACGCCTGCTTGACGGGGAAGTCGCCGGCATCGCCCGGCGCATAGACGTCCGGGTGCCCGACCACCTGCCGGGTGCCGAGCTCGGTCGCCAGGAAGCCGCGCTCATCGGAGGGGAGCGCGTCGTAGCGGACCGCGGAGACGTACGGCGGGAAGGCGATCAGGTGGTCGAACGCGCGCGTTCTGCCGTCGGCATAACGGGCCTCGCCCGGATCGATCGCGACGACCGTCTCGCCCGTGTGGCCGGTGATGCGGCGCTGCGCGAACTCGGAAGTGACGACCTCGTGGAGGCGCGGCCCGAACGCCTGGATGTAGGTCTGCTCGTACGTCGACCACTCGATGTCGACGCGATCGCGCGCGCCGTGCCGTCGCAGCCAGGTCTCGAGCATCAGCACGAGCTCGTACAGCGGCCCCGCGCACTTGTTGTTGGGCGGGATCAGGAACAGCACGCGGCTGCGCACGCCGCGCAGCGCGTCCTCGCGTACGCGCTCGAAGCGCTCGCGCACGCCGAGCATGCTGTGCGGCGTCCAGATCGTGGCGGCGTGCTCGGCAAGCCCGGGAATCTCCTCCGGGCGCATCCCGGCGCCGGTGGCGATCACCAGCTTGTCGTAGGCGATCTCGCGGCCGTCGCCGAGCCGGACGGTGTGGGCCTGCGGGTCGACGCCGACCGCGTGGCCCTGGACGAACTCGACGTGGCGGCGGCGGAACGCCTTCTCGAGGTCGACGACCAGCTCGCCGGGGTCGGCCCCGAACGGCACGTAGACCGTGTTCGGCCTGAACGTGAACGCGTCGCGCCGGGAGACCAGCGTCAGATCGGCGCGGTCACGGAGCCGCATCCGGAGCAGGAACGCGGACTCCAGGCCGGCGGACCCGGCACCGAGGATCGTGATCCGCGGCTTGGGGGCCATGGCGCAAGCCTTCACCTTCGGACCCGCCGCGCACATCCGTGCCGACGTGCCGACCTGATCGGTAGGAGCCCGCAGTCGCGCGGCCGTCTCCCGTGACCGGGCCGCGGCACCCACGCGATGCCGCCGCGCCGCCGCGGCGCGACACTCGGATCGCACCCGAGCGAAGGAGCGCCCCCACGTCCACCGATCTGCGCCGTGCCGTCCCGCGCCTCGGGATCCTGCTGACCGTGCTGCTGGCGACGTCGCCGGCGGCAGCCCGCGCAGCGCCGGGGCCGGGCACCGTGACGGTGGACTTCGCGCACGCGGTGCATGCCCGCTCGGCGGTCGGGCTGCTGCACGGGATGGACGAGCGCGAACCGCCGGACGCGATGATCGCGCCGCTCGCACCGCGGTCCTGGAGGGGCGACCTGGAGAGCGCCTCGTACGACCGCGCCTCCCGCCTCGGCGCGCGCTACATCCTCGTGCTGAGCGATCTGTGGGGCTACCCGGGCGCGAACTGGTACGGGCGCCAGCCGCCCTGGACGGACCTCGGGCGCTGGGCGGACTTCGTGCGCGAACTGGCCCGGGCCAACCGCGGGCGGGCGCTCGTGTGGGACGTCTGGAACGAGCCCGACCGACCGTACTTCTGGAACGGCACCGAGGCGCAGTTCCACGCGACCTACCGCGTCGCCTACGAGGTCCTCAGACGCGAGCTCGGCCCGGCTGCGGTGATCTCCGGCCCGAGCGTGTCGGCGTTCCGGTGGTCATGGCTGCTCGGGCTGCTGTCGTATTGCCGGCAGGCCGACTGCGAGGTCAACGCGCTCAGCTGGCACGAGCTGGCGGGCGGCGCCATGTTGCGGGCGATCCCCGAGCATCTCCTGCGAGCCCGCCGCGTGCTCGTGCGCAATCCGGCGTTCGTGGCGGTCGGGCTGCGCGAGCTGCACGTCAACGAGTCCGTCGGCCCCGGCGATGCGCTGTACCCGGGAGAGCAGCTGGCCTACCTGGCGTTCCTGGAGCGCGGGGGCGCCGACGCTGCCGCCCGCGCCTGCTGGCCCGATCCTTCGGGCGCCGACACGTGCCGGCGGCATACGCTCGACGGGCTGCTCGACGCGCGCACGCAGCGCCCGCGCGGCGACTGGTGGACGACCGCCTGGTACGCGCGCGGCGTCGGGTCGCGCGTGGCCGTGAGCTCGACGAGCCCGGGCGTGGTCGCGGTCGCCGCCGGACGCTCGCCGAGCCCGCGCCGCGCCGAGATCCTGCTCGGCGCGTACGGCGACGCGGCGGGGCCGGTGTCCGTCTCGATCGCGCTGCGCGGGCTGGGCTCGCTGCGGTTCCTGCGCGGCGCCGCGCGCACCGCGCTGGCCGGCTACCGCATCGTCAGCGCCGGCGAGGCGCCGGTCTCGCCCCAGCCCCTGCCGGCCCGCACGCTCGCGATCCGTCGCGGCGCGGCCTCGGTCGCGGTCGAGCTGCGGCCGCACGAGGTCGTGCTGCTGCGGCTCTCACGGCCGCCACGCCGACATGGCTAGCCGGCCGCGCTGCAGCCACACCGCCGCTGCCGTTGCGCCGGCCGTCGCGAGTACCGGGAAATCGCCGGGCGCGATCCGCGCCGCCGGCCCGAACGCGCCGCCGGGCGGCCGCGCGGATGCTTCGATCCCGCCCCGGTCGTCGACGGCGATCGCCGTCCCGTCGGCCAGCACGCCGAACGCGTCGGCGCGGGCGCCGGGCATCGCGGCGACCGCCGACAGCTCGCCGCCCGCCGGGCGCGTCGCCCAGTAGATCAGCGGCTCCGCGATACCGGAGACCTCGTCGAGCGCCGGGCTCCACGCGACGACCGCCTCCCCGGTCGCCGACACGCCGAGGCGCACGCTCGACGCGCGCACCTCCGAGATGATCCGCGCCGGTCCGAACGCGCCGTCCGCACCGCCGACGGCCAGCAGCACATGCCCGCCGGACGAGGGGTCGATGCCGCTGCCGCCGGAGCGCCAGGCCGCGACGAGCGCGCCGTCCGGGGCCCGGGCCAGGGCGGGCCCACCATCGTCGTCGGAATGCAGCGTCGCCGCACGGCTCCAGCCCGTGCCGGCCGTCGCGGTCGCGAAGCGGATCTCCGAGCGCAGGTGCTCGGGCGGCAGCGTGTGGGTCCAGATCGCGTCGACCCGCCCGCCAGGCTCGACGAGCACGCGCTGGTCGATGCCCGCCTCGCCGAGCGACGCGCCGCGGGCGAAGCGGCCGCCTGCGCGCCGCAGCGCCGCGCGCAGCACGTCCTGGCCGCGTCCGCGCTCGCCGCGCCACAGCACGGCGGCGTCGCCCCGTGCGTTGACCGCGACGCGCGGATCGGCGGCGATGAAGTGCTGGCTCGAGCCCACGACCTGCGGAGGCCGCCAGCGGCCGCTGCGGCTGCCGGCGGCGACCTCGATCCGGTTCGGGCCGGTCAGCGGCGCCGCGCGCCGGAGGCTCCGGGTCCAGGCGACGATCACCTCGCCGCGCGCGGAGACCTCTACGTCGGGCGACGTGATCGCCGCGCCGCCGGCCGACACGCGCCGCGCCGGGCCCCAGCGGCCGCGCGCGTCGCGCACCGCCACGCGCACGCCGTCGCGTATGAACGCGACGGCGATGACGCCGTCCGGACCCGCCGCGACGTCGAACGGGAACCCGGCTCCGGCCGACCCGGGAACGCGCGCGGGCGCAGACCACGCCGCGAGCGACGGCGCGGGCGCGACCACGGCGACGGCGATCGCCAAGCAGAGCGCGGAGCCCGTTGCCCGCATGCGCCGACACTAGCTCGCGCGGGCGCGCGGGCGTGTGGCGGACTCCGGTAACCGCTGCGGCCGGGTACGGATGGCACGCGCAGGCCCGGGCGGGAGCGTCCATTCATATGCCGATACGGCTGCCGGCTGCCGCCATGTGCGCGCTTGCGCTGTGCGCGGGCTCCGCACGCGCCGGCGACGGCTGGACGGTGCATCCGATCGACGCACGGCTGCCCGATCGCCCGGCGGTGGCGCTCGGCCCAGATGGGCGCGGCGTCCTCGCCTACGCCCACGATGGCACGGTGTGGGTCCGCGCCGTCGCCCGCGACGGCCGGCTCGGCCGGCCGCAGCGAGTCCCTGGCCCGCGCGCGTCCGTCGCCTGGGCCGCCGCGGCGATCGACGGCCGCGGCGCGATCACCGTGGCTTGGATGAGCGGCGGGCTCGTGCTTGCGAGCTGGCCGGAGGGGCGGCCGCCGGCGACCGGCGCGCCGGTCTCCCCCGCCGGCAGCCAGGTCGGCGCGATCACGCTGGCGCCCCGCGCCCGTGGCGGCACGATCGTGGCGTGGAGCGAGACCCGGCTTCCCGACGCGCCCGACCAGCTGGTCGCCGCCGCGCTCGCCGTCCCCGGGCGCACCGCCGAGCGCACCGAGGTGCTCGGGCTCGCTCCGGGAGAGCGCCCGACGTCCGTCTTCGCGGGCGCCGACGCCGCCGGGCGGCCGATCGTCGCGGCGAAGACGGTCGCGTTCTTCGGCAACGGCCCAGCCGCGCTGGTGACCGCCGACAGCGCCGTCGCCGGCGGGTTCAGCCCGCAGCGCGCCGTCCGCCGCCAGGCGCTCGACGGCAGCGCCCTCGACGACCTGCACGTCGTCACCGACCGGCGCGGCTCGCAGCTTGCGGTCTGGTTGACCGGGCCGTTGAACGGCGTGCGCCGCGTGATGAGCGCGCTACGCCCGCCCGGCGGGCGCTTCGCCTCCGCGCGAGCGCTCGCGCGCGGGCGGCGGATGCAATCAGTCGCCGCCGCCATGACCGCCTCAGGGGTCGCGGCGATCGCCTGGACGCCGGTCGAGGGCGGCCTCAGCCCGCTGCGCGCGCGCTTCCGCGCCGGCGGCGCCTGGGGCCCTTCGCGGCAACTCACCGCCCGCGGGCGCTCCGCCCAGCAGGTCGAGCTGGCGTTCGACGACCGCGACCGCGCGACGATCGCGTGGGGCTCGCTCCACGGCATCCACGCCCGGCAATGGCGGGCCGGGCGTCTCGGCGCGGACGCGACGATCTCCGGGCCCTGGCGCGACCGCCTGTGCTGGGAGCCGTCGCTGACGGTCGCGCCGCACGGCGACGCGGTCGCGACGTTCCTCTGCACGCGAAGGGCCCCGCATCCGATCCATGGCCTCGCCCGCCACAACGCAATTCGGTGAACTGCACAACAATTTTGGATTCGACCCCCGCTTGACATGCGTTGCGCCAAGCGCGTAGTTTCGCCACTCGTACAACGAAAGGCGGAGGAGGAGAGGATGAGGGGGAGAGTCCTGGGTCCCGCGCTGTTTGGCGCGGCGGTGGCCCTGATGCTGCCGGCCACGGCGTCGGCCCGTGCCAAGGCCGCGCCGGCGGACCCGCCGAAGGTCCTGGTGGTGACCAGTACGCAGGACGCGCTGAGCGCCGCCGGCGTGAGCGCGATCACCGCCGCGTCCGGCGACGGCACGGCGTTCAGCGTGACCGCGCCCGCGCCCGCGGACGTCGGCGCGCAGTTCACGCCGGCGAACCTCGACGCCTACCGGGCCGTCGTCTTCCTGGACACGGGTCAGGCGAGCCCGCTCAATGACGCGCAGCGGACCAACTTCGAGGCCTATTTCCGCAAGGGCGGCGGATTCGTCGGCGTCGGCTCGGCGGTCGAGACCGACGCGAGCTGGCAGTTCCTGACCGACATCCTCGGCACGCGCTCCTCCGGGCGCACCGAGGTGCAATCCGGCACCGTCAAGGTCTTCGACCGCGTCCACGACGCGAGCAAGAGCCTGCCGGAGTACTGGGATCGCACCGACGCCTTCTACAACTTCTCCACGAACGTCCGCGGCGTCTCGCACGTGCTCGCCACCGTCGTCGAGGACCCGTTCGGCGCGCAGCCGCAGGGCCAGACGCTGGACGGCATCGCGGGCGGCACGATGGGCTCCAACCACCCGATCTCGTTCTGCAAGGACTACCAGGGCGGGCGCTCGTTCTACACCGGCCTCGGCAACACGCCCGAGAGCTTCGACGCCGGTCTCACCACGCACCTGAAGGGCGCGATCCTGCTGGGCCGCGGGCCAGAGCGACCCGGTCTACAGCGACTGCGGCGCGACCGTGCTCAAGAACTACCAGCAGACCAAGATCAGCGCCCCGCCGAACCTCCAGGAGCCGATCGGCTTCGACCAGCTCCCGGACGGCCGGCTGATCCAGACCGCGCGCGCGGGCACGCGTCCGCCTGCACGATCCGGTCAAGGGCACGACGACGGTGCTGGCCGACTTCGGCAGCGCGAGCCTGCCGACGACGATGCGCCTGTACTACAACAACAGCGAGGACGGCCTCTACGGCGGCGCGGTCGACAACAACTTCACCGCCAACCACTGGGTCTACCTGTACTACGCGCCGCAGACGGTCACGAACGTCAAGCTGTCCGACGGCTCAATCGTCACCCAGACGACGCCGAACACGACGCCGCCGAACAACGCGCCCTCGCTGTCGGCGTGGGATCCCTACATCGGCTACTTCCAGCTCTCGCGCTTCAAGTTCGTCGACGACGGCGTCAACCCGCCGTACCTGGACCTCAACTCCGAGCAGCAGATCCTGCGCGTGGCGACCAACCGGCAGCGGTGCTGCCACGTCGCGGGCGACATCGACTTCGACAAGCACAACAACCTGTGGATGCCGACCGGCGACGACACCGCAGGCCGGCGGCATCAACGGCGGCGGCTACGGGCCGTTCAACGACCAGCTGACCGACGAGCAGCAGACGGTGCGCGTCACGAACGCGACCGGCGGCACGTTCAGCTGACCTTCAACGGGCAGACGACGGCTCCGCTGGCCTTCAACTCGACCGCCGCGGAGATCGACGCGGCGCTCGAGGCGCTGCCGAACGTCGGCGCCGACAACATCCAGACCAGCGGCGGCCCGGTCAACACGGCGAACGTCAACGTGTTCTTCCGGCGCGCGCTGGAGCAGGCCGACCAGAACCAGATCACCGCCGACGGCGCGGCGCTCACCGGCACCGCGCCCACGGCGACGACCGCCACCACGACGCGCGGCGGCAACTTCCAGGACATGATCGGGGACACCCGCCGCGGCGCGCTGAACACCAACGACCTGCGCGGCAAGGTGCTGCGCATCCACGTCAAGGACGGCGACATCGCCGCGGCAGACTTCAACAAGGCCGACCTCGGCGCGGGCGGCTCGTACTCGATCCCGGACGGGAACCTGTTCCCGCTGGTCGGAGGCCAGCCGCAGGCGAAGACCCGTCCCGAGATCTACGCGATGGGCTTCCGCAACCCGTTCCGCCTGCAGGTCGACGAGAACGACGTCGCGTATGTCAGCGACTACTCGCCCGACTCCCAGACACCGCAGCGCTCACGCGGCCCGGCCGGCGTCGGCCGGTACGAGATCGTCCGCCACCCGGCCAACTACGGCTGGCCGACCTGCTATTCGAGCAAGCTCGGCTACTACAAGTGGAACTTCTCCGAGTTCCCGACCGGCAGCACGAGGCCGGGCGTCCCGGCGGACACCCCGCCGCAGACGTGGGACTGCGGCGCCGAGCACCAGATCAACGACTCGCGCTGGGTGCGAGACGGCGGCCCGTCCGTCGAGCCCGGCCTGCGCGAGCTGCCGCCGGTGACCGATCCGGACATCTGGTACTCCTACCGCGACAACAACACCACGACGCCGCTCGGCACGCCGTGCTTCGGCTACTACGCGACGGCCGCGGGGCCGATCGCGCCGGGCTCGACGACCGAGTGCCCGCGGCTGTTCCCCGAGCTCTACACGGGCGGCGTCGGGCCGCACGGGATCGCCAAGTACCACTACGACCCGAGCAACCCGAGCCCGAAGAAGTTCCCGCCGTACTACGACAACTCGGTGATCCTGGGCGAGTTCACCCAGGACACGATGCGCGAGGTCAAGCTGGACGCGCAGAACCGCGTGTTCAAGATCAACGGATTCCTCGACTGCGGGCAGGCGAACATCCCCAACCCGGTGTTCTCCTTCGAGTGCGACAACCCGATGGACATGCAGTGGGGCAAGGACGGGTCGTTCTACCTGCATGACCTACGGCGACGGCTTCTACGTCGCGAACCCCGACGCCGGCCTGTACCGGTGGGACTACGTGAAGGGCAAGCGCCCGCCGAAGGCCGTGCTCAACACCGACAGGACCGACGGCGCCGCTGCCGCTGACGGTCAACTTCACGAGCACCGGAACGCTCGACGAGGACCCCGGCGACTCGATCCGCTACGAGTGGGACTTCGGTGACGGCTCGCCGCTGTCGACCGAGGCCAACCCGAAGCACGTCTACACGAAGGCGGGCCGCTACACGGCGATCCTGACCGTCTACGACTCCTCGGGCGAGCACACCGCGACGAGCACGATCATCACGGCGGGCAACACGAGCGCGACGGTGGTCGTGAACGCGCCGCTGGAGGGCGGGACTGTTCTCGTTCGGCGACAAGATCCAGTACAAGGTCACGGTCACCGATCCGGAGGACCCGTCGATCAGCTGCGACGACGTCCAGGTGACGTTCGTGCTCGGCCACGACACGCACGGCCACGGCGAGCAGACCAACACCGGCTGCACCGGGTTCCTGCCGACCGATGCGGGCGACGTGACGCACGGTGGCAACGTGTTCGGCGTCATCAGCGCGAGCTACACCGACAAGGGCGGCTCGAACGGCCAGGCGCCGCCGCTGACCTCGGTCGGGCAGCTCCAGATCCGCCAGAAGCACCAGGAGGTCGAGTTCGTCGTCAACCAGTCCGGCACGAACACGGCCACCAACACCGACGGCGGCGCCGGCGTGCATCGCGGCAGCCTCTCGGCGGGCGACTGGATCCAGCTCAACGGGCCGTTCAACCTGTTCCAGATCGACACGGTCGCGTTCCGCGTGGCCGACGCCGGCAACGGCCGGACCGCCGGCTCGCCGCTGGCGGCGATCGAGGTCCGCGCGGACTCGATCACCGGGCCGATCGTGACGACCGCGAACCTGGTCTCGACCGGCGGCACCGCGAACTGGACGACGCAGACGTTCCCGATCTCGCTGTCCGGAATGCACGAGCTGTTCTTCGTGTTCCGCAGCGTCACGGGAGGCGCGACCGGCGGCAACCTGTTCAACCTCAACTGGGCCGAGTTCGGCGGCAACGGGATCACGGTGGTCGAGACGTCGGCCGACGGCAGCGCCGGAGGCACGGTCCCGGCGACGCTGGCGCTCTCGCTGGGCACGCCCGCCTCGTTCGGGACGTTCACTCCGGGCGTCGCGAAGACCTACGACGCGGCGACCACGGCGAACGTGATCACGACGGCCGGCGACGCGATGCTCAGCGTCGCCGACCCGAGCACGACCGCGACCGGCCGCCTCGTCAACGGCGCGTTCGCGCTGCCGCAGGTACTGACCGCCAAGGCCTCGAGCTCAGGCGGCACGGGAGGCGCGTACGCGCCGGTCGGCGGCTCGGCCGCCCCGACGACCCTGCTGACCTACTCCGCGCCGAAGTCCAATGACGCGGTGACGGTCGCATTCCAGCAGTCGATCGGCGCGTCGGACGCGCTGCGCACGGGCGGCTACTCCAAGACGCTGACGTTCACGCTGTCCACCACCACGCCGTAATCGGGTCACAGCCGCGGCGGTCCCTACGGGGCCGCCGCGGCCGACCCGACGCGTCGGAACTTGGGGTTTTGCCAGGCCCGTCCAAACCCTGGTAGGGTCGCCCGAAGGGGCTGCGGAGCAGCGCCGCCGCCCTGGCTCGGTTCGTACAGAGGCCCGCTCACGACGACAGCGGCGCGTGGTCCTGCGCGATGTCGGTCGCATCTTGTCGCTCGGAAAACAGGTCCGTCGGGGTTTTCTCGACGGCGCGTCTGTCTGCGGGCGCAGCCCGTTGAGAGGAGCCCCGCTCGGTGTATGTCGTGATGGTCGCCCCGGAATGCAGCCCGGTCGCAGTGGCCGGTGGCCTCGGGGACGTCGTCCTGGGCCTCAGTCGCGAGCTCGAGCAGCGTGGTCACGACGTAGAGATCGTGCTGCCGCGATACGACTGCCTGCGGCACGATCGCATCCAGGGGATGGAGATGGCCTACGCCAGCCTGCACGTCCCGTGGTTCGGGGGAACGATCCACTGCACGGTCTGGCAGGGCCTCGTGGAGGGCCGCAGGTGCTTCTTCATCGAGCCGCACTCCGACGACGAGTTCTTCCGCCGCGGACACCTCTACGGCTCCCGCGACGACGTCGCGCGCTTCGCGTTCTTCAGCAAGGCGGCGCTGGAGTTCCTGTATCAGGCGGGTAAGCGCCCGGACGTCATCCACTGCCACGACTGGGAGACCGCGCTCGTCCCCGTGCTGCTCTACGAGATCTACCAGCCGCTCGGGATGTACGACCAGCGGGTGTGCTTCACGATCCACAACTTCCTCCACCAGGGCGTCACCTCGGACTGGGTGCTGCGCGCCACCGGGCTGCCCGACCGCGTCCGCGACCCGTCGCGCCTGCGCCACGACGGAAGTCCGGACGATGTCGTCAACCTGCTCAAGGGCGGCATCGTCTACGCCAATCACGTGACGACGGTCGCGCCCCATCACGCGTGGGAGGTGCGCAACAGCGACCACGGCCGCGGCCTCGGGCACACGTTGTACGTGCATCAGGGCAAGTTCGGCGGGATCTTGAACGGGCTCGACGCACACACCTGGAACCCGCAGACCGACACGTCGATCCCGCAGCGGTACTCGGCGGACACGCTCCATCGCAAGGCGGTGAACACGCGCGCGCTGCGCAAGCGCTTCGGGCTGCGGGCGGGCAAGCGCCCGGTGGTCGCCTACGTCGGCCGGCTCGACGAGCAGAAGGGCATCCACCTGATCCACCACGCGATCTTCTACGCGCTCGCGATGGACGCGCAAGTCGTCGTGCTCGGCGCGAGTCCGGACCCGGCGATCGCCGCACACCTCGACGAGATCGCACAGCAGCTCGACGGCCACCCGGACGCGCATCTGGAGCTGCAGTTCGACCAGGACCTCGCGCATCTCGTCTACGCGGGCGCGGACATCCTGGTGATGCCGAGCATGTTCGAGCCGTGCGGACTCGTGCAGCAGATCGCCCTCACGTACGGAGCCGTCCCCGTGGTGCGTGCGACCGGCGGGCTGATCGACACCGTCCACGACTACGACCACGCCGACTGCGCGCCCGAGGAGCGCAACGGCTTCGTGTTCGAGCACGCCGACACGCAGGCACTGGAGTCGGCCCTGTGGCGCGCGTTGCGACTGTGGCGCGTCGAGCCGGAGGCGTTCCACGCGCTGAGGCTGAACGGAATGCGCCGCGACCGGTCCTGGGAAGAGCCCGCCGGGCACTACATGGACATCTACGAGCACATCCGCGGCACCTGACCGCCGGCGCCCCGCGCAAATCTCAGGGTCGCACCCGGATTGCGCGGGGGCGGCGGAGCGAGTTCAGTGCCCGTGCGTGACAGGTCGCCCTCGCCAGTGGCGGCCGGAGCACCTGCGCGAACAGGATCGCGAGCCGCCCCCGGCTCGGCGGATCGATCCTGGCGTCGCGCAGGTGCTGCGGCTGCAGCAGGCTGCCGGCAACCGCGCGGTGGGCCGCGTCCTTGCCCGCCGCGCGGTCCGGCAGACCGGACTGCGCAGCGAGCAGGCGATCGAGCGCTTCGTGCACAAAGCGGTCTCCTTCCTCGGCCGCAACGGCGACGGGACGCTGCTGCAGTTCGCGCTCTACCTCGGCGCCGCGGTCAACACGGAGCTGGAGACGATCGGCTGCCCGCCGGCAAGGGTCAACACGAAGGTCCCGATCGACGCCGCCGCCCAGTTCGACGCGGGCGGCTGGACGATCATCCTCAACCCGGGCGAGTTCAGCCACCGGCCCGAGGCGACGACGATGGGCGACCTCACGACCGACGAGGCGGCGATCATCGCCATGACGGTCTTCCACGAGGCGCGCCACGCCGAGCAGCGCTTCCGCGTCGCACGGCTGCAGGCGGGCGAGGGCAAGGAGCCCGGCTTCGAGATGGACGAGGACGCCGCGCACGCCGCCGCCGCGGCGCCGCTGCGCGGCGGCGGGCTCGAGGTGCGCGAGGCGAAGGAGTGGCGCGAGAACGAGATCGGCTCCGACGCCATCTATCGCGAGGCGGTCACGTGGTGGCTGAGCGAGCTGCGCAAGGCCGCCCACCTCTCGCACGACGTCGACGCCCACAGCGCCGGCGACCTGCGCGAGCGGCTCGGCCGGATGCTGCGCAGCTGGGGCAAGCCGGGCGCGGCCGCGGACGTCATCCGTAAGCATCTCGCGAGCGCACGCGCGCGCGGCAAGGCGACGATCGTGCGCGACGTCACGCGCATCACGCGCGAGTACGACCGCGCCGTCGCGGCCCAGGCGGCGCTGCCCGAGGGCGCCGGCCCGGACGAGTTCAAGGAGCTCACCGCCGCGCTGATCGAGCTCAACCGCGCCGTATACGCGGCCTACGGCGACCAGCCGGTCGAGCACGACGCGTGGGACGCCGGAAACGCGACCTTCGACGCGTATCAGAAGACCGCGGCGGGGCACTGACCTCGCTCGCGTCGAACGGTCGTCCAGCAGGGGCTACGGCCCCATCCGGAACCTGCCGATTAGGTGAGTAAAGGTTCTGCCATCCCGAAAGGGCAAACCGTCCGCGAGGGCGGGGCGCAAAGCCACGGGGCTCTCAGAGCCAGCCGGGCTACCGAAGGAAATCGTGCCAGGGGCGCGTCGGGTCGGTCGGAACTCCATGAGACCCGACAAGACCACGGAGGTCGTACGCCGTGCCCGCCCGCCACCTGATCACCGCAGCCCTCGCCGCCGCCGCGCTCTTGGTGACGCCCGCCGCCGCGCACGCGAAGTCGACCCCGAGCAAGAAGACCGGCCCGAAGGCCTCGATCGCGCTCGGAGACAAGCGCCCCGCGCGCGCCCACGCCGCCGCGATCACCTGCTCCAACACCGACGTCCTGCCGAGCGCCGACAACGTCGACCAGGTGCGCGCCGCGGTGCTGTGCCTGCACAACCAGATCCGCCAGCAGCACAACCTGCCCCGGCTGGTGGAGAATCCGAAGCTGCGCAGGGCCGCGGCCGGCCACTCCGCCGACATGGTCGACGAGGGCTACTTCGATCACACGACGCCGAGCGGCGAGAGCTTCGTCGACCGCATCCTCAGCGCCGGGTACGTCAAGCGCAACGACGCCTGGACGCTCGGCGAGAACCTCGCCTGGGGCACCGGAGACCTCTCCACCCCGGCCGGCGTGATGCAGGCCTGGATGAGCTCCTCCGGGCACAAGGCCAACATCCTCAAGCGGACCTACCGCGAGATCGGCATCGGCATCCGCCTCGGCGTGCCGAGGGACGCCGGCGTCGGCGCGACGTTCACGACCGACTTCGGCGCCAAGGGCTAGCTGTCAGCCCTCGAACGTCCGTCCACGCGGACGCTCAGGGCTCAACTTCGGGCTGCCGATAGGGCGCTCGAAAGGTTCCTGCCTCCCGAAAAATGGCAAACCGCCCGCGAGGGCGGGGCGCAAAGCCACGGGACTCTCCGAGTCAGCCGGGCTACCGAAGGAGCAAGCACGTGCAAGGCAGCACGTCGGGTCAGGCGGAGCTTGGAATCCGCCCGGAGGTCTGCCGTCATGCCCGCACGTCATCTGCTCAGCGCCGCCGTCGCCGCCGCCCTGCTCGTCTCCCCCGCCGCCGCTCAGGCGTCCAAGCCCAAGGCGAAGGTCGCCGCCGCGCCGATCACCTGCGCGAACACCGATCTGCTGCCGAGCCCCGACAACGTCGAGCAGGTCCGTGCCGCGGTGCTCTGCCTGCACAACCAGATCCGCCAGCAGCGCGGCCTGCCGCTGCTGAGGGACAACGCCAAGCTGCGCAAGGCCGGCACGTCGCACTCCAACGAGATGGTCGACGAGGGCTACTTCGATCACACCGCGCCCGACGGCACCACGTTCGTCGACCGCATCCTCGGCGCCGGCTACGTCAAGCGCGACGGCGACTGGGCGCTCGGGGAGAACCTCGCCTGGGGCACCGGCGACCTGTCGACGGCGGCCGGCGTGATGAAGGCGTGGATGGACTCGCCGGGGCACCGCGCGAACGTCCTCAAGCGCTCCTACCGCGAGCTGGGCGTCGGCCTGCGGCTCGGCACGCCGAACGACCCGGGCGTGGGCGCGACGTTCAGCGCGGAGTTCGGCGCGCGCGGTTAGCGGCCGCGCGCCCCTCCAGGTAGCGCCGCTCCGGCAGCGACGTCGTGCGGCGCGCCGCCTCCAGGTACGCGTCGCGGGCAGACTGCCCGGCCAGCTCGAGCAGGTGCGCCCGCACCGCGAAGAACCGGTGGTGCCCGCCGACGCGATCGTCTGACGCCAGCGTGTCCAGCAGCTCCAGCCCCGCGTCGGGCCCGTGCACCATCGCGACCGCGACGGCCCGGTTCAGCGTGACCATCGGGTTCGGCGCCACCCGCTCGAGCAGCTCGTAGAGCGCGAGGATCTCGCGCCAGTCGGTGTCCTCGGCGGTCGGCGCCTCGGCGTGCACGGCGGCGATCGCGGCCTGCAGGCGATAGGGGCCCAGCGGGCCTGACGACAGCGCGCGCGAGACGAGTGCCACGCCCTCGCGGATCGCGGCCGCGTCCCACAGCGAGCGGTCCTGCTCGGCGAGCGGGACAAGGCTGCCGTCGGCGCGCGTGCGCGCCGCCCGGCGCGCGTCGGTCAGCAGCATCAGCGCCAGCAGCGCGGCGACCTCGCCGTCGTCGCCGAGCAGGCGGTGCACGACGCGGGCGAGGCGGATCGCCTCCGCCGTCAGCTCCGCGCGGGCGAGCGCCGGGCCCGACGACGCGGTGTAGCCCTCGTTGAAGATCAGGTACAGCACCTGCAGGACCGCGCGCAGGCGCTCGCCGAACTCCTCCGCGGCCGGCGCCGCGAAGCCCGCGTCGCTGCGCTTCAGCGTCGCCTTGGCGCGGCTGATGCGCTGCGCCATCGTCGCCTCCGGGACGAGGAACGCCTGCGCGATCTCCGCCGTCGTGAGGCCGCCGACCGCGCGCAGCGTCAGCGCGACCTGCGAGGGTCCGGACAGCTCGGGGTGGCAGCAGAGGAACAGCAGCGTCAGCGTGTCGTCGTGGCCGGGGACGTCGGTCTCGACGTCCTGCGCGTAGACCGTCTCCTCGCGCCGCACGCGCGCGGACTCGGCCCGCAGCTCGTCCAGCAGCCGCCGCGTCGCGACGGTGATCAGCCAGCCGTGCGGGTTGTCCGGGACGCCGTCGGAGGGCCACTGCAGCGCGGCGGCGAGCAGCGCCTCCTGGACCGCGTCCTCGCACGCGTCGAAGCGCCCGTGGCGGCGCAGCAGCACGCCGAGGACCTGAGGCGCGAGCCCGCGCAGCAGGTCCTCGACGGGCTGACGCGATTCCGTCGACATCACCTGGGGGAATCGCCCCCTGGGCGATTCCCCCAGCGACGCGAGCCCTCCGGGCGAGACGTCGCCCTCAAAGGTCCGTGCTCGCGTCGTTCATGATCGCCCGCACCTCCATCGCGTAATAGCGCGCGTCGGGCCAGCGCGCGGCGATCTCGACCGCGCGCTCCTCGTTCTCGACGTCGACCAGCAGCGTGCCGGCGAACTGCTCCTTGGCCTCGACGAACGGTCCGTCGGTCGTGGCCACCGTGCCGTTGCGGACGCGCACCGTCTTGGTCTGCGAGGGATGCGCGAGCGCGTGGCCGCCGATGAGCTCGCCGCGCTCGCGCAGCTCGCTCAGGATCGCGTCGACGTCGCCCATGACGCCGTCGAGCTCGTCCTTGGGCAGGGACATCAGGGCGTCGATGTTGTTGTAGATCAGCAGCATGTACTTCACGGCTTCGCCTCCTCGGCGTCGGGTTCAGTGGGAGGTCGGAGCCGCGCCGGCGTTCTCGACACACTCGACGACATATCCCGCCGGCTGCTCGCCTGCCGCGACGACCTCATAGCCCGCCGCGCCGGCGAGCTCGCGGAAGCGGGCCAGCGACGACGTGCGCCCACCGAGCAGGATCGTCTCGATCGCGAGCCGCCGCGGCGCATCGTCGGGGCGCACGCCCCCGAGCGCCACCACGTGCGGGCCGCAGTTGCGCAGGAGCCTGACCTGCTCGTCCTCGGGCCAGTCGTTGAGCACGTGCCGGATGACGTAGAGATCGCCGTCCGGGAGGGGATCGAAGAAGCTCTGTCCCGAGCGCTCGAACTCGCCCTCGGCGCGCGCCACCGTCCCGGGCAGGTCCACGAGCACGCCGCGCAGCCCGGGGCGCAGCTTCAGCAGCTCGCGCAGCATCGCGCCGGTGCCGCCGCCGACGTCGACCACGGTCTCGACGCCGTCCCACCCGTCCGCCAGCTCGAAGCGCGCGTCCGGCGCGCCGTGGCCGCCGGGGCCGATCAGGTCGTCGAAGCTGGCCGCCACGTCCGGATGCGCCGCGAGGTCCTCCCAGAACGGCAGCCCGAACACGTCCGCGTACGCCGGACGCCCCGTCTTGACGTACTTCGGCAGCGTGCTCCACGCATAGGCCATCCGCCCGCCGATGCCGTCCAGCGACAGGAACGCGGACCCCGCGAACAGCTCGCGCGCGGCGTCGTTGAGCGCGAAGCGCCCGGGCGACGGCTCCTCGAAGACGCCCTTGGAGACGAGGTGCGAGAGCACGTCATGCAGCGCCTCGCGATCGCACTCGGCGGCCGCCGCCAGCGCGCCGACGTCCGCGACGCCGTCGATCCGCTCGGCGATCCGCAGCGTAGCGGCGGTGTGGACGCACCACGGCGTCAGCAGGTCGGTCAGATCCACACGATCAAGCTACACACGGGGGGTCGGCGTGCGCGAGAAGCGCCGCTCCGCGCCGTCGCGCACCCACGCGCCGCGCACCGTGCGGTTCTTGCCGCCGCGCTTGGCCTCGTAGAGCGCGACGTCGGCCGCGTCGATCAGCGACGCGGGATCGGTGACGCCTCCCTCCAGCGCACTGACGCCGACCGAGACCGTCACCTTCAGCACGCCGCCGCCGGGGAGCTCGACCGCGAGCTTCTCGACCGCCGCGCGGATCGCCTCGGCCACCGTGCAGGCGCCGTCGAGGTCGGTGCCGGGCAGGATCACCGCGAGCTCCTCGCCGCCGTAGCGGGCCGGCTCGTCGCTGGAGCGCGAGATGTTGCGCAGCACCTCGGCGACCGACTTGAGCACCAGGTCGCCCTGCAGGTGGCCGTGCGAGTCGTTGACCGCCTTGAAGTCGTCGAGGTCGACGATCGCCAGCGCGAGCGGACCGCCGCTGCGGTTGGCGACCGCGGTCTCGTGCGCCAGCGCCTGCTGGAAGCGGCGGTGGTTCGCCAGGCCGGTCAGCTCGTCGCGCGTCGCCTGCTCGCGCAGCGCGTCGTGCAGCGCCAGGTTCTCCATCGCCACCGCGGTCTGTTGCGCGAGGTAGCCGAGCAGCGCGCGCTCCTCGGCGCTGAACGGGCGGTCGCGGCGGGCCACGGCCAGCGTGCGGTCGCCGCCGAGCGGATGGGCGATCGCCATGTGGCGGCCGGCGCGGACGGCGCCGAGCGCGCCGCGGGTGCGCGCGAAGGACTCCGCGGCCGAGAGCACGTCGACCGGCGCGCGCAGCGACGGCTGGCCCGACCACGCGGTGTCGCCGACGCGGCCGTGGTCGGCGTCGAGCGCCTCGACGGCGGTCTGCACCATCAGGTCCAGCAGCGCGGCGCGGTCGAGCTTGGAAGCGAACGCCTCGCCGATGCGGCGGATCGCGCGATCCAGGCGGGTGTGCTCGCGGCCCAGCTCCTCGACGTGCGAGACGGCCTGCTCGATGCGGGCCTGGCGATCGCGCGCCAGCGCGGCCAACAGCGCGAGCAGCGGCACCGCGAGCAGGAACCCGAGGTGGCCGGCGGCCGCGAACGCGAGGCCGACGGCGGTCAGGCAGGCGTCGACGCCGTAGACCTGGGCCAGCACGCGCGTCTGCAGCGAGGGCGAGATGCCGCGGCCGAGCCACTCGCGCGCGGTCGCGATCGTCAGGTCGACCGCGCAGCCGGCCAGCAGCGCGAGCGCGAGCTGCGGCCAGCTCGAGAGCAGCGGGGCGGGCTCGGAGAAGGCGATGAACACGAGCGCGGGGCCGACCGCGAACCAGGCGTCGCCGATCGCGGTGATCAGCCGCTCGGGGTGCGCGCGAGCGAGCACGGTGGCGACGATGAGCCCGAGCGCGACGCATGCGGGCACGAGCGGGACCGGCAGCAGGTAGAGCATCGGCACGAGCACGACCCACGTCGGCGTCGCGAACCCCGCACCCAGATACAGGCGCACGCGGAAGGCCAGCGCGAGCGAGGCGATCAGGCCGGCGGCGAGCAGAACATCCGTCGAGCGGTTCGACGAAACGGTCAGCGCGAGGACTGCCGCGACGACGATCAGCCCCGCGGCGCACACGCCTTCGACGCGCAGCTCGCGCGTCGTCAGGCGGCGCGGCCGGTAGGGCCGCCAATGCTCCAGGAGCCGTTCCACACGGGACGGCTCGGGGCGCCGCAGCGTCTCTGGGGACTCGGCCACGCCTTCGGTATCGGCTCGCGGAACTTGAACCTTTATGGACGGATGTCCGACGCGAACATACTGGCGCGCAGCCCGCGCTAGCCTGGCCGTCAGATGGCAGACGTCCAACCCCTACGCGCGCTCCATTACGACCTCGCCCGTGTGGGCGGCCTGCAGCCCGTGGCCGCTCCGCCGTACGACGTGATCGATGCCGCGCAGCGCGCCGACCTGGTCGCCCGCTCTCCCTACAACGTCGTCGAGATCGACCTGCCGCAGAACGCAGGCCTGATCCGTACGGCCACGCGGCCGACGTGCTTCGCAGCTGGACCGCCGGCGGCATCGTGGTGCGCGACGCGGTCCCCGCCCTGTGGGCGCTCGCGCAGGACTACACCGGACCCGACGGCCGCCCGCGGACGCGCCACGGCGTCTTCGCTCGCGTGCGAGTCGAGGATTACGGCGCGGGTCGCATCCGCCCGCACGAGCGCACCCATCCGGGCCCGAAGGAGGACCGGCTGCGCCTCACCCGCGCGACGCGCGCGAACCTGTCGCCGATCTTCAGCCTGTATGACGATCCCGCCGGCGCCGCCTGGAGCGCGCTCGCCCCGCACCTCGAAGGCCCGCCGTGGGGCGAGGTCACCGACTCCGACGGGACGCACCACAAGCTCTGGCGCGTCGAGGCTCCCGCTGCCCTGGATGCGGTCCGCAGCGCGCTCGCGGGCGTCGAGCTGCTGATCGCCGACGGCCACCACCGCTACGAGACCGCGCGCGTCTACGCGCAGGAGCCCGGCGCCGCGCCCGGCTCCGACCACGTGCTCATGTGCCTGGTCGCGCTGCAGGACCCGGGGCTGACCGTCTTCCCGACCCACCGCCTCGTGCTCGGCCTCGACGACGCGAAGAAGGCCGCGCTGCGCGAGGCGATCGAGCGCGACTGGGACAGCGAGCCAGCGGACGGGCTGGAGCCCGCGGCGGCTGACAACGTGCGCATCGGCTACTACGACGGCGCCGAGCCGCGGCTGCTGACGCTCAAAGACCCGGCCATCGCCGCCGCCGCGCTGCCCGGCAAGCCGGCGCCGTACCGCAGGCTCGACACCGCCGTGCTGGAGGCGCTCCTGCTGACCGGCGCGCTCGGCATGAGCGAGGACGACATCTCGCACCTCAACGGCCTCGACTACGCGCGCACCGCCGAGCAGGCGAGGGCGCGCGTCGACGCCGGCGAGGCCGACGCCGCATTCTTCATGGCCCCCACCCCGGTGTCGCAGGTTCGCGACGTCGCGGCGGCGGGGGAGAACATGCCCCCGAAGAGCACCTACTTCTTCCCCAAGGTGCTGACGGGCATGGTGTTCAATCCGCTGGAGGACGGATAGATGGCCCTGATCAATCGCTCATCGAGCAACAACTCGACGACCGCGATGAAAGCCACCGCGCGCCAGCGCGAGGGCTACACGCACGACGTCGTCGTCGGTCGCCACCGGATCACCGCCGACGAGCCCGAGGCCCAAGGCGGCCAGAACCTCGGCCCCAGCCCGCAGGAGCTGCTCTCCGCCGCGCTCGCCTCGTGTACCGCGGTGACGATGGAGATGTACGCCCGGCGCAAGGGCTGGAACATCGAAGGACTCGAGGTCGAGGCACGCTACTCGCCCGCCGAGCGCGGCTGCCCGACGCGCTTCGAGCTGGTGATCAAGATGCCCTCGCAACTGAGCGAGGAGCAGGTGGACCGGCTGCAGGTGATCGCCGCCAAGTGCCCCGTCCACCGCACGCTCGAGGGCGAGGTGGCCTTCGACGAGCGGATCGAGCGGAGCTGACGGGTCCGCTCGAGCAGCTCGCCGGAAGCCTCCTCGAGCCCGAGGAGGCGGCGGCGATGCACGTGCGCGGCGGCCGCAAGGAGTCCGCCGTGCTGGTTCCGCTGTTCGCCGACGCCGACGGCGCCGTGCACGCGGTCTTCACCGAGCGCCGCCACGACCTGCGGCGCCACCCCGGCGAGATCTCGTTCCCCGGCGGGCGCCGCGACCCCGGCGAGACGCTGATGGACACGGCGCTGCGGGAGGCGCAGGAGGAGATCGGGCTGGCGCCCGCGACGGTCGAGGTGGTCGGCGCGCTCGAGCCGGTCGGCACGTACGTGACCAACTACGCGATCTATCCGTTCGTGGGCGTGATCGAGCCCGGAATGGCGTGGGTACTCGGCGAGACCGAGGTCGCGCAGGTGCTCGAGCTCGCGATCGACGCGCTCGTCGCCGGCGCCGGCGAGCGCCGGATGGTGCGGCGCGGGATGGCGTTCAAGACGCACACCTACGAGGTCGACGGCCACGTCATCTGGGGCGCCACCGCCCGCATCGTCGCCGACCTGCTCGTCAGGTTCCCAGCAGGCGGCTGACCGCTGCGAGCGCATCGCCGCCGGGCGCGAGCGTCTCGAGCGGGATGCTCCAGGTCTGGGCGCACATGCGCGCCAGGTCGGCGCCTGGCGGCGTGCCCTCGTAGACGACGCCCCGAACCGGCGTGTCGACCAGCTTCTCGAACATCATCCGCAGCCGCGGGCCGTGCAGGTCGGGCACGGCGACGCCGCCGAGCAGCCAGACGAGGATGGTGACGCCCGCGAGCGCGTCCATCAGCGTGGCGATCCGGTCGGGATCGCCGGTGTAGGGCTCGGCGCCGGCGTCCGCGATCGCCGCGTGGTTGGCCGCGTCGCGCGTGGTCCCGCGCACCGCGTGCCCGGCCGCCCGCAGCTCGCGCGCCAGCTCGCGGCCTCGGCAGCCGCAGCCGACGATCAGGACGCGCGCCACTCGCGGTCGATCTCGTCGCGCGTGCGCGCGGGCTTCCCGAGGCGGGCGCGGATCTCGTTCTGCGCGGCGATCATCTGCTCGACGTCGTCGACCTCGTTCTCGGCCTCGACCTCGGGCGAGCGCGTGGGTCGCCAGTCGAGGATCTCCAGCGCCGAGCGCTTGGAGAACACGCCGAGCAGGACGGTCGTCACAAAGAAGAACAGCAGCAGACCGCCGCACACGACCGTGAACACGTTCACGGAGGCAAGTGTATGGCCGCGATCGGTCCTCGAGTCGTTCTCGTGAACGGTGCCGCTAGCCTGACGATTGCGCTCCGATCGGCCAGGGAGCGTGTTCGCTCCCTAGTGCCCCGGACCCTCGCCATCGCCTTGCTGCTCGTGCTCGCGCTCGCGCCCGCCGCGCGTGCCGATGACATGCCGATGCAGCTTCCCGGCGACGCGAGCGCGGCGGCGGTACGTGCCGATCGCGACACGTGGATGGTCGGCGCCCGGCCGGGCCGCGCCTCGGCGGCGATCGCCCGGGCCTTCCAGGCGCGCCACGTCGGCGTCGCCGCGACCGGCGACTACGTGCTCGCGCGCGCGAAGGCGCGCGGGTTCGCGCGCGCGCTCGGGCGCCGGCTCGTGTACGCCCAGCCGAACGTGCTGCTCAAGACGCGCTCGGTCGGAGACGATCCGCTGTCGGCCGCGCCCAACGACTGGCGCAAGGTCGTCGCCGACCCGGCGGTCGACCCGCCGCCGGTCACGCCGCAGAGCCCGCTGATCGCGCTCGTCGACGCCGCCGCAGACACCACGCATCCCGAGTGGACGGGCGACCCCAACTTCACCACGCTGCCCGGGACGACCGTGACCAATCTGCACGGGACGGCGACCGCCTCGGTCGCCGCCGCGCCCGCGAACGCGATCGGCATCCTCGGCGTCTGGCCCGGCGCCCGCGCGCTCAACGTCCCGCTGCGGACGGTTCCCGGCACCGACGGCGAGATCAGCTGCGACGCCTCGGCGGAGGCGATCGGCAAGGCGGTCGAGAACGGCGCCGCGGTGATCAACATGAGCTACGGCTCCGTCTCGCAGTGCACGGCGGAGAAGATCCAGATCTACTACGCCGTCGCCACCGGAGCGATCCCCGTCGCCGCGGCGGGGAACGAGTTCCAGCAGGGCAACCCGCTCGAGTTCCCTGCCTCGTTGCCGCACGTGATCACCGTCGCGGCCACCGACCGCGACGGCAAGAGCGCGTCGTTCTCCAACGCCAACGACGCCGTCGATCTCAGCGCCCCGGGCGTCGACGTCATGGCCGCGGTGCCGCCCAGCCTCGACGACGACGGCGTCCAGGACGGCTACGAGCTCGTCTCCGGCACGAGCTTCGCCGCGCCGATGGTGTCCGCGGCGATGGCCTGGATCCGCCAGGCGCGGCCCGACCTGCAGCCCGATCAGGCCGCCCAGGCGGTGCGGCTGTCGGCGCGTGACGTGGAGCGCAAGGGCTGGGACGCGCTGACCGGCTTCGGCGTGGTCGACGTGGGCGCGGCGCTTGCGCTGCCGAAGGACCGGATACCGATCCACGACCCGCTGGAGCCCAACGACAACCTGGTCTGGGTCGACGGGCGCGCGTTCGGCGGCACGCCGGCGCCGGCGATCTGGTCGGGCGGGCGCGCGTCGCGCATCGACGCGCTGCTCGACAAGGAGGAGGACCCGGTCGACGTCTACCGGATCGTGCTCAAGGGCGGCCGCTCGGCGCGGATCTCGGCGATCCCCCGCTTCGGCGACGTCGAGCTCAATGTGTTCCGCTCCTCCGCGGTCTCGATCAACGACACGCGCGGGCGGGCGGCGCGCTCGCACCGGGTCGGCGCGGGCAAGACCGAGCGCGTGACGATCGTCAACCGCGGCTCCGGGTCGCACTCGTTCTTCGTCGAGGTCGCGCCCCAGGGCCGGTCGGTCTATCAGGACCGGGCGTACACGTTGCGCGTCCGCTGAAACCTGCCTAGGTTCGGCGGCGTGATACGCCCGTTCGCCGGAGCCCTGCTGCTGCTCGCCATGATCGTCGCGCCCGCGCGCGCGAGCCGGAGCGTCTATCCCGACGCCGCCGGCAACCTGCACGTCTTCATGGTCGGCGCGGACGGCCGCCTCTACCACGACGCGAGCACGGGACGCGGCGCGTGGCGCGGATTCGAGAGCCTGGGCGGCAATCTGCTGGCGGGCCGCCAGGCCGCCGTCGCCCGCAACGCCGACGGCCGCCTCGACGTGTTCGCCGTGGGCACCGACAACGCGCTGTGGCACATCTGGGAGCTCTCGCCCGGAGGCGCCTGGTCGGCCTGGACATCGCTCGGCGGGCAGCTCGCCGGCGCGCCGGACGTCGCGATCAACACGAACGGCTGGCTCGAGGTGTTCTCGCGCGGACCGGGGAACGCGCTGGTTCACAAATGGCAGCTGAGCCCGGGCGGCAGCTGGAGCGACTGGAGCTCGCTCGGCGGCATCCTCTCGTCCGAGCCGGCCGTGATCCCGTACTCGACCGGCGCGCTCGTCGTGTGGGCGCGCGGTACGACCAGCCACGCGCACCACATCTGGCAGTTCGCCCCGCACAGCAGCTGGTCGGCGTGGGCCGACGACGGCGGCCTGTTCGCGAGCACGGTCGCGCCGAGCCTGAACGCCGACGGCCGCCAGGAGGCGTTCGGGATCCAGACCGACGGCCTGCTCAACCACCGCTGGCAGACCGTGCTCAACGGCGACTGGGCGCCGAACTGGTCGCCGTTCCCCGGCGTGCAGCTGGTCGGCAACCCGGCCGTGGCGCTGGACTCCGCCAAGCAGCTGCACGTCTTCGCGCGCGGCAGCGACAACGCGCTCTGGCACGCCTGGCAGACCGCGCCGAACTCCGGCTGGAGGGGCCCGGATTCGCTCGGCGGGCAGTTCTCCGGCGACCCGGTGCTGGTCAAGGACCGCGTGGACCCCAACGACGGCGCGCTGCACGTACTCGCGGCGGGCGCCGACGGCGCGCTCTACGAGAGCTATCAGGACGGGCCGACGCCGACCGAGTGGAGCCCGTTCGCCTCGCTCGGCCGGGCGGAGGCCGCAGCAGGTCCGCCGCCGCTGGTGGGCGGCTCGCCTCCGGCCGCTTCGCCGCGCCGCCTGGTCGTCACGCTGGGCTTCACCTACAGCGCCCGCAAGCGCAGCACGCGATTGAAGTCGCTGGTGATCAAGGACGTGCCGCGCGGCGGGACCGTTGACGCGCGCTGCGCGCGCGGCTGCTCGCGCAAGTCGCTCGTCAAGCGCAACCTCCGCTCCACCCGGGTCTCGCTCGAGGCGCTCGTCAAGCGGCCGCTGAAGGTCGGCACCAAGATCACCATCACCGCGACGGCGCCGGGGACGATCGGCGCGGTCAAGACGCTCACGATCCGCTCGCGCAAGGCGCCGAAGGTCATCACGCGCTGCCTGCCGCCGGGCACGACGAAGGCGGTGACCTGCTGATCGGCGCGATCGCGGCTAGCGCCGCTCCACCGCGGCGGGCGCCCACTGCGCCTCCGCGAGGTCGCCGTCGCCTTCCAGCGAGGCCGGCGTCGGCACGTCCGGGCTGTCGCGCAGGTACCACTCGGCGTCCAGCGCGGCCATACAGCCCGAGCCGGCGGCGGTGACCGCCTGGCGGTACGTGTGGTCCACGAGGTCGCCGGCCGCGAAGACGCCCGGGACGTCGGTGCGCGTCGACTTGCCCTGGGTCACCACGTAGCCGCCGTCGTCGGTCGGCACGATCCCGCGCACGATCTCCGACTGCGGCTCGTGGCCGACCGCGATGAACGCGCCGGCCAGCGGCAGCTCGCGCTCCTCGCCGGTCTCGGTGTTGCGCAGCCGGGCGGTGCACAGCACGCCGCCCGCGCCGACGAACTCCTCGACCACGTACGGCGTCATGAACTCGATGTTCTCGGTCGCCCGCGCGCGCTCGAGCATGATCTTCGACGCGCGGAACTCGTCGCGCCGGTGCACGATCGTCACGCGCGAGGAGAACTTGGCGAGGAAGATCGCCTCCTCCATCGCGGAGTCGCCGCCGCCGACGATGATCGTCGTGCGGTCCTTGTAGAAGGCGGCGTCGCAGGTCGCGCAATAGGACACGCCGCGGCCGCCGAGCTCCTCCTCGCCGGGCACGCCCAGCTTCTTGTGCTCGGCGCCCATCGCCAGGATCACCGTGCGCGCCTCGTAGACGTCGTCCTCGATGTAGACCTTGTGCGGCTCGCCGCCGGCGCCGGGCTCGAGCTTGGTCACGTTGTCGGTGATGAAGCGCGTGCCGAAGCGCTCCGCCTGGTCGCGGAACTCCTGCATCATCTCCGGGCCCATGATCCCCTGCGGGTAGCCCGGGTAGTTCTCGACGTCGGTCGTCTGCTGCAGCAGCCCGCCCCACAGGAAGCCCTCGATGACCAGCGGGTCGAGATTCGCGCGCGCGGTGTAGAGCGCGGCCGTGTAGCCGGCCGGCCCGCTTCCGATGATGATCACGTTCTCGACGTTGGCCATGTGTGGATGCTCTCCGGGGTTACGCTTTACTTTGTATAGTAGCGCCGCGTTCTCGACGCCATTGGTCTACCGTGCCGCGCAGTCGGAAGAACGCGATCACGCCCGGGATCAGCGGCAGCCAGAACGTGAACGCCCTGAACACCAGCACGGCGACCACGGCCAGTCCGGCGTCCACTCCGAGCGCGGCATAGGCGCCGATCATCCCGCCTTCGACGCCTCCGACGCCACCCGGGATCGGCAGCAGGTTGCCGAGCATGCCGACGAAGAAGCCCTGGATGAGGACGGCGGTCGGCGGCGGCTTGCCGAAGGCCTTGAACGCCGCCCAGACGACCGCGATCTGGAACGCCCAGAAGAGGATCGCGCCCAGCAGCGCCGGATCGCGCGACCGCAGGTGCCGGATCGCGTCGCGCACGCCCGACGAGGACGCGGCCGGGACGTGCGCCAGCTTCTGGGCGAGCCGGCTCTTGCCGCGCCCGGAGATCCGGCGCTGGAGGTCGGGCGGGACGAGCACGATCGAGAGCGTCAGCACCACCAGCACGACCGCGATCGCGGCCGGCACGACGGTCATCGAGAACGGCGCGTCGCCGGGGAAGATCCCGAGATAGAGCCCAAGGCCGCAGACGATCACCGCGAACGCGTACGGCGAGTACGTGAGCACGAGGAACGAGATCGTCTTGTCGGCCACCACGCGACGCCGCAGGCCGGCCTGGCGCAGCGCCCACGCCTGCAGCACGAGCCCGCCGGCGCCGCCGGCCGCGAAGATGCGCGAGGCCGCGAGCCCGGCCATCGTGATCTGCGCGCTGGCGCGCCGTCCGATCCGCTGGTCCTTGAAGACGCCGCGGAACAGCTCCACGTAGCCCGCGTACATGCCGACCGTGAACACGAGCGCGACGGCCATCCACCACGGCGAGCCGTCCTCGATCCGCTTCCAGGTGTCGTGCAGGCCGGCGAGCTTGGGCAGCAGGAAGTACAGCGCCGCGAGCATCGCGACGAGGAACCCGCACAGCGTCAGGACGGCGCGGCCGCTGAAGTCGAGGCCGTGCTCGTCGTCCTGCTCTTCGTCCGGCGAGGGCCGATCGACGGTCTCTACCGGAGCCTCGCTCATGCGCGCGCGCGCGTCTCGAGCGACTGGATCGCGCGCGACAGCCGCCGGGCGAGCGGCGCCGCGCGGGGCGTCCCGCGCCGCACGCTCTCGGCGAGCGCCGCGCCCGCCGCCAGGTCCACCACGTAGTGCTCGCCCAGGTAGACGAGCGCCACGCCCAGCGTGGCGGCATAGGTCCAGCCGAGCACGCCGGCGACCTTTCCCGTGTCGCTGAGGACGTGCGCGGCCGTCACGGACGTTGCGAAATGCAGCGAAGGCATGGCGGCCAGGGGATTGCCCCCGAGCACACCGTACAAAGGAGCCCAGCCGGACTTCCAGAACTGCTCGCCGTACTCGACCATCATCCGCCGCAGCTCGGGCGTCCGGCCGTCGTCCATCAGGCCCTTCTCGGCGGCGTACCAGGGCGGCGCGGTGGGGATCGCCCAGTAGCCGATCACGCCGATGTCGAAGGTGGCGTAGATCTGCGCCGCGGCGCGCGGGAAGCGGTCGCGGTGGCGCAGGAGCACGTACAGCACCGTGCCGTGCGGGAACGCGAACCAGAGCCAGTGCGACCACACGAGCAGCTTCTCCCAGCGCGCGAACCGCTCCGGAGTGCCGAACGCACGCTGCAGGCGCAGCGTCGGCGTGGTACCGAGGCCGAGCGTTTTGTCCACGCGCACCGGGTACTCGACGCGCACGCGGCTCTCCAGCGCTTGGGGGTCGTCGGCGGGCATCTTGTAGGCAGCGAGATAGGCCCACATCTGCAGTGCGCACATGAAGAAGTCGCGCTTGCGCGACCGCGGGACGAGCGCGGTCAGCGCGAACGGGGTCGCGGCCGCCGCGGCGATCACCACGGGCGGCTTGAGCCCCAGGCGGCGGCGTACGAGCGGCGCGGCCAAGCCGGCGGCGAGCACCGTGCAGGCGGCCGCGCGGATGGCGGTCGAGCGGCGCACGGGCGCCGCAAAGATAGCGGGCCAGGCGGCGGGAGCGGCGGCGGGCAGGCGCCGCATGCCCGCCGCGCGACGGCCTCTGCGGGTACAAGCGCGTCGCCGTCCGACGGCGCACGGGCGCTTGCGGCGGCGGGCGCCCCATCAGCGGACCCGCCGCGTGCTGGGCGCCGGCCGTTTGAACAGCAACTGCGCACGTAAGGGGGAGCGGGAGAAAGTTGCGGTGACTGTAAATCGATCATCGCCTCGGGCTTCCGAACGAGGGGGTGCGTCACGTTTGCGTCCTGTGAGGACACTTTCGTGCAGCACCCCCTCCCCCGCGAGCGAATCGATGATCGATCGTGCGCGAATCACGCCCAGGGACGATCGATCACGATCAGACCCCGCCGCCGCTCACCTGCGCAGTTGCCGTTCAAACGGGCGGCGCCCAGCACGCGGCGCGTCCGCTGATGGGGCGCCGACCGCCGGCAGCAGCACGCGGCATACGGCGAGCGCGGGCACCCGAAGAGCGCGCGCCGGCGCTACGCCTCGACCAGCGCGTCCGCCGCCTCCGCCACGAACGCCGGCAGCACGCGCGAGCGCGGGTCGACCTCCGGGTGCCACTGGACGCCCAGCACCCAGCGCGCGGCCGGCAGCTCGATCGCCTCGACCAGGTCGTCGATCACGCTCCAGCCGGTCGCCTCCACGCCGTCGCCCAGCCGGTCGACCGCCTGGTGGTGATGCGACTTGGTCTTGTGCCGCAGCTCCCCGCACGCCTTTGCGGCGATCGAGCCCGGCTCGAGCTTGACGTCGTGGTCGGCGTTGTCGAACGAGCCGAGCGAGCGGCGGTGATCGGTGTGGCCGACGTCGTCGGGCAGGTGCTGGACGAGCGTCCCGCCGAGCGCCACGTTGAGCAGCTGCATGCCGCGGCAGATGCCGAGCAGCGGGATGTCGCGCTGGAGCGCCTCGAGCGTGAGCGCGATCTCGGCGCGATCGCGCTCCGGGCGCGTGTTCTTGGTGCAGCGGTGGCGGCGCTCGCCGTAGCTGCCCGGGTCGATGTCGGCGCCGCCGGCCAGCATCAGCGCGTCGAGCCCGTCGAGCACGTCGCCGGGGTGATCCTCCACCCACGAATCGGGCGGGATCATCAGCGCGACTGCGCCCGCCCTCTGGATCCCGTCGATGTAGGCGCGCGAGAGGAGCAGCGCCTCGCGATCCCAGACCGTCCAGCGTGCGCGCTCCAGCGCAGTGCACACGCCGATCCTGGGTCTTCGCGCGTCCGTCATCCGTATGACCTACCCGCTAGCCGACAGAATCCATCCTCATGACCGTATCCCTTCAGCGCCGCGGCGCCGTCGCAACAATCGAACTCGACCGCCCGGACGCCATGAATGCGTGGAACCGGGAGCTGGGCGAGCAGCTGCGCGCCGCGGTCCAGGAGACGTCCGCCGACGCGGACGTGCGCGCGGTGCTGATCACCGGCGCGGGGCGGGCGTTCTCCGCGGGCGCCGACCTGAAGGACACCGGCTTCAACCTGACGCCGGACGGCCATCCCGACGTGCAGGCGGCGCTGACCGAGCGCTACCACCCGATCATCGCCGGCATCCGCGAGATGCCCAAGCCCGTGATCGCCGCGGTCAACGGGCCGGCGGCCGGGATCGGGTGCTCCCTGGCGCTGGCCTGCGACCTCGTGCTGGCCGCCGAGTCCGCCTACTTCCTGCTCGCGTTCGTGAACATCGGCCTCGTGCCCGACGGCGGCTCCAGCCTCCTCATCCCCGCCCGCGTCGGCTTCGCCCGCGCCGCCGAGATGGCGCTCCTGGGCGAGCGGATCCCGGCGCCGCAGGCGCTCGAGTGGGGCCTGGTCAACCGCGTCGTGCCGGCGGAGGAGCTGCGTGCGCAGGCCGACGCGCTCGCCGACCGGCTCGCGGCCGGGCCGACCCGCTCGTACGCCGGCAGCAAGCGCCAGCTCAACGCCTGGCTCTACTCGCGGATGCACGAGCAGCTCGCGCTGGAGGCCTCGATCCAGCAGGAGATGGCGGGCTCCGGCGACTTCGCCGAAGGCGTCGCCGCCTTCATCGAGAAGCGGCCGCCCCGCTTCGCCGGCCGGTGACGGCGACGCGTCGGCGTCGGCGGCGTCCATATACTGCCGGGCCCGTGCTCGGTCCCCGTACACGCCGTTCCCTGCTGCTGGCGCTCGTCGCCGGGGCGGCGGGGGCGCTCGTCGCCGCGCCGGCCGCGCACGCCGGCCTGCTGTTCCCCGAGTCCGGCGGCTCGCCGAACGCGGACAGCATCAAGACGCTCTACATCATGATCTTCGTCCTCGCGCTGATCATCTTCATCGGCGTCGAGGGGCTGCTGCTCTACTCGGTGGTCAAGTACCGCGCCCGCCGTGGCCGCGTCGCCGCCCAGATCCACGGCAACACGCCGCTGGAGATCGGCTGGACGATCGGCGCCGCGGCGATTCTCATCTTCATCACGGTCTTCACCTTCATAAAGCTCGGTGCCATCAAGGACCCGAAGCCATCCGAGGGCGCACCGCAGGTCGCGCTGGCCGACGGCGCGCTGATCGCGTCGACCGACCAGAAGACGCCGCCCGGCCCGGTGCTGAAGATGCGCGTGGACGGCCAGCAGTACGTGTGGGCGTTCCAGTACCCGAGCGCGCAGAAGAGCGTCCGCTCGTACGCGGACATGGTCGTGCCGGTCGGCGAGACGGTGATCCTCGACATCACGGCCGACGACGTCGCGCACTCGTGGTGGATCCCGAAGCTCGGCGGCAAGATGGACGCGGTCCCCGGCTACCACAACAAGTCGTGGTTCCAGATCCCGTCCAAGAACCTGCGTGAGGGCTCGGACCGCGCGTCCTACCAGGGCTTCGACGCGGTGATCTACAGCGGCCAATGCGCCGAGCTCTGCGGCCGCAACCACGCCAACATGTACGCCCGCGTGATCGGGCTCAGCCCGGACGACTTCAACACCTGGGTCGGCCGCAAGGCTCAGGAGATCAAGGCCGCGCAGCAGGCCGTCGCAAAGCAGCAGAAGGCCCTGCGGGCCCAGCAAGGGCAGACCCCCTAAAGGATCGTCTTGGCAGCCACCGTCGAAACCCCGTCCCTGACCGCGCGCCCGCGGCCCGAGATCATCGTCCACGAGGTCGAGCCCGCCAAGCGCGGCTGGTCGTCGTGGCTCACGACGACCGATCACAAGCGGATCGGCCTGATGTATCTGGGCACGGTGATCGTGTTCTTCGCGCTCGGCGGCGTCGAGGCGCTGCTGATCCGCACGCAGCTGGCGATCCCGGACAACACGCTGCTGACTCCGGAGAAGTACAACCAGCTCCTCACCATGCACGGCACCACGATGATCTTCCTGGTCATCGTGCCGGTGTGGGCCGGGTTCGCGAACTACCTGATCCCGCTGATGATCGGGGCTCGCGACGTCGCGTTCCCGCGCCTGAACGCGTGGTCGTACTGGATGTACCTGTTCGGCGGCCTGGCGCTGTACGCGTCGATGTTCTTCTCCCCGCCGGAGGCCGGCTGGTTCTCCTACGTGCCGCTGTCGCTGAAGCAGTTCTCGGCGACCAACGGCCAGGAGGCGTGGATCTACATGGTCCACCTCACCGGCCTGTCCTCGGTGCTCGGCGCGATCAACTTCATCGCCACGATCCACAACATGCGCGCGCCCGGCATGGGCTGGGGCCGCATGCCGCTGTTCGTGTGGACGATCCTGATCTACGCGTACCTGATCATCCTGGCGCTGACGTCGCTGGCCGCCACGGTCACGATGCTGCTGCTGGACCGCAACTTCGGGACGCACTTCTTCGATCCCAACGAGGGCGGCTCGGCGCTGCTGTGGCAGCACCTGTTCTGGTTCTTCGGCCACCCCGAGGTCTACATCCTCGTGCTGCCCGCGTTCGGCGTCTTCTCGGAGGTCCTGCCGGTCTTCGCCCGCAAGCCGATCTTCGGCTACAAGGCGATCGCCGCCGCGACCGCGGGCATCGCGTTCCTGGGCATGCTCGTGTGGGCGCACCACATGTTCGCGACGCCGATGTCGACCGTCGTGCTCGCGTTCTTCATGCTCTCGAGCTTCATCATCGCCGTGCCCACGGGCGTGAAGATCTTCAACTGGATCGCGACGCTGTGGCGAGGCACGGTCGAGTGGACGGTGCCGCTGCTGTACTGCGTCGGCGGCATCTTCACGTTCACGATGGGCGGCATCACCGGCATCTTCCTGGCGGTCTTCCCGATCGACTGGCAGCTGACCGACACGTACTTCGTCGTCGCCCACTTCCACTACACGGCGTTCGGCGCGAGCGCGTTCGCGATGCTCGCGGCGCTCTACTACTGGTTCCCGAAGATGACCGGGCGGATGCTGAGCGAGCAGCTCGGCAAGATCGGCTTCGCGTTCACCTTCATCGGGTTCCACCTCACGTTCCTGATCCAGCACTCGGCCGGCCTCTCCGGCATGCCGCGGCGCGTGTATGAGTACTCCGACCACAGCTGGACCGCCTACAACTTCATCTCCACGGTCGGCGCGTTCACGATCGCCGTCGGCGTCACCCTGACGATCCTCAACATCGTCTGGGCGCTGAAGAAGGGCGCGGTCGCGGGGCCGGACCCGTGGAAGGCCAACACGCTCGAGTGGTTCCCGCCCTCGCCGCCGCCCGAGAACAACTTCGACGTCGTCCCGCGCGTGCGCTCGGTCGAGCCGATGAAGGACATCCGGCGCGAGATCGAGCAGCGCACGAAGGCCGAGCAGCGCTACCGGGCCGGGCAGCCGCTGTACGTGAAGAGGTAGCGCGATGGAAGCGTCGCGTGCGACCACCGTCCAGGCGCCGCTGGCGCAGGTCCTCTCGGACTACTTCACGCTGACCAAGCCGAAGGTGCAGCTGCTGCTGCTCCTGACGACGATCACGACCATGTACGTGGCCGGCGACCCGTCGGTCGCGCTGGTCGCGGCGACCGTGCTCGGCGGCTTCCTGTCGGCGGGCGGCGCGGGCGCGTTCAACCACTTCTACGACCGCGACATCGACGCGCAGATGGGCCGCACGGCGGGCCGGCCGGTGCCGGCGGGGCGGATCTCGCCGCGCGCGGCGCTGATCTACGCGTTCGCGCTGCAGATCGCCTCGTTCGCGGTCCTGTGGACGGCCGCGAACCTGCTGGCGGCGATCCTGGCCGCGCTCGGCTTCGTCTGGTACACGCTGGTCTACACGGTCTGGCTCAAGCGCCGCTCGCCGCAGAACATCGTCATCGGCGGCGCCGCCGGCGCGGTCCCGCCGCTGGTCGGCTGGGCCGCGGTGACCGGCGGCGTGGCCCCGGACGCGCTGTATCTGTTCGCGATCGTCTTCTACTGGACGCCGCCGCACTTCTGGGCTCTGTCGCTGCTGATGAAGGACGAATATGCGCGCGTGGGCGTCCCGATGATGCCCGTCGTGCACGGCGAGTCCGAGACGCGCCGCCAGATCGTCCTCTACACGCTGCTGCTGACCGTGCTGACGCTGCTGCCGGTCGTCTTCGGCTTCTTCGGCGCGCTCTACGCCGTCTGCGCGGCCGGCCTCGGCGCGGCCTTCATCACGCTGGCGGTGCGACTGCAGCGGCGCGCCGACCGCGCCAGCGCGCTGCGCACGTACCTGTTCTCGCTCGGCTACCTCGCCGTGCTGTTCGCGGTCATGGTCATCGACTCCCGCATCTAAAGGCTGCAGCCCCTCCGCCCACCCCGAGCATCCGACCTTTAGACTCCTCGCCTCGACATGGACCGACGCCTCGCCCGCCGCAACCTGCGCACCGCATACATCGCCTCGATCATCGGGGTCTTGATGTTCGGGCTCACGTTCCTGGCGGCCTACCTCTACATCCAATGACCACCGAGCCGATCTCGCCCGAGCCGAGCGCCCCGCCCGCGGGCGAGCGCATCCACATGCCCGCGCCGAGCATCCTGCCGCTGATCAACGCGGCGGGCCTCGCGCTGGCGATCGTCTCGCTCACGCTCAGCTGGTGGCTGGTGGCCTTCGGCGGCGCGATCTTCGTCCTCAGCACGATCCGCTGGATCCTCGATGTCCGGCGCGACATCGCCGATCTCCCCCTGGACCACGACCATTAACGGCGGGGGCCCCGCCCAACGGGGCATTCCGTGTCGAGCGATGCGTCCGTTGGGCACCCCCGAGGCGCGCACCCTTTAGGCTTCCCGCCGACGTGGGGACCACGGAGGGCACCGCGACCGACGGGAGCGCGCTGGCGGCGCGCTATTCGGAGGCGTTCGCGGCCTATCTGTCAGATCGGGGCGAGCAGGCGCTCGGCGCGGCGTACGACCTCGGCCGCGAGGCCGTCGCCCACCACCTCAGCGTGCTCGACCTCGCCGAGGTGCACCACGGCGCCGTCCGCGCCGCGCTGGCCGGCGCGCCGCTGATCGACGAGACGCTGAAGGCGTCGGCCGACTTCCTGCGCGAGAGCCTGTCGACGTTCGAGAGCGTGCACCGCGGCTACCACGAGGTGCAGGAGGTCGCGCGGATCGAGCACGCCCACGTCGAGCAGCTGCGGGCGCTGGCCGAGGCGTCGGTGGCGATCAACTCGACGCTCACGGTCGAGGAGATCCTCCAGCTCACGGCCGACACGGCCCGCACGATCCTGGGCGCCCTGCGCGCGACCGTGGGGATCGCGGCGCACGATCCCCGCCTGCGCCCGCTGACCGCCACCTCGCCCGCGCGGCTGGAGACCGGCGAGGCGCTTCCGGCGCGCCTCACCGCCACGCTCTCGGCCCGCGAGCGCGAGCTCGGGATGATCGACGTGGTCGACCGCGGCGGGCGCCATTTCACTGCGCGCGACGAGGCGATCCTCACCCAGCTCGCCCAGCTCAGCTCGGTGGCGATCACCAACGCGCAGCTGTACGAGCGCGAGCGCACGATCGCCCACACGCTCCAGCGCTCGCTGCGGCCGGGCGCGCTGCCCGCCGTGCACGGGCTGTCGGCCGCCGTGCGCTTCCACCCCGCGGGCGAGGGAATCGAGCTCGGCGGCGACTTCTACGACCTGTTCTCGTCCAGCGACGGCGGCTGGACGGCGCTGATCGGCGACGTCCAGGGCAAGGGCCCGGACGCCGCCGCGGTGACCGCCCTGGCCCGCCACACCATGCGTGCGGCGGCCGTCTACGAGAAGCGCCCCAGCGGCGTGCTGACGACCATGCACCGGGCGCTGCGCGACCAGCACGCCGACCGCTTCTGCACGGTCGCCTACGCGCACCTGCGCGTCGGGCACGGGCGGGTCTCGCTCGAGCTCGCCTGCGGCGGGCACCCGCTGCCGCTGATCGTCCATCCGGACGGGCGCGTCGAGCCGGTCGGGCGGCTCGGGACGCTGCTCGGCTCCGATATCGAGCCGCGGCTGACCGACGTGCCGATCACGCTCGCCGAGCGCGACGTGCTCGTGTTCTACACCGATGGCGTGACCGAGGTCCGCCGGCGCCGGCGCGAGGTGTTCGGCCACCGCGAGCTCGTCGCGCTCCTGGAGACCTGCGGAGGGCTCCCGCCGGACGCCGTCGCCGACCGCGTCGAGGCGGCGGTGATCAACGCTTCAGAAGGCCGCCTGCGCGACGACGTCGCCATCCTGGCCTTCGGCCCCACGCCCACCCAACCCAAGGAGACTGATGGCTGACCCCACGGACGCCGCCGACACGGCGGCGAACGGCCACCAGGACGCGAGTGCCGACCTGCTCCGCGAGCTCGTCGCGCACCTCCGCAACAACCGCACCCAGCTGCGACAAGAGTGGGCCCGCCGGATCGGCGAGGCGAAGCTGCTGATCGCGCTCACCCAGGAGGAGATCTTCTCCGAGGCGACCTCCGTCTACGACAACTACGTCGAGGTGCTCGAGACGGGCTCCGTCGAGGCCCTGCAGGACTACGCGCGCAACCTGTCCGAGCGCATCATCCCCCGCGGCGTCGAGACCGACGAGGTGCTCGGCATCGTGCTGCTGCTGCGCGACGTGCTCGCGCGCTCGCTGTTCGAGAAGTACCAGGCGGACTTCCAGGTGCTCAACCAGGTGCTCGACGCCTATGAGCCGGCCGCCAACCGCATCGCCAACACCGTGGGCGTGAACTTCGTCCAGGAGCGCGAGCGCATCATCCGCCAGCAGCAGGAGGCGATCCGCGAGCTCTCCACGCCGGTCCTGCAGGTGCGCGAGCGGCTCCTGATCCTCCCGATCATCGGCGTGCTCGACGGCCAGCGCGCGCGCCAGCTCACCGAGCAGCTGCTGCGCGGCATCCGCACCAACCGCGCCCGCGTGGTCGTGATCGACATCACCGGCGTGCCGACGATCGACTCGACGGTGGCCAACCACCTCGTCCAGACCGTCGACGCGTCGCGGTTGATGGGCGCCTCGGTGATCATCACCGGCCTGTCGCCGGAGATCGCGCAGACGCTCGTGACGCTCGGCGTAGACCTCTCGAAGGTCAACGCGGTCGGCGACCTCCAGGGCGGCATCGAGGAGGCCGAGAGGCTGCTCGGCTACACGGTGATCGGCGGCGGCGCCGAGGTTCCCGCGGACCAGTCCTAAATGGCCGTCCCGATCCTCAAGCAGGGGCCGTTCCTGATCGCCTCCATCCAGTCGGCGCTGACGGACACCGACGTGCTCCAGTTGCGCGACGACGTGATGGCGCAGGTGACCAAGAACCGCTCGCGCGGGATCATCGTCGACGTCACGGCCCTTGACGTGATGGACTCGTTCGTGTCGCGCTCGCTGCGCGGCATCGCGCAGATGACCCGGCTGCGCGGCGCCGAGACGGTCATCGTCGGCATCCAGCCCGAGGTGGCGTTCGCCATGGTCCAGCTCGGGATGAGCTTCGAGGACGTGCAGACCGCGCTCGACCTCGAGGAAGGACTGGCGCTGCTGCAGGCCCGGAAGGAGCCGGGCGACGGTGGTGGGTGAGGCGCCGGAGCGGATCGCGATCGAGTCCGACGCCGACGTGGTGACCGCGCGCCAGCGCGCGCGGGCCCTGGCGGTCGGCCTGGACATGCCGAGCACCGACCAGACGCTGCTGGCGACCGCGATCTCCGAGGTCGCGCGCAACATCACGGCCTACGCCCAGCGCGGCGAGGTCCTGCTGGAGCTCGTACGCGACGGGCGCGGGCGGCGCGGCATCCGCGTCGTGGCACGCGACGAGGGTCCCGGGATCGAAGACGTCGAGCGCGCGCTGACCGACGGCTACACGACCGGCGGCGGGCTCGGGCTCGGGCTCCCCGGCGCGCGGCGGCTGGTGGACGAGTTCGACATCGAGACGGCTCCCGGCGCCGGGACGACCGTGACGCTCGTGAAATGGACCAGATAGCCGGCTGGCCCAAGGTGCTCGACTACGGCGTCGCCGGCGCCGCGCTGGAGGGCGAGGACCGCTCCGGCGACCTGGCGGTCTTCACGCCGACATCTCGCGGCGGGCTCGCCTGCCTGATCGACGGGCTCGGGCACGGCGACGCGGCGGCGGATGCTGCGGAGGCCGCCGCCGACGTGATTCGCGACCACGCGGACGCTCCGGCCCAGGATCTGCTCGACCGCTGCCACGAGGCGCTCAAGGACACGCGCGGCGTGGTGATGACGCTCGCGCACTTCGACGTCGGCGCCGGCGAGCTCGAATGGACCGGCGTCGGCAACGTGGATGCGCGGTTGTGGCACCCACGGGATCCCGCCCAACCCGGCCGCCACGACGTCGCGCTGGTTTTCGGCGGCGTCGTCGGCTACCAGGTGCCGCGCGTGCGGCCCTCGACGCTGCGGCTCGCGGCGGGCGACCTGCTGGTGATGGTGACCGACGGGATCGACCCCGGTTTCGCGGCCGCATTCGACCGCGGCGGGGCGGCGCAGGCGCTCGCCGAGCGGATCTTCCTTGCGCATGGCAGGGGGACCGACGATGCTTTGGCAGTCGTCGTCCGCTATCTCCCTGGGTAAAGGCTGAGAGCGCGAACGCGCCAGTGTTGGCGCAATCGCCCTTATTTCCTCATCCTGGTACAGGTCTGTCACGTAGAAATAGACGTGCCCACTCAGCGCCCCAGTACCGTCCGCCTACGCACCTCGCTGTTTCAGGAGGCAGCCGAGATCGTTGACCGCGAGTACGCGGCGGACCTCTCGCTCGACGACATCGCCCGCCGCGTAGCCTCGTCACGCCGGCAGCTCCAGCGTGCCTACGCGGAGATCGGGCAGACCACCTTCCGCGACCATCTGACGCGCGTACGCATGCAGAAGGCGGCGGAGATGCTCGCCACGCGAGCGCTCACGGTGCGTGAGGTAGCGCACCGCGTCGGCTACCGCCAACCCGCCCAGTTCGCCAAGGCGTTCCGCCGCTACCAAGGCGTCGCGCCGTCGGACTTCCGCGCCAACGGGAACGCCCGCGCGGCGCGCCCGGAGGGCCTGCGCCCGGCCTACAAGGCCGCTTGACGCCGTCAGCGCGGCGACGGCGCTGAAGCGTTCGTCGCCGCGCTCGCATAGGATGCCGCCTCCATGGGGCTTGAGGAGAGGTCTCGGTGAGCAGCGGTCCTGGACCGGAGCGTCCGCTCGCGCGCGCCGACTGGCGCCAGATGCTGCTGATCGGCGTCATCGCCGCCGCGCTCGGCATCGCCGCCGGGCTGCTGATCGACTGGTTCCCGGTGTCGGCCAGCAAGGAGGCCAAGCCGATCGACACGCTGTGGGACGTCCTGATCATCTGCTCGGTGCCGGTCTTCGTGCTCGTCGTGACCGTCGTGCTGTTCTCGGTCTGGAAGTTCCGCATGCGCCCGGGCGAGGAGCTGATGGACGGCCCGCCGATCCACGGCAACACGCGCCTGGAGATCGTCTGGACGGCGATCCCGGCGATCATCCTCGTCGCCCTGTGCACCTACGCGTTCCTGGTGCTGCGCGACGTCGAGGCCAAGGCGGCCAACCCCGTGCAGGTGCGCGTCGTCGGCCAGCAGTTCGCCTGGACCTTCTACTACCGCGTCGGCGGCAAGGAGGTCGCCTCGCCGCAGCTCTACGTGCCGCTCAACCGGCAGGTCGAGTTCACGATCCAGTCCAAGGACGTGCTGCACGACTTCTGGGTTCCCGCGTTCCGGATGAAGAAGGACGCGGTGCCGGGGCTGGACGTCAAGTACGTCATCACGCCGAGCAGGCTCGGCGACTACTCGATCGTCTGCGCCGAGCTGTGCGGCCTCGGGCACGCCACGATGCGCGGGACCGCCCACGTCCTCAAGCAGCCCGACTACGACGCGGCGCTGCGCAAGCTCGCGGCCGGGCCGTCGAAGGCACCGCCCGCGGCGGGCGCGCCGGACGGCAAGGCGCTGTTCACCCAGGAGGGCTGCAACGGCTGCCACACGCTGGCCGACGCGGGCGCGTCCGGCACCGTCGGGCCTGACCTGGACAAGGTGCTCAAGGGCCAGACGCCCGACTTCATCAAGACTTCCATCGTGCAGCCGAACGCGCAGATCGCGCCTGGCTTCCAGGCGGGGATCATGCCCCAGAACTTCGGGCAGCAGATGTCGCCGGCTCAGATCGATGCGCTCGTGAAGTACCTTTCTGACGTGACCAAGGGGGGCTGATGGCGGCTCGACTGCGCGCACCCGGAATTCCTCGGGCGGGGCTCTTCCTCGTCCTCGGCACGCTGTTCTGCGCGGCGATCGTGCTCGCGGTGCGGGCCCTGTACTCGTTCCCGATCTCGCACGACGGCGGCCTCACCGTCGCGACCCAGAACGCCATCCTCATCGTGTCGCTGCTGATCGCGCCGCTCTGGTTCCTGATCGGCCTGGGCGCGTTCGACTACTGGTTCTACTGGGCGTCTGGGAAGAAGACCCGGCCCGAGGATCACTCGGGCCACGGCGCGCGGTCGTGGAAGGACTACTTCCGGGTCAACACCGACCACAAGGTCATCGGGATCCAGTACGTCTGCACGTCGTTCTTCTTCATGCTGGTCGGTGGCCTGCTGGCGATGATGGTGCGCGCCGAGCTGGCGGCGCCCGGCAAGCAGTTCGTCGACGCGAACACGTACAACGGCCTCTTCAGCGTCCACGCGTCGCTGATGATCTTCCTGTTCATCATCCCGGTCTTCGCCGGGCTGGCGAACTTCGTGCTGCCGCTGATGATCGGCGCGCCGGACATGGCGTTCCCGCGCCTGAACGCGCTGTCGTTCTGGATGCTGCCGATCGCCGGCATCATGATGACCTGCTCGTTCTTCGCGCCGGGCGGGTCGTTCGCGACCGGCTGGACGGCTTACGCGCCGCTGAGCACGGACGCGCCGATAGGCCAGATGTTCTTCACCATCGGGGTGCAGTTCGCGGGGGCGTCATCGATCGCCACGGCGCTCAACTTCCTCGTGACGATCATCACGATGCGCGCGCCCGGCATGTCGTTCTGGCGGATGCCGCTGCTCGTGTGGGCGAACTTCTCGACGTCGCTGCTGGTCGTGATCGCGACCCCGTTCGTCGCCGCGTCGCAGTTCTTCGTCCTGCTCGACTACGCGCTCGGCTTCAAGTTCTTCGTGCCGGAGAGGGGCGGCGACGTGCTGATGTACCAGCACGTCTTCTGGTTCTACTCGCACCCGGCGGTCTACATCATGATGCTGCCGGGCTTCGGGATCATCTCCGAGGTCCTCTCGGTGAAGTCCCGCAAGCCGATCTTCGGCTACCGGATGATGGCCTTCTCGCTGCTGGCGATCGTGATGCTCGGCTTCACGGTCTGGGCGCACCACATGTTCGTGTCCGGGATGCAGAACTGGATCCGGATCCCGATGATGGTCACGACCGCGATCATCGCGGTGCCGACCGGCATCAAGATCTTCTCCTGGCTGGCCACGCTGTGGAAGGGCGTGCTGCACCTCGACACGCCGATGCTGTGGGCGCTCGGGTTCCTGACGATGTTCACGCTCGGCGGCATCTCCGGCGTGGTGCTGGCGATGGTGCCGATGGACATCTACGTCTCGGACACCTACTTCATCGTCGCCCACATCCACTACGTGCTCTACGGCGGCTCGCTGTTCACGATCTACGCCGGCGTCTACTACTGGTTCCCGAAGATGACGGGCCGGATGTTCGACGAGCGGCTCGGCAAGCTGCACTTCTGGCTCACGTTCGTGTCCTTCAACGCGACGTTCGGGCCGATGCACCTGATCGGCGTCGAGGGCATGCCGCGGCGCGTGTCCGACTACGCGGAGAAGTTCGCGGGCTGGAACCTGTTCATCTCGCTCAGCTCGTTCGTGCTCGGGCTCTCGACGCTCGTGTTCGTCTACAACATGGTCGCGTCGTGGCGCGGCGGGCCGCGGGCGGTCGCCAATCCCTGGCGGGCGCTCACGCTCGAGTGGCAGGTCTCCTCGCCGCCGCCGATCTTCAACTTCGACAACGTGCCGACGGTCGTCGGCGGGCCGTACGAGTACGGCGTCCCGGACGCCGTGCACGGCATCTTCAAGCCGGCCGAGGAGGCGCGGCCGAAGACGCCTGCGGGCGCCCAGTCGGCCGAGGGTCACGAGGGGGTCTAGTCGGTGGCGAACGTCCTGGTCTTGGCGAACGAGACGATCGGCGGCAAGAACCTGCTCGATCGCGTGCGCGAGCGCGCCGGCGACGGCGGGCACGTGCACTTTCACGTCGTGGTGCCGCAGACGCGGCCGCGGCACGGCAACGTCATCTATGACGAGGTCGTGCGCGATTCCGCGCAGGTGCGCGTGGACCTGGCGCTGGAGTTCATGCGCGACGAGGGCATCGAGGGCACCGGCGAGGTCGGCGACGGCGATCCGTTCAACGCCGCCATGGACGCGATCCGCGAGCGGGCGATCAGCGAGATCATCGTCTCCACCCTGCCCGCGACGTCCTCGGGCTGGCTGCGGCGCGACCTGATCGAGCGGCTCGAGGACGAGACCGGGCTGCCGGTCGAGCACGTGGTCGTGGACCTGCAGGCCGAGGGCCTGCCGTTCGACGTGACGCTGGTGGTCGCCAACCAGACGGCGGCGGCGCCGGAGCTGGTGGAGCGGCTGAAGGCGCTGGCAGCCGAGGGGCCGCGGCGGTTCATCGTGATCGTGCCGCAGTCGTCGACGCAGGGACACGCCGTGCGCGAGGCGCGCGAGCGGCTGTCGACGCTGCTGGAGTCGCTCGACGGCGCCGACGTCGTGGCCGCGGGCATGATCGGCGACCCGGACCCGTACACCGCGACGATGAACGCGGTCCAGTACTTCCACATCTCGGAGATCGTCATCTCGACGCTGCCCGAGGACCGGTCGAAGTGGGTCGCCGACAAGCTCGTCGACCGCGTGCGCGGCGCCACCAACCTGCCGGTCGAGCACATCGAGTCCTCGGCGAGCGTGGAGGCCTAGCGGTGGCCGCGCACGCTCACGCCGTCGGCGGCGGTCATGAGGCCGCCGAGCACGAGCAGCACGGACCGCCGGCCGCGCACCAGTCCTCGCGCGTGAACCCGGCGGTGCTCGGGATGCTGCTTTTCATCATCTCCGAGGTCATGATCTTCGGGGCCTTCTTCACGGCCTACTTCTTCATCCGGGTCGTCAATCACGATCCGTGGCCGGGGCCCGGCTTCGAGCTGCCGAAGGTCGTCGCGTTCTGCAACACGTGCATCCTGGTCTCGTCCTCGTTCACGATCCACTACGCCCAGGAGTCGCTGAAGAAGGACAACCGGCTCGGGCTGAAGGTCGGCATGGTCTGCACCTTCCTGCTCGGCCTCACGTTCCTCTTCATCCAGATCAACGAGTACTGGCACATCGGCATTTCGCCGGCCGACACCGCGCAGGCGTCGGTGTTCTACGGCCTCACGGGCCTGCACGGCGCGCACGTGACGATCGGCCTGATGCTGCTCGCGTTCGTGACGATCCGGTCGTTCCGCGGGCACTACTCCTCAGGCGGGTACCTGGGGATGGAGGTGCCGGGGATCTATTGGCACTTCGTCGACGTGATGTGGATCGTCGTGTTCTTCACGGTCTACATCATTTAGGGGCCCGTTGAAGAATTCCGATACGCCGACCATTCTTCAACGAACCCCATGCTGAACCCGCTGCGGTCCGAGGCCGAGGCGTTCCGCGCGCTCGTCTACGTGCTCATCGTGTTCGCGGTGCTGATCGTCGCGGTCGTGGTGATCCGGGCGCTCTAGTGGCCCCGGCCACTAGTTCCCGCCGCCGCCGCAGCCGCCCGCGCCGTCTCCGCCGCCCCCGCAGCCGTCGCCGGTGCCGAAATATCCGGCGGCGCCGATCCCGCTCTCGTAGCCCGCGCTCGCGCGCCACGCGGCGCGGCCGTACAGCCGTTTGCGCATCGCGGCGTCCACGCGGGCGAGCCGGCGCTCGCCCTGGAAGACGACGATGCCGCCGGCGATCAGCGGCAGCGCGCCGATGGCCGGGTGCGCGGCGATCACGAGCCCGATGCCGGCCGCGATCCCGGCGACGCCGGCCGCAACGAGCGCCCGCGCGCGGGCCCGGGCGCGGGCGAACCGGCGAGCCAGCTCGGGCGGGAGCTCACGGCTTCGGCGTCCGCGCGTCGTCGCGGCACCGGACAGCTCGGCGCGCGAGGTGGAGAAGCGCTCCTCGGTCATGGGCGCGGAACGATGAGGCTTCGTTGAGCCCGCGTCAATAGGCGCGCCGGCGCAGCGCCTCGACGGCGCGCGCCCGCGCGGGTGACCCACGCGGTGCTCAGGGTACGTGCATCCTCAGTTCCCGCCGCCTCCGCCGCAGTTGCCGTGGCCGGCAGCGCAGTTGGTGCCGCCTGTGCGTCCTGGGCCCTTGGCGATCCAGAGGGCCGCGGCGTCGCCGTAGAGCCGTTTGCGGATGATCGCGTCGACGCGCGAGAGGCTGCGCTCACCGCGGTGCAGGACGAGCGCGCCGGCGATCAGCGGCAGTGCGCCGATCGCAGGCTGCCCGGTGATCGCGAGCACGATGCCGGCCGCGATCCCGGCGCCTCCGATCGCCATGAGCGAGCAGGCGAAGCGGCGCTTGCGGCCGAGCCGGCGTGCCAGCGCGGCCCTCTCTCGCGAGCGGCGGGCACGGGTCTTCTCCGCCTGTGCGAGCTGCGCTCGCGACGTTGAGAAACGCTCCTTGGCCATGGGCGCGGAACGACGAGATCTGCTCAATAGCCGCGCCGGCGCAGCGCCTCGACGGCGCGGCCGGCGCGGATGAACTCGCGCCCGGCGAGCAGGGCGATCAGGATGCCCACGACGCCGGCGGCGATCCCCGCCGGCCACTGTCCGAGCACGATGAGGATGGCGGCGGCGACGTCGAACAGGGCACCGACGCCGACGTACACGAACCCGCGCCGGTAGACGCGGTTGTACTCGGCCTGCTGCTCGGGGGTCGGCTCGGCGCCGCTTTCCGGCTCACGGGTCAGGACGACGCGGTCTCGTGGCATGCGTCCTAAGACTCCGGGGCGTGTCCGGTTGTTCCGCGGCGCCTACTTGACGGTGAGCTTCCCGACCATGCCGCCCTCGCGGTGGCCGGGGACCGAGCAGTAGAACGTGTACTCGCCGGGCTTGAGGTCGGCGGTGAAGGTGGACGTGCCGCCGTTGGTCACCGTCTCGCCCTTCTGGTTGACGCCGTTGCCCTCGATCGCGATGTCGTGGCCGGTGGCCTGCGGGTTCTTGGACTCGACCTTGACCTGGCCGGCGGTGGCCGTGGCGTTGGCGAACTGGTAGGCGAGGCCGGCGTCGGCGACCGGGATCGCGAGCACGCCGTTCTTCTCGGTGGCGGTCCCCTCGGCCTTCTTGGCGCCGGCCTTGGCGAGCTGGCCGGAGTCCTTGCCGGGCACCGCGGCCGCCTGGGCGACGTAGGCCGCGATGTCACGCGCGTTCTCGCCGCTGGCGGTGTTGGCCGGCATCGAGGGGAGCGGCTTCTCGGTCTGCGGGTCGGTCTGCTGGTTGATGTTCGGATTCTCGATCTGGCCCAGCACGATGCCCTCGAACGTGCTCTGCCCGAGGCCGTCCTGGCGCGAGCGGGCGAACGCCTCGTCCAGGTTCGGGCCCGACGTACCGGTCGTCCCGGCGCGGGCGAGCGTGTGGCACGCGCCGCAGGCCTTGACGAACTGCTGCTTTCCGTTGACGACGTTGGTGCTGCTGCTCTTGAGCTGGCAGCCGCTCACGGCCAGCGCGGCGACGCCAAGGCTCACGATCAGCGGCGCATACCCGCCTCTCCTCATGGCGGGGCATCCTAACTGCCGCAGCCGACAAGCGGGCCGCCGACCGCGCCGGGCCTGGCACCGCGCCGCCCCACTGGCGTCTCCGGCGTCCCTCGCGGCTGCCCCAACGGTGGTTCGTCGCAGGCCGAACCGTGGCATCCCTAGGGTGAGGTGATGGCGGGCACCGGCATCCGCGTGCGCACTTCCGCGGCGTTCTTCGTGGTCGGCGGCTCCTGGCTGGCCGCGATGGCCGGGGCGAACCTGGCGACGCCGCTCTACGCGGTCTACGAGCGCCGGTTCGGCTTCTCCAGCGCGGGCCTCACGCTCGTCTTCGCCACCTACGCGCTCGTCCTCGCCCCGTCGCTGCTGGTCTTCGGGCAGCTCTCGGACCGGCTCGGGCGGCGGCGCGTCATGGCCGCGGGCCTGGTCACCGCGAGCTCGGGCCTGCTGCTGTTCGCGCTGGCCGCCAGCATCGCGTGGCTGTTCGCCGCCCGCGCCGTGCAGGGGCTCGCGGTCGGCATGCTGAGCGGCGCGGCCAGCGCGGCGCTCGTGGAGCTCGACCCGCGGCCCGAGGAGCACACGGCGGCGCTGATGGCGGCGCTCGCGCAGGCGGGCGGGAGCGCGGCCGGGCCGATCGCCGCGGGGATGCTGGCCGAGTGGGCGCCGGCGCCGCGCGTGCTCTGCTACCTGATCGTGCTCTCGCTGACCATGCTCGGCGCGCTCGCGGTGCTGCGCATCCCGGAGCCGGGCCGGGTCAGCCGCGGGCGCTGGAAGATCCAGCGCCCGCACGTCCCCCCGGAGATCCGCGTCCGCTTCGCGCGCCTGAGCGTCACGTCGGCGTCCGTGTGGGCGATCTGCGCGCTGTTCCTCTCGGTCGTGCCGTCCTATGCCGCCGAGCTGCTCGACACGCACAACCTCGCGCTGCTCGGCTCGGTCTGCGGCCTGATCCTCGCCGCCTCGTGCGTGGCCCAGCTCGCCGCGCGCCGGGTGACCGCGTTCGCGCAGGCGCAGGCCGCCGGCCTCGCGCTCGCGGCCTGCGGGCTCGGCGCGCTCGTCGCCGCGTTCCCGCTCCACTCCCTGCTCCTGCTCGTCGCCGCCGCGCTGCTCGCAGGCTCCGGCCACGGGATCGCGTTCCTGGCCGCCCAGAGCGAGCTCAACGCCACCGCTCCGCCCCGCAGCCGCGGCGAGGTCAACGCGGCGTTCTACACGCTCACCTACCTCGGCGTGGCCACCGCGGTGATCGGCACCGGCCTGCTCACGCTCGCGATCCCGCTCTCGCGCGCGGTCACGATCTTCGCGGCGACGATCGGCACCGTGCTCCTCGCCACCGCCGCCTGGCACCTCAAGGCTGTGGCAGGGCGGCGAGGTCTCCCTTCGCGGCAGCGATGACCGTGCGGCCGACGCCCTCCCAGGAGTAGCGGGCGCGGGTGGTCGCGACGATCGCCTCGCGGGTGGCGGCGCGGAGGTCGTCCGGCGCCTCCAGCCAGGCCGAGAGCGCGGACGCGAGCTCGGTGACGGAGTCGTCGCCGAGCTCGAAGGACAGCCAATCGCGCGCCGGCGCGGGAACCGACGCGGCGAGCGTGCGGGCGACCTCGCCGAGCCCCGAATGGTCGGCGACGACCGGCAGCGCGCCGCACGCGGCGGCCTCGGCGGCGACCATCCCGAACGCCTCCGGGAACGTGCTGGTCACGGCCATCGCCTCGGCGGCGGGAAGCAGGTCGGCGAGCTCGTGGTGGTCCAGGCGGCCGGTCCACACCACGCGGTCGCGCAACCCGGCCGCGGCGGCGGCGTAGCCGTCCCGGTCCCCGAGGCGCTCCAGGAAGGCGCGCAGCTGCGGAAGCTCCTGCCCGTGCTCGCCGCGAGTGGCTGCGGCGGCATCGATGTCCCCGCCGGCAAGCGTCGCCGCGAGCCGCTCGAGCCCATCCCGGAACGCCCCGAAGCCGACGACCACGAGCCGCGCCCGGGGCTCACGCGCCAGCACGAGCGGCCAGGCGGCGAGCAGGAGCTCCACGCCCTTGGACGCGATCAGCTTGCCCACGAAGACGACCAGGCGGTCGCCGGGCTCGACGGTGGCGAGCGCCGCCGCGGCCTCGCCGGCGCGCAGTGAGAAGGAGGAGCCGGGTGGATCGGCGGTCGCGGGCGGCGAATCCGCGGCGGGCGGTGCGAGGCGGCGCGCGAGCGACTCGAGGCCGGCCCGGGCCGCGGCGGCGTCGCGCGGCGCGAAGCGGCGGACGTCGACGCCCGGCGGGCCGAGGCGGGTTCGCGCCGGGAGCCCCGGATCTCCCATCGTGGCCCAGAGGCTCTCGGCGGTGTGGCGCGACCCGACGAGCACGCCCGAGGCCCGCGCGAGGCCCTCGACCGCGTAGGGCGCGAAGCGCGGGTGCGGCTTGACGACGTACTCCAGCGCGCTGCCGTGGATCTTGACCGCGTACGGGACGTCGCGCAGCGCGCGGCCGAGGATCAGCGGGCCCATGATCAGGTGGTTCGCCAGCGCGACGTCAGGACGGACCGCCTCCGCCACCTCCCGCACCGCCGCGACGTTGGCGCCGATGTAGCGGTCGAGCTCGAAGTCGTCGAGCTCGTAGAACGGACGCGCCTGGACCCCGTCGTAGCGGTCGGCCACGTAGACCGGCAGCAGCCCCGCGATGTCGGGCCGGTACACGGTCGCGCGGGCCGGCGAGCGGCGCGTCTGCACGACCAGCTCGCCGGTGTCCCACGAGCCGGCGGCATCCACCCACTCCAGCTCGAGCGGCGCCCGCTCCTGGCAGAGCATGTGCACCTCGTGTCCCGCGCGCGCGAGCGCGGCGCCCAGCTCGGCGTTGTAGACGTTCGAGCCGGTGCCCTGCAGCAGGTAGCCGTGGAAGATGAGGATGCGCACGAGGGCCGTAGCGTAGGTGGTTCCGGCCGGTGGGTACGGCGCATCGCCGGCGCAGTCCGGGTCGTCGCTGACGGTGCACGGCAGGCGCTCGCATACTGGTGGTACGTGTGCGACTGCCGGGTGCCGTCAGCGGCGAGAGCCAGTTGGCGAGCCCCCAAGGGGCGAGCCGAGTGGCGGTCCGGGCCCGCCGGCGAGCGAAGCGGTGACGAGCGAGGTCGAGGCCGCAGGCCGAGACGGTGCGAGGCAGGGGCGTACCCGCCGGCCGGGGCCACGAGGACGCCGCCCTCGCTGCTACGGTTTGCGCCCGATGTCCGTGCGTCAGCTGTACCGACTGCGCGCCCAGCGGTCCGGGCGTGAGGTCCTGCTCCCGGCCGAGCTCGGCAAGGTCTACGTGGACGAGGAGACCGGGGAGCGCCTCGACGTCGTCGGGAAGGTCCTCCCGCTCGCCCCGTCGAAGTCCAGCCTGCCATGGTCCGTCGACACGCTGAGATTCTGCAACTGGTGCGATCAGCCCGCCCAGAAGGACCTCAACGACTGCCCGACGTGCGGCCGCCGGATGGCCGCGCTGCCCCGCTGAGAGGAGGCCCCGTGCGCGTCACGCGCCTCGCCATCCCGATCGCCCTGCTCTGCTTCGTCCTCGCCGGTTGCGGCGGCGGCTCGAAGGTCGTCGTCAAGGAGGTTCCCGGCGGCTCGGTCGAGCTGACCGTCCGCGGCGGCGACGCCCTCGCCCCGAAGGCGACGGCCACGCCGACCGTCGACGCGTCCGCGACCGCGACGCCCGACGCGGGCACGGCGGGCGCCGGCACCGCCCAGACGCAGACGCAGACGCAGCCGCAGCCGAGCACGACGCAGCAGCCGGCGCCGACGCAGTCGGCGCCGCAGCCCTCGGCCGGCGGCGGCGCCACCGCGCCCGACCCGAACGCCACGCCCCCGCCGGGCGCGAGCAAGCAGCAGTTCGAGACGTTCTGCCAGCAGAACCCCGGCGCCTGCTAGCCGCATCGCCCAGAGGGCGATGCTTCGGCGAGTTCGACGATGCGCGGCCTGATGCGCTGCGCCTCGCGAACTCGCGGGAGGCGGCGGCGCTCCGTGCGCGACGCCGCGGGCGTCGGCGCGCCAGGGTTCCCGTACGTATGTCCATTCGGCTCAAGCAGCCCTTGAGGGCGCCGATCATCGGGCCATCCGGTACGGAAAGTTCGCGACCCTGCATATCGCATCGGAATCCAGAGCGGAAGGCATCCGCTCCCCTCTGAACCGCCTCGCGCGCGCGGCGGCGCAGGCGCGCGCGCCTGACGAGCTGATCGACGCGCTCGAGCGCGCGTTCGCGGAGACGCTCGGCACCACCGAGTTCCACGTGGTCGCCGTCACGCAGGACGGCACCGGGGCCCACGGCGAAGCCATCGCCCTGCGCACCGGCAACGAGGACTATCTGCGCTTCGACGGCCCGTCCGGCATGGCGCGCGCGATCGCGACCGGCCGACCCTTCCCCGTGCAGGACCTGCACGGCAGCCCGGACGTCTCGCGCCGGCTCGTCTCGCCGTCCAGCTCGGTCTCCGCGGTCTTCCTCCCGATCGCCTGGAACGGCGCCATCCGTCGCGTCGCCCTCGCGGGCTGGCACGCGCCCCATCCCCTCGACGCCGACACGATCGAGCTCGCCGAGCTGCTGTGCGACCAGGCGGCCGCCGGCTTCTCGCGCATCGAGGAGGCCGAGCGCCGCGCCGCCCACGCCGCGCACGACAACGCCCTCATGCGCGCCGGCCGCGCGCTGAACGAGTCGCTGGACCTGCAGGAGGTCCTGATCACGCTCGCCGACGAGGTCGGTCAGGCGCTGGGGGCCGACATCGCCGGCGTCTACCTCGGTGACGCCGAGCACGGCGCCATCGCGACCGCGGGCTACGGCGTCGACGACAGCTGGCACGGCGTTCGCATCGCGCCCGGCGAGGGCGCGGCCGGCAAGGTGCTGGTCACCGGCGAGCCGTTCCGCACCAACGATTACGAGCGCGACATCACCGTCCGCCAGGAGAGCCTCAGCGGCGTACACAGCGCGCTCGCCGTCCCCATGTCCTGGGGCGGAACGCTGCGCGGCGCCCTCTCGGTCGGCTGGGCCCGCCCCCGCCACGTGCACGACGAGGAGCTGCGCACGGTGGAGGCGATCGCCGGCCTGGCCGCCGTCGCCTGCCGCAACGCCGAGGCCTACCAGCACGTCCAGCACGTGGCCCGCACCGACGCCCTCACCGGCGTGCTCAACCACGGCGCGATGCAGCTGCGCATCCGTGAGGAGATCGCCCGCGCGCACCGCGACCAGATCCCGCTCGGCTGCGTGATCATCGACCTCGACGACTTCAAGCGCGTCAACGACACGCGCGGCCACGCGGCCGGGGACGAGCTCCTGAGACGCGTCGCGAAGCTGCTGCAGAACGAGCTGCGCCCGTACGACCAGGTCGCCCGCTATGGCGGCGACGAGTTCGTCCTGCTGCTGCCCGGCTCCGACGAGCCGACCACGGCGGCGGTGGCCGAGCGTTGCCGCGACGCGATCGGCGGCGCCTGCTCGGTCGGCGTCGCCTGCTGGCACGACGGGGTCGACGCCGACGGGCTGCTCGATCAGGCCGACCGCGCGCTGATGCTCGCCAAGCGCACCGGCAAGGGCCGCGTCGCCGTCGCGAACGCCGACGTCGAGCGCGAGCTCGCGCTGCTGCAGTCGCGCAGCGGCTCGCCCGCCGCCGTGCAGGCGCTCGCCGCCGCGATCGAGGAGCGCGACAACTACACGCAGGAGCACTCCGAGCGCGTCGTCCACTACGCCCGCGGCGTCGCCATGATGCTCGGGCTCCCCAACGACGAGGTCGAGAAGATCGCCCACGCCGCGCTCCTGCACGACGTCGGCAAGCTCGCGATCCCCGCCGAGATCCTGGAGAAGACCGGCCCGCTCACGCGCGAGGAGTGGGAGGTCATGGCCGAGCACCCCGTGGTCGGCGAGCGCATCCTGATGCGCACGAAGGACCTCTCCGGGCTCGCGCCGATCGTGCGCCACGAGCACGAGCACTGGGACGGCAGCGGGTATCCCGACGGCCTCAAGGGCCACCGGATCCCGCTCGGCTCGCGGATCATCCTCGCCTGCGACGCCTACATCGCGATGACCGCCTCGCGCCCGTACCGGCCGGCGATGACCGCCGAGCAGGCGGTGGCCGAGTTGCGCCGCAGCGCCGGGACCAAGTTCGACCCCGAGGCCGTCGACGCGCTGCTCGACCTGCTCGGCCACAACGCGCCGCGCGTGCCCGACCGCGCGCGCGACGTCAAGCTCGCGGCGCGGCCGCCCCGGCCGCCTGCCGGCCGGACTAAGCGGGGTTGGGAACCGGGCGCGTGATCAGCGTCGCGGAGTAGGTCAGCCGCGCCTTGTAGAGGCAGCGGTACTGGACCTCCGTGTCGAGCGTCATCTGCGCGGTCTGGGTGCTCGTGTCGTTGCACTTGTCGACCGCGCGCGACGCGCGCCAGGACGAGTGGTCGGTCAGGAGCTGCGTCAGCGCGGGCGCCCAGGTCGGCACGGTCAGCGCCATCACGTCGCCCTTCTTGATGTTCAGCGCGCGGCTGAGCGGGAACTGCACGGTCTGCCCGAAGTAGGGCTGCAACTGCTCGATCGGGCTCTGCGTGATCGTGCGCGCCATCAGCTTCTTGCCGAGCCGGATGACGGTCAGGCGCGCGGAGGCGGGGCCGCCGAGGCTCTTGTCGAAGAACGCGACCTGGTCGGCGGTCGGCTTGCCGAGGGCGATCGACCAGGCGACGATCTTGCCGTCCTCGGGCGCGGTGTAGACACTGCGCTCGTCAGCGACCTTGACCTGGTAGCCGGTTGTGCGCGAGACGGCCAGGCACGGACTGTCCGGGCACGCGGGCGCAGCGTCGGTGCGCCCGATCTCCACGATCTTCGCCGACGCAGGCGCAGCGCAGGCCAGAACGGCCGCGAGCACCGCGCAAGCGGTCAGCGTTGACTTATGCATCGCGCCATTGAACACGACGGACGCCCGGGGGGTGCGGTACCCCGGGATCCGTACATATGTCCAGCGCGAGTTCGCGAGGCACGACGCACACAAGCCCCGTTTGCCGAGCTCGCCGAAGAATCGCCCCCTGGGCGATTCGGCTTACAGCTTCTGGACGTTGACGGCCTTCGGCCCCTTGTCGCCGTTCTCCTCCTCGAAGGAAACCTTGCTGCCTTCGCTCAGCGATCGGTAGCCATCTCCCATGATGCCGCTGAAGTGGACGAAGAGGTCCCTGCCTCCCCCGTCGGGCGTGATGAACCCGAAGCCCTTCTCGTCCGAGAACCACTTGACCGTACCGGTGCCCACGAATGACCCCACTTGCTGCATCGGCGCAATCACGCCGCACTCATTTCGACCGGTCCTACCGCCGGCCCCAACGGTTGCAGACCGTATACAGGTGGCGCCTTCCCGCGCAAGCATGCAAGACCCCCGATTGTGTGGAGATGTCTACTCGCCGAGCAGCGCGGCGGTCTCCGCGATCTCGCCGCGGTCGCCCGGTGCGGGATGCCACGGAAGCTGCAGCGGGTCTCCCGCGTAGCGCGGGATCACGTGCACGTGGAAGTGAAAGATCGTCTGCCAGGCCAGCGAACCGCAGGAATTGAGCAGGTTCACGCCGCCGGCGTCCAGACGGTCGCTGAGGCGCGCGGCCATGGTCTGCGCGGTGCGCGTGCAGGCCTCCAGGTCCTCCGGGGCGACGTCCAGCAGGTCGGTCGCGTGCTCGCGCGAGATCACGAGCAGGTGCCCGCGGGTGGCGGGGTTGATGTCCATGAACGCGATCGTGCGCTCGTCCTCGTACACACGCGTTGCGGGGATCTCGCCCCCGGCGATCTTGCAGAACAGGCAATCGGGATCGGCGGCCATGGCCGTCAGCGTACGCGCACGATCCGCCCCGTGTGGCGGCGGTACGCGTCCTTCGAGGTCGCGCCGGCGACCGACCAGCGCCGGCAACAACGACCCGTCGAACAAGCTCATCACCGGCGATGTCTTCGCGGTTCACACCGAAGGTGCTGGCGTACGGCTACGACCAGCTGCAGCGCCACGCTGGCGGTGCCGCAGGTGCACGGGACCGGCGCGGACTCGAACTGCGGCCTCCTGCACTACGTGACCAAGAACACCGACCCCGGTGACGATGGCGTTCACTGCGTCGCACCCGAACGGGTTCGCCACGTTCTCGTTCTCGCTGATCAAGGGCGCCAACAGCGTCGCGCTGCCGGATACGTCTACGTGGCGGCGACGGCGACGAACGGCTGGTCGCGCCCAGAGCCAGTACGACGCCTCCGCGGCGGTCGCGTTCGTGCTCGCCCCGTAGGGCATCTGCGCCCGGCGCCGCGCGACGAGGTCGCGCGGCGCCGCGGCGGGACGTAGATTCCGGCGAGCATGCCGCCTCGCGCGCCGACGATCCGCGACGTCGCCCGCCGCGCCGAAGTGGGCGTCGGGACGGTCTCGCGCGTCCTCAACGACAGCCCGCGCGTGCGGCCCGACAAGCGCGCGCGGGTGCTGGAGGCGATCGCCGAGCTCGGCTTCGTCCGCAATCCGACGGCGCACAGCCTGTCCACCGGTCGCAGCCACGCGATCGGCGTGATCGCCCCGTTCTTCACCAGCCCGTCGAGCGCCGAGCGCCTGCGCGGTGTGTCGACCGGCGTGTCCGAGCGCGGCTACCGGCTGCTGCTGATCGACGTCGAGACGCCTGAGCAGCGCGCGGCGGCGTTCACCGACCTCGCCGGGCGGCACGCGGTCGAGGGCGTGATCGTCGTCTCCATCCAGCCGACCGACGAGGAGGTCGCGGCGCTGGCCCGCGAGCACCGGCCGATGGTGCTCGTCGACGCCGCGCACGACCTGCTTGACCACGTGGCGATCGACGACGTGCACGGAGGCGAGCTGGCGACCGGTCACCTGCTGGCGCTCGGGCACACGCGGATCGCGTTCGTCGGCGATCGCATGCCGGCGCCGTTCGGGCTCAGCTCGAGCGAGCTGCGGCTGCGCGGGCATCGCACCGCGCTCGAGCGGGCGGGCGTCGAGCCCCGCGGCGAGTACACGCGCCTCGGCGGCCACGACCGCGAGGAGGCGAGGGCGATGGCGGCGCCGCTGTTCGCGCTCGATGAGGCGCCGACCGCCGTGTTCGCGGCGTCCGACATCCAGGCGGTCGGCGTGATCGAGGCGGCGACGGCGGCCGGCCTGCGCGTGCCCGAGGACGTGGCAGTGATCGGCTTCGACGACATCGAGCTGGCCGCCGTGGTGGGACTGACGACCGTGCGCCAGCCGCTGCAGGCGAGCGGGCGGCGCGGTGCGGAGCTTCTACTGGCGGCGATCGAGGGCGCCGCGCCGCCGGACGCGGCGCTCGAGCCGCTGGCGGTGATACGGCGGCGGACCACGTGACGACCGCGTGGTGGAAGCGGGGCGCGATCTACCAGATCTACCCGCGCTCGTTCAACGACTCCGACGGCGACGGCGTCGGCGACCTGCGCGGGATCGAGCAGCGGCTCGACCACGTCGCGGAGATCGCCGAGGCGATCTGGCTGTCGCCGATCTACCCCTCGCCGATGGCCGACTTCGGCTACGACGTCTCCGACTACCGCGACATCGACCCGGTGTTCGGCACGCTGGAGGACTTCGACCGGCTCGTCGCGGCCTGTCACGCCCGCGGGCTGAAGGTGATCCTGGACTGGGTCGTCAACCACACGTCCGAGGAGCATCCGTGGTTCATGGCGTCGCGCGCCTCGCGCGAGAACCCGAAGCGCGACTGGTACGTGTGGCGCGACGAGCCCAACGACTGGGCCTCCGCGTTTGAAGCGGTCGGTTCCGCATGGACGCTCGACGAGCGCACCGGCCAGTGGTACCTGCACTCGTTCACGCCGCAGCAGCCCGACCTGAACTGGGACAGTCCCGCGGTCGAGGCCGCGATGCACGATGTACTGAGGTTCTGGCTGGACCGCGGCGTCGACGGCTTCCGGCTGGATGCGGTCACCGGGATCGCCAAGGACGCCGAGCGTCGCTTCGACGCGCCGGCGATCCACGAGCGGCTGCGGGCCATCCGCCGGGTCGCAGACGCCTACGCGGAGCGGATGCTCGTGGGCGAGGTCTACCTGTTCGACGCCGAGCGCCTCGCCGCGTACGTACAGGCGGGCCAGCTGCACATGGCGCACAACTTCATCGTCGCCCAGCTGCCGTGGGACGCGGCGGCGTTCCGCGCGGCGATCGAGACGGCGCCGGGAGCCTGGCCGCCCTGGTTCGTCGGCAACCACGACATGCCGCGCCCGGCGACGAGGCTCGGCGCCCGCCAGGCGCGCGCCGCGCTGCTGCTCCTGTACGCCCTGCGCGGCACGCCGTTCATCCACCAGGGCGAGGAGCTCGGGCTGCCGGACGCGCGCATTGCGCCCGAGCGCGTGGTCGACGTCGACGGGCGCGACCCCGCGCGCGCGCCGATCCCCTGGCGCCCGGGGCCCGGGCACGGCTTCACGACGGGAGAGCCGTGGCTGCCGTTCGTCGCGCACGCCGGCGCGCTGAGCGCCGAGCGCCAAGCGGGCGACCCGCGCTCGGCGCTCAGCCTTACGCGCGCGTTGGCGAAGCTGCGGCGGGCGACGCCCGAGCTGCAGGACGGCGAGCAGCGCCTGCTCGACGCGGCGCCCGGCGTGCTCGCCTTCACGCGCGGCGAGCGGATCCTTGCGGCCGTCAACTTCCGCGGCGAGCCGGCGCCGCTGCCGGCGAACGGGGAGCGGCTGCTCTCGAGCGACCCCGGCCGCGCGCGAGGTGGCCTCAACCCGTACGAGGCGGTTCTGCTGAGGCTCGGCTGAGCGCCTCCGCCACCCGCTCGAGCAGCGCGGCCTCGCTGAACGGCTTGTCGATGATCGCGTGGCCGGCGGCGAGGTCGCCCATCGGCGCGATCACCGCCTGCGCGTAGCCGGACATGTAGAGCACGGGGATCCCCGGCCGCAGCTCGCCGACGCGCACGGCGACCTCCTTGCCGAGCATCCCCGGCATCACCACGTCGGTCAGCAGCAGCTGGATCTCGCCGGGGTGACCGGCGACGAGCCGCAGCGCCGCCTCTCCGCCGCTCGCGGTCAGCACGGTGTAGCCGCCGTCCTGCAGCAGGCGCCGGGTGACCTCGAGCATCGCCGCCTCGTCCTCGACCACGAGGATCGTCTCGCCGTGGCCGCGCGGCGGCTCGCTCCGCGGCACCAGCTCCGGCGGCGGCGCGTCGGTCGCCGGCAGCAGGACGGTGAACGTGGTTCCGAGGCCGGGCTCGGAGTAGATCTGCACGTGCCCGCCGGCGCCGGTGACGATCCCGTAGATCGTGGCCAGTCCGAGCCCGGTGCCCTGCCCCTTGGGCTTGGTCGTGAAGAACGGCTCGAACGCGCGCGCGGCGATCTCCGGCGTCATCCCCGTGCCGGTGTCGCTCACGCGCAGGCGCACGTAGCGCCCCGGAGCGAGGCCGGCCCGCACGGCGACGTAGGCGTCGTCGGCATCGACGTTCTCGGTGTCGAGCGTGAGCGTGCCGCCCTCCGGCATCGCGTCGCGCGCGTTGATCGCGAGGTTGACCAGCACCTGCTCGAGCTGCCCGTAGTCGGCCATGATCGGCGACAGGTCGGCGGCCAGCGCCGTCTCGAGCGCGACGTGCTCGCCGAGCGTGCGGCGCAGCAGCTGCTCCATCTCCAGCACGACGCCGGTGAGGTCGAGCACGCGCGGGCGGACGGTCTCGCGCCGCGCGAACGCGAGCAGCTGGTGGGTGAGGCGGGTCGCGCGCTCACCGGCCTTGCGGATCTCGCCGACGTCGCGCTCGTCGTCGGAGCCCTCGTCGGCGCGGCGGGCGATGAACGTCGCGTAGCCGAGGATCACGGCGAGCAGGTTGTTGAAGTCGTGCGCGATCCCGCCGGCGAGCTGGCCGAGGCTCTCCAGCCGCTGCGACTGCTGCAGCTGCAGCTGCAGGCGCTCCTTCTCGGCCACCGCGTCGCCGAGCTCGTTCAGGCGCCGCGCGAGCGACGCCACCTCGCGCGGGCCCTCGACCGGCAGCGTGTGCGGCGTTCCCTCGGCGGCCGCCGCGCGGACCTCGCCGCTGAGGCGCTCCAGCGGCCGCGCGATCCGCCGGTGCACGACGAAGACCGCGCCCATGAACAGCAGCAGGCCGGCGACGATGATCGTCAGCTCGCGGTCGTCGAGCCGGCGGGTGGCGGCGAGCGCCTGCGACCGGTCGGCGCCCGCGAAGACGCGCCAGCCGGCGCCGTGGACCGGGGCGCTCGCCCACAGGCGCGAGTCGTCGCTGTCGGGCGCGGCGAGGCGGCGCCCGATGCCGGCGGCCGGATCGCGCGAGCGCGTGATCACCGTCGCGCCGTCGGTCAGCACGAACTCGAGCTTGCGCGGCCCGCCGTACGTCGCCCGCAGGCTCGGGCCGACGCCCACGAGGTCGAAGACCGCGACGATCGCGCCTCGCCTGGCGATCGGCGCCGAGGCGAGCACGACCTGCTTGCCGGTCACCGGATCGGGAGCCGGCGCCAGCAGCACCGGCTCGCGGAGGACGCGCGCGAGCCACGGCGCCCCCGCGTAGTTGCCCTTGGTCTTCGCGGAGGAGCAGACGACCGAGCCGTCCGTGCGGATCAGGTCGATGTGGCCGGTCGTGTACGCGTCGGTGCCGCCGAACGCGAGCGCGCAGTCCTTCGGGCGCGCGTAGGCCTGGTTGATGCCGGGGTTGACGGCGGCCCCGGCGACCGTGGCCTTGAGCTGCTCGACCCCCTTGCCGGTCTCTGACGCCGCCAGGCGGGCGCCGAAGCGCGCGTCCGCCGTCGCGGCCTCGCGCGCGTCGTCGGCGGCCTGTGCGCGCCCGTAGACCGCCGCGGCGCCGGCGCCGACCACGAACAGGAGGACCAGTCCCGCGAGGTAGGCCCGAAGTGGCACGTTGGCGATGTTCGCAGCATGAACTGACGGGTGCGCCGATTGCCTCCGCGCACATACCGGTACGGTTTCCGCGCCGTGCAGAACGTCGGAGCGATGCGACCGGAGGTGCGCGCCGACTATGAGGTCGCGCGCTCCCGTGTCGCCGGCGACGCGCCGTTCCGGACGCGGCTGGAGCGCTGGTTCACCGAGCTGCGCGACCCGTTGCTGCGCGTCTACGGCGACGCGTTCGCGTTCGGCGAGCTGCTGGACGCGATCGCCGCGACCGCCGCGGCGCGCACGCCTGAGCTGCGCGCGCTCGACCACGAGCGCGAGATCACGCCGGACTGGCTGCGCCGCGAGCAGCAGCTCGGCTACGTCGCGTACGCCGACCGCTTCGCCGGCACGCTGGCCGGCGTGCGCGAGCGGATCCCGTACCTGCGCGAGCTGGGCGTGAGCTACCTGCACCTGATGCCGCTGTTGCAGGCGCGGCCGGAGCCCAACGACGGCGGCTACGCGGTCGTCGACTACGGCGCCGTCGAGCCCGCGCTGGGGACGATGGACGACCTGCGCGAGCTCGCCTCGGCGCTGCGCGCAGAGGGGATGGCGCTGTGCGTCGACGTCGTGCTCAATCACACGGCGCGCGAGCACGCGTGGGCGCGCGCGGCGGTCGCCGGCGACGAGCGGATGCTCGCCCGCTATCTGACCTTCGAGGAGCGTCCGGAGCGCTTCGAGCGCACGCTGCCCGACGTGTTCCCGGACACCGCGCCCGGCAGCTTCACGTTCGAGCCCGAGCTCGGCCGGTGGGTCTGGACGACGTTCAACGCCTACCAGTGGGACCTCGACTACGCCAATCCGGACGTCTTCCTGGCCATGGCGAAGGCGATGCTCGACCTCGCGACCGCCGGCGTCGACGTGCTGCGGCTCGACGCCGCGCCGTTCATCTGGAAGCGCGAGGGCACGGACTGCCGCAACCAGCCCGAGGTGCACGAGCTGCTGGCCGCGCTGCGCGCCGTGTTCCGGATCGCCGCGCCGGCGATCGCGTTCAAGGCCGAGGCGATCGTGGCGCCGCGCGACCTCGTGCCGTACCTGCGCGAGTGCGACCTCGCGTACCACAACGTGCTCATGGCGCTGCTGTGGTCGACGCTGGCGTCCGGCAAGGTCGCGCTGATGACCAGCGCGCTGCGGGCGATGCCGCCGGCGGTCGGCTGGCTCACCTACGTGCGCTGCCACGACGACATCGGCTGGGCGATCGCGGACGAGGACGCCGCCGCGGCCGGCGAGGACGGCTTCCTGCACCGCAGGTTCCTCGCCGAGTTCTACGCGGGCGACTTCCCGGGCTCGTTCGCGCGCGGCGCGCGCTTCCAGGATGAGCGCACGAGCGGCACGACCGCGTCGCTCGCGGGCATCGACGGCGACCCGGAGGCTGCGGTCCGGCGCGTGCTGGCCATGTACGCGGTCGCGTTCGCGTTCGGCGGGCTGCCGATGATCTACATGGGCGACGAGCTCGGCCTGCGCAACGACGAGCACTGGGCGGACGACCCCGCGCACGCCGGGGACAACCGCTGGATGCACCGGCCCCGCATGGATTGGGAGGCGGCGGCGCGCCGGCACGGCCCGCAGAGCGTGGAAGGCCGGCTGTGGGCCGGGCTGCGAGAGCTTGCGGCGCTTCGCCGGACCACCCGCGCCGCACACGCGGAGGGCGCCTGCGAGCCGTTCTGGACCGGCAACGAGCACGTCTTCGGGCTCTGGCGCGAGCGCGGCGACGACCGCCTGCGACTGCTCGTGAGCTTCAGCGCGGCGCCTCAGTGGGTCGAGGGCACCGGCACGCTCGCGCCGTACGAGTACCGGTGGGAGGCCTCATGAGCGGCGACGACTCGCCCAGAGGGCTCGCGTCGCTGGGAGCAATCGCCCGGGGGGCGATTCTCCCGGGCGAGGCGACTCGAGGCGATGCTGTGGCGCTACGCGCGCTGGAGGCGGTCCCGCTCGGCCTTCCGGCCGGGCTGGAGATCGAATGGCTCGGCGTCGCGGGCTACCGGCTGACGTACGAGGGCGTCTCGATCTTCATCGACCCGTACGTGTCGCGCGCGTCGCTGTGGAAGCTGCTGCTCGGGCGCCCGGCGCTGTCGGACCCCGCCCTGCTGGACGCCTACGTGCGCGCGCCCGGCCCGGTGGCCGGGGTGCTCGTCGGGCACACGCACTTCGACCACGCGATCGACGTGCCCGCGCTCGCGCGCCGCTTCGGCTGCCCGGCCTACGGCTCGGCGTCGCTCGCGAGCCTGATGCGGCTCTACGGGCTCGAGTCGGTGGTCGCCGAGCCGGGGCGCACGTACGAGCTGGGTCCGTTCGCGGTGCGCTTCGTGCCCAGCCGGCACGCGAAGCTGATCCTCGGCCGCCGGGTGCCGTTCGACGGCGAGCTGACCTGCGAGCACGTGCACAGGCTCTCCCCCGCCGCCTACAAGTGCGGGCAGGTGTGGGCGTTCCGGATCGAGGTCGCCGGCGTCGCGCTCTACCACCAGGGCAGCGCGAACCTGATCGACGACGCGCTGACGCGCGAGCCCGTCGACGTGTTCCTGGCCGGCGTGGCCGGGCGCTCGTACACGCCGCACTACTGGCGCCGGATCCTCCCGTCGCTGGACCCGCGCGTCATCGTTCCCTCGCACTACGACGACTTCTTCCGGCCGCTGTCGCGCGGGCTGCGGGTCGCGCGCGGGATGAAGCTGGCCGAGGTGCCGGACGAGGTGGGCGCGGTGTCCTCAAGCGCGACGGTCGCCGCGCTCAGAGGACCTTCTCGTACGTGACGAGGTCGCACGGCACCGCGGTCTTCTCGATGTCGGGCAGCGCCTTGGCGACGTCCTCGGCGCCGATCGCCCGGTAGCCGAGCCGCGAGTACCACGAGTGCAGCCGCTCCTTGAACGGGTGCGTGCCGTCGCGCGGGATCAGCAGCTGCAGCCGCATGCGCGCCTTGGAGCGCTCGCGCGCCCAGTCCTCGGCAAGGCGGATCAGCTCGCCGCCGACGCCGCTGTCCAGCCGCGCGGCGCTGAGCAGCCCGAGCTCGGCGGTGCGCTCGTCGAGCGCGTGCACGCGGACGAGGCCGGCAAGCTCCCCGTCGCGGTACGCGAACAGCAGCTCCTCGCGGTCGACCATCTCCTGCACCTCGTATTCGAACACGCGCGGCGTGTTCGGCGGCCACAGTCCATTCTCGCCGGCCGCGTAGGCCGCGTTGATGATCTCCGTGAGCCGCTGCACCATCACGGCTAGTGTCGCGAGTCGTAAGTTCGCTCGCAGATTGCGGGATGCATCGTCGTGGCTGGCGTTCGCCGGCGACCTGGCTCGTACCGGGCGTACTTGCGAGGTCGCCGGCGGGCGCCAGGCGCGGCGAGGCGCCCGCGAGCTGCCTGCGAACTTCCGACTCGGGACACTAGTGTCCTGAGTCGGAAATTCGTGTGCTCTGCGGCGCTCTCCGGGCCGTGCCTGACGGCACCGGCAGGCCGCTCGCATACTGGTGGTACGTGGGCGCCTGCCGGGGCCCGTCAGGCGCGGGCCGGGGCCGCCGGCTGCCCACGAATTTGCGACTCACGACACTAGGTTCTACACAAGATGCGGATCGTGATCCCGGGCGGGAGCGGACAGGTGGGCGCGATCCTGCGCCGCGCGTTCGGTGACGACGAGGTCACGGTCATCGGCCGCGGCGGGCCGGTCGCCTGGGACGGACGTACGGTGGGGCCGTGGGCCTCGGCGCTCGACGGCGCCGACGTGGTGATCAACCTCGCCGGGCGCAGCGTGAACTGCCGCTACAACGAGGCCAACCGGCGCTTGTAACGTCGCCCGAGGTCCGAACTTGAGAGGACGGAGGGCGAAACCTTAATCCCGCGTCGACTCCACGCGCGTGCTCGGCGAGGCGGTCGCGCGCGCCGCGCACCCGCCGCGGGTGTGGCTGCAGTCGAGCACCGCGACGATCTACGCGGACCGCTACGACGCGCCCAACGACGAGCGCACCGGGATCATCGGCGACGGCTTCAGCGTCGGCGTGGCGCAGGCGTGGGAGCGCGTCGCGCAGGAGAGCTGTCCGGACGGCACCCGGCTCGTGCTCATGCGCTCGGCCATGATCATGAGCGCGGACCGCGGCGGGATCTTCGACGTGCTGCTCGGGCTGGTCCGGCGCCGGCTCGGCGGCAGCGCGGCGGGCGGCCGCCAATACGTGTCGTGGATCCACGGCGAGGACTTCGCAAGGGCCGTGCGGTTCCTGATCGAGCACGAGCTGGAGGGCCCGGTCAACGTGGCCGCGCCGAACCCGCTCCCGTACGCGGAGTTCATGCGCGCCCTGCGCGACGCGTGGGGCACGCGCGTCGGGCTGCCCGCCACGCGCTGGATGCTCGAGCTCGGCGCGTGGGCGATGCGCACGGAGACCGAGCTCGCGCTCAAGAGCCGGCGCGTCGTGCCCGCCCGGCTGGCCGAGGCGGGCTTCGCGTTCGGCTATCCGGAGTGGCCGGCCGCCGCGCGCGACCTCGTCGCCGAATGGCGCTGACGCGCGAGCGCCGCCAGCGCGACGAGCCCGGCGAGCGGCAGCAGCCACAGCGCCGTCGGCGGGCCTGAGTCGGTCTTCGCCGCCGGGCGTGGCGTCGCGGTCGGCTTCGGCGCCGCCGCGGCGGGCTCGGAGACCTCGAACGTCTTCAGGTCGACGACGGCGAGCGGGCGGCTTCCCGTCACCGTGAGCGTGTCGCCGTCGAGCGTCATGCGCGCGCCGGCCGGGTCGGTGGCGACCGACGCCGGCAGATCGATGCAGACCGCCGTACGCCCCTCGGTGTCGAGCGCGTGGATGAACGGCTCGTCGCCCATGTAGAGCGTGTACGCCCAGCGCCCCTCGGGGCTCTGCACGCGCGTCATCGGGGTGCCCTGCAGCTTCTCCTCCGGATCGCGCGGGTCGACCACCGGCTTGGCGAGCAGCCGCTGCTCCTTGAGGTCGTACGCGCGCACGTCGTAGTTCGCGATGTCGCCGCTCTTGTAGTCGACGAGGTACAGCCAGCGGCCGTCGGGCGAGATCGCGTCGACGGTGTTCATTCCCCGCAGCTTGATGTTCGCGCGCGTGCGCAGCGTGCGCGCGTCGAGGACGCGCAGCTCCGTGTTCGGCGAGCGTGCGCCGAACCCGCTGGAGAGCACGAGCGTGCCGCCGTCGGCCGACAGGCCGGTGTTGATGCCGTCGTAGCTCGCGCCGGGCACGCCGAACGTGCCCGCGATCCGCTGCGCGCGCACGACCGACGCGTCGGACCTGCGGATCCGCATCACGACGGTCCGGTCGCCGCCGCCGTAGACGGTGACGAAGTTGTCGCCGCCGCCCGGCGCGCTCACGCCGGCGCCGCCGAAGGCGGGAGGGACGGGACCGCCCGCGGCGTGGGCGGGCGTGGCAGAGAGGAGCCCGAAGCTCACGAGGAGGAGCACGACGCGTCGCATGCCCCTACTACGTCGCGAGCGGGCTAAGTGGTTCCGGCTGGTGGGTACGGCGCATCGCCGGCGCAGTCCGGGTCGTCGCTGCCGGCTGCGGCAGGCGGATCGCATACTGGTGGTACGTGTGCGCCTGCCGTGGCCCGGCAGCGGCGAGAGCCAGACGGCGAGCCGCCAGGCGAGACGGGTGGCGGTCCGGGCCCGCCGGAATGCGTCGTACCCGCCAGCCGGGACCACTAGGTTCCCAGTCTGATCACATTCCAGGAGCGCGGCGGCAGCGTGACCGTGAGCGCCTCGCCCTTCAGCGTCGCTCCCGTGATCGCGCGCGGGACGACGCGGTCCGGCCGCTCGGCGGTGTTGGCCGCGCTGGGGTCCTCGTCGGCGAGCACGACGTGCTCCAGCACGCCGCGGACGCCGCGGACCACGGCCTCCAGCGCCAGCTCGGCCTCGCCGCGGTTGACCGCGAACAGCGTCACCGCGTCCCCGGACGCGACCGCGGTCGCCTCCAGCTGCTCGGATCCCGGCTCCACGCGCAGCACGGTGCCGTGGCCGTAGCGCGACGCGTGCGCGAACGGGAAGAACGTCGTCTGCCGCCACGCCGGGCCGCCGTCGAGCGTCCGGATCGGCGGGATCACGTTGACGAGCTGGGCCAGGCACGCCATCCGCACGCGGTCGGCGTGGCGCAGGAGGGTGATCAGGAGGCTGCCGACCACGAGCGCGTCGGCGACCGTGTAGGTGTCCTCGGCGATCGCCGGCGCGACCTCGAAGCCGACCTCCGGCCCGCGGTTGTGCGAGTTCGCCGACTGGTACCAGACGTTCCACTCGTCGACGCTGAGCGACATCCGCTTGCGCGACCGGCGCCGGCCGGCGACCGCGTCGGCCGTCGCGGCCACGGTCTCGATCATCTGGTCGAGGTCGCGCGAGCAGGCGAGGTAGTCCTCGAGCGTGTGGAAGCGCGCCGGGTCGTAGTAGGTGTGCAGCGAGATGTGGTCGGCGACGTCCCATGCGAGGTCGAGCACGGTGTCCTCCCACGCGCCGAACGTCGGCATCGAGGAGTTCGAGCTGCCGCAGACGACCAGCTCGATGCCGGGGTCGACCAGGCGCATCGCCTTGCCCGCCTCGTTGGCGAGCTTGCCGTAGGCGACCGCGTCCTTGGCGCCGATCTGCCACGGGCCGTCCATCTCGTTGCCGACGCACCACACCTTCACGCCCCACGGCTCCGCGACGCCGTGCGCACGCCGCATCTCCGCGTAGCGGCTGCCGCCCGGCAGGTTGCAGTACTCGACCAGCGAGCGGGCGGCGTCGACGCCGCGCGTGCCCATGTTGACCGCGAGCATCGGCTCGGCGCCGGCCGCCCGTGCCCAGGCGAGGAACTCGTTGGTGCCGACCTTGTTGGTCTCCAGCGAGCGCCAGGCGAGGTCCAGCCGCGGCTCGCGGACCGGACCGACGCCGTCCTCCCAGTCATAGCCGGAGACGAAGTTGCCGCCCGGGTAGCGGACGATCGTCACGCCCAGCTCGCGCACGAGCGCCAGCACGTCGTCGCGGACGTGCTCGCCGTCGCGCTCGAAGATCCCGCCGTAGACGGCGCGGCCCATGTGCTCGACGAACGAGCCGTACACGCGCGGGTCGACGTCGGCGACGCGGAAGTCGGGATCGATGACGAGCATGTCAGGTCCCGTACCCCGCTCGATGTGAGCGTTAACACGACGCCCGCCGGACGTCGCCGTCGTGCACGCCACGCGCCTGCACGGCTTCGCGCCTGCCGGGCTGCTGGAGCCGCTCGATCCTTCGGCGCTCGCGCAGCACGGGTTGAGCCGGGACCGCTTGCTGCCCAAGCCGTGGGCGAGCGGCCAGGTGGACGGGACGCAGTACGCGATCCCGCTCGACACGCATCCGTTCGTGCTCTACGTGAACACCGAGCTGGCCGGCAAGGCCGGGCTGCTCGACGGCGACGGGGTGCTGAAGACGCTAGACGGCGAGGACGCGCTGCTCGACGCGTTCGACGCTGTCAAGAAGGCCACCGGCAAGTCGGGCGTCGTGTTCGAGACCCGCGGCGTGACGCCGTGGCGGCTGTTCCTCACGCTCTACAGCCAGGCCGGGGGCGGACCGATCCTGACCGACGCCGGCCGCACGGTCACGCTCGACGACGCCAAGGCGTTGCGGGCGCTCGAGTGGATGGCCGAGCCGGCCAAGCGCGGCACCGGCGGAGCCGACGTCGACTACCAGGCCGCGGTCGCGCTGTTCGGCAACCAGACGGCCGCGTTCACGCTCAACGGCGAGTGGGAGGTAACGACCTTCCAGACGCAGAAGCTGAAGTTCGACATGCGGCCGGTGCCGAACGTGCTGGGCACCGCGCACACGGAGGCGGACTCGCACACGTTCGTGCTGCCGAACAAGCACCGCACGCCGGAGCAGCTCGACGCCGCGCTCGGGTTCGTCGCGCAGTTGATCGGCCAGGGACAGACGTGGGCGAAGGGCGGCCACGTGCCCGCCTACAAGCCGACGTTCGAGAGCGACGCGTACCACAAGCTGGTGCCGCAGAGCCACTACGCGTCGGTCGCCGACAGCGTCGTCTATGACCCGCCGGCCTGGTACAGCGGCAGCGGCTCGGACCTCGAGCTGCAGGCCGGCAGCGCGTTCCAGCCCGTGGCCACCGGCGCGAAGTCACCGCGCCAGGGGCTCGCCGCCTTCCACGCCCACCTCGATCGCCTGTCGGCGGTCGCCTCCCCCGTCTGATGGCCACCACCACTCATACGCTCACCCGCACCCGAGCCCGGCCGGCGACACGCGTCCGCGGGATGCGCCCCGCCCGCGCGGCGGTGCTGTTCACAACGCCGTTCTTCGTGCTCTACATCCTGTTCCTGCTGTGGCCGATCCTGGCCGCGGCGCGCACGTCGCTGTTCGACAAGTCGCTCACCGGCCACGCGAGCTGGGCCGGCCTGCGCAACTACACCGACCTGCTCAACGACTCGAACTTCTGGTCGGCGATGTGGCACACGGCGCTGTTCACGCTGCTGAGCACGCCGCCGCTGGTGGGGATCGCGCTCGGGCTGGCGCTGCTGGTCAGCCGTGTGCGCCGCTTCCAGTGGCTGTACCGGCTCTCGTTCTTCGCGCCGTACGTGCTGCCGGTGTCGGTCGTGGTGCTGATCTGGAACTGGCTCTTCCAGCCGGGCTTCGGGTTGATCAACTCCTATCTGACGTCGCTCGGGCAGAGCGAGGTGAACTGGCTCGGCCAGCCGTTCGTGGCGATGCTGGCCGTGGTGATCGCCACCGTGTGGTGGACGGTCGGCTTCAACTTCGTCCTCTATCTGGCCGGGCTGCAGGAGATCCCGCGCGAGCTCTACGAGGCGGCGGCGACCGACGGCGCGACGCCGCGGCAGCAGACGCGCCGGATCACGCTGCCGCTGCTGACCTCGACGACGGCGCTGGTGACCGTGCTGCAGGTGATCGCGTCGCTGAAGGTGTTCGACCAGATCTACCTGCTCCAGAACGGCACGGCGGGCCCGCAGAACTCGACCCGGCCGGCGATCCAGTACATCTACGAGAGCGGCTTCACGCAGGCGCGCGTGGGCTACGCGTCGGCGATGGCGTTCGTGTTCTTCCTCGCCGTCGTGGCGATCTCGCTCGCGCTGTTCGCGCTGCTGCGAAGGACGCAGCGATGAGCACGGTCGCGGGGACCCGGCTGGTGGGTGCGCCGCGGCGCGGCGGGCGCTTCTTCGTCTACGCGGCGCTGACCGTGCTCGCCGTGATCTGGCTCGTGCCGTTCGCGTGGGCGGTCGTGACGTCGCTGAAGCCCGACGCCGAGACGACGGTCGCGCCGGTCTCCTGGCGCGCGACCACCGAGACGCTGGACGCCTACCGAACGCTGCTGCAGAAGGGCGACATCCTGCACTGGTGGTTCAACAGCTTCGTCACCGCGTCGCTGATCACGGCCGGGACGGTGCTGACCGCGAGCCTCGCCGCGTTCGCGTTCTCGCGTGTGCGCTTCCGCGGGTCGGCCGCGCTGCAGTGGCTGGTGCTGGCCGGCCTGCTGATCCCGTTCCAGGCGCTGATCGTGCCGCTGTTCGTCGAGCTGAGCTCGGTCGGGCTGGCGGATTCGTACTGGGGGATCGTGCTCCCGCAGCTGGCCTCCCCGATCGCCGTCCTGGTGTTCAAGCGCGCGTTCGACGCCGTGCCCGCCGAGCTCGAGGAGAGCGCGCTGGTCGACGGCGCCTCGCTGTGGTTGATCTACCGCCGGATCTGGATGCCTCTGTCACGGGCGACCACGGCCGCCGTCGCGATCTTCACGTTCGTGCTCGCCTGGAACGCGTTCCTGTGGCCGTTCGTGATCACCAGCGCGGGGAACCTGTTCACGGTGCCGGTCGGGCTGGCGACGGTGAACGCGTCGTATGCCGCTCTGTATGCGCAGGTGATGGCGCTGGCGGTGTTGGGGGCGGTGCCGCTGCTGGGCGTGTTCCTGCTGTTCCAGCGGCAGATCGTGCAGGGGATCGCGAACACGGGGCTCAAGGGCTGAAGCGGGCGATCTCGGCCGCGACCTGCGCGCGTGAGCGCAGGCCGAGCTTCTGCAGGACGCGCGTCATGTGCGTCTCGATCGTCTTCTCGCTGAGGAACAGGCGGGCGCCGATCTCGCGGTTGGTCAGGCCTTCGGTGACGAGCCCGGCGATCTCGCGCTCGCGCTCGCTGAGCGCGTCGAGCCCGTGGGCGCCTTCCGCGCGGCGCCCGCCGCGGCCGACGCGGACGCCGGCGCGCCGGAGCTCTCGGTTCGCTTCGGCGGCGACGCGCTCGGCTCCGCAGCCTACGGCGGCTTCGGCGGCCGCGGTGAGGTGGGCGACGGCTTCGTCGCCGGCCAGAGCGCGACCGGCGACGAGCTGCGCGCGGGCGGCTTCGAGCCGCGCGCCGGCGGCGGTCGCCTCTCCAGCCGCGTCGCGCGCGAGCCGTGCGGCCTCGGGGGCGTCGCCGGCGGCGAGCGCGACGAGCGCCTGAGCGCGCGCGGCGGCGGCGCGGGCGGCCGCCATGCCGGTGCCGGGCGCGAGCGCGGCCGCGCGTTGGGCGTGGTCATGCGCGGCGGCGAGGTCTCCGCGCGCGAGGTCGCTCTCGACCAGGAACGGCGACCAGCGGCAGATCCAGCCGTGGTCGATGTCGTAAGCGGCGAGCAGCTCGCTCGCCGGCTCGTGCTCGCCGCGGGCGCCGAGCACCGCGCCGAGGACCGCTTTGGCGACGACGGCCGACGCCGAGTCGTCGAGCGCGTCCGCCAGCTCCACGCTCTCGCGCGCGGCGGCGAGCGCCGGGGCGAGCCGGCCGCGCTCGAGCCGCACCCAGGCGAGCAGCCACAGCGCCCACTGCACGAGCTGCGGGTTGCCGCTGACGCGCGCCGCCTGCTCGGCCTCGTCGGCAACCGCTTCCGCGTCGCGGATGCGGCCGAGCATCCCGAGCGCGAGGACGGCCGCGAAGTCGTGCACGATCGCCGCGATCCCGGCGCGCGCGGCCGCAGCGATGCGTGTCGCGGCGGCGAGGCCTTCGGGCACGCGGTCCAACGCGAGCAGGCCCCAGGGGATCGCCATCGCGAGCTCCGCGACCGCGGCGAGTTGCGCGTCGGTCGCCTGGCCGAGCGCGGCGAGCGCGCGATCGGCCGCTCCGGCGCCGGCCGCGGTCCGCCCCGCGAAGACCTCGCCGACGGCCAGCAGGGCCTCAGACGCCGCCCGCACGGCAGGGTCGCCGCCCTGAGCCTTCCCGGCCCACCGCAGGATCTCCGCGTAGTCGCCGCGCTGATACGCGGACAGCGCGAGGTCGGCGAGCACGCGGGGCGCGTCGCCGGGCGCAGCCGTGTCGAGCGCGGCCAGGAGTCGCCGGCGCGCGGCGTCATGACGGCCGAGCAGCCGCTCGACGCCCGCACCGAGGACCGCGAGCGCGGGCGCGTCGCCGCCGGACGTGACGCCGCCCGACGCCGAGGCGCCGCTTCCGGCAACGCCGCCCGCCCCAACACCCCCCGCCGCAACGCCGCCCGCCGCAACACCGGCCTGCGCGGCCGCGTCGATCGCGTCGACGGCTTCGGCCAGGCGGCCGGCCTCGATCAGCGTGCCGGCCAGCGCGATGTGGTCGGTTGTCGCCGGGTCTGCGCGGCGGGCCGCGAGGAGCCAGTCCGCGGCGACGCCGGGCGCCTGCGGGCGGACGATTGCGGCGGCGGCGCGGAGGGTGGCCGCCGCGCCGGTGTCGCCGGGTGCGGCGGCGTGGGCGAGGTGGCGTGCGCGGAGGGGCGGCGGCGCGCCGGCCAGCGCCCGCGCGGCAGCGGCATGCCCGGCGAGCCTCGCTCCGGCGCCGAGCCCCTCGTAGATCGCCGTGCGGATCACCGGGTGGCGGAACGCGAACGTGCGCGGCTGCTCGGTCGCGCGCACGAGCGCGTGACGCTCGAGCTCGTCGAGCGCGGCGAGCGCGGCGTCGGCCTCCAGCCCGGCGACGGCCGCCGCCAGGTCGAGCTCGAATGGGTCTCCGGCGACGGCGGCGCCGCGCGCGAGCGCCTGCGCGTCCAGCGCCAGCGCGCCGACCTCCGCGCGCACCGCGTTGACGATCCCGCCCGGGAGCGCGTGCGCGCCGCCGTCGCGCGCGAGCTCGATCAGCAGCAGCGGGTTGCCGCCGGACTGCGCGAAACGGCGCTCGCGCTCGGCGGCCGCCGGGATCCCCGCGAGCAGCGGCTCCGCCGCCGCGCGATCCAGCGGGCGCAGGTCGAGCACGTCGAGGCCGACCTCGCGCCCGGCCCTCTGCGCGGCCAGCAACCGGTCGGCGGCGGCCCCCGGCCGCAGCCCAAGCGCCAACAGCAGCGACTCCGCCGGCGGCCGCCGCACCAGGTGCTCGAGCAGCTCCCCCGTCGCCGGATCGGCCCAGTGGGCGTCGTCGACGACAAGCAGCAGCGGCCGCCCGCTCGCGATCGCCGCGATCCGTTCGCCAAGCGCACGCTGCGCCCGCCACCGCTCCGGGCCGGCGGAGCCCGCCGCAAGCTCCGGCGCGCCGAGCGCATCGAGGAGCGGGCCGTACGGGACGTCGCGCTCGTGCTCGCTCGCACGGCCTTCGAGCACGACGAAGCGCTGCGCCGCCGCGCGCGCCGCCAGCTCCGACAGCAGGCGGGTCTTCCCGATCCCGGCCTCGCCGCGCACGAGCAGCAGCCGGAGGGCGCCTCGCGCGACCGCGTCCAGAGCGCGCTCGAGCGCCTCGAGCTCCGCATCGCGACCGTGCATCCGCCAAGGCTATTCGCGCGAGGGGATCCCCCGATGTTGCGGCGCGCCCGCGGCGGCACCGTACACGGCATGACCACCAACGAGATCGCCTGGCACGCCGCCGGCGCCGCACTGTACGCCGGCGACATCGACACGTTCCTCGGCCACTGGCAGCCCGACGGGCGCTACGAGGTCGCCTACCCGATCGCGCCGTTCCCGCCCGCGGTGACCGGCCACCGCGAGCTCGGGATGCTGTTCAGCACGTTCGGCGTCCACGCGCGAGAGATCCGCGTCGACGGCGTGCGCTTCCACCAGACCGCCGATCCGGACGTCGCGTTCGTCGAGGAGCGCATGACCGCCGACCTGCACGACGGGGGCACGTACGAGAACGACCTCTGCCTGCGCGTCACGTTCCGCGAGGGCCGGATCGCCGAGATCTTCGAGTACTACGGCGAGCGCGCGCACGCGGCGCTGATCGAGCGGATCACGGCGGCGTGCCGCTGTCTAGATCGAACGTCAACTGCGGCAGTAAGGGGATGCGGGTCAGCTTGGCTGCCCGGCTCGCGAGGCGGAAGCGATCACGGGGCTCGCGGGCGCGTGTCGGGTTTGTCGGCCTATACCCGACAAACTCGACACAGCGTCCCCCGGCGTGTGCGGACGTGGTCGTTTGTGCGCGTACCGGGCACGCGGCCGGGCGAACGTGATCGCTCGTCGGCCCGCTCCCGATCCGGGCCCACTCCTTACTGCAAGCAGTTCGTCAACCGAGCGTGAACGGGTCGCGTGTCGCGCCGGACAGCTCGACCCAGACGGTCTTGGTCTCCGTGTACTCGTCGAGCGCCGCGAGCCCGTTCTCGCGCCCCATCCCCGAGGCGCCGAACCCGCCGAACGGCGCCATCGGCCCGACGGCGCGGTAGGAGTTGATCCAGATCGTTCCGGCACGGAGCGACTGAGCCATCCGGTGCGCGCGCTGGACGTCGCGCGTCCAGACGCCCGCCGCCAGCCCGTATGCCGAGGCGTTCGCGCTCGCGACGACGTCCTCCTCGGAGCCGAAGCGCTGGACGGCGAGCACGGGGCCGAAGACCTCCTCGACGGCGATGTCCATCTCGGGCGCGACGCCGGAGAAGATCGTCGGCTCGACGAAGAACCCGTCGAAGGGAGGCCGTGAACCGCCGCACGCCAGCGTCGCGCCCTCGGACACCGCGCGGGCGACGCGCGCCTCGACCGCATCGCGATGCTCGGCGAAGGCCACGGGCCCCATCTCGGTCTCCGGCGCGAGCGGGTCGCCCAGCCGGATCGCCCGCGCCCGCGCGACGAGGCGCTCCATCAGCTCGTCGTAGGCGCCGTCCTGCACGAACAGCCGCGAGCCGGCCATGCACGTCTGCCCGGTCGCCGCGAAGATGCCCGCGACGACGCCGTTGGCCGCGGCCTCCAGGTCGGCGTCG
>CAWINP010000023.1:0-52712 GCA_963837485.1 uncultured Solirubrobacteraceae bacterium | reverse complement strand
CGGGAAGCTCAGCGCCCGTTCGCGAGCCGCTCGTCGGCCACCCGGGTGGCCGCCTCGAGCGTCGTGACGCCCTCTCGCGCGGCCCGTTCGAGGATCTCCAGCATCGGCCAGGTCGCGCAGCAGGGCTTCGCGCCGCTCTCCGGTCAGCGGCCACGGCGTCGCGTCGATCCGCACGGCGATCACGCACTTCGCGCCGCCGGTCCGCGTGCCGGAGACGGCGGACTTGCGCTGGAGGGGCAAGGCAGCGTCACGGTAACGCGCGCGCCGCCCTCGGGCGCGTTGGCGGCTTCGACGTCGCCGCCGTGGGCGCGCGCGAGCCGCCGCGCGATCGCCAGCCCGAGTCCGGCGCCGCCGCCGCCGCGCGCCTTGTCGCCGCGGTAGAGCGGCTCGAACACGTGCGGGAGGTCCTCGAGCGCGAAGCCGGGCCCGTCGTCGGAGACGAGGACGGTCGCGGCGTGCGCCGCCGCGCCGTTGCCGTGCGCCGGCGCCGTATCGCCGCGCACCTGCACGCGCACCTCGCTGCGGGCATGCCGGATGGCGTTGTCGAGCAGGTTCGTGAGCACGCGCTGCAGGGCCACCGGATCGCCCTCCGTTGCGGCCTCGCCGACCACCTCCAGCCGGATCGCGCCAGGCTCCACCGTCTCCCCCGCGCGCCGCGCGATCTCCGCGAGGTCGAGCGGCTCACGCGCGTGCGCGTCGCGCGCGTACTCCGCGCGCGAGAACGCGAACAGGTCGCCGACCAGCCGATCGAGGTGGTCGGCCTTGCGCTGGGCGCGGGCGAGCGCGTCGCCGTTGCCGATGCCGCGCTCGATCGCCTCCAGCGAGCCGCGCAGCGTGAACAGCGGGGTGCGCAGGTCGTGGGCGATCGCGCTGACAAGGAAGCGGCGGTCGCGCTCGGCCGCCGTCTCGGCTCCGAGCGCGGTGCCGAGCGCTCCGGCCATGCCGTGCAGGGCGCCCGCGACCTGGGCCACCTCGCTCGCCCGCGTGTGGACCGGAGAGACCTCGAGCTCCCCGCCGGCGATCCGGTCGGCGTCGGCTGACAGCACGGCGAGCGGGCGCAGCACCCAGCGCCGCAGCAGACTCACGGCGAGCACCAGCGCGGCGGCGAGACCGATCGCGGCGGCGCCGAGCGCGACGGCCACGCGCGGCGCCATGGCCTGGCGCGGGATGAAGAGCGTTCCCATCAGCCGATCGGTCTCGATGGTCACGTTCGTAAAGTCCTCGTTGATCCGCCGCTTGAAGTCGGGAGCCTGCGCGATCGCGTCGTAGCCGGGCGTGGTCAGCACGTCGGGGGCGGGCGCCGTCGCGACGTCGCCGGCGGCGATCCCGGCCTTGCCGGCGCCGAGCGCCGCCAACTTCTTCAAGACGGCCGGGTCGCCCGACCGCTTCGCCTTCTCCAGCTCCAGCTCGGCTCGCTTGTCGTTCGGCTGCAGCTCCGCTTCCAGGCCGAGCGCGCTCAGCCGGTCGGCGAGCCCGGGCGTGTCGATCGACGCGGTCCCGAGCAGGCGCTTGGCGGCGATCTGGCGCGTCTGGTCGGCGTGCGCCTGCCAGCCGCTGGCGGCGATCCAGCCAAGCGCGCCGGTCGCCGCCGGCAGCGCGATCGCCAGCACCAGGCCGAGCGCGAGCCAGGTCCGCAGCGATCTCATGGCGCCGGCGGGTCGAAGCGGTAGCCGACGCCCCACACCGTCGCGAACAGCGCCGGGTCGAGCTTCTCGCGCAGGCGGCGGACGTAGACCGCGACCGCGCTGCGGTCGCCCCAGTCGCCCCACACGCGCTCGAAGATCTGCTCGCGCGTGAGCACCTGGCGCGGGTGGTCGGCGAACAGCGCGAGCAGCTCGAACTCGCGTGCGGTGAGCGCGACCGGGCGCCCGTCGGCGGTCACCTCGTGCGCGGCGCGATCGAGCGTGAAGCGGCCGTAGACGCGCCGGTGCGGGTTGCGCGGCGCGCTGCGCCGCAGCACGGCCTTCACGCGAGCGACGACCTCGGCGGGGGTGGCGGACTTGACGATGTAGTCGTCGGCGCCGAGCGCCAGGCCGCGCAGCTTGTCCTCGTCCTCGCCGCGCGCGCTGAGGAACAGCAGCGGGACGTCGGAGTGCTCCCGGATCCGGCGGCAGACGTCGAAGCCCGACCCGCCGGGCAACATCACGTCGAGCACGATGCAGGCGACGTCGTGCGCGGAAAGCGCGTCGATCGCCGCCGGCGGGTCGCCGGCCGAGACGACGCCGAAGCCCTCGTCGGCGAGGAAGTCGCTCAGCAGCCCGACGATCTCGGGCTCGTCCTCGACCAGCAGCACGGTCTGCACGTCGCCAGTCTCGCGTGCGCGGGCGGTTGCGCGACGCGTTTTCCACGGATGTTCATGGTTGGTTCCCCGGGCGGTCAGCGGCGCGAGGTGGACTGGAGGGCATGAAGAGACTTCTCGCAGTAGTCCTCGCGACCGCCGCCGCCGCGGCGGTCGCCGCGGCCATCACCCTCCCTGCGGGCGCCGACCCCAGCTCGGACTCCGAAGCGACGTTCGTCAACTGCCTGCGCACGAACGGCGTCGACATCCCCGCCGACACGCGCGGCGTCGCGATCAAGCAGTGGCTCTCCGCCCACGACTCCCAGCCGTCGGTCAACGACGCGCTCAAGAAGTGCGCGCCGGATGAGAAGACGGGCGACGCCATCGGGGTGGAGCAGCTGACGGCGTGCCTGCGCGATCATGGGCTGCAGCCGCCGACGGCCCCCGATCAGCTCAAGCAGTGGCTGGGGAGCCAGCCGACGGCCACCCTGAAGGCGTGTGGCGTCGAGATGCGCAAGGCCGGCGACGATCACGGCGGCGCGGACCTCGCCGACTGCCTGCGCAAGAACGGCGCGGCGGTGCCCGCGGGCGCCGACGGCATGACGCTCAAGAACTGGATCCGCGACCACTACGACGAGCCGGCCGTCGCCGACGCGCTGAAGAAGTGCGAGATGGCCAAGCCGGGCGAGTGCGCCGGCCCGGGCGATGCGAAGGGTCCCGGCGACACCGCTCCGGCGTCGCCGCCGAAGCCGGAGGCTACGGCGACGCCCGACATCTCGATCCAGCAGTAGCCCGGGGCTCCGGGCCCGTGTGAAGCGGGACGTGTCAATGTCGTGACCGTGCTGCGACGCTCGCTGCCAGCGCCGCGCCTCGCTTCGCCCGGAGACGAAGCGCCGCGGGCCTAGCGTTCGCGGCGTGACGATCCTCGAAGACGCGTCCTACACCGTCCCGCCGGCCCCGCCGGCGGGACCCGTCGGCACGCTGTCGTGGCTGCGCGCGACGGTCTCGCGCTTCTCGGCCGGCGCCGACCACGCCCGCCGCCGAGCCATGATCGTCGAGCGCCTGGCCAGAATCGACCCGGCCGCCCTGCGCGAGCGCGCACGGGACACCGGCGACGCCACGTTCACGCTGGCGGAGGCGCTGGGCGCCGGCGACGCTCGCGCCGCCGCCGACGCGGTCGCCGTCATCGCGCCGTACTACAACCCCGCGCCGAGGGGCGCCGCCGTTGCGGCCGGCGGCGGAGCCGCCGTTGGGGCCACGATCGCGGCGGGCGGGCCAGCCCCGCCCGACGCCGACGCCGCCGTCGCGCGCCTGCTCGCGCTGCTTCCGGCCGCGCCGCCCGAGGCCGCGGCACAGCAGATCGCGATCCTCGTCCAATCGCACGCCGCCACCACCGCGCTGATCGCCGCCGGCGGCAAGCTCGACCCGCCGCCCGTCCCGCTCACGCGCCGCATCTCGCCGCGCGGCGAGCTCGTCGAGGTCGACCTGACCGGGCACCCGTTCGGGGCCGGCCCGCGCGCGTGTCCGGGCGCCGAGCACGCACTCGCGCTCGCCGCCGGCGTCCTGGCCCGCTCCTAGCGCCTACTCGACCAGCGCCCGGCGACGATGGCCCATCGTCGGTCCGCGGCTCAGCCGACGGTCAGGGCAAGCTTGCCGCGCACGTGGCCGCCCTCGAGGACCCTCATCGCCTCGGCGGCCTGCTCGAGCGGGAACGTCTGCTGCAGGTGCGGGCGCACCGCCCCCTCGTCGACCAGCGGGGTGATGTGCTCGCCGAGGTCGTAGCCGCTCGGGCGCACGAACTCGTAGCGCACCTCGAAGCACTCGCGCGGCTCCGGCGGCGCGGCGATCGAGACGAGCCGGCCGCCCTTGCGCATCACGGTGAACGCCTGCTCGAGCCCCTCGCCGCCGAAGATGTCGAACGCCGCGTCGGCGCCCGCGCCGCCCGTGTACTCGCGCCAGCGCTCGCGCAGGTCGCCGTCGTGGTAGTCGAACGGCTCGGCCCCGAGCCCGCGCAGGAAGTCGTGATTGGCGGGTGACGCGGTGGCCGCGACGCGCGCTCCGCGCGCGACCGCGAGCTGGATCACCATGTGCCCGACGCCGCCGGCGCCGCCGCTGACGAACAGGTACTCGCCGCCGCGCAGGCCGAGGATCTCCAGGCCCTGGTGCGCGGTCAGGCCGACCAGCGGGAGCGCCGCCGCCTGCTCGAACGTGAGGCCGTCCGGCATGTGCGCGAGGTAGCCCTCGGGCACGGTGACGTAGTCGGCGTAGGTGCCGTACTCGAGCTCGTGCCGGCGGCAGTAGCCGTAGGCCTTGTCGCCCGGCTTGAACCAGGTCACCGCGGGGCCGACCGCCTCGACGACGCCGGCCGCGTCCCAGCCCATGATCACCGGGAAGTGATGCGGGAACTTGTCCGCGAGCTTGCCATCGCGGACCTTGGCGTCCACCGGGTTCAGCGAGGCGGCCTTGATTCGCAGCAGCACGCCGTCGGGCGCGACCGGCGGAGGCTCGAGCTCGATCAGCTCGAGCTTGTCGGGACCGCCCCACTCATTGACCGCGATCGCTCGCATCCACAGGCCCTATCCGCGGGCGTGCGCCCGCAAACTGCTCGCACGGGGTGGGAAGATATGCGAAGCATCTTCCAAGCGACCGTCGATACCGGCGAAGCCGGTCATCACGCTCGCCTACCAGCGGTAGTGCGCGAAGGCCTTGTTGGCCTGCGCCATGCGGAAGATGTCGTCCTTGCGCTTGTAGGCGCCGCCCTGCTGGGACTGCGCGTCCAGGAGCTCGTTGGCCAGCCGCTGCGCCATCGACTTCTCGCGCCGGTTGCGCGCGAACTCGACGAGCCAGCGGACCGCGAGCGTGCGGGCGCGGCGCGCCGGCACCTCGACGGGCACCTGGTAGGTCGCGCCGCCGACGCGGCGGGAGCGGACCTCGAGCACCGGGGTGAGCGACTTGATGGAGATCTCGAGCGCCTCCACCGGATCCTTGCCCGTGCGCTCCGAGAGGATCGCCAACGCGTCGTACACGATGCGCTCGGCGGTCGACTTCTTGCCGTCCAGCATCACCTTGTTGATGACCTGCTGGACGAGCTTGGAGCGGTGGACGGGGTCCGGCTCGACCGGACGAATGGTGGCGGCGGCTCTACGCGGCATGAACTAGGTCGGATGATCGGGGTGGGGTGGAGGGGATGTTCAGCCTCGTCACTTAGCCTTGACTCCGTACTGGGAACGGGCCTTCTTGCGGTCCGACACGCCGGCGGCGTCCAGCGTGCCGCGGACGACCTTGTAGCGGACGCCCGGAAGGTCCTTGACGCGGCCGCCGCGCACCAGCACCACGGAGTGCTCCTGCAGGTTGTGGCCCTCTCCGGGAATGTAGACCGTGACCTCCATCTGATTGGTCAGACGCACGCGGGCCACCTTGCGCAGAGCCGAGTTCGGCTTCTTGGGCGTGGTGGTGTAGACGCGTGTGCAGACGCCGCGGCGCTGCGGAGCGGCAACCTTCTTCTTGCGGCCCTTGCCGGACTTCAGGCCCGGAGTGGCCAGCTTCTTCGTCTTCGGGTTGCGGCCCTTGCGGACCAACTGGGACGTCGTCGGCATACGGCGGAGCAGATTAGCAGCGAAGGCTTAGGTTCCCGCGGCCCGGATCCGCTCGAGCCGCGCGAGCAGCTCGGCCTCGTAGGCGTCGACGTCGGCCTTGTGGCGCGAGACGTGCGCGAGCAGCGACTCGACGTGCGCGCGCGCCTCGGCGAGCATCCGCCGCCGCTCGGCGGGGTCCTCGGTCGCGCCCCAGGCGGCGCGGCGGGCGGCGCGCGCGTCCTCGCCGGCCATCACGTCGCGCAGCTCGTCGAGCGAGAGACCGAGCAGCGACTTCAGGCGCAGGATCTCGCGCAGCCGCTCGAGGTCGGCCGGCGAGTAGGTGCGGTGCTCGCCGGCGCCGCGCTCCTCGGCCGCCGCCAGCAGGCCGATCTCCTCGTAGTAGCGGACCGTGCGCGGCGTCGTGCCGGCCTGGCGGGCCAGCTCGCCGATCCGCAGCGTGCGTGGGAGGACGGCGCTCATGACGACTTCGGTCGCATGAGGGACACGATCGTGCCGAGCACGGACGTCGCCGCCAGCACCCACAGCGCGGTGTGCATGTTCTGGATGAACGGGTCGAGCTTCGCGTCCGAGAGCCCGGTGGCCACGCCGGAGAAGATCGCGAACAGCGTCTGCTTGGGCACCGAGGAGGTGACGATCGCCAGGACGAACGCGATCGAGACGACGGCGCCGGTGTTCTGCAGCATCGTGCGCGCGCCGGCCGCGATCCCGCGCCGGTGCTGCGGCACGGTGCCCATCATCGCCGCCGTGTTCGGACTGTTGAACATGCCGCTCGACACGCCGACGGCGAACAGCCAGAACGCCGACCAGGCGTACGGCGTGTCGACGCCGAGCGTCGTCATCCCGGCCAGCGCGAACGCCCCGAGCAGCATCCCGAGCGCGGCCAGCGTGCGCGAGCCGCGGCGGTCGGCCCAGATGCCGGCCAGCGGCGACGCGATCAGCATCCCGATCGCCATCGGCGCGAGCTCGATGCCGGCCTTGATCGGATCGTCGCCCTTGACGCCCTGGAAGTAGAAGACGAACAGGAACAACAGCGCGAAGCGCGACAGGCCGTTGATGAACGCGGCGGCGGTGGCAGCCGCGAAGAGCCGGTTCCTGAAGATCGTGAGATCGAGCATCGGCGCGCGGTGGTGCGCCTCGATGTAGACGAAGACCGGCATCAGCACGATGCCGACGATCAGCGGCACGTAGGTCAGCGGATCGGTCCAGCCGTCGAGGCCGCCGCGCGAGAGCCCGAACACGATCCCGGTCAGCGCGACCACGAAGGTCGTGACGCCCGGGATGTCAAAGCCACGGACGCTGTCTGGCTTGGCCAGCTCGCGCAGGATCATGAACGCCCACACCGAGCCGAACAGCGCGCACGGCACGTTGAACCAGAACACCCAGTTCCACGAGATCGCGACGAGCACGCCGCCGAGCACCGGGCCGATCACCAGCCCGACGGCCGCGACCATCGTGTTCGTCCCCATCGCCAGCCCGAGCTGCTCGCGCGGGAACGCGTCGGTGACCACCGCGGCGGCGTTGGCGAACAGGAACGCGCCGCCGATCCCCTGCAGGATCCGCCACACGATCAGCACCTCGCCGTTGGGCGAGAAGCCGGCGCCGAGCGACGCGAGGCCGAACAGCACGAAGCCGCCGACGTAGGCCTGCTTGCGGCCGAACAGATCCGAGAGCCGGCCCGCGAACAGCACGAGCACGGTGCTGGAGATCATGTAGCTGAGGATCACCCAGACAAGCGAGAGGATGCTCGTGTGCAGCTCGCGCGCGAGGTCTGGAAGCGCGATGATCAGCGTGCCCGAGTTGATCGTGGCGAGCAGCATGCCGAGGCTCGTGCACGACAGCGCCCACCACTTGTAGTGCTCATGCCCGGCGTCGACGCCGATGCGTCGCCGCAGCACCGATTGTTCGACCGCCATGGAACCTGATACTAACGTAAGCGTCAGGTTCTGGTGGCCGCGCTACTGCACCCAGTCCAGCGAGCGCTCGACCGCGCGCTTCCACTGCGCGTACTCGCGCTCGCGCGCGTCCGCGTCCATCGCGGGCACCCAGCGGGCGCCCTCCGTCCAGCGCTCGCGCAGCTCGTCGCGGTCCGACCAGAAGCCGACCGCGAGGCCAGCCGCGTAGGCGGCGCCGAGCGCGGTCGTCTCGGTCATCTCGGGCCTGACCACCGGGACGCCGAGCACGTCTGCCTGGAACTGCATCAGGAGGTCGTTGGCGGTCATGCCCCCGTCGACGCGCAGCTCCTCGAACGGGATCCCGGCCGCGTCGATCACCTCGCGCGTCTGCCACGCGGTCGCCTCCAGTGCGGCGCGGGCGATGTGGCCGCGGCTCGCGTAGGCGGTCAGGCCCACGATCACGCCGCGCGCGTCGTCGCGCCAGCGCGGCGCGAACAGGCCGCTGAACGCGGGCACGAAGTAGACGCCGCCGTTGTCGGAGACGCTGCGCGCGAGCGCCTCGACCTCCGGCGCGGTCTCGATGATCCGCAGCCGGTCGCGCAGCCACTGGACCAGCGCGCCGGTGACCGCCATCGAGCCCTCGAGCACGTACGCCGCGTCGCCGTCCGGCGTCTTGTAGCCGACGCTGGTCAGCAACTGCGGCGAGCGCACGATCTCGCCGCCGGTGTTGACGAGCAGGAACGAGCCGGTGCCGTACGTGTTCTTCGCCTCGCCGCGCTCGAAGCACGTCTGCCCGAAGAGGGCCGCCTGCTGGTCACCGAGCACGCCGGCGATCGTGGTGCCGAACGCCTCGCCGTAGGGCTCGCTGGAGCTGCGAATCTCGGGCAGCAGCGCGCGCGGGATGCCCATCAGCTCCAGGCTCGGCTTATGCCAGTCGAGCGTCTCGAGGTCCATCAGCAGCGTGCGCGACGCGTTGGTCACATCGGTCACGTGCTCGCCGGTGAGGTTCCACAGCAACCAGCTGTCGACCGTGCCGAACGCGAGCTCCCCCGCCTCCGCGCGCGTGCGCGCCCCCTCGACGTGATCGAGGATCCAGGCGACCTTGGGGCCGCTGAAGTAGGTCGAGAGCGGCAGCCCGACGCGCTCGCGCAGCTGGTCGGGGTCGCCGTAGCCGCGCACCAGCTCGTCGGTGCGCGTGTCCTGCCAGACGATCGCGTTGTGAACCGGCTCGCCGGTCTCGCGGTCCCACACGACGGTCGTCTCGCGCTGGTTGGTGATGCCGATGGCCGCCAGCTCGCGGTCGCCGGCCGCGGCCTCGACCACCTCGCGCGTGCGCGCGAGGATCTCCTTCGGATCGTGCTCGACCCACCCCGCGCGCGGATTGATCTGCTCGTGCTCACGCTGCACGGCGGCGACGATCCGCCCGTCGCGGTCGAACACGATGAAGCGCGTGCTCGTCGTGCCCTGGTCGAGCGCGCCGATGTAGCCGGGCATCTAGCGCGCGACGCGATTGAGGACGGCCATCGCGGCATTGTGCCCCGGAATGCCGGACACGCCTCCGCCGCGTCGGGCTCCCGCGCCGCAGATGAACACATTCGGGTGCGCCGTCTCGACGCCCCAGGTGCCGGCCTCGGCCTCGTCCTCGACGAACGGCCACGCGAGGTCGCGGTGGAAGATGTTGCCGCCGGGCATCGCCAGCTCGGCCTCGAGCTCGAGCGGCGTCTTGGCCTCGATGCACGGCTCGCCGGACGGCGAGATCCACAGGCACTCCTCGATCGGCTCGGCCAGCACGCTGTCGAGCGAGCGCAGGGTCGCGGCGATCGCCTCCGCCTTGGCGGCCTCGGGGTTCGCGCGGAACAGCCGGGCCGGCATGTGCAGCACGAAGCAGGTCAGCGTCTGGGCGCCCGCACGGCGCAGGTCGGCGCCGAGGATCGACGGGTCGGTCAGCGAGTGGCAGTAGATCTCGCACGGCGCGACCTCGGGGAAGCGACCCGCGGCGGCGCACGCGTACGCGTGCGCGAGCTGGGCGTAGGACTCGTTGACGTGGAACGTCCCCGCGAACGCCTCGCTCGGAGCCACGCCGGGGTCGCGCAACGCCGGCAGCCGCGACAGCAGGAAGTTGACCTTCAGCTGCGCGCCCTCGGGCTCCGGGCGCGGCGCCGGCTCGTCCAGCAGCCGCGCCAGCACCGCCGGCGCGACGTTCCCCAGCACGTGGTCGGCCTCGGCGAAGCCGCCGTCCCAGTGCACGAGCGCGCGCTCGCCGTCGGTCTCGATCCGGGTCACCTCGACGCCGGTCCGCTGCTCGGCGCCGGCCGCCCACGCGTTTGCGGCGAGCGCATCGGTGACCGCGCCCATCCCGCCCACCGGCACGTCCCACATCCCCGTGCCGTTGCCGATCACGTGGTAGAGGAAGCAGCGGTTCTGGCGCAGCGTCGCCTCGCCGGCGCTCGCGAAGGTGCCGATCAACCCGTCGGTGAGCACGATCCCGCGCTCGAGGTCGTCGTCGAACCACTGCTCGATCGTCTCGCTCAGGGGCCGCTCGACCAGCGCCTCCCACGCCTCGTCGTCGCCGACGCGCGCGCGCAGCTGCTCGCGCGTCATCAGCGGCTCGGTCAGCGTCGGGAACACGGACTGGCCGACCCGCGAGGTCATCGCGTAGAACTCGTCCCAGCGGCGGTGCGGGCCACGGTGCGCGGACACCAGCAGGCCGCTCCCGTCGGGGCGCGGGGTGTAGCTGGACACCGTGCGGCGCCGCAGCTCGATCGCCAGCCCGAGCTCGTCGACGATCGCGTGCGGCAGCAGCGAGACGAGGTAGGAGTAGCGCGACAGGCGGGCATCGACGCCGTCCCACGGGCGCTCGGACACCGCGGCGCCGCCGATGTGGTCGCGCCGTTCGAGCATGAGCACCGAGCGGCCGGCGCGGGCGAGGTAGGCGGCGGCGACCAGTCCGTTGTGGCCGCCGCCGACGATCAGGGCGTCGTAGGCGATGACAGTGCCTCGAAGAGGTCCGCGTAGGGCTGGCCGGTCGCCTCGGCGACCGGCCGGTAGGTGACCTTGCCGTCGACGACGTTGACGCCCTTGGCCAGGCCGGGGTTCTCCTGCGCGGCGACCGCCACGCCCTTGTCGGCCACGTGCAGGATGTACGGCAGCGTGGCGTTGGTGAGCGCGCGCGTCGAGGTCACCGGCACGGCGCCGGGCATGTTGGCGACGCAGTAGTGCAGGACGCCGTCGACCTCGTACACGGGGTCGCTGTGCGTGGTGGGGCGCGAGGTCTCGAAGCAGCCGCCCTGGTCGATCGAGACGTCGACGAGCACGGCCTGGCGCTTCATCAGCGAGAGCTGCTCGCGCCGGATCACGTACGGCGCCTTGGCCCCGTGGACGAGCACGGCGCCGATCACCAGGTCGACCTCGGGCAGCCGCTGCTCGATGTCCAGCGTCGACGCGTAGCACGTGTCGGCGCGCCCGTTGAACGCGATGTCGAGCTCGCGCAGGCGGTCGATGTTGCGGTCGTAGACGAAGACCGTCGCCTCCATGCCGAGCGCGATGAACGCCGCGTTCATGCCGACCACGCCGCCGCCGATGATCATCACCTTCGCCGCCGCGACGCCCGGCACGCCGCCGAGCAGGATCCCACGTCCGCCGAGCGGCTTCTCGAGCATGAACGCGCCCGCCTGCGTGGCGATCTTGCCCGCGACCTCGCTCATCGGCGCCAGCAGCGGAAGCCGTCCGCGCCCGTCCTCGACGGTCTCGTAGGCGACGCAGGTGGCGCCCGATTCGACCAGGCCGCGCGTGAGCTCGGGATCCGGCGCAAGGTGCAGGTACGTGAACAGCGTGTGGTGCGGCTTCAGCCGTGCGACCTCGGACGGCTGCGGCTCCTTGACCTTGACGATCATGTCGGACTCGGCGAACACCGCGTCGGCGTCCGGCACGACACGGGCGCCCTGCGATGTGTACTCCTCGTCGGTGATCGCGGAGCCCTCGCCCGCCCCGGCCTGGACCGCAACCTCGTGACCATGCTCGACCAGTTCGCGGACGCCCGCCGGTGTCAGCGCGACGCGGTATTCGTCCGTCTTGATCTCGGTGGGGACGCCGACCTTCATGTGGTCCTCTCTGGTTGGATCAGCTCTCTACCCCGAAGGGCGAGCCAGAAGTCGATGCGATCGCGCGCGGAGTCCAGCGAACGGCCTGTCAGCTCCTCGACGCGGCGGATCCGGTACCGCAGCGTGTGGCGGTGACAATAGAGCGCTCGCGCGGCCCGCTCCCACTGGCCGTTGCACTCGATGAAGGCCTCCAGCGAGCGCATCAGCTCGCCGCCGTAGGTGCCCTCGGAGTCCTCGATCGGCGCGAGGATCGAGTCGCAGAACAGCCGCAGCGCGTCGTCGTCCTGCAGCGAGAGCAGCAGCTGGAAGGAGCCGAGGTCGCGGTAGGTGGCGAGCGCGCCGCGCCCGTCGCTGTCGCCGTTGACCGCGAGCTCGCGCGCCTCCAGCGCGCAGCGCGCCTCGTGGAAGCCGCGCCGCAGGTCGGCGAGCGGGACGCTACGTCCGGCCCCTGCGGAGACTTCGTGACCGCATTCGCGCGCGACGCGCGCGCGAATTCGCTCTCCGAGCGCGAACAGCTCGTCGTCGGCGCCGGCCGGCAGCAGCGCGCACAGGAAGCGCCCGGCGGGAGCCACGAGCCCGCCGCCGGCCTCGTCGCGCACGCCGCGCGCGAGCGCGTCCTCGGTCGCGTTGCGGGCGGCTCGCGGCGGGTCGAGCACAAGCGCGCCGGCGCGCTCGTGAAGCCCGAACGGCTCGAGCCGGCGGGCCAGGTCGGCGCCGGCCAGCTCGCCGGACACCAGCGCGCTCAGCACGTCGCCGGCCAGGCGCCGCTCGGTGTCGTCGGCGACGCGGCGGCGCAGCAGCTCGAGCGCGATCACCGTGACCGCCTGGTGGAGCGTCAGGCGGTCGAGCTCGCTCAGCGGGCCAGCGTCCTTGGCGGCGATCAGCCATGCGTCGGGCAGCGGGCCGTCGCCCGAGGACGACTCGCGCCGGGCGACCGGGAGCGCCAGCGCGCGCGGCAGCGCGTCCGGCACGTAGCCGCGCCGGCTGCCCGCGCGCGTGCGGCGGCGCAGCTCGGCGCCGAGCGCCCTCGTCGCGGCGGCGCCGAGCGTCACCCGGCCGGCGCGTGAGGCCAGCACCTCTCCGCGCGCGTCGAGAATGAGCGCGGCGCCGCCGATCATCGACGACAGCGCGTTGGCGACGCCGTCCAGGCCGCGCTCGGAGAGCACGATCCGCTCGAGCCGCTCGTGCGCGGAGAGCGCGCGCTGGAGCACCGCGTAGTGCTCGTTGACCAGGTGCGTGAACGCCTTCTCGGTGATCGCGATGAACGGCAGGTCGTACGGCACCTCGAAGAGCGGGAACCCGAGCTCGGCGGCGGCCTGCTCGAGCGCCGGCGGGACGCTCGCGTGCGAGAAGCCGGCGCCGAAGCCGAGCCCGCTCAGGCCATGGCGGGAGAGCCGCCCGACGTACTCGCGCTGCTCGGCGTCGTCGCCGAGCTGCAGGCCGGTGGTGAGCAGCAGCTCGCCGCCCGACAGCCACGGCGTCGGGTCCGCGAGCTCGGAGATGTGCACCCAGCGGACGGCGCGGTCGAGCCCGGCCTCACCGGCCACGACTCGGACATCCATCTCGCGCAGCAGGTCGCGCAGCGACAGCACGCCGTGTGCCAGCCCCTCCGTTGCTCCATCTCGGCGACTCTCATGCGCCGCTGCGTACAACTGTACCGGCTGGCTCGGGCTCCGAGGTCACGGTGACGAAGTCGCTGCGGCGGATCAGGAACAGCGATGTGAGGGCGGCGACGAGGGCCAGCAGAGCGCCGACGAGCAGGATCGCATTCAGCCCGTCGACGAAGCCCTGCGGGTTCGGCCGGGCCGGGTCGACGTGGTGGGCGAAGATCGCGCCCAGCGCCGCCACGCCGGTCGCGATCCCCACCTGCCGGAACGTCGAGTTGATGCCCGACGCCATGCCCGCGCGCGCCGGCTCGACGACGCCGACCGCGGTGTTCGCCAGCGGGACGTTCACCAGCCCGGCGCCGACGCCGGCGAGGATGAAGCCCGGGACGAGGTGCGAGAAGCCGTCGCTGACGGCGATTCCGCGCATCAGCAGCAGCGCGAGCCCGATGAACGCGAAGCCGGGGCCGATCAGGTACGCCGGCGAGACCCTGTCCGAGAGGCGGCCGGCGATCGCCGCGGTGATGAAGATCGGGCCGCTGAGCACGAGGAAGCGCACGCCGACCTCGATCGCGCTCAGGCCGAGCAGGTTCTGCAGGTAGAGCACGAGGTACGGGAACGCGGCGAACAGCGAGGCGGAGATCGAGAACGCGGCGATCAGCCCGCCGACGAACGTCGGCTTGCGCAGGAGCGAGAGATCGAGCATCGGCTCGCGCTGCTTGAGCTCGGCGAAGCCGAACGCGACGAGCAGCACCGCGGAGGCGAGCAGGCTGGTCACGACCGTGCTCGAGCCCCAGCCGTCCTCGTTGGAGCGGATCAGGCCGAACACGAGCGCCGCGAGCCCAGCGCTGAACGTCAGCAGGCCGACGAGGTCGACGCGGCGCGCGTGCGGGTTGCGCGATTCCTCGACCTCGCGCAGCGTGATCGCGAGCGCGACGACGCCGACCGGGATGTTGACGAGGAAGATCCAGCGCCAGCTCAGGCCGCTGACCAGCGCGCCGCCGATCACCGGGCCGACCGCGACGGCCACGCCGGTGACGGCGCCGAAGACCCCGAACGCGGTGCCGCGGTCGCCGGCCTGGAACGCGCTCGAGATCAGCGCGAGGCTGGTCGCGAACATGATCGCCCCGCCGATTCCCTGGAACGCGCGCGAGAGCGTGAGGAACAGCGGGCTCCCGGCCAGGCCGCAGAGCAGCGAGCCGAGCGTGAACACCACGATGCCGATGGCGAACACCCTCCGCCGGCCGTAGAGGTCCGCGAGCGAGCCGGCGGTCAGCAGTAGGGCGGCGAGCGTCAGCGCATAGGCGTCGATCACCCACTGCAGGTCCGACAACGAGGCGCCCAGCGATTTCTGGATGTCCGGGAGCGCGACATTCACGATCGTGATGTCGAGCAGCAGCATGAAGACGCCGACCGCGACCGCTACGAGAGTCCACCACTTGCGTTCCATGCGATCACCTTACAATCGATTCACCTAATCGTCCACTCGCCTAATGATGTGGCTGGAAGCCTTATAGTCGCCTTCGGTCATGGCCGAGCTCACGGACTACACGGGCTACCTGCTGCGCACCGCGTTCCTGCGCGCCGCGAGCCTCGTCCCGAAGACTTTCCCACCCGGGGCGCATCCGCGCGACGCCGGTGTGCTCTCGACGCTCGAAGCCCTCGGCCCGTGCTCGCAGCAGCAGCTGGTGAAGAGCCTGCACGTCAACCGCAGCATGATGGTCAAGCTGATCGACGGGCTCGAGGCGCGAGGGCTGGTCGAGCGCCGGCGCAATCCGGCGGACCGGCGCTCCTACGCCCTCTACCCGACCGCCGCGGGGCGCAAAGCGCTCGTGGCGATGATGCCCCAGATGCAGATCGGCGAGGCGGAGCTGGCGGCGGCGCTGAGCGACGCCGAGCGCGACCGGCTGATCGAGCTCCTGCACGCGCTCGTACAGCCGCCGGACTCCGCGCTCTCGCGCCGGCTCGGCTTCCTGATCGCGCAGGCCCACCACCGCTTCCGCACGCGCGCCGACGAGATTCTGCGGCCGCTGGGGATCGAGATCCGGCACTTCGGCGCCCTGACCGCGCTGGCCGGCGGCGTGCCGTCCCAGCGCGAGCTCGCCGACCGGCTGCGCGTGTCCGGACCGGTCGTGGTCGAGATGGTCGACGCGCTCGAGGCGCGCGGGATGGTCGAGCGGCGCCGCGACCCGTCGGACCGGCGCTCGAATGCGCTCGTCGTCACGGCTGCGGGGCGCGCGGCCCTGGAGGCCGCACACGATGACCTCGACGCGACGACGCGGGAGCTGGTGGCGCCGATCGGCGCCGACGGCGATGCCGAGTTGCGCTCGCTCCTGCGCAAGCTGCTCGGGCTTTGAGCGAACTGCGCCAGTAAGGAGGGCGGGGTCAGCCTGGCTGCCCGCCTCGCGAGCGCGTGACGAGTTATTGGTGCTCTAGCTGAGAAAGCCGACACGCCTCGACTTTGTCGACCTATGCCCGACAAACCCGAGGCGGGAGCCCGGAGCCAATCGGACCCACCCCCTTAATGCCGCAGTTGACGTTCGCCAGTCCCTAGACCCGCAACGCGGAAGCCCACGAGCGCAGCGCGTCCGCATGCGCGGCGGTCATCCCGATGTGCGGCTCGGTGCCCACCAGCAGCGTCGGCCCCGGCCGCGCCGCCGCCCACTCCTCGACCGCGATCCCGTGGTTGTCGTCGATCCAGGCGAGCGGCCGCTCGGGCCCCGCGAACGCGTCGATGCCCGCGAGCTTCCACTGCGGGGCGCCCTTCGCGGGCCCGAGCGGCACGAACGGCCACCCGCGCGGGAGGTCCAGCAAGCCCGGGAGGTGCTCGTCGGCGCGCTCCTCCCAGCCCGTGCACCAGGCGCACTCGAACAGCGCGGAGACGCCGCGCAGCGCGGCCGCGGCGTCGCGCGAGAGCAGGTGCGGGACGCCGTCCACGAGCACACCGACCAGGTCGCCGTCTCCGGTGCCATAGAGCGACAGCACCCCGTCGACGTCGATCAAGAGAAGAGGCACCCCCATCCGACCAGTTTGCCAGCGCAGCGAACGGGCATCTTCATCAACGATTTACATCAGACGCTAGTCTGGCGCGAAGCCGGGGCTCAAGGGTCCCGCGCGGGGAACCGATGTAGAAGAGGACTCGCCGGGGTGAACGGCCAATAGGGCCAAGAGAAGGCGAGCACTCTTCGAACGAGATGACGTTAGGACACTTGTGTCGCTGAACCTGGGCATTCTGCTTGCACTGGCATGCGCCGTTGCGACGCAGCTTGGCTTTCTCTACAAGCACAAGGGCGCGAACGAGGCGCCGCAGGTCGACATCCGCCACCCGCTGCGCTCGGCGCGGCAACTCTTCAGCTGCAAGTGGTTCGCGATCGGCATGGCCGTCGCGTCCGGCGCCTGGATCTTCCACGTCGCCGCGCTCGCGTTCGCGCCGCTGTCGGTCGTCCAGGCCGTGCTCAGCACCGGCGTCGTGATGCTCGCGGTGCTCGCCGAGCGCATCTTCGGCTTCCAGGTCGGCATTCGCCAGTGGATCGGCGTCGCGATGACCGCGCTCGGCCTGCTGCTGCTCGTCATCACGCTGCCCGCCACGCACGGCGCGCACAGCGCGTACTCGGTGATGGGCATGATCACCTTCGAGGGCGGGATGCTCGTGATCGGCGCGCTGCTGATCAGCGGCCCGCACATCGGCGCCCCCGACCATCACCACGGCGTGATGCTCGGCGCGGCGGCCGGCGTCCTCTTCGGCGTCTCCGACGTCGCCATCAAGGCGCTGACCGGCGCAGGCGGGATCTTCGAGATCCTCGGCTCGCCGTGGCTCGCGGTCACCGTCATGGCTTCCGTCGTCGCCTTCTACGCCTCGGCCCGCGGCCTCCAGGACGGCGAGGCCGTCCCGGTCATCGCCGCGACCTCCACGGCCGCCAACGTCTCCTGCATCCTCGGCGGGATCGTCGTCTTCGGCGACCCCATGCCGGGCGACACGCTCGGCATCGCCATCCAGGCGTTCGCCTTCGTCCTCGTGGTCTCCGCCGCCCTCGTGACGCCGCCGCCGGTCCGCGCGGCGCACGCGAACGCCGCGGCGTAACAACCACGACGCTCATCTAGAAACCTCGCAGCAACCATTTGCGAGGCCCGTTTCACTGAGCAGGCTCCCAACCGCCGTTCGTTCAGGAGGATCTCAGTGATAGGGAAGGGCTTTTCCCTGCTGCTCGCCGCAGCAGGGGCGCTGGTCTGCGCCGCCGCGCCCGCGCGGGCCGTGGTCCAGGTCAGTCAGTCGGGCTGGCAATGGGGAAACCCGACGCCGCAGGGCAACACGATCCGCGCGATCGACTTCAGCGGCGGTCGCGGCTACGCGATCGGCGACGACGGCTCCGCGCTGCGCACCGATGATGGAGGCGCGACGTGGATGGGCCTCGCCACCGGCACGTCGCAGGACCTCACGCGGCTACAGGTGATCACGCCGGACATCGTGGTCATCCTCGGCGGAGGCGGCTGCACGGTGCGCCGGTCCGACGACGGCGGCAAGACGTTTCGCAAGATGTTCGTGCTCGCCGAGGTCGACTGCCCGGACAAGGTCGTCGCCGTGAGCTTCGTCAACCCGCAGGTCGGCTATCTGCTGCTGAGCGACGGCAACGTGCTGCGCACGACCGACGGCGGCCAGACGTTCGGCCGCGGCACGGCGATCCCGGGCACGCGGGCGAGCGCGGGCGGCGGCCAGGCCGTGCCGGCCGACGCGATCTTCTCGGCGCCGGACGCCGGCATCGTCTTCCTCGCCGGCGGCAACACCGCCTACCGGACGACCGACGCCGGCGCGTCATGGACGCCGGAGCCTGACGTCGCCGCCGGCAACGTGCAGCAGCTGCACGCGGTCAGCGCGACGACCTACTACGCGTTCGGGCCCGACACGCTGCTGCGCTCGGCCGACGGCGGGCAGACCTGGCAGCGCCGCGCCGCCGGCAACGGCACCACGATCACCGGCATCGGCTGCGCGACCGTCGACCTGTGCCTGATGTCGACCAAGGCGGGCGATCGCCTACTGCGGACCGAGAACGGCGGCGACACGGCCGAGCCGATCACGGCCTCGACCGCGCCGCTGTTCGCGGCCGGCTTCGCGACCGTCACGCGCGCGGTGGCCGCCGGCTCGGGCGGCGCGACCGCCGTCTCCGACGACGGCGGCCGCAACTACGTCGCGGTCGGCGGCGACATCGCCGGCTCGTTCCAGTTCGGCCTGCGGGTCGGTCCCGACCCGGCGATCGCGTTCGCGCTCGGCGCGCGCGGGCAGATCGCCCGCACGACCGATAGCGGCGTCACCTGGCGCGCGATCAACGTAGCCACCTCGGCCGACCTGCAGGACGCGTCGTTCTCGTCGGCCGACAACGGCTACGCGCTCGACCAGCGCGGCGGGCTGTTCCTGACCGCCAACGGCGGCGCGAGTTGGCAGACGATCGACCCGGGCACGACCGCGCCGCCGCGCGCCGTGATCGTCGCCGGGAACGTCGTCCTGCTCGCCGGCCCGCGCGGCGTGCGGCGGGCCGTCGACGGCGGCCAGTTCGAGCTCGTCGCCTCGGGCGCGGCGCGCCGCGCGGCGGTCGACGGGTTCGACCGTGCCGGGGGCGCGATCTTCGCGCACGGCTCGACGGCGATCGTCCGCACGACCAACCGCGGCACCTCGTGGACGGCCATGCGCGGACCGACCCGCAAGCGCGGCCGGCGCACGGTCGCCCTGCCGCTGCGCGACCTCGAGATGACGTCGGCGAACGGCGGCTACGCGCTCGACACCACGGGCCGCGTCTGGCGGACCCGCAACGCCGGCCGCCGCTGGACCGACCTGCCCGGGGTCGGAACCGACGACGGGCTGGCGCTCGCTTTCGGCTCCACCACCGCGGGCTACCTGACGCTGCGCGGCTACCCGGCCGACAGCGGCGCCTCATACGTGCTCCGGACCAGCGACGGCGGGATCCACTGGCGCCCGCAGCGGATCGCCACGGGCCAGTTCCCCGGCACCGAGGCCGTGATCAGCCCATCCGCCACGCGCGCGTACGCGCTCACGTCGACGCCGGCCGCAGGCGGCGCGTTCCGCAGCCTGTTCACGACCGCGACCGGCGGCGACGCGGGCACGCCGTCACAGCTGACGCTGACCACCGAGCGGCGCAGGCTGACGCGCAAGCAAATCAGGCGCACCAACGGCCGCGTGACCGTCACCGGTGCGCTGCACGGCGGCCAGGGCGGCGAGACCATCGTGGTCTCCGCGCGGCCGGCGGGCTCGACCCGGTGGACCGAGCAGGTCGTCACCGCGGGCGCCAACGGCGGCCGCTTCACCGCGGCGTTCCGCGTCAGCGCGAGCACGCAGTTCGTCGCGCGCTGGGCGGGCGACTCCGGGCGCCAGGGCGCCGGCTCCTCGGTGCTCTCGGTCACCGTGCGGCGCTAAGGGAAACGAGGCGGGCGCCGGCCGAGGCCGGCGCCCGCTCGGGTCGCCTACGGCCTGGTGGTGGACACGGTGAGCTTGCCCGGCGCGTCGTCGGCGCGCGCCGGCGCGGCGCTTCCCAGCGTTGCGGCGACCGCCGCGAGCGCGATCCAACGGACCCCCTGCCCCATCGACTCTCCCCTCCCGGTGCGTTCGTCTCTGTGCGAACGTGATCGACTGATCGGATATTGCGTTCTGTCTTGGTCGAGTCAAGCGCAACCAAGCTTTCGCCAACCGGGCTGCGACAGAATCCGGTCGATGAGGGCAGGACTCATCGCGGCGGGCGCAGTTGCGCTCGCCTTTTTCGTGGTCGAGACGGCGCAGGCACAGGCACCGGTTCCGTGCAGCAACGCCGGCGGAGGCCACTACAACTGCAACTGGTGGCCGCCGGGCAACGGCACCAGCGGTGGCGCGCTCGTCGTGGTCGGGATCACGACGGTCGGCTATCTGCATCAAGGCACGAACTGGATCGTCTGCCAGCAGCGCGGCGGCGACGTCTACAACTCGCGCGGCTACAAGAACTACTGGTACGGCTACACCCAGGCCGACAACAACAAGTGGGGCTGGGCGAGCGCGATCGAGGCCTCGGGAGGCGACGACTACGGTCCGTTCGGCGGCGGCGTGCCCAACTGCAACGGCGCGCACGGCTCGCCGCCGACCTACAACGGCGAGTGGGGCCATCCGCCGGCCGGCGGCTCGCCGACGCCCACTCCGGGCACGGACGCCGACCGCGACAGCTTCTCGCCGCCGACCGACTGCGACGACACGAACTCGCGCGTCTATCCGGGCGCGGTCGAGGTCCCCAACGACGGCATCGACCAGGACTGCAACGGCGTCGACGCGGCCGGGAAGCTGAGCGCGATCGTCTCCAACTCGTTCTCGGTCCGCGGCCGCTGGACGCGCGTGGTCCGCCTGCGCGTAAGCGACGCGCCGGCGGGCGCGACGGTCTCCGTCGCGTGCGCGCCGAAGCGAAGGCACTGCCCGAAGCCGCGCACGTACACGACCAACGCGCAGGGCAAGGTCACGATGACCCGCATGTTCAAGCGCCGGCTGCGCTACGGCGCCCGGATCGAGGTCACGATCACGTCGCCGAACACCGTCGGCAAGGTCGTGCGCTTCCACCTGCGCCGCGGCCACACGCCGAAGACCTCCACGCTCTGCCTGCCGCCGGGCGCGGCGAACCCGGGCGCCTGCTGACGACGAGCTGCCGGCGCGGCGAGTCGCCGCGCCGGCAGCGCGTCCCTATCTTTCGCGCCATGGCCTCAGGGGTCGACGTCGAGATCCGCTGGTCCGACGTCGACGCCTACCGCCACGTCAGCCACATCGCGCTCGTGGCGCTCGCCGAGCACGCGCGCAGCCGCTGGCTCGACGCGGTCCTCGCGGTCCGGACGACGTGGGACTACGCGATCGCCCGGCTCGAGATCGACTACCGCGCGCCGCTGCTGTGGGAGGACCGCTTCGCCCACGTCGAGCTCTCGCCGCAGCGCGTCGGCGGCTCGAGCGTGACCCTCAGTGAGCGATTGACCGCGCCGGACGGCCGCGTCGTCGCCGAGATCGCGTCGGTGATCGTCGCGTGGGACGCCGAACGCGCCCGCTCGCGGCCGCTCACCGACGACGAGCGCGCGAGGCTCAGCGGCTGAGGTCGAGCACCGGCGTCGGCACGGGGATCTCGCGCGGCTCGTCGTAGGGGACGATCGCGGTGCCGAGCGCGAAGAACTCGATCACGTGCGAGCCCCAGCCGTGGTTGCGCTCGCTCAGCTGCACGCCGACGATGCCCTCGGCCTTGACCTCCTCCGCCTCGGCCTGCATGCGCGACATCGCCAGCTCGCGCGCGTCGTAGAGCGCCTGCGTGAAGTTCGGCAGCTCGACGTTCTGGCCCATCTGCTTGAACGACTGCAGCATCCCGCGGTGCGCGACGTGGTAGACGCAGGAGCCCATGACCATGCCGACCGGTCGGTGACCGGTGCGCAGCAGGGTCCAGAAGTCCTGGCCCGTGAGGTCGCTCGTGAACGGGCGCCCGTTGGGCGCGCGGTGCAGCTCGCCGCCGCGGTGCTTGATCGCCGTGCCGATGGCGAGGAACTCGGCCATGTCCTGGCCCCAGTCGTAGCGGCCGATCTCCAGCCGCACGCCGACAATGCCGTCGGCGCCGAGCTGGTCGGCCTCCTCCTCCATCCGCGTCATCGCGAGCTCGCGCGCGGTGTACATCGCCTCCGAGAGGACCACCATCTCCTCGCTGCGCTTCCACGAGGACTGCTGGAAGCCGATGTGGTAGATCGACGAGCCGACGACGAGGCCGAGCGGGTCGAAGCCCGCCTCCTTGACGAGCAGGAACTCGGCGACCGAGAGGTCAGACGTGAACAGCCCGCGCTTGTTCTGCTCCAGCCGCCCGCGCCCGGCCTCGGGCACGCCCTCCAGCGACGTCGGGTCGTATGCGCTCATGTGGCTCCTTGCCGCAGGATCGGCTTCGGTGCTACCGGGGTAGTGTCGCCGGACGGCGCGATCGCCGTGCCGAGGATGTGGAACGTCACGATCAGGTCCTCGCGCTTGCCGCCGTTGTCGACCTCGCGAATTGAGATGTCGTGCTCGATCTGCACGCCGACTATCCCGCCGGCCCCGAGCGTTCTTGCTTTGTCATTTATCCGTGCGAGCGCCATCTCGCGCGCCGCGTAGACGCCCTGGGTGAAGTCGGTCAACTCCTGGTTGGGCTGATAGCGCTGCCACCCGGTCGTCGCCCGGCGAGTGGACTGCGTCGGCACGATGTAGAAGACCGAGCTGCTGGTGACGACGCCGACCGGGCGGTAGCCGCCGCGGCGCAGCAGCGTGTAGTCGGGCAGCGAGAGGTCGGTCAGCACCGGCGCCTCACCGCCCTCCGGCAGATGCACCGCGGTGCCGTTGACGACGATCTCGATCTCGTCGTCGAGGAACTCGTGCCGGTTGCCCTCGAACGTGACGTCGACGACCGCATGGCAGCCGGCGAGCTTGGCCTCCTGCTCGAGCCGCCCGAGCGCGAGCGAGCGCGCGTGGTTCCAGGCGTCGGTCAGCGCGCGCAGCTCGGTCAGCGAGCCCTGGCCCCAGCTCGAGCTCCACGGAAAGTTCTGCCAGCCGACCTTGTAGATCGAGCTGCCCATGACCTGGCAGATCGGCCGCACGCGATCCAGCCGCGAGAGCGCGAAGTCGGCGATCGAGAGGCCCGAGGTGAACGCGCCCTCGCCGCTCGCGAGCTCGAGCACGCGCCGCTCGGCGGCGAGCGGGATCCCACCGCGCTCGACGCGCGCGATGTCCTCACGCGTCGCGGGGTCGTCGTCGCCGCCCCCGCCGAGGATGCGGTCGAGAAAGCCCATTCAGCCCACCAACCGCTCGAGCGCGGCGCGCGCCTCGGCGCTGCCGGCGGCCAGCTCGCGCAGCTCGCCCGCCAGGCCGCCCACCCAGGCCTCGAGCTCGAGGTCCTCGCGCTTGATCACGACGCCGCGGACCTCCTTGGCGCGCGCCGCGCGGCCGTCGCGTGCGAGCGTGTAGCGGAACTCGCCGAGCGTGACCTCGATCGTGTCGACGACCTTCTCGCGCGAGAGCAGGCCCTTCGAGCGCCGGCGGACCTGGGTCTGCCGCGGCAGCGCGTCCTCGAGCTTTCGCGCGAGCACCTCGACGTAGGCCGCGAGGTCGGCGCCGTCGGCGCGCAGTCCCGCCGCATCGAGGTCGAAGGCGTCCGGCTCCATCGACGGCCGAGCCTAGCGGCGCCGCGCTATGTGAGGGTGAGATGTGAGCATGTCGCTTAGCGGCGATCGGATTCTCGACACGCCGCCAGCACGGCGCGCGCCTGCCCGGCGTCCATCCACATCTCCCAGCGGCCCGAGGCCGACTGCTGCTCGTCCTGGAAGTGATACGGGCGGCGCCCGCGGAACTCGAGCTTGCGCATCCGTCCGTTGCCGCCGAGCACCGAGGAGATCCGCCGCCGCGGCCAGCCCATCGCGTCCTCGATCTCCGGGAACGGGCGCGGCCGCGCGGGACCCTGCGCCAGCGCCGCCAGCAGCTCGCGCATCAGGTCGGTGCAGCGGTCGTGGAACGCGGCGATCTCGCCGGGGTCGTCCATCGCGTTCTGCGGCCAGCACTCACGCACCGGCGCCCGAAGTTACTAGCGTGCGACGTATGAAGTTCGGCCTCTACGGACTGCACAAGGGCGAGAACACGCCCGCCGGCGCATTCGCCGCGCGCGCGAGGCTCGCCGAGGACGCGGGCTTCGAGTCGCTCTGGGTCGGCGATCACGTGGCGCTGCCGCTCGACGCGCCCGACGACGCGCGCGAGGCGCGGCTGGAGGCGGTCGTCGCGCTCGCGCACCTCGCCGCGGTGACGACGCGGGTGAAGCTCGGGCTCGGCGTGATCATCCTGCCCCAGCGCCAGCCCGTGCTGCTGGCCAAGCAGCTGACGTCGCTCGACGTGCTCTCGGGCGGGCGGCTGATCGCCGGCTTTGGCGCCGGCTACCTCGAGAAGGAGCTGGGCGCGCTCGGCGCCGCGCTGTCCGAGCGCGGCGCGCGGACCGACGAGAGCCTGGCCGCGATGAAAGCCCTGTGGGATGAGCCGGTGCCGTCGTTCGACGGCCGCTTCGTGACGTTTGACGGCGTGCTGCAGCGCCCGCGGCCGCTGCAGCGCCCGCACCCGCCGATCGTGATCGGCGGCGAGTCTCCCGCAGCCCTCCGGCGGGCGGCGCGCGAGGCCACGGGCTGGTACGGCTGGGAGCAGACGCCCGAGCAGGTCGCGGGCGTGCGCAAGGCGCTGCCCGCGCACGTCGAGATCACGCTCACGCCGCCGCTCGCGCTCGACGCCGGGCTCGTGCGCGCATACGCGGACGCAGGCGTCGACCGGCTCGTCGTCCAGCCGCCGGTCGCGACGGGCGCGGCCACCGAGGCGCTGATCGCCGCGACCGCGGAGCTCATCCCATGAGGATCAGCGGCCGAGCACGGCAACGGCGCCGTTGGGCCCGCTCGCCCAGCACGTGAACGGCACGCAGTCGACCGCGTCGTAGGCGGCGGTGTCGAACGCGCGCCAGGTGCGGCCGCCGTCCTCACTGACGTCGGACCCGGTCGGCCCGACCGCGATCAGCGTCGCGCGCGAGAACGTGACCCAGTCCACGCCGGAGCGATAGCCGGAGAGATCGCCGCCCGGCTGCCAGGTCGCGCCGCCGTCGCGCGTGAACCCGGAGGCGCGCGTGCCGGTGGTGGGCGCGGTGAAGTCGCCGCCGACCATCGCGCCCTCGCGCGGGTTGCGGAACGCGAGCGAGAAGACGCCGCCCGCCTCGGCGGCAGGGATCGGCGCGGCGGTGGCGCTCCACGTGAGGCCGCCGTCGCGCGAGTGGAACACCCGTGCGGCGCCGCCGCCGGTCGCGAACCACGCGTCGCGCCCGCTGGTCACCAGGCAGGTGCCGCTGGCCGCGAACGCGAACTCGCCGTCGGCCGCCGGCGGCATGCCGGCATTCGGGAGCACGTGCCAGCTGAGGCCGCCGTCGTCGGTCGCGGCGATCCGGAACTTGCCGCCGACCGGGTCGCTGAGCGCGAGGCCGCGACGGCCGCGTGCCGTCAGGGAATCCCTCGGTGCGATGTCGGGCCCGTTGCCGGCATAGAAGGCCATGCAGTCGTAGAACGCGTTCGGGTCGTCGTTGACGAACGCGGGCGTCCACTGGCGGCCGCCGTCGGAGGTGGTGTAGATGCGCGACGCGTCCCCGCTGCCGATCGCCAGCACGCTCGCCCGGTCGGCGCCCTGCGCCTCGACGTCGCGAAACAGCAGGCCGGCGCTCCCGGGCGGTGAGATGTCCTGCCAGCTCGCGCCGCCGTCGGTCGTCCTCAGCACCTGGCCGGCGCTGCCGCCGACCCAGGCGACCCGCTTGCTCACGGCGTCCAGGCCGCGGAACTGCTGTGTCGACCCGGTCGGCGCCGGCGTCCAGTGGGGCGGGCGCGGGTGGGCGCTCGCCGGCGCCGCCAGCGCGAGGACGAAGAACAGGACGAGGATCCGGCGCACCCGAGGACACCGTGCCCCGGTCCGCGCGCGTCTAAACGAACTCAGGCGGCCTCCATCTCCGACTGCGCCCGGGAGCCGGCTCCCGTGGTGATCGCCGCGCACAGCACCAGCCACGCCGCGAGCAGCCAGAGGTAGGCATGCGGCGAGAGCTCGCTGTGCAGCTGGCCGAGCTGGAACGTCGCCACGAGGATGAGCACGCGGGCGACACCGGACGCGCGCGTGGAGGCGGCGAGGAACACGCGCGTGCCCAGCAGGTAGATGCCGCCCCCGACGCAGGCGAGCCAGTACGCGATCTGCGGCGGGTCGTCCTCCAGCAGCAGCCCGACGCCCGCGGCCGTGATCAGCAGCGCGAACGCCGGCAGCATGTGCCCGACCGCGAAGATCGCGCGCGCCATCGTCGGCGAGCCGCCGGAGAGCTCGAGCACCTTGAGATTCAGCTCCGCCGCGGAGTCGAAGTACACCCACCAGAGCGCGGCCGCGAGCACCATCGCCGCGACGAGCGCGGCCCAGCCGGCGGCGGTGGGGTCGTGACCGCTGACCGAGGCCTGCCCGGCCTCCACCACGACCTCGCCGAGCAGGATGATCAGGAACAGGCCGAAGCGCTCGGCGAAGTGATGCGCGTCGAGCGCCAGCGCCGGGTCGGCGGGCTTGAGCGCCGCGAAGTCGTGCTCGCGGCGCGCCCGCGTCGCCGGTCGACCGGTCGACGCCGGGTCGATCGCGACCGCCGCCACGCCGACCGGCACGCTGCCCGCGAGGAACAGCAGCCGCTGCCGCGGCTCGTCGGCGCCGTGGCGGTTATAGAGCACCGCGAAGTCCACCCACGTCCACCACAGCGCGGCGAACAGCCCGAGCGCGATCCACACGCTCTCGGTCTCGGGCTTGCCGGAGATCAGGTGCGCGAGCTGCCCGACCGCCAGCACGAACACGAGGTCGAGGTACAGCTCGACCCATGAGACCCGCTTGCCCTGCTCGTCCACCGCGGGGATCTTCTCCGAACGAGCACCTCGGAGCCGAGCGGCAGAGGCCCGCGGGTCAGTCGACGGGCTTGAGGTCGCCCGAGCCGTCGTCGTGCTGTGTGAGCTGCGGCTGCCCGTGGTAGCGAACGTCGCCCGAGCCGTCGAGGCTGACGTCAAGCCGCTCGGCGCGGACTTCGACGTTGCCGGAGCCGTCTGAGGTCACGCGCGCATCGCGGGCCCGCAGGCCGGAGACGTCGGCATCGCCGGATCCGTCGAGCTCGAGCGTGAGGCGCCCGGTGCGGCCGGCGAGCGCGATGTCCGACGATCCGTCGGAGCGCAGCTCGAACGCGTCCGCGTCGATGCCCGTGGCCTCGACGTCGCCGGAGCCGTCGGCGCGGATCGCGGTCAGCTTCGGCACCGACGCCTCGACGACGACGTCGTCGCCGCCCCAGCCGTGATGGTCGAACGTCACGTGCAGCGTGCCGTCGCGGACGTCGGTGCGGACGTCGCCGATCACCTTCTCGCCCGCGCGGACGCGGACGCGCTGCGGCTCGCCGATTGTCAGCCGGACGTCGACGGAGCCCGGGGTGTCGACGCGCGTGAACGAGGCGACGTCGCGCGTCTGGGTCGCGGGCGGGCCGTCGTCCTCGATCGCGCAACCCGCAAGCGCAACGACGGGGACGAGGAGGAGAAGGAGGCGCGGTGACGGCATGCCTGGAACGCTAGGTGCGCGCGGGTGCCGCGACAGTGGAGGCCGCAGGCGGACGCGGCGGGGGATCGCCCCTCGCCGGGAGGTGGGGAACGCCCCCGGTGGACACGCCCACGCGATACGGTCCGCGGTCCACTACGCGAAGGAACCGTCACATGAGCATCGTCATCACCGGCGCCTCCGGGCAGCTCGGCCGCCTCGTCGCCGAGGCGGTCCTCGAGCGCGCCTCCGACGTGATCCTGGTCACCCGGGACCCGGCGAAGCTGGCGGACCTCGCGGCGCGCGGCGCCGACGTCCGGGCCGGCGACTTCGGCGACCCCGGATCGCTCGCGCAGGCGTTCGCGGGCGCCACCAAGATGCTGGTCATCAGCACCGACAAGGTCGGCTCGCGCGTGCCCGGTCACAAGGCCGCGATCGACGCCGCCGCGACAGCCGGCGCCCGCTCGATCGCCTACACGTCGGGCATCAACCCGTCGGACTCCAACCCGATCGCGGTCATGCCCGAGCACCGCGCGACCGAGGAGCACCTGCGCGCGAGCGGCGCGGGCTGGACGATGCTGCGCAACAGCATCTACGCCGAGATGCTGCTCGGCGGCGCGGCGGCCGCGCTGGCCGGCGGCCGGCACGTCAGCAACGAGGGCGACGGCCGCGTGTCCTACGTCTCGCGCGCGGACTGCGCCGCCGTCGCCGCCGCCGTGCTCACCACCGACGGCCATGACGGCAAGGAGTACGACATCACGGGCTCCGAGGCGCTCGGCGCGCGCGACGTCGCCGCTCTGTACTCCGAGCTCGGCGGCCGGCCGGTCGAGGCGCTGCTCGTCGACGACGATGCCTACGCAGCGGGCCTGGTGGAGCACGCCGGCTTCCCGGAGCCGCTGGCGCGCGCGTACACGACGTTCGGGATCGGGACGCGGCTCGGGTACTCGGCGCCGGTGAGCACGACGGTCGCGGACCTGACCGGCCGCAAGCCGCGCGGCGTGCGCGAGGTGCTGGCCGGGAGGCTCGGTTAGCCCGGCGGCGCCAGCGCGCGCCACTTCGGCTCGACGACGATCGCCTCCGCGCGCTGGCGCGAGACGGCGCCGTAGATGAACCGCACCAGCTCGGGGATGCCGCCGAAGCCGCCGACCTGACCCCAGTTCAGGAAGCCCGAGTGAGCGGCGTGGACCTTCAGCGCGGCCAGGTCCACGTCGCTGCCCAGCGGCGGGTTGCCCGCCAGCGCGTGGCCGAGGAACGTCGCGAAGTTCGCGTCCAGAACGGCCTGGCGCGTGTCGGTGCGCGGCGCCGCCTGCGCCTTGTCGTCGAGGAACGAGCCCTGCGCGACGTTCACGTACAGCGACATCAGGTCCTTGTTCGCGCGCACGTAGAGCTCGGCGTCCATCCCGCGCAGCTTCCACTTGCGCGCGGGGTCGACGACCACGAACTCGCCCTTGTCGACGCCGAGTCCGGCGGCCAGGAACATGCCGGCCGCCTCCGGGCTGCGCGAGAAGAGGTTGCCCATGAGCTCCTGCGCCTGGCCCTTCTCCTGGACGGCGCCGCCGGCCGAGCCGGCAAAGCCCGCGCCGAGCGTCACGTTCGCCTTGTCGAACGTGTTCACGGCCGACGTCATCCCCTCCCAGTCCATCATTCGCCGGAAGACCTTCCAGCGCATGTCGCCCGGGTCGGCGCACTGCGACGGCTTGGTCGTCGGCGCAGAGAGCCACTTGAGATAGTCGATCGACGCGTCGGCCGTCTGCTGCCAGTTCTCGTCTTGGGCCTTGAACTGGGTCGCCGAGCGGCCGGTGTTGCTCGCGAGCCCCTGGTCGAGCTTGGGCGTCGACTCGTAGCCGAAGAAGTCGGCGCCTTCGACGCTCGACTGGGTCGTCCGCATGAAGCGCTGGCGCACGTTGCCGCGCGCGCCGGCGACCGCCTCGGCGGCGGCGTCGACGTCGGCCTGCGTGACGCCGTCCGGGAGCGGCCCGGCCTCGGCGATCTCCTCGCCCTTGCGCTCGTTGTAGGTGACGGTCGGCACATTGCCGCGGCCGGCGCGGTAGGCGACGAGGTCGCCGTGCGCCGACCCGTGCCCCGACTGGTTTCCGAGGCCCTTGCCGCCGCGCGCCTTCGCCTCGGGAAGCACCTGGCGCCAGTCGCGCTTGTCGATGCCCGCCGCCGCGTCCGGAGCCGCATCGGCCGCCTGCACGGCGACGTCGGTCCAGTACACGTAGCCCTGGTCGACGATCCAGAAGTCCCCGCTCTTGCCCTTGACGGGCACCGGCGCGTCGTACGGCAGCTCGGCGACGTGCTCGGACTGGAGGTCCGGCTTCGCGTAGACGACCCCGACCGGCGTGTCCACGCGCCCGGTCTGCGCCGCCGCCTCGCGCTGGAGCATCCGGGCGACGGCTGCGTTGCCGGCGCTGCGCTGGAGCGCGAGCACGCGCGCGACCGAGGCGCCGAGCACAGGCGCCGCCGACGGCAGCCCCGCCGGCTCGGGCGTGACCAGCGGCGCGGGCTCGGGCGTCTTTTCCATGCGGCGGCGCGATCGTACCCGGCCCGGCCGCGGGCGCCTATACCGTGAGCGGGCCATGCCCGACTATCGCCACGACCTCCAGTTCGGCGTGTTCATCACTCCGGCGGCCGGCCAGGCGGACGCCGTGGTCGAGCTGGCGCGGCTCGCCGACGTCGCCGGCCTTGACGTCGTCAGCTTCCAGGACCACCCGTATCAGGCCGCGTTCCTGGACATGTGGACGCTGCTGTCGGTGGTCGCGGCCGAGACCACCAACGTGCGCGTCGCGCCGAACGTCGCCAACCTCCCGCTGCGGCCGCCGGTCGTGCTCGCCCGCAGCGCCGCGAGCCTGGACATCCTCAGCGGCGGGCGGGTCGAGCTCGGGCTCGGGGCTGGCGCGTTCTGGGACGCGATCGCCGCCAACGGCGGGCCGAAGCTGACGCCCGGGCAGGCCGTCGACGCGCTGTCGGAGGCGATCGACGTCATCCGCGCGATCTGGGATGCCGGGGGCAGCGCGGTCCGGCATCGGGGCCGCTACTACGAGGTCACCGGCGCGAAGCCCGGCCCGCCGCCGGCGCACGCCATCGAGCTCTGGCTCGGCGCCTACAAGCCGCGCATGCTGCGACTGACCGCCGAGAAGGGCGATGGCTGGATCCCGACCCTCGGCTACGTCGAGCTCGAGCAGCTGCCGGACATGAACGCGCGGATCGACGACGCGGCCGCGAACGCCGGCCGCCGACCGGAAGACGTCCGCCGGATGCTGAACGTCAACGGCGAGTTCGGCACCGCCTCCGGGTTCCTCAAAGGCCCGCCGCGCCAGTGGGCCGAGCAGCTCGCCGAGCTGACGCTGTCGACGGGGATGAGCGCCTACATCCTCGCCGTCTCCTCGGCCGAGGACCTGCGCCGCTTCGCCGAGGAGGTCGTCCCGGCGACGCGCGAGCTGGTTGCGGTCGCGCGCGGGCGGCCGGACGCCGAGCCCGCGCCGGCCGCGCGCGCGACCCTCGAGACGCGCGCGCCGCTCGCCGCCCGGCCGGCGCCGGCGCCCGAGCGGCCGCTGAGCCAAGAGCGCGCGTGGGACGAGGCGACGCGCCCGACCGGGCCGGCGCGCGACCCTGCGCGCACGTACTCGGCCCGCGACCAGGCCGTCGGGCAGCACCTGATCGACGTCCACGACGCGCTGCGGGCCGAGCTCGCCCAGCTGCGCGACCTGGTCGAGCAGGTCGCGGCCGGGACGTCGAACCCGGCCGCCGTGCGCTCGTTCATCACCCGCATGACGATCCGCCAGAACAACTGGACGCTGGGGACGTTCTGCGAGACCTACTGCCGGACCGTCACCAACCACCACGTGCTGGAGGACCGCAGCGTCTTCCCGCATCTGCGCCGCAGCGATGCGGCGCTCGGCGCGGTGATCGACCGGCTCGAGGAAGAGCACGAGCAGATCGCCGGCCTCCTCGAGCGCGTCGACCGCGCGCTCGTCGCGCTGGTCGCGGCCGAGGAGGACGGGATCGGCGCCGTCGAGCGGGCGATGGACCTGCTGACCGACGCGCTGCTGTCGCACTTCTCCTACGAGGAGCGCGAGCTCGTCGAGCCGCTCGCCCGGCACGGCTTCTACTGAGGCCGGTAGGCGAGGTAGACGACGCCGTTGTCGTAGGTCTCGCTCTTGGCCAGCTGGAGCTTGGCCGGCGCGTCGCCGTCGGCGAACAACCGCGGCCCGGTCCCGCGTGTGAGCGGGTAGACGAACAGGTGCAGCGCGCCGATCAGCCCGTCGGCGAGCAGGGCCCGGACGAGCGTCGCCGACCCGCTGACGTAGAGGTCGCCGACGTCCTCCTTGAGCGCGCGAATCGCGTCGGGGTCGTACGCGCCGAGGACCTTCGAGTTCCTCCACGTCGGGTTCTCGAGCGTGCCGGAGACGACGTACTTCATCGTGTCGTTGAAGAACGGCGCGCCCGGGTCGTCCTCGACCGTCCGCACCGACCATGCCGGCTCGAACATCTCGTACGTCGTGCGCCCGAGCAGGATGCCCTTCGCGCCCGCCGTGCTCGCCCCGATCGCCTCGCCCATCCTGGGGTCGAACCCATAGTCGAACGTCCACGTCGGCGCGTCGATCACACCGTCGAGGCTCATGAACTCGTGCACGTGGATCTCGCCCATCGCTTCCTCCCTCTCGTTGATTGCCGCAGCGTCAGCGATAGTCACGGATTCGATCAGCGTCGAATGCCTCGCGCCGGCGCCGGCGCTGCCCGACGCTGCGTGCCATGCAAGTCCATCGCATCGACCACGTCTCGCTCGACGTCGCCGATCGCGCGCGCTCGCTCGCCTGGTACGCCGAGGTGCTCGGCTTCCGGGTCGGCCGCGAGGGCCCGGTCGACGCGCCGGTGTTCGCCGGCCCCGCCGGCGCGCAGCTCGGGCTTTTCCAGGAGCGGCCGCCGGGGCTGCGCCACATCGCGCTGGCCACCGGCGCGGACGAGCAGCGCGAGCTCGCCGCGCGCCTGCGCCGGCTCGGCATCCCGTTCCGGCCCGAGCGCCACCGCGACCACGACTCGATCTACTTCGCCGACCCCGACGGCACGACGCTGGAGATCATGGTCCCGGCGGGCGCGATGGTTGATTCCACGGCGCGGCCCTGGTCCGCGTCGTTGGCGTCAGCCCATGAGTAGTCGGCGGTGCCTGTCGGTGCCATCGAGCCGGGAGGGCGGGCGTCCGCGCGCCGTAGCCCGCGGCGCTTGACTGCCCGGCGTTGAGAGCTCGGTTCGGGTTGCGGTCGTACGGCAACTGCTGGCAGGTAACGAGGGGGTGCGGATTGGGAATCGATCATCCGCGGGCGACGGTCAGGGAATCTGGCCTGGAGTTTGTCGGCTATAGCACCACAAACTCGACGCGTGACGTTCACCGGACCCGTAGTAGCGTCGCGCGGCGTGGTCCGGTTCGCCTTCACGGTCGAGGATCTCGCCCGCACCCGCTTCGCGATCTCGCCGATGTGGGAGCTGGTGCGCTCGCTCGTCGCGCTGCGCGATCCGTCCCACGCCGCGCTGCACGTCCCTTGGCTGCGCTCGTTGAGCGGGCGGCTGGACGGGCTGGCACTCGAGCGTGCGTTGGTCCTGCTCCCGCCCCGCGGCTACACGCCGCACTTCCTCGCGCCCCCGCCGGCCGGCCCGCTGGGGTCGATCGCCGACGACCTCGCGGCGCTGCGCGCGACTGCGCCCGCGCGGGTGCGCGAGGAGATGGCGCTGTTCGGCTCCCAGCACCCGCGCGCGGACGTCGGCGCGTGGCTCGAGCACCCGCGGCGCGAGGTGCGGCGGCTCGCCGACCTCCTGGAGAGCTTCTGGGAGCGCGCGGTCGAGCCCGTCTGGCCGCGCGTCCGCGCGTTCCTGGACGCCGACCTCGCCTATCGGGCGCGGCGGCTGGCGGCCGGCGGGCCGGACGCGCTGTTCGCCGAGCTCGGCGACGGCGTGGCCTGGACGCCGCCGCATCTCGACGTCACGGTTCCCGTCCGCAACGCCACGATCGAGCTCGGCGGCCGCGGCCTCGTGCTGATGCCCTCCGCGTTCTCCGCCACCCGCCCGTTCGTGATCGACGGCGCGCCGTGGCAGCCGACCGCGATCTACCCCGCGCGCGGCATCGCGACGCTGTGGGAAAAGCCCGAGCCCGCGCCCGACGGCCTCGCCCGCCTGCTCGGCGCGACCCGCGCCGCGGTGCTCGCCGACCTCGGCGCGCCGCGCTCGACCACCGAGCTCGCCCGGCGCCTGAAGCTCAGCCCCGCGACGGCGTCGCATCACGTGACCGCGCTGCGCGACGCGGGCCTGGTGGCCGGGCGCCGCGACGGCCGCGCGGTCCTCTACGTGCGGACCGCACTGGGCGACGCGCTGCGCAGCGGCTGACCGGCATCGTCGACTCCAAGTTCACGTTCGCCAAGTCGCTCAAGACCGGCGACATGACGGTGATCTCCGCGTCCAAGTGCGCGAAGGCATACCCGAGGACGATCATCGCGTCCGAGCTGTGCGGGCAGGACCTCAAGAGCAAGCACGCGCCGCTGATCCAGGCATGCGGCGGCGACAGCGGCGGCCCGTTCATCCATCAGACCGCGCAGGGGCCGGTGCAGATCGGGATCACCAGCTGGGGGCCCGAGGCCAAGGACGCCAAGTGCGGCACGCGGCCACTGCCGGGCGTCTACATGCGCGTGTCCTCGTTCGCCTCGTTCATCAACGACCCGAACCGAGATGATCGGGCACTCCGTCGGCTGCATCGTCACGGCCCGCAACGCCGGCGGCCATTTCGAGATGTTCACGCCGCGCATCGGGCGGATCGTGATCCGCTGAATGCACGAACGGGCAGACATCGAGCAGGCGGGATCGCACGAATGTAGGGTCGCCCAACATCCCCTCAAGCTCGCCGGGAGGCACCCATGGCGTTCTCGAAGTCCAAGCCGGTGTATGTCGCCGTCCCGCCCAAGCTCGACCTCAAGGGCGTGAACCAGATCACCGAGCGGACGTTGGGGATCCTGGGCTGCCCGAACTGCCACTCGGGCTTCGACATCCGCTTCATCCAGGAGCAGGTGATCCTGGTGGACAAGAAGCTCGAGGCGAAGCAGTTCAACTGATCGCATGAGCGCCGCCCCGGAGCTGGGCGTCGGCGTCATCTACCTGCCCGAGCTGGGACCGCTGCTGGAGTCCAGGCCGGACCTCGTCCAGGTCCTGGAGCTCGAGCCGCAGACGTTGTGGCGGTACTTGCCGGACCGGCCGATGCCGTACGTCCAGGACCGGGGCGAGCTCGAGCGGATCGCGAGCCTGCCGCAGCGCAAGCTGGTGCACGGCGTCGGCTTCCCGGTCGGCGGCTCGCGGCTGCCCGACGAGCGTCATCTCGCCCCGCTCGTCGAGACGATCGAGTGCCTCGCGAGCCCGTGGGCGAGCGAGCACCTCGGCTTCAACTCGTTCGGCGAGGGCGTGAACACCGGGTTCCTCCTGCCGCCGCTGCAGACGCGCGCCGGCGTCGAGGCGGCGGCCGCGTCCGTGGCCCGCGTCGCCGCCGCGCTGCCGGTCGGCTTCAGCATCGAGACGGGCGTGAACTACCTGCGGCCGAGGTCGGGGCAGCTGTCTGACGGCGCGTTCGTCGCGGCCGTCGCCGAGCGGGCCGACTGCGGGATCCTGCTCGACCTCCACAACCTGTGGGCCAACGAGCGCAACGGCCGCCAGACGGTGAGGGAGTTCGTCGCCGAGCTGCCGCTCGAGCGCGTGAACGAGGTCCACATCGCAGGCGGGCTCGAGCACGCCGGCTACTGGCTCGACGCGCACTCGGGCCGCATCCCCGAGCCGCTGCTGGAGCTGGCCGGGAGGGTCGTGCCGCAGCTCCCGAACCTCGGCGCGATCGTGTTCGAGCTGCTCGCGTCCTACTTCGAGCCGCTCGGGCTCGCCGGCGTGGCGGAGGAGGTGGAGAAGCTCGCGCGCATCTGGGAGCGGCGCGGCACCGGCCCGCGGCGGGCCCGCTCGCCCGCGCCGGAGCCGCCCGCGCCCGAGCCGGCGTCGCCGCGCGAGTGGGAGGACGCGCTCGGCGCGCTGGTCGTCGGCCGCGAGCCCGGGACGCCGCTCGCCGCGGCGCTCGCGGACGACGGCGGCATCGCGGTCCTGCGCGAGCTGGTCGGCAACTTCCGCTCCGGGATGATCGTCGACGCCCTACGGCTGTCCTGCCGGCTGCTGCTGCTCAGCGGCGGCGAGCCGCTGATGGACGAGCTGCTCGCCGGGTTCTTCGCGAGCGCGCCGCCGCAGCTGTTCGCGTCGGCCGAGGCGGAGGCGTTCGCCGCCTACGTGCGCGCGCACGCGCCGCCGGTCGAGCACCTCGGCGAGGTGCTCGACTACGAGTGCGCGAGCCTGCGCGTGCTGCTCAACGGCGAGCCCGAGCAGGTGCAGTTCGGTCACGAGCCCTACGCCGTCCTGCTCGCGCTCGTCGACGGCCGGCTGCCCGATGCGCCGGCGCCGGGCGAGTTCATCGTCGACGTCCGTCCGGACCCGGACGCCGTGCCCGCGGCGATCGGCCACGTCCTTACGTCGACGTAGCCCGAGGAGTAGCCTCGAACCCAAGGCAAAGGAGGCAGCGCATGTTCGCAAGCATGAGGCGGTATCGCTTGGAGCGCGGATCGATGACCGAGCTCGCACGCCGCATCGACGAGGACTTCGCCGAGCAGCTCGCCGCCCAGCCCGGGTTCGTGTCCTACGAGCTGATCGACTGCGGGCTCGGCGAGTTCCTGACCATGAGCGTGTTCCTCGCGCTCGAGCAGGCGGAGGCGTCGCGCGAGATGGCCCGGCGCTGGGCGGAAGCCAACAGCGATCTCCAGTTCCCGCGGCTGGAGGCCGTGCACGGCGAGATCCTCGTGGGGCGCGCGGCCGAGGGCATGCTCGAGGAGACGCACGTCGGCGACGCGCACAAGCCGGTCGCGGTCCGGCGCTTCCGCGTCAGCCAGGGCTCGGTCGGCGAGCTCATGCGCACGATCGACGGCGTGTTCGCGGACCGCTTCCAGGCGATGGACGGCTTCGCCGCGTGGCACGTGTTCGACTGCGGCGGCGACGAGATCCTGTGGATCTCCTTCGTCCGCGACCTCGATGCCGCCGAGGAGTCCGACGACCGCGCGTTCCGGTTCATCTCCGAGGAGCTGCGCCACTTCAGCCTCGAGCGCAGGCTCGCGCTGCGCGGCGAGCTGCTGGTCAGCCGCGCGAGGACGGAGCTGCTCGAGCCTGCGCACGCCTGAGATCTTCAGCTGAAGAAGCCGCGCTCGCGCAGGTGGTCGTACGCGCGGCGGTTGTGCGCGAAGTACTCGCGCTCGGCGGCCTCGCGCTCGTCCTCGGACGCGTGCCGGCCGTCGAACATCAGGCCGAACGGGCCGCCGCCCGCCAGCCGCCGGACCTCGCCCGGCGGGAGCGCCGAGGGGATCGCCGCGACGACCGGCCCCGGCTGCGGCCACGACCGCTCGATCGCCTCCACCAGCCACGCGCGGATCGGGGCGGGCAGCTCGATCATCCCGCGACGATCCTAGGGCCCGGGCGGTGCGCCCGGGCCCCGGGTGCAGCTACGGCGTCGCGCGAATCGTCCCGAACAGGCCGTGGCTCTCGTCGTTCGGCCCGGCGGTGAAGAACAGCGAGTCGGTCGGCCCGTTGTTGGCGACCGAGCCCATTCCGAACTCGAGCGCCCACAGCCCGTCGATCGCGACCCGACCGCCGCTCGCCGAGCGCAGCTGCCCGGCGGGCACGAAGAAGCGGTGGAAGACCTCGCGGTAGGCGGTGATGTGGCCGTCGCCGAAGTTGCCGACCAGCAGGTCGCCGGAGAAGCGGCCGAAGTTCGCCGGCGCCCAGGCGATGCCCCACGGCGCATCGAGCGCCCCGAACTGCGCGACTCGTGCCCGCAGGTGGCCCAGCAGGTCGTACTCGTCGACCACGCCGAGGCCCTGCCCGTGGGCCTCGTCGTCGCTTCCCGCCTGCTGCTTGGCGTAGGTGACGAAGATGCGGTCGCCGACCGCCTGGATCCCGAACGGCGCGAAGTGGCGCGGCAGGAACGGGTCGGTGAAGCCCGCGTGCGGCACCGGGTGCCAGGCGGAGTCATAGACGTCGACGACGCCGTTGTGGAAGTCGGTCGCGAAGAGCCGCGGCCCGGCCGGCGTCGTCGCGATCGCGAGGCCCTTGAACACGGCGCCGAACGGCGACGCGTCAGCCTCCTGCGTGGCGGCCGCGCCCCCGTTCCAGCCCAGGATCGTGCCGTCCTCGGTCGCGAAGATGAACCTCGCGCCGGCAGCGCCCACGGGGAACGCGCCGGCGGTGCCGTTGAACACCGTGCCGGTGGGCGCGCCGGGAACGCCGACGACCAGTTGCTGCGCCGCCCCGGCGGCGTTGTAGAGCGTCGAGCGATCGGTGCCGTTGTCGGCCACCCACCACGGCGTGGTCGGGCCGGCGGTCAGACCCCACGCGTTGACCAGGTTCGGATCCTGGTTGTCGGCGACGCCGGCCTGATCCGACGTCAGGTTGTGAACCGCATAGCGGTCATGCCCCGGCGGCCACGCCAACGCCGGCGCGGTCGCGACACAGGGCAGAACGAGCACAACGGCTCCCACCAGGATGCGGGAAAGGGCATGTGCGCGCATGGTTCCTCCTTGCGGCCAGACTCCGCCAGGGGCTACGCGCCGGCCGCACGGGGGTTCGGCCCTTCATGAGAGAGGCTCTCATCTTCGCCGCGCAACGCCGGCGGGCGCCGATCATCCCAGCCCATGACTCCACTTTCCGTAGTCTGCCTCCGAAGTCTGTGGAAAGGGACGGTCGTCAGACGTATGACCCGGCCGTAGCGTGTGGACCAGTGGACAGGGCTCACGGGATTGGATGCCCGGGAGTAGCGGCGAAGGCAGGATGTCGAATGTGCGGAGTGATCGGATATGTCGGTCGCCGGGACGCGACCGACAGGCTCATGGACGGGCTGGCGCGGCTGGAGTACAGGGGTTATGACTCGGCCGGCATCGCCGTCATCGATCTCCGAGGCGAGATCGCCGTGGTCAAGGCGGTGGGCCGGCTCGACAAGCTCCAGCGCAGGCTCGCGAAGTCCGCCGTCGTCTCCTACACCGGCATCGGCCATACGCGCTGGGCCACCCATGGACGCGTGACCGAGGCCAACGCCCATCCCCTCGGCGCCGGCGAGCACGAGGACGTCGCGATCGTCCTCAACGGGATCGTGGAGAACCACGCCGAGCTCCGCGACGCGCTTGCGGCGGCTGGCGAGCGCTGCGTGTCCGAGACCGATGCCGAGGTCGCGGCCCACCTGATCCGGCGCGCATACCGGGGGTCGCTCAGCGACGCGGTGCGCGCCGCCGCGGCGCGCCTGGAGGGCCACTTCGCGCTGATCGCCATGCACCGCGACCACCCGGGGCTGCTGGTCGGCACGCGCCGGCGCTGCCCGCTGATCGCCGGCGTCGGCGACGGCGAGGCGTTCCTGGCCTCCTCGACGGGCGCGTTCTCGGCCGTGACGCGCCGCATCGTCGTCCTCGAGGACGACGACGTGGTCGAGGCGTTCGCGGCCGGCGTGCGCGTCACGACGCTTGCGGGAGACGCCTGCGAGCGCGGCGAGAGCGTGATCGACTGGGACGACTCCGCGGCGGACCGCTCCGGCCACGAGACGTTCATGCTCAAGGAGATCCACGAGCAGCCGGACGCGGTGCGCGCGACGATCGCCCGCAACCTGCGGCCGGACGCGCTCGGCACGGGGCCGGTCGTCAACCTCGGCCTCGTCGACAATCGCGATCTCGCCCGCTTCCGGCGCTTCACGCTCGTCGCCTGCGGCACCGCGTATCACGCCGCACTGGTCGGGCAGCTCGCGCTGCGCGAGTGGGCCGACGTCCCCTGCGAGGCCGAGGTCGCGAGCGAGTGGCGACTGCGCCGTCCCAGCGTCGACGAGCACACGCTCGTGATCGGCGTCTCGCAGTCCGGCGAGACGGCGGACACGCTCGGCGCGCTGCGGCTCGCCCGCTCGCTCGGTGCGCGCACGCTCGCGATCACCAACTGCGCCGGATCGCAGATCACGCGAGAGGCCGATGCCGTGCTGCTGACGCACGCCGGCCCCGAGGTCGGCGTCGCGGCGACCAAGACGTTCACGGCCCAGCTCGCGGTCCTGTACCTGCTGGCGCTGCGGGTCGCGCAGCTGCGCGGCACGCTTCCGAACGAGCGGATCGTCGCGCTCATCAACGAGGTCCGGGAGCTGCCGCGCAAGCTGGCGGCGTGCCTCGAGCTCGACGGCGCCGTGCAGGCGCTCGCCGAGCGCCACCACGACAAGCCCTTCTTCCTCTACCTCGGGCGCAACGCCGGCCTGCCGGTGTGCATGGAGGGCGCGCTGAAGCTGCGCGAGATCTCCTACATCCCCGCAGAGGCGTATGCGGCGGGAGAGATGAAGCACGGTCCGATCGCGCTGCTGGCGGACGGAACGCCGGCGATCTGCGTCGCGACGCCCGCGCCGGAGGCCGGGAAGCTGCACGCCAACCTGCACGAGGTGCGGGCGCGCGGCGGCGAGGTCATCGCCGTCGCGGTGGACGGCGACGTCGCGGTCGCGGAGGTCGCCGACGTCGTGCTGGGAGTGCCGCCGGCACACCCCCTGCTCGAGCCGATGCTCGCCGTGGTCCCGCTCCAGCTGCTCGCCTACCACGTGGCCCGCCGGCGCGGGCTCGACGTCGACCATCCGCGCAACCTCGCAAAGACGGTGACGGTGGAATGAGCGGCGCCCTGGACCCAGCCACCTCGCGCCGTCGCCGGCTCACGCTGCGGCTGAAGCTGCTCGGCCTGGCGGTGCTCGGGCTGTGCGCCGTGTCCATCCCCGTCGCGCTGGCGGCCTTCCTGTCGACCAGCGGCACGTCCGACGTGCTGACCATCGGCGCCTCGGCGCCCCCGGTGGCGCAGTCGCAGTCGCCGGCGGCGGCCGTCGCGCGGATCCGCTGCACGCCCACGCAGGGCTACGTCGCGCTCACGTTCGACGACGGGCCCGTCGCGGACACGACGGCGCGGCTGGTGGCGACGCTCCGCCGGACGCGGGCGGTGGCGACGTTCTTCGACCTCGGGTCGCGCGCCGCGGCGTACCCGCGCCTGGTCACGCTGCAGCGCACCGTGGGGCAGGTCGCCAACCACGGCTACGCGCACAGCCACCTGCCGCAGCTCTCGCACGAGCGGCGCCTGCAGGAGCTGCGCGAGACCGCCCGGATCCTCGGCAATCCGAACGCCTTCTTCCGCCCGCCGTACGGCGAGACGAGCCCCGAGGCCGACGCCGACATCCGGCTCACCGGGCTCACGCCGGTGTACTGGACCGCGGACACGCGCGACTCCCATGGGGCGAGCGCCGACGAGATCGTCCGCCGCGCGCTCGCCGTCGAGCCCGGCGGCATCATCCTGATGCACGACGGCAAGGCGGCGACGCTCGCCGCCCTGCCGCGCATCGTCTCCGGCCTGCGCCGGCGCGGCCTGTGCCCGGGATTCCTGGATCGCACGTCGGAGACCGTGCTCGGACCCGGCGGCGTCCCCTTCCACGTCCACGCGGTGAAGCCGTGACCGCCGTCAGCATCCCGCCGCCGCCGCCTCCTCCCGCTCCCGTGCGCCGCCCCCGCATCGTCGTGGTGATCCCCGCACACGACGAGGAGGTCGGCATCCTCGCCGCGATGCGCTCGGTGGACGAGCAGACGCTCGCGCCCGACCGGCGCATCGTGATCAGCGACAACAGCACCGATCGCACGATCGAGCTCGCACGCACGCGGCCGGGCTGGGAGGTCTGGAGCACGGTCGCCAACACCGGTCGCAAGGGCGGCGCGCTCACCCAGGCCTGGGCGCGGCTGGAGCCGACGCTGAAGGACGCGGACTTCCTCGTGACGATGGACGCCGACACGCTCCTCGACGCCCACTTCATCGAGCAGGCCTACGCGAAGTACGCCCAGGCCGGCTCGCGCTCGCTGGGCGGAGTCTGCGCGAACTTCTCGGGGCTGCCGCTGCCGACCGCGCTCGGCGTCCTGCAGACGATGGAGTACGCCCGCGCGGCGCAGATCAACCGCTCGCGCCGCGGGGTGGCGCCGGTGTTGGCCGGCGCGGCGACGATGTTCTCGGTCGCCGCGCTGCGCGCGGTCCAGCGCGCCCGCGGCCATCTCTACGAGCCCGTCCTGACCGAGGACTACGAGCTCTCGCTCGCGCTGCGCGTCAACGGCTACGAGACGATGGCGCCGCGCGGCTGCGCCGCCAGCACCGACCTGATGCCGACCGTCAGCTCGCTGTGGGCGCAGCGCCTGCGCTGGTACCGCGGCGCGTTCGAGGCGCTGCGCGAGCACGGGTTCGCGCACGGCATCCGCTCGGACATCGGCTGGATGGCGTTCTCGCTGTGGGCGGCCGCCTCGCGCTGGCTGTTCCTGGTCGCGCTCACGGTCACCGCGATCACCGTCGGGCACATGGCGTTCTCGCCCTGGCTGCTGCTGCTCTTCGCCTTCGCCTCGCTGATCCGCATCGTGCAGGTGCGCGCGCTCGGCTGGAAGTACATGGTGCTCGCCGGGCTGATGGTCGAGGAGCTCTACTACGCGTGCTTCCTGGAGGCCGTGCTCTGGCGCGCCGCCTATCTCGCCTACTCGCCGAGGCACGATGCCCACTGGTGACCGGACAAGGAGGTCTCATGTTCCCCACCGCTCCCACGCTGTTCGTGGTGACTCTGATCCTCGCGGTGTCGGCGATCGCCACTTTCGGATTCTCGCTGTTCTGGGGCGTGTTCGCGCTCACGCTCGTCATCACGACGATCGTCGCCATCCACCGCTCGATACCGCGAAAGGAGAGGTGATCGTGCGCCGCGTCCTGATGACCCTCGCCGCGGTCGCCGCGGGCGCGGCGCTCACCGCGCCGGCCGCGCGAGCGCAGACCGCCGAGCTTCTCGGCAACCCCGGCGTCGAGGCCGAGGGCGACCTCGGGCAGCCCGCGTCCTGGACGAAGTCGTCGTGGGGCGACTGCAAGGCGACGTTCAGCTGGTCGGCCACCGGCGCCCACTCCGGCAGCCGCTCGCTGCGCGTCGACGTCTCGGCGGGCACCCCCAACAACGGCGACGCCAAGTGGCAGCCCGACCCCGTGGCGGTCAAGGGCAACACGTACTACACGATCTCTGACTGGTACCGGTCGAACGTCAGCAGCGCGATCAGCGTGAACTACCGGACGGCCTCCGACACCTCGGAGGAGGGCACCTGGGCGAACCTCTACATGGCCATCCCGCCGGCGTCGGAGTGGACGCAGTACACCACGGGGTTCACGATGCCGGCGGACGCGACGGAGGCGACGTTCGTCCACTTCATCGCCCGTCCCGGATACCTGCAGACCGACGACTCCTCCCTGAAGGAGTCCGAGGCGCCGGCCGGCTTCTCGCGCCCGCTGATCAGCCTCACGTTCGACGACGGCTCCAAGGCGTTCTTCGACAACGCGCGGCCGCTGCTGCAGCCGAGGGGCATCAAGACGACGCAGTACGTCCCGACGGGCGGGCTGGTGTCGAGCCCACCGGACGAGTTCATGATGACGACGGCCGAGCTCCGCCAGCTCTCCAACGAGGGGCATGAGATCGGCTCGCACAGCATCAGCCATCCGGATCTCGCCGACACCAAGCTCGTGCCCGACGCCGCGCTTGCCAACGAGCTGAAGGGGTCCAAGTCGCTGCTCGACAGCCTCGGCATCCCGCCGGTCACGAGCTTCGCGTATCCGTACGGCAGCTATGACGCGCGTGTCGTCGCCGCGACCAGCGCGGCCGGCTACGCGACCGCCCGCTCGGTCGAGGACGGCTACAACGGCAAGTTCGACCTCGAGCCGTACGACCTGCGCGGCCAGAACATGCTCTCGACCACGACGCTCGCCATCTTCAAGTCCTGGGTCGACTACGCCAAGGCGCACAACTACTGGCTGATCGTGATCTACCACGAAGTGGTGCCGGACACCGCGCCGGCGTGCACGGATCCGGTGACCGTCAGCCCCTGCCTCGGGCCGTATGACACGACGATCGGCCGCTTCCGCGCGCAGCTCGACTACCTGGCCGCCGCCGGCGTCGCGCAGGATGTGATGACCGTCCGCGACGCGATGACGGTGATCAATACGCGGCCGAACGCCGAGCCCAAGGGCGGCACGGTCACGCTCACGTCGTCCGCCCCGGCCACCGGCGACCCGCTGACCGCCGCCCCGGCCGGCTTCAGCGACCCGGACGGCGACACGCTGACCTACGAGTACCGCTGGCTGGTGGGCGGGCGCGAGATCGCCGGCGCCACGGGACCGACGCTCGACCTCTCGCGCCCGGGCTACGGCGACCACGGGGACGAGATCGTGGCCGAGGTGTCGGCGAGCGACGGGCACGGACATACGACGGCGGTCGCCAGGGCGTCGGCGACCGTCCGCAACTCGCCGCCGCAGAGCGGCGCCGTCGCCGTCGTCCCGGCCGCGCCGGCTCCGGGGGCGACGCTGGTCGCGTCGCCGAGCGGATTCTCGGACCCCGACGGCGACCCGCTGCGCTACAGCTACGCGTGGTCGGTCAACGGCCGTCCGGCCGGCGGCGACACCGCGACGCTGACCGGGTACGCGGGCGTCGCCGGCGACACCGTCCGCGTCGCCGTCCGCGCGTCGGACGACCACGGCGGAACCGGCGAGCCCGTCGTCGCGGTCGCGAAGCTGGCGGCCGACACGACCGCGCCGCGGATCGTCGTGACGAGCCCGCGCGCGCACCGCTACCGCACCGGGACGCGGGTGGCGATCCGCTTCTCCGGCACCGACGCCGGGGGCCTGGCGCGGACGAGCGCGACGCTGCGCCGCCGGGGCGCGAAGACCCGGACCGTGCGCAACGGCACGAAGGTGCGGCTGACGCGGCCCGGGACCTATGTCCTGCGTGTGAGCGCGACGGATCGCGCGGGCAACCGGGCGACCCGCACGGTCACGTTCCGCGTCGTGCGGAGGTAGCCGCACACTCCAGCGCGGCGGCCGCCCCCTGACCACGGCCGCCGCGCTCCGAGTACCCTCGACCCCAATGGTCAGGTTGGTCCTCGCGGCGGCGCTCGCGCTCTCGCTGCTCGTCGCCCCGAACGCGCGTGCGCGTACGCTCGCCTGGTCGGGCCAGACCTGGGACGTGCGACCGGCCGGCTCCGCCGACCCCGGCCCGAACGCGTGGTCGGACGCTGAGGCCAACGTCCACGTCGATGCGGGCGACCTCGTGCTCTCGATCGTCCAGGACGCGAGCGGCGTCTGGACCAGCGCCGAGGTCGACGGCCGGCGCAGCCTCGGCTACGGCACGTACCGGTGGGTGGTCGCCAGCGACCTCAGTGGCCTGGACGCGAACGACGTGCTCGGCATGTTCACCTACGGCGGCGGCGATCCGTCCAACAACGAGATCGACCTCGAGGCGTCGCACTGGGGCAACCTCGCCTGGGCGAGCGGATCGGGCACCGTGTGGCAGGACGCGAGCGCCGGACTGCGCCGCTCGCGCACCTTCGCCTACACCGCGGCGCCTCCCTACGTCCACCAGTTCACCTGGGAGCCGGGACGGGTGCACTATGTCGTGAGCGACGGCGCGGGGGCCACGCTGCTCGACTGGACGCTCAGCGAGGGGGTCCCCAGACCCTCGACCGAGGTGCCGATGATCAACTACTGGCGCTTCCGCAACGTCGCGCCGGCCGGCCCGCGCAGCATCCGCATCTCGAGCTTCGGCTGGACCCCGCCGGGCGCGGCGCCGCTGCCGCCGTCCGCGGGCTCGCCGTCGAGCGCGCGGCCGCCGGGCAGCGCCTCCAGCCCTCCCGGATGCGCCGTCACCGCGCGCAAGACGCTGCGCTGGCGCGCCACCGCCCGAGCCCGGCTCCGCCTCAGCGTGCGGCGCGCCGCCCACCGCGGCCGCTTCGTCACCGTCGGGACCCGGGAACGGGCCCTGCGTCCCGGCTCCGGGCGGATCGGGCTCGCCCGCCTGGTCGGCAAGCGGCTGCGGCCCGCCCGCTACCGGATCGTCGCGACGCCGGTCACGCACTCAACCGTCGTCCGCTGCGGCCGCGCGGGCCTGCGGGTCAGCGCCAACCCGGGCTGAGCGGCCCGCCGCGACCGCGAGCACGGCGTCGGCCAGCCGCCCCGGATCGTGACGTGACGCGCCCGCGCCCAGGAGGGGCGAGCGGTGCACGGAGGCGCCCAGCCGCGCGAGCGCCCGGTCGTCGACGCGCACCGCGCCCGGGAAGCCGGCCTCCTGGGCGACGAGCACGTCGGTGATCCGCGGGCCGGCATGCGCGGCGATCGCCCGCACGTGCCCCGCGACGGTCAGCCCGCCGGTCTCGCCGGACTGCTCGCTCAGGTTCGCGACATGGAGCACCGGGCCGCGGAAGCGCCCGAGCGCCTCGCGGGTGCCGCTCCCGAGCAGGGCGGCGATCGTGCTCGTGAACAAGCTGCCGGCGGACAGCACGACCGCATCGGCACCGGCGATCGCGGCGAGCACGCCGGCCGGCGCGGCGGCGACCGGTGGAACCGCCTCGATGCGCGCGAGCGCGCCGCGGCGCCCGGCCACGGCGGACTCCCCGTACAGCACCGCCCCATCGCGCGCGTGGAGCTCGAGCGTGAGCGCGTCGCAGGCGGCCGGGTACACCGCGCCGCGCACGTCCAGCATGCGGCACGCCGACTCGACGCCCGCAACGAGGTCGCCGGACATCCCGGCGAGCCCGGCGACGATCAGGTTCCCGAGCGGGTGGCCGTCCAGCTCGCCCACGCTGCTGAAGCGGTGGTCGAAGACGCCGGCCAGCCGGTCGTCGCGGGCGAGCGCGAGCAGGCAGGCGCGCAGGTCGCCGGGCGGCGCCACGCCGAGCTCGCGGCGCAGCCGGCCGCTCGAGCCGCCGTCGTCGGCCACCGTCACGACGGCGGTCACAACAGCCTCCGGGCGGTCGCGAAGGCCCGCCAGAAGCACGGGCAGCCCGGTGCCGCCTCCGAACGCGACGATATGGAACAGCCTCGACATCCTGTCCCATCGAGCATCGCGCACGCGCGCCCGCGCGACATCGTGCGCCGCGCGCGGATGCGTGCGTGACGACTACGGGCCGGGTTCGCGGCGGACCACCGCCCGGCGTGACGGGCTTCCCCGCTGTTTGGCGGCTCAGGGCGCGCCTAACCTCGCCTGGTGTCTCCCTTCAGGGCCGGATCGGCGATCGTCGCGACCGTGTGCCTCGCGCTCGCGCTCGTCGCGCCGCCGGCTTCCGCGGAGCGCTACCGGAGGCACTTCTCCTGGTCCGGGTACACCTGGCAGGTCCGCCTCGCGCGCGGCGAGAACCCCGGCCACAACACCTGGTGGGACTCTACCGGCAACGTCCGCGTGAAGCGCGACGGCACCCTGCGGCTCGCGATCACGCGCGCCGGCGCGGTACGCCGCTCGGTCGAGCTGGCGACGGTGCGACGGCTCGGGTATGGCCGCTACCGGTGGGTCGTCGGCACGCCGCTGGATGCGATCGGCGCCTACACCGTGCTCGCCCTGTTCACGAACGACACCGTGCACCGGGCGCCCTACGCGGAGCAGGACTTCGAGTTCGCCCGCTGGGGCGTGGAAGGCGGCCCGCCGGGCTGGGCGGTCTCGTGGGCGAACCGCGTGAAGTCCTATGACAGCTTCGGTCTGACCCCCGCCGCGCCGTACACCGTGGACATCGTCTGGCGAAGGGGCGAGGTCCGCCACCGGATCACCGATGCGACGGGGGCCGTCCTCTACGACCGCGCCCGGCAGGTGGCGAGCAACGGAAGGTTCATGGTCGCGCGCATGTCGTACTGGCTGTACCCGGGCTACCCGAGCGACCTCCAGCCGGCGCCGATCACGATTCGCGACTTCGCGTTCACCCCGCTCTCCCGGCTTCGCTAGGCAGCCGCATACTCCGTCGGACGATTCCGCACCGGGAGGTTGCCGCATGGCTGAGTTCACGAAGCTGAACCTGAAGGACGACGTCGAGAACGCGTCGGAGCGGTTCGGCCTCGCCCCGCAGATGGAGGCGCGCTTCGCGCGCAAGGCGATGGGCCTCGAGGGCGGCGGCTTCAGCTACCAGAAGCTCGCGCCGGGCTTCCGCGCCCCCGTCGCGCACCGGCACCGGACGCAGGAAGAGGTCTACGTCGTCGTCTCCGGCGGCGGCCGGGTCAAGATCGAAGACGACGTGCACGACCTGCGGCAATGGGACTCGATCCGCCTGCCGCCGCAGACCGCGAGGGCGTTCGAGGCCGGCTCCGACGGGCTCGAGCTGCTCGCGATCGGGTTCGGGCCCGGCGGCGACGCCGAGACGATCGAGGGCTTCTGGGCCGGCTGAGCGATGACCGACCACGCAGGCGCGCTCGCCTCGGCCACGGCGCAGGTCGCGGCCGTACGCGACGATCCGGCGGCGCGCCTCGCCTTGCTGGCGCAGGTGTTCCACGGCCCGACCGGTCACGCGCCGCGGCACCTGCCGTTCCGGCGCGCGGCGCTGTCGTTCATGCGCTGGCAGGCGCGCCGCGGGGTGCTCAACCCGCTCGGCGCGTCACCTCCCGGCAGCGTGTGGTGGCGAGCGGTCAACGAGCGTTTGCTGCGCGACGGGTGCGAGACGATCGCGCTGCTCGGCGGGCAGGCCGGCGAGCCCTCATCGCCGGCGGTGCGCCTCTGGCTGGAGTTCGCCGAGCGACCCACCGGCCGCCACTGGTACCGGGCGCACAACGCCAGCATCGTGGCCGGATACCTCGAGCAGCGCGAGCTCGCCGAAGCCGAGAGCGAGGCGGAGCGCTTCTTCATCAACGTCGCGCTCGTGCGCGTGCTCTACGCGCACGCGCTCGCCGCGGCGCCGCATCTGGCGCTCGGGCGGCTCGCTCCGTTCGGCCGCCTGCTCGGCGACCCGAGGCTCGGCATGGCCGGCGTCTTCCTCTCGCTGCGCCGCGTGCTGCCGGACGGCTACCCGCTCGCGCTCGCAGCCGAGCACTACATCGCCGACGAGCAGCGGCTCGGCCGGATGCTCGACTACGGCGTGATCAGGCCGCGGCTGCAGCGCCTGTACGAATGGTCGGCCGCGGAGCTCGGCGAGCCCGGCCTGCTCGAGCTGGTGCGCGACGGCAACCCGATCTACGCCTGGCCGTTCGAGCAACGGCACGTCTGGCGCGCGCCGACCATGACGCTCTCCGGCCGGGTGCTCGCCCGCGTCACCGGCCCTCGCTGAGATTCAGCAGGCTCTCACGTGGTCTGCTCATGCTGCTCCGCCCAGTACTCAGTCGGCGCGTACCAACCGCTACTCGAAGGGACACGATGTCCAAGCACCAGGAGCAGATCATCGCGGCGGCCGGCGGCAAGCTCGACGAGGAGATCCTCGGGGCGGCGTGGGGCAAGCCGCGGGGCGCCACGACCGCCGCCGCCGGTGGGTTGATCGCCGGTGAGATCGGCGCTCGCTGGGCCGGCAAGCAGGGCAAGGGCGCGCAGGGCGCCGGCATCAGCCTCGGCAATCCGGGCGCGATCGTGGTCACGCCCACGAGCCTCGTGACCATGAAGGTCAAGGTCAGCGCGATGGGCGCGGTCAAGGAGGTCACCGAGATCCTCAGCACCGTCCCGCTCGGCGACGTCGACGGGCTCGAGGTCAAGCGCTTCGGCATGACCGGCGTGATGGAGATCAGCGTCGGCGGCAGTTCCTTCAAGCTGGAGGGCAAGCCCGGCGACATGAAGGAGCTCGCCGAGGTCTTCGAGCGCGCGAAGGCCGCCGCCTGACTCAGCCCGCGGCGCGGGCCTGGAGCCCGATGGCCAGCGTCGTGAGGTGGTCCGCCAGCGTCCCCCGGAAGTCGAGCCGCGCCCGCTGCAGGCGCTCGTCGGCGGCGCACGCCTGGACGACGGCCTCGGGCGGACGGGCGTACGCCCACAGCGCCGAGCTCGTCAGCCAGAGGCCGGTCAAGTAGCGCCAGGAGTCCTCCTCGCCGAGCTCGGGCAGCGCATCGCGCACGATCCCGGCGAGGACCTCGGCGTCGGCGAGCGAGGCGAGCTTGAAGGCGGTCACCGCCTCCACCGACACGTTGTGCTCGAGCACGGCGGCCTGCGAGCTCATGAGGTCGCACAGGACCGGGCGTTCCACGAGCGACGCCGCGATCGCCGCGGCCACCTCTTCGGCGCGCCGCCTGAAGCCGGCCCGGCGGCGGACGGCCGAGGGCAGCTCGTCGGCCAGATGCGCGATCCACTCGCGCGACGAGCCGGCCAGCAACTCGAGCAGCACCGCCTCGCGCGAGTCGAAGTAGCGCAGCACGTTGGACTTCGCGAGGCCCACGCGGCGGCTGAGCTCGTTGAGCGAGATGTCGGCGACCGGCATCTCCGCGAGCATCGCCGCCGCGGTGTCGAGGATCGCCTGGCTGCGGAGCGCCCGTTGCTCGTCGCTGCGGGCGCGCTGGAACGTGGTCGCCATGTCCGGATCTTACGGACCGGTGGTCTCTTTAGTGCGCCAGCACCGGCTCGGCGGCGGCGCCGGGCGCGGCATCGGGCGCGCCGGACGGCAGCAGCCGCCACGCCGTCAGGGCGCCGACCGCGAACACCGCGGCGGCCCAGGTGAAGGCCGTCGTGTACCCGTGCACGGCGGCCTGCGCGGCGACGCCGGCGCCGGCGCCGTGGGCCGACGCGTACGCGCCCGCCGCGCTCGACGCGAGCGTGCTCAGCAGCGCGGTGCCGATCGAGCCGCCGATCTGCTGTCCGGTGTTGACCAGCGCGGAGGCCACGCCCGCGTCGGCGCCCTCGACGCCGCGCGTCGCCGTGTCCATCGCCGGCGCGAAGATCAGGCCCAGGCCGGCGCCGACCACCAGCAGGCCGGGCAGCACCTCGGTGGCGTAGCTCGAGCCCACGCTCACACCGGTGAGCATCAGCATCGCCGCCGCGCTGAGCAGCATGCCGGCGGCCACCAGCGGCCGCGGGCCGAAGCGCGGGAGCAGCCGCGTCTGGCCGATCGCGCCGGCCGGCATGATGACCGCCATCATCGGCAGGAACGCGAGGCCGGAGACCAGCGGCGAGAAGCCGAGCGTCTGCTGCATGTAGTAGGTGAGGAAGAGGAACACGCCGAACATCCCGGCGCCGACGACCGCGATCGCGAGGAAGCCTCCGGCGCGGGCGCGGTCGGCGACGACGCGCAGCGGGAGCAGGGGGAGCGCGACGCGGCGCTCGACGGCGACGAACGTCGCCAGCGAGCCGATGCCGGCGGCGAGCGCGGCGAGCGTCAGCGGGGAGCCCCAGCCGTGCGACTCGGCGTTGGAGAAGCCGTAGACGAGCGCGAACAGGCCGGCCGACGCGGTCAGCGTGCCCGGCAGGTCGATCCGCGACCCGCGCGTCCGCACGGCGTCGCTCGCCAGCAGGCGCACCGCGGCCGCCGCGGCCGGAATCGCCAGGATGAGGTTGACGAACATCGTCCAGCGCCAGTCCAGGTACTCGGTCAGCGCGCCGCCGAGGATCAGGCCGACGGCGGCCCCCGAGGCGCCGATGACGCCGAACACCGAGAACGCGCGGTTGCGCTCCTCCGGGATCGTGAACGTGGTGGTCAGCAGGCTGAGCGTCGCCGGAGCGAGCAGCGCGGCGAACGCGCCCTGAAGCCCGCGGGCGCCGACGAGCACGCCGAAGCTCGGCGCGAAGCCTCCGAGCGCGGACGCTGCGGCGAAGCCGGCCAGGCCGGTGACGAACACGCGCTTGCGGCCGAAGAGGTCGCCGATCCGCCCGCCGAACAGCAGGAGGCTTCCGAACGACAGCGCGTACGCGGTGACGACCCACTGGCGCGAGTCGTCAGAGAACCCGAGCGCCTCCTGGGCCGAGGGCAGCGCGATGTTCACGATCGTCGCGTCGAGCACGACCATCAGCTGCGCGACGCCGATGAGCGCGAGGATCAGCCAGCGGCGCCGGCTGCTCGCTTCTGAGGAGGGGGGCACGATCGTCGACTCCTTCACTTCGATTACAGACCGGAGGTCTCTTGTGTGAGGAGTACATCAGACCAGTGGTCTCTTGTCAATAGACCACTGGTCTCTAAGGAGCTCAGCGGCTCATGACCGTGGCGGCGAGGGCGACCCGGTGGTCCTTCGCCCAGGGCGGCGCGAGCCTCTCGCGGGGCCCGTGGAGCACCTCGTCCGCCCGCTCGGCGAGCCGCCGCGCCGCCTGGGCCTCGACCGCCTTCGCGTCGAAGACGTGGACCTCCCAGCCGCGCTCATGCGCAAGCTCGGCGAGCACTTGGCGATACATGACCGCGTCGGCGCGGGCCTCGTACGGCGCGCGCCGCTGCACGGCGACATCGTCCGGGAAGTCCAGCGGCCAGGCCCGCAGCGAGATCGAGACGATCGGCCCGGGCAGCGCGGCCGCGAGGTCGTCGAGCGCCGCCGCCGACGCCCGCACCACCGATTCCCGCACCTCCGCCACCAGTGCGGCTGTGGCCGCGACGTCGAGGCGGTGGCTCTCGTAGTGGATCGGCGCCTCGGTCACGCCGGGCTCGACCAGCGCGATCCGCCGCCGGTCGGCGACGTCGTGGCCGGCCGACGCCGTGACGGCGACGGCCCAGCCGAAGTGATCGGAGATGCCCAGCCGCAGGCCGCCCATCGGCGCATCGTACGGCGAGTGCGACATCGACCCGGGCGGCAACCGGCTGCGCGTCGCGACCCGCCACCGTCCCGTGCAGCTATCCATAGCGATCGGCGTCGCCCCCAGATCGGCGCCGATGTCGTCGCCCTCCGTCTGCGGTGGTCACGGTGTTCGGCCGACCAGCATTCATCTTCGTATTGGGCAGTCCTTGCCCCCAAACGCCCACGCCGCCGAGCCCGCCTGGCGTCGGTAGACGCAGCGATCGTTGCGCAGGCCGCCAAGGGAGACCCGAGCTACGCGCACAGCGACTACGGGGCGGCCGATGGCGCCGATCGCGACGCCACACAGAGCCGACCCGCGACGGCGCGTTGTCCAGTGGCCACCCCAACCTGCAACCTCCCGCGTTCGCCGGCCCCACTGGGCGATGCGCGGCGGGGCCTTCACGGCGCGCTCGACCGCGAGCTTGCGAGCGGTGCGCCGGAAGGCCCCGGCGTCGCAGCGCCAAACCACGCGGCCCGAACGACGCGGCGTTAAACGACGACGGCCCCGCCGGAGCGGGGCCGTCGCACACACAACTCAGATGCGACTAGCGATCGTCGCCGTCGC
>CAWINP010000022.1:0-60226 GCA_963837485.1 uncultured Solirubrobacteraceae bacterium | reverse complement strand
CTTCAAGCCCAAGGGCGACAACTTCGAGATCGAGGTCCCGATCACCGTCGTCGAGGCGCTCGGCGGCGCCGAGGTCGAGGTCCCGACGCTGCACGGCACCAAGCGGCTGCGCGTCGCGCCGGGCACCAAGCACGGCACGCTCCAGCGCCTGCGCGGCGAGGGCCCGCCGACGCTCGGCTCCGGTTCCGGCCGCGGCGACCTGCACTATCGCTTTGTGATCGAGGTCCCGAAGGAGCTCACGCAGGAGCAGAAGGACGCCGTCGAGCAGCTCTCGAAGGTCATGAACGGCAACCCGCGCGAGCGGATCCTGCGCGCGGCGGGGCAGGCTTCGTGATGGCCACCCGCCGCACCACGACCAAGCTCACGGCCCGGGTCGAGCACGACCGCGGCGTCTTCATGATCTCGGTCGCCGCCGAGCTGGCCGAGATGCACCCGCAGACGCTGCGCATGTACGAGGCGCGCGGCCTGATCGAGCCCAAGCGCTCGCCCAAGGGCACGCGCCTGTACTCGCAGGCCGACGTCGAGCGGCTGCGCCGGATCCAGGAGATGACGACCGAGTTCGGCATGAACCTGGCCGGCGTCGAGCGCGTCTTCGAGCTCGAGGTCCAGCTCGAGCGGATGCAGCGCAAGCTCGAGGCGATGGAGCGCCGGTCAGAGCAGCTGCAGGTCGAGATCGAGGCCCGCTCCGCCGAGATCGAGCGGCTCGAGGAGGTGCGCCGGAGCGTGAAGGCGGAGATCGTCCGCTACGAGGCTCCGGGCACCTCCTTGATCCCGATCCGTCACGTCAAGAGGCGCTAGCGGTTGATTCCACGGCGCGGCTACGGCAACGGCGGGCAGGTAAGGACGGGTGCGGATTGGAATCGATCATCCGCGGACGACGGTCAGGGAATCCGGCGTGGAGTTTGTCGGCTATAGCACCACAAACTCGACGCGTACAGGCTGCCTGTCAATCGGCGGTGGTCGATTGCGGGCGTTTCCCGTCCCTGGGTGATCGTTTCTGGTAGGTCGGCGAGGCTCGCGGCCCCCTGGGTCGGCGGCGTGAACGACGCACCGCCGACCTCGACCTGCGCTCCGCTGCCACGGCCCTCGAGCCGTGGCAGCGAGCCGAGCGTCTAGGCCTCGGCGTAGGCCTCCTGGCCGCGAGCCGGGATCAGGCCCGAGAGCGCCACGACCAGGCCGAGCACGGCCACGCCGACGACGACGGCGATCGCCTGGCGATACACGTCGACGATGTCGCCGGAGCCGGAGGCCACGGCGGAGACGATCGCCAGCACGAGCGCGCCGCCGACCTGGAACGAGGTGTTCACGAGGCCCGACGCCAGGCCCTGCTCGTGATCGGCCACGCCCATCGTCGCCTGGATGTTCAGCGACGGGTAGCAGATCGCGAAGCCGATCCCGATCAGGAGCATCGTCGGCAGGAACGTGAACCAGTACGGCACGGCGTCGATCCGCAGGAACAGCGCGTAGCCGGCCACGAACGCGGCGGCGCCGACGGCGATCAGCCGCGTGGTACCGAAGCGGTCGACCAGCGGGCCGATGCGCGGCGCGCCGAACGCGACGATCGCGCCGCCCGGCAGGAACGCGAGCGCCGTGTGCAGCGCCGACCAGCCGAGCGTCTGCTGCAGGTACAGCGTGCCGACGAACTGGAACGCGACGTAGGCGCCGAACACGGTCGCCATGCCGAGATTCGCGCGCACGAGGCTGCTCGAGCGCAGGATCCCGAGCCGCACGAGCGGCTGCGGCGTCCGCCGCTCGATCGCCACGAACGCGGCCAGCAGCGCGAGCGCGCCGGCGAGCGCGATCAGCGTGCCGGCCGATGTCCAGCCGTTGTCGGGCGCCACGACGATCGTGCGCACGAGCAGCAGCATGCCCGCGCTCAATGAGACGGCGCCCGGTAGGTCGTAGCGGCGGCGCTCGCCGAGCTGCGGACGGTCCGGGCGGATCAGCCGCGGCACGAAGAACAGGATCGCCGCGGCGACGGGGACGGGGAGCAGGAACGTCCAGCGCCAGCCGAGCTCGGTCAGCAGCCCGCCGAACACGAGCCCGAGCGAGAAGCCGCTCGCGCCGGTCGCGGTGTAGATGGAGAGCGCGCGGTTGCGCGCAGGACCCTCGGTGAAGGTCGTCGTGATGATCGAGAGGCCCGCGGGCGCGGTGAACGCGGCGCTGGCGCCCTTGAGGAAGCGCGTCAGCACGAGCAGCGTCCCGTCATTGACGAGGCCGCCGGCGAGCGAGGCGAGCGTGAAGACCGCCAGGCCGGCGATCAGCACGCGCCGGCGCCCCAGCAGGTCGGCCATGCGACCGCCGAGGAGGAGCAGGCCGCCGTAGCCGAGCACGTAGCCGGAGACGACCCACTGCAGCTGCGACGTGGTGAGCCCGAGGTCTGACTGGATGGACGGCAGCGCGACGCCGACCATCGAGACGTCGAGACCGTCGAGGAAGAGCACGCCGCAGAGGAGGATCAGCGCGCCCCAGAGACGCGCATCCCAACGCGGCGCGGCATGGGAGGAGGAGTGAGTCACAATCACGATCATACATGCATATGCATCTAATTCCGAGGCATATGATGCGAAGGCATATTGTGCAGCCGCGCGGTATAATGGCGGTTGCGATGACCTCTCCATCTTCCGCCGACTCGCTCGAGGGCGAGTGGCGAGCGCTCCTTTCCCGCCACGCGCGCACCGTGTGTGCGCTGGATCGCGAACTGGAGGCCAACCACGGCCTGGGGACAAGCGAGTACGAGGTGCTGGACCGGCTCGCCACGGGCGACGCGAAGCGCGTGCAGGAGCTCGCGCGCGTCATGCACCTGAGCCAGAGCGCGCTCTCACGGACCGTGGCCCGCCTGGAGAAGGACGGGCTCGTGGTGCGCGCGATGTGCGCGGAGGACCGCCGGGGCGTCTCGGTCTGCCTCACGCCGGCCGGCGCGGACCGCTACGAGGCGGCGCGACCCACGCACCGCCGGGTACTCGAGGAGAATCTCTAGGCCAGGATGAACGGAGCCGGCGGCTCCGGCTCGTCGCCCCGCCCGGCGGGCGTGGCCCACAGCGCCATCAGCAGCGCGGGCGCCACGCGCTCGTGGATGCCCTCGAGCACGTCCTCCTCGCGCATGCGCACGATGATCACGCGGTGCGACGCGGCGTCCAGCGGGAATCCGCGCGAGGCCATCATGCAGGCGACCTCCCAGGCGTCGCGTCCGGTGTCGCGCAGATCGATCGCAAGCCGGACGGCGCCGGTGTCGCCGGAGACCTCAGGGCCCAGTACGCGGACGCCCTCGATCTCGGCGAGCCGCTCGCGCGCGGTCATCGCGGCGATGCGGACACCGTGAAGGGCGGCCTCGGCGGCGAAATCCCGCGAGCCGGGGGCCTCGGAGGGCGGGAAGAGAAGAGACGGGGCAGCCATGACTCAGAACCTTTGCCGATGGTCAGCACGACGACCATGCATGGGAGGGGTGAACTGTGCCGCACCAGGGGTGATCACGATCACCCCGGCGGATGAGTGACCCCTATGCTCGGGTAGTTGATACACGCGTGTCCGAATTGCGGCCGCCGCCTGCCTGAGGACGGGTCTCCGTGCCCCAGCTGCACGCTGCCGTCAGCCGAGGCGGCGGTCGCGGCGGCGGACGCGCCGGAGGGGCTCGTCGCCGGCCGCTACCTGCTGCAGCGCCGGCTCGGCCGCGGCGGGGCCAAGGACGTCTGGCTCGCGCACGATCTCACGCTCGACCGCGCGGTCGCGCTCGCGCGCGTGAGCGGGCCGTCGGCCTGGGAGCGGCTGCGGCGCGAGGCGCGGCTGACCGCCCGGCTCGGCGGGCACCGCCACATCGTCACCGTGCACGACGTCTTCGACGACGACGGCACCCCATGCCTGGTCGCCCGCTACATGACCGGCGGCTCGCTCGCCGACCGGCTCGCCCGCGCGCCGGACGGGCGGCTGGAGGCGCCGGAGGTGATCCGCGCCGGCCGCGAGATCGCCGCCGCGCTCGCCCACACGCACGCCCAGGGGATCGTCCACCGCGACGTCAAGCCCGACAACGTGTGGCTCGACGGCGACGGCGAGGCGGCGCTCGGGGACTTCGGCATCGCGCTCGCCGACGGGGAGGCGGCGGCCGAGTCGCTCGGGACGCCGGCATACGCGGCGCCCGAGCAGGCCGCCGGCGGCGCCGTCACCGCGCGCAGCGACCTCTACGCGCTCGGAGCGACGCTGTACGAGCTGCTCAGCGGCCGCCCGCCCGGCGACGCGCCCACGCTGGACGGCGTGCCGGAGCCGCTCGAGCGGCTCGTGCTGCAGCTGCTCGCCCGCGATCCCGCCGCGCGGCCGGCCGGCGCCGCGGAGGTGCGCGCCGTGCTCGACCAGTTGCTCGCGCCGGCGCCGCGCGCCGCGCGCGTGCCCGAGACGGCGCGCGTCGTCGGGCGCGAGCGCGAGCTCGACATGCTCCGCGCGGCACTCGCGCGCGCGTGGGAGGGCGCGCTGGCCACCGTGCTCGTGACCGGCGAGCCGGGCATCGGCAAGACGACGCTGGTGGAGGCGCTGGCCGCCGAGGCGCGCGCCGGCGGCGGCGCCTCGCTGTGGGGGCAGGGGGAGGACGAGGCGTCCGCGTACGGGATCTGGCGACCGGTCGTGCGCGGGCTGGCGGCCAGCGCGCCGGGGCGAGGCGCGCTGCCAGACGATGCGCCCGACCTGCGCCGTCTGCTGGGGCTGGCGGCCGAGACCGCCGGCGACCAGCTGCGGCTCTTCGACGCGGTCACCGACGTACTGGAGGCCGCGGCCGCCGAGCGACCGCTGCTGGTCGTGCTCGACGACCTGCACCGCGCCGACGCGTCGTCGCTGCGGCTGCTCGCACACGTGACCACGACCGCCCCTGGCGCGCGCGTGCTGTTCGTCGGCACCGCGCGCGGCGAGGGGCGGCTGGAGCTCGAGCGCGCGCGCCGGACGGAGCGCATCGAGCTCGGCGGGCTGCGGCCGGAGGCGATCCGGCGGCTGCTCCCGGCTGAGGCCAAGGTCGACGAGGCCGCCCTCGCGGCGATCCACGAGCGTACGGCGGGCAATCCGTTCTACGTCGCGGAGCTCGGGCGGCTGCTCGACGCCGAGGGGCGGCTGCCGTCCGCCGTTCCGGCGCGCGTGCGCGAGGTCGTCTCGAGCCGCATCGCCGGCCTCGGTACGACCGCCGGCGAGGTCCTGCGCTCCGCGGCCGTGGCCGGGCGCTTCTCGATCGCGGGACTCGCCCAGATCAACAGGCGCGACCGCGACGAGGTCGGCGAGGTGCTCGGCAGCGCTGCCGCGGCCGGGCTCGTGGTCGCCGAGCAACCCGGCCGCTTCGCCTTCACGCACGCGATCGTCCGCGACGCGCTCTACGACGACCTGGCGCCCGCGCGCCGCGCGCAGCTGCACGACGACGTCGCCCGCATGCTCGGCACGCGCCGCGACGCGGGGGCCGACGTCTCGGCGGCCGAGCTTGCCCACCACCGGCTCGCGGCCGCACGCGCCGGGGCCGACCCGCAGCCGGCCTGGGAGGCCACCGTCGAGGCCGCGCGCGAGGCCGCCACCGCGCTCGGCCACGCGGAGGCCGCCGCGCACTACGCGGCGGCCCTGGAGGCGCTCGAGCTCGGCGCCGAGGCGCCTGGCGAAGAGCGCCTGACCGTCCTGCTCGCGCTGGCCGACGCGACGTTCGCCGCGGGCGACATCGAGGGCGGGCGGCGCCGCTACGCGCAGGCCGTCGCGACCGCGCGCCGCGCCGGGGCGGCCGACGTGCTGGCGACCGCCGCACTGGGTTTCGCGCAGGTACAGCCGTACGGCGTGCTCGATCAGGACGCGGTCGACCTGCTCACCCAGGCGCTCGACGCGCTCGGCCCGGAGCCCGGCGTGCAGCGCGCGCGTGTGCTCGGCCTGCTCGCCTCACGCCTGCATCCCGCGACCGACCAGGAGCGGCGCGAGGCGCTGATCCAGGAGGCGGTCGCGATGGCGCGCGCGATGCGCGACGACCGGACGCTGTTGTGGCTGCAGTCGTTCGCGGTGATGATCCACTGGCACCCGGACCGCGCCGGCGAACGTCGCGCGGCGTCCGACGAGGTGGTCCGGCTGGCTGGGCCGGTCGCCGACCACGGTGCTCTGCTGTGGGCGCACGTGCAGCGGATCCGCGACGCGCTGCAGGCCGGCGACACGGCTGGCGCCGCCGCCGGGATCGACCGCGCGCGGCCGATCGCCCGCGCCAGCCGGCGCAGCTACCACCGCTGGTTCCTGCTCGTCGTCGAGGCGGCGTGGGCGACGTTCCGCGGCTCGCTCGAGGAGGGCGAGCGGCTGGCCGCCGAGGCGCTCGCGCTCAATCGCCGGCACGGCGAGGACTGCGAGCAGGAGCACACCGTCCAGGGGCTCGTCCTCGCGCGGCTGCGCTGGCGCCCGCACGACGCCGACATCACGCGCCTGCGCGAATACGCCAGTCGCTACGCGACGCTGCCGGTATGGGAGGCGATGCTGGCGTCGCTGGAGCTCCAGCTCGGGCGCGTGGACGAGGCGCGCCGCGTGCTGGCCTCCTTCGCCCGCGACGACTTCGAGCGTGTGCTGCGGACGCAGGACCAGCTCGCCGCGCTCACGCTGCTCGGGGAGGTGGCGGCCGCCAGCGGGGAGCACGTCGAGAGCCTCTACGCGCTGCTGGCGCCGCACGCGGCAAGCAACCCCGTGGTCGACGACGGGGTCGCCGCCTGGGGCCCGGTCGCGCGCGTGCTCGGACTACTGGCCGCGGCCGACGACCGGCCCGACGACGCGGCGGCGCACTTCGGCTCCGCGGTCGAGCTGGCCACCGACTGGGGCGCGCCGGCGTGGGCGCTGCGGGCGGTGGGGGACTGGCTGTGGACGGGCGTGCCGGCCGATCGCGCGACGCTGCTCGAGCGGGGGCTGGCGCTCGCGCGCGAGCTCGAGCTCCCGTGGGTCGCCGCCAGTCTCGTCGACGCGGCTCAGATCACGACGCCGTAGCTCTCGATCACGGCCTCGGCCGTGTAGTCGAGGCTCATGCGCGCGTAGCCCTTCTCCCCCCACGACTTGCCCCAGCTCGAGCGCAGCAGGAAGAAGTCCGGGCCGTAGCCGAAGAGCGCCGCGGCATGGCTGCCCTGGATCGATTCGGCGTCGAACATCTCCAGCAGCGCGCCGGGCGCGCCGAGGTGGCGATCCATCGCGAGCAGGACGGGCAGCGGACCACGCTGGTGCAGCCAGCGACGCCAGCCGTCGAAGCACTCGCGCCGGTCGACGGTGTCGTCGCCGAGGTTGAAATAGCGGACGAGCTTGCGCGTGGCGGTCGAGGCCATGAACGCCTCGGGATCACCGGTCACGAGGCGGCCCTCCCACGGCAGCTCGGACTCCAGCGGCACGCCGAAGTGGCGGACGATGTCCAGCCCGGCCTTCAGGCTCGTGCCGTCCTCCTCGAGGAACGTCGACGGGTAGTCGATCCGCGAGTCGCGCTCTTTGGAGGCCATCCAGACGTAGCGCGGTGACAGGCGCTCGTGCGGGGCCAGCCGGCCCGCCTTGACATGGTGCCAGCGCAGCACGGAGTCGGCGAGCGCCCAGCCGACGCACGATGTCGTGCGGCCCTGGTCGCCCACGTCGTGCCACGCCTCGCGCAGATCCAGCGAGGGCGGGAACGCCCGGTCGTCGAGGTAGCCCTCGTCACGAGCGTCGTCGGGCCCGTAGTCGTCCTCGCGCGCGTACGAGCGGCGCGCGGCGGCGATCAGTTCGGTTTCCACGACCCCGCGTCGTCGTGCAGGTCGCGCGCCTTCGCGCGCGCGTCCTCGTCGTGCGTCATCGCGCTCGCCGCCTGGCGCAGCAGCTCGTAGTTGCCGACCGCGGAGGCGAGCGCGACCGCGTACGCCTGGTCGGATCGGTCACGCGCCTCGTCGTGCTTCTTCTGGAACTGCGAGAGCCGCTCGGCGGTGTCGAGCTCCGCGTAGCCCGACCACGGCTCGAGCGGCTGTGTGGGGTCGATCTCGGGCATCGGTGTGCGACTCTATCGCGCGCCCACGGGCTCTGGCCCGGCCGGGAGCCGGCGGACCTGCCGGACGCCGAGCAGACTCAGCGCCGCCACGGTCTGCAGCGCGAATGCGAGCCAGAGCGCCGGGCTGAGGCCGAGCGCGGCGGCGATCGGGCCCCAGGCCGCGAGACCGGCGGGCTGAAGCGCCATCGAGCCGACCAGGTCGTACGCGACGACGCGCGAGATCGACTCGGGCGGAATGTGCCGCTGCAGCGTGGTGGTCCAGAGCGCCTCGGCGAGCATCAGGCCGGCGCCCGTGATCAGCGACGCGAGCGCGATCAGGGGCACGGGCGCCGCGAGCGCGAGCAGCGCGAGCGGGAGCGCGAAGACCGACGCGCCGAGCGCGGCGACCAGCAGCGGCCGGGCGGGCGAGAGGCGGAACGCGAGCGCGCCGCCCACGAACAGCCCGGCTCCGAAGCACGCCGAGATCGCGGCCCACGACGACGCTCCCGCGAGCTCACGCTGGGCGACCACCGGACCGAGCACGAGGAACGCGGCGAACAGCGCGCGCGATGCCGACGCGGATGCGACCGTCGCCCACACCCACGTCCGCGACGCGAACTCGCGCCAGCCCTCGCGCAGGTCGCGGACGAGCGAGTCGCCGCCGGCGTCCACCGCGGCGCCGCGCGGAAGGCGCGCGAGCAGGAGCGCGCTGAGCGCGAAGGTCGCGGCGTCGGCGGCGATCGCCCAGCCCGGCTCGGCCAGCGCGACGAGCGCGCCCGCGAGCACGGGCCCGGCCACCATCCCGGCCGACAGGTTGATGCTGCGCAGGGCGTTGGCCTGGCCGAGCCGCGCGTCCTCCACCAGGCTCGGCAGCAGGCCCTGGGCGGCCGGTTCGAAGAATGCCGAGGCGGCGCCCGTCACCGCGGCGAGCGCGGCAATCGTCGCGATCGACGGCGAGCCGGAGATCAGCAGCACGGCAAGCGCGCCCTGCGAGACGATGCGGACGCAGTCGGCGGCGACGAGCAGGTCGCGCCGCGGGCGCCGGTCGGCGACCACGCCGCCGGCCGGGAGCAATAGGACGATCGGCGCCATCTGGGCGGTCAGGACCAGCCCGAGCTCGGTCGGGGAGCCGCCGAGACCCAGCACGGCGAACGCGAGCGCCACTCCAACCATGCCGTCGCCGAGCAGCGAGACGGCCTGCGCGGCGAAGAAGGACCGCAGCGACCGGTCTGCGAGCAGCGCGAAGCGGCCGGAACCCAGCGGTTCCGGCCGCTCCACCAGCGAAGCGTCAGCTGCCAATCCAGCCCAGGACGATCTGATGCAGCCGCTCGGCCCGCGTGCGCAGGGCCGCGCGCTGCTCGCCGCTGTCGCGACGGATCCCCTCGTAGCACGCCACCGCCGAGGTCAGCGCGAGCGCGTAGGCGCGATCGCCGAGGTCCTTCGCGCCCTGCACCTTGCGCTCGAGCAGGTCGATCGCCGACTCCTCAGAGGCCTCCAGGTAGCCTGGCCACGGAGCGGGCACGGCGCTGAACGTGATCGAGGACATACTGCTCTCCCTTCGTCCGGTTTGCGAAGCGCGCATCTAACAAAGAACGGATCGAGAACGCAAGAGGAAGTTCGCGCTCGGTCACACGTGGCACGACGCACCGTGCGGCCGTAGAGTGACGAGCGCCGTGAACGAATGGCCGGATCGACACGCATCCTCGCCGACCGAGCTGCAGGCTCGGCTCGCGGCGGAGCGCCTGGCCGCGCCGTTCATCGAGCTGCGCGACGGCGAGGGCGTGCAGCAGCTCGTCCCGCTGACCGAGGAGGAGCTCACGATCGGCCGCACACCGGCCTCCGGGCTGGCGCTGACCTGGGACGCTCAGGTGTCTCGCAGCCACGCGATGCTGGAGGCGATCGACGGCGTGTGGACGGTGCTCGACGACGGCCGCTCGACGAACGGCACGTTCGTCAACGAGGAGCGCGTGACCGGGCGGCGGGCGCTGCACCACCTCGACGTGATCCGGACCGGCGCGACGCGGCTGCGCTTCCACGATCCGAGGGAGGCCTCGGACCTGAAGCTGACCGAGGTGGCCTCCGAGGCGGTCGCGCCGCCGCTGACCGCGGCGCAGCGGCGCGTGCTCGTCGCCCTGTGCCGCTTCGCCGACGGTCCGGCCACCAACGACGAGATCGCGCAGGAGCTGACGGTCAGCGTGGACACGGTCAAGACCCACATGCGCGCGCTGTTCGACGCCTTCCACCTCGGTGCCGCGCCGCCGTACCGCAAGCGCTTCGAGCTCGTGCGGATGGCCGTCGACGCCGGCCTCGTGCCGCCGCCCGAGCGTCGCTAGCCGGACTGAACGGCCGCCAGGCCGGCCTCGACGTACGCCATCGTGACCCCGACGAGCTCGCCGAGCTTCTCGCCACCCAGGCGCGCGCCCCCGGCGCTGGTGAGCTCGCCGACGATCCGCTCGATCGCCGCAACACTTGAGACGATCGACGCGGCGGCCAGCCGGGGGGCGACCGGGGATGCACCCGGGTCGAGCACCCGCTCGAGGTGCTCGGCGATGACGTCCTCGATCGCGCGGCCCAGCACGAGCCGCCGCGCGCCGACCGACGGCACCTCGGCGACGAGCCGGATCTGCAGCGGCAGATCCTCGTCGTCGAGCCAGCCGCTCAACCCCTCGAGCCACGCCCGTACCGCGGCGACCGTCTCGTTGACGGTGGACGCCTCCCGGAGCGCGCCGCGCAGGCCTTCGAGCGCCGTCGGGAACGCGCCGAACACGACGTCGTCCTTGCTCACGTAGTAGCTGAAGAACGTCGCACGCGAGACGTCGGCGGCCGCGGCGATGTCGGCCACCGTCGTGGCCGCGAACCCACGGTCGGCAAACAGCCGCATCGCCGCCTTGTGGATCGCGGTCCGCGTGCGCTCGGCCTTTCGCTCGCGATGTGTGGCCATCTACTGATGTTACTCCGTCTCCAGACGCCGTATCTTTTCATACGGGATCTAAAAACAAACGGAGTCTGGAGAGGACGATGATCGAGCTCACGGGCGTGTCGCGCCACTACGAGCTGGGCGAGGTGACCGTCACTGCGCTCGAGAGCGTCGACCTGACGGTGGCGGCTGGGGAGTTCGTCGTCGTCCTCGGGCCGTCCGGCAGCGGCAAGACGACACTGCTGAACATCATCGGTGCCCTGGACGCGCCGACGGCGGGCCGTGCGGTCATCGGCGGCCACGACGTCAGCGGCGCGACGGCGAAGGAGCTCTTCGGCTACCGGCGGACGACGGTGAGCTTCATCTTCCAGACGTTCAACCTCTTCCCGTCGCTCACCGCGCTGGAGAACGTGGCCTTCGGCGCCGACGTCGCCGGCCGCGACGGGGCGCGGGACGTCGCCGGCGAGATGCTCGAGCGCGTCGGCCTCGGCGCGCGAGTGCACCACTTCCCCCACGAGCTGTCGGGCGGCGAGCAGCAGCGCGTCGCGATCGCGCGCGGCCTGGCGACCGGCAACCCGGTCCTGCTCGCCGACGAGCCGACCGGCGAGCTCGACTTCCACACCGGCGTGCAGATCCTCGAGCTGCTCGAGCGCCAGACCGAGGAGCTCAGGACGACCGTTCTCGTCGTCACGCACAACCGCGAGATCGCGCGAATGGCGACGCGCGTGATCGAGCTTTCCAGCGGCCACGTCGTCGCCGACGCCGTCCCTGACGGCGGCCCTGTCCCCGTCGCCTCGCTGCAGTGGTGATGACGATGACCGGACGGACCTTCTGGCTGCGCTGGTCGCTGCGCGACGCCCGCGCGCGATGGGTGCAGATCCTCGCCACCGCGCTCGTGCTCGCGCTGGGCGTCGGCGCCTACTCCGGGCTCGGCAGCATCCGCGGCTGGCGCGAGGCGTCGGCCGCCTCGAGCTTCCGCGCCGCCCGCTACCACGATCTGCGCGTGACGCTCGGAGACGGCGCCTTCGCGCCGGCGGGGCGGTTGCGTGCGGCGCTGCGGAACGTGCCGATCGCCGCCGCTCAGGAACGGCTCGTCGCCGACGCGCAGGTCGACGCGTCCGGCGGCGGTCACGCCGCGCTGGTGCGCGGGCGGGTCGTCGGCGTCGACGTGCGCGCGCAGGCCGTCGACCGGCTGATCGCCACCGCGGGCCGCACGCTCTCGCCCTCCGACGCCGGACGGCGAGTCGCCGTCCTCGAGTCGGCCTTCGCGGCCAAGCACCGCCTTCCGGCGTCCGGGCGGGTGACGCTCGGGGGCGGCGCCACGATGCCGTACGTCGGCCTCGCCATGCACCCGCAGACATACCTCGTCGTCGACCAGGGCGTGTCGGGCGCCGAGTCGCGCCTCGGCTACGTCTTCGTGCCGCTCGCCGAGGCGGGCCGCGCCACCGGCCATCCCGGCCAGGTCAACGAGGTCGCGCTGCGGCTGCGCCCGGGCGCGGACGTCGCTGCCGCGGAGCGCGCCGTGTACCGGGCGCTCCCCGGCGCGACGATCACGCGCGGCACCGCCGAGGACGCGTACCGCGTCCTGTCGCGGGATGCCCGCAACGACCAGCGCCTGTATCGCTTGTTCGCGGTGCTCATCATCGTCGCGGCGGGCTTCGCGACGTTCAACCTGATCGGGCGCGCCGTCGACGCGCAGCGGCGCGAGATCGGCATCGGGATGGCGCTCGGCGTGCCGCCGAAGCGCCTGGCGATCCGGCCGCTGCTGATGGCCGCGCAGATCGGCGCCGCCGCCGCGCTCCTGAGCGTCGGCATCGGGATCGGGTCCGCGCAACTCCTCAAGGGCGCGCTCTCCGACGCGTACCCGCTGCCGCACTACGCGAGCGGCGTGCAGTGGAGCGGCTACCCCTTCGGCATCGCCGTCGCGCTGCTGCTGCCGCTCGTCGCGGCGCTCGCGCCGGTGCGGCGGAGCGTCCGGTTGCGGCCGATCGAGGCGATCGACGTCAGCCCGCGCGCGGGCACCAGCGTCCGCGGCGGCCGGGTGTCGCGGATCTCGGTCCCGGGCCGCAGCCTCGCGCAGATGCCGGTCCGCAACCTCGCTCGGGCGCCGCGCCGCACGCTCGTGACGGCGCTGGGCCTCGCAGGTGTCATCGCCGTGGTGCTCGCGATCCTCGGCATGGTCGACTCGTTCCAGGCCACCGCCGATCGCAGCCGAGCCGAGGTGCTCCGAACCGCACCCGCGCGGGTGACCGCCACGCTCGCCGGATTCCAGCGGCCCGGCTCGACGGTGGTCCGCTCGGCGCTCGCCGTGCCGGGAGCGGCGCGCACGACGGCGGGGCTGACCGTCGGCGTGACCGCCCGGTCCGGCGGCGATCGGCTCGCGCTGCAGTTGACCTTCGTGGAGCCCGGGGCGCTGTGGCGGCCCACGATCGCCGAGGGCTCTTCACGCGGCGGCATCGTCCTGTCGCGCAAGGCGGCGGACGACCTCGGCGTGGCCGTCGGCGGAACGGTCGTCGTCCGCCACCCGGCGCGCCGCGCGGGCGGTTTTTCGCTCGTCGATACGCCGATCCGCGTGACCGGGCTGCACGCGAACCCGCAGCGGCCGTACGCGTTCGCCGACGCGGGGCAGGCGCCGGCCTTCGGGCTCGGCGATGAGGTGAACACCGTGACCGCCACGCCGGGCGGGGGCACGTCGACGGCGCAACTCGAGCGCGCGCTGCTGCAACGCCGTGGCGTCGCCGCGGTCGAGCCGGCGCAAGCGGGCGTCGACACGCTGCAGGACGGCGTCGACACGTTCGTCGGGGCGATTCGCATCTCGGTCGCGCTGACGCTCGTGCTCGCCCTGCTGATCGCGTTCGGGTCCGCGAGCCTCGGGCTCGAGGAGCGCCGACGCGAGTACGCGACGATGTTCGCGTTCGGCCTGCCGGTGCGCTCTGCGCTCGGCGTCGCGGTCGCCGAGAACGCGCTGCTCGGGCTGCTCGCCACGCTCGGCGGCGGCGCGCTCGGCGTGCTCGTCCTGCGGTGGATCGTCCACGATCTGCTGGGCGAGACGCTCCCCGACCTCGGCGCGGTGGTGTCGCTGTCGGCCGCGTCGGTCGTCATCACGCTCCTGGTCGGCGTCGGCAGCGTGGCCGCGGCGCCCCTGCTCATGCGCCGGCGGCTGCGCCGGATGGACATCCCGTCGACGCTCCGTGTCGTGGAGTGATGGAGGTTTCGCTTGCGAAGCGCTACCTTTCGCTTCCGCAATCGGAGGAGGAGAGGATGCTTCGGATCGGGATCTCCGCGGTGGCGCTCGCACTGCTCGCTGCCACCCCGGCGCAGGCCCATGACGACGGCCTCGTGGTCAACCAGGCGCTCGGCGCGGACGTGCGCCCGGCGGCGGCCGCGGCGCTGGTCGACGGCGACGCGTCGACCACGTACTGCCCGGACGGCCCCGTCGTGGTCGACCTGGGCCGCCCGGTGTCCCTGACCGGCGCGGGCGTGACGATGAAGGACGCTTCGCGTGTCGACTTGGAGCTGTCGTCCAACGGGCGCGACTGGTCGCGCCGCTCGGTCGACGCCCCGGCGGGCGGGCCGGCGTACGTGCGCTACTCCGATCGCGCGCGCTACCTGCGCTTCGACGGCGGCTGCGCCGGCGAGCTGCGCATGTTTGGCGAGACCGGCGGTGACTGGGCGCTCGGCTCCGATCTCTCGTTCACGCTGCTCGAGGAGGAGGCCGGCACCGTCTTCACCGACCGCGGGCGCGCCCGCCCGGTCGAGCGCATCATGGCCGACCACGGCTCCAACTACGTCCGCCTGCGGCTGTGGATCAACCCGCCGGCCGGCTATCCGGACCTGCTGACCGACCTCGAGATGGCGCGCCGCTTCAAGGCCGCCGGGATGAAGCTCTACCTCGACTTCCACTACTCGGACTTCTGGGCCGATCCGCAGCACCAGGACACGCCGTCCGCCTGGGCCGGGCAGGACCTGGCGACGATGTCCAAGACGGTCCAGACCTACACGCGGCGCGTGCTGCAGGCGTTCGCCGCCCAGGGCACGCCGGTCGACCTGGTCTCGATCGGCAACGAGATCCGCAACGGCATCCTGTGGCCGACCGGGCAGCTTTCGACGTGGTCGGACGCCGAGTGGAACGCGCTCGGCGCGCTGCTGAAGGCCGGCGTCGCGGGCGCGCGGGCCGGCAACCCGCGCGGCCACCGGCTGCGTGTGATGCTCCATTACGACCAGGGCGGCGACAACGGCGGCTCGCGGGCGTTCTTCGACCACATCAAGGCCCAGGGCGTGCCCTACGACGTGATCGGGCTGTCGTACTACTCGTTCTGGCACGGCCACCTGCGCGACCTGCGCGCCAACGTGAACGACCTCGCGACCCGCTACGGCAAGGACGTGATGATCGCCGAGATCCAGTACGCCTGGACGCTCGGCTACGGCGACTCGACGAACAACTTCGTGTGGGAGCAGTCGCAGCTGGAGCCGGGCTACCCGGCGTCGCCGGACGGGCAGCTGTCGCTCGTCAACGACGTGCTCTCGATCCTCGCGGCCGCGCCCGGCGGGCACGGCGACGGACTCTTCTACTGGGAGCCCGAATGGGTCCCGGGCGTGGGCTGGGAGCCGGGCGCGGGGACGCCCAACGACAACCTCACGCTGTTCGACTTCGATGGGGCGGCGTTGCCGTCGATCGGGATCTTCGAGGATCCCCGCGTACATTCAGGAGGGTGAGCTCAAGCCGGCCGCTGGTCCTCTTCGTCGAAGACGAGCCCTCGATCTTCGAGCCGTTCTCGGCCGCGCTGAGCCGCGAGGGCTTCGAGCCGCTCGTCGCGTCGACCCTGGCGGAGGCTCGCGCGGCGGTCGCGTCGCGCGAGCCCGACCTCGTGCTGCTGGATCTCGGGCTGCCCGACGGCGACGGGCGCGACCTGTGCCGCGAGCTGCGCGCGGCGTCCGACGTCCCGATCATCGTGCTCACTGCGCGCGGGACCGAGCTCGAGCGCGTGCTGGGGCTCGAGCTGGGCGCCGACGACTACGTGGTCAAGCCGTTCAGCGGCGCCGAGGTGATCGCCCGCATGCGGGCGGTGCTGCGGCGGGCGCGGCCCGCGCCGGCTGCTTCGCCGATCGTGGAGATCGGGCCGCTGCGCGTCGATTCCGGCTCGCGGCGCGTATGGCTCTCCGATGAGGAGCTGCCGCTCTCGCGCAAGGAGTTCGACCTCCTGTCGGAGCTCGTCGCGCACGCGGGCGAGGTCGTCACGCGCGAGGACCTGATGGCGCGCGTGTGGGATGAGAACTGGTTCGGCTCGACCAAGACGCTCGACGTGCATGTCCGCTGGCTCCGCGGCAAGCTCGGCGACGATCCGGCCTCGCCGCGCTTCCTGCACACCGTGCGCGGCGTCGGCTTCCGCTTCACGGGAGCGGAGGAATGGGCGGACTGAGCCTCCGCGCGCGGCTGCTGATCGCGCTCGCGTACGTGCTCGTGCTCGCGGTGGGAGCACTGCTGGTGCCGCTGGTGCGCTCGGTGCGCGACCGCGTGAGCGCCGAGGTCAAGACGCAGGCGCTCGCGCAGGCCGACGCGGTGGCGGCGATCGCGGGCTCGTCGCCGAACGACCTCAAGGCCGCGATCGCCGGCCGCGCGGCGCCGAACCTGACGGCGCTCGTCTCGACGACGGCCGCCAACGTCCGCGGCCGCGTGGTGGTGACCGGCCCGGACGGGCGCGTGATCGCCGACAGCTCTCCCGGCAGCCTGGGGGCGGAATTCGCCAACCGGCCCGAGATCGCGGCGGCGCTGCGCCACCGGGTGTTCCAGCAGAGCCGCGGGAGCCAGACGCTCGGCCAGCGCATCCTCGCGACCGCGGTGCCGATCCGCGGCAAGCCGGGCGGGGCGGTGCGGGTGACGCAGAGCGTCGCCGCCGTCGACCGGGCGGTGAACGCGGCCACCGTCGGGCTCGTGCTGATCGGCGGCTTCGTGCTCGCGCTGGGCCTGGCCGCGGGAGCGCTGCTCGCGGCGTCCGTGGTGCGGCCGATGCGGCGCCTCGCGGCGGCGGCGCGGCGCGCCGGCGAGGGCGACCTCGGCGTGCGCGTGCCCGAGGAGGGGGCGCGCGAGCAGCGCGAGCTGGGCCGGGCGTTCAACGAGATGACCGCGCGCGTGCAGCGGATGGTCGACGCCCAGCAGGAGTTCGTGGCCGACGCGTCGCACCAGCTGCGGACGCCGCTGGCGGGCCTGCGGCTGCGGCTGGAAGAGGCCGCGGCGGCGGCCGGCACCGGGCCGGCGCGCGACCAGGTCGACGGCGCGCTCGGCGAGGTCGACCGGCTCTCGAGCATGGTCACCGAGCTGCTGGTGCTCTCCGAGGCCGGCGAGGCGCGCTCGCCCGACGCGGCGGTCGACCCGCTGGCCGCGGCGCGGCGGGCGGCGACGCGCTGGCGCGGGCACGACGCGCGGCTGGCGGTCGAGGGCGGCGACGCCGCGGCGGTGCGCTGCGCGGCCGCGGACCTCGACCGGATCCTCGACGTATTGATCGAGAACGCGCTCTGGTACGGGCCGGACGGCCAACGGGTCGAGATCGCCGTCGGCGCGGGACGGATCACGGTGCGCGACGAAGGCCCGGGCATCGCTCCGGGCGAGGAGGAGGCGGTGTTCAACCGCTTCCACCGCGGCTCGGCGGGCCGCGCGGTCCGCGGCGGCACCGGGCTCGGCCTGCCGATCGCGCGCGAGCTCGCGTCGCGCTGGGACGGAACCGTCACGCTCGCCAACGCCCCGTCCGGCGGCGCCGTGGCCACGCTCACGCTGCCGCTCGCCGGCGGGGTCCCGGCGCCCGCTGCCATCCTGGAGAGCAGCGCATCGTGAACGCTCGCGCCGATCAACTCATGCCGGGAGCCGCCTCGTGACCGGCTGGCGCCGCACGGCCGTGTGGCTGGGCGCCGCCCTCGCGGGACTCGTCGTCGCGGCGGGCCTGACCACCGCGGCGGCCCAGCTGTCCAACCAGCGCGTCGGCCTCTCTTCGGAGCCGCTGAGCGCCGGCGAGGAGCTCGCCCCGACCGCGACGCCCACGCCGACCCCGCGCGCCACTCGCACGCCGACCCCGCGCGCCAGTCGCACGCCGACCCCGCGCGCCAGTCGCACGCCGACCCCGCGGCCACGGCGCACGCCGACGCCGGCGCCCACGCAGACGGCGGCGCCGACGGTCGACGACCACGGCGGCGGCAACAGCGGCAGCGGCGGCGACAGCAGCGGGCGCGGGCGTGGTGGCGACGACGGCGGCGGCCACGGCGGCGACGACTAGGGCGCCCCGCGTCCGACGCTCGGCCGCGAGACTTTCCCGAACCTTTCCCCTCGCCTCTCCCGCGCTTGGGGGCCCGCGCGCGACGGTGCGGGGATGCATCTCAAGACCCCCTCCGGCTGGCGCCGGAGAATCGTGTGGGTCGGCGCCGCGCTGGCCGGCCTCATCCTCGCCGCGGGGCTGAGCAGCGCGGCCGCGCAGCTCTCCAACCAACGCGTCGGGCTCTCGTCGGAGCCGCTCACCGCGGGCGAGGAGCTGGTGCCGGCGGCCACGCCGTCCCCTTCGCCCACGCGCACGACGACGCCGCGGCCGGCGCGCACGGCCACGCCGGCCCCGACGCGCACGGCCGTCCCCACCGTCGACGACCACGGGGGCCACGGCACCGACGACGGCCTCGGCGACGACCGCGGCAGGCGCGGCGGCGACGACTGACGCGATGTTTTGCCCAAGCTTTCCCTCTGGCTGGCCGGGGGTTGGGTGCGGGCGCGCCACGCTGAGATCGTGAGCATCAACACCCCCACAGTCGCCGCCATCGGCGTGCTCTCGGCCCTCGGCGGCGTCGCCGCTGCGGCGGTCGCGCTGCCGTCGCCCCAGGCGGCTCCGGCCTCCGCCCCCGCGGCCGTCGCGACGCCCGTGACGGAGGTGCGAACCCACACGATCCACCGGACCATCCGGGTCGTCCGCCACGAGCGTGTCCACCATCGCCGCAAGCCTGCGCCCGCCGCCGCGACCACGGCGGTCTCCGCGACGCCGCCCGCGCCCGCGCCGGCGCCGGCGGTGCAGGCGGCTCCGCCGCCCCGCCAGACGCGCCCGCTCGTGTCGCGCACGAGCGGCAGCGGCCGCGGCCGCGGCGGTGACGACGACGGCGCCGAGCGCGAGCACGAGGGCGGCGATGACTGAGCAGCCCCCGCGCCGGCGAATCCGGCGCCCGAGTCCGCTGCCGGTCGTCGCCGGCGCGCTGGCGATGCTCCTGGTCGTGTTCAGCCTGCTCGCGTTCCAGATGCGGGCCAAGCGCGACGCGGTGCTGGCCGCGTCCGCGCGCCCCGTCGCCGCGGCGCCGCCCCGGCGCGTGATCGAGCGGCGCGTGATCGTCACCAAGGTGATCGTGCGCGTGCGCCGTGACGAGGGCGACGACACGCCCGCGCCGGCGCCGGCGACCCGCATCTCGCAACCCGCGCCGGCTCCCGCCGCCCCGGCGGCGCCCGCTCCCGCGCCGGCCGCGCCCGCCCCCGCGCCGGCCGCGCCACTGACCACCCGCACGTCATGAACGAGCGCGACGTGATCATCGACTCGATGGGCTCGGAGGTCCGGCTCATCGTCGACACGGCGGCCCGCGCCGAGTGGGCGCGGCGCTTCCTGGAGCGCTTCGAGGACGCGCTGACCCGCTTCCGGCCCGGCAGCGAGCTGTGCCGGCTCAACGCGGACCCGGGCGACGCGCCTGCGGCGGGCACGCTGCTGCGGATCGCGGTGCGCTCGGGCCTGTGGGCCGCGGAGCGCACCGGCGGCCTCGTCGATCCGACCCTGGTCGGCGCCCTGGAGGACGCGGGCTACGCCGGAGACCGGCGCGCGCCCGAGCTCGCGCTCGCCGAGGCGCTCGCGCTCGCTCCGCCGCGCGCCGCTGCAGCGCCCGACCCCGCAGCGCGCTGGCGCCAGGTCGAGGTCGACGACGGCGCCGGTGTCGTGCGGCGCCCGCCCGGGCTGCGACTCGACACCGGCGGCACCGGCAAGGGGCTTGCCGCCGATCTGCTCGCGACCTGGTTGGCCCCGGCGCCCCGCTGGGCCGTCGACTGCGGCGGCGACCTGCGCGTCGGCGCGCCGGCGGGCGAGCCGTTCGCGATCGACGTCCGCCATCCCCTGACCGGCGAGATCGTCGAGCGCCTGAGCCTGCACCGCGGCGCGGTCGCGACGTCGGGGATCGACGTCCGCCTCTGGATCCGTTCCGACGGACGCCCCGCGCACCACCTGCTCGATCCCGCCACCGGCGAGCCGGCCTGGACCGGCCTCGTGGGAGCGACGGCGCTCGCGCCGACCGCGCTCGAGGCCGAGGCGCTCGCCAAGGCCGCGCTGTTGAGCGGGCCCGCGGGCGCCGGACGCTGGCTGAACGCTCACGGAGGGCTGGCGATCCGCGACGACGGCGATGTCGTGTGCTTCGGGCGGCTGCGTCAGCGACCCCTCGTCCGGCTGCCGAAGGCGCGTGCCGCATGAGCGCCTCCCAGGACGTGGGAACCCACCTGTGGTGGCTGCTGAGCCGCTCGGCGGGGGTCGTGGCGCTCGTGCTGGTCAGCGTGTCGGTGCTCATCGGCCTCACGCTGGCCGCGGGGCTCGGCGGCCCGCCGGCCCGCCGGCGCGTGCTCGTCGCCCTGCACGAGCAGGCGGCGGTGACCGGGCTCGCCGCGATCGCCCTGCACGCCGCGACGCTGCTCGGCGACTCCTGGCTCAAGCCCGGGCTGGCCGGCATCAGCGTGCCGTTCGCGCTCTCGTATCGCCCCGTCTTCACCGGGCTCGGGATCATCGCCGGCTACCTCGCCGCGATCCTCGGCCTCTCGTTCTACGCGCGCAGGCGCATCGGCGCCAAGCGCTGGCGCAACGCCCATCGGGCGACGCCGGTCGTCTACGTGCTCGCGCTGATCCACACGCTCGGCGCGGGGACCGACGCGGGCGCGATGTGGCTGCGCGCGATCGTGCTTGCGCCGGCGATCCCGGCCGCGCTGCTGCTGGCGACCCGCCTGACGCGTCGTCGCCGCCGCCGTCGTCCAGCCCCCCGGCCCGTGGCGGTGGAGGCATGACGCGCGTCGTCATCGCCGGCGGCGGCCTCGCCGCCCAGCGCGCGGCGGAGGCGCTGCGCGCGCTCGGCCACGACGGCCCGCTGACGATGCTGGCCGCCGAGCCATACGCCCCGTACGACCGCCCGCCGCTGTCGAAGGCGATCCTGGCCGGCGAGCCGCTCGACCTCAGCCTGCGGCCGGCGAGCTGGCACGCGGACAACGGCGTCGAGCTGCTCCTCGGCACGCCCGCCACCGGCCTCGACCACGAGCGCCGCCGGGTGAGCACGCCCGGCGGCGACCTCGCGTACGACGCGCTCGTGATCGCCACCGGCGCGACGCCGGTGACGCTCCCGGGCCTCCCGCTCGCGCAGGCGCTGCGTACGCTCGACGACGCCCGCAGGCTTGCGCCCCACCTCAGGGCGGGCGCGCGGATCGCCGTCGTCGGCGCCGGTCTGATCGGCCAGGAGATCGCGTCCGCGGCCGCCGCCAAGGGCGCCCGGGCGACGCTGATCGACGTCGCGCAGCGGCCGTTCGACGCGCTGCTGGGGCCCGGACAGGGCGACTGGCTGCGCGCGAAGCACGAGCAGGCCGGCGTCAGGCTCCTGCTCGGCCGCCGGCTCACGGCGACCGACAGCGGCGCGCTGATCCTCGACGACCGCACCCGCGTCGAAGCCGACCGCGTGATCGTCGCGATCGGGGTGCGGCCCGACGTCGCGTGGGCCGGCCCGGTCGCGGCCGCCGCGCTCCGCGGCGGCGCGTGGCCCCGCGGCGTGTACGCCGCGGGCGACTGCACCGGCAGCGCCCATTGGGAAGCGGCCGCCCGCCAGGGCGGCGCCGTCGCCCGGGCGATCCTCGGCCTCCCGCCGAGGCCGGAAGCGCCCCCGCTGGTGTGGAGCGATCAGCACGGCGCGCGGATCCAGCGCCTCGGCGACCCCGCCGCGGCCGATGCGGTCCGCCGCGAGGGGACCGAGACCGAGTTCGTCCTCACGTTCACGCGGGCGGGAGATCCGGTCGCGTCGGTCTTCGTCAACCGTCCAGGCGATGTCGCGAGCGCGCGGCGCGCCCTGCAATCGCAACGGAAGGAAGCCGCATGACCCTCAGCCTGTACATCGACGAGGACGCCTGCCTCGCGCACGGCGACTGCGCGCACGTCGCCCCCGGCGTCTTCACCGTGACCGACATCGCGCACGTCACGGGCACCGCGCCCGACGACGTCCTGCGCAAGGCCGCCCGCGCGTGTCCCGCCGGCGCCGTCGTGCTGCTCGACGCCGACACGGGAGAGGAGGTTGATCCGTGACACCGGGGCGGCTAAGATCTCAGTCACCTTCACTGAGATTTAGGAAACCGCCCCCGCATGCAAGCCGACCGTTTCACGATCAAGTCCCAGGAGGCGCTGCAGGCCGCGATCGCGATCGCGGCCGCCCGCCACCACACAGAGACGCAGCCCGAGCACCTGTTGCTCGCGCTGCTCGAGCAGCCCGAGAGCGTGGTCGGACCCGTCCTGCGCAAGCTCGGCGCCCAGACCGACGCGATCCGCCGCGACCTCAACGCCGCGCTCGACGCCAAGCCGACGATCACCGCGGGCGCCAACGAGCCGTCCACCAGCCGCGAGCTGCTCGACGTCCTGCGCGCCGCCGAGCGCGAGGCCGGCAAGCTCCACGACGAGTACATCTCGACCGAGCACATCCTGCTCGCGCTGACCGCCGCCCAGGGCGGCGAGGCCGCGGCCATCCTCAAGCGCAACGGCGTTTCGCACAAGGATGCCGAGCAGGCAATCGAGTCCGTCCGCGGTCCGCACCGCGTCACCGACCAGAGTCCCGAGGACAAGTACCAGGCGCTGCAGAAGTTCGGCAACGACCTCACGGGCGCCGCCGAGGACGGCAAGCTCGACCCGGTCATCGGCCGCGACGACGAGATCCGCCGCGTCATCCAGGTCCTCTCGCGCCGCACCAAGAACAACCCGGTGCTGATCGGCGAGCCCGGCGTCGGCAAGACAGCGATCGTCGAGGGCCTCGCCCAGCGGATCGTGTCCGGCGACGTGCCCGAGTCCCTGCGCGACCGCAAGGTGATCAGCCTCGACATCGGCGCCCTCCTGGCCGGCTCCAAGTACCGCGGCGAGTTCGAGGAGCGCCTGAAGGCCGTCCTGAAGGAGATCCAGGACGCCGAGGGCACCGTGATCCTGTTCATGGACGAGCTGCACACGATCGTCGGGGCGGGCGCCGCCGAGGGCGCCGTCGACGCGTCGAACCTGCTCAAGCCGATGCTCGCCCGCGGCGAGCTGCGCGCCGTCGGCGCGACCACGCTCGACGAGTACAAGAAGCATGTCGAGAAGGACGCCGCGCTCGAGCGCCGCTTCCAGCCGATCTACGTCGGCGAGCCGTCGGTCGAGGACACGATCGCGATCCTGCGCGGGCTGAAGGAGCGCTACGAGGCCCACCACGGCGTCACCATCACCGACGCCGCGTTGATCGCCGCCGCCACGCTCAGCGACCGCTACATCGCCGATCGCTTCCTCCCCGACAAGGCGATCGACCTCGTCGACGAGGCCGCCTCCCGCGTGTCGATCGAGCTCTCCAGCGTCCCGACCGAGATCGACGAGGTCGAGCGCCGGATCAAGCAGCTCGACATCGAGCAGGTCGCCGTCGCCAAGGACGAGACCGCCGCCGACCGCAGGCAGGAGATCGAGCGCGAGCTGGCCGAGCTGCGCGAGCAGGTCGCCGGCATGCGCGCCCAGTGGGAGCGCGAGAAGGAGCAGGCCGAGGGCCACGGCAAGCTGCGTGAGCGCCTCGACGAGGCGCGCCGCGAGCTCGAGCGCGCCGAGCGCGAGCTCAACTACCAGCGCGCCGCCGAGCTGCGCCACGGCGAGATCCCCGAGCTCGAGCAGCGCCTCAAGGAGGCCGAGGAGCGCCCCGCGGAGACCTACGAGCCGCCCGTCTACCTGTCAGAGCGCGTCGACGCCGACGAGATCGCCGACGTCGTGGGCAAGTGGACCGGCATCCCGGTCAGCCGCCTGCTGGAGGGCGAGGTCGAGAAGCTGATCCACATGGAGGAGCGCCTGCACCAGCGCGTGATCGGGCAGGAGGAGGCGGTCGCGGCCGTCTCGGACGCCCTGCGCCGCAGCCGCGCCGGCCTGAGCGACCCCGACCGGCCGATCGGCACGTTCCTGTTCCTCGGCCCGACCGGCGTCGGCAAGACCGAGCTGGCCCGCGCGCTGGCCGAGTTCATGTTCGACAGCCAGGACGCGATGGTGCGGATCGACATGTCCGAGTACATGGAGAAGCACTCCGTCGCCCGCCTGGTCGGCGCGCCCCCCGGCTACGTCGGCTACGAGGAGGGCGGCCAGCTCACCGAGGCGGTGCGCCGCCGGCCGTACAGCGTCGTCCTGCTCGACGAGATCGAGAAGGCGCACAACGACGTCTTCAACGTGCTGCTGCAGGTGTTCGACGACGGCCGCCTGACCGACGGCCAGGGCCGCACGGTCGACTTCAAGAACACCGTGCTGATCTGCACCTCGAACATTCCGGGCGGCCGCGCGGGCGTGGAGGCGACCTTCAAGCCGGAGTTCATCAACCGCCTCGACGACATCGTCGAGTTCGAGCCGCTCAGCCGCGAGCAGCTGCGCCAGATCGTCGACCTCCAGGTCACGCGCCTGATCGGCCGCGTCGCCGAGCGCAACGTGACGGTGGACCTGACCGACGCCGCCCGCGACCTGCTGGGCGACCTCGGCTACGACCCCACGTACGGCGCCCGCCCGCTGAAGCGGATCATCTCCAAGCGCCTCGTCGACCCGCTCGCGCTGGGCCTGTTGAAGGGCGAGTTCACCGCCGGCGACCACGTGACCGTGGACGGCGAAAACGGGGAGCTGGTCTTCGAGCGCACCCGGGTGGCGACCGCGGAGCCGGCCGCGGTCTAGTCGGATGGCCCAGAGGGCCATCCTTCGGGGAGTTCGACGGGGCGTGGCCCGAGTGCGCCGCGCCTCGCGAACTCCCTAACTGCGCGGCCGCACCCGCTTGGTCACGACGATCTTCAGCCGCGTGTACGCGATCGCGTTCGGGTTGTAGGCCTGCTCCTGGTCGAACTGGACGATCCAGGTGCCGGTGTGCGGTTTCTTGAACGGGAACTGGCGCCGGCGCACGGAGAACTGCCCGCAGTCGCCGAACGGCTTGCCGATCTGGACGGTCTCGCGGACCTTGTCCCGGAACACGTAGTGCGCGTACACCGGCTTCAGCGGGTCGGTGAAGCCGCGGCCGCGGAAGCGCACGCGGCTGCTCGTGCTGCGCGGCCGGACGGGAGAGGAGGTGACCGAGAGCGCGGTCACCTTCGCGCGTGTGACGCCGAAGTTTTCGGTGTGCGCCTGCTCGACCAGCCGCAGCGAGAAGAACTGCTGCCCCGACGCGACGAACGGCGCGCTGACCGAGCCCTTGAGCTCGCCGTTGGCGTCCGCCGTCGGCGGATGTGCGGGGTCCGGTACCGGCTGCAGCACGTCGTCGACGTACACGTCGACGACGGCCTTCGGCATGATGCCGGTGGCATCCATCCCCACGGGCTCGCGCGCGGTCTGGGACGCGGACACGTAGCACTTCTTGTCGAGCGTGATGTCGATGGCGGCGGGGGCCGCGGACGGGGTCGCGAGCAGAGCGACGACCGCGGCCGCAAGCGCGGGACGGAGATGCATCAACAGAGAGAACACCGCACCGTGGGCAGAGGTTTCGGTACAAGGTGCGCATACCCCTAGAGGAGGACGCCGTGCCGACATACATCATGCTCTCCACGCTGACGCCGGAGGGCATCCAGACGGTGAAGAACAACCCGTCCCGGATCCGCGAGGTCAACCGGGAGGTCGAGCAGCTCGGCGCCAGCGTGAAGGCGCAGTGGGCGACGCTCGGCCACTTCGACTTCGTCAACATCATCGAGGCGCCGGACGAGAAGACGATGGCGCGCATCTCGCTCGAGCTCGGCTCGCGCGGCACCGGCCACTACGAGACGCTGATGGCGATCCCGATCGACGAGTTCATCGCCAGCTTGTGAAGGTCCTCGTCGTCGGCGGCGGGGGCCGCGAGCACGCGATCGTGCGGGCGCTGCGGCGCTCGCCACAGGCACCCGAGGTGCTGTGCGCGCCCGGCAACGCCGGCATCGCGCGCGAGGCCGGCGAGCTCGAGCACGCCGACGACCCCGCCGCGATCAAGGCGGCGGGCGTCGAGTTCGTGGTGATCGGGCCCGAGGCGCCGCTCGTCGCCGGGTTCGCCGACGACTGCGCCGCGGCCGGCCTCGGCGTCTTCGGGCCGACGGCGCGGGCCGCCCGCTTGGAGGGCTCCAAGGCGCACGCCAAGGCGGTGATGGCCGCGGCCGGCGTGCCGACCGCGGCCTACGAGGTGGTGAGCGACGTGGCGGCGGGCCTGGCCGCCATCTCCCGCTACCCCGCGGTGATCAAGGCCGACGGCCTCGCCGCCGGCAAGGGCGTGGCGATCGCCTCCGACGAGGACGAGGCGCGCGCCGCGCTCATCGAGATGCTCGAGGACAAGCGCTTCGGCGACGTCCCGGTCGTCGTCGAGGAGTTCCTCGAGGGCGTCGAGCTCTCGCTGCTCGCGCTGTGCGACGGCGAGCGCGCGCTCCCGCTCGCACCGGCGCGCGACTACAAGCGCATCGGCGAGGGCGACACCGGGCCCAACACCGGCGGCATGGGCGCGTACTCGCCGGTCGAGGGCGTGGACGCGGCGCTGGTGGAGGACGTGCGCGCGCGCGTCCTCCAGCCGGTGGTCGAGGAGCTGGCCCGCCAGGGCACGCCGTTTCACGGCGTGCTCTACGCCGGCCTGATGCTCACCGCCGGCGGGCCGAAGGTGCTCGAGTTCAACGTCCGCTTCGGCGACCCCGAGACCCAGGCGGTCCTCCCGCGCCTGCGCAGCGACCTGCTCGACCTGATGCTGCGGGCGAGCCGGCCCGGCGGGCTGGCCGGCGCCAGCCTGTCGTGGGACGAGCGCGCCGCAGTGACCGTCGTGCTCGCGTCACGCGGTTACCCCGTGTCGTCGAGCTCCGGCGACGTGATCAAGTTCGGCGGGGTGCCGCGCGGGATCGAGATCACGCACGCCGGCACCGCGGAGCGCGACGGCGCCATCGTGACCGCGGGCGGAAGGGTGCTGAACGTGACCGCGCTGGGGGACGACGTCCGAACCGCCCGCGGCGCTGCGTATGCTGCCGCGGACGTGATCGACTTCGACGGAAAGACCATGCGCCGGGACATCGCGGAATGAGTGAGCCAGTCGTGCAGGCCGAGCCCGAGCTGGAGGGGCTCGAGGTCGGCGGCCCCAGCGTCGGCATCGTCATGGGCTCCAAGTCCGACATGCCGGCGATGGAGAGGGCCGCCAAGGAGCTGACCGAGCGCGGCATCGCGCACGAGGTGCGCGTGATGTCCGCGCATCGCGACCCCGACACGGTCGCCGAGTACGCGAAGAACGCGCGCATGCGCGGCCTGAAGGTGATCATCGCGGGTGCCGGCCTGTCGGCGGCGCTGCCGGGCGTGGTCGCCGCCCACTCGGACCTGCCGGTGATCGGCGTGCCGCTTACGTCGTCGACGTCGGTGGCCGGGGGGCTGGACGCGCTGCTCTCGATCGCCCAGATGCCGCCCGGCGTGCCGGTCGCCTGCGTGGGCGTCGACAACGCGCGCAACGCCGCGGTGCTCGCGGCGCGCATCATCGGGTGTTAGGCGGGACATCCCCTCCGCCCCACCCCGATCATCCGTCCTGATCAGGCAGGGCAGCCCCTCCGCCCCACCCCGATCATCCGACCTTAATTAGCGTCTCGATGCCGTCGAGGATGCGCTCGAGGCCGAACGCGAAGTCGGCGTCGCGCGTGTCCCCCTCGTCGTCGAACACGCCGCCGTCGACGGCCCGCTTGACCGCGGGCCAGCGGTCGTCGACGAGCGTGTGCATGACGGTGATGTAGGCGACCAGCGGGTCGGTCTCCGGGTCGCCACTGCCTCGGCCGGAGGCCTCGTCACCGCTTCGCTCGCCGGGCGCGAGCTCGGTCTCCAGCCGCGCCATCCAGAACACGTAGCCGTTGATCATCAGGATCAGGTGCGCCTTGTCCTGCTCGGCCAGCGGCGTGCCGGCGAGCGGGGCGAGGCCGCGCTCCATCAGCTCGACGCTCGACGGGGTGGCCGGCGGCGGGCTGATCCGCACGTAGTGCACCCACGGGTGCTCGCGCACCATTCGCAGCAGGTCCCACGCCCAATCGCCGAGGCCGTCGCGCCAGCCCGCGTACGGCCGCGCCGGCGGCATGACCATCACCCGGTCCATCATCAGCACGAGCAGCTCCTCCTTGCTGCGCACGTGCCGGTAGAGCGACATGGTCGTGAAGCCGAGCGCCTTCGCCACACGCGCCATCGAGACGGCGTCCAGGCCCTCGGCGTCGGCCAGCTCGATCGCCGCGGTCACCACCTTGTCGACGTTCAGGCCGCCGCGGCGGCCCTTCGGCGGCTCCTCCGCCGACCACAGCCGGTCGAGTCCAGGGGGGAGTTGCATGCTTGAAGTGTACGTGATACACATCGGTGTATGGCATACACAATCGAGATCGGCGAGCTGACGAAGTCGTTCGGGAGCCTGCGCGTGCTGACCGGGCTCGACCTTGCCGTCGAGGAGGGCGCGGTGTTTGCTCTGCTCGGCCCCAACGGCGCGGGCAAGACCACGACGGTGCGGATCCTCTCGACGCTGCTGAAGGCCGACGCGGGCGACGTGCGCGTCGCCGGCTTCGACGTCGCCCGCGATCCCGACGAGGTGCGCCGCTCGCTCAGCCTCACCGGCCAGTACGCGGCCGTCGACGAGGTGCTGACCGCGCGCGAGAACCTGCGCCTGATGGCCCGGCTGCGCCACCTGCCGCGCTCCGAGCTGCGCCGCCGCACCGACGAGCTGATCGAGCGCTTCGGGCTCGGCGAGGCCGCCGATCGCCGCGTCGGCACCTACTCCGGCGGCATGAAGCGGCGCCTGGATCTGGCGATGAGCCTCGTGTCGGAGCCCAGGGTCGTCGTGCTCGACGAGCCGACCACCGGCCTCGATCCGCGCAGCCGGCGCGACGTCTGGGACGCCGTGTCCGAACTCGCCCGCGGCGGCGCGACCGTGCTGCTGACCACGCAGTACCTCGAGGAGGCCGACGTGCTCGCCGACCGCATCGCGGTGATCGACGGCGGTCGCGTGGTCGCCGAGGGCAGCGCCGACGAGCTGAAGGCGCGCTTTGGCTCGGAGACCGTCGAGCTGTTCTTCGAGGACGTCGCAAGCCTCGAGGCCGCGGACGTGGACGGGGTCGCCGAGCCCGAGCGCCTGTGCCTGCGCGTGCCGTCCGACGGCAGCGCCGACGGCGTGCGCCGCCTGCTGGACGAGGTCGACGGCGTGGCGCGGATCGCACTGCACCGGCCGAGCCTCGACGACGTGTTCCTGTCGCTCACCGAAAGGGTCTGAGATGTCCGACTCGCTGGTCTTCGTCGGGCGCAGCGTGCGCCACAGCGTCCGCAGCGTCGACGCGGTGATGGTCGCCGTGCTGCTGCCGGTGCTGCTCCTGCTGCTGTTCGTCTACGTCTTCGGCGGCGCGCTGCAGACGCCGGGCGCCTACGTCGACTACGTCGTGCCGGGGATCATCCTGCTGTGCGCGGGCTACGGCTCGGCGACCACGGCGCTGAACGTCAACCAGGACATGACGACCGGCGTGATCGACCGCTTCCGCTCGCTGCCGATCGCCAGTTCGGGCGTCCTCACCGGGCACGTCGTGGCGAGCGTCCTGCGCAATCTGCTGTCGACCGTGCTCGTGCTCGCGGTCGCGCTGCTGATCGGCTTCCACCCGCACGCGAGCGCGCTCGAGTGGCTCGGCGTGGCCGGGATCCTGCTCGCGTTCATGACCGCGATCTCCTGGATCGCCGCCTGCTTCGGCCTGCTCGCGAAGAGCCCGGAGGGCGCCGGCGCGTTCTCGTTCGTGATCATGTTCCTGCCGTACGTCTCGAGCGCGTTCGTTCCCACCGACACGATGCCGGGTGCGCTGGAGTGGATCGGCGACCGCCAGCCGGTCACGCCGATCGTCGAGACGCTGCGCGGGCTGATGCTCGGAACGCCGATCGGCCACCACGCGGTGATCGCGTTGATCTGGTGCGCGGGGCTGGCGGCGGCCGGGATCGTCAGCGCGGGGCTGCTGTTCCGCCGGGCAGCGTGACGGCGCCGAACCAGTAGCGGGCAAGCGTCTCGACGAGCGCGAACAGCGCGTCGACGTCGCCCGGCTTGACGAGGTGCGAGCTGGCGCCGAGCTCGTAGGAGCGCGCGACGTCCTCCTCGGCCTGCGAGGAGCTCAGCACGACGACCGGCAGCCGCCGCAGCGCCGCGTCGGCCTTGATCGACTCCAGCACCTCGTGGCCCGACAGCCGCGGCAGGTTGAGATCGAGCAGCATCAGGTCGGGCGGTCCTTCCTCGCGCAGCCGGGCGACGGCCGCCTCGCCGTCGGGGGCGACCGAGAGCCGGGCGGACGGGAGCGCCTCCGCAAACGCCATCCGCACGAGCTGGGCGTCGCCCGGGTTGTCCTCGACCAGCAGGATCCGCTGCACGGGAGTGCATTGTGGCGTGCCAACTAAGCTCAGGCGCCGCATGATCGCCCGCTACACCAGGCCGGAAATCGGCGCGATATGGACCGACCAGGCCCGCTTCGGCGCGATGCGCGACGTCGAGGTGGCGGCCGCCGAGGCGCTCGAGGGCCCGACGCCGTCCGAGCTCGACGCGATCCGCGGCGCGACGTTCACGGTCGATGCCATCAACGAGCGCGAGAAGGTCACCGACCACGACACGGCGGCGTTCGTCGACGTGCTGGCGGAGTCGGCCGGTCCTGCCGGGCGCTGGATCCACTACGGGCTGACGTCCTCCGACGTCGTCGACACCGGCCTGGCGCTGCAGCTCAAGCGCGCGGGCGAGGTGCTCCTGCCGGCTGCCCGGCAGCTGGCGTGGGAGCTTGCCGAGCGCGCGCGCGAGCACGCGGACACCCTGTGCGTGGGCCGCACCCACGGCGTCCATGCCGAGCCCACGTCGTTCGGCTTGAAGCTGGCCGGCTACGCGATGGAGGCGCACCGCAACGCGGAGCGGCTCGAGCGCGCGTTCGCGCAGGCGTCGACGGCGGCGATCTCCGGCGCGGTCGGCACGTACGCGACGCTCGGCCCCGCGTACGAGGCGCGGGTGCTGGAGAAGCTCGGACTCGCATCGGAGCCGATCTCCACCCAGGTCGTCCCGCGCGACCGCCACGCCGAGCTGCTGAGCGCGATCGCGCTGGCCGGCGCCGGGCTGGAGCGCTTCGCGACCGAGATCAGGCATCTGCAGCGGACCGAGGTGCGCGAGGTCGAGGAGCCGTTCCGCGGCGGGCAGAAGGGCTCGAGCTCGATGCCGCACAAGCGAAACCCCGTCGTGGCCGAGCGCATCTGCGGCCTCGCGCGCGTCCTGCGCGGCAACGCCCAGGTGGGGATCGAGAACGTCGCGCTGTGGCACGAGCGCGACATCTCGCACTCCTCGGCGGAGCGGATCGTGCTGCCCGACTCGACGATCCTGCTCGACCAGGTGCTCGCGCTGGCGCTGCGGATCGTGCGCGGGATGACCGTCCATGCCGACCGGATGCGGGCCAACCTCGAGCTCACGTCCGGCGCGCTGTTCTCCCAGCGCGTCCTGCTCGCGCTGGTGGCGAGCGGGATGCAGCGCGACGACGCGTACCGGATCGTCCAGCGGCTCGCGCAGCAGGCCTGGGACACGCAGACGCCGCTGCGTACCCTGCTTGAGCAGGAGGACGTCGGGCTCGACCTCGACGACGTCTTCGACTACGGCTACTACGTGCGTCATGTGCCGGAAGCGCTGGCACGTCTGGAGGTGATCGCATCCCCGTCCTGATCTACGGAGCGCCCGAGATCTCGGCCGACCTCTTCCACGCCGTGCCGCTCGGCATCGGCGACCCGTTCCTGTACCTCGAGGACGGCGACCGCCGCGTCGCCGCGGTGAGCGTGCTCGAGGCCGACAAGGTCTCCGCCCTCGGCATCGAGGTGATCGACCCCGCCACGCTCGGCAGCGACGAGCTGATCGCGTCCGGCCTTGATCGCGTGGCGATCGAGGCCGAGCTGTGCGTCCGCGCCTGCCGCCAGGTCGGGATCGCCGCCGCCGACGTGCCGCCGGAGCTCCCGGTCTTCGTCGCCGACGCGCTGCGCGCCGCGGGCATCGAGCTGCGGGTGGACGCGGGCGTGTTCGTCGCGCGCCGGCGGCGCAAGTCCGGCACCCAGCTCGAGGGCATCCGGCGCGCCCAGAAGGCGGCCGACGCGGCGATGGGCGTCGCCGCGGCGCTGATCCACGAGCTGCGGGACGGGCTGACCTCCGAGGACGTGCGCGCGGCGATGGCCGCGGTGGCCTCCGAGCACGGCTGCGACATGCCCGACGGCGTGATCGTGTCCCACGGCGCGCAGTCGGCGCTCGGGCACGAGGCCGGCTACGGCGAGATCGTGCGCGGCGAGCCCGTGGTGGTCGACATCTGGCCGCGCGACCGGGCCTCGCGCTGCTACGCCGACATGACGCGCACGTTCGTGGCCGGCGGCGGCGAGCCGCCCGAGGAGCTGGCCGAGTACTGGCGCCTGACGCGCGATTCGCTCGACCGCGTGTACGCCGAGGTCCGGCCGGGCGTCAACGGGCGCACGCTGTTCGAGCGCTCCTCGGAGCCCTACATCGAGGCCGGCAAGCCGACGCAGCTGACCAAGCAGCCGGGCGAGGTGCTCGAGGACGGCTACTTCCACGGGCTCGGTCACGGCGTCGGGCTGGAGGTGCACGAGCGGCCGAGCCTCGGGCGGCTCGGCGACGACCTCGTTCCCGGCGACGTGATCACGCTGGAGCCGGGCTGCTACCGGCGCGGGTTCGGCGGCTGCCGGCTCGAGGATCTGGTCCTGATCACCGAGGACGGCTACGAGACGCTGACCGATTTCCCGTACGACCTGTGACGTATTGTCTTTGAGGTGTCCGTGACGCTTCCCCTGCTGCATTCCGGCAAGGTCCGCGAGCTGTATGACCTGGGCGACGACCTGCTGATGGTCGCCTCCGACCGGATCTCCACCTACGACGTCGTGCACCCGACGCCGATCCCGGACAAGGGGCGCGTCCTCACCGGGCTCTCGGTGCTCTGGTTCGGCCTGACGCGGGACATCGTGCCCAACCACCTCGTGTCGGCGACCGAGGGGGTGCCGGCCGAGCTGCGCGGCCGCGCGCTGCGCGTCAAGCGGCTGAAGATGCTGCCGGTGGAGTGCATCGTGCGCGGCTACATCACGGGCTCGGGCTGGAAGGACTACACGGCCTCGGGGAGCGTCTCGGGCGTCGCCCTGCCTTCCGGTCTGCTCGAGTCCCAGCAGCTCCCGGAGCCGATCTACACGCCGTCGACGAAGGCCGAGGTCGGCCACGACGAGGCGATCGACTTCGGCGAGACCGCGCGCCTGGTCGGCTCCGAAGCGCTCGCGGGGCAGCTTCGCGAAGCCTCGCTCGCGGTCTACTCCGCCGTCGCCGCCCACGCGCTCGAGCGCGGGGTGATCCTGGCGGACACGAAGTTCGAGTTCGGCCTCGACGAGAACGGCGTGCTGACGCTGGGCGACGAGGTGTGCACGCCGGACTCGTCGCGCTTCTGGCCGGCCGACGGGTACGAGCCCGGGCACGGCCAGCCGTCGTTCGACAAGCAGTACGTGCGCGACTGGGCGACCTCGACCGGCTGGGACAAGTCGCCGCCGGCGCCGGCGATCCCGGACGAGGTGGTCGCCCAGACGCGCGAGCGCTACGTGACCGCGTACGAGCGCCTGGCCGGCGAGCCGTTCGGCGCCTGGTTGGACCGGGTCGCGTGACGCGCGTCCGTGTGTTGATCCGGCCCAAGGAGGGGATCCTCGATCCCCAGGGGCAGGCGGTCGAGCGTGCGCTTCCGGCGCTCGGGTTCGACGGCGTGTCGCACGTCCACGTGGGCCGGCTGGTCGAGCTGGACGTGCCGGATCCCGCGCGGGTACCGGAGATGTGCGAGCGGCTGCTCGCGAATCCGCTGATCGAGAGCTACGAGATCCAGCAGTGAAGTTCGGCGTCATCCGCTTCCCCGGCTCCTGCGACGACGTCGACGCGCTGGTGGCGGCGCGGAGGGTCGGCGAGGCCGAGCTGCTGTGGCACGGCGACCGCGACCTGCGCGACGCCGACGCGATCATCGTCCCCGGCGGGTTCTCGTACGGCGACTACCTGCGCGCCGGCGCGATCGCCCGCTTCGCTCCCGTGATGGAGGAGGTCGCGCGCTTCGCCCGCCACGGCGGCCTGGTGCTCGGCATCTGCAACGGCTTCCAGGTGCTGTGCGAGCTCGGCCTGCTGCCGGGCGCGCTGCTGCCGAACACGAACCTGAAGTTCACCTGCCGGCAGCTCGACGTGGAGGTCGTGAACGCGGGGACCTCCTGGACGAGCGCGGCGTCGGCCGGCGACGTGCTGTCGATTCCCGGCCAAGCACATGACCGGCCGCTTCTGGGCGCCGGACCCGGTGCTCGACGAGCTGGAGGCTTCCGGGCAGGTCGCGCTGCGCTACGCGCCGGGCTCGAACTTCAACGGCTCCTCGCGCGATATCGCCGGCGTCTCCAACGCGGCCGGGAACGTCGTGGGCCTGATGCCGCATCCCGAGCACGCGGTCGAGCCGCTGACCGGCTCCGCCGACGGCCTGAAGCTGTTCCTCTCGGCCGCCCGCGTTCCCACCGCATGAAGCACCGCGAGCTCGGCCTCACCGACGCCGAGTACGACCTGATCGTGACCAAGCTCGGCCGCGAGCCGAACGAGGTCGAGCTGGCCGTGTTCTCGCTGATGTGGAGCGAGCACTGCGGCTACAAGCACTCGCGCCGGCTGCTGAAGACGCTGCCGACCGAGGGCGGCAAGCTGATCCTCGGGCCGGGCGAGAACGCCGGCGCGGTGGCGGTCGGCGACGGGCTGGCGTGCGCGTTCAAGGTCGAGTCGCACAACCACCCGAGCGCGGTCGAGCCGTTCCAGGGCGCGGCGACCGGCGTCGGCGGCATCCTGCGCGACATCTTCGCGATCGGCGCGCGGCCGATCGCGATCCTCGACTCGTTGCGCTTCGGGGAGCCGTCAAGCGCCCGCTCGCGCTACCTGCTCGAGCACGCGGTCGCCGGCATCGGCCACTACGGCAACTCGATCGGGATCGCCACGGTCGGCGGCGAGATCTACTTCGAGGGCCCGTACGAGACGAACTGCCTGGTCAACGCGATGTGCGTCGGCCTGATCGAGACCGAGAAGCTGATCAAGTCGGCCGCCGCGGGCGTCGGCAACGTCGTCGTGCTGTTCGGCGCGCGCACCGGGCGCGACGGGATCGGCGGCGCGTCGGTGCTGGCGTCGGCCGAACTGGACGCGGATGACGACAAGCGCCCGACCGTGCAGATCGGCGACCCGTTCGAGGAGAAGAAGCTGCTCGAGTGCTCGCTGGAGCTGCTCTCGCACGGGTTGCTGGTGGCGCTGCAGGACCTGGGCGCGGCCGGGCTGTCGTCGTCGTCGTCGGAGATGGCGGCGAAGGGCGAGGTCGGGCTCGACCTCGACGTGCGCAAGGTCCCGCTGCGCGAGGAGGACATGGAGCCGTTCGAGATCATGGTCTCGGAGTCGCAGGAGCGGATGCTGTGCGTCGTCGAGCCGTCGAAGCTGGACGCGGTGCTCGATGTCTGCGCGCGCTGGGAGGTCAACGCGACGGCGATCGGCGAGGTCACGGCCACGCGGCGCCTGCGCGTGTTCGACGGCGAGACGCTGGTCGGCGACATGCCGGTCACCGCGCTGGTCGACGAGTGCCCGGCGTACGACCTGTCGCCCGCCGAGCCCACGTCGTCGGTGTACCCGGTCCCGGAAGCGGTGCTCGGCGAGGCCGATCCGGAGGAGACGCTGCTCGCGCTGCTCGGCTCGGCCAATCTGGCGTCGCGGCGGTGGGCGTTCGAGCAGTACGACTCCGTCGTCGGTTCGCGCACGGTGCGGCGGCCCGAGCAGGCCGACGCGGCGGTGCTGCTGCTGCCGGATCCCGTGCGCGACGACGATCCCGCATCCCTGTGGCCCGCGTCGCGTGAGGGCGCCCGCCCGGCGATCGCCGTCGCGATCGACGGCAACGGCCGCCGCGTGGCGGCCGATCCGTATCGCGGGGCCGTCGAGGCCGTCCTCGAGTGCTCGGCCAACCTCGCCTGCGTGGGCGCCGAGCCGCTCGGCCTGACCAACTGCCTCAACTTCGGCAACCCGGAGAAGCCGCACATCGCGTGGCAGCTCACGCGCGCGATCGCCGGGCTCGGCGACGCCTGCCGCGCGCTCGGGGTGCCGGTCGTCGGCGGCAACGTCTCGCTCTACAACGAGGGCGCCGAGGGCCCGATCTACCCGACGCCGGTCGTCGGCCTCGTCGGCGAGCTGCCGGACGCGCGCCGGGCCGGGCGGCTCGGGTTCGCGAACGAGGGCGACGCGATCGCGCTGATCGCGGCCGAGTCGTGGGCGCCGTCACTGGCCGCGTCCGAGCTCGCGAAGCTGCGCGGCGAGCCGGTCGCCGGCCCGCTGCCGTCGGCCGACCTCGGCGAGCTGAAGGCGCTGCACGCGGCGATCCGCCAGGCGGTCCGCGGCGGCGTGCTGTCCTCCGCGCACGACGTCGCCGAGGGCGGCGTCGCCACCGCGCTCGCCGAGGCGTGCCTGGCGGGCGACATCGGGGCTCAGGTCCACGGGCTCGAGTCCGAGGAGGACCTGTTCGGGGAGGGTCCCGGCGCGTTCCTGGTGTCCGGGCCTGCGGGCTCCCTGCGCGCGTTCGGATCGGCCGCGCGAGTGATCGGCGAGGTCGGCGGCGCGGCACTGCGGATCTCGGGCGTGCTGGAGGTCGGTCTGACCGAGTTGGCGCGTTCGCACGAGCACGGCTTGAGCGCGCTGCTGCACTGAGCGGACATATCTCCGAGACGGCTAAGGACTGCCCCTGCGCGGCCGATTCTCAACAAAGGCCCCATGTCCGCTGTGATCGAACCGATCTCGCCGTCCCCGTCCGCAATGGTCGTGCCCGCGGCGTTCGGCGCGAACGTGCCCGCGGCCGGCGTCTCCCCCGCGGAGTTCGCGACGGTGTTCCGCCACTACAGCGAGAACAACGTCGACGTGCCGCGCAAGGACGACGCGATCCGCACGGCCCACCTGAACATGGGCCTGCGCGTCGTCGGCGGCGTGTTCATCGACGAGCAGGGCGGCCGCTCCTGGTACGCCTACTAACTCAGTAGGTCGTCCGCCATCGCCTCGAACACCTGGACGTACGCGTCGACGGCCGCGTCGTCGTGGGTGACCGAGAGCGTCCACTCCTCCTCGCGCCCCGGCGTCATGAAGATGCCGCGGTTCATGTTGTAGAGCCAGGCCAGCTCCGACAGGTCCTTGTCCTGGTTGGCCTTGAACGTCTCGTAGTCGACGATCTTGGTCGGCGAGAACGTGACGCAGCCCTTGGAGCCGATGCCGACCGCGTACCCGGGCAGGTTGTGCTTGCGGATGACCGCCTCGCAGCCGCCCAGGATGCGCCCGTTGAGGTGGGCGAGGTGCTCGTACGAGGCCGGCGTCAGCACCTCGAGCAGGTTCGCGCGGATCGCCGCCATGCCGAGCGGGTTCCCGTTGTAGGTGCCGACCTGGTAGACGGAGCCGTCCTCGACCGCGGCCATGACCTCCTCCGAGCCGCCGATCGCGCCGGTCGGCATGCCGCCGCCGAGCGCCTTGGCGAGCGTCACGAGGTCGGGCTTGACGCCGAACTTCTCGGTCGCGCCGCCGGCCGCGATCGTCAGGCCGGTCTTGACCTCGTCGAAGATCAGGACGATGCCGTGGCGCGTGCAGATGTCGCGCACCGCCTCCAGGTACCCGGGCTCGGGGAGCACGACCCCGAGGTTCATCATCGCCGGCTCCATGATCACGCAGGCGGGCGTGCGGCCATCCTCCGTGAGCCGCTCGATGCGGCGCTCCATGGCGCCGGCGTCGTTGAACGGCACCGGGATCGTGAGATCGACGGTCGCCTGTGGGATGCCGGCCCCATACGGCAGGCTGGCGAGGTTCTCGTGGTCGCCGATCTTGTCGTACTCGACGCCGATCGAGACCATCACGCCGTCGTGGTGGCCGTGGTAGGAGCCGAAGATCTTCATGATCGTGTCGCGGCCCGTGTGGCCGCGGGCGATCCGGATCGCGTCCATGGTGGACTCGCTGCCGGAGTTCGTGAAGCGCCACTTCGGCAGGCCCCAGCGGCGGGCGAGCTCGTCGCCGACCACGATCGCGTCCTCGGTCGGGGCCGCGAAGTGCGTGCCCTTGCCGTAGCGCTCGGCGATCGCGGCGCCGATCGCCGGGTGGGCGTGGCCCTGGACCATCGAGCCGAAGCCGTTGTGGAAGTCGTACATCTCGTTGCCGTCGACGTCCCACACCTTCGGGCCGTCGCCGCGCTCGAGGTAGATCGGCCACGGGTCGCGAAGCTGGTAGGAGGACGCTACGCCGCCGGAGAGGTGGACCCGCGCGCGCTCGTACATCTCGGCGGACTTGCGGGTCGCATCGTTGAGGCGGGCTTCCTCGCGCTCGATCAGCTCCTGGATGCGCTGGCGAGGGATCTGGACGGGGGACTCGATGGCCATGACTATCGGCTCCTGATCGGAGAGGCCGGCGCGGCGTGCCAGGCTGCGGCGGCGGAATCGGGCCAACCAGCCTAGTCCTCGCGCGTCGCTCGTGATGTCGGAGCATGCGGACTGCCGTGCGCCGCCGCGGCTGATCGCGCCGCCGCCGCTGCTAGCCTCGGGTGCTCCCCGTGGACTCCCTGAATGATGATCGCGACGGGCCGCGCGATGAGTGCGGAGTCTTCGGCATAGTCGCGCCGGGGCGCGAAGTGTCGCGTCTCACCTATTTTGCGCTTTATGCGCTGCAGCACCGCGGGCAGGAGTCGGCGGGCATCGCGACGGCGAGCCACGGCCGCATCCTGGCGATGCGCGACCAGGGGCTCGTCAACCAGGTGTTCGACGAGCAGAAGCTGCGCGCCCTGCAGGGCGACATGGCGGTCGGCCACGTCCGGTACTCGACCACCGGCGCCTCCTCGTGGGAGAACTCGCAGCCGGTCTGGCGGGCGGATCGCCGCGAGGTCGCGCTCGCGCACAACGGCAACCTCATCAACGTCGTCGAGCTGCACGCCGAGCTGCGCCGGCGCGGCGTCACCTTCCGCTCGACGTCGGACTCCGAGATCATCGCCGCGCTGCTGTCCACGCACGAGGCGGAGACGATCGAGGACGCGCTGGTCGACGTGATGGGCCGCGTGGAGGGCGCGTTCTCCACGGTGGTCATGACCAAGGACCGCGTCGTCGCGTTCCGCGACCCGCTGGGCATCCGGCCGCTGTCGCTGGGGATGCTCGACGACGCGTACTGCGTGGCCTCAGAGACGTGCGCGTTCGACATCATCGGCGCCCGCTTCCTGCGCGACATCCAGCCCGGCGAGATCGTGTCCTTGACGCCGCAGGGCATCCAGACGCGGCAGGCGGTGCCCTCGCCACGGTCGGCGCTGTGCGTGTTCGAGCACATCTACTTCGCGCGGCCGGACTCGCGGCTCGGCGGCATGCCGCTGCAGGTGGCGCGCGGCCGGATGGGGGAGATCCTGGCGCGCGAGGCGCCGGTCGACGGCGATCTCGTGATCCCGGTGCCGGACTCGGGCAATCCGGCGGCGCGCGGCTTCGCGCGCGTGTCCGGCCTCCCGCAGGACGACGGGCTGATCAAGAACCGCTACGTCGCGCGGACGTTCATCCAGCCTGGCCAGGAGCTGCGCAAGCACGGCCTGCGGCTGAAGTTCAACCCGCTGCCCGAGGTCGTCGCCGGCCGCCGGCTGGTGGTCGTCGACGACTCGATCGTGCGCGGGAACACGACGCGGCAGATCGTGCAGATGCTGCGCGACGCGGGCGCGAGCGAGGTGCACATGCGCATCAGCGCGCCGCCGATCCGCCATCCCTGCCACTACGGCATCGACATGTCGACGCGCGAGGAGATGATCGCCCACGAGCGCACGGAGGCCGAGGTGGCCGCCGAGCTGGGGGCCGACTCGCTGGCTTACCTCTCGCTCCGTGGCGTGTACGAGGCGATAGGCGGGACGTCGGAGACGCACTGCGACGCCTGTTTCTCGGGCTCCTACCCGCTGAATGGCACCGCGTCGAAGGACGCGTTCGAGCACGCACTGCCGCTTGTGAGGTAGCTCACTATCAAGGCCGCGCCGTCCCCGCCGATTGCGGGGACGATGGCATTGCATCGAAGTGTTCCCTTCATCGCCGCGGCGGCGCTCGTCGTCGCCGCCTGCGGCGCCAAGAAGGATGACCTCACCACTCCCGGAGCCGTCCACGCCAAGCGCGGCGGGACGCTCACGGTGCCGTGGTCGGCCGACGTCGACTCGATCGACCCGGGCCAGACCTACTACTCCGGCGGCTATCTGGTCGCCAACGTCACCCAGCGCACGCCGATCGCGTACGCGCCGGGGTCGGCTGATCCGCGACCGGATCTCGCGGTGGCTGCGCCCTCGGTCTCGGCCGACGGCAGGACGGTGACCGTGAAGCTGCGCTCCGGCGTGCGCTTCTCGCCCCCGGTGAAGCGCGAGATGACCTCGGCCGATGTGAAGTACGCGATCGAGCGAGGCTTCTTCGCCACCGTCAACAACCCCTACGCGGGCGCCTACTTCGGCGACATCGCCGGCGCGCGCGGCGGCGTGCGGCCGGGGACGCGGATCGCGGGCATCACGACGCCGGACGCGCGCACGGTCGTGTTCAAGCTGAGCCGGCCGACCGGCGGGACGCTGGCCGCCGCGCTGGTGCTGCCGCTGGCCGCCCCGGTCCCGCGCGATTACGCGCTGCCGTTCGACCGCGCCGGCAAGGCGTCTGCCTACGGCGCGCACCAGGTCGCCACCGGCCCCTACATGGTTGCGTCGTACAAGCCGGGCACCGGCATCACGCTCGTGCGCAACCCGAGCTGGAGCGCCGCGACCGACTTCCGCCCGGCCTACGTGGACCGGATCGAGATGCCGCAGGGCAACACCGACCCGAACGTGGCCGCGCGCCGCGTGCTCAGCGGCTCGAAGATGCTCTCCGGCGACTGGCTGCTGCCTCCGGCGGTGCTCAAGGACGCGCTCGAGCGCCGGCCGAGCCAGGTCGCGCTGGTCGATTCCGGCGGCGGCCGCTGGGCGGCGCTGAACACGAAGGCGGCGCCGTTCGACAACGTCGACGTGCGGCGCGCCGTGCTGGCCGGCTTCGATCGCCAGGCGGCGCTGCTCGCGCTGGGCGGCAAGCGGGTCGGCACCGTGGCGACGCACTTCCTCCCGCCGGGCATGCCGGGCTTCGCCGCCGCCGGCGGCGCGCGCGGCACCGGCGCCGACTTCCTCGCCACACCGGGCGGCAACAAGGCGCTCGCCGCGTCATATCTGAAGCGGGCCGGGTTCGCCTCGGGCAAGTACGCCGGCAAGCAGATCCTCATGGTCGGCCCGGTCGACGGCAACGGTCGCCAGATCTCCGAGATCGCAAAGGCGAACCTCGAAGCGCTCGGGTTCGACGTGCGGCTGCGGCTGCTGTCGCAGGAGGTCGTGCAGACGCGCTACTGCGGCGTGCCCTCGGCGCAGGTCGCGGTCTGCCCGAACGTCGGCTGGACGCGGGACTTCGCCGACGGCCAGACGTTCCTGGACCCGACGTTCAACGGCGACCACATCGCGCCGGCCGGCAACGCGAACGTCTCCCAGCTCGACGACTCGAAGATCAACGCGGCGATCGATGCGGCCAAGACGCTGACCGATCCCGCGCGCCGCGCCGCGGCATGGGCCGCGGTGGACCGCGAGATCACGGCGGCCGCCCCGGCGGTCCCGCTCGTGTGGGACCGAGTCTCGATGGCGCACTCCGCCGACGTCTCCGCGGTCGCCAACGAGTCGCTCGGCGTCTGGGACCTCGCGTTCACGTCGATTCGCTGACCGCTCGCGCCCGGCGCCACGCCGGAGCGCGCCACCCGGCACACTCGGCCCGCGGCCACCCGCGGGCCGAACTGTGCCGACATTGCACCTTTTCGCGGGAGCCGACCGGACCGGCCGATATGGTCGCCGGTCCGGTGTCCGTCGCGCTCGAGAACCTCGCTCTCCCGGGCCTCGGGCCGCCTCCACCCGAGCCGGTCGCCCGCGCGACCGATGTCGACGGGGCGCTGCACGAGCTGTTCGGCTTCGAGTCCTTCCGGCCCGGCCAGCGCGAGGCGGTCGACGCCGCCCGGGCCGGCCGGGACGTCCTGGTGGTGATGCCGACCGGCTCCGGCAAGTCGCTCTGCTACCAGCTCCCGGCGCTGATGCGGACGGACCTGACGCTGGTCGTTTCGCCGCTGGTGTCGCTGATGCAGGACCAGGTCGAGGCGGTCGAGCGCGTCGCGCCCGGCCGCGTGGCGCTGATCAACGCCCAGCAGGACGCCGGTGCCAACCGCCGGGCGGTGGAGCGTGCGGTCTCCGGCCACGTCCGGCTGCTCTACGTCGCGCCCGAGCGGTTCGCCTCGCCCGGCTTCCTCGAGCGCATCCGCCAGGCGCGCATCGGGCTGTTCGTGGTCGACGAGGCCCACTGCGTGTCCCAGTGGGGGCACGACTTCCGGCCTGAGTACTTCCGGCTCGCCGACGCGGCGCGGTGGCTCGGCGCGAAGGCGATCCTGGCGTCGACCGCCACGGCCACGCCGCAGGTGGCGGCCGACATCGTGGCCCGCCTCGGGCTGAAGGACCCGGTGAAGGTGGCCACGGGGTTCGACCGGCCGAACCTCAGCTTCGCGGTCGTCCCGTGCCCGAACAAGGAGGTCGTGTTCCGGCGCATCGCCGCGGCGCTGGCCGAAGCCGAGGCCCGTCCCGCGATCGTCTATGCCGGCACGCGCGCGGAGTCCGACCGGCTGGCCGCGCGGCTCGGGCGCGAGCTGTCGGTGGAGGCGATCCCGTATCACGCCGGGCTGCCGCGCGAGGCGCGCGCGGCGGCGCAGCGGCGCTTCATGGCGGGTGAAGTCGAGGTCGTGGTCGCCACCAACGCGTTCGGCATGGGCGTCGACAAGGCCGACGTGCGGACGGTCTGCCACGAGTCGGTGCCGAGCTCGATCGAGGCCTACTACCAGGAGGCCGGCCGCGCGGGGCGCGACGGGAAGCCGGCGCGCGCGCTGCTGTTCGCCACCGGGCGCGACAAGGGCCTGCATGTCTTCTTCATCGAGCGCGCGGCGGTCGGAGAGGATCTGCTCAAGCGCGTCGGCCGCCTGCTCAGCACCGCCGCGGAGGGCGATCCGCCGCGCTACCACGTCGAGCTGGCCGCGCTGGCGCGCGGCGAGGAGGAGGAGGCGGTCCGGGCGGTGGTCGGGCATCTCGCCCAGGCCGGCGTCATCCAGCCGTCGCCGTCGGCGCCCGATCGCGTGGCGGGCCGGCTCATCGGCGAGTGGGACGCGCGCTCGCTGGCGATCTGCCGCTCGGCCGCGCAGGAGGGCACACGCGTGCGCTGGCGCCAGTACCGCTCGGTGTGGGCGTGGGTCGAGGGCTCGCGCTGCCGGCGCGAGGGCATCCTGCGCCATTTCGGCGACACGGCGGCGCCCGCGCCGCTGGGCCCGTGTTGCGACGTCTGCGACCCGTCGCTCATCCCCGCGGCGCCGGCCGCCGCGCCGCGCCAGCGCGCGCTCGGCACCGCCGAGGCTGGGGACCTGGATGGCGCGATCCTGGACGTCGTGGCCGCCGCCCAGCCGGGCGTCGGCCGTACGCGCGCGGTCGAGGTCCTGCGCGGCGGGCGCTCCAAGGTCGTGCAGAAGTACTCCTACGACGGCCTGCCGCACTACGGGACGTTCTCGCACCTGCGCAACGAGGACGTCCTGGCGCGCGTCGACGCGCTGTTGTCGGCCGGCACGCTGCGGTCCACCGGCGGGCGGTTCCCGAAGCTGGAGGTCGTTTGAGCGGCGAAGACGCGGCGCCTTCGTCCGCCCCCGGCGAAATGCCGCCCGCCGGCGCGGCGCGGGTGCGCGTCGGCGTCCTTGCCTCCGGCGCGGGCACGAACCTCCAGGCCATCTTGGATCGCGTCCACGGGCGCGAGGCCGACGTGGTCGCGGTCGGCTCCGACAAGCCGGAAGCGCAGGCGCTCGCGCGCGCCGTGGAACTCGGAATCGCCGCGCGCGCGTTCCCGGCGCGCGAATATGCCGATCGCGAGGCGCGCGACGCCGCGATGGCCGCGTGGCTGCGCGACGCCGGCGCCGAGTTGGTCGTGCTCGCCGGCTACATGCAGCTCGTCTCGCCCGCATTCCTGCGCGCGTTTCCGCAGCGCGTGATCAATGTCCACCCGGCGCTGCTGCCCGCGTTTCCCGGCCTTGCCGCGATCGAGCAGGCGCTGGCCTACGGCGTCAAGGTCTTCGGCGTCACCGTGCACTTCGTCGACGAGGGCGTGGACACCGGCCCGGTGATCCTCCAGCGTGCGCTCGAGCTCCCGGACGCGACCGATGCGGACGCCGTCCGCGAAGCACTGCGCCCGCTCGAGCACGACCTGCTGACCGAGGCCGTGCGCCGGATTGCGCGCGGGGAGGTCCGCGTCGCCCCGGGCGCCCGCCGCGTACAGGTATCGTCCGCGCCCGATGGAGGCCATGGTTCAGCCGGGTGAGGTGCGCGTGCGGCGCGCGGTCCTCTCGGTGTCGGACAAGACAGGGATCGTCGAGTTCGCGCGCGGGCTCGCGGAGTTGGGGATCGAGCTCGTCTCCACCGGTGGGACGGCCGCGGTCCTGCGGGACTCCGGGCTCGAGGTCCGGCCGATCGAGCAATTCACCGGGTTTCCGGAGATCATGGGCGGCCGCGTCAAGACGCTGCACCCGAAGCTCTACGCCGGGCTGCTCGCGCTGCGCGACGACGAGGAGCACATGGCCGCAGCGGCCGAGCACGAGATCGAGCTCGTGGATCTCGTGTGCGTGAACCTCTACCCGTTCGAGGCTACGGCGGCCCGCCGCGGCGCGACCGAGCACGAGGTGATCGAGCAGATCGACATCGGCGGCCCGACGATGATCCGCGCGTCGGCGAAGAACTTCGCGTTCACGGCGGTGGTCGTGAATCCGGCGAGCTACGACGCGATCGTCCAGGAGCTGCGCGACCTCGAGGGCCGCCTGTCGCTCGGCACGCGGGAGAGCCTGGCCACGGAGGCGTTCTCCTACACCGCGAGCTACGACAGCGCGATCTCGCGCTGGTTCGTGGAGAAGCACGACGACTTCCCGCCCCTGCTCCTGTCGGCCTACGAGAAGGTCACCGACCTCTCGTACGGCGAGAACCCGCACCAGCGCGCGGCGTACTACGCGCAGGCGGGCACGCGCATGCACGCGCTCTCGATGGTGCGCCAGCTCGGCGGCAAGGACCTGTCGTTCAACAACGTGCTCGACCTCAACGCCGGCCGCATGCTGGTCGGCGAGTTCGAGCTGCCGGCCTGCGCGATCATCAAGCACAACAACCCGTGCGGGGTGGCGGTCGGCGGGTCGGTGCTCGAGGCCTACCACGCCGCGTTCGCATGCGACCCGTTGTCGGCGTTCGGCGGCGTCGTGTGCGTCAACGGCCAGGTCGACCGCGGCTTCGCCGAGGCGCTGACCAAGCAGTTCTGCGAGGTCCTGATCGCGCCCGCCTACACCGACGAGGCGCTCGCCCTGCTCGCCACCAAGCCGAACATGCGCATCCTCCAGGACGGCGAGCGGCGGCGGGTGAACGTCGCCGAGCGCGACATCAAGCGCGTGATGGGCGGGCTTGCTGATCCAGGATCGCGACATCGGGCTCGAGGACCGCACGGAGATGGAGGTCGTCACCGAGCGCAAGCCGTCCGAGGCGGAGTGGGGCGAGATGCTGTTCGCCTGGAAGGTCTGCAAGCACGTGCGCTCGAACGCGATCGTCTTGTCGAACGACCTCGCCTCGGTGGGCATCGGCGCGGGCCAGATGAGCCGCGTGGACTCGGTCCGGCTGGCGATCGAGAAGGCGCGCGCCGCCGGCTCCTCGCTGGTCGGCTCGGCGATGGCGTCCGACGCGTTCTTCCCCTTCCCGGACGGGCCGCAGCTCGGGATCGACGCCGGCGTCACCACGATCATCCAGCCGGGCGGCTCGGTGCGAGACCCGGCGGTGGTCGAGGCGGCCGACGAGGCGGGGATCAGCATGGTGTTCACCCACAGGCGGCACTTCCGGCACTGATGCCGTCGCCGGAGGAGATGGCGGCGAAGGTTGAGCAGCGGACGGGCCGCCGGATCTCGGAGTGGCTGGAGCTTGTGCCCTAGGGCACGTTCACGCAGCAGTCCGAGTTCCTCATGGCGGAGTACGGGCTGAGGCCCGGCGACGCGCGCGCGGTCCTGCATCTCGGCGCGTACCTCTCGCGCCCGCCGGACGACGAGCTGATCGCCGCCCAGTACGCCGGCCCCAAGGCGGCGCTGCGGCCGATCTACGACGCGGTGCTCGAGGCGGTCACCGCGCTCGGCGACGACGTGACGGTCGCGCCGCGCAAGACGTACGTCAGCTTCGATCGTGGGCGCCAGTTCGCGCTCGTGCAGGCCTCGACGCGGACGCGCGCGGATCTGGGCGTTCGGCTCGGGACCCTCCCTGACGGCACGCTCGGCGACGTCGCGCCGACCGGTCGCCTCGCCCCGGCCGGCCGGCTCGTTCGGCTCGGGCAACATCACCCACCGGATCGCGCTGACCGCGCCGGAGGACGTCGACGCCGAGGTGCGCGGGTGGCTGCGCGCCGCGTACGAAGGCGCGGCCGGGTAGCGTCCCGCGCATGGACGCACGCACTCTCGCCCGCGGTCTCGCACTCGGCCGCATCGCGCTAGGCGCCGGGCTCGTTGTCGCGCCGGTCCGGGTGTCGCGCGGCTGGGTCGGCGAGGACGGCACGCGGCCCGGCGCCCAGGTGATGGGCATCGCGCTCGGCACGCGCGACGTGGCGGTCGGCGTCGGATCGCTGCTGGCGCTCGAGCGCGGTGCCAACGCGCGCACATGGTTCGCAGCCTCAGTGGCCTGCGACGTCGCCGACGCCGTGGCCACCCACACGCGCCGCGAGGCGCTCCCGCCCGCGGGCGCCATCGGCGTCACCGCGCTCGCCGGCTCCGCCGCGCTGCTCGGGCTCTGGCTGCTGAAGGACCTCTAGTGTCGCGAACTTCCGACTCGGGACACTAGGTCCGGTACAGCACGCGCGTCCAGATCGTGGTCAGGGTCTCGGCGACCGTCTCCCGACGCGTGCCCTGCGCGCGGCCGAGCGACAGGTTCAGGTAGCGCTCCATCATCCATACGAGCGCGCGGGCGGTCTCACCCGCATCCAGCGCGGCGACGCGCCCGGCCGCGATCTCGGCGTCGATGTGCTTGCGCGTCACGTCGATGAACGACTGCACGAGCCCGCCGTACACGCGCTCGACCTCAGGGTCGTCGGCGGCCGCGTCGGCCAGCGCGCGCAGCACCGGCCCGTGCTCGGCGAACACGTCGACGATGCCGTCCATCGCCTCGCGCGCCTGCGCAGGCCCGTCGCCGGAGCCCGTGTACCAGCGCTGCGACATCGTCCGCAGCTCGTTGCCGAGGTGCTCGACCACGCGCAGGATCAGGTGATGGCGGTCGCGGAAGTAGACGTAGAACGACGGGCGCGAGAGATCGGTCCGCCGCATGACCTCATCGACGGTCAGTTCCCTGAACGGCCGCTCGCGGAGCAGTGCCTCGGCGGCCGCCACGATCTCGGCTTCAGCCACCTCGGGGGTCCGTCTCCTGCGGCGGCCACCTGCCTCGACACCCCCCACGCTCACCATCGGCAAGCGTAGCCGCTGCACCGACTTTCCGTCGCACGCGTGAGCGATACAGTCGCGTACCACGCGCCGCCGTAGCTCAGCGGTAGAGCACCGGACTTTTAATCCGTTGTGGTCGCAGGTTCGAATCCTGCCGGCGGCATCGAGGCGCGTCTTCCGGGAGTGGAGTGACGACGCGTGTTGGGGCGGCGGCCGGTGCGGACTGCGACCGGCCGCCGTCCGCGGGTCAGCCGGTTCGTGGCGAGAGGGCGAGCAGCGAGTTGAGGATCTGCGCCAGCTGCCCGAGCGGCGTGCTGCCGAGCGTGCCGGGGTTCAGGAGCCCGGTGATGCCGCACAGGAGGTTGCCGAGCAGGTTGCCGGGGCCTTGGACGGCGTCGATGCGCAGCTGAATCTGGTCGGTGCGCACGACGAGGCCGAGTACGGGCAGGTTGATGGGGCCGAGGTCGAGCGCGAGGATCGAGCAGGCGTTGCCCGGCGGCAGTGGCGGCAGCGGGAGCGGCGGCACCTGGCTTGCCCGCGCGGACGTCGCGCTCGCGTAGGCCAGCGAGGCCGGCAGGCGGACGTTGTGCTTGCGGACCTTCCTATTTGGCGAGCTTGCCGGTGACGGTGCCGACGGAGTAGCGCTTGTTGCCCTTGGCGATGAAGCGGTCGATCGTGTATTTGCCGGTGAACTTCTTGCCGTTGTTGGCTGTGCCGGTGAGCGGCACGACCTGGGTCATGCGCGCGGGACTGGTCTGAGCGCCGGCGATGCCGGTGCCGCTGACCAGCATCGCGGCGCACACGATCGTGGCCGCGACGGCGGCCATTCGACGTTGGGGCATGGATAGGACCTCGAGACGGAGGCGGTTGTCGCAACGCCATTCCCAACGGCGGAGACAACACGCGAAGACGCCTTTCTGACGCGCGCGTCATGCGGTGTTGACGGCCGATGCTCCGCCGCGCGTGACGCGTCCGAGGCGGAGGTCGAGGAGCACGCGACGAAAGCGGGTGGCCGTGCGGCGCGGATCGAGTAGGGAAGTCATCCGCGCCGCCACGGCACCCAGCCGCGCAGGGGTCGCGGCCGACGCCGGGTGGTCAGGTCCGGCGTCTTGGCGCCGGTAGGTCAGACCGGCGGGCGAGACGGCGTCTTGGGTGCCGTCCCGATAGGTCTGTTCTGCCCGCGGAAGCCCGACGCCAATGCAGCCCACTGTCGGCTTGGTGACGATCGCCCTGCGCGGCCGAAGGCCGCGCCCTTGAATGTCGTGGAGAGGCCTCGAACTCCGCACCGAGCCCTCACAGGTCGCGGCTTGCGTGCCGATGAGAGCCGTGATGCGCGTGTCACTGCTGCTGTTCGCCGTCCTGGCGCTGGCCGGGTGCGGCCGCGGCGACGACCCGCGCGTGCGCGAGCTCGTTCCCGGCGCTCGGTATGTCCGGTGCGTGCATGCCAGCTCGTCGCTGACCCGCTGCACGGCTCGAACCGGCAATCGGCTCGTGGGTGAGCGAGCGTGGACGTGCGAGTTCGCGTCCGCGCGCTCGCGGGGGTCGGTCGCGTACTCGCGCATCGAGAGCTGCTGGTCAGACGCGCGCTGAGCGCCGCCGCCGATGGTCGCCGGCGACGTGCTCGTCCGGCGCGCTGGCTCCGAGCGTTACCCGGCCGAGCCGCGCGAAATCTCCTGCAAGGTTCTGCGCCTCTTCGGACGGAGACGGGCGTGTTGACCAGATCAATCTTGGCCGGCGCCGCCCTGCTCGCGGCGGCGGCCCCGGCCCAAGCGGCGCCGAGGATGCTGTTGAACCGCGACGGCGCGCTCACAGGCCCTTCGACCGAGCGGCGGAGCACGATCGCCGCCGTGCGCAGGAGCGTCGGCGGGACGGCGGCGGGCGACCCGGGCGCCGCGCGACTGACGCTGTACCAGGGCCGGCTCGGCTGGGATCTCACCTACGGTGACCACCACGCGGTGGTCGACGCCAGCCACTGCGAAGCGCGACAGGCTGCGGCGACGCAAGCTCGGGACGGCCACCGCGACCGTCCGGTCCAGCGGTGCCCCGACGGTCAGGCTGGCCCCCGGCCGTCGTCAGGACGTTGCGGCCGCTCCGGCTGCCGTCGATCTCCGGCGCCGTCACGGTGAGCGTCAGCGGCGGTGCGACCGCGAGGCGGGTGGTGCGGGGCAGGCGCTGACGGACCGGTGTTCACGCCGCCGGACGGGCCGCTCCCGCGGACTACGCGACGAGCCGCCGGGCGAGCGCGTGGGGGGCCTCGGAGAGCGCCAGGGCGGCGGCCCCGAGGACCTCGGCGCGCTCGCCGAGGGCGCCCTCGGTCACGTGCACAGCGGACACTGCGGGGGCGACCGCGTGCCGTGCGATTGCCGTGCGCAGGGGGTCAAGCAGCACGCTGCCGGCGCCGGCAAGCTCGCCTCCGATCACGATCAGCTCCGGGTTGAGCACGTTCACCACCGCGGCGACCGCGTGGCCGACGGCGGCGCCGGCGTCGGCGACCGCGCGGCAGGCGCCGCGGTCGCCCTGCTTCACCAGCTCGAGCAGCCGCGGGACGGAGATCGGCTCGCCGCGGCTGTACTCGAGCAGCCCGGCGACGGCGACCGGGCTTGCCACCGTCTCCAGGCAGCCGCGGTTGCCGCAGCGGCAGATGCGGCCGTCCTCGACCGAGGTCACATGCCCGAGCTCGCCGGCGACGCCGCACTTCCCGCGGTATGGGCGGCCGCCGAGGATCAGACCCAGGCCGATGCCGGCCGACAGCCTCACGTACACCATGTCGTCGACGCCGCGGCCGGCGCCGAACATGTGCTCGCCGAGCGCGCCGACGTTGGCGTCGTTCTCGATCTGCACCGGCAGCCCGAGCCGCGCCTCCATCTCGTCGGCCGGTGCGATGCCGCCCCAGCTCGGCAGGATGCCTTCGACGTACACGGTGCGGGTGGCGGAGTCGATCGGCGCCGCAAGGCCCATCCCGACTCCCACGACGTGCCGGCGATCGACCTTGGCCTCGCGGAGCACGTCCTGCACGAGCTCGTGCGCGAGGTCGAGGCTCGCCGTCGGCGCGTGGTCCACCTCGGCCTGCGAGTAGGCGACCGCGATCGGCGCGCCCGACAGATCGCACACGCCCGCGCAGATGTGCTGGTGCCCGAAGTCGAGCCCGACGGCGAATGCGGCGTCCGGCGCGAGCGACACGTACATCGGCGGCCGGCCCGTGGGGCGCGGGCGCTCGTCGTCGCGCTCGGCGTGCTGGTGGACGATGCCGGCGCTCTCGAGCTCGTCGACCAGCGTCGAGACCGTGGGGCGCGAGAGGCCCGTCAACCGCGCCACGTCGCTGCGACTCGAGCCGGGGTTGCGCAGCAGCGCCTGCATTACCCGCAGGCGGTTGAGCTCGCGCGTACCGGCAAGCCCGATGTCATCCGTCACGCCGCAGCCTTCTCTTTCGTCGAGAGTTACCTTACTTGTCACGGAGGGCGGGCAGCAACGCGCGAGCTTTCCGCGATTCTTGACAGAATTCGCCGTACCGGCGTAGCATCGCGGCCGGCCGGCGGGTGCGCCCGGAAGCAGGGCGGCGTGCCGCGAACGCGGAGCGCGCCGGTCCCGAGCGATACGTTCACAATCCGGTTCCCACCGCACCGCGGCACCGGCTGAAAGGAAGCTCCGTTGAGCGCCACAGCACCTCATCCGACCGGCGACGGCCCCGTCCCCACTCCGCGTGACAAGTTCTCGTTCGGCCTCTGGACCGTCGGCTGGCCGGCGAGCGACCCGTTCGGCTCGGCGACGCGGGCGCCGATCGATCCGGTCGACAGCGTCCACCGGCTCGCCGAGCTCGGCGCGTGGGGCGTGTCGTTCCACGACGACGACCTGATTCCGTTCGGCACCGCTTCGGCCGAGCGCGACCGGCTGATCGCCCGTTTCAAGGAGGCGCTGGAGCAGACCGGGCTCGTCGTCCCGATGGTCACCACCAACCTCTTCTCGCACCCGGTCTTCAAGGATGGCGGCTTCACGTCCAACGACCGCTCGGTGCGGCGGTTCGCGATCCGCAAGGTCATGCGCAACCTCGACCTCGCCGCCGAGTTGGGCGCGCAGACGTACGTCTTCTGGGGCGGGCGCGAGGGCGCCGAGTACCACGCCGCCAAGGACATCGGCGCCGCGCTGGAGCGCTACCGCGAGGGGCTCGACCTCTTGGCCGGCTACGTGATCGACAAGGGCTACGGGCTGCGCTTCGCCGTCGAGCCCAAGCCGAACGAGCCGCGCGGGGACATCCTGCTGCCGACCGTCGGCCATGCGCTCGCGTTCATCTCCACGCTCGAGCACCACGACATGGTCGGCGTCAACCCCGAGGTCGGCCACGAGCAGATGTCCAACCTCAACTTCGCGCACGCCGTCGCGCAGGCGCTGTGGCACGAGAAGCTGTTCCACATCGACCTCAACGGGCAGTCCTCGGTCAAGTTCGACCAGGACCTCGTCTTCGGCCACGGCAACCTGATCGAGGCGTTCTCGCTCGTCGACCTGCTCGAGACTCACGGCTACGACGGCCCGCGCCACTTCGACTACAAGCCCTCGCGAACCGAGGACCTCGACGGCGTCTGGGCGTCGGCCGCGGCGAACATGCGCACGTACCTGCTGCTGAAGGAGCGTGCGGCGGCGTTCCGCGCGGACCCGGAGGTGCAGGAGGCGCTCGCGGAGTCCAGGGTCGCCGAGCTGTCGGAGCCGACGCTCAACGACGGCGAGAGCTACGCGGACCTGCTCGCCGACCGCTCGGCGTTCGAGGACTTCGACGCCGACGCGGCGGGCGTTCGCGGGTACGGGTTCGTCCGCCTCAACCAGCTCGCGCTGGAGCATCTGCTCGGCGCGCGCTGAGCCGGATTCGCGGCGCGCGGCGCTCGACTCATCGAGCGCCGCGCCCGATCCGTCACCATCTAGGGCGTGTTCGAGCAGATCTGGTCGGTGATCGCGATCGTCGGCGGCTTCGGGATGTGCGCGGTCGTCGTGTACTTCCTCTTCGAGGGACGCCATGACCGCGAGCGCGAGGAAGAGGCGCGCGAGTACTTCGACCGTCACGGCCACTGGCCGGACGAGGAACCGACGCCCTAGGCCGCCCATTCGGGCCTCTCGATCCCCGCGTACTCCTGGATCGCGCCATAGATGCTCTGGACGACGCGTGTCGAGCCGACGGCCAGTCGCGCTGTGCCGTGGACAAGCGGCTTGCGCACCGCCTTCGATGCCGATGAGGGGCGATTGACGGTCGCTCTCCGCAAGCAGCTCGGCGGGAGATCCAGACGCTCGAGCCACCACGACTCGATCTCGTCGAGCGTCTTGCCGTTGCCGAGGAAGCAATTGACGGAGAGCCGGACCTTCTCGTCAGGCACGTCGTAGCACTCGCGCAGGAAACGCAGAAAGAACCGCATCATCCCGTCGTCCGAGTTCGTGAAGATCACGGAGTTGCGGCGCTTCGAGCCCTCGGCCCAGAACAGCATGCAGCCCGCCCAGTGCATCGGCTCGTCGATGCGCGCGATGACGCGGCCGGTCTCCTGCGCATCGAGGCGCGCCTCGCGTGCCATGCGCATCTGCCTGCGCAGGCCGGCGCGCTGCCGGTCGGCCAGCGCGTCGAGCCGGCTGCGCTGCTCCGGGCTCAGCGCGACGTCGCGGACCCAGAGGCTCGCGGTCGACTGCGCGATGTGCAGCTGGCGTGCGATCGCCTTGATCGAGCGGCCTTCGCTCCGCAGCCTCCGGGCACGTTCGCGAGTCTCGATCGAATGCACGAACACATGTTCGTATCAGGCCCGGACGGAACGAAATCGAACCCACCGCGTGGATACCCCCAGCGAGAGTCGAACTCGCGCTAACAGGTTGAAAACCTGTCGTGCTAACCGTTACACCATGGGGGCGCGTCAGAAAGTCTAGGACTAGACGCTGCGCGTCAGCCCGCCGTCCACGAGCAGGGTCGTACCCGTGATGTAGGACGCGTGGGCGGAGCAGAGGAAGACCGCGGCGGCGGCGACCTCCTCGGGCGTGCCGAGCCGGCCCGCGGGGACGGTCTCGCGTGCGGAGGCCTCGGCGCCCTCGAGCGAGCCGGAGGCGTCCGCGAGGCGGCCCGTCGCGATCCGGCCCGGGTGGACGGTGTTGAGCGTGATGTCGTGGCGGGAGAACTCGCGCGTGAGGTTCTTGAAGGCGGAGACGAGGCCCGGGCGGTGGGCGTTGGAGAGCTGGAGGGGCTCGATCGGCTCGATCACCGACGAGGAGCCGATGGCGACGACGCGGCCGAAGCCGCGCTCGCGCATCGCGGGCAGGAGCCGCTCCAGGAACGTCATCGGCGAGAGGATCAGCGCGCGATGCGCGGCTTCCCACTGCTCGCGCGTGAACGAGAGCGGGTCTCCGGCCGGCGGGCCGCCGGTGTTCGCGATGTAGACGTCGATCGGGCCGAGGTCGGCCTCGACGCGATCGAGCAGCGCGGGCACGGCGTCGAGGTCGTCGGAGTCGAACGCGTAGCCGCGCGCGCCTTCGATCCGCGCGGCGACCTCGGCCGCGGTCTCGGCGCTGCGCGACGTGAGCGCGACGCGGGCGCCCTCGATGGCGAGGCCCTCGGCGATCGCGCGGCCGATCCCCTTCGAGCCGGCGGTGACGAGCGCGACGCGGTCGCGCAGCCCGAGGTCCATCAGGCGAGCTGGCGGGGACGCAGGGCAAGGCGGCCGCACCAGGCGGCGAACAGCGCGACGCCGAACGGCGCGCCAAGCCAGTGCACGCCGATCAGCACGGTGATCAGGCTCGGGATGCCGGCGAGCGCGGCGCCCACCAGCACGGCGAGCGGCGGCAACCGCAGAAGCGCGCCGACCGCGAGCGCGCACGCGGCCCAGGCGGCGGGTCCCGCCAACCAGCCCCAGTCGCGGAAGAACTGCTCGTCGAGCAGCGCCGCGAGCACGAGCGCCGTCGCGGTGAGCAGCAGCGCCTGCAACAGCGCGGCGCGCCAGGCGACCGACCGATCCATGCGGGCCATCATGGCACGCGGGGACGGTCAATCCGCCGGGGTCGGTTCCGGCTCCGGATCGGGCTCGGGCTGCGCGGTCGGCTCCGGCGACGGCTCCAGTGTCGCGGTGGGTCGGCGTGGGCGTCGGGGTGATCTTCGGGTGCGGGGTGATCGGCGGCGTCGTCGGCACCGGCTTGGCCTTGCCCTGGCGAGTCGGGCTGGGGGTCGGCGTCATCGTGGGCGCGGGCATGGCGCGCGGGACGGCCGGGACCGGGGTTCGCGCCGGCGATTCGGGCGCCGCCGCCCGCGGCGCGACCGGCGGCGAGACATCGGTCACCACCGGCGGCGCGGGCGGCGGCGTGGGCGGCGTCCGGTCGCGCGCGGCACGCCGGATCAGCGCGCACAGCCTCCGGTGCTGGGCCGGGGTCGGGTCGTACCCGTATAGGGCGGACTTCCCGATCGAGCTGATCCGCGCGAGCCGCGAGCACCACGAGTAGCCCTCGGCGAACCACTCCGCGGGCGCAGTCGCGCCGGCCCACCATCTGCGCCCCGCCGGCAGCCCGAGGATCGATCGCACGGCGTCGCGGTCGCGATCGCTCAGCACGGTCAGGTCGTACACGTGCCCGAGCTCGTGCAGCAGGACGGCGTGAGGATCGCGTGCGTCACGACGCAGATGGATCACGCGCGGCGCGCTCGCGTACACGCACCCCGCGGCCCGCGGCAGCGACGGGCAGCCCGTCAGCCGCAGCGTCACGCGTCCGCGCACGGTCGGCACGAGCGCCGCGTTCGCCCACGCCTGCCAGCGCCCGCGGATCAGCCGCCCGCTGCTCACAGCAAGGCGGACGCCCCCGCGGGCGGCCGACGGGCTCCCGCTCGCCGAAGGCGACAAGAACGACGACGCGGACCCTGCGAGCAGCCCCCCGATCACGACGATCGCGGCCACGCGACGAACCACTCGCGTGGGATACCACACGCACATCGACCCGGTCGCGGTGCGACCTCCGGATCGTCACACGTGCGCCGCACTAGCATGGCTCGGCGCAGGGGCGGTTAGCTCAGTTGGTCAGAGCGCCTGCCTTACAAGCAGGAGGTCGGCGGTTCGAGCCCGCCACCGCCCATCACCCGAACGCCCTGCAAATCGGGAACTTTCGGACGACCGTTCCGGTCTTGCTGGCGAGCCAATTCGGCGCCGGGAACAAGCAGGGAACAAGCAACTCGCTCTGCGGCCCTGCTCCGCGTGTGGCTCCGCGGTCGTGTTCGACTAGTTCCGGGAGCTGCGCACCTCGGGTTCTGGAGGTGCCGCGGCCCGCCTCTGAGCCTCCGCAAAGTCCTGCATAGAAGCATATTTCGTTGCCAAGCGGCGATGCCAAGCAGGCTGGCTCTGCTGGTACCAAATGGCAATCTTGGTACCAAGTTTTGCAGTCGCGCGCATATATGCGGAAAATTGGCGTGAGGATCGCGACCCAGGAACCGATTCCGCGTGATATATGCGCCATGTCGGCTTTGAAGCTTCCTACGGCGCGGCCATGCGGGGGCGGCGTGGGGCGGCAAGCTGCCTGACGCGCGTAGGAGCCTCCCAGTCGCTCGCGTACGCTGCGAGCGACGATCTACAGGGAACTGGGGGAACGGCTGTCAAGCGCGTTACACCGGCAACCTGTCAACCCATTCTACCAACTTCCCTCACATCGTCGCCAAGCGCGCTCTAGAGCCAACTGGGGGCACCCTCTTGCCGTAGCCGCAGCGCCGACACCCCGCTCGCCAGGGATGTTCCTCAGTCTGCCCACCAACTTGAATCGTCAGTACGCCCAGGACAGCCGCTCCTGACCCTACGATGAGCGCAGATGAACCGTTCAACGCGCTCATGGGCAGGCGACTGGAACGGCAATGGTCCACCGCTCGTGGATGCGCTCAAGGCCGGTATCGAGGCCGCGAACATGGCGGGATACCAGCTTGAGTGCCGTCTGGTGTGGAACCTCCACGGCGTTTCCGCCAACTACGACAACCTAGACGACGCGCGTGAGCGCCTGACGTACGCCAAGCCTCCTCGGTGGGCAACGATCAGGGCGTTCAAGCCTCGTCCCAGCCTGCCGGATGATGCATCCGTCGATGAGGTGCTAGCCGACATGCAGATCAGCCGCAATCCGATCATCTCTGTCGAGGTGCACGTGACTGAGACACAAGTCTCGGTGCAGGCCGAAGGCGACAACCCGTTTGAGGTGCATCCCGCCTACGACGCAGCGCGTAAGGTGATCGAGCGCCACGCGGTCACGAAGGTGCCATACCAGATGCGCGACAACCTGCCTGTCCAGTCCTCGCGCTGGACACGGAGCGTTGGCTGGGTCGAGAAGCATCCGCAGACCGTGCTGCTGATCGTCGGCGGATTCGACCGCCATCGTCACACTCATTGGGGTCATCCTCGGCGGTGCCTAGAGGCTCCAACAGGCACTCCTAGTCAACTAGGTTGCCGTAAGGCTGGCGAAGCTGCTTACCAGCGCCAGGCGTAGCGGTTGCGCCGGTTGAACTGAGCCTGTCGGTCTGCCAGTTCTAGCAACCGTGCTGGTGTCGGTGGAGCTTCCATGCCCGCCCGTAAGCATTGGCGGCGTAGGTCGAGCAGGATGCCGAGCCACAAGCGGTGGGGGCGGTCTTTGACATGCTCATAGGCAATTTGTGCCATGCGTGCCTCGGATGGTTCTGTCCCCAGCAGCTTGGTCAAGTTCGCTTTGCTGAGTGTGATGGCCATGCTGAGATACTACTCTGGTTCCGCCAGCCCGCGTCAGTAACAAGTAGGCTTAGATTGTCACTTGCCGATGCGAGCAGGACGAGAGCACCCACCAGCGTAGGAAGGCCAGTGGGCGCTCTCTGCACTACTTACCAGGTTGACAAGGAACCCACGGTTCTCGATCGTTGTGTACTTGTCACCGATGGAGTTTAGTGGCTCAGCAGTTTCGGTGCCACAACCGCCAGCGGTGGTTGCCGCAGCAGCTGTCGCCTCGGCCTCGGCCACGATGTTCTTCGATCTCATCACTCATCGCCATAGCCAGCCTCAGCCCGCTGCCGAGCTTCACGGCGACGACGCTGCTCGGAGCCATCGGCCTGGCGCAGCATCCTGCGCATCTGCACCTCGGTCGGCTGCGGATTGCGCCCATTGCTGGCACCCTGGTTGATCCAGAACCTCCCCAGCAGCGCGATCGTCGCGTCATCGAGGTGCAGCGCTTCCCAGCCACCAGCGCGCTGCCAGATCGGTGCCGAGCGCAGGTTGCGCAGGTCGCGATCATCGGCGGGTAGGCTGTAGATGAAGCGTGTCAACTGACGCAGTGCATGGTGAACTCGGTTGTTAGCCCTACGGGCACGCCAGTCGTCGGCATAGTCGCTGGCCATCTGCTTGCGCCACATCGCGATGCTGTCGATGGTGTGAGCGAGTCGCTTGCGGTCGGCCTCCACATCGAAGTCAGCGCCATCAGTGTCCATGTGCATGTCAGTCATGCTTCCCCGTCGTCGTCGTAGCCGAGTTCCTTCAGCGTCGGAACGCCTTCCCAGATGCCAGGGCGCTTGGCAAGGATCTCGGTGGGGATGACCTGCTCGCTCAGATCGCGGCTGAGGGCCAGGAATGCCAGTGACAGCTTGCCCACGTCCTGACGTAGTGGGCCATCGGGCCACGGCTTGCCGCCAGCTTCGCGGAAGCGCTTCAGGGTGTGTTTGATCTCGGCCTTGGTCCATTCGGGCTGTGGCCGCGCTGGAGCCATCACGGTCGCCTGCACGACCTCTGCCATGCGGGCTGTCATCCTTCCTGCGGCCTCGGCACTGACCTGGCGGAAGCTGGCCATCGCTTCGTGGATCGCCTCCAGCACCTCGGCATCGTTCGGCCGCGCTGTGGTCTTTGTCACCATGGTTTCCATGAGCTTCAGGATCGGCATTTCGCCTAGTCGGGTCACGCTGGTGATTGACGTGGTGAACAGTTCGATCGGCGCGGTGTCAATCACCTTGGAGCCTTCGCACAGGAAGTGCGCCACCTCATCGGTCAGCGGCGCATCGAAGGCGATCTTGACGAGCATCGCCCGGAACTTCTCATGCTGGGCCTCTCTGCCCTGTGGGGGGTCGGCTTGCAGGACCCCAAAGGCCAGCGGCCACTGCTGAGGGGAAGCTGATTGACAAAGTTGCCGACGAAGCGCACGGCACCTCCTGCCACTCGCGCTCCAGTTCGGCGGTGTACTCGGCAACGCGGTAGACAGCGCGGGCATCCTTCGCCTGCGATGGTGTTACCGTCAACTCCAAGCGGGCCTGACGCAACGCCTTCGCGGTAAGCGACTTGCCATTCTGGATCTCATCGGCGCGCTGGACGATCCGCTCCAGTAGCTCGGGATCATCCAGGTAGGCAGCGATCTCGCGGGCCTGACGTTCGTTGGCGATCCGCTCTCCCACGGGAGAGTCCAGCACCCCGGCATGGAGCACCAGCCGGTGCCCGTGCGCCTCTGAGAGCCCCCAGCGCTCACGCACGTATTCGCGGAAGCTGTCGTGTGTCTCGCGGTACAGACGCCGCTGGCGGATCTCCAGCAGCGCGTTGGTGACGTTGACCCAAGCTCCCAGGTGCTCAGCGATCGCCGCTTCGGCAGCACGCAGCACAGCCCGCTCTCGGGCGCTCAGCGGTGTCGCCAGATTGGCGACCGTGCCACGGAGCCGCAGGATCGACTTCCGCTTACGCTCAGGCATCATCGTCCTCGGTAGCGTCCAGGTCTTCGAGTTCGAGCAGGTCAGCGATGCGGTCGAAGCCAATCTGCATGTCATCGATCAGCCACCCCCATGCTTCACGATCTCGGGGATGGTGTGCGGGCCTTCGCTCTATCGAACTGGGTGCCGGTGGGAGCCTTCACCGACTCGGCAACGTGCATGAACCCAGCCTTGAAGTTGGTCCACTGCTGATACATCAGCCGGAAGTAGTCGCTCACAGCCTCGGTGTTATCGGGCACGATGCCGGTGATCGGGTCGCGCTGGTTGCCATGTGGGTCCGGCTCCGGCGCAGGCTTGGGCTTCGCTGTCGCCGTTGCCTTCACGATGCCAGTGAGCTTGACTGTCCCTTCGGCTTCGCCGCTGCTCTCGCAGCCAGTTCGGCCTTGGCCTTCTCAGCCATGTTAGCGGCCACGCGCTCGCTGGGCGGTGCTCGACTCACCTTCGCCATGTGGTCAGCCAGCCTGCGCTGCGACGGTAGCCCTCGCTGCGCAGCACCGTCATGGCCTGCTCGATCGCCGTAGGTTGAGGGTCGTTGGCGGTATCGTCATCCAGGGACAGTCCCAGATGAGGGCCGCTCGTCGCCTGGGTCAGGGATCACCGTCAACGGGGCCTGCCGGCGCTCGCGCACCGCTCGGTTTGTGATCCGCCCGCGCGGGTGAGCATTGCTACAGGCGCTGCGGATGGCGCGCGATCTTCACGCCGACCGAGCCGACGAGCGAGAGTCGATGTCAATCCCGGCCACTTCCTGACTTCGGCCATGCTCCAATCGGCAGCAGCGGCGCGGTACTGCGCAGGGTGTCGACGCCTGCGATCGGAGTCCGTCCATCCAGTCTCGTCTGCGAAGTTCGTCAACGCGCCATCGTCATGCCTACCACGTTGATAG
>CAWINP010000021.1:0-158759 GCA_963837485.1 uncultured Solirubrobacteraceae bacterium | reverse complement strand
GCGGGCACACAGTTGCATCGCGATGCTGTATACACCCGCGCTACAGTTGGCGCGTGGGTCGCAAGAGTCGGGAGAAGCGGGAGCGGCGCTCGGAAGTCGCTGGGGTTCCGCAGCCGGCCGGCCTGGACGGCGAGCTAGCGTTTCCATCAGTCGCGGCCGCGGTCGCAACGTCGACTCGCCCGCACCGGCGCAAGAAGCGCGCACCCGTTGGCGCCCGGGTTGCTCGCGTAGCGGTGGACGACGAGACGTGGGCCGCCTTCCGCGAGTTGTGCGGGACGACGCCGGCGAGCGTTCGGCTGGCGGAGCTGGTCGAGGCCGACGTCCAACGCGCGCGTGAGTCGACGCCCGAGTCGGACGCCGTTGATGCGCTGCGATCAATACGCGCGCACGCAGACACCCTCGAGGCTTTCATCAGGGATTCCGGCGCGTCGAGCTGACGTCGCCGCGCGGATCGGGAGCGTGCCGCGTGCCGTCTTCATGCACATGCCGTTCGGGTCGAGGTCCAGATGGCTGCGGACGAAGTAGAACGTTCTGTTCTGTTTCGTCCGCCTGTGACGCGGGCTTCTCGGGGCTCGAACGACGCGTCCGCCGGACCTCGTAGCTTCGGTCCGTGGCCAAGAAGTTCAGGGAGGTCCGCAAGCGTTGCGCGCGGAGGGTTGGGTGAAGGTCCGGCAAGCCGGGTCGCACGAGACCTGGAGAGCGCGGATGGGACGCGGATCGTCACGGTCGCCGGCAAAGACTCCGATACCGTTCCCGTGGGCACCTTGGCCGCGATCCGACGCGCGACCGGGCTCGAGGATCTTCGATGAACTACTACCTCGTCATCTACGAGCGGGCCGAGGACGGCGCATGGGGTGCGCACAGCCCCGATGTCGAGGGTGTCTTCGCGCTCGGCGAGACGCGCGAAGAGGTCGAGGCGCGGATGGCGGAGGCGCTGTCGGCGCATCTGTCATACCTGCGCGAGTCGGGGCAACCGGTGCCAGAGCCTCACACCGACGCCGGTCGCGTCGCGGCGTAAAACGCGCCGACGCAAGTGCGCTGATCTCGGACCGCTCGAGCGGGTCCCGAGACGCGTCTCGAACTGAGCAGAAGTGTGGGTACCCACAGGAACTCAGACGGTGTAAACTCGCCCGAGTGAAGCCAAAAAGCCCTGCAAATCGGCCACTGCTGATCCGCGGGTCGCAGGTTCGGATCCTGCCGGGGGCGCTCTTGGATAGCGCTGCGGATTAGCGCTCTCACGCTCATGCGGCAGTGGTGCACGAGCTGTCAGTTCACGGCCGGAACCACAAGTCGACGAAGCTCTTCAGCATCGCGGCGACCGCGCCGCGTTCGGGCAGCGTCGCCGCCATCCCGTAGATCGGCGCCATCCCGTGCTCCGACGGCGGCTGTTCGCGCACCGTGGCGACGCTCTCGCGCAGGTCCGCGACGAACCGTTCGGCGACGCCTCGGCCGGTGTGCCGCAGCGTCGTGCAGATATGCAGGGCCGGTGGGTGGTGAAGGCCGTTGAGGCTCCATCCCCGCTCGGTCATCGCGTCCATCACGCGATAGATCGAGAGCTCGTCGTCCTCGCTCGAGAAGGCGATGCAGAAGAGGGGGTCGCCGAGCACGCGCAGCCCGTCGATCCCGGCGATGCCCTCTCGGATCGTCCTCGCAGCGGTGAGAATCCGCCGCGCCGCGTCGAGATAGCCCTCCACGCCGATCGAGACGAGCGCCGCCCAGCACGCCGCGCTCAGGGCCCCCGAGCGGCTGCCCGCGAACGTCGGCGTCATGTACAGCCCGCCCGACCACTCCGTGAACGCGAAGTACTGGGCGTGCCTCAGCTCTTCGCCGCGATAGAGAACGACCGAGGTCCCCTTGGCCGCGTAGCCGTACTTGTGCGTGTCGGCGGACATCGACAGCACCCCGGGCAGCCGGAAGTCGAACGCCGGCACGTCGTGGCCCAGCCGTTCGGCGAAGGGCAGCAGGAAGCCGCCTAGACAGGCGTCCGTGTGGAACCCGATCCCGCGTGCGCGGGCCAGCTCGGACAGCTCCTCGATCGGGTCGATCACGCCGTAGGGAAAGCACGGCGCGGACCCGACCACCAGGATCGTTCGCTCGGTGATCGCGGACGCCACGGCGTCGACGTCCACGCGCATGTCGGGCCGCACCGGCACCTTCACCGCCTCCACGCCGAAGCAGTGCGCCGCCTTGTCGAACGCCGCGTGCGCCGTCTCCGGCAGCACCATCTGCGGCCGCTGCACGCCGGTGCGGTCGCGGTGCGCCTTGACCGCCAACATGATCGACTCGGTGCCGCCGGAGGAGACGACGCCCGCGATCTCGTCGTCCGTGCGCCCGGCACCGAGCAGGTCGGCCGTCATCGCCACGATCTCGGCCTCGAGCTTCGTAGTGCTCGGCCACAGGTCGACGTGGAGCGGGTTGTTCTGGGAGTGCGCCGCGTACGCGGCCGAGAGAAACGCGATGTGCTCCGGGTCGCCGTGGTAGACGGCGCCCGACGCGTACCCCTCCTGCCAGCGCGAGCGCTCGTGGGCGGCCATCGCCTCGAGGTCGCGCAGGACCTCCGCCCGATCCCGGCCCTGCGTCGGCAGCGCCGAGAACGTCGGCAGCTCCTCTCGGTAGGGCCGGAGCGCGGCCACGATCTCCTGCAGCGGATCACTCATTCGCGACGACCTCTTCCATGTCACGCACGGCGGCCAGCCGCCGCTTGGCGCGGCGGGAGGCCCGATAGACGTCTTTGAAGGACGCGTACAGCGCGTCATACACCGGAGCGGTCTCCCGGCGCGGCGCGTGCTCGGCGGCGATCGGCGCCCGCCCGTGCAGGTCGCGCACGCCCAACTCGCCGACACCGAGCAGGGCAAGCAAGCCCGCACCGCGCAGGTTGGCCGAGCCGGGCGACGCCAGGCGCTGCACCGTCCGCCCGAGCACGTCGGCCATGATCTGCCCCCACAGCGCCGAGCGCGCGCCGCCGCCGACGAACGCGATCGGCTCCAGCCGCCGCCTGCAGAAGCGTTCGACGGCCTCCTGCATCCAGCGCGTGTTGAGCGCGACCCCCTCCATCACGGCGCGCAGGATCTCCTCCCGCGTCGTCCCCAGCGAGAGGTTGTGCAGCCCGGCGCGCACCAGCGAGTCGTCCACGGGCGTGCGTTCGCCGTTGAGCCACGGCGTGAACAGCACGCCCCCGGCCCCGGCCGGCGCGGCGCCCGCCAGCCGCTCGAGCTGCTGGAAATCGCCGTCGGGCAGCAGGATCTCGCGCGCCCGCGCCAGCGCGACTCCGGCCGTCTCCTGCTCGCACGAGACCAGCCACCGGCCCGGAAGGGCCGCCGGCAGGGATGCGACCGAGCGCCGCGCGTCGGTGCGCTTGAACGGGACGTGGCACGACAGCCACGACGAGGTGCCGACGTACAGGTGCGTCGCGTAGTCCGCGACGGCGCCGGAGCCGACGGCGGCGGACATCGTGTCCGGCGTTCCCGCGACCACCGGCACCGCCTCGCGCAGGCCCAGCGCGGCGCGCGCCTGCTCGGTGAGCGGCCCGAGCACGGCGTTGGTGCCGAGCAGCTCCGGCAGCTGCTCGCGGCGCAGGCCGGCGAGCGCGATCAGCCCGTCGTCGTAGCGCACGCGCGCGGCGTCGCGCGCGTCGGTGATCCAGTGCAGCGTCGCGGTCGCGCCCGTGGTGGCGATGCGCCCCGAGAGCTTGAAGCCGAGCCAGTCGACCGGCTCGACGAACCACGTGGCCGCTCCATAGACGTCCGGGCGTTCGTGCCGCAGCCAGACGATGTGCCCGAGCGCGTCGCGGCCCGACAGCGATGGCGCGCCGCCGGTGAGCCGGACCCAGCGCACGAGCTTGCGCGGGGCGTAGCCGGCGACGCTCACGCGCCCGCCGGCCAGACGCCGCACGTGCCGCGCGCCGCGCGAGTCCATCCAGATCACCGCCGGGCACAGCGGCTCCCCGCTGCGGTCGACCGCCACCGTCCCCGCCCATTGCGCGGTCACGCCGACCGCGCGTACCGCGGGCTCCGGATGCGCGGCGAGCAGCCGCCTCGACGCCGTGGTCGTGGACGCCCACCAGTCCTGCGGCCGCTGCTCGGCTCCGCCGCCGCGGTGCAGCAGCGTCGCGACCGGCTCGAACTCGACGCCGACCACCTCTCCGGTCGCGCGCACGAGGCCCACCTTGGGGCCGCTCGTCCCGAGGTCGATCGCCAGCACGCAGGCCTCGCGTGGCGAGCGCATGTCGCCACGATAACCCGGTCCGCGATCAGTAAAGACTGCGGCTCGCCGGGTTTCCACGGCGCGCGAGCCAGACGACTGGGCGCGGCGTCGTACCTCGCGACGACTCGGTCCGCGCTTGCCGGTCAGGCGAGCGGTGCGAATTGCGCGGTGAAGTGCCGCAGGGAGGGCACGGACGACGTTGAGGTCGCCGCCGACGCGCTCCGCCTGATGATCGCCGACATCGACACCGCCTCGTGATTGCCGCTGACCGTCGGGCCTCGCGCCGGCCCGGGGGTGGCCGTTGCGCCTGAACGTCGCGGTTGCTCAGGCTGCGCTCCCAGAACGGCCTGAGCCGGCGTCGCGATGAACTACTCATCATCACGTCACCGGGTGCGGCAGGTAGGGCGCGTCGAGCAGTGCGAGCTCGCTGGCGGACAGTTCGAGCTTCGCAGCGGCGAGCGCGTCATCGATGTGCCCGAGCTTGGTTGCCCCGACGATCGGCGCCGTCACGCCGGGACGATGCAACAGCCAGGCAAGCGCGATCTGCGCCGGCGGAACGCCGCGCTCACTCGAGAGCGCGATGACGGCGTCGACGACGTCGGCGTCGCCCGGTGATCCGTAGGATTGCGCCTGGATCGGGTCCGATCCCGCACGCGTCGTCGGCGCGCCGTCCTGGCGCCTGGTGAGCAGACCGCGCGCGAGCGGGCTGTAGGGGATGACCGCAACACCCTGGTCAATGCACTGTGGAATCATCTCGCGCTCCTCTTCGCGGTAGAGGAGGTTGTAGAGGTTCTGCATCGAGACGAAGCAAGTCCAATTATGGGCTTCGGCGACGCGTTGAGCCTTGGCGAACTGCCAGGCCGACATGGTACTTGCACCGATGTAGCGCGCCTTGCCGTCCTTGACAACGTCGTGAAGCGCCTCCATGGTCTCCTCGATCGGGGTCTCCGGGTCCCACCGATGGATCTGATAGAGGTCCACGTAGTCCATCTGCAGGCGGTCGAGCGAGGCGTGGATCGCCGCGAAGATGTGTTTGCGCGAGAGACCGCGCCCGTTCGGTCCGGGAGTCATCGGGTAGAAGACCTTGGTGGCGACGACCACCTCGTCTCGCGCGAGCAGCTTGCGAACAAGGCGTCCCAGGACGACCTCACTCGCGCCACGCGAGTACATGTCGGCACTGTCGAAGAAGGTGATCCCGCCGTCGACGGCCTGGCGGATGATCGGTTCCGCGATCTCTTCGTCGAGAATCCAGTCTCGGCTCGAGTGGTCGCCGTAGCTCATCATGCCGAGGGCCAAGCGGGAGACATGCATTCCGGCGTTCCCAAGGCGCACTTGATCCATCGATCCAACTCCTTTCGCTGAGGCGCGGCTATTCGCGCTCGCGGTGGATCGCGACGCCAAGGACTACGAGAGCGACGCCCGCGACCTCCGCCCACGACGGCAGCTGGGCGAGCACGACGATGCCGATGACTGTCGCGGTGGCCGGGAGCAGCGACACCATCAGCGCATAGGTGGAGCGCTTCATCCGTGCGAGCGCGAGCTGGTCGGACACGTACGGGATGACCGAAGAGGAGAGCCCGACGCCGACGCCGGCCGCCAGGGCGATCGGATCCGTGAGCACGGGAACCACGGCCGGGAAACCGACCGGCGTGACCGCCACGGCGGCGATCAGCATCGATGCGGCGAGGGCGTCGATGCCGGCGCCGGCGCCGTGCTGGGCCACCCGTGCGCCGAGGATGATGTACAACGCGAACAGGACCGAGTTGGCGGCGGCGAATACCACGCCGAGCGGCTCGCCGGCCAACACCACGTCCGTGAGCAGATACACGCCGGCGACAGCCGTCACCAGGGCGACGGCGTTGCGGAGCGTGCGCGTCCCCAGTGCAGCCAAGACGATCACGGGCAGGAACTCGATCGCCGCCACCGTTCCGAGCGGGAGGCGATCGATGGCGCTGTAGAACAGGCAGTTCATGAGCGCGAGCACCGAGCCCCAGGCGATCAGAAGGCGCCGGCCGTCGCGATCGAGCGCCGCGAAGGTGCGCCAAGGGCGCCGCCACACCGCGAAGATCGCGGCGGCTGAGGCGATCCGCAGCCAGGCGACGCCGAGCACGTCGACGCGGGCGAACAGCAGCACCGCGAACGCCGGACCGAGGTAGTGGAACACCGCGCTGATCGCGAAGAAGCTCTCGGGAGGCGCCTTGTCGGCAAAGACGCCCGCCCATCGGTTCAGAGCGCGCTTCCGCGCGACCCCCAGTGCCCTAGTGGTCATGATGCTGCCGACCGTAGGTACGCGCAGACGCATCGGCAATGTCGATGCGCGATGGGAGCCATCGCGACCGTCGCTGCGACCGGATTACGATGGTGTGGTGGAGCTCCGCCAGTTGCGCGCCTTCGTCCAGGTCACGCACGCCGGAACGTTCACGCGCGGCGCCGAGGAGCTCCACCTCGCGCAGTCCGCCGTGTCGCACGCCGTCGGTCAGCTCGAAGCGGAGCTTGGCTTCCAGCTTCTGCGCCGGACGCGCCGCGGAGTCGAGCTGACCGAGGCCGGGGCCACGGTGTTCAAGCGGGCTCGCGAGATCGTGGCCGGTGCGGACGCGATCCGCTCAGATCTCGCCGCGCTCAGCGGCCTGCTCGCCGGAACCGTCGCCATGGGCACCATGTTGCCGCCAGGCCCGATCGACCTGCCCGAGCTGCTCGCGAACTTCCACGCGTCGCACCCGGGCATCAGCGTGCACGTTCGCGAGGGCAGCGCGCCCGAAATCGTCGCGCTGCTGCAACGCGACGAGCTCGACGTCGCCGTCACCGGGTTGCCGGCCAACGGGCTTCCCGACGGGCTGGCCGGCGAGCAGCTGATCACGGAGGAGCTGCTGCTGATCGCACCACCGGATCATCGCCTCAGAGGCGCTTCGCTCGCCGCGCTGACCGGCGAGCCCTTCATCGGCTATCGACGCGGGTCGGCCCTGCGCGACACGATCGACGCGGCGCTGCGTGCCGCCGGCGCGTCACCGGAGGTCGTGTTCGAGAGCGATGAGCTCGTGAGCGTGCGCGAGCTCGTGGCGCGGTCGCTCGGCGTGTCGATCGTGCCGCGGTCGACCGCCGACGCCGATGGTCCCCACGTCGCCGTGATCAGCCTCGGACCGCCACAGCTCAGCCGCCCGCTGACGCTTGTCTGGCGCGCGCGGCGACAGCCTCCCGCAGCAGGCGCGTTCCTCAACTTCGTTCGTGACGCCGCGGCAACCGACCGCCTGCCGCTCGCCCGGTGACCATCGAGCTCAGGCCGCTCCGGGAAGGCGAGGGTTCACAGCTGCGCGATCTGCGGCTGCGTGCTTTGCAGGATGCGCCGGCCGCATTCGCCGATTCGTTCGAGGGCGGGCGCGTCCTGCCGCGACGGGCCTGGGCCGAATGGGCGAGGATGGGCGCCCCCGCCACCACCGGGATGACGATCGTGGCCGTCGACGGCGATGCATGGATTGGCATGAGCGTCGGGCGCCTGCTCGGCGACGCGCCCGACGCCGCGTGGCTGGAGGCGCTGTGGGTCGACCCCAGCGTGCGCCGAGCAGGTCTCGGGTCCCGCTTGATCGAGGCGGTGGCCGCCTGGTCGCGCGATCAGGGGGCCCGAACGCTGGAGCTGTCTGTCACCGATAACAACGAGTCCGCCAAGGACCTGTACCGGCGCTGCGGGTTCGCCGCCACCGGCCGGCGCCGACCGCTTCCCGCCGACCCGTCGCGCACGGAGGTGTTCTTGTCGCGACCGCTGTCAGCATGAGCGAGTTCGACGAGCTCGGCCCGTACCTGTTCTCGATCGCCTAGTCGTGGCCACGCCGAGCGCCGACGGCGCGCCGCGCGAACCGGGTCGCCAGCCGCGTCTCCAACTGAGCGGAAGTGTGGGTAACTCAGCGCCACTCAGAGGGTGTAAAGGTCAACCGGAGACCTTGAACACGCAGCGCTGCCCACCGCTCAGTTCGCGCACGTCGTCGCGATAGCCGACGCTGATCGTTCCCCGGGCGCCCTCGGCCAGCGTGGCGATGGTCAGCTCGCCGTGGTCGAGCGCCACGCGCAGCGCGGTGCGGCGGAACTGCATCAACAGCGACAGCCCGTCGATCCGATCCGTCACGCGAGGGTCGAAACGCAGTACGTCATCACGGATCTCCGTGCCGAGGTAGGCGCGCTGGATGAGGTCGAGCGTTCCGGACATCACGCCCATATGCACGCCCTCCTTGGTCGTGCCGCCCTGGATGTCGCTGACGTCGCTCTCCAACGCGATCAGGAAGCGCTGCCACGAGCTTTCGGGGTCGATCGTCGCCAGCACGCCGGCGTGGGTGATGTGGCTCAGCGTGGACCCGTGCGTGGTCCGTTGGTCGTAGTACTTGATCGTCCGTGGGCGCGTGTCGGGCCCGTACGGGTAGCCCAAGCGCTCGAAGATCACACGCAGCTGCTCGTCCGTGAACAGGAAGAAGAGCATCACCGTGTCGGCCTGCTTGGCGATCTTGTACGCGTCCGGATCCCGGCCCTCGGCGCGCAGGATCCGATCCAGGCGCGCGATGTTCTCGTGCCGGGAGCGGTACCAGTCCCAGTCGAGTTCCGTCAGATCCTCGTAGCCTTCGAACTGGCTCATGATGCCGTCCTCATGAAACGGGACGAACATCCGGCGGCTCATCTGCTCCCACGTGGCGATGTCCTCGTCGGTGAGCCCGGCCCGCCGGCGCAGCGCCTGCCGTCGCGTGACCGGGAGCAACTCGAGCACCTCCCGCGCGGTCTGGCAGATCCACGCCACCATCACATTCGTGTACGCGTTGTTGCGCAGGCCGCCCTCGGTCGCACCCGGGTACTTCTCGTGAAACTCGTCAGGCCCCATCACCCCGTTGATCTCCCACCGCTGCCGCTGCGGGTTGTACTCGGCGATCGAGGACCAGAACAGCGCGATCTCGAGCATCATCTCCGCGCCGTGGTCACGCAGGAAGTCGACATCGTGCGTCGCCTGGTAGTACTGCCAGATGTTGTAGAAGATGGCCGCGTTGACGTGACGCTGGTTGTGGCTCAAGTCCGGATCCCAGCGCCCCGACAGCGGGTTGAGATGGACGTGGGGTGTTTCGTCCTGCCCGTCGCTGCCGCTCTGCCACGGATACATCGCCCCGCGGAAGCCGGCCGCCGCGGCCGCCGCCCGCGCCTCTCCCATGCGCCGGTAGCGGTACATCAGCAGGCTGTGCGTGATTTCCGGCAGCCGGAAGTTCAGGAACGGAAACACGTAGAGCTCGTCCCAGAACACGTGGCCGCGGTAGGCCTCGCCGTTGAGGCCGCGCGCCAGCACGCCGGCGTCGTGGTGAGCGGTCATCCGGGAGCACACCTGCAGGATGTGTGAGATATGCAGTCGCAGCAGGTACTGGACCCGGCGGTTCCCCGGGACGCGGATGTCACATACGTCCCACAGCTCCTCCCAGGCGCGCGCATGGTCGGCGAGCGCCGGGTCAAAGCGCGAGTAGCGGGTCACGCTGCGTCCCGCATTGTGCAGCGGCTCGCTGATCCCCCGGTCGCGCGAGGTGTAGAGCGCGATCATCTTCTCGATGCGCACCGGCTCGCGCTCGCGCACGTCGAAGGCCAGCACCTGCTGGATGTAGTCCTCGGTCTGGAAGGTGGTTCGTTCGACGGCCAGGTCTCGATCACCCTGAAACACCTGCGTGCGCGCGGCCTCGGCAATCTCGATGCGCGACTGGCGCGTGCGCACCTTCAAGGAGATGACATCCGGCTGGAATATCCGCGGCGCCTGCGGGTCGAGGTGACGCCCTTCGAGCTCGCGGTAGCGGGACACGCCGTGGTTGAGCACCCGTCCGTCGATAGCCGACACCAGCTCGATCCGCCCGGACCAGTTCTCCGCCACGAGGTCCCAGGCCAGCCCGGCCTGGTGCATCCGGTCCATGCTCACGAAGCGCCGACTCGTGAGTGATGTCTCACGCCCCTTCTCGTCGCGGAGCCGCATCCGGCGCACCACCACAGCGTTGCGGACGTCGTATTCGTGCCGGTAGGCCACGATCTCCACGTCGCCCATGGCGCGCATCTTCTCGTCGGTGTGGCGGTAGTTCAGCGCGAGGGGGTTGGGAAGGTTCACCAGGTCCTCGTTGAGCACCGGTCGACCGCCCATGACCGTGGTCTCGCGGTTGTAGACCCCGTGGGCGTACGTGCCGGGATAGTGGACGTCGCCCGCGCCCTCCCACTCGGCCGCGCCACGCATGCAGATGTAGCCGTTGCCGGTCGAGGTCAGCGTCTCCCGCAGGCCCTCCTCGGCCGGGTCGAAGCGGTCATAGGCGAGCTCCAGCTCGCCCGTCAGGTCAAGCCGGGCGAGCGCCGCGAGCAGATCCCGGACCTCGCCCGTGTTGCGCAGCACGAAATGGGCGGCGGTCGCGCGGCCGCGGACCTCGGGGTCATCGGGATCCGCGACGATGATCCCGACGCCACGGCGGGCGATCGCCGCGAACGCATGCTCGTCCGTGATGTCGTCGCCGATGTAGAGAGGAGCCACGTCGTCGCAATCGAGGCCGAGGGCGGCGAGCAAGTGAAGTACCGCTTTGCCTTTATCCCAATCGATGTTCGGCTGAAGCTCGTACACCATCTTGCCGGGCGTGACCTTCAGCGCGTCCACGTGCTCGGCCAACGTCTCGTCCACCGCTGCGGAGACGAGTGGCCGGTCCCGCTCGTCGACGAGCCGGTAATGGACCGCCACCGAGCTGCGCTTCGGTTCGACGAGGGCGCCGGCGATCGAGCGGGTGCGCTCGCGCAGCCGCTCGGTGACCCGGCGAATCAGCACCTCGAAGCCTTCGGCCGCGTGATGCCGGATCCCCTCTCCGCCCGGGCTCCAGATGTCGAAGCCGTGGCTGCCCGCGACGATGAGGTCATCCACGCCCATGAGCGTCTGGACGACCGGCCGGTCGCGCCCGCTGACCACGCACACGCTGCAACGCTGCGCAAGCGCCCGCAAGGCGTCGCGCATGCTGTCCGAGATGACCGCGTCCTCCGGCCGGTCAACGATCGGCGTAAGAGTGCCGTCGTAGTCCACGAACACCGCCAAGCGCCTGTCCGCCACCCGCGCGACGAGCGCGCCGAGGTGGTCGAGCGCGTGCGGCAGCTCCCGGATCGGCGCGCTGGCACGAGCGCCCCTCGGCCCCGAGGCGACGTCGCTGGCCTTTAGCTCGTTGGACACGTCCTGGCGCAGCCTAGACCCTCGCAATGCGCGCCGCGAGGCCTCCACCCAACGACACGCTCAGAGTCGGCCGGCCCGGGACCCACGGTCGTCGCCAGCCACCACTGCTACACGCACGAACCGATACGGGCGCCGGCCACGTCGCGGCGTAGACGCGACTGCCTGAAGGCACTGATCTCGGCCCGGTCAGCAACGCGTTGCCCGGAGCCAAACAGCCCAACTAGGTAGGGTCGCGCCGACACCTCCTCGCTGCCGTCTACTGGACGGCCGGGCGCGGTGACCTGGAACGGAGGCGATGGGATGAGCTGGCACATCTCGGGCAGCTATTTCGAGGCCTGCAACTGCGACCCCATCTGTCCCTGCCGGCGCGTCGACGGCACGCCGGGCGGCCGTTCGACGCACGGCGTCTGCATGGGAGTTCTCTCCTGGCTGATCACGGATGGTGCCGCCGGCGACGTCGATCTCGCAGGCCTGCCCGTTGCGCTTGCGATCCGCTACAGCGACGACGAGCCGGGATCGCCGTGGACCTGGATCCTCTACCTCGACGAGCTCGCGGCACCCGAGCAGCGGGCGGCGCTGGAGGCGGTCTTCACCGGCGAGCTGGGCGGCGACACGGCCAACCACTTCCCGTCGGCGTGGAAGGCGAGCGACCGAATCGCGGTGCGGTCGGTCGCGATCGAGGTCGAACACACGCGCCGGCGCCAGTGGCTGCGCATCCGCGATCACGTCGACGTCCGGATCCAGGACCGCTATCCGGGCGAGGAGACCGTCAGCTGCGTGATCCCGGGCCATGACCGCGCCGGGGAGGAGCTGATCGCGGAGCAGCTCATCGTCAGCGACGACGCGCTGGAGTTCACCTACAGCGGCGTGTGCGGCTACGCGTCGACGTTCAACTACTCCGGCTAGCCCATGCGCATCGCGTCGTCTGCGGGGATCACCAGCGCCGGGACGGCTTCAGGCGCAACCAGCAGCAGGACGCCGAGCACGAGCAGGACCGCCGCGGTGCCGTAGTTCGCGACTCGCCGCCACGGCAGCGTCTTCTCCGCCGCGATCAGCGCCGCGACGAACGCCATCCAGGCCACGCTCATCATGCCGAGCGCCAGCAGCGACGCCATGAGCGCCCAGCAGCAGCCCACGCACCACGCCCCGTGGGCGGCGCCCATCCGAAATGCGCCGGCGCGACCCTCGCGCCAGGCGCCGAGCAGGAAGCCGAGCGGGCTGCGGCACTTCCCGAGGCAGACGTTCTTGAGCGGTGTCAGCTCGTAGGCGGCTGCCAGCAGGAGCGTGGCGCCGGCGACCCAGCGTCCCGCGCGGTCCCAGGCGAGCACGTTGCCGGCGATCCCGCTGCCCGAGCGCGCGAGCGCGACGACCAGTCCGCCCGTCACTCCCCACGGAACCAGGTAGCCGGCGATGAACAGCACCGGGGAGAGCGGCGACCGCCGCTTGGTCATGCGCGCGTAGAGCGCCACCGTCGGGGCAAGCGACGGGAACATCATCGCCGCCATCATCACGACCCAGACGCCGAGGAACCAACCTACGGGCCCGGGCGCCGTCCACGGCCCTGCGTCCATGCCGTCCATGCGAACCGCGCTCGACCACCAGCCGATGCCGGCAAGGACGAACAGCAGCCCGACCAGCCACAGCTGCGCCCGCGCGGCGGCGAGCGCCGGAGCCAGCCCGGCCGCGCGATCCTGCGCCGGCGCGCTCACGCCGGTCAAGCCGCCCACGAGAACTCGGACGTCGAGAGCCCGGTCTTGCCCTCGTATTCGATGCCGAACGCGCTGATCCGCGAGCGCGTCGCCTCGGCCATGGTGAGATTTGACGCCACTGGGTGGAACATGCCGTCGAAGCGCACCGGGCGGCCGGTGTCCACGCCGAAGGGCACGATGTCCTCGATCTCGAAGTCGATCGCGTCACCGACGCGGACGCCATGGCGGAGCCCGTCGTGATGCACCTCGATCGGCGCCCGCTCGACGCCGGCGATCTCGCCCACCAGCGGAACGAGGCCGGCCATCGGACCTCCAAGCTGCCCGCTGAACACTCGCCCCAACTTGTCCGCCTGCTCGTCGGACGCCTGCTCGTCGATGAACATCCCGAGCCGCCAGTTGCCGTCGGTCATCACCTTCGGCGTGTCGATGATCGCCACCACCTTCAGCCCCGCGATGTCGGTGCCCTCGATCTCGCCCGTGCGGATGTCGAAGACCAGCGTGGCGCGACAGAAGTCATAGGTCGCCCCGTGGTCGAACGACAGGTTGCACGGACACATCAGCTCGCACGAACACGTCTCGGCGTAGCTGCCTGTGAGCTTCCAAGCCATCCGGCACCACCTCTCGGTCGACGGCGCAATTCTCCGGCCGAACCCCCGCGCGCGTCAACCTGCAGCGAACGGCGCGCGCTGTCGCCGCGACGATCTCCTCGAGCGTAGGTGGATACGGCGCCGGCCTGCTCAGATCTCGAGCACGAGAGCGGGCTCGAAGCCGTCGACCGGCTCGTGCGGGTAGCCGCGTGGGTTGCTCACCACGCGCGTGCCGTGCACCGCGACGTCGACGCGGCGGTGCGTGTGACCGTGGATCCAGACCGCCACGCGGTCGGAGCCCATCAGCTCGGTGAGATCGCTGACGAATGCGCCGGCCAGCGCGCGTCGCAGAGGGTCGGCGATGCGCTCGCGTGGCGGCAGCGGCGAGTGGTGGGTGACGACGACCGTGGGTCCGGGAAAGGGTGCGTCAAGCCGATGCTGCAGCCAACGGCGGCTGGCCCGGTGCAGCCGCAACGTGTCGTGCGGCCGCAGCGTGCGCGCTTCCGGCGTCCATGTGATGTGCTCGTAGTCGTTGACCAAGTCGCCGCAGATCGCCATCGCGCGCTCGCGCTCCCGCTCACCGGCCACCCCGAAGTCGCTCCACAGCGTGCAGCCGAGAAACCGCACGCCGCCGAGGATGACCTCGTCGCGCTCGAGCACGCGCGCCTGGCCGTGTGTGGTGGCCGCGACGGTACGCAACTCGCCGATGAGACTCGGGAGCCCGTGCCCGTATGGCTCATGATTGCCGGACACATAGAGGATCGGATGCTGGCGCCACCAGTCGATCGCCGCCCGCAGCCCGAGCACCCCGCGCCCGATGTCGCCGGCCAGGAGCACCACGTCGGCGTCAGCCGCGACCGGCAGCCCGCCGCCGCGCTCGATATGCAGGTCGCTGAGCACCTGAGCGCGCACACCGCAAGCATGGCTGGCGAACGTGAGCAAGCGCGAGCGCGAAGTCGTCAGCCCGGGCTCGATCTCGTCGCAGTGGCCGCCGGCGCGCCCGCCCTCCTGGACGATCTGGGCCCGTGAACGCCGAGAGCCCGCTCGGATGAACGGGCTCTGCGGTGGATCTGCGGCTCATGCTCTCTCCGCTGGAGGCCTTCCTCTCCCGAGGTCAGCCTCGACCTTCGAGGCGAGCCGTTACGTTGCATCATCCGACCGCGGGTGGCCGCTCGCAAGCGTGGCAACTACGGGTTGCCGCTCGTAGTTTTCGCCGTCACCCGATGTCGGCGAACGCCTCGCGGAACCGCTCCTGCAGCTCGCGCGGCTCGAGCTGCTGTGCCGCGACCACGAAGTCGACCACGCGCTCGCGCAGCGCGAGGCTCTCACGAATGTCGTGGACTGTCGCAGTCGGGTACGGGCTCGAGAACAGATGGGTCGGCACCTGGTGGTCCGTCAGGTAGCGCGTGAAGGCCGCGCGGTCGGCCGTGCCCGGATAGGCGACGCAGTGGCTCCACCAGCTGTCGGCCTCGACCGGCATCCGGGCGGCGACGGCGTCGAGGAACTCGTCGCGGGCGCCGTTGAAGCTCGCGGTGAACACGAGGTAGGCGCTGCGCAGGCGATCGGGGCGCTGCGACGGGCCCTGGTGGACAAGCTGGTCGAAGATCTGCAGACGCGCGAAGTGGAGCTGCTCGAGACGCGAGAACGGCCCGTCGTCGCCGCGCGGCAGGCGCTCGATCGCGTCGCGGACCGCGTCCTCGTGCTCGGGCACGATCGGCGTGAACACGGTCAGGCCGTAGGCCGTACCGATCCTGTTGTGGTCGAGGCCGATCACAGGTGCGCCTGTACCTCGACGAGGAATTGCTCGTAGCGCGCCTTGAACTCCTCAGGACCGAGCGACGCGTTCTCGGCTGCCAGACGTTCAAGGCCCTCACGGGTGGCGAGCGCGCCGAGCACCATCTTCGTCGAGGCGGACGGATAGGCGCTGTAGAAGCTGCCGCCTTCCATGCTGTTGTTGGCGATCCATCGCTTCAATGGCTCCGCGGGAGGCGGCGCCGGGAAGTCATACCCACGGCCCCAGAGAAACTGGATGTCTCGCGGGATGACATAGGCGAATCCGTCGATGTACTGCTGCCACGGTCCGTCGAAGTCGCTCTCGAAGAACAGGTACGCGTCGTTGAGCTCGTCGTTCTTGACGACCGACCAGCGCACCATGTGGATGAACTTGAACTGCAGGATGTGCTTCTGCGTCATCGGCAGCCATTTCGAGACCCACAGCGCCACGCGTACGAACCACACCCATCTCCGCCGAATTGGAGTGAACAGCGTCAGCGCCGAATGACGGCCGTAGCTATTACCGGCAGGTGTGGGCGGTGCACTTTCGGGTGAACGGACCGGTGCGATCGACATCACACCGACCGTGCGACGGGGACGAGTCGGAGCGGTCGCTTCGGCTGCAGGCCGATACCGAGCGCGAGCGCCGGCTCCCTGTCGCTCTGCGCCCGCAGGCGCCACCGCTGGCTGACCGTCGCCGCGACGACCGTCGCCTCGCGCAGCGCCTGCTGCGAGCCGTGACAGCCGTGGGGGCCGGCCGAGAACGGGAAGTAGGTGAGCTCGGGCGGCCGCGGCACGCCCTCGGCCCAGCGTTCCGGATCGAAGCGGAGCACGTCGTCCCAGAGGCGCGGATCGCGGTGCGTCACCCACTGGCTCATGACGATGACGTCTCCGGCCGGGACCGCGTGCCCGTCGAGGTCGAGGTCCTCCAGCGCCTCGCGGAAGATGCCGAACGACGGCGGATAGAGCCGCATCGTCTCCAGTAGGACCCGGTGGACGTACGGGAGGCGGCCGACGTCTTCGAGCGTTGCGGGCGCACCCGCAAGCACCCGGTCGATCTCCTCCAGCCAGCGCTCCTCGGCGACCGGGTTGCGCGCGAGGGCCCAGAAGATCCACGTCAGGAAGTCGTGGATCGGATCCGGGAATTGGAGCTTGACCGTCGCGCGGAGCTGCTCATCGGTCGTGACACCGTCGTCGGCGGCCTGCCGCACGAGCCGCGAGAGCTGGTCCGGCGCGGCGTCATCCGGCGCGCCGCGCCGCTGCGCGACGAGCGCGTCGACGCGCGCGTCGATGAGCGCGCTCGCCTTGCGGGCGCCGCTGCCCGTCGGCAGCCGCCAGAGCAGCGTCCCCAGCGGCTGTATCAGGCGGGGTTGCCACACGTCGCCGGTCTCGAACGCGCGCAGGAGCGGCTCGTCGGCCTGCTCGCCCGTCAGCTGCTCCCAGTCGGTCTCGAAATGCAGCCTGCGGAACGTCCGCCACAGGTCGACCGGCTCGCCCTCCCGCCAGCCGGCGGCCATCGCCGTGGCGCGGCGCTGCGCGATCTCGGGGGTCCTAGGGTCGTTCCAGATCGGTCGGCCGAGCACGTCGCGCTGGCGCGCGTGCTCGGGGCCGGACGTGATCACGAAGATGCCCTCGCGGTACCAGCTCGCGACGCGCGTGAAGCGGCCGCGCCCGAGAGTAGGCGGATCGTCGAGCTCGAGCGCACGCTTGATCAGCGCGGGGTCGGTCACGAGCCGCAGCGTCACGTTGCCGATCCGCACCGGGACGATCCCGAGCTCGGCGGTCTGGGCGAGCTTGGTCATGAACTCGAGCGGATCGGGCCCGAACTTGAGCAGATTGAGGATGGGGTTGCCGCGCGGAGCGGCGGCGACGCGAGCGCCTGATGCGGTCTGGGTCACGTTCTACTCCGGCGGGCGGGAGGGATAGTCGGGGCGCTTGGAGAACTCCTGCTCGAGCGCCGCCATCACGGCGAGCACGATGTCCTCGCGCCAGTGGCGCGCGGCGACCTGCACGCCGACGGGGAGGCCGGCGCTGCCGTCCTCGGTCTTGATCGCCTCGCGGTCGATCACGTCCCGGGTCCGCGGCCGGTCGGTCTCTTCCCCGGCACGCACGCGCGTGGCCGCGACCGAGCCGGCCGGCATCCCGAGCACGTTGAAGCGCATCAGGTAGCTCGGGGTGTCGTAGAGCAGGCGGGTCGCGCCATGGCGCATCGCCGGCACCGCGTGCGGCGGGCATACGATCGCGTCGAGCTGCTTGGAGTCCATCGCTGCGATGAACCGGTTGCGCCAGTCCGTCCGCTCCTCCAAGAGGCGCCAATACCCGCGGGCCGATCGCTTCCTCGACCAGCGGAACCCGTCCGCAAGGCGCTTCTGCCTCCCGACCGAGCCGAGCAGGCTGGCGATCGGCCGATGCAGCGGACCCGGCACATGCGCGATCCGCATCGCCATCTTGATCCTGCCGTCGACGGGATTACCCCGCAGGTGTCGTCGCTCCCAGTGCAGCCCGTCCGCCATGAGGAACGAGAAGTACAAGCGCGTAGCGGCTTCGGGGTCCGGATCGGCGAACGGCTCGACGATCGCGCCACGGCTGGTGAGGATCTCCGACGCCTCTCGCACCGCGCGGCGCAGCGCCGGCGACGCGGGCCAGTAGCCGTCGTCCTCGAAGACGCCGATCCGCAGCCCCTTGATCGAGATGGCCTTCGGATCGGGCCACGCGACCGGCGCGATGAGCGGGTCGAGCTTGCCGAGGCCCGGCGCGGCGAGCACCCGCATCGCCAGCTCCAGATCGGCGACCGTGCGCGCCATCGGCCCGGGATCGAGGATGACCGCCTCCATGCCGGGGAAGAACAGCTCGGGTGGCGAGTCGAGGTTGGTCAGGCGTCCGGACGTCGGACGCAGACCGTGGATCCCGCAGAAGTGGGCGGGCGTCCGGATGCTGCCGCCGATGTCGGCGGCAAGCCCGAGCGGAGAGCCGCCGGCCGCGATGATCGCGCCCTCGCCGCCGCTGCCGCCGCCGCTCGTCCGCTCGAGATCCCAGGGGTTGTTCGTCCTGCCGAAGAGCGGGTTGTCGCCCTCCTGGTAGAAGAGGAGCTCGGCCACGTTCGTCTTGCCGAGGATGATCGCGCCGGCGCCGCGCAGGCGGCTTATGAGCGGCCCGTCCGCCTTCGCCAATTCATCGCGCCGGCTCGGCAACCCGAAGGTCGTCGCCAGGCCGTTGACGTCGAACTGCTCCTTCACGGTCATCGGCACGCCGGCGAGCGGCCCGAGGCTGTCGCCGCGGGCCCGCGCGGCATCGACGGCGGACGCCTCCGCCCGCGCGTCGTCGAAGCGGCGGGCGATGACGGCATTCAGCCGCTCGTCGAGCACCTCGATGCGGTCGATGTGCGCGTCGACCGCTTCACGAGCAGAGACGGTTCCCTCGGCGACCAGGCGAGCGATCTCGCCGGCGCTGCACCACGTCAGATCCGGCGCGTCCGTGCCGGAGCGCGTGTCAAGCGCGCTCACAGCTTCAGCAGTCTCCCGCGAAAGCGCGTGAGCGCTGTTTGAAGAACCATCCGGCGACGCTAACAGCCGGCATGGGCGGTGTCCAGCGGGTCGGTAACGGGTGGCCGAATGTCCTCCGCGGACCTGTGATCGGGTCCCGAAGCGCGTCTCCCCATGAGCAGAATTGTGGTGACTCAGCGCATCTTCTTGCCTATGGCGGCCGTGCGCACGCCGTCGGGTCATGTCTTCTGCTTCGAAGGCAAGCGCGGCCCGGCCTGGCGAGCCAAGTGCCGCCTCCCGGACGCCAGATGGCGTACCGCACGCGAGAGAAGGCGATCACGGTCTTCCACAGCACGGCGATCACGAGCACGACGATCAGCGCAATGGGTCCGATGTTCGGCATGTCGCGCTCGTCATCCGGGCTGCCCAGGCTGGGTCGGTCCGATCCGGTACGGGCGCATCATCTCGTTGTCCTCGTGCTCGACGATGTGACAGTGCCAGACGAACTGGCCGGGTGTGGTGAAGCGTGCCTTGATCCGAATGACCTGTCCGGGATACGCGATGACCGTGTCCTTGACGCCGCTCTCGGTCGGCTCGGGCGGGATCGGGTCACCGGCGAGCTGGATCGGGATCACCACCTCCTCGCCGCTTGCGTCGAGCGCGAGCGCTTGCCGGTTGACGACCTCGAACGCGATCTCGTGCACGTGCATCGGGTGCGCGTCGGCTGTGGTGTTGTAGATCTCCCAGATCTCGGTCGCGCCGACGTCGGGGTTCTCAGTCACGTCGTCCATCCACTTCTGCTCGAGCAGGATCCCGTCGCCGCCGACCGTTCCGAGCAGCGCTTCGACGGGGCCCTCGACGGGCTGCTCATCGGCGTCAAACCCGACGCCCGCCTTCTCGATCAGCGCCAGCGGGCGCGTGAGCGCGTGTGCGGGAAGCGGGGCGATCGCCGGCAGCTGGAGGAACTGCGGCGGTGTCGAGGGATCGGGCGCGACCGCGGGCACGACCTGGAACTGCAGGATCTGCCCCGTCGTGTCCGGGTCCGCGGACTCGAAGTCGTCGGGCGGCTCGCCGCCGCCGAACGGCTCGTCGGGGCCGGCGTTGCGCAGCACGTGGTTGCCGGTGGGCGCGTTGGTGAAGTCGACGACGACGTCGGCTCGCTCGGCGAGCCCCATCAGCAGCCGGTTGCCGCGGGTGGCGGTGACGTTCACCGGTGCTGCGAGCAGGCCGCCCTCGTTGCCGATCTGCCACACCTCGACACCCGGAATTCCGGTGAAGTCCAGGACGAGGAAGCGCGACTGGCAGCCGTTGAGCAAGCGGAACCGGTAGCGCAGCTTCTCGACGGTCAGGAACGGCCAGGTGTTGCCGTTGACCATGATCGTGTTGCCGAAGAACTCCGGGTTCCAGATCGGCGAGAACTCCCCCGTGGGGATGTAGTCGCGCACGATCCCGTCGAAGAACCTGCGGCTGTCGGGATAGAACAGCGAACCGTCCTCGTTGAAGGCGCGGTCCTGGATCGCGATCGGGATCTCGCGGTAGGGCTTGTTCGGGGGGAACTTGTCGTTCTCGCGCGGCGCCGGGCCAGGCAGCGCCGCCACGGCGCCGGTACGTGTGTCGAGCACCTTGTCGTCGGCGGCGGGACCGCCGCGGACGATGTAGAACCCGGCCGGCCCGGCGTAGACGTTCAGCCGCGTCATGCCGAGCGCGTGGTCGTGGTACCAGATCGTCGACGCGCGGTTGTCGTTGGGGTACTGGAAGGTGGCAAACCCGGGCCCCCAGCTCACGCCGTAGCTCGCGCCGGCCTTGTTCTTGAAGAAGTTGAACCAGGTCCCCTCGGTGGCGTAGCCGGCGGGAATGTCGTTGGCGGCCGGCAGATACCACGCCTCGGCGTAGCCGTCGCTGTCGTCGGCCACGCCGATCGCGCCGTGCACGTGGGTGACGATCGGCACCGGCCCGGTGTAGCGGCCAGGCGTTTCGGTGAACGTCGGCCGGCTGTCGCGATCGGTCGCTCCGCCGGGCGGGTTGGCCCAGTGCAGCGTCTGGTCCACCGGCAGCAGGTGTGAGAGGTAATTGCCGGAGACGTCCGTGAGCTCATTGACCCACTTGACGCGCACCGGCCGCTTCCAGTGCGCCTCGATCGTCAGCGACGGTGCGTTGTGGATCATCAGCCCGCGGTTGCTCTGCACCGGCACTCCGGTGCCGTAACCCCAGACCGTCGTCTTCGGCAAGGTCCCCGGCAGGATCTGCTGCTGGAACTGCCTCATCGAGATCTCATACAGATCTCCCATCTTGGTACCGGACCGAAACGTCCCCACGCGCGGCATCACCGGCGGAACCAGCAACGCCGTCTTGAACTTGGGGATCCGCAGCGGATCCAGCGAGCCGCCCGGGATCTGTGCCAGCGCCTGCGGCGTACTCATGCCGGGGACCCGGCCGAACAGATAGAACCCCGCGCCCGCGCCCCCGACCCAGGCGACGAACACGCGCCGGGAAAATCGAACCGACCCTTCCATGAGGGCTCACTCCTCGTGTCTTCAGTGTGACTCAGACAGCACGTCGCGGGAGATCCACGCCTCCGAGTGACGGGCTCGAGATACGCCGTTCGGCAGGGGTTTCACGTCAGTGCACGAATCGCCAGCGGCAATCGCCGCCGACGCTTGCGTGGCGCGGAACCTCGGCGGGACCACCCCGGCCAGGCATGCGAGTCCGAGTCGGGGTTGGCCCGATTGCCAACCTGGCGACGCCGCGGGCGGCGCGCGAGCCGAAGCGACAGCCGCTCGACCGGCTCGCGGCCCACGGACACGCAGGTTCCCGACGCCCGGAAGTACCTGACGATCGACGCGGCACATCTCCTTCACCCTCGTTTGGCGTCTCCCGGCGCTGCCCTCTCGCCGTGAGTCTGGCGTGAGGATCAGGATGTCCGCATCGGGACATCAGCGAAGGCATGTGCGGAAAACTACGAGGTCGTCAGACTTCGAACCGGTGCGTCAACAAACCATGACACTGGCCGCCTATGCCGCCTGTCGAGGCCCTTCACCTGGTGAGCGAGCCGGTCAGCGACAACAACTTCGCCGAAAGCCAGTTCACCCAGTTCCTGCTGTTCGAGCTCGAGAACTAGCTGGCACCTCCGCTGCCTGAGGCGGTCATGGCCGCGGCTGCGGCGAAGTCGTCGGCCCGCGCACGGTCAGCGTCGGCGGGTCGGCAGCGTCGTTCCACACCAGCGGATCGATTCGCAGGGTGCGCGCGCCGCCCGGCGCGGCGCGTCCGTGGTAGACGAGCCAGTCGTCTCCGCGCGGGCCGGTGATGACCGATCCGCCGCCGGGGCCGATCACGTCCGCGGTGCTCTTCAGGATCGGTTCCGAGGAGGGCTTGACGAACGGGCCGGTCGGCGACGACGCGAAGGCGTAGCCCATCGCGTAGCTGGCGTCGGTGAAGCTGGCGCCGGAGTAGAGCAGGTAGTAGCCGTTGCGGTGGTGTGTCATCCACGGGCCTTCGACGACGTCGCGCTCCCACGGCTGGGTCATGCTGAACAACGGCTGACGAGGGCCTGCGGCGTGGACCAAGTCGGCGGCGAGCGGGATCACGGAGATGGTTCGGCGCCAGGCGCCTGACGGCTCGTGGCCTGTGGAGAGGTACAAGTAGCCGGCTCCGTCGGCGGGGTCGATGAATGGCGCGGCGTCGATGTTGCTGTAGCCGCCGGCGTCGCCGCAGCCGATCGGCCGGCCTGCCGCGTCGATAGAGGACGGGTCGGTGTCGAGGATGCCGGTGTCCGTGAACGGGCCTACGGGGCTGGCCGAGATCGCGACGCCGATGCAGTTCGCGTCCGTGGCGAGCGACTCGTTGAGCCCCGTGTAGTACATGAAGTAGCAGGCCGGCGATGTGGTTCCCGGGCACGCGCCGTCGCGGCGCAGAACGCTCGGTGCCCACGGGTTCCACTGTCCGGTCTGCGGCACCCAGGCGGGGCGCCGCGACAGGGCGGTTCCGACCTGTGTCCAGTGAACGAGGTCGGTGGAATGAAGGACGGGGAACAGCTCGCCGGTGCCGTAGGTGTAGAAGTCGCCGAGATCGTGGAGCCCCATGGGGTCCGCCAGGCCGCCATAGACCGGGTTTGTGTACGTCTCCGCGGGCGGCGTGGTCAACGTCGCGTCGGCGCCTCGGCTCGTGCCGGCCGCGCAGCCGCCGCAGGTCGTGGCGACGACGCGATAGTGATACGTCGTGACCGGTGAGAGGCCGGTCAGCAGCGCTTGCACCGGCACGTCGACGGGCTGTGAGCCGGCCGACGCGACCGCCGAGCGCAGGTCGTAGGACGTACCCGTGCCGTACTCGACGAAGTAACTCGTCGGCTTGCCGTTGGGCGTGACCGTCCCGCTGACCGTGGCGGACATCGACTGAAGGGTCACCGGCGGCCCCGTCGCGGCACCCGGGCGCAGCCGGATCGTCCAGGCGCGCGTGGCGCTGGCGGTATTTCCGGCGGCGTCGCGCGCGGCGACGGTGAATTGGTGGGCGCCGTCACTCAAGTCGGCGTAATCGACGGGGCTCGAGCACGGCACCGTAGGTCCGTTGTCCAGGCGACAACTGAAGCGGACGCCGGCCTCGCTGTCGGTGAACTCGAACCGCGCGCTGGTGTCGCCGCTCGCCGCCTCGGGCGCGTCGTCGATCGACGGCGCGGGGGGCGGGGTCGCGTCGATCGTCCACTCGACCGCCCGCGGAGCGCTCGTGTTGCCCGCCGGGTCGACGGCCACGACCGCGAACGTGTGGCCGCCGTCGCCTAGCGTGTGGCGCTGCGGGCTCGTGCAGGGCCGGGCGGGCGCGCCGTCGACAGCGCACCGGAACGTCGCCTCGGCGTCGCGATCGGCGAACGCGAACTCGGCGTCGCGGCGGTTGCTCAGCGCGGCCGGCGCGGTCGACACCACGGGCGCCGGCGGAGTCGTGGTGTCGATCGTCCAGCGGTACACGGCTGTGGCGCCCAGCCGGCGCGCGCCGCGCCAAGCCGTGACGCTGAAGCGGTGGTCGCCCTCGGCCAGCCCCGTGAAGGTGACCGGGCTCGTGCACGCTTCCGGCGCGCCGTCGTCGAAGCGGCAAATGAAGCGCACACCTCGCCAACGATGGGAGAAGCTGAAGTGCGCCTCGGTCGCCGCGGTCGGGTCATTCGGCCGGGCGCCGATCAGCGGCGGCGGCATGCTCTCCGCGCAATTGTTGGCCTCGTCGCTCTCGCGGACACGGCTCGCGGTGTCGACACACGCAAGCACCCGGTAGCTCGATCCACGGACGGTCATCCGCGCCGTTCCGCGGGAAGCCCGCCCCGGGGCGAGCGAGGGCACGGTGCGCGTCGCGAGGACGCGCGTGCGGCCCGCCGGCCCGACCAGCCGGTACTCGACTCGCGTGCGCGGTGTCCGCCGCGTACCAAGGTTTCGCACGGTGTCGGTCACGAGCAGGCGTTCGCCGGCTCGCGTTGCGGACACGCCGGACACCGTGAGGTCAGCGCGGCCCCGCGCCGCGAGCGCGAGCAGCGGCACGAGCAGCCCGAACGCGAGGTACCGGCTAGGCATCGCCCCTGCCGATCCGGTAGTGCTCCAAGACCTCGCTCGGCTCGAGCGCGCGGCTGTAGATCGCGACTTCATCCGCTCGTCCCGCGGTGTATTGGTCGACGACCGCGCCGTTGTTCATCACGTGCCAGGGCGCCATCGACGCCGCGTTGCCCGCGCCGCCCGCGCCCTTGACGAACTCACCGTCCAGGTAGAAGGCGAGGTTGGGGCCGGCCTTCGTCAGGACGAGGTGATGCCACCCGTCACGCAGCTCGTCGACGTCGATGCCGGTGTTGAGGGTCGCCCCGCCTCCGGCGCGGCTCATCACGATCGTGCCGCCCGCAGGGACGAAGGCGAGGATCCAGCCTCCACCACTGGTGTGGTCGCGCAACACGGCGATGCCGCCGCGCCACTCGAACCAGCCCTCGAGCGTCCCGTTGACGGTCAGCACCGGACCTGGGAGCAGCGCCTCGCCACTGAAGCCGTCGAACGCGGCCGCCGTATCCGGATCGTCGAGGATCGCGCCCGCGGCGCCCAAGGTCACCCCGCTCCGATAGGTGCCGGGAAGCGAGCCGCGCTCGTCGGCCGCCGGCGCCCAGGCGGCCTCGCCGAGCCGCCAGTATCCCGAGACGCCCGGCGTGACGAGCACCGTCTCGCGATACAACCCGGCGACGATCGTCCACGTCACGCTCGCGGCGGCGCTGCGGTTGCCCGCGGCGTCGCGGGCTTGCACGCCGAACGTGTGCGCGCCGGCGGCGAGCGGACCCGGAAGTCGATACGGGCTCGTGCACGGCACGGCGGGCGCGTCGTCGAGCCGGCAGACGAACGCCGCCGACGCCTCGGTGCTGGCGAACGAGAAGGTGGCGTCACCTCGCAGCGCACGGTCGCGCGGACGCGCCGTGATCGTCGGCGGCGGGGGCGCGGTCGCGTCGATCGTCCACCGATGCGTCACCGCCGCGCTCTCGTTGCCGGCGGCGTCGACGGCGGTCGCGCTGAACACATGCTCGCCTTCCGCCAGGCCGCCGGCGCCGTCGCACGGCGCCGGCTGACCGTCGAGGCGGCAGCTGAGGCGCACGCCCGCCTCCGCGACGGAGAGCTCAAACCGCGCGGCGGCCGCCGCGGTCAGCGGGGCAGGCGCCGCGACGATCGACGGTGCAGTGGGCGCCTGCGTGTCGATCGTCCAGCCGTACGTCGCCGTCACGCTTGTATTCCCCGCGGCGTCCTGCGCGACGATCGTGAACCGATGCGCGCCGTCGGCGAGCGCCTCGTACGCGAGGGGGCTCGAGCACCGCTGCAGCAGCCCGTCGTCGCGCCGGCACTTCAGCGCGACACCCGGTTCGGCGTCTGAGAACGTGAAGCGGGCCGCAGCGACGGCGCTCAACTCCTCCGGTGCCTCGAGGACGACCGGGCGCGGAGGTCGCTTGAGGTCGATCGTCCAGGCGTAGGTCGTCCGTGCGCCGCGGCGGCCGAGCGCCCACACGCTGAAGACGTGGGGTCCCTCGCCGAGCGCGCGATAGGTCACCGATCGCGCGCAGCGCCTGGCGCGCGCTCGATCGAGGCGGCACCGCAATCGGGAGGCGCCGGTGAACGTGAAGCGGGCCGTGGTCTCGGCGCTCGGCCGGGCCGGGCCCGACGTGATGACCGGCGCGGGCGGCGTCCGGTGCGCGGCCGCGGCAGGCGGTGCCGCCAACGCGAGCGCGGCCGCAGCCGCTCGCAGGCCTCTGTCCAGCATTCCGGCTTCTCCTCGGGCCCCGGAACCTTTCAGCGTCATCCGGACGCAAGCAAGCCGCACACAATCCTGGGCATCGCGGCATCCCGCTGTCCGGGCGGGAAGGCGGCCCACGACGGCGCCGGCACTCCGTGTCGGCGCGATGACCGGCGAGGCCGAATGTCGCCGGGTCCGTTCGCTATGGCTCTGGGGTACGTCCGCCCGGCGATGGGCAGCCGGACCAGGCCACGCGGTGCGGGCACCTCCGAGCCGTCGGGCCGGGGTACTGAAAGCGGCGGGAAGCGTGCAGTTGATCTGCAGGCTTCTACCGACGCGCGCCGCGCCGAGGGCACGTAGGTTCAACTCACTGCGGATCCGGAAGCCGGACGAAACGGTCCGGCATTGCGTGGAGACGCTAGGCGCACACCCAGACCTAGAACACGACCAAGATCGTCGGATTCGGCAGTCAGCGAGCGGGTCGCTTCGACCCGCTCGCTCGTTTGGGCGTCATGTGGTGAATGCCGTCATCCGGATCGAGACGAGCAGTCCGGGCAGTTCGACGCCGAGCTTCGCGACGTAGCGGGTCGGGGGCTCGGACGGGAACCAGCGCGCGTATTCCTCATTGAGGCCGTCGAAGTCGGCGGGGTGGGTGAGGAGGATTCCCACCTCGATGACGTCGTCCAGGCTGGCGCCGGCGGCCTGGAGAATGGCCTCGCAATTCGCCAGCGCCTGTCGGGTCTGAGCTTGGATCGTGTCTCCGGCGAAGTTGCCGGTGCTCGGGTCGATGCCGACCGTGCCCGACACGAGCACGTGCGGTCCGGCCTTGACTCCCTGGCTGTAGAGCGGCGAACTGGGGGCGTTCGCGGTCGTGATGATCTCGCGTGGCACGACGGTTCTCCCTGCCTCTGGATTGCTGATCACACTGTTCAGGCGGCCGGCTGCGGGAGCCTACTTCGCCAACCGCCGGGCACGAGCGTGGGTAAGCCGGTCGCGCTTGCCGACGCCGTCGCGCACCGCCGAGTAAGACTGATCAGTCGAGGCGATCTGCCCCGTGCGGTTTCGCCGGTACGCCAGTTTCGCGTTTCGCGTTTCGCCGCAAGGGCGTTGTCGTGGATATCCGGAACACGGGAAGCCGGCGGCTCGATGTTCAGCTGAGCTTCGCGGGCCGCGAGTGGCGGACGCTGCAGCTCGAGATCGCGAAGCCTGAGGCGGACGAGGCCGAGCTCGTGCCCGTCGCGGTCGGCATTTCAGACTTCGGGCTCGACAGCCCGGAGCGAGTGGCTTGCCTCTCACTCCGGTTCCAGGTCGCGCAGAAGCTGCACGCGGTCACCGAGCAGCCGCCCGATCGTCCGAATCTGCGGTTCTGGGATCTGATCGACCTGATCCTCCTCGAAGCGCTGCTCGACGACGACCTGACGCGAGTCCGGGATGCTGCGGTGTCGATCTTCGAGACGCGCAACACGCACGGCTGGCCGCCGGAGCTGATCGTCCCGGATGCGTGGCGCGTGAAGAACCGAGTCCCGCGACGCGTCTCGAACTGAGCAGAAGTGTGCGCAACTCACAGAAACTCGGCGGGTGCAAACTTCGCGGTTGGTGTGCTGCGCGACGCACGCGATCTTGGGTTCGGAGGGTCCCGCACCGCGTGTACGGGACCTTCCGCGGATCGGGAGGGCTAGCCACGCACCACCCTGTACTTGACGTGCGTGACGCCGGGCGCCTCGACCGCCCGGACCTGCTCGAGCTTGATCTCGGCGCCTCCGAGGTTGTCGAAGAGGCGAGCGCCGCCCCCGAGGAGCACCGGAACAATGTGCAGCTCGAGCTCGTCCAGGAGCCCCGCCGCCAGGTACTGGTTGATGATCTGGGCGCCGCCCCAGAGCATGACGTCCTGATCGTCCGCGGACTCCCTCGCCCGCTGCAGCGCCCGCTCGATCCCGTCGGTGACGAAGTGGTACGTCGTGCCCCCCTGCATCTCGACCGGCTCGCGCGGGTGATGGGTGACGACGAACAAGTCGTTGTGGTACGGCGGGTTGTCTCCCCACCAACCCTTCCACTGCCCGTCGCCCCAGTCCCCGCCGCCGATGGGCCCGAACATGTTGCGGCCCATCACGCCCGCGCCGATGTTCGCGCGCGACTCTTCGACGATCTGTGCACTCGCGTTGACCTCGCCGCCCTGCTTGTCATGCGCCTCGCGCCAAGCGGCGAGTGGAACGATCCAGTCGTGGAGCCGCTCCCCGCCCTCGCCGAGCGGGTTCTCCTCACTCTGGTTCGGGCCGGCGACGAATCCGTCTGCCGACATCGAGATGTGACACCTGAGCTTGCTCACGATTCCTCCTTAGAAATTCGGCAATCGGGGTTCGAGGTCAGTCGTAGTAGCGTCGGGCGCTGGAGCCGACGCGCGTCACGTCGGTGCCGTAGACGTGGATCGAGATCGCAGTCTCGTCGGCGGTGTTGTGCACGCGGTGGATGTCGCCGGGCGGCGCGAAGCCGCTGACGTCGCCGACGTGATTCTCGCTGCGGCCGATCAGGTTGAGGTCGGCGTCGAAGAGCTCCTCGTGCTCGGCACCTTGGATGACGCCGAACACGCACCAGGTGACGTGGTCGTGGATCCGGGTGATCTGCCCCGGCCGCCAGACCAGAGCGACGATCGAGAACGATCCGTCGGGCTCGACGTGCAGCGTGTGGCCGACGTAGTCGTCCGGCGAGCCGAGGCGCTGCTCGGCCGTAAGGACGTCCGGGGTGGGTAGGTGCCGGCGCAGCTGGTCGGCGACGAGCTGCGCGGTCTCGGCCCAGTCGGCATGGCGGTCGACGGCGGTGCGGATGCCGGCGACGAGCGGGCTCAGCTGTTCGGCGGGGCGGATCTGGGTCGCGGTCATGCCTTTAGCCTGCGCGCCACGGGCTCATACGTCCAATGCCAACTTTCGTGCTGACTCATAGATAGAGTTGATTCATGCTGGACGTCAACCGGCTGCGCGTGATCGACGCCGTCGCGCGCCACGGATCGGTCACCGCGGCGGCGAGGGAGCTGCACTACTCCCAGCCGTCGGTCACCCATCACCTCGCCCGGCTCGAGGCCGAGACCGGCGCGCAGCTGCTGCAGCGGGTAGGCCGCGGGATTCGGCTCACCGCGGCCGGGGAGCTGCTGGCCGACCGCGCCGCCGAGATCATCGGGCGCATCGATGCCGCCGGCGCGGAGCTCTCCGCCCACGTGGGACTGAACGCCGGCCGCGTGCGCCTGGCCGGCTTCGCGTCGGCGAACGGATCGCTCGTGCCCGCGGCGCTGGCGACGCTGGCGAACCGGTATCCGAGCCTGGAGATCAGCGTGACCGACACGCATCCGCTCGACGCGCTCGAGCTGCTGCGTACCGGCAAGGTCGAGGTCGCGGTCATCTTCCGCTACGAGGAGACCGAGCCCGAGCCGGCCGGGGTGCGCCTGCATCACCTGCTCGACGATCCGGTCTACGTGCTGTCGACGCGTGACGAGCGCGGACTGGACGCCCTGCGCGACGCGACGTGGATCGCCGGCTGCGAGCGCTGCCGCAGTCACCTGCTGTCCATGTGCGCCGACGCCGGGTTCGATCCACGGATCGGCTACAGCTCCGACGACATGGTCGTTATGCAAGCGTGGGTGGCCGCCGGGCTGGGGGTGGCGACCCAGACCGGACTGGCCCTGCGCGCCCACCACATCGACGGCGTCATCGCGACCGAGCTGCCCGGCTTCGAGCGGCAAATTTACGCGGCCACCTACGGCGAGCCGCCCGACCCGCCCGCCACCGCCGCCCTCCTGGCAGCGCTCGCCGAGGCCGCCACGTCGGCGGTCACCTCCACCGGGTCGCGTACGTGGATGCGCTGACGCTTACGCTCCAGCGGGCGAAACGCGGCCGGAGGGAGTCGCCGTGGCGAGGTGGCCCGTCAAGTGCTCGACGATGTCCCTGGCATCGTCCTCGGCGCCGTGGATGAAGCTGGACTTACGGCGGCGCAGGAAGTTCAGCCCGATCCGATAGAGCCCGGGAGCGTGCTTGACCACGCCGCCCTCGTGGCGGATCTCGCCCTTGCGATCGCACACGGGCACGTGCAGCCAGGAGTAGTCGGCACGGAACCCGGTGGCCCAGAGCACCGTGTCGAAGCCCTCGGCGATCAGGTCGATCAGGACCTGCGGGTGGTCATCGACCCGCGTTGGCTCGGGACGGGGTCCGTCGTCGACGCCGGCCCACTGGTCGATCGTGTTCAGCAGACGCTTCAGCTTGAGGTCGGCGAGGTTGCAGACGTTGCGGAGCGAGCCCGAGAAGGAGGCGGTGCTGCCGTTCACCGCACCGAGGCGTCCTACGAGCGAGGCGCCCCTCGTCGTCAGGGTGTTGAGGTCGAGGTCCGTTCGGTCGGGGGTTCCGACGAGTTGGGGCGAAGGGACATGTCGCGCACGCACCAGGTCGTCGACCTCGTCGTAGCGCTCGTCCAGCCGGCCGATCCGGTCGAGCCACCACATGACGTCGCGGCCCCGGTAAGTCCGCGGCATGCGGACGTGTTCGCCCACGGCGACGGTCACGTCGCGTCCGGAGCGCAGCAGCTCGTCGGCGATCTGGATGCCGGTGGCAGATGCGCCCACGACCAGCACCCGGCCATGCCGCAGCTGGTCGGGACGCTTGTAGTCGAGCGGGGTGAGCTGATCGAGCGCGGCGGGCAGCGATGCCGAGACCGCCGGCACCCGCGGTCGGTTGAAGGCGCCGCTGGCCACGACGACGGCTGCCGCCTGCCAGCTCCCGGCGTCGGTCTCGACCAGGTAACCCTCGCTCCGAAGGCGCGACACCGAGGTGACCGTGGTGTGCGTTCGCACCGGCGCGCCGACGTGGTCGGCGTAGCGCTCTAGGAACGCGATCAGCTCGGGGACGGCCATGAACCCGTCCGGGTCGTCGCCGTCATAGGCGAGACCCGGCAGGCGGGTGAGCCAGTTGGGTGTGAGGAGCCGCAGCGAATCCCAGCGCTCCGTCTTCCACGTGTGCGCGACGTCGCCCCGTTCGAGCACCACGTGCTCGAGCGACCGCTCCGACAGCACGCGGCTGATCGCGAGGCCGGCATGGCCGGCCCCGATGACGACGACAGGTATTCGCAGCGGTGGCGGGGCGGTCAGCCGACCGTCACCGAGACGTTGGTCGGGTTGGTGATCGCGTCGAAGACGGCCGAACGCTTCTGCGACTGGGCGACCAGTGCGGCGATGTCGTCGGCGTCGGCGTCCGCCTCGATCTGGAAGTTGACGCGGATGTTGTTGAACCCGTTGCGCACCTCGGGGTCGCCGCCGAGGATGCCGAGGATGTTCATGTCGCCCTCGATCGTGGCCTTGACCGACTCGAGCTGGATGCCGCGGTTCTGCGCCACGGCCGCGACGCCCGCCGTGAGGCAGCTCGCCAGGCCCACGAGCACGAACTCGACGGGCGTCGGGCCCTCATCCTCGGAGGCGAAGACCAGCGGATGGTCGGCCTCGTAGCTGAAGGACGACTTGTGGTCGTGATCGGCGCCGAGCCCGCTGTATTGCTCGATCGTCGTCTTGCTGTGCGTGCCGCGCAGCCACTGGTTCGTCGCGCGCCAAGTGAACTGGGCGCCCTCCGGCGCGTCGGTCAGCGCATCGCGAGCGCCCAGCAGATGGGCGACGTTGACTCCGTTGTCCGCCGCAGACTCGGTCGTGCTCATCTCAGTTCCCTTGTCGAGGGTGGCGGGTCCCTGGGGACGACCCAAACGCTAGAAACGCGATCAGACTAACCAGAATATGGGCGCAATTACAACCGCGCTCGACTCCATCGACGACGACGGCGAGGTCCGCCGCCGCCGGGTCCGACAGAAAGCCGAGCGCGATCTCCAGCGGCTCCTGGGGATCTGGCGAGCGAAGCCGAACCGTCCCCGTGGACACTGGCTTCATCACGTAGGGACTCAGCTGCACTCGCCACTCGCCGCCGGTGATGCCCGCGGTGTCGCGAGCCGCCCAGCTCACCAGGTGGAGGTCCCACGTGCTCCTCGGCGCCCAGCCGGCGCGTCCGGATCGCCGGCTCGGCGCTCCGAAGGTACGGCTCGATCGAGTCGAAGCTCCAGCCCGGAGCGCCCCACTCGTCGTAGTCGCGACGATCCCCCCAGACGACGAAGGCCGCGTTGTGAGCCGAGCAGCCTCCGATCACCTTTGCGCGCGAGAGCGACATCTCGGCCCCGGGGTCCCAGTCGTGGCTGCTGCACGGCTCGCGCGGATCGACGAGGTCGGCGGGCCACCCGCCGTCGCTGAACGGCCCGTAGTCAGGGCCCGCCTCGACCAGGCATACAGTGCGGCGCGGGTCCTCACTCAGCCGTGCGGCGAGCACGCAGCCAGCCGTGCCTCCACCCAGGATCAGAGTGTCGTAGCGCGGCTCGCCGGCCATCTACTCGTCGGACCCTACTGCTCTCCCGCCACGGCACTCATCCGAAAGTCGGAGCCAGGGATCAGTCGTGAGCCTGATGTGACTCACGCGCACCGGCCCTAGCTTGCGGCCATGCCCAACCAACCGATGACCCGCGCACGCTGGCACTGGGAGCCCAAGGCGGCGTTTCGCGCGCTCGCGCGCGAGTTCGGCCAGGCGGCGGCGAGCTGACGGAGGACTCAGCGGCGCGCGCGGGCGACGGCGGCGCTGACGGCGCCGATGAGATCGTCGCGGGAAAGCGGCTTCTGGAGGATCGGGGGTGCCTCCTCGTCGGTCAGGCTGTGCCGGATCAGCGCGCCCGGTGTGAAGCCGGAGACCAGGATGACCTCGATGCGCGGGTGCCGCTCGCGCACGGCTGCGGCCAGCTCGATCCCGTTCATCTCCGGCATGACCACGTCGCTCAGAAGCACGTCGACGGACTGCTCTTCCACCAGTGCGAGCGCCCGCGTCGCCGATTCGGCGTCGAACGTCTCGAAGCCGGCGCGCCGGAGCAGGCGCGCCGTGGTCAGGAGGACGCCGACGTCGTCGTCCACGACGAGGATCGTCCCAGCATCGGCGAGGGGGGATTCCGGTGGAACCATCGCTCCGGAGGATCGGCTGCTTGAGAGACTACTTGAGCGCTCAAGCCCCGTAGCGGATACCCGACTAAATAGGTATCCCGGCACGGGCGACCCCCGATACTCCGGCCCTGACGCGCCTGCGCAGGGTCATGCTCATTCCCACGCTGATCACCGCGACGGTCACGTGCGGGACGATCGTGGTGGTGAGCGGGCTGGACTCGCCGGTGAATGTGCTCGGCGCCGCCTCATCGCTCGGGCTCTCCGCGTACTGGGCGTTCGGCTTCCGCCGCGGAAGGTTCTCGCTGGCGGGCGAGGCGGTGGAGGCGCTGGCGCTGCTCGTCGTCCTGCTGGCCTCGCCCGGGCAGCCGCCGCTGCCGCTGTTCGGCACGACGTTCCGCGCTCTCTACGGACCGTTGTGGCTGTCGATGCTGCGCTTCGTGCTGTGGGACGCCGCGATCAACGCCACGGCGCTCGCGCACGGCTCGTTCGCGCTCGAGGACCAGCTCGGGAAGGCCACCTCACTGATGATGGCACCGCTGGTCATGCATGCGCTGAGGGCCACGATCGAGCGCCTCCAGCGCAACGAGGTGCGACTGCGCTCGCTGCTCGAGCATTCGACCGACGTCGTCACGCTCGTCGACGCCGACACGCGTGTGCTCTACCAGGCCCCGTCGATCCGCGCGGTCCTCGGCTACGAGCCCGAGGCGATGATCGGGCAGCCGCTCTCCGCCCTTGTGCACCCCGACGACTCGGAGCGGTTCCGCCGCGCGGTCTCGGCCGACGCGCCGGCGCCCGGCGAGACGACGACGCTCGACTGCCGCATGCGCGACGCCGCCGGCGCGTACAAGGACATCGAGGCGGTGGTCGGCAACCGGCTGCACGAGCCGCACATCGAGAGCCTGCTGCTCACGCTGCGCGACGTCACCGAGCGCCGCCGCCAGGAGCTGCAGGTGCGGATGCAGCGCTCGCTGCGGCTCGAGAGCATCGGCCAGCTCGCCGGCGGCGTCGCGCATGACTTCAACAACCTGCTCGCGGTGATCCTCAACTGCGCCGCGCTGATGCACGACGACCTCCCGCCCGACGAGCCGGCGCAGGAAGACGTGACCCAGATCCAGCTGGCCGCCGAGCGCGGGGCCCGGCTCGTCAGGCAGCTGCTGCTGTTCAGCCGAGGCGAGTCGACCGCGCCGCAGCTGGTGAGCCTGAACACCACGATAGTGGCGATGGACCCACTGCTCAGCGGCACGCTGCCCGACAACGTGCGGCTCCAGTACGATCTCGAGAACGACCTCCCGCCCGTCTACGCCGACGCGACCAGCCTTGAGCAGGTGATCGTCAACCTCGTCGTCAACGCGCGCGACGCCATAGGCCCCGCGGGTGGCGAGATCGTGGTCGCCACCGCGCGCACCGGCGAGCACGTGCGACTGACCGTCTCCGACGACGGCTGCGGCATGGACGAGGCGACGCGCGAGCGGGCGATCGAGCCGTTCTTCACGACGAAGGCGTTCGGAGAGGGCACCGGTCTGGGACTCGCGACCGTGCACGGCATCGTGACCGGCGCCGGCGGGTTCCTGGCGATCGAGTCCGAGCCCGGCGCCGGCACGTCGATCGCCGCGCACCTACCCGTCGGTGCGCACGAGGACGTGTTGGTTCAAGACTCCTCACCGTACGTCGATCCTCTATGTGATGCATCGCTTACGTGAGTTCGACGTCGTTGCGGTGACACTGCCCGAGGCGGGACTCCTTCGCGATACGGCATTCAAGTGCCATGTCATCGCGATCGCGGGCGCCACGATCGCGCTCGAGCCGGTCGACCGGGCGGCGGTCACGTGGCTGCCCGAGTGCGTCGACGGCGCGTTCCTCACCTTCAGCGACGGCAACTCGCTGATCGCGCTCAAGGGCCTGCTGCTCCAGCGAGGCGCGATCGGCGACCTGCGCTTCAAGGTCACCGACCGCACGCGCCCGGACCGGCGCAGGGCTTCGCGCGTCAACACGTGCGTTCCGGTGAGCGTCGACGGCCACGAGGGCCTGACGGTCAACGTCAGCGCCGACGGCCTGGTGATCGACTGCGGCCTGGAAGCGGGCGAGGGCAGCAACGTCGGCGTCACGGTCTCGCTCCCCGGCAGCGACGAGCCGCTCGTCACCGAGGGCAACATCACCCGCGTCGACGGCCGCTACGTCGCGGTGCAGTTCAACGGCGGCGCTGCCGCGGTCCGCTCGCGCCTGGCCAAGTTCGTGCTCGAGCACAACCGCATGGTGTTGCACCACCGGACGCAGATGGCCGACCCCAACGACTTCGACTTCTAGGCGCGGCGGCGCCGGGCGGTTCAGGCCAGCCCGGCCAAGTCGCGCTCCGTGCGCCGGATCAGCGCGACCGCGCCGATGGACTCGTGCAGGCGCAACGCCGCGTCGAGATGGCGGCGCGCCGGTTCGTCACGGCCGAGCGCCGAGGACAGAAGGCCGAGGTACCGGTCGACGGCGCCCCAGCAGCCGGTGAACCCCGCCTGGACGACCCGCCCCGCGTACGGCTCCAGCCGCGAGAACAGCTCCGCGCACGCGTCGCGCCGGCCGAGGCCGGCGGCGGCCTCCGCCAGCCACGCGTTCGCGGGCAGCCACAACAGCCCGGATGGGACGACACGCACTGCCGCGTCGAACGAGCGCGCCGCCGCCGAAGGATCTCCCGCCTCCAGCTGCGCCAGCGGCAGGAAGGCCGCCCACGGCAACACACCGGGACTGGCCGCCGAACGCAACTCGGGCTCGACCTCTGCGAGCCGCCCCTGCTCGCGCCTCAATGGGAGCAGCTGGGCGGTGAAGTTCGCCCGGGCGTCGGGGGCGCCGGCCCTCGACGCGAGCCGGAGTCCCTCGCGCGCGAGCCGCTCGGCCTCGCGGAAGCGACCGGCGAGGCCGGCCCAGATCGCGCTCCAGGCGAGCGAGGAGTGCTGGTAGAGCGGCTGCCGGAGCTCGCCGGCGATCTCGGCGAGCTCTGCGTGCAACGCCTGCGCGCCCGCGATGTCGCCCGCCTCGACGAGGTCGAAGACAAGCCAGTGGCGCGCGAGCGCCGACGTCTCGCGCAGACCTGACGCGTCGGCCAGCCGGATCGCCTCCCACGCCAGCTCGAGCCGGTCGGCGAGCCCGGCGATGTGCAGCAGCGCGGCGTGCCGGCTGAGCAGCGCGACGGCGATCGTGGCCGAGTCTCTCGACGCTCGCGCGAGCCGCAACGCCTCGATGCTCGCCCGCGTGCGGCGCTCCCCATCGGGCAGGACCTCACCGAGGCGGCCGAGCAGACGGGCGCGAACCGCGCCCTCGACGCCGGCGACGGCGAGCGCCGCCTCCACCAGCTCGACGTACTCCGGGTCCGCTTGGCCCGGCGCGTACACGCGGCCGCCGGCGCCGAGCGCGGCCGCGACCAGCGCCTCGGCGTCATGGCATGCGCGCGCAAGCTCGGCGGCGGCGAGGTACGCGGCGCGCGCGCCGGGCTCCCCGCCCCGCCAGCGGACCCCGCCCAGGGCCAGCCACGCGTCGATCCGCTCGCGCGCGCCGGCATCCGGCACCAGCTCGAGCGCCTCGAGCGCGCGCTCGAAGTGCGCGGCGGCATCCTCGTACGCGTACGCCCGCTCGGCCTCTGCGCCCGCCTCCATCGCGTAGCGGGCCGCGCGCCGCGCGCCGCCGGCATGCCGCGCGAGGTGGAAGTGGTGCGCGAGCGCGGCGGGAGCGCCGCCGGCCTGCTCGAGCGCCTCGCCGGCGCGCAGGTGCAGCAGCCGCCGCCGGCTCGCTGCCGGCCGCGCGTAGATCGCGTCGCGCATCAGCGCGTGGCAGAACGACAGGCGGCCGACGCGCTCGGCGTCCTCGACCACGAGCCCTGCCGCGGCCGCTTCCTCGAGGCTGGTTATCAACTCGTCGATCGGCTGCCCGGTGGCGTGCTCGAGCTCGCGCACCCCGAAGTCCGTCCCGAGGACGGCCGCCAGCGTGATCGCGTCGACCGCCGCGTCGCTCAACCGCTCGAAGCGGTGCAGCAGCCGCTCGCGCACGGTCTCGGCGACCGCGACGCCCTCGCCGCTGCGCAGCGTCTCCTCGATGAAGAACGGGTTGCCGCCGGTGTACGCGCGCAGCCGGGCGCCGTCGATCGCGCCCGCCGCCAGCGCCGCGACGTCGTCGGCGGAGAGCCCGCCCAGCGCGATCCGCTCGATCACGTGGTCATGCCGCAGGTCGGCGAGCACGTGCGCCAGCGGCGAGCCGGGCGCGAGCTCGACGTCGCTGTAGCTCGCCATCAGCAGGATCGGCGCGGTGTCGGCGTGGCGGACGACGTGGCGCAGCAGGAGCGCGGTCGGCTTGTCGGCCCAGTGCAGGTCCTCGAGCACGAGCAGGAGCGGCTGCGCCCGCGCCGCCTGCCCCAGCGCGGATACCGCCGCGTCGAACAGCACGTGCCGCCCGTTCTCGTCCGTGGACGCCGCGTCCCCGGCCCGAGCCTGGGGAAGCAGTGGGCGCAGCGACCCGGCATCCGGCAGGTCGAGGTGCTCGGCGAGATGGCGAAGTGCCTGGGCGAGCGGCTGGTAGGGAAAGACGTTGTCGGTGTCCGCGCGGCCGTGGAGCACGATCGCGCCGCCGGCGTGCGCCTCGGCGGCAAACCGCGCGGCCAGGCGCGTCTTGCCGATCCCCGGATCGCCGGTCACGAGCACGAGCTCGCTCTGCCCGTCGCGGACCCGCGCCCAGTGCTCGTGCAGGCGCCTCAGCTCGCGTTCGCGCCCCACGAACGCGCGGCGCTCGTAGCGGCGGATCGGCGCCGGCAGCGGCACCGACGCCACGGCCGGCGGGAGCGCGCGGGCGCCCTGGGCAAGCAGCCGCTCGTGCAGCGCGGTCAGCGCGGGCGCCGGCGGAACGCCGAGCTCGTCGCGCAGCATCACGCGCAGGCGATCGAACGTCCGCAGCGCCTCGGCGACGTTGCCCGCGCGCGCGAGCGCCTCCATGAGCAGTCCATAGCCGGCCTCACGGTACGGCTCGAGCTCGAGCAGGCCGCGCGCATGCCGCTGCGCGGCGACGACCTCCTCGCAGGCCAGCGCGGCGCGCGCGGCCGTCTCCAAGAGGTCGCAGCGCAGCTCGTCGACCGCATTCCGCAGGCGCTCGACCCACGGCCCGTGGAGCTCCGCCAGCGCGGGGCGCTCGATCAGCTCCAGCCCCGCGCACGCCCGCCGCAGGGCGTCCGCGGCCGCCCCGCCGGCCAGCGCCGAGTCGGCGAGCCGAGCCTCCTCGCGCGCCTGGTCGACGTCGATCCAGGTGCCCGCCGGGAGGTTGAGCGTCACGAGCGAGCGCCCGCTCAGCCCCGTCGGCCCCACGGCCCGGCGTACGCCGGTGAGCAGGCTGCTCAGCGCGGCCTCGGGGGCCTGGGGGAGGCGGCCCTGCCACACGACGTCGATCAGGTCGTCGCGCCGCACGGGCTCGCCGTGCACGCTGACGAGATACGCGAGCAGGAGCTTGCCCTGGCGCCCGGAGAGCACGCCGGTCGCCTCGGTGTCGCCGACGCGGACGCTCAGCTCGCCGCAGAGGCGGATCCGGATCGGCGTCTCCTGCGTCGCGACAGCCATCAGCGTGGAGAGCCGCACCAAGCTTTCCAAGGCGCGCCCAACGTTGCGCCGATGATCTGCGAAGGCCGCCCGCCGAGCATCGCGGCATGTCCTCCCCGACTCTCTCGGACGCGCTGCTCGTCGAGGCGGCGCGTCGCTGCGACCGCGTCGCCTGGGAGCGCCTGGTCGCGCGCTACGACCCGCTCATCCGCACGGTGTGCCGCGCGCACCGCCTGCACGCGCCGGACGCCGACGACGTACGCCAGACGACCTGGCTGAAGGCGCTCGAGCACGTCGACCGGATCGACGATCCGCGGCGCGTCCGGGCCTGGCTGGTGACCGTGGCGCGGCGCGAGTGCCTGCGCACGCTGCGCCAGAAGGCTCGTATGACGCCGAGCGAAGACGCGATCCTGGACCGCATCCCCGACGCCGGCGCCGCGCCGGAGGATCGTCTCCTCGCCGCTGAGCGATGTACTGCCGTGCGCCGCGCCGTCGCCGCGCTCGCGCAGCGCGACCGCCGCTTCCTCGGGCTCCTCTACCACGACGGCGAGCCCAGCTACGCGCAGATCTCCCACGCCCTGGGCATGCCGATCGGCTCGATCGGCCCGACGCGCGGGCGCGTGCTCGACCGGATGCGCCGCGGTGAGGACGTCGCCGCGCTGATGGCCGTCGCCTGACCTCATAGGGCGAGGATCAGGCGGCTCTCGTGGCCGACCTGCCGCTCGTGTGCCGCGGCCTGCTCGGCGTCGAGCCCGCGGCGCCAGCGCACGCCGCGCCTCCACGCCTCGGTCCTCGCATCCGAGATGGCGACGCCGGCGACGAGGTCGTCCATCCGCCCGAGCAGGCGGTCGAGGAAGCGCAGCAGCCCGGACTCGAGCGTCGATCGCACCTCGTGCGCCACGGAGTCCAGCACCGCGTTGACGCGCAGGAAGTCGCGATAGCGCGGCGAGCTCGCGCCGGCGGTGTAGCCGAGCTCGTCCCAGGTCTGCAGCAGTGCCCACGCGAGGTCGTTGTTGATGTGGGCGTTCATGCCCGCGAGCGCGAACTGGACCGGAGTCACGTCGCGCCGGGCGCAGTCCGAGAACAGCGGCTGCCAGGCCGCGGAGACCCAGGTGCCCGCGCGGGCGGAGTCGTAGGCGACGAGATAGAAGTCGGCGAAGACGATCGCGAGGCGCTCGACGAACGCCGGGTCCTCGAAGCGCTCCAGCGCGTCGCGGACGGCCTCGGTGACGCAGAGGTACATGAAGTTGAAGCACGCGACGCCGTCGGGGCGGCGCTGGAACGGCCGCCGGGCAGGATCGCGGTAGCCGTGGCGCTCGCGCTCGATGTCCACGAGGCGGGCCGCCAGATCCTCCATGCGCCGCCCGCGGGGCAGTCCGCGGACCAGGTCGGCGACGCCGGCCATGTCAGTGGGCGAGGCGCCGGCTGCGGTTCCGTCTAACAGCACGTCGCACGCACCCCACCACCGCGACCTTGGAGAAACGTTGGGCTATGCCGGGCTCCAGCGAGGCCGCCGCTCATCATGCCGCGTCCACCAGCCGGAGCGTTCCGTACCGGCGGCGCCAGTAGAGCATCGGCGGGCGGTCGAACTTCCGCGCCGCGTGGATCTCGGCGATCACGATCGTGTGGTCGCCGGCGTCGACGAGACGGCGGCGCTCGCACGCCATCCAGGCCAGCGCCCGGGGCGCCGCCGGAAGCCCGCGGAACTCGGCCAGCCCGCCGGCGAACCGGTCCTGAGGGCGCTCCGCGAACCGACGCGCCATCACGTCCTGCCCGTGCGCGAGCACGCTGATGCAGTACCGGGCCGCCTCGCAGAGGATCGGGTGCGAGCCGTTGCGGCGCGCCACGCAGAACAGCAGCAGCGGCGGGCTGAGCGAGAGCGCGCAGAGCGTGCCGACGGTCATCCCGTGCGGGACGCCGGCGCCGTCGACGGTGGTGACGACCGCGACCGACGTCGGCACGTCGCCGAAGATCGCGCGGAACTCGGCATCGTCAACGGACATCGGCGAGCGCCCGGCAGCGGCCGAGCTGATCGAGCAGCAGCTCCCGGTCGGCGCCGGGGAGCGCGAGCGCACGCTCGAAGTCGCGCGCCGCGCCGGCGACGTCGCCCGTCGCCTGCAGGGCGAAGCCGCGATTGAACAGCACGTCCGGGTCGTCGCCCCCGAGCTCCAGCGCGCGCGTGAGCAGGGCCACGGCCGCGCCCGGCTCGCCGAGCTCGAACTCGAGCACCGCGCCGTTGACGAGCGCCGGCATGAACCCGGGGTCCAGCTCGAGCGCGCGCGCGAACGCGGCGCGCGCGTCGGGCGCGCACCCGAGCGCGAGCGCGAGCAGGCAATGGAGCGCGGCGTGGCCGGGGTGGTCGGCGATGCCCGCGCGCGCGTCGGCGAGCGCGCCGGCCGCGTCTCCCTGCTCGAGCCGCAGCGTGCCGCGTGCGAGGCGGGCGTGCAGCGTGTCCGGCTCCATCTCGAGCACGAGGTCGAGGTCGTCGAGCGCCTCGTTGGCCAGCCCGGCCTGCGTGCGCACGGTGGCGCGGTTGTAGAAGAGGTCGGGGAGCGGGGGCGAGACGGCGACCGCGCGGTCGTACTCCGTCAGCGCCGTGGCGAGGTCTCCGCGCCGCCGCGCGAGGTTCGCACGGTCGGTGTGATACTCGACGTAGTTCGGATCCCACTCGAGCAGCCGCTCGAAGTCCGCCTGCGCCTCGTCGAGCCGCCCGAGCGCCGAGAGCACGCGCGCGCGGTTGTGCAGCAGCTGCGACCGGTGCACGATGTACCGGTCGTCCGGCAGCTCGCGCTCGAGCCGCTCGATCCCGAGGTCGACGAGCTCGAGCGACCGGGCGAGATCGCCCCGGTGCATCTCGATCAGCGCGAGCCCGTTGTCCTCGAAGACCTGCAAGTAGGCGGCCTCGACCGGGTCCTGCTCGAGCGACGCGAGCGCCCGCGCGTTGTTGACCCACTCGAGCGCGGCGTCGTGGTCGCGCGGCTCGTTGAAGCGCGTGTAGAGCATCGCGATCGCGTAGCTGCAGGTCATCTGGACGCGCGGAAGCGGGTAGCGCCGGCGCAGCTCGCGGTAGATCTCATGGCACTCGTCGATGCGCCCGAGCGGGACGAGCGCGCTTGCCGCCTTGCCGCTGAAGTGACAGTAGTCCTGCTGGTGGGAGACCGGGTCGCAGACGGCGCGCCCGCGCATCCCGAAGTCCACCGTCGCCGCCGAGAACCCGATCGCGACGCAGCGCTCCAGCGCCGTCCGCAGCGCCCGGCGGCCGGCGCCGGAAGGATCGCTCCCGCGCTCGCGGTGATAGGGGATCGGGCCCAGCCGGCGCGCCCAGTCCGCGCGCGCCTCGAGCGCGTCCGCGCGCTCGTCGTGAAGCCGCGCGCGCAGCGCCGGATCGGCGGCCTCGTACGCGCCGACCTCGGCGGGATCGTCGCTCGTCCCGTCGCTCGCGATGAACGCGCGCAGCCGCGCGCCCGGCGTGCGGCGGTCCGGCGCGGCGGGCGGCAGCGCGGGGGCGACGGCCTGCGCGTAGCGCTCGAGCTCAGGCATCGGGGTTGCGGCACCGACCGCGACGCGCAGGGTGTCGGGCGCCGCGCGGCGCAGCAGGATCGCGACCAGCTCGCGCGCCGTCGGCTCGGCGGCGTTGACGTCGTCCAGCGCGAGCGTCAGCGGTCGCTCGCGCAGCCGCGCGTACGCGATCAGGAACGTGACGATCCCCTGCGACATCGCGCGGATCAGGCTGTGGCCGAAGAACCGCGTCCGCTCGTCGTGCGGCGTCGTGGTGACGAGCGTGTCCGGGGCGGCGCCGATCGCGTTCGCGAGCTCAGGCACCGCGCACAGCAGCTCGATCCGGTGTGCCGAGGTCAGCCCGGGCGCGCGCCGGTGCGCGTCCGGGACGAGCTCGTGCAGGATCTCGGCGATGCCCGCGTACGGACCGCCGTGGCGGGCGTGGCAGCTCGCGTAGAGCTCGGCCTCCGCGAGCACGGTCATGCGCGCCCGCCGGGTGCCGGTGACGACGAGGTGGTGGGTCATGCTGGCTCCGGGGTGAGGGCGCGTCGCTCGCGCCGCGAGAGGTGGAAGAGGAGGGCGACCTGGGACACGTTCAACGTCACGAACAGCGCCGCGTCCCAGAAGCGCGGGTCGCCGGTGCCGCCGCCGAGCGCGTCGGCGATCAGCCGTAGGAGCTGCTCGGCGACCGGCAGCAGCGCGAACACCCAGACGCCCAGCAGCACGACGATCCCGGCCGCGAAGAACGGCTCGTACCAGCTCGCCACGCGCCGGTCGCGCTCCGTCCAGCGCTCCATGGCTCCGACGCGGCCGGGGTTCCGGCGCGCCCGCCAGTAGCGGTTCGCGATCCGGGCCTTGGTCGCCGCGTGCAGGTCGTAGCAGCCGAGCGCCGTCGCGAGCGCGAAGTAGACGTCGGTCTGGAGGAAGAGCAGGAACTGGTAGGCGAAGCGCGTGCACACGGGGAACGCCATCGCCAGCGCGAGTGCGCGCACGATGCCGCCGGTCGCGTAGGCGAGCACGCCGAGCGACGCGACGATCAGCACGTCGGCGAGCATCCCGGCGAGGAACGGGAGGTGGCGGCGCCGCCGCTCGACGCTCAGCAGGCTCGGCATGCGCGTCTCGAACACCACGAAGTACAGCCGGGTCCCGAGGCCCAGCCGGCTGGAGAGCCCGAGCCGGCGGCCGGCGAGCACGTGGAACGACTCGTGCAGGAACAGCCACGGCAGCTGGCCGAAGACGATCAGCAGCTCGACCGCGACGGTCGAGTCCGTGAAGAACACGTGGTGCGGGCTCGGGGCGAGCTCGGGCCGCCGGGCCAGCGTCCACGCCCACGTCGCGACGATCGCCGCGTAGACGACGAACGCCGGGCGCGAGAGGAACGCCCGCGCGAGCCGCTGCAGGCCGACGGCCTCCGCCGCTGCGGCCGCCTGGTCGCGCTCGCGCACGAACCCGAGCTCGGCGAGCGTCGACACGAAGTCGTCGATGTCGATCGTCTCGCCGTAGGTGTCGCGGTACCACGCGGCGGCCTCCGGCGGCGGCGCGCCCTCGATCAGCCGCTCGAGCAGCGCCGCGCCGTCCCGCGGCAGCACGGCGTACGACTCGCCGTCGGCGCGGCCGACGAGGACGCCGTCGCCTTCGGGGAGACGGGTGAGGGGATGCAGCGAGAGGGGGGGAGAGGACATGGCGGTCAGACATCGAGGAAGGAGCCGGCGTGCGACCTGTCGCGGCCGCACACCGGCACGGCGCGCCTTAGAACTTGAAGGCGCTGTAGTGGCATTCACACGGCGCCGTCAGTCGGACCGAGCTCACCGTGAAGACCTTGATCTTCTTCATGTCGCACCTCCCTTCGCTGCGTTCGCAGAGTCATGGACACGCGAACAGAGCGAGCACCGGCCCGCTTGATACGACCTCGATCCGAGGACGCGCGGCGGTGCGGTCAGCGGCCGACGGTGTCGAGCGCGGCGGCGATCGTCGGGTGGGTCGCGGTCAGGTCGGCGTCCTCGGTGATGCACCCGAGCACATCGCGGACCTGGCCGACGTCGCGAGCGAGCACCAGGCGGACTCCGCCGGCCTGGAGCTCGTCGTGCGCGGCGACGAGCATCCGTGCGGCGGTGATGTCCACGAAAGGCGTGGTCTCGGCGTCGAGGATCACGGCGTGTACGCCCTCGGCGCGGCCGGCCTCGAGAAGACGTGCGCGGACGTTGTCGGCGTTGGCGAAGTAGAGGCCGCTCTCGATCCGCAGCACGACGATGCCGTCGGATGGGCGCGCGTCGGGGTGGCGCGCGATGTCGTGGTAGGCGCCGTCCGGTCCGGGGGTGCGTCCCAGCACGGCGACGTAGGGCCGAGAGGCTCGGTAGATGAGGAGCGCCAGGGACACGCAGATGCCGATGAACAGGCCGGGGAGCGTCTCGAAGATCGTCACCCCGAGCAGGGCGGCGACGGCGGCGATGAAGTCGGGACGCGCGATCCACCCGAACTGGCGGCCGAGGCGCTTGGTGTAGGTGTTGTAGAGCTCGACGATGGCCGGCACGTCGACGAGCTCGATGACGGCGGCGATGACGACGGCGGCGAGCGTCGCCTCGGGCAGGTCTTCGAAGAGCCCGGTCAGGAACAGCAGCGCGAGGACGGTCAGTCCGGCCGCGAGCAGCCCCGAAGCCTGCGTGCTCGCGCCGGCGGAGGCGTTGACCGCCGTCTTGGACAGACTGCCGCTGACCACCATGCCGCTGCACAGCCCGGACGCGAGGTTGGCGCCGCCGAGGCCGGCCAGCTCGCGGTTGGCGTCGATGCGCTGGGCGTCGCGCGCGCCGAATGCCTTCGCCGCCGCCAGACCCTCCGCGAACGCGATCAGCATCACGCCGATCCCGCCCGCGGCCAGCCCGCCGGCGTCCTGCACCCCGATGTCGGGCAGGCCGAGCGGTGGCAGGCCGCTCCCGATCGACCCGACGATCGGCACATCGAGCTCGAAGAGCTTCACGGCGGCGATACCTGCCGCGACGGCCACGAGCGAGCCGGGAATGCCGGGAGCGACCCGGCGCAGCCCGATGATCACCCCCAGCGAGAGCGTGCCGACGAGCAGCGTGAGCCATTGCGTGTCTCCGAGGTGGGTGATGAGCTCCCACGCCTGCTCGAAGAAGTTGCCGCTCCCCCGGCTGATCCCGAACAGCTTCGGCAGCTGGCCGACGACGATCGTGAGCGCGAGCCCGATGATGAAGCCCTTGAGCACCGGCTGGCTGATGAAGTTGGCCAGGAACCCGAGCCGCAGCAAGCCGGCGACCAGGGCGGCGATTCCGGCGGTGAGCGCCAGCCCCGCCGTGAACGCGGCGAAGCGGTCGTCCCCTGCGGGGACGAGGTCAGCCACCGTGGCCGCCGACAGGGCCGCGGTCGCGGCCATCGGCCCGACGACCAGCACCCTCGAGCCGCCCACGGCGGCATAGACCAAGAGCGCGCCCGGCGCGGCGTAAAGGCCGACGATCGGCGACACGCCCGCGATGCTCGCGTACGCGAGCGCCTGCGGAACGAGGATCGCCCAGACCGTGAGGCCGGCGATCAGATCGCCGCGAAGCCACGGGCGCCGATAGCCCCGCAGCGAGAGAAAGAGGCCGAACACCGTCAGCTCCGGACGCTCCCGAACGCCGGGCCGATCGTCATCACTCGATCGGGGTTAAGCCGAGTGCGCTTCCTAGTCCCATGAACAGGACATGGCGTTGCAATGAGAGCGCGCGACCGGTCTAATGTCTGACATATGCGTGCCTTTCTGGTCCTGGCCACCCTGGCGCTGGCGCTGGCGGTGACCAGCCCGGCGCGCGCGGCCTCGATCGCCTACGTCGACAACGGCGAGGTGTGGGTGTCCTCGCTCGACGGCGCGCAGAAGGTGCGCCTCGCCGCGCCGGTGCTCAACGGGTCCGGGGCGCTCGAGAAGTGGCTGGACGTCGCGGCCTCCGACAACGGGCGGATCGTCGCCGTGCGCAACGAGCCGGGCAAGACGGCGAGGCTCTCGTGGTTCAAGGTCTGGGAGCCCGACGGGACGTCGACGGTCGAAGGGCCGCTCAATTCGCCCTCGGGCTGGGCGCTGTACGCCTACCCGCTGAGCTTCGACCTCACGGCCGACGGCGCGCACATGGTCTACGGCTATTCGACCAGCGGCTTCTGCTGCCCGACCAGCTTCGACAGCGGCATGTACATCCGGCCGGTCTCCAACAGCCCGCTCGACCCGATCAGCATCTCGGGCGAGGAGGATCCGACGGTGTTCGGCAACCGGGTGATCGCGCACTCGGGCACGACGATCAATGTGCAGAACGTGGGCACGCCTTACGGCACGGGCTTCACGCCGTGGCTGAGCACCGCGGGCACCGGCCTGGACCTGAGCCGCAGCGACATCGCGGCCAACGGCAAGCTCCTGGCGTTCGGGGCCGAGCAATGGAACGGCGGGACGCAGACGATCGGCAAGATCGGTCTGGTCTCGATCCAGGGGGTCGGTCAGGGCGTGGTGGCCCCGGTGGACTGCTACGTGCCCGCCACCCTGGTTGCCAAGGATCCGTCGCTGTCGCAGGACGCGCGCTACGTGGCGTGGACCGACGGCGAGGGGCTCAAGGTCGCGGGCGCGCCGGTGAGCGACGCCGACCCCTGCGTGATGACAACCCAGACGGTCGTGATCTCGCCCACCGGCGCGCATCCCTCGATCGGCGGCGCGAACATCGCCTCCTTCCTGCCACCCGCGACGCCGACGCCGACGCCGACGCCGACGCCGGCCCAGGCGGCTCGGGCGGCTCGGGCGGGTCGCAAGGCGGGACGCCCGCCGCGCCCGTCGCCACGCTCCCGCCCAAGCTCACCGCGAGCGCGCTCGGCTCGGGCCTGAGCGTGAAGGTCAAGGTCCCCGAGGCGGGGAAGATCACGCTCACCGCGACGGTGCCCGCCAAGGCGATGGGCCGCAAGGGCAAGCCGGTCACGATCGGCACCGGCACCGCGACGGCGAAGGGCGCCGGCACCGTGACGGTCAAGCTCAAGCTGAGCTCCGCGGCGCGCAAGCGCCTGAAGAAGCTCAAGGGCGCGACGCTCACGCTGCGCTTCGTGCAGAACGGCCGCACGACCACGAAGACGGTCAAGCTGCGCTGACCCGGCGCTTCACGCGAGGCGCGGCGGCTGCTCGTCGCGCGCTCGCCGCACGAGGTCGCTCAGCGCGTCGGCGATCAGCTCGAACAGCTGCGCCCCGTCGCGCGCCGAGCCCCGGCTCGGCGCGCCGGTCAGCCCGTCAGCGCTGGTCTTGTCGACCGGATAGCTGAACACCAGGCCGCCGGTGCGGTCCGGGTCGTCGCGGATCTCGCCCGTGTCGACGAGCTCGGGGCGCAGGTGCAGCATCAGCGACGTCTCTGCCGCGTTGGCGTGGATGTCGTCGCCGTCGGCGAACGTGCGCGCGCGGATCTCGGGCGAGAGGTCAAACCAGGAGACAACGCCGACCTGCAGGGCCCCGGCGCGCCGGATCTCGTCGACGGCGACGGCGAGCGGGGCGACGTTGCCGCCGTGCGCATTGACGATCAGCACCTTGCGCAGGCCCGCGGCGGCGATCCAGCGCGACAGCTCGACCACCATCGCGATCACCATCGTGGGCGGGTAGGAGAGCGTGCCCGGCCACTTGGTCGAGTGCGCGTGCGAGGAGGAGATCGTCAGCGTCGGCAGCACCGGGACGCCCGTCCGGTCCGACGCGGCCTGGCAGATGGCGGTGGCGATCTCGGAGTCGGTGCAGAGCGGCAGATGGCGTCCGTGCTGCTCGGTGGCGCCCACGGGCAGCAGGCACAGCGTCTCGCCGCCGTCGACCAGCGCTTGGACCGCCGGCCAGGTCAGGGCCTCGAGCATCACGGGATCTCCCACTCGTAGGAGAACTTGGCCACCTTGAGGATCAGCGACGTCTCGACCGCGGACACGCCCGGCATCGCGCCGAGCCGGTTGGAGATGAAGTCGAGCAGGTGCTCGTGGTCGGAGAAGAAGGCCTCGACGATCAGGTCGTAGCGCCCGGTGGACACCCCGACGTAGCGGACCTCAGGCTGTGAGACGAGCTGGTCGGAGACGGCGTGGATCGCCTGCAGCTCGACGGAGATCCCGATGATCGCCGACGTCGTCATCCCCACGGCCTGGGGAGTCGGCACCGCGACGATCGAGACGAGCCCCTCGCCGAGCAGGCGGGCGATGCGCTTGCGGATGGTGGTCTCGGTCACGCCCAGCGCGCGGCCGATCTCGGTGTTGCTCGCGCGCCCGTCTCGCTGCAACACCCGGATGATCTCGCGGTCGACGTCATCCACGGTCGCCTGCGGTGAAGGAGTCTTGCGTCGGATTTCAGCTTCTGCGGTCGTGTCTGCGACGATATCCGATGTAGAGGGGTCTTGTGGGCTTGACATTCGTCTTCTTACTCGTTTGGATACCCGGCGTTACCGGGCTTGAGGAGACCGATGTCGACGACAGCACAGCCTGAGGGAACCGTCGCACGCGGCAGCGGGGGATCGAGCGGGGTCTTCTCGCGCTCGGCGTCGGGGCTGGTGCGCGTCGCCGGGTCGTGGGACGTGTTCATCTTCAATGTCGGGCTCGTCTCGGTCGGCATCGCGATCGCGTTCAATCAGTACTACGGGCCGAGCCTCTATCCCGGCGCCCAGCCCGCGATCTCGACCCTGCTCGCCGCGCTCGGGATGTGCGCGGTGGCGGCGACGTTCTATCTGTGGTCGGTCATCTTCCCGCGCTCCGGGGGCGTGTACGTCTTCCTGTCGCGCACGACGCATCCCGCGGTCGCGTTCGTGTTCTCGCTGCTCGAGACCGTGATCCTGCTGTATTACGCGGCGCTGGCCGCCTCGCTGCTGGTCCAGGTCGGGCTGTCGTCGTTCTTCGCCACGGTCGGCTCCGTGGGCGGCAACGACACGCTGGTCCAGTGGGCGGCGGACGTGGCCAAGCCGCGCGGCACGTTCTGGATCGGGACCGCCGTGCTGCTGATCGCCGGCGTGCTGCTCGCGACCGGCACGCGCCGCTACTTCACCGTGCAGAAGGTCATGTTCGCGGTCGCGATCGTCGCGACCGGCATCACGGTGGTGGTCATGCTGGTCGGCAGCCGCCACGCGTTCGAGACGCACCTGACCCAGCTGACCGGGCTTCGCTACGACGAGGTCATCGCGACGGCCGAGTCCAAGGGGTATGCGCCGAACTCGGGGATCGACTGGGGCGAGACGTTCAAGTTCCTGATCTGGCCGCTGCTGCCGCTGCTCGGCGCGGTGCAGTCGATCGGGATCGGCGGTGAGATCAAGAAGGTCCGCCGCTCGCAGCTGGTCGGGATGCTCGGCGCGGTGATCGGCACCGGCCTGCTGATCGCGCTCTTCGCGGTGCTCGCGAACAAGGCGTTCGGCTACACGTTCCAGGGCGCCGTCGCGTTCAACTCGCTCTCGGGCGTGACCAACGGCTCGACCGAGACCACGTTCGGCGCGGCGCCGTACTTCACGACGCTCGCCGGCATCCTCGCGAACAACGTGGTGCTGGCCATCGTCATCATGGCCGCGTTCGTCGCCTGGTTCTGGTTCTGGGTCCCGGCGGAGATCGCCTACAGCACGCGCACCATGATCGCGTGGTCGTTCGACCGGCTGACGCCGAGCGGGCTCGGCTACGTCTCGCGGCGCTTCCACACGCCGGTCGTGGCCATCGGCATCGGCACGGCGGGATCGATCGTCTTCATGTGGCTGATCGCCTTCCACGGCATCGCGCTGCTGACCCTGATCGAGGCGCTGCTCGTCATCTGGGGTACCGCGATGGTCGCCGCGATCGTGTTCCCGTGGACAGGGAAGCGGTTCTTCAATGCGTCCCCCGCCAAGGCCCACCGCGTCCTGGGGCTCCCGCTGATGGCCGTCGCCGGCGCGCTGTCGACCGCGTTCTTCGCTCTCGCCTTCGTGCTCTTGTGGACCGACGACAACGCGGCCGGCCCGCTGTTCGGGCACGCCCACCGGACCGAGCTGTGGATCGTCGTGGGCACGCTTGCTCGCGGGCGTCGCCTGGTATGTCGGCAACCTGCTCTATCGCCGGCGCCAGGGCGTGGACATCGAGCTCGCGTTCAAGCAGATCCCGATCGAGTGAGCGTCTCCTGGGCCGAGATCGAGGGCGAGGCGGCCGGGCTGATCGAGTCGGCCGCCGAGCACGGCATCGCGGTGCGCGTCGTCGGCTCGGCCGGGATCCGCATGCACTGCCTGGACGCGCTCGCCGCCATGGACGGCGTCGACCGCGCGGCCAAAGACCTTGACGTCGTCGTCCGCGCGGGAGACCGCAACCGGCTGCGCTCGGTGCTCGAGGACCGCGGGTACGTCGTCGACCGCGACGTGCTGGTGGCGATGGAGGGCCGGCGCTTCGCGTTCCACCATCCGGGGCGCGACCTCAACGTCGACGTGTTCGTCGAGCGGCTCGAGTTCTGTCACACGATCGAGCTCGACGGCCGCTGGGAGCAGCACGCGACCACGATCCCGATCGAGGACCTGTTGTTGCAGAAGCTCCAGGTCCACGAGCCCACCGGCAGCGACGTCCTCGACGCTGCCGTCGTGCTCGCCACGCACGACGTCGGGACGGCGGGCCACCATGAGCGGATCGACCGCGACTACGTCGCCGGCGTGCTGGCGGGCGACTGGGGATTCCACCGCGACGCGACCGCCAACCTCGACCGCGTCCGCCGCGCGGCCGGCCGCGAGGTCCCGATCTCGCCCGAGCAGGCGCGCCGCGTCCACGACGGCGCGGCCGAGCTGGGCGATGCGATCGCACGGGCTCGCAAGAGCATGGCGTGGCGCATGCGCGCGCGCGTCGGCGAGCGCATGCAGTGGTGGGAGGACGTCAGCGAGCGCGAGGCCACGTACTGATGCGGCTGCGCAGGCGCGCGAACGGGTCCGCGCCCGATCAGATGACGCTGTACTTCGCCACCGACCTGCACGGCTCAGAGGTCTGCTTTCGCAAGTTCGTGGCGGCCGCCGCCTTCTACGGCGCCGACCTGCTCGTCCTCGGCGGCGACCTGACCGGCAAGCTCGTCACGCCGGTGGTCGACCGCGGCGACGGGAGCTGGGCGGCAGAGCTCCACGGCGAGCCGCGCACGTTCTCCACGCGCGAGCTCGACGCGCTCGAGCGCCAGCTGGCCGACGAGGGGACCTATACGCGCCGCATGGACCGCGACGAGCATGCCGACTTCCAGCGCTCGCCCGACAGGGTCGACGCGCTGTTCGAGGAGCTGATGATCGAGCGGCTGGTGCACTGGATCGAGCTTGCGCACGAGCGGCTGGCGGGCAGCGGCGTGCGGATCATCACCGCGCCCGGCAACGACGACCCGTACGCCGTCGACGACGTGATCCGCGAGCGCGGCGGCGACCGCGTCCTGCTGATGGAGGGCGAGGTCACCGAGATCGCGCCCGGCCACGAGCTGCTCAGCACGGGGTGGTCGAACCACACGCCGTGGCACACGCATCGCGAGTTCGACGAGCCGCGCATCCGCGAGCACATCGACGCGATGGCAAGCCGGCTCGCGCACCCCGAGGCGGCGATCTTCAACATCCACGTCCCGCCCCACGGCACGACGCTCGACACCGCGCCCAAGCTCGACGCGGACTTCGCCGTGCAGACGTCGATGGGCAACCCGTTGACCGTCGCCGCGGGGTCGACGGCGGTGCGCGAGGCGATCGAGGCCTACCAGCCGCTCGCGAGCCTGCACGGCCACATCCACGAGTCCGGCGGCTCGGTCCGCATCGGGCGGACCGTGGCGATCAACGCGGGATCGGAGTACGGCGAGGGAATCCTGCACGGCGTGCTGCTCACCGTGGGCGGCGGACGGCTCGTGCGCTTCCAGGCGACCACAGGATGAGCAAGAGAGAGACCACATGACCATCCAGCTCGACACAACCTCCGAGAGCCGTGCCGCGCTGCGCGAGCGCCTGCGCGAGCAGGGCGTGCGATACCTGTTCGGCGCCTACGTGGACGCGCACGGCGTCCCGAAGTCCAAGTGCGTCCCGGTCGAGCACCTGGACTCGATGGCGCAGGGCTCGGAGCTCTACACGGTCGGTGCGCTGGAGGGCATGGGCGTGCTGGGGCCCAACGAGGACGAGTGCGCGGGCATCCCGGACCTCTCGCGGCTGGTGATCCTGCCGTGGGACCGGCGCTTCGCGGTCGCGCCGGCGGACCTCGAGTACCACGGCAGCCCGTACACGCACGACTCGCGCGGCGTGCTCAAGCGCCAGATCGCTGCCGCCGCCGAGCTGGGCTTCGCCTGCAACGTCGGCGTCGAGCCCGAGGTCTATGTCCTGCGCAACGCCGGCGGCGAGTGGCAGCCGTGGGTGCCCGAGGACCTCTACAACGTCCCGACGCGCGGCTACGACCTCGAGACGACGATCCTCGCCGACGCGTTCCTGGAGCCGATGGTCGACCACATGAACGAGCTCGGCTGGGACGTCTATTCCTTCGATCACGAAGGCGGCGACGGGCAGTACGAGTTCGAGTTCCGCTACACCGATGCGCTCGAGATGGCCGACCGGATGCTGATCTTCCGGCTGATGGCCAAGCACGTCGCCCGCTCGCTCGGGTGCGTGGCGACGTTCATGCCCAAGCCGTTCGACCAGAACTTCGGCTCGGGCGCCCACGTGAACATGAGCCTCGCCGACCTCGTCACGGGCGAGAACCGCTTCGATGCGGACGGGTCGGTAAACGGGCGCCGCGGCTACTCCGCGCTGGCCTACCAGTTCACGGCCGGCATCCTGCGCCACGCGCGCGCGATCACCGCGGTCGCCTGCCCGACGGTGAACTCCTACAAGCGGCTGCTGCCGGTCGGGCACATGAACTCGATCACGTGGGCGCCCGTCTACCAGGCCTTCGGCCACAACAACCGCACGCTGATGTGCCGCCTGCCGATGAACCGGCGCTGCACCGAGCTGCGGATCGCCGACTCCGCGTCGAACTTCTACCTCGTCATGGCGCTCGCGCTGGCCGCCGGACTCGAGGGCATCCGCGAGCAGCTCGACCCCGGCGAGCCCGTCAACGTCGACACGTACTCGGTCGGCGACGAGCAGCTCGCCGCGCGCGGCGTGCACCGGCTGCCGCGCAACCTCGGCGAGGCGGTGGACGCGTTCGAGGCCGACGAGCTCGCGCGCGAGACGTTCGGCGACGCGTTCCACGCCTCCTACGCGCGGCTCAAGCGCGGCGAGTGGGACGCGTACAGCACCGTGATCTCCGAGTGGGAGCGCGAGCAGTACCTACATCTGTGGTGACGCCCGGCCGGCTGTCAGGACTTGCGCACCGCCCGCTTGAGCTCCGCGAGCGAGGCCTGGACGCCCTTCGCCAGGACGTCCAGGTCCGGCGTGCTCGTGCGGTCGGCGCCGAGCCCGAACACCAGCCCGCCCGCGTAGGACACGACGGCGATACCCACGCGATGTCCGGCGAACAGCGGGACGTAGGGCAGCACCTCGCGCATCGGGGCGCCGAACGCGTACAGCGGCGTGCGCGAGCCGCGGACGTTGGTGATCGTGAGGTTGAACACGCGCTGGCCGCCGAACATCGCGCGTCCGAGCAGCTCCCCGACGATCGGCGGCGCGAAGCCGGCGATGTCGATCAGCGCCTTGCCGCCTCGCGGCTGGGAGCTCTGCTTGACCCGTTGCACGCGTGAGACCACGAGGCGATGGCGGGTGACCGGGTCGGGCTCGGCGACCGGCAGCTCGACGAACAGCGACGTCAGCACGTTGCCGAGATCGTGCTCGTTCTCGCTCGTGCGGATGTTCACCGGGATCTGCGCGCGCAGGCCCGAGTCCGGCGGCGTGTCGCCGCGGGCGAGCAGCAGGCGGCGCAAAGCCCCCGCTGAGACGGCCAGCACGACGTCGTTGAGCGTCCCTCCCAATCCTTGCCGGATCGCGTCGAGGTCGGCGATCTCGGCGTGCACAGCGGCGTAGCCGCGGGTCGCGCCCAGCGCGCCGTTGATGCTCGAGCCGGGTGCCGCGATCAGCTCCTCGTGGATGACGAGGTCGGCGATCGCCCTCGCGGACGAGAGCGCGCCGCCGGGGTGACGCAGCGCGCCCGCGCCCGCCTTCGCGCCGCGTGCCAGCGCCTCGGGGTAGAGATGGAGGCCGTGGCCCTCCTCGTGGGCGATGTCCCAGTGCCCGGGCGCTCGCCGGCGCGGCGGCGAAGGCTCGGCGTCGAGCAGGATCTGGCCGGCGTCGACGGAGCCCATGCCGTCGACGAGGCAATGGTGGGTCTTGGTGGCGAGCGCCCAGCGGCCGCCCTCGAGCCCGTCCACCAGCACCATCTCCCACAGCGGGCGCCCGCGATCGATCCGGTGCGAGAGGAAGTCGCCGAACCACTCGTGCAGCTCGGCGGGACCGCCCGGCGACGGCAGTGTCGCGTGCCCGACGTGCGCGGCGATGTCGAAGCTCGGGGCGGGCTCCCAGCTCGTCCGCGAGAGGTGGCTCGCGCGCTGGCGCGAGAGCTGCTCGCGGTAGCGCGGCAGCTGGTAGAGCCGTCGCTGCAGGTGCTTGCGCACCCGCTCGATGTCCGGCGTGCCGCCCTCCGGCAGCGGGTCGAACACCAGCACGGCGCCGAAGTGCATCGTCGCCCCGTCGTCGACCTGCTCGAGGTCGAGGAACATCGTGTCCAGTGGACTGAGTTGAACGCTCATCTCGCCTCACCTCTCGCGCGGTGCATCACGCACACGCTGAGCGACCTCCGCGCCCGCCGCATCCGAGTCGGCACGGGCGCCGATCCGTAGTCCACCGCCGCGATGTACGTGCGTAGGGGTATCCCGACCAGCACGGAGGACTACGGTCGACGCAGCAGCCGGCATGCGCGACGCTGAATTCCCGCCAGAAGGAGGAAGCGACATGACCGCAACGCCGCAGCCGGCGGTCGACCGCGTGCGCAGCCGCCTCGACGCCGCCGGCGTCAGCTACGAGATCGTCGAGCACGAGCCGACGTACACCTCCGCCGACGAGGCGCGCGCGTCCGGGCAGTCACTGCCGGAGACGGCGAAGACGCTCGTGCTCGTCGACCGCGAAGAGGTGCGCCTCGCCGTCGTGCCGGCCAGCCGGCGGCTCGACCTCGAGCGCGCGCGCCGCGCGCTGCGGGCCGGAGCGCATCTGCGGCTCGCGACGGAGGAGGAGGTGGGGGCGGTGTTCCCCGGCTACGCGATCGGTGCGCTGCCGCCGTTCGCCGGCGACGCCGTGCCCGAGGTGATCGACCTGCGGCTGATCCACCGCGACCGCGTGCTGTGCTCCGCCGGCGACCACCGCCACGCCGTGCTGCTCGATCCGCACGAGCTGCTGCGGCTCGCGGAGCCGCGAGTCGCCGACATCTGCGAGCACGTGCCCGACGAGCACCGGTTCACGGAGCTGCCACGGGTGTGAGGCGCGCTTGGGCCACCTGATCCTTGCCGATCTGCGTCGCCATCCGGCGCGCACGCTCCTCACCGGTCTCGGCGTCGCGATCGGTGTGGCCACGATCGTGGCGCTGCTCGCGCTCAGCGCCGGCATCGAGCGGAGCGCCGCCGGCCTCGTCAATCTCGGCGGCGCCGAGCTCGGAGTGTTCCAGGACGGTGTCGGCGAGCAGGCGGCGGGGGTGTTCGTCGTGCTCGCGCTGGTGATCGGCGGCATCGCGGTCATGAACACGATGCTGATGGCGGTGTTCGAGCGTCGGCGCGAGTTCGCGCTGCTGCTCGCGGTCGGCTGGCCGCGGCGGATGGTCGCCGAGCTCGTCGAGGCGTGGGCGCTCGCCCGCGCGGTCCTGGTCGCCGCGGCAATGGGCGCGGCCGGCAGCCTCTATCCCGCGTGGTGGGTCAGCCGGCTGCGCGTTGCGGAGGCGCTGGGCTGAGCAGGCGCCCGTCGCGCAGGCGCAGGACGCGGTCGGCACGGCGAGCGGCGAGCGGGTCGTGGCTGACGAGCAGGACGGTGCGCCCGTCGCGCCGGCACAGCCGCGCAAGGAGGTCGAGCACCTGCGCGCCCGCCTCGGAGTCCAGCGAGCGCCGCGCCGCCGGGTCGGCGCCGTCGACGGTGACCGTGCCGCGGTCCGGGCGATCGAAGCCCGCAATCAGGTTGGGCAGCGTGCTCTTACCCGCACCCGACGGACCGCTGAGCAACACGAGCTCACCCGGCGCGATCCGGAACCCGACGTCGCGCAGCGCCACGATGCGCCGGCCGAAGCGCTTCTCGACGCCGCTCACGACGATCTCGGCTCCGGGAGCCGCCATTGGATCAGTCTCGGGCCGGCCGCAGCCACCGGCATCGTCGCGAACTACGGGCCGGCATTGCGGGAACCACGAGGCCGATCGGCACGTCGGTGCGGATGACGGCAGCGCCGCTGGACCGGAGGCTCGTATAACGCCTACACCTCCGTCCCGTGAAAGGGAGGCGCCATGCGCCGCGCATCCCGCATCTTCTTCGTAGGCGGCGTCGTCCTGCTCGCCGCCTCGGTTCTCTGGGCGATCTTCGCCCCCGGCCGGCTCGTGAAGTTCCCGAGCGATCTCGACAAGACCGCGGTCGCCCGCGGCACCCTCCAGCTGTACACCGATCCTGCCACCGCCGCGCCGCTCGCGCAGCCGCGATCGCTTCCGGTCGCCATCCGCCGCCACGTCCGCGCCGTCGGGACCACGGGCAATCAGGTCACCGTCGACGAGACGTCGGTCGAGCAGGCCGGTCCGGCGGCGCCGCTGCAGCTGCGGCAGCGCTACGTCTTCGACCGCAGCTCGATGAAGAGCGTGCCGGGCTCGCAGTCGTTCTCCTACACGCCCGAGAACGTCGTCGACCGGTCGCCCGCCTACACGATCAATCTCCCGTTCGGCACCGGCGACGGCCCGTACAGCGTGTGGAAGAACGAGACCGGCCGGGCGTACGAGTTCGCGCGCGCGGGCGACGACGTCAAGCGCGACGGCCTCACCCTCATCCCGCTGACCGGGCGCCTCGACAACGCTCCCGCCACGGCCGCCTACATCGCCCAGCTCGCACCGCTCGGCATCCCCAGGCAGCTCACGATCGAGCAGCTCGCGCCGCAGCTGAAGGCGCTCGGGCTCGACGTCGCGGCGCTGCAGCAGACCGTCCTGCCGGAGCTCACGGCCGCCGACGGCGCGACCGTCGGCGAGATGCTCGCGGCTCCCGTGCCGCTGCGGTACTTCGTCTCGGTGCGCACGCGCCTGCTCGTCGAGCCGGCCACGGGCGCGATCGTCTCGCTCGACCGGATCGCGCAGACGCTGTCGGCGACGCCTGACGTGTCCGGCCTCGCGGATCTCGTCCCGCTGCTCTCGCAGTCTCGTTACCGGGACAGCAAGCCGGTCCAGGCAACCCTGAAGGCGCTTGGGGGGATCAGCGTGCCCGAGCCCGCCAAGGTCTTCGACCTCACCTACGGGCAGACGCCCGCGTCCGTCGCGGACTTCGCGGCCTACGCCACGGGCAAGGCCGACGACATCCGGACCGTCGAGAAGACGATCCCGGGCGTGATCGCCTTGCTCGGCGTGCTCTGCCTCGGCGGCGCGCTCGTCACCGCCCGCCGGCGGCAGGCCGTCCACGCGTGAAAGGAGCGATGCGCACCGCCGGCGACCCGATCCAACGGCGCTCCACAATCGGGTGGAACCTGGACTTGGCGCCGATGCCCCGCAATGTCCATATCCTGGACATTGGTGCAGCAATCGGTAGCGCCGTACTCATACCCTCTGTGCAGCCGGATCGGACAACGGGAAGGCAGGGAATGGATCCCCGCGCACCAGAGAAGAGCTACGAGCCGCCGAAGATCACCGTGCTGGGCACGGTGCATGGGTTGACGCAGGTGCGCCACACCAAGGAGCACGGCCCGAGCGACGGCTTCATGTTCCTTGGCGCACCGATCACGAGATCCTCGTAGCGGCCGAGCGCCGGACCCGCATCAGCGCCGCGGGGTCGCGTAGCGGCGGCGGTACAGGATGTACGGCCGGCCGAGGTACTGGAGCGGGATGCTCCAGGCGTGGACGAGCCGGCTGAACGGGAACAGCGCCCAGAAGGCCCAGGCCACGATCGCGTGGACCTGGTAGACGGTGTTCGCGTCCTGGACGGCCTTGACGTTCGGCTGCAGGTAGAACAGCGAGCGCCACCACAACGACACCGACTCGCGGTAGTCGTACGGGGTCTCGGTCGCGAGGTTGTAGCCGAAGGTCATCCAGCAGCCGAGGCCGATCAGGATCACCAGCAGCAGGTAGACGAGCAGGTCGGTGCGCGACGTCGTGCGGCGGACGCGCACGTTGGTGGCGCGGCGGTAGACCAGGCCGATGAAGCCGATCACGCAGACCGCGCCGGCGAGCGCACCGGCGACCGCGGAGAACCAGCGGTAGGTGCTCTCGGACATGCCGACGGCCTCGGTCAAGGACTTGGGGATCATCAGGCCGACCACGTGGCCGCCGACCGCGGCGAGCGCGCCGTAGTGGAACGCCGGGCCGGCCCAGCCGAGGATCTTCTGCTCGAACAGCTGCGTCGAGTAGCTGGTCCAGCCGAACTGGTCGGCGCGATACCGCCACCAGGTACCGACGACGAACGTCGCCACCGCGACGTAGGGGAGGATGATCCAGAGCAGGATCGCGCCGGCGCTCACGCTCGCGCTCCGCTCGGCATCGCCTCCGGCGGGCCGTACGGCTCCAGGCCGACGGCCTCGTCCGGCGGGCCTTCGCGCGCGAGCCGGGCGACCTCGGCGCGGTCGCGCACGCTCAGCGCCGGCAGGCACGCCGCGATCGCGTCGAGCAGGTGCGCGTACGGGCTGCCGAGGTCGTGCAGCGACAGCCGCAGCAACTCGATCGCCGGGCGGTGCTCGCCGAGCAGCGCCTCCCCGTGGCCTTCCGGCGCGAGCGCGGCGAACGCGAGCATCACGGTCAGGTGGTCGGGCAGCTCCGACGAGGACATCGGCAGGCCTGCGGCGCGATAGAGCTTCTTCAGCCGCAGCAGGGCCATGCCGCGCTCGCGCGTGTCGCCGTGCGCGTAATAGGTGAGGTGCAGGCTTGCGCGGCGCCGCAGGTCGAACGTCTCGACGTAGTGCGCGGGATCCGCCGTCCAGCCGGCCGCGAACCGCTCGAGCGCGGTCCGCGCGTCGCCCGGCTCGAGCGCGGCGACCTCGGCGTCCAGCCCGGCGCGCGCGGCGATCACGCGCTCGTCGGGATAGCGGGCCAGGAACGAGAACAGCGCCCACGGCGGCGGCGTGCTGACGCGGCGTCTCATGGCCCGTGGCGCTCCGCGCGCTTGAGGATGTCGACCAGGTGGAAGCTCTCCCCGTCGTAGGGAACGTAGGGGGAGGAGGTGTCGGGTCGCGGATCGACCGCGCCGCAGTTGCCGGGGCCGCCGTCGAAGTCCAGCCCGCAGCCGCCCTGCTCCTGCATCAGCCGCTCGCCGAGCTCCGCGTGCGCGGGCGGGATCACGTAGCGGTCCTCGTAGTTCGCGATCGCCAGCAGCCGGTACATGCGCTCCAGCTCGGCGCCGGTCATGCCGACGTGCTCGGGCAGCGCCCCGTCGATCTCGCCGAGCACCTCGCGCTTGCGCATGTACGCGCGCATCGCCGCCAGCCGGTGCAGCACGGCGCGGATCGCGTCCACGTCCCCGGCGGTCAGGAGGTTCGCGAGGTACTCGAGCGGGATCCGCAGGTGGTCGATCGCGCCGAAGACGTCGTCGGGATCGGCCTCGTAGCCGTCCAGCTCGAGCGTCGCGGCGACCGGCGAGAGCGGCGGCACGTACCAGACCATCGGCAGCGTGCGGAACTCGGGATGCAGCGGGAGCGCGACGCCCCAGCGCATCGCGAGGTCGTAGACCGGCGAGCGCCGGGCCGCGTCCAGCCAGTCCTCCGGGATGCCCTCCGCGCGGGCGGCGGCGCGCACGGCGGGATCCTCGGGGTCCAGGAACACGTCGCGCTGCGCGGCCAGCAGGTCGCGCTCGTCTCCGACCGAGGCGGCGGCCTGGACGCGGTCGGCGTCGTAGAGCACGAGGCCGAGGTAGCGGATGCGGCCCACGCACGTCTCCGAGCAGATCGTCGGCTGCCCGATCTCGATCCGCGGGTAGCACAGCGTGCACTTCTCGGCCTTGCCCGTGCGGTGGTTGAAGTAGACCTTCTTGTACGGGCAGCCCGAGACGCAGTAGCGCCAGCCGCGGCAGCGGTTCTGGTCGACCAGGACGATGCCGTCCTCGTCGCGCTTGTACATCGCCCCGGACGGGCAGCTCGCGACGCACGACGGGTTCAGGCAGTGCTCGCAGATCCGCGGCAGGAAGAACATGAACGCCTGCTCGTAGGTCATCCGCACCTGCTCCTGCATCGCACGCAGGTGCGGGTCCAGCGGCGCCGACTCCTGCCCGCCGGCGAGCCCCTCGTCCCAGTTGGGGCCCCACTTGACGTCCATCGGGCGGCCGGTGAGCTGCGAGTGCGGCCGGGCGACCGGGTCGAGGTCGCCGAGCGGCGCGTCGACCAGCGTCTCGTAGTCGTAGGTGAACGGCTCGTAGTAGTCGTCGATCGCCGGCAGGTCGGGGTTGGAGAAGATCGTCAGCAGCTTCTTCACGCGCCCGCCGGCCTTGAGCTTCAGCCGCCCGCGGCCGTCGAGCGTCCAGCCGCCGCTCCAGCGCGCCTGGTCGGCCCACTGGCGCGGATAGCCCTGCCCGGGCGCGGTCTCGACGTTGTTGAACCAGACGTACTCGGTGCCCGGGCGGTTGGTCCACACCTGCTTGCAGGTGACCGAGCAGGTGTGGCAGCCGATGCACTTGTCGAGGTTCATGACCATCGCGACCTGGGCCTTGACGCGCATCAGTAGGTGACCTCCTGGCTGCGCCGGCGGACGATCGTGATCGAGTCGCGGTTGGAGCCGGTCGGCCCGTAGTAGTTCGGCGCCCACGAGAGCTGCGCGTAGCCGCCGACCATGTGCGTCGGCTTCATCGCGATCGTGGTCAGCGCGTTCTCCGTCCCGCCCCGGCGGCCGTCGATCTCCGAGCGCGGCGTCCCGATCTGGCGGTCCTTGGAGTGGTACATCAGGCACACGCCCTTGGGCACGCGATGCGAGACGACCGCGCGTGTGACCAGGATGCCGTTGCGGTTGTGCGCCTCGACCCAGTCGTTGTCGCGCACGCCGATCGCCTCGGCGTCGTCCGGGCTCATCCACAGGCCCGAGCCGCCGCGGAACAGCGTCAGCATGTGCAGGTTGTCCTGGTACTCGGAGTGGATCGACCACTTCGAGTGCGGCGTCAGGTAGCGCAGCGTGACCTCCGGCACCCCATCGGACGGCAGCGGCTTGGCGCCCGCGAGCATCAGCCGGTGGTCGACCGGCGGGCGGTAGGCGGGCAGCGTCTCGCCGAGCTCGCGCATCCAGGCGTGATCGACGTACAGGTGCATGCGGCCCGACAGCGTGTGCCACGGCTTGGCGCGCTCGACGTTGATCGTGAAGGCGGCGTACGCGCGCCCCTCTTCGTCGATCCCCGACCACTCGGGCGAGGTGATCACCCGCCGCGGCTGCACCTGCGTGTCCTGGAACGTCACCCGGTGCTCCGCGGCGCCCGCGACGAGGTCGGCGAGCGGCACGCCGCAGCGCTCCTCGAGCGAGCGGAACCCCTCCAGCGCAAGCCGTCCGTTGGTCACGCCCGAGAGCCGCAGGATGGTCTCGGCGACCTGCTCCGCCCGCTCGAGCGACGGCCGCCCACGGGCGTCGACGCCGTTGGCGGCGGCGAGATACTCGATCTCGCGGTCGGGGATCCACGACGCGCTCTTGACGCTCGCGCCGAGGCGCTCGGCCAGCGGGCCGAGCGCGGCCCACCGTTCGGCGACGGCGCCATAGTCGCGCTCGACGACCGTGAAGTTGGGCATCGTGCGACCGGGCACCGGCTCGCACTCGCCCGCGCGCCAGTCGCGCACCTCGCCGCGCGGCTGGCTGATCTCGCCCGGCGTGTCATGCAGCACCGGCGTCATCACGACATCGCGGCGGACGCCGAGGTGCTCCCCCGCGAGCGCCGAGAACGCGCGCGCGATCGCGCCGAAGCAGTCCCAGTCGCTGCGCGCCTCCCACGGCGGCGGCACCGCCTGGTTGAACGAGTGCACGAACGGGTGCATGTCGGTCATCGACAGGTCGTACTTCTCGTACCAGGTGGCCGCGGGCAGGACGATGTCCGAGTGCAGGCCGGTCGTGGTCATGCGGAAGTCGACGTTGACGAGCAGGTCGAGCTTGCCGTTGGGGATCTCCTCGCGCCAGCGCACCTCCGACGGGCGCTCGTCGGAGGGCAGCGGCTCGGCGAGCGGTCCGTCCTGGGTCGCGCCGAGCAGGTGGCGCAGGAAGTACTCCTGCCCCTTGCCGGATGAGCCCAGCAGGTTCGAGCGCCAGACGAAGAACACGCGCGGGAAGGACTCGGGCGCGCTCGGGTCGTCGACCGCGAAATGCAGGCGCCCGCTGCGCAGCTCGGACACGATGTGCCCGGCGACGTCGTCGCCGCCCTCGTCGGCGAGCTCGAGCGGGTTGCGGTCGAACTGCGGGAAGGCCGGCATCCAGCCCATGCGGACGGCCTTCGCGTGCGCGTCGATCGCGGTCAGCCCGTCAAGCGCGCCGTCGCCCAGCGGCGACGCGAAGTGCCCGGGCCGCAGCCGGTCGTAGCGCCACTGCTCGGTGTGCGTGTAGTACCAGGACGTGCCCTGGGCCTGGCGCGGCGGGCGCAGCCAGTCGCCCGCGAACGCGAGCGTCTGCCAGCCCGCGAACGTGCGGATCTTCTCCTGGCCGACGTAGTGCGCCCAGCCGCCGCCGTTGATCCCGACGCAGCCGCACAGCAGCAGCAGCGCGATGAACGAGCGGTAGGTCTCGTCGGAGTGAAACCAGTGGTTGGTCCCCGCGCCCATGCAGATCATCGAGCGCCCGCCGCTGACCTCGGCGTTGCGGGCGAACTCGCGCGCGACCTTGACCGCGAGCCGCCGGTCCACGCCGGTGATCGCCTCCTGCCAGGCCGGCGTGTACGGAACCGACGCGTCGTCGTAGCCCTCGGGCCACTCGCCCGGCAGGCCGTCGCGGGCGACGCCGTAGGTCGCGAGCATGAGGTCGAGCACCGTGGTCACGAGCCGGCCCGCGACGCGGATCGCGGGCACGCCGCGGCGCATCACGTCCGCGCCCTCGTCGAAGCGCGGCAGCAGCACCTCGACCGCCTCGTGCGGGCGGCCGTGCAGCGTGAGCACCGGGTCCAGGTCGCCGAGCTGCAGGTTCCAGCGGCCCTTGCCCTCGTCGCCGTAGCGGAAGCCGACCGAGCCGTTCGGCGCCGCCGGCTGCCCCGTCGCGCCGTCGAGCAGCACGGGCTTCCAGTCCGCGTGCTCGCTCTCGTCGCCGAGGTCGGAGGCCATCACGAAGCGGCCGGGGGTGTGCGCGCCGTCGCGCTCGTCGAGCGTGACCAGCAGCGGCAGGTCGGTGAAGCGCTTGCCGTAGTCCTGGAAGCGCGGGACCGCGCGGTCGGTCCAGAACTCCTTCAGCATCACGTGGCCCATCGCCATCGCGAGCGCCGCGTCGGTGCCCGGCTGGGCGGGCAGCCAGTCGTCGGCGAACTTGACGTGATCGGAGTAGTCCGGCGAGACGACGACGACCTTCTGCCCGCGGTAGCGCGCCTCGGTCATGAAGTGCGCGTCGGGCGTGCGCGTGATCGGCAGGTTGGTGCCCCACACGACCAGGTAGCTCGCGTCCCACCAGTCGGCCGACTCCGGCACGTCGGTCTGGTCGCCGAACACCTGCGGCGACGCGGGCGGGAGGTCCGCGTACCAGTCGTAGAACGTCGTCGTGTGCGCGCCGATCAGCGACAGGAAGCGGCTCCCGGCCACGAACGAGACGGGCGACATGGCGGGGATCGGCGTGAAGCCGCCGACGCGGTCCGGGCCGTGCTCGCGGATCGTGTGGACCGTGGCTGCGGCGATCAGCTCGCAGGCCTCGTCCCAGTCGCAGCGCACGAAGCCGCCGCGCCCGCGCTCGCCGCGATAGGTGCCGTCAGCCGCGACCTGCGCGAACGCGGCGACGGGGTCTTTAGCCGCGGCGCGCGCGGCGCGCCAGCGCTCGAGCAGGCTCCCGCGGACGTACGGGTGCTTGAGCCGGACGGGGGAGTACGTGTACCAGGAGAACGAGGCGCCGCGCGGGCAGCCGCGCGGCTCGTGGTTGGGCCGGCCGGGATCGGTCCGCGGGTAGTCGACGGCCTGGCTCTCCCACGTGATCAGGCCGTCCTTGACGTACACGTTCCACGAGCACGACCCGGTGCAGTTGACGCCGTGCGTCGAGCGCACGACCTTGTCGTGGCGCCAGCGGTCGCGATACGCCGCCTCCCAGTCGCGCTTGCGACCGATGAGCATGCTCCAACCCTCGGCGCTCGCCTCGCCCTTGCGAAAGAACTCGTGCGCGGCGACAAGCCGCGCGTCCGTGCGCGTCATCCCGCGCGAACGTATCACCGCTCATGCAGATGCTGGTACCGCGCTGTCCGCCGGAGCACCATGCGGGCGCGGGCGGTCGATGCCGACCAGGACGCCGAGGCAGGCCGCGGCCACCACGGCGAACAGGACGAAGCCGAGCGTGTAGCCGCCGGTGGCCGACTTCACGACGCCCATCACGAGCGGCGGGAAGAACCCGCCGAGCCCGCCCGCCGCGCCGACGACGCCGGTCACGGCGCCGACCTGCGACGGGAACCACTGCGGGACGAGCTTGAACACGCCGCCGGTGCCGAGGCCGAGGAAGACGGCGATCGTCAGGCAGCAGATCGTCAGCGGCACGATGTGCCGGTAGCCGGCCGCGAGGCCGATGGCGAGCAGCCCGGTGCCGATGAACGACCAGCGCAGCACGCGGTCGGCGCCGATGCGGTCCGACAGCATGCCGCCGGCGGGCCGGGCGAGCACGACCAGCAGCGCGAACCCGGCGGCCCGCGCGCCCGCCTCCGGCTTGGTCAGGTGGTGCACGCCGGTGAGCAGCTTCGGCAGGTACAGGAACATCGCGACGAAGCCGCCGAAGGAGAGGAAGTAGAAGAGCGTCAGCGCCCATGCGCGGCCGCTGGTCTTGAACACGCGCAGCGACGCGAGCATCGGCGTGCGGGCGGCGGCCGGGGCCGAGGCGTCGCGGGCGAGCACGAGGAAGACCGCGGCCATGACGACCATGAGCGCGGCGGCGATCCAGAACGGCGCGGCGAGCCCCCACGCCTTGACGATCTTCGGGGCGGTGAAGCCGGCCGCGACCGACCCGACCATGCCCATTCCGTAGACGCCGAGCGCCATGCCCTGGCGCGCCGTCGAGTACCAGCCGTTGACGAACGGCACGCCGACTGCGAACGACGCGCCGGAGAAGCCGAGCAGGAACCCGAAGCCGAGCAGCGCCGCGTAGCTGTCATGCCACAGCGCGAGCGCGACGAGCGGCAGCGGCGTGAGGAGCAGCAGGGCGCTGAACACCCGCCGCCCCCCGTAGCGCTGGGTGAGGATCCCCAGTGGCACGCGCATCAGCGAGCCGAGCAGCACCGGCACGGCGACCATGACCGACAGCTGCAGGTCGGAGATGCCCAGGTGATCCTGGAGGTCGGGCGCGAGCGGGCCGAGCAGGCTCCAGGCGAAGAAGCAGACCGTGAAGGCGAGGGTGGCGAGCGCCAGCGCGCGGGCGGGAGTGCTGTTCGGGGACGGCGACATCGCGATTCCTTGGGCCGGTGATCGTCGGAGGATCGGCGCGGCCGTCGTGCCGTCCATCCGGGAGCGACCCGCGGGTCGTCCGGGAGAACTACGGATCCCGCCAGCCCGCGACGGCGTCCTCGAGCCGGCGGATGACCGCCTTCACGCGCGCCGACGGCTCGCCGACGGCGCCGAGCACGAGCGTGAAGACGCGCGGGAAGCGAAGTCGATCCACCTCGACCTCGACGAAGAACTCGCTGCGCAGGACATTGCGCGAGAGCAGCAGCGGCGCGTTGCGAGCGAGCGCCTCCTGACGCGCGGCGGTCGGCGTCGGGCACTCGACGAGCGGCGCGGCGGCGGCGAGCCCGAGTCCCTGCAGCACCGCGTCGACCGTCCAGCGGGCGTTCGCGCCGGAGTCGCGCACGACCATCGGCGTGCGCAGGAACTCGGCCTGGCCGATCCGCCGGCGCTGCGCCCACGGGTGACCGCGCGGCACCGCGCAGACGACCGCGTCCTCCGCGAGCCGCAGCTCGCGCACGCCCGGATTCGGAGTGGCGCCGGGACGGCTGGCCGCCACGCCGAGCTCGACGCGCGCTTCGGCGACGAGCGCACGCACCACGTGGCTGTTCGCGGTCAGCAGCTCGACGCCCTCCTCGGCGTCGCCCGCGGCGAGCGCCGCGGCGACGATCGCCTCGGTGGCGGAGTGGCTGGCCGCGACGCGCAGCGGCCCGGCGGTGTGCGAGAGGCCCTCCATCAGGCTCTCGACGATCTCCGCCTGCTCGATCAGCCGCCGGGCCTCCGCGTACAGGCGGCGGCCCGCCGGCGTCAGCGTCACCCCGCGCGGCGAGCGATCCAACAGCGCGACGCCCGCCAGCCGCTCCAGCGCCTGCAGGCGCTTGGTGAGCGCCGGCTGGGACACGTTCAAGCGGATCGCCGCCCGTCCGACGCTGCCGAGGTCGGCGGCGACGCAGAAACTCCGTAGCTCGGTCACCTCGGGTGTCCGTACAAGCCCCGGCATGCGCGTCCGTGGAGACTACTCGGTCATCACCGGAAGGAATGAGCCCCCACGCGAACTCTCATGGCTTGTGGTACGTCAACCGCCCCATTGAGGCGAAATGGGCCGACGATCAGGCCATGTACATCACAACTCCGATAAATGACCCGACCGATCAATCCGAGCCCGCGCCCCGGCCGCCCGATCCGCCACGGGAGTGGCGCGAGTGGATGATGGTGGGGCTCGGCCTGACCGCCCTCATCGCGATCGTCGCCGCCGCGGTCTCGATCGTCGCGTTCGCGCAGAGCGGAAACGGCTCGACGACCACGCGCGTCGTCACCCGCGGGCAGGCGACGGCGACGCCGGCGGCCACCGCGGCGCCGACGCTCGAGCAGGCCAAGGGCATCAAGTACGAGCCCTTTAAGCCGGTCGACGCGACGCTGCCCGCCGTCCCGGCCGGCGCCGTCAAGAAGTTCCACGTCGACGTCATGCAGCACGTCGTGCAGGTCTCGCCCGACCTGGCGCCGACCGAGGTGTGGACCTACGTCGTCAACGGCAAGGCATGGCCCGGCACCGGCGCGTCGGAGCCGATCGTCGTCAACCAGGGCGACAAGGTCGAGATCACGCTCACCAACGGCGGGTCGAAGGCGATGAACGTCACGATGCCGCACTCGATCGACTTCCACTCCGCCGAGGTCGCGCCGAACAAGTACTACAAGGACATCGAGCCCGGCAAGAGCCTGAAGATCCGCTTCACCGCCGAGCACCCCGGCGTGTTCATGTACCACTGCGCGACCCAGCCGGTGCTGACGCACGTCGCCAACGGCATGGCCGGGATGATGGTCGTCAAGCCGCGCAACCTCGCGCCGGTGGACAAGGAGCTGTGGGTCACGCAGTCCGAGTACTACCTTGGGCAGCCGGGCCAGGGCGCCGACCAGGCGAAGATGATGGCCGAGAAGCCCGACGTGATCGCGTTCAACGGCTACGCCAACCAGTACAAGGCCGCACCGATCGCGGTCAAGCGCGGCGAGCGCATCCGCCTGTACGTGCTCAACGCCGGCCCGAGCAAGTGGAGCGCGTTCCACGTCATCGGCACCGTCTTCGACCGCACCGTCGTCGAGGGCGCCGTCGGGCACGACTCGCAGACGGTCAACCTCGCGCCCTCGCAGGGCGGCTGGACCGAGTTCACGCTCGCGCAGGAGGGCAACTACCCGTTCGTGACGCACGCCTTCGGCGACATGGTGCGCGGCGCCGCCGGCATCCTGCACACCGCCAACGCGCCCGCGGTCCCGAAGGCCGCCAAGGCGGCACCGGCCGCCGCCAACGGCGTCGGCATCACCCTCGGCGAGATGTGGGTCAAGGCCGCGAGCCCGACCGCGAAGGCCGGCAAGGTCACGTTCAACGTCTCCAACACCGGCGCCACGATGCACCAGTTCGCGATCGGCGCCGACCCGCTGGCGCTCGACGGAGCCGAGCCCGCGCCGTCGGCCGCGATCGCCAAGGGCGAGATGCTGCACACCGGCGACACCGAGACGGTGACCGCAGACCTCAAGCCCGGCAAGTACGTCCTGTACTGCCTGATGGGCGGCCACTACGCCGCGGGGCAGCACATCCCGTTCACGGTCACCGGCTGATGAAGCGCTCGCGCGCACTGATCGCGCTCTCGCACGACCATCACCACGCCCTCGACGTCGCGCGGCGCCTCCGCCGCGCGACGCCGGCCGATCTGGACGCTGCGCTCGCGTACCTGCGGGCGTTCTGGGAGGACGAGGGCAAGCGACATTTCGAGCTCGAGGAGCGCCACCTGCTCGACGCGCTCCCGGACGCCGACTGGCGCGAGGCGGCAGCCCGCGTGCGGCGCGAGCACGAGACGATCCGCGCGGGCATCGCGTCGATCGGCGGCCTCGAGTCCGCCCACGCGCTCGGCGATCTGCTCCACGCGCACGTGCGCTTCGAGGAGCGCGAGCTCTTCCCGCTGCTCGAGTCGCGCCTGTCCGAGCCGGAGCTCGAGGCGCTCGGCGCGCGACTGGCGTCCTGAGCGCGATCTACGCCCAGACGACGCGGTCGCGGCCGGCGCGCTTGGCCGCGTACAGGCGCGTGTCGGCGAGCGCGGCGATCGAGTCGAACTCGGTGCCCTCGTCCGCGCCGGCGATCCCGATCGACGCGGTCACCCGCAGGCCGGCGGCGATCTCGGCCCACGGGGCCGAGCGGATCGCTTCCAGCGCGCGCTCGCAGCAGCGGACGGCGGCGGCGAGCTCGGTGCGCGGCATCAGCAGCACGAACTCCTCGCCGCCGGTGCGGGCCACGACGTCGGAGTGGCGGACGACCGAGAGGAGCAGATCGGCGACGCGGACGAGGACCTGGTCGCCGGCCTCGTGACCGTGATCGTCGTTGACGCTCTTGAAGTTGTCGAGGTCGAGCACGGCGAGGCTGAAGGCCTGCGCGCCGTCGAGCTGGCGCGCCAGGTAGCGGCGGTTGTGGAGCCCGGTGAGCCAGTCGCGGTCGGCCTGCTCGCGGAACTGCTCCTTCAGCCCCTCCAGCTCGGCCGTGCGCTGCTCGAGCGTCGCCCGCGCGGCGGCGAGCTCGTCGACGAGCGCGGCCAGCCGGACGTTCTCATGGCGCGCGGCGCGCGTCTCGACGGTGGCCCGCTCCACGCTCAGACGCAGCTCGGCGAGCTGGCGCATGCCCTCGCGCTCGAGCTCGGCGCTGCGGCTGAGCGCGTCGTAGGCGTCCTCGATCCGGCCGGCCTCGCGCAGCGCGTCGGCGATCGCGATCGCCTCCTCGGCCTGCTGCATCGCCTCGTTGTAGGCGCCCGAGAAGAACGAGAGCTGAGACTTCAGCGAGGCCAGCTCGCAGCGCGCTTCGGCGTAGCCGGCCACGTGGCGGGCGGCCTCGGCGGCGAGCGCGACGGCGCCCTGAAGATCGCCGCGGTTCAAGCTGACCGCGCCCCGGAGCGTGAGCGCGCGGCCGCACAGCTCGTGGTACCCGAGCCCGCCGGCGGCCGCCTGGCAGCGGAGCGCCACCTCGAGCGAGCCTTCGGGGTCCTCCCAGTGGGTGGTGCGGGCGGTGTCCAGCTCGCGGCTGAGGTCCTCGAAGCTTCGCTCCTGCAGGAAGGCGCTCACGTCAGCAGGCATTGCCATTCGGGGTTTCGGCGCATCTCCGCGAGAACTTGAAGGGTCCCGGCGGCCTTCGGTCCGGCCATGGACTCTCCTGCTCAGCCGCAGGGCGGGAAATCGCGCGGCGCGACGTACTCGATGCGGCCGCGCTCGACGAGCAGGAGCATCGGATTCGGATCGTCGCCGGCGTTCAGGAGGCGGGTGCCGGCCAACGTGAAGCGGCCGGGAACGTCGTGACCTGGGCGACGGGCTTGGCGCGGAAGCTCAGCGGGCTGCCCACCAGCACGGGGACGACGTGGACGTCGACGCCGAATGAGGCCGTGGTCGTCGCCGTAGAGGACAGGCAGTCCATCGGCCCGCCACCGCCCACCGAGACCTTGACCGTGTACGTCCCGTCGCCCTCGAACTGCAGCTCGGGCCCGGCGGACTGGATGTCGCCGGCCGCGCCGTTGCGGCCGACGCAGTACGGATCGCGACGATCAGCCGCTTCACAGGGCGAGGCTACTCCCGCCGGTCACGCGGTGCATCGTGCATAGGGATAGGCTGTAGGCATGGCGTCCTGGATGCCGGTCACGCGCGCGCATGCCGTCGCCGACGAGCTGCGCCGGCGGATACTCGCCGGCGAACTGCCGCCGGGCGCGAGGTTGCGCCAGCTCGACGTCGCGCGTGAGCTCGGCGTAAGCACCACGCCGGTGCGCGAGGCGTTCACCTCACTCGCGCGCGAGGGGCTGATCCAGCAGGACGCCCACCGCGGCGTGTTCGTCTTCCAGCCGTCTGCCGGCGACGTGCGCGAGCGCTACGAGATCCGGATCGCGCTCGAGCCGCTGGCCGCCGGGCTGGCCGCCAAGGCGATGCCTGACGAGACGCTGGACGAGCTCGACGGGCTGCTGGCCGAGATGAAGAAGGCGGTCGGCAAGGATCAGGCGCGCTACGCGGGCGAGCTGGACCCGCGCCTGCACGCGCTGATCGCCGAGAGCGCGGAGCGCCCCAGGCTCGCGGAGCTGATCGCCGGCCTGCAGGACGGCTCCGGGCCGGTCTCCAAAGAGGTCCACGCGCAGCATGCCGAGATCGTCGAGGCGCTGCGCGCGCGTGCCCCGAAGCGGGCCTCTCGGGCGATGAAGGCCCACCTCGAGCACGCGCTCTCGCAGCTCTAGCCGAGCTCCAGCCCGATCGTCGCCGGGTCGAACGCGGACGTGTCGACGGCGTCGGCGTCGATCGCGAGCGTGTCCTTGGCCTCGGCGTGGCTGATGTTCACCGTGGCCGGGAGCCCGGTGAGCGTGGCCGTGGTGCCCTTGCCGGCGAGCTTGAGCCGGCCGCCGGCGACGGTGATGCGGTCCGCCGCGCCGTCGCCCACCGGCGTGATCGGCAGGGAGGCGAGGCTGATGTCGACGAGCTGCGCGCCGGTGCGGCTGAGGTCGCCGACCGCGAACGTGTCGGCGCCGCCGCCCGCCACCGCGTCGATCTCCTCGATCCCCGAGAGCCCGAGCGCGACGTCGTCGAGCTTCAGCCGCAGCCCGCGGCCGTCGCCCGGCTTCCACGTGAAGCGGTCGAAGTCGCCGCCCAGCCACGCGACGTCTGAGCCCTTGCCGCCGCTGATATCGGTCACGCGGACCTTGTCGAAGCGGCAGAGCGCGACGCGGAACGTCTCGTCGCCGAGCTGCACGGTCAACCGGCTGCCCTGCCACGAGAGCGACGGCGCGCCGTCGATGACCAGCGTCCGGTGCTCGACCCGCACCGGCAGCGGGCCCTCGACGAACTCGCGCTCGCCGTAGCGGGCCTTGGCGCGCTTGAGGTCGCCGCCGATCCGCTTCGCGAACTCGACGGCCAGCGCCTCGTCGGCGCGGTCGGCGACCAGCAGCAGGTGCCTGTCCTCGGTGACCGAGCCGCCGAACAGGTGCTCGCGAGCCTGCTGATCGGCAAGCAGCCCGTCGCGCAGCGCCTGCGCGCTGACCCCGGGGACGTCGAGCTCGACCGCGTCGGCGTCGCCGCCGCGGTCGAACGTCAGCACCGACTGCTGGTCGAAGCGGCCGCGGAAGGTGTCGGCAATCGTGTGCAGCTCCTCGTCGTCGATGCGGTCGACCGCGAAGCGGCGCGAGCGCTCGAACGTGGTCCCCTGGTCGCCGGCGAACACGCCGTCGAGCAGCTCCGAGCCGCGCGGCCTGCCGCCGCCCTGCTCGATGATGCGCTCGACCTGGCGCTCGAAGCCGATCAGGGGATCCTTCACCCGGGGATCGGCGGGGTCGGTGATCACCGCGGTGTTGTTGGTGGCGAAGATCTCCGCGTCGTGGGCGGAGGCCGCGGGCGCGGCGACGGCGAGCGCGAGCAGCGCGGCGCCGAGGGTCTTGGTCAGCATTGGGCTCCGGGGTCGGGGAGGGTCTGGTCCTCGAGGTAGGCGAGCAGCGCGCCGAGCACGCACGGGTTGCCGCCGGTGAGTACGCCGTGGCCGTCGCCGCGCGCGGTCAGCAGGCGGGCGTTGCCGAGGTCGGCGGCCAGCCGCGGCGCCCATGCGTACGGCGTGTAGGTGTCGCGCGTCTGGCCGATCAGCAGCGCGGTCGTCGCCCACGTCGCAGTCATGCCACGAGAGCGCCGCGGAGGCGCCGGCCGGCGCGGCGAGCGCCGCCGCCACCGCGATGGTCAGCGCCCAGACGTGTTTGAGGGTCATGCCTGGGTACGACGATGCGCGGAGGGATCTCTTCCCGGCGACCTATTCTCAGAGGCGATGGTTGCGTTGCTCCGCTACGGGCTCCCTGCCGCGCTGGTGCTGGCCGGTTTCGTGATCCTGTTCACGGTCGACGGTTCGGCGCGCTGGGACGGCTGGGCGATGTGCGTCGGCTCCGGCCTTGCCGTGCTCCTGCTCAACTGGCTCTTCCGCTTCGGCGCGAAGGGCGACGAGGAACGCCGGCAGGAGGTTGCCGCGCGCGAGCATTTCGCGCGCACGGGCCGTTGGCCCGACGATTAGGTCTTCCGCTCGGTATAAGTCTGGATGGGCCTCGGTCAGAAGGGAGCGACCGAGGGGAGCGGAAGGAGGAGACTTTCGGATGCAACGCATCGGATTGATGGGGGGCCTCGCGCTTCTCGCCGTCGTCCTGATGCCGGCCGTCGCGCGCGCGCAGTACGTTCCGCCGCCGCCCGACCCCGGCTTCAACTACATCTTCGACGGCAGCGCGACCGGCTCGGACGCGTCGTTCGACAAGTGGGTGTTCGCCAGCGGTACCGCCGCGCAGTCGGCTACTCAGGGGCAGGCGACGCTCGATCCCGCGGCGGGGGCGTTCCTGGTCAACGGGTCGCCGTTCGGGTCCTACTGGTACCCGGTGCGCCCGCTCGGCGACGTCGTGATCCGGCTGCAGTACACCGTCCAGAACACGCCGACCTCGACGCGCAACGGCGGCATCATGATCCGCACGCCGGATCCGCGCTACACCGGCGCGACCACCAACGATGTGCTCGCCCAGAAGCCGACCGGATACAGCTATGAGCTGTGCCCGGGCGCGACCACGTTCTGCGGGCGCACGACGCCCGCGCCGTCGGCGACGTACACGTGGGCGGGCGCCGACGGCCCGTTCCCGCCCGCGCCGTTCGAGTACTCCGGCGCGTACTGCGCTCGCTCGGGCACGCATAACGTGACCAATCTGGCCGGGACCGGCGCGCTGGCGACCAACGGCAACGCCAACAACCACCAGCACTGGACGCAGGTCTACTGCGGCCACGAGATCCAGATCAACGAGTCGCTCAATGGCGGCGGCGACAGCCCGTCGACGGACCCGATCAAGACCGGCTCGGTCTATGGCTTCCGCAACCTCAACTCCAAGCAGTCGGGGACCTACAAGCGGCAGGCCAAGGGCGTCTGGCACACGATGGAGATCCGGACCATCGGGCAGCAGTACACGGTCCTGATCGACGGCGAGATCATCAACCAGTTCGACAACTCGATCCCCAAGATCGCCTCGCGCAACGGCGACCCGCCGACGATGGCGCGCCAGAACCCGCGCGGCTTCATCGGCCTGCAGACGCACGGCGGCAATGACCGGATCTCCTACCGCCAGATCGAGGTCAAGGACTTCGCGGCGGGCGACATCCCGGTCAACACGGCCGCGCCGAAGGTGGTCGGCGCCGGGTTCACCGGCAAGCCGCTGACCTGCACGCACGGCACGTGGACGAACAATGCGGGCGGCGACTTCTGGGTCACCTGGTATCGCTCGGACAAGATCCTGCCGTCGAACCCGCGCCTGCGCGCGCCGAGCCAGCTCGACTACGCGAGCTTCACGACGCCGGTCGAGCCCGAGATGGGCAACCAGCCGCTGCCGTGGATGGACTCGCAGATCATCGGCCAGGGCGACACCTACACGCCGGGCGCCGCTGACGTCGGCAAGGCGCTCTACTGCGCGGTCAACGCCAACAACGGCGGCGCGACGGTGTGGAAGACGGCGAGCGCGCCGGAGATCCTCACGGCCGTGCACGCGGACGAGGACGTGTCGGCGTCGGTGCCGGCGCAGCTCTCGCTGACCCTCGGAGCGCCGGCGACGTTCGGCGCGTTCACTCCGGCGATCACCGGCGACTACAACGCGTCCGCGACGGCGAACGTGATCTCCACGGCGGGCTCGGCGGCGCTGTCGGTCGCCGATCCCTCAGCGACTGCCACGGGCCACCTCGTCAACGGCGCGTTCTCGCTCCCGTCGGCGCTGAAGGCGAGCGCGTCGAGCGCCGGCGGCACGGGCGGCGCGCCCGCCGACGTCGGCGGCAGCGCATCGCCGACGACGCTGCTCAGCTACGCCGCCCCGGTCAGCAACGACGCCGTCGCGCTGGCGTTCCGCCAGCACATCGACGCCAACGACGCGCTGCGCACGGGCACCTACAGCAAGACGCTCACGTTCACGCTGTCGACGACCGCGCCATAAGAAGGGATTCGCCTGCCAGGCGGCGGAGTCTTCGACATCCTCTGCCTTTGGCGACGTTACGTGCGGCCCCGCTCTCGCGGGCGGGGCCGCGTAGGATCGGCCCCATGATCCGGACCACGGTGGAGGAGTCGGGGCGGGCGTACATCGACCTGGGAGCCGAGGGCGCGGTGCGCGACTCGGTCGCGCTAGGTGACCACGAGGCGGTCGAGCAGGTGCCGGCGCTCGACTCGATCGTGCTGCACTTCGACTTCTACGGCCGGCTCGCCGGGATCGAGATCCTCGACTCGGCGACGGTGCTGCCGCCGGGGCTGCTCGAGTAGGCGTCCGCGGCAGCCACGATCTCGCGCAGCGCGGCGATCTCGGCCGCGAGCGCGGCGCGGCCCTGCGGAGTGATCGAGATCCACGTCCGCGGGCGGCGGCCCTCGAAGGCCTTGTCGATCGCGACGTAGCCCGCGGTCTCGAGCGTGGTCAGGTGCCGCGAGAGGTTGCCGTCGGTGAGCTCGAGCAGCTCACGCAGTGAGACGAAGTCGATCCGGTCGACCTCCGCGGCGGCGGTCAGGATGCCCAGGCGGGCCGGCTGGTGGATCGCCGGATCGAGCCGGCGGCTGGGGTGCGTCATCGAGCCGCGATCCCGGCGGCCAGGAGCCCGGCGGCCAGTGCGAGCGCGCCGCCGCCGGCAAGGGCGAGCGCGCCGGCGCCGAGCACGACCGCGCCGGCCGGCGAGAGGCCGCTGAGGAACGCGGCCGCCGCGCCGGCCGCCGCGATGCTCGCGAGCAGCGGGCTCGCGCCGAACGCGATCGCGACGACGGCCGCGCACAGCGAGGCGGCGGCGCAGGTCGCCTGCAGCCGGCGGCCGGGGCCGAAGGATTGGGTCGCGAACAGTGCGGCCACGGCGGCGAGGCGAGGCGTCGGCGGGGCAGGCGCTCGTGTGGCGGCGGCAGTGGCGCCGTGAGGAGGCGGCGCGGTGACGGGCGCGGTGCCGGCGCGGGCCCTCGCGCGTGCCCAGCGTCCGCGCGCGTGGACGGCGCGGGCGACGGCGAGCGCTGCGAGCGCCGTCGCCGGCCCGTGCGGCACCAATGCGACGGCGGCGGTCAGCCCGGCGAGCCCGAGCAGGACGAGCGCCGGGCGCAGGGCGGCGCGGCGGGTCCGCGTGCGGATGGCGGCGGCGTACCGGAGGCGTGCGGCGGCGTCGATTCTTCACTTTCTATCACAAAGCACTTGGTACCGTGGCGGCTTTGCATCGCAAAGGAGGCACCGTGCTGAATCTCGGAAACCGCATGCATCCGCTCATCAAGGCCGCGCTCGGCGTCGCGCTCGGCGCGGCAGGGCTGATCGCCGGCATGACCGCGCTGGCGATCCTGGGCGGCGTCCTGCTCGTGTGGGCGGCGTTCGACGGTCTCGCTGCCGGGCGCTAGGGAGGGGGAGCCGCGCCGGCGGCGCTAACGGCGAACTGCGCAGGTAAGGGGAACGCGAGAAAGTTGCGGTGGCTGTAAATCGATCACCGCCGGGACCGCTCGGCAGGGGGTGACGCACGTTTGTCGACTCTGAGGCAACAAACGTGAGGCACCCCCGTGCCTGCGATCGAATGGATGATCGAATGTGCGCGACTCACGCCATGAGATGATCGTTTCCGATTGGACCCCGGCTCCCTCACCTGCGCAGTTGGCCGTTGGAGCGCCGGGCTCGCTAGGAGGGCACGCGCGCCGACCACCTGACCGAGCGGCGCGCGCGCCCGCCGCCCGAGCGCGTGCCCGCGAACGACGCGGCGATCCCGCCGGCGCCCGTCGCGATCGTCAAAGTCCCCCGGTAGCGGAACCGCGCATCACGCCAGGACGGCCGGCACGTCGCCGCGCCCGGGGCGCCGACGCACCGGTAGACCAGGCCGCGCGCGACCCGGTGTGTCGCCACCGCGATCGCGCGCCGGACGAGCTCCCGCGCCGTGCCGGCGGCCATCGAAGGCGGCGCGGCCGGTGGTGGCGGCGGCGGCGCGACGTACGGGGCGACGACGGCCGGCGGAATCCGGCGGCGGCGCCGCGACCACGGTGAGCGAGCGCGGGGTGTACGTCTCGTCGCCGTAGCTCGCCCGCCAGTAGTACGTGCCGGGCGTCGAGGTCCACGCGTCTCGCTCCGCGGGGGTCGCGGAGTAGACGGCCGGGAAGCCGGCCACCGGCTCCGCCTCGTACCGGGCCACGACGTCGGTGAACGCCGCGTCGCGCGCGACCGCCACGTCGACGTCGTAGGGCAGGCCGGCGTAGTCCGCGTCCAGGTAGATCGCGAACGCGACGGGGTGCGAGGCATGCACGGTGAGGCCGTCGCGCGGGAGCAGCCAGGTCTCCGCGCGCGCGGGCGGCGTGAGCCAGGCAAACAGCGCGGCGCAGATGAGCACCGTCCTCATCAGGGGTGCGAGGCTAACTCGCAAAGGATCAGGGTGGCCCACTGATTGTTTGGGCCGCTCGCCAACGCGGAGGATGGGGGACCGTGCTGTGCCGCCTGACCCTTCTCGCGTGTGTCGTCCTCGCCGCGACCGCAGGCCCGGCCTTCGCGAACGCGACCGTCGAGTTCATCCCGCAGGACCTCGACAACGCGTCCGAGGTGCGCGTGATCGGCAACGGCACCGCCGACTCGATCAGGCTCGGCGAGGGCGCCACGAGCGTGACGCTGACCGCCACGTCGGGCGCGCTGACGATCCTCGGAGCGGTCACGCCGTGCACCGGCGACGCGACGACCGTGGTCTGCACGAAGCCGGCGAGCATGTCGGTGGACCTCGGCGGCGACAACGACAGCTTCACTGCCGCCAACACGGTCACCGTCCCGCTCGAGCTCGCCGGCAACGACGGCAACGACACGCTCACCGGTGGGGGAGGCAACGACGTGCTCTCCGGCGGCGCCGGCAACGACAGGCTCACCGGCGGCGGCGGGATCGACGAGTACTTCGGCGAGGCCGGCGACGACCAGATCTTCGCCGCCGGCGACGGGCTCGCCGAGCGGATCTCGTGCGGCAGCGGCAACGACCAGGCCGACAACGACCCGATCGACATCATCGCCGAGTGCGAGACCGGCGTGGACAACGACCACGACGGCTTCAGCACCCAGACCGACTGCAACGACGCGAACGCGAACATCCATCCGGGCGCGCCGGAGATCCTCGGAAACGGGATCGACGAGGACTGCGACGGCCGCGACAACCAGGACCTCGACAAAGACCGGGACGGGTTCGCCATCCCGATCGACTGCGACGACACGAACGCCGCGATCCATCCGGGCGCGCTCGAGATCCGTGGCAACGACGTCGACGAGAACTGCGACTCGATCGCCCAGGGCTTCGCGCTCCTGCGCTCGCTCGTGGCAACGAACTGGCAGTACACCGCCACGTACACGCGCGTGCGCGGGCTTGTCGTCCGCAACGCTCCGGCCGGCGCCCGCATCGCGGTCACCTGCACGGGCAAGGGCTGCCCGTTCCGCTCGACCAAGCGGCGGACGGTGCCGCGCGACCTCGCGCCGGTGTCGCTGCGCGGCTACTTCGGCAACGCGAGGCTGAGCGCCGGCGCACGCGTGGTCGTGCAGATAACCGCGAGGGGCGTGGTGGGCCGCACGTACACGTGGCGGATGAAGTCCGACGAGCTGCCGGCGCAGTCGATCGTCTGCCGCCGGCCGGGCGAGAGCAAGGGGCGGGCATGCTGATCCGGGTCGCGCTGCTGGCCATCCTGATCGGCCTGCTGGCGCCGGGCTCCGCGCACGCCGTCGGCATCATCACCGTCACCGGCGGGACGCTGACGTACTCCAACCCGGTCTCCAACGACGCCGACGACATCGCGGTCTTCCAGGTCGGCGACGTCGTGCGCTTCACGAACTTCGGCGACGGATTCGGCGCCGACCCGCCGTGCGCGTTCGTCGGCGATGACACGAACTCGGTCGACTGCCCGCGCAACGGCCTCAACACGATCCTGCTCGACCTTGGCCCCGGCAACGACGTCGCGTCGGTCAGTCCCTCACTGACGCTGACCACCATCTTCAACGGGGGCGACGGCGACGACGCGCTGTTCGGCGGCGGCGGCGCCGACATCTTCCACGCCGGCGCCGGGAACGACAACGTGGTCTCGCGCGACGGCGTCCGCGAGCAGGTCGACTGCGGCGACGGCGACGACACCGCGATCTCCGACGACGCCGACACGCGCTCGAGCTGCGAGCAGATCGAAGGCGACGCCGACAAGGACGGCGTCCGCCGCCCGGCCGACTGCAACGACGCCAACGCCGCCATCCGCCCGGGCGCGACCGACCTCCCCGACAACGGCGCCGACGAGAACTGCGACGGCGTGGACGCGACCAACCTCGACCGCGATCGCGACGGCATCGCGCGCCCGCAGGACTGTGACGACACCGACCCGGCGATCCGCCCCACCGCCAGTGAGATCATCGGCAACGGCGTCGACGAGAACTGCGACGGGCTCGTCGCGCCGTTCCCGCCTCTCACCGGCTCGGTGGTGGGGACGTGGCGGAGCGCCGGCAACGGCACGCGCAACCTGACGCTGATCGCCAAGGGCTTCCCGCCCAAGACGGCGATCACGCTCAAGTGCACCGGCTCGAGCGCGTGCCCGAGGACGGTCACGCGGACCGTCGGCGCGAACCGGCGCTCGGTCAACCTGCACGCCGCGCTCGGCCGCCGCACCCTGTCCAGGAAGGCGCGCATCGAGCTCTCGGTCACCCGGGCGCAGCGCATCGGCCGCCTGCTCAGGTACGACCTCAGCAGCCCGGGGCTGCCCGACGTGCAGTTCCTCTGCAGTCCGCCGGGCAGCCCCGCGGGGCCGTGCTGATCGCTACGGGCTCGTGGTCGAGAGCGTGAACGTCAGCGTCTTGCTGTACGTGCCCGTGCGCAGCGGGTCGCTTGCCTTGATCGTCTGCTTGTAGTCGAGCGCGACCGGGTCGTTGGACACCGGTCCGCTCCAGGTGAGGAGGTTGAACTGGGCGCCGATCGGGTTGTACGCCGTGCCCTGCGCGTCGCCCTTGCGCCCGCGCATCTGCAGCGGCTCAGGCAGCGAGAACGCGCCGTTGACCAGGTGGCCCGGCGCGACGGTGTCCGGATCGGACACGCTCAGCAGCGCGTCACCCGCCGTCGAGGTCACGTTCGCGGTCGTGCCGGCGAAGTAGTCCTGGGTGACGCCCGGCGTGAACGCGCCGAACGCTGCCGGCGGACCGAGCGTCAGCGACAGCGTCGCCGGCACCGTGCCGCCGACGCCGCCCTCGGCCTTGGCCGGGCAGTCGTACAGCCGCGTCCCGGCGACCATCGGCGACGGGTCGACCGACGCGCCGTCGAGGATCGGCGCGATCAGCCCCCGCTGCCGCTGCGCGAGCCGCACCAGGTAGCCGTTCGGCCACTTCTCGACCGCGATGCCGTGCAACGCGAGCCGCTCCTGCACGGTCCCGTCCGGGTTGGCGCCCGCGTACTGCTCGGGCGTGAGGAAGTAGCCGCAGGGCGGCGGGTCGAGGACGTGGTCGGACGTGACCGCGTCGACGTCCGGCAGCCCGGTGTTCGCCCCGTTGACCGGGTTGTACGGCCACGGCCAGGAGCCGCGCAGCACGACCGGGCCCGTGTTGGACACGTTGTAGGCGATCGAGGCCTGGATCAGGTTGTGGATGATTGGCAGCCGCGCGTTGTAGTACTCGAGCCCCTGGTAGTTCTCCCACAGGTGCGCGTAGACCTTGCGGTTGCGGTTGCCGAGGGTGTTGCCCGCCTCCGCCGGCCGGGTCACGCCGCCCGAGCCGCGCGCCTCGCCGAGCATGCTCATCGTGTTCTTCAGCGCGCCGGTGTTGCGCAGGATGCCTTCGTGGCTGTCGCCGCCGGTGCTGTAGGGGCCCATCCACCAGCCGTCGACGGCCGCGTGCCCGTACATCCAGCCCTCGACCATCTGCTCCTTGCCCTCGTCGTAGAACGGCCTGGGCACGTTGAGCGAGCGGGCGGTGAGGATCGGCAGGTCCTCGCTGTCGCCCTCGTGGGAGTCGATCAGCACCTCGGGCGTGTAGTCGCGCAGCATCGCCACGAAGCCCTTGGTCTCGTTCTGCGTGATGTTCGCGTAGTCGCGGTTGAGGTCCTGCCCCGTGGTGTTCCCGCGCGTGTTGTGCGCGCGGCCGTCGGCGTTGATCGACGGCACGAGCAGGATCGTGATCCGCGACAGGATGTCGAGCATCCGCGGATCGGTCGTGAATGCGAGCTCGCGCGCCATGATGAAGCACGCCTCGCGGCCCGACGGCTCGTTGCCGTGGACGTTGCAGTTGACCGCGTAGGCCGGCCGGTCCGAGATCGCCGCGGCCGTCGCCGGCGGCGCCGGGTTGCCGATGATCAGCATGTTGACCGCGCGGTGCTCGATCGTCTCGGCGATCTGCACCATGCGCACGCGATCGGACGCCTGGTCGAGCGCCGCCTCGTACGCGTATTCGTTCACGTCGCTCGTGTACGTGCCATCCCCGGCCGTCTCGTACTGCGTGCGCAGCGAGGCGCCGGCGCCGGAGCCCCACTGCGGCAGCGTCGTCCCCGACACCGGGTCCGAGTACGGCTGCGGCGTCGTCCCCAAGCGCGCTCGGACGCGCCACTGATAGCGGTTGCCGAGCGCGAAGCCGGCGTCGGCGAACGCCGGCTTGTCCGGCGTGACCGTCCTCTCCGGCTGCCACACGCCGACGACGACGGCGTCGCCCGCCGGCGCGCCGGCGGCGTCGACCGGCGTGCGCTCGATCTGGTAGTCGGTCGCGTTCGGCACCGCCGTCCAGCGGAGCCTCGTGAAGCCGTCCGACTGCGTCGCTGTGAGCCCAGTCACCTGGTTCTCCGCCTGCGCGCTTGCCACCCCGGCGTGCGCGAGCAGCGCCACGACCGCAAGCCCGCAAGCCCGACGCGCCCTCACTCTGCCTCTCATGAGCCCTCCCGATTTGGCCCAGCGCGCGGTCCCGTCCGCGCGCACAGGAGACACGTACCTCTTGAGCGGACCGTGAAACCCACCCGGCCGTGGAGATGTCTCCACGGATCTAGTTGCATCCGAAATCGGTTGCGCTAAGGTGTGCGGGCGTAAGCGGACCGCGATCCGTTTACAGGACGTAAACCCACAGAGAGAAAGCCGGGAGGCCACCGCCATGACCACCGCAGCTGCGCCGCTTAGCGGCACCTACACCGTCGACCCCGTGCACTCGAGCTTCGGCTTCGCGGTGCGCTACCAGGGCGTGTCGATCTTCAAGGGGACGCTCGACGAGGTTCAGGCGACGCTCGCCGACGGCCGCCTCGAGGGCGCCGCCAAGGTCGAGTCGATCTCGATCCGCTCGCCCGAGCAGTTCCGCGCCCATGTGCTCGGCCCGGAGTTCTTCGACGCCGGCAATCACCCGCAGGTGACGTTCACCTCGACGTCGCTGGAGCTCAATGACGACGGCACCGCGAGCGCCGAGGGCGAGCTGACCATCAAGGGCATCACGAACCCGGTCGTCGCCACCGGCACCTGGCAGGCGCCGGCCGGCGACGCGTTCGGCAACACGCGCGGCCACCTGAACCTGGAGGCGGCGATCGACCGCACCCAGTGGGACTTCAACTGGAACGTGCCGCTGCCGTCGGGCGACGGCGCGCTCGCCAACCAGGTCACCCTGACGGTCGAGCTGTCGCTGGTCGAGCAGGCGTAATCCCGATGCGGATCCTCGGCATCGCGGGCAGCCTGCGCGAGGGATCCCACAACCGGAAGCTGCTCCGGGCGGCGGGCGATCGGCTCCCGCCCGGAGCCGTGCTGAGCGAGTGGAGCGGGCTCGCGGAGATCCCGGCGTTCAATGAGGACGAGGAGACCGACCCGCCGGCGGCGGTGCGCGCGTTCCTGGCCGAGATCGACGAGGCCGACGCGCTCCTGATCGCCACGCCCGAATACAACGCGTCGCTGCCGGGCGCGCTCAAGAACGCGCTCGACTGGGCGTCGCGGCCGTTCCCCGAGAACGTGCTGCGCGACAAGGCATGTGCGGTGATCGGCGCGAGCACCGGCCTGTTCGGAGCGGTGTGGGCGCAGGCCGAGGTGCGCAAGGCGCTCAAGGCCAGCGGCGCGCACGTGCTCGAGTCCGAGCTGCCGGTCGGGCTGGCCGACAGCGCGTTCACCGACGACGGCGATCTGGCCGATGCTGAGCTGAACGCGCGGCTGCGCGACGTGCTCGCAGACCTCGTGCGCGAGGTCGACGCGCCGGTGGAGGAGGCGGCGTAATACACCGAGGCCGCGACTTCGCGACCATGTGCGAAGTCATGAGCCAGGGCGTATACGTGGCCGGCTGCGAGCCGGCGACCGGGAAATCGGCGATCGCGCTCGGCGTCCAGCAGCTGCTGGCGCGCCGAGTGCGCCGGCTGGGCGTGCTCCATCCGGTCGCGCCGGCCGACGATCCGTTGCTCGAGCTGCTGAGCGCCTGCGGCGCGGACGTCGTGTCCGCGGGCGTCGGCTACGAGGACGTGCGCGCCGACGAGGCGCGCGCCCTGGAGGAGATCGTCGCCCGCTATCGCGCCCTGGCGGCGGACTGCGACGGCGTGCTGGTGGTGGGGACGGACTTCGAGGGCGTCGGCACCGCCGGCGAGCTGCAGTTCAATGCCCGCATCGCGCTGAACCTCGGCCTGCCGGTGATCTGCATCGTGACCGGCCACGACCGCTCGCCTGAGGACGTGCAGACGGCGCTGGGCGTCGCGCTCGGCGCGGTCCGCGGCGCCGGCTGCGCGGTCGTCGGCGCGATCGTCAACCGCGTCGATCCGGAGTCCATGGACGCGGTGTCGGCGCTCGTCGACGCGTACGTGGTGCCCGAGGTGAGGCTGCTGATGGCGCCGACGGTCGGGCAGATCGCGACGGCGTGCGAGGGGGAGCTGATCGCGGGCGATCCGGAGCTGCTGGGGCGCGACGCGCTCAGCGTGCTGATCGGCGCAATGACGCTTCCGAACCTGCTCGACCGCCTTCACGACGGCGCGCTCGTTGTCGCGCCCGGCGACCGTCACGACGTGCTGCTCGGCGCGCTCTACGCGCACGCGTCCAGCACGCTCCCCGCCGTGTCGGGGATCGTGCTCACCGGCGGGCTGCGACCGCCGCAGCAGCTCCTCGCGCCGGTCGACGGGCGGGCGATGCCGCCGGTGGTCCTCACCTCGCGAGGCACTTATGAGACCGCGATGCTGGCGGGCGCTCACGAGGGCCGCATCAGCCCGCAGGCGCGCCGCAAGATCGACACCGCGCTTGCGCTGTTCGAGCGCCACGTGGACGGCGACGAGCTGCTCGGCCGGCTCGACGTGTCGCGCTCGCGAGCGGTCACGCCGCTGATGTTCGAGTACACGCTGCTCGACCGCGCGCGCGAGCACATCAGCCACATCGTGCTGCCCGAGGGCACCGAGGAGCGGATCCTGCGCGCCGCCGAGACGCTGCTGCTGCGCGGCGTGGCCCAGCTGACGCTGCTGGGCTCCGAGCTGGAGGTGCGCGGGGCGGCGGCCCGGCTGGGGCTCGACATCGCAGGCGCGCACGTGCTCGATCCGGCCGAGCCGGAGCTGGCGGAGCACTTCGCGCTGGAGTATGCGCGACGTCGCGAGCACAAGGGCGTGACGGTCGACGTCGCGCGCGACATCGTGGCCGACCCGTCGTACTTCGGCACCCTGATGGTCGCGCTGGAGATGGCCGATGGGATGGTCTCCGGCTCCACCCACACGACCGCGGAGACGATCCGCCCGAGCTTCGAGCTGATCCGGACGCGGCCCGGCGTCGCGATGGTCTCGAGCGCGTTCTTCATGTGCCTCGCCGACCGCGTGCTCGTCTACGCGGACTGCGCGATCAATCCCGAGCCGACGGCCGAGGAGCTCGCCGACATCGCGGTCTCCTCGGCGGCGACCGCGGCGCAGTTCGGCGTCGAGCCGCGCGTGGCGATGCTCTCCTACTCGACCGGAAGCTCGGGGACCGGCGCCGACGTCGATCGCGTGCGGGAGGCGACGCGGCTCGTGCGCGAGCGGGCGCCGGAGCTCTCTGTCGACGGGCCGATCCAATATGACGCCGCGGTCGACGCCAGCGTCGCGCGGACGAAGCTGCCCGAGAGCACGGTCGCGGGGCGCGCGACCGTGTTCATCTTCCCCGACCTCAACACCGGCAACAACACCTACAAGGCGGTCCAGCGAAGCGCAGGCGCGGTCGCGATCGGGCCCGTCCTTCAGGGGCTCAACAAGCCGGTCAACGACCTCTCGCGAGGCGCGACCGTGCACGACATCGTCAACACGGTCGCGATCACCGCGATCCAGGCTCAGCGGTAGCCGATGACGACGCGGGCGGCGCCGTCCACGCCCGCGAGCTGATGCGGCGTTCCGGCGGGGAGGATGGCCTCCTCGCCGACGCCCATCCGGCGCTCTTCGCACTCCGTGGTCAGGCGCAGCACGCCGTCGAGCACGCGCAGCAGCGTGTCCTCCCACGGCCGCAGCCGCACGGGGGCGGGGCGGGCCTCGAAGGCCTCGATCGTCTCGAAGGTCAGCGCGGCACCGTACGTCGCGACTCGGGGCTGGGTGGGGGCGTCCGTGCAAAGCATGTGCTGGATCATCCGGCTCCGGCGACGGCCCGCGTACGACGGAGATCTCTAATCTCGGGGTACGGGCAGCACCCTTAAGTGGACCTCGGAGGCCGGCGCCAGCAGCATCGTCAGCCCGGACCGCGGGTCGCGCGGGGTGGCCCGCTGCTCGCGCAGCGCGAGCGCCGAGAACGGCTCGCCGGCGTCGATGCGCGGCGCGAGCTCGGCGGCGAGCTCGCGCGGGACGAACCCGAGCATCTCGCCGGCGGCCGTCTCCACGGCGATCGCGTTGGCGTCGTGCTCGTTCTCGTTCTCGCGCCGGAGCACGAGCACGCTCCCGGGCGCCGCCGCGTCCGATTGCAACGCGCCGGAGTGGTGCGCTCCCGCCCCGGCCACGCCCGCCACGCGCAGCCCGGCGTCCACCAGCTCGGGCGCATCGCGCCCGAGATAGCGCCCCTCGGCGTCCACGAGCTGATACCCGGCGACCCACACCTCGCCGCCATCATCGGGATACCAGTAGCGCTCCTGCTCGACCGCGTCGACCCGCATAGGCGTGTAGACATCTCATCACGTGGCGCGCACCTGAACGTTGCCGATCGCCGGGGCGCGCGACACCATGGACGCTCAACTGCTGGCAAGCATTGCTTGAGAGGGGAGCAGAGACTTGAGGATCAGACTCCTGGCGACCGCCGTTGCGGCGAGCGCCATGGCGGCGGTCGTGGGGGCCAGTGCGGCGTCTGCGGCTCCGATTCCGCCGAAGATGCCCGACAAGCCCGTGGGGCTCGCCGCGCCGGCGCCCGAGCCGGTGCCGGCCGTCCCGACGTTCGTCAACGGCCTGGCCCAGTCCGTGTTCACGACGGTCCGCAGGGAGTGGGTGCAGGGCCAGGTGTGGGTCGAGAGCACGTTCGACTCCGATGGCGACGGCAAGCTCGACCGAATGCACGCGGACTATGTGCTGCCGCCGGAGACGATGTCCGACGGCCTGAAGGTCCCGGTCATCTACGAGGACAGCCCGTACTTCGCGGGCACCGCGCCGAACTACAGCAACTGGAACGTCGCGCACGAGCTCGGTGCGCAGCCGCCGGCCCGGGCGTTCGCGCCGTTCTGGACCCCGCGCGACACGGCGGTGCCTACCGCCGGCCAAGACCCTAGGGACGCCACCTACATCAGCAACGACTTCGAGGCCCAGTGGGTGCCGCGCGGCTTCGGCGTCGTGCACTCCGAGTCGCCGGGCACCGGCTGGTCCACGGGCTGCCCGACGTCCGGCGGCCGCAATGAGACGCTCGGCGCGACGGCGATCATCGACTGGCTGAACGGGCGCGCGAAGGCGTATACGACGCAAACCGGCAACACCGAGGCGCCGCTGCCGACGTGGGCGACCGGCAAGGTCGGCATGATGGGCACGTCGTACAACGGCACGATCCCCGAGGCGGCCGCAACCACCGGCGTCCAGGGGCTCGAGGCGATCGTCCCGATCTCGGCGATCTCCGACTGGTACGACTACTACCGCGCCAACGGCCAGGTGCGTGCGCCGCACTCCGCGGCCGGCGGCACCGGCAACAACTCGTTCCTCGGCGAGGACCTCGATGTGCTCGTCGACGACGTCTACTCGCGCCTTGACGAGAAGGCGAGCGGCATGTACCAGATCTGCCGCCAGAAGATGGCGGACATCGGCGTCTCCGAGGACCGGCTGTCCGGCAACCGCAGCGCGTTCTGGGACGAGCGCGACTACATGAAGGACGTCAACAGCGTCCACGCCGCGGCGCTGATCGCGCACGGCAACAACGACTTCAACGTCATGACCAAGAACGCGGCGCAGTTCCAGGACGCGCTCAAGCGCAACAACGTGCCGCATCAGTTCTACTTCCACCAGGGCGGCCACGGCGGCTCGCCGCCGGACGTGCTCATCAACCGCTGGTTCAGCCGCTACCTCTACGGTGTCCAGAACGGCGTCGAGAGCATGCCGAAGTCCTACGTCGTGCGTGAGGCGGCCACCTGCCCGCCGCGCCAGACCACGGTGACCGGCGACCAGTCGAACACGACCACGCTGACGGTGGCCTCCACGAGCCCATTCCCGCTCGGCTACCGGCTGACGATCCCGGTCACCGCCGCCGACGGCACGGTGTCCAACGTGACGCAGACGATCACGAACATCCCCGACGCGACGCACGTGACGCTCGCGGCGGCCGTCGCCACGGCGGCCGGTTCCAAGGTCGCCGACGGCGCGATCGTGAGCCTTGGCTGCAATACGAGCAACCCGACGTCGTATGCGGAATGGCCGGACCCGGCCAGCGCGCCGGTCACCGAGATGCTGACCGCGGGCGGCAGCGCGCGCGGCGGGCTTTCGCTGGGCGCCTCCGGCACCGCGCAGGAGACGCTGACCGACGACGCCGCGCAGGCCGACACCGTCCTGCGTGACGCGGCGACCTCGCCGAACCGGCTCGTCTACCAGTCCAACGTCCTCAACAACGACATCCGCATCAGCGGCACGCCGTCGGTGAAGCTGCGGACGGCGTTCAGCAAGCCGAGAGCGAACCTGTCGGCTGCGCTGATCAGCTACCCGGCGACGGACACCACGGGCGGCGTGATCCTGACGCGCGGCTGGCTCGATCCCGAGAACCGCACGTCCGACTACGTCAGCGATCCGGTCACCCCGGGCACGTTCTACGACCTGCACTTCGACATGCAGGCCAAGGACGCGGTCGTCCCGGCCGGCCGCCGGCTGGCGCTGATGGTGTTCTCGACCGATCGCAACTACGACATCCGGCCTGCGGCCGGCACCCAGCTGACGCTGGACCTGGCCGGCAGCTCGATCACGATCCCGGTCGTGGGCGGCCGGGCCGCGCTCGCGGCGGCGACCGGCACGGCCGACGGCACCGTCGGCGGCACCGTGCCGGCGACGCTCTCGCTCACGCTGGGCACGCCCGCGAGCTTCGGCGCGTTCACGGCGGGCATCGCGAAGGACTACGCGGCGCAGACGACCGCCAACGTGGTCTCCACCGCCGGTGACGCCACGCTGAGCGTGGCCGATCCGTCAAGCACCGCCACCGGCCACCTCGTCAACGGCACGTTCTCGCTGCCGTCGGCGCTGCAGGCCAACGCGGGCGGGCCGTTCGCCGATGTCGGCGGCTCGGCGGCGCCGACGACGCTCAAGACGTGGTCGAACCCGACCTCCAACGAGGCGGTCACGATCGCGTTCCAGCAGCACATCGGCGCCAACGACGCGCTGCGTACGGGGTCCTACGCCAAGACCCTGACGTTCACGCTCTCGACAACGACGCCATAGACCTGAGAGGCGCCGGCCCGGCATGGGCCGGCGCCCCGCTCAGGTAGCGCTCCAGCGCCGGCGCGTCCAGCGGCGGCGAGAAGAGGTAGCCCTGGCCGCGGTCGCAGCCGAGCGCGCGCAGGTGCTCGAGCTGCGACTCCTCCTCGATCCCCTCGGCGATGCTGCGCAGCTTCAGGCTGCGGGCGAGCTGGACGAGCGTCTCGGCCAGCGCGTGCGAGCCGGTGACGAACGCGCGGTCGATCTTCAGCGAGTCGACCGGGAGCTGCTGCAGGTAGGCGAGCGAGGAGTAGCCGGTGCCGAAGTCGTCGATCGCCACGCGCACGCCGAACGCCTTCAGCGCGTGCAGCACGTCCGCGGCGTGCGCGGGATCGCGCATCAGCGCGGTCTCGGTGATCTCCAGCGTCAGGTGCCGGGCGGCGAGCCCGCTGACGTCGAGCGCGCGCTGCACGCTGTCGAGCAGCGCCGGGTCCTCGAGCTGGCGGGTCGAGACGTTCACGCCGACGCGGATCGGGTGCCCGTCGGCGTGCCAGCGGGCGGCCTCCAGGCACGCGGTGCGCAGCACCCAGGCGCCGATCGGGACGATCAGCCCGGTCTCCTCGGCGAGCGCGATGAACTCGGCCGGCGGGACGAGCCCGCGCGCCGGGTGCTGCCAGCGCAGCAGCGCCTCCGCGCCGACCATGTCGCGGTTTGCGAGCTCGTGGACCGGCTGGTAGACGAGGAACAGCTCGCCGGCGTCGAGCGCGCCCCGCAGGTCGTTGCCGAGCGCCATCCGCTCGGACGCGGCGATGTGCATCTCGTGGCGGAACTCGGCAGCCCGGTCGCGGCCCGCGCCCTTGGCCTCATACAGCGCGATGTCGGCGTCGCGCAGGAGGTCCTTGGCCGCCTCGCGGGCGCCCGAGGCGATGCCGATCGAGCCGGTGAGCGAGACCGGCGAGTCCGACGCCCGCAGCTCGAACGGCTCACGCAGCACGTTCAGGATCCGCTCCGCCACGGTGTCCGGGTCGCCCTCGACGAGCACGACGAACTCGTCGCCGCCGAGCCGCCCGACCGTGTCGCTGTCGCGCAGCACGCCGGAGATCCGGCTCGCCACCGCGCGCAGCAGCTCATCGCCGGACTCGTGCCCGAGCGTGTCGTTGACGTCCTTGAAGCCGTCGAGGTCGATGAACATCGCCGCCGGCTCGAAGCGCTCGCGCCGAGCGCGCGCGAGCAGCTGGTCGGCGCGGTCCATGATCAGCGCGCGATTCGGCAGCCCGGTGAGCGCGTCGTGGAGCGCCTGGTGGCGCAGCTGGCCGGTCTTCTCGTCGACCATCCGCAGCGCCCGCTCGCGCCCGCGCGCCAGCACGTGCACCAGCAGCGAGAGGAGCAGCCCGATCACGAGCCAGCCGATGAACGCGATCCCGGCCACGCCGTCCGGCGAGGCGAGGCCGCGCGGCGCGGCGCGCGACACCGAGACGACCCAGCGGCCGTCGGCGTCCACGGTGAAGCTGCGCCGCAGCGCCGGACCCTGAGGGACGCGGCCGTACGACGCGGCGGATGAGCTCTCGAGCGAGTTCAGCAGCGTCCGGAAGCCGGCGCCGTCACCCGCCGGGACGCGCGTGTCGCGCACCGCGGCGTGCTCGCGCGCGAGCGAGACTGCGGCGCCCTCCTGGCCCGCCACCGCCGCGCGCAGGATCGGGCCGGCGTCGAACAGGCCGATGATCCAGCCCTTGATGCGCTCGCGCCGGCGCTCGAGCGTCTGCGGCACGACGCCGCCCTCGTAGACCGGCGCGATCACCTCGAACAGCCCGGCGCCGCCGCGCGCGCCCCCGGCGCTGACGACGAATGCGCTGAAGCTGCCGCTGTCGCGCGCGGAGTCGAGCAGCTTCGAGAGCGCGCACAGGTCAAGGCCGGTGACGCCGAGCTCGACCATCGCGTACGCGCCGCCCGACGCCCCGACGCCGAGGCGGGCGAGGCAGTAGGCCGGCCGGTCGCCCGGCGGGATCACCTCAAACGAGCCCTTGGTGGCGCCCGGGATCGGGTCGGCGCCCAGCTCGCCGACGAAGCGCGCCAGGTGGGTGCGCGGCACGCGCTCGGTGTAGCCGAACCCGGCGACGCCGGGGAAGCGGCCCTCGACGCCCATGCCGCGATACCACTCGGTGAACTGGCGGTTCGTCAGGTCCGGGTTGGCGGCCAGGAGCGTACGCGCGGCGAGCGTGAGGTCGTCCATCCGCTGCACCGCCGTGGTCACCGACGCGCCGACGCTCGCCGCCTGCGCGCCGAAGGCCTGCACGTTGTCGCCCCGCACCTGCTCGCGCACCTTCGCGGTGACCGGCACGGCCAGCAGCGCGAACGCGGCCAGGATCAGCCAGGCGGCTCGGGTCGACGTGTGACGCGGCACCACCCCCTGGTAATCGGCCTTGGCCACATAGTCTGCAGCGATGCGACGCATTGCCGTGATCGGAGCCACCGGCCACGTGGGCACCTATCTGGTCCCGCGCCTGGTGCGGGCGGGCCACGACGTCATCGCGCTCAGCCGCGGCACGCGCGAGCCGTATTCGCCGGCGCCCGAGTGGAGCGCGGTCGAGCGGCTCACCGACGACCGGGCGAGCGCGGGCTTCGAGGACCGCGTGGCGGCGTTGGGCGCCGACGCCGTCATCGACATGGTCTGCTTCACGCCGGAGGAGGCGCAGCGGCTGGTCGACGCGCTCCGCCCTTCGCGCCCCTTGCTGATCCACTGCGGCACGATCTGGGTCCACGGGCCGGCCGCCCGCGTGCCGGTGACCGAAGACGAGCCGCGCACCGCCTACGGCGATTACGGCACCGGCAAGGCGGCGATCGAGGCGCTGCTGTGGCGCGAGACGATCGCCGGCGGCGTGCCGAGCGTCGTGCTCCACCCGGGCCACATCACCGGCCCGGCTCCCGGGCCCTCCACCGCGCCGAGGGATTCCCTGACGGCACGGCTGGAACGTGGTCACGCCGGCCGGCAACTTCGACAACGATGTCTGGCGCAGGCTGGCCGCGGGCGAGCCGCTGCCGCTGCCCGACCTCGGGCTCGGCGTGGTCCACCACGTCCACGCCGACGACGTCGCCCAGGCGTTCGAGCGCGCGCTCACCCGCCCGGAGGCGATCGGCGCGAGCTTCCACGTCGTCGCCGAGCAGGCGATGACGCTGCGCGGGCTGGCACACGGCGCGGCGGCCTGGTGGGGGCGCGAGCCGGTGGTGGAGCTCGTCGACTGGCCGGAGTTCGAGCGCCGCGTGGGCGCGCGGCACGCCGAGGCGACGCGCGCGCACGTCGGCCGCGGCATCGCCGCGAGCATCGAGCGCGCGAAGGCCGTGCTCGGCTACGCGCCGCGCTACACGGTGCTGGAGGCGCTGCGCGAAGCGGTCGCCTGGCTCGCCGCCAACGGCGAGGTCACGCCGTTCTGAACGAGTGCAGCTCGAGGCGGTCCGATCCGCCCTTGACGGTCGCCTCGGCGACGAGACCGATCCCGCGCACGTACCACTTGCGGTCGCGCACGCCGGGCTCCAGCGGCGTCCACTCCTTGGTCTTCAACGCGCGGTTGTGGACGGACATCACCGAGAACCGGTCCTCCGCGTGGCCGGGGTAATCCTCCTGCCGGAAGGTCTGGCCGGCGCGCGGGTGGGCGGGCATGAAGATCCCGGGCCTCGCGCCGTCCCGCCCGGCGCGCCACGAGCCCTCGGTGCTCTTGACGCGGCCGCGTGAGTCGAGCTCGGCGGTGTCCTCGCCGTAGTACCAGACGTTCCCGGCCTCGTCCTGCGTGTAGAAGTCGACGGTCCGCTCGACCAGGCGCCCGCTCTGGTAAAGGAGGTCGTGAACGACAGCGCACTCGGCGCCGCCCACCAGCTCGGTGCGCGTCGAGACGGTCACGACGTCGCGCGCCGGTAGGCCGCCCTCAACGCCGCGGTACTCCCACCGCGTCCCGGGCGCCAGCGGGAAGTACGGGTTGGTGACGACGGCGAGGGCGAGCAGCGCGAGCACGCGTCCGACGGTACGCCGTCGCGTCTAAGAGGACCTTGAGCGCTGCAGCGCGTGCTCGAGCTTCTCGAGCCGGGCGATCCGGGCCTGCAGCGACGGGTGGGTGGCGGGCAGGTGGTAGCGGTCCTCCCCGTCGCGGGCGACGGGGAGGAGGTGGAACGCGTCGCGCGCGGCTTCGACGCGCAGGTCCTTCTGCGGGATCGCGGAGATGCCCTCAGAGACCTTCATCAGCGCCGAGGCGAGCGCCGCGGCGCTGCCGGTCAGCGCGACCGAGCCGGCGTCGGCCGCGAACTCGCGGTAGCGCGAGAGCGCGCGCGTGCCGAGGCTCGCGATCCAGCCGATGACCATCGCGACCGCGGCGCCGGCCATCACGAACCATCCGATGCTGACCAGGTTGCGGCCGCCGCCGAGCAGTGCGGCGCCAGGGCCGCCGACGACGGTCATCACCGCGGCGTCGCGGTTGGCGATGTGGGCGAGCTCGTGGCCGATCACGGCCTCCAGCTCATGCGGCTCGAGTCGATCGAGCAGCCCGCGTGTGAGGTGCAGGCGATACCCGCGCGTCCGCGTGCCGACGACCCAGCTGTTGGGCATCGGCTCAGGCTCGACCACGATCGCCGGCTTCGGCAGGTCGGCGAGCAGGCACAGCCGCTCCACGATCGCGTGCAGCGCCGGCTCCTCGGCCTCCGAGACGGCGTGGCTCCGTGGCGCGTTGCCGCGCTCCTTGATCGTCGTGCCGATGCCCACGAGGCAGGCTATGGCGACGACGATGACGATCTTCGTCGGCGCCACCGCGAACACGAGGACGAGGCCGGCGAGCACGATCAGCGGCGTCACCACGGCGGCGACGACCATGCGGGCGAGGAGCCCCGGGTCGGAAGGCACGAGCGAGTGCCGTCTCATGCCTTCAGTCTGCCACGCCCGCGCACGGGCGCAACGTGATCAGACGGGGAGCGCGCGCAGGCCCCAGCCCGAGGAGCGGGGGCGGCGGTTGGCGGAGCGGCGATGCCGCTTGATTCGGCGGAGGAGCTTGGACATGGGCGGGTTACTTGAAGTTAGCGACGCCGGCGAGCGCTTCACACGGGGGGCACCCCCCGGTTCGTGTTCGGCTTACCCGACGTGGGTCAACACCCTGACGCGTCAGCTTGAGGCCTCGAGCCCGGCCAGCCGCAGGCGGCCCGCGACGAGCGCGGCCTCGGCCTCGCGCTTGAGCTCGAGCAGCAGGTCGCGGCCGTCCATGGTGGCCGCCAGCGAGCGCTCCATCAGCCGCGCGAGCTCGGTCGCGCGCGCCTCCTCGAGCCGCCGTTGCGCTTCAGCCACGGCGACCCGCAGCAGCCGGTCGGAGTCGTTCGCCGCCGCGGTCGCGTACGGCGACGTCTCCCACTGGCGGACCAGGTTGGCGATCGCGTCGGCCTCGCCCGAGCGGTAGGCCTGGTTGAGCCGCTTCATGAACGCCTCCGCGTGCACGCGCCCGTCCGGGTGCCGCTGGAGGTCCGGGTGCATGCGCTTGGCCGCGTCGCGGAACAGCGTCTTGAGATCGGCGGTCGGCGGCGGCCCGGGGGGTACCGGGATCGAGCGGATCGCCGTCGTGGTCTCCCGCGCGCGCTCGCGCGCAGCGTCGGCGGCCGCGGCGTCGCCGGGCGTGCCTGAGCGCACCGCCACGAGCGCGAGGATCCGCGCCTCGAGCTCGTGCAGCTCGGCCATCACGATCCCGACCGCCCGCAGGTAGTCGGACTCGAACGCCGCGAGCTCGGCCCGCAGCGTCGCGTGCTCGGCCTCCAGCTCGGCGAGCTGGTCGCGCAGGGGGGAAGTGCGGGTCACGGCCGCAACCCGTATCAGGTCCGGCATTCGCGCGCTCAACCGCATGGACACGATGGGTTCTCAGGCAGCGCACATCGAGCCGCACCCGGCCGTAAGCCTCGACCTGCTTCGGGGGTTCGCGGCGCGGCGGGAAGGCGCCGCGATCGAGCTGCCGCTCGGAGGCCAGCGGCTGGTCGCGTTCCTCGCGGTGCAGGACCGGCCGGTCCAGCGTGCCTACGTCGCCGGCTCGCTCTGGATCGAGGCGAGCGAGGAGCAGGCCCAGGCCGCGCTGCGGACTACGCTGTGGCGCATCCGCCAGCGGGCGCACGACCTCATCTCGGCGACCGCTGCGGGCATCGCGCTCGGCCGCGGCGTCAGCGTGGATCTGCACCGTGTCGGCGCGTGCGCTCGGCGCGCGCTGCGCGGCGCGGCCGACGCGCGGCCGGACGACCTCGCCGACCTGTGCGACGCCGGCGAGCTGCTTCCGGACTGGTACGACGACTGGCTGACGATCGAGCGCGAGCGCTTCCGGCAGCTGCGGCTGCTCGCGCTCGACGCGCTCTGCGAGGACCTGTCGGCGTGCGGCCGTTACGGCGAGGCGGTCGTCGCCGGGCTCGCGTCGGTGGCCGGCGAACCGCTGCGCGAGACCGCGCATCGCGTCGTGATCCAAGCGCACGCGGCGGCCGGTAACCACTGCGAAGCGCTGCGCCAATACCGGCTCTTCTGCACGCTGCTGCGCGACGAGCTCGCGCTCGAGCCGTCGGCCGAGCTGCGCGCGCTCGTCTCCCGCGTCACCGTGACGCGGTGACGCTGAGGTGACGCTGCGGCGTCACGCTGACGGCGTGTCTGACGCACGGTCTCCGGACGATCGGACCGGCGTGCTGGTCCTGCGCGCGTGGACGGCGGACGGCGGTCTGCGCGCCCGCGTCACGTCGACGCTCGACATCGAGCGCGGTGACGAGGGCGTCGAGGTCGCCGCGAGCGCCGACGCCGTGCTGGCGATCGTGGCGCGCTGGCTCGAGGCGCTCGTGACGCCGCCGTGACGGTGGCGTGACGGCGGCACCGGAACATCCCGGCCGGTGTTGAACACGTCTACATCCGCTCGGCCCTGACGTGGCCGACGCGCGCGCCGTCGAGGCGGTCTGCAACACGGTCGTGGACGTCCTCAACGACGCCTCCCGGCGCGCCCCGTTCGAGCACAACCTCGAGTTCAAGACCTATACGGCCTCGGATTTCCCGCAGCACATGACCGCGGGCGTGTCGCTGTTCCTGTACCGGATCATGATCGACGGCACGAGCCGGATCCCGCTCGGCCGTCGCCTCCCCGACGGAACGCGCCTGGACGCCGAGCTGCCGCTCGACCTGCACTTCCTGCTCACCACCTGGGGCAAGGACGCGTCGATGCAGTACGCGATCGCCGGCTGGATGATGCGCGTGCTCGAGGACAACCCCGTCCTGCCTTCCGGTGTGCTCAACCACCGCGTCAAGGACGTCTTCCGCGAGGACGAGACGGTCGAGCTGGTCGCGGGCGAGATCGCCACCGAGGACCTGATGCGGCTGTGGGAGCTGATCGGCCCGAGCTCCTATCAGCTGTCGGTGCCGTACGTGGCCCGCAACATACGGATCGAGTCCGGGCGCCGGCTGCCGGACGGCGAGCCGGTCCAGGAGCGCCTCGGCCGCTTCGAGGTGCGCACGTGAGTGTGTACGAGCTGCACCACGTCACGCCGCTCGGCGTGTGGTTCTGGGACGCGCTGACCGGGGCGCCGGTCAGCGACGCGCTCGACGTCGTCGCCTGGCCGCTCGACGTGCAGGGCGAGCCGAGCGTCGCGACGCGCACCCCGTCCGGCGTGCGCGCGTTCCACGGCCTTGCCGGCCTTCGCCGCGTCGAGTACCCGCTCGGCGACGAGGACCCGCTCGGCGCGCCGGTGCAGACCGGCCGGTTCGCGGTCACCGTCGACGACCCGTCACGCCGCTTCTGCCCGATGACGCTCGAGCTCGAGGCCCCGCACGCGGGCCTGGCCGGACCGGGCTCGCCGCCAGGCGGCCCGGTCTTCCTGTTCTCGGCCGCCGATCGCGCGTTCCCGGCCGCCTTCGGGGTGGTCCGCGCGGACATCGCCGACCGGGCGACGGGCGAGCCCGCCGCCTACGCGCGCGTCGACGTGCTCGTGGCCGGACGCCGCTGGGCCGGCGTCGCCTCGGGGACCGGCGCGGTCGCGATCGGGTTCCCGTACCCGACGTTCGGCGGCCCGCCGCCGGCCTCGCCTCCGGCCCCGGTGGCGCCAGGGCCGCAGACGTGGCCCGTCGCCGTCGAGGTGCGCTTCGCGCCCGAGGCGCTCGAGTTCCCGCTCCCGGGCCGTGCCCCGGAGCTCACCAGCATCCTCGGCCAGCCGCGCGTCGCGGTCTGGCCGGATATGGCCGGCACCCCGGTGGACGCGCTGCAGGCGGAGCTGACGTTCGGCTCCGAGCTCGTGCTGCGGACTGCCGGAGCGTCATCCCTGCTGACGGGCGGAACGTCCCCGTGAGGTCGAGGAAGGAGACAGCGGCATGCCCGAGTACCTAGCACCCGGCGTCTACGCGGAGGAGGTGAGCTTCCGCCAGAAGACGATCGAGGGCGTCAGCACGAGCACCGCAGGGTTCGTCGGCCCGACACGCTTCGGACCGGTCGCCGGCCCGCCGCCGCTGCTGACCACGTTCCTCGACTTCGAGCGCATCTACGGCGGGATCGACCCGCTCACGTACAGCGGGATCGAGGTGACCAACCACCTCGCCCACGGCGTCCGTGCGTTCTTCGAGAACGGCGGCCGCCGCCTCTACGTGTCGCGGGTCTTCGCGACGGCGACGAGCGGGACCAATCAGGGAGGCGTCGCCGGCGCCGAGCTGGCGACGGCCGGGCCGGCAAGCCTGCGGCTCGAAGCCCGCCACGCCGGCAGCGCGGGCAACTTCCGCGTCACCATCAGCATCGCGGTCGGGCCGAACATCCTCGTGACCGACGGGGCGGGCCACGGCGTGCTCTCCGGCGCGCTGCCGTTCGACACGATCCTGCTGACCGACAAGACGGCCACCGCGGTCAGCCTCGGGAGCCCGCCGGGCAACGTCGAGGATCTGCACTGGCTCGAGCCGCACTTCGACGCCGACCGCAACATCAGCACGTTCCGGCTGCACGCCGGCGCACCGGCTCCCGGAGAGCCGGTACTGCTCGCGGCCGATCTCGTCGGGCATGGCCTGAGCGCGCACGTGGTCACCGTCAACGTGACCGTCTCGGGGCTCGGGCGCTTCATCGCCGACGAGTTCTGGGGCGGCCTGGCACCGCATCCCGCGCACCCGCTCGCGCTCACGCGCGTGTTCGAGCCGGGGCCGACCGCCGAGCGCAGCACCGCGCTGTTCGTGCCGCTGGTCGTGCGCACCGCGATCGCCAACGGGCCGTCGATCGTCGACGCGCTGGTGGCCGCGCTGCCGGCGGAGAGCCCGGCCGAGGACACGATCGCTCGGCTCACGCGCTACGCGCCGCCGGTCGCCGATCCGCCACCTCCGCCGCTGCAGCTCGTGCGCCCGCTGACCGGCGGCCACGACGGCGCGCCGCCGGCGGGCGACGCGTTCCGCGGCCGCGACAGCGGCGGCGCCAAGTCCGGTCTGCTCTCGCTGGAGGACCTCGACGACATCTCGATCGTCGCGGCCCCGGGCTCCACGACCGGCGGGCGCGGCGCCAACCAGGCGCTCGCCCGCGACGTCTCGGACGCGCTGCTCGGCCACGCCGAGCGGATGCGCTACCGGATCGCCGTGCTCGACCCGCCCGACGGAGCGCTGCCGGACGAGGTGCGCCAGTGGCGCGGCCGGCTGAACTCCAAGTACGGCGCGCTCTACTACCCGTGGGTGCGGGTCATCGACCCGTACTCGCAGCGCGAGATCCTCACACCGCCGAGCGGCTTCGTGGCCGGCATCTACGCCCGCAACGACGTGCTGCGCGGCGTCCACAAGGCGCCGGCGAACGAGGTCGTCCGGCTCGCGCAGGACTTCGAGATCCTCGTCAACCGCGGCCAGCAGGAGGTCCTCAATCCCGAGGGCGTCAATTGCCTGCGGCTGATCGACCGCGGCGGCCTGCTGGTCTGGGGCGCGCGCACGGTCACGTCCGATCCCGAGTGGAAGTACGTGAACCTGCGCCGCTACTTCGCGTACCTGGAGCACTCGATCGACCGCGGCACGCAGTGGGCGGTGTTCGAGCCCAACGGTCCCGAGCTGTGGGCCAACGTGCGGCAGACGGTCGAGGACTTCCTGTTCAGCGAGTTCAAGTCCGGCCACCTGCTCGGCACCACGCCGGACGAGGCGTTCTTCGTCGTCTGCGACCGCACGACGATGACCCAGAACGACCTCGACAACGGGCGGCTCGTCTGCCTGGTCGGCGTGTCGCCGCTGCGGCCCGCGGAGTTCGTGATCTTCCGGATCGGCCAGAAGACGCTCGAGGCGGCGAGGAGGTAGGGCGATGGAATCCCGCGAACGCCCGTACAGCCAGTTCAACTTCACCGTCAACCTCGGCGGTGACTCGACGGATGCCGACGGGGGCTTCCAGGAGATCTCCGGCCTCGGCATGGAGGTCAACGTCGCCGAGTACCGCGCCGGCAACGCCAAGGACAACCACGCGACCAAGATCCCCGGCCTTCCCAAGGTCGAGGACGTCACGCTCAAGCGCGGTCTGGTGGGCACCGACGCGCTCACGAAGTGGCTCGCGCAGGTCCGCGACGGGGCGTCGGACGCCCAGCGCGTGATCACGATCGCGCTGCTGAGCGAGGACCGCCAGAACACCGCGATGACGTGGGTGCTGACCGGCGCGCTGCCGAAGAAGCTCACCGGCCCGGCGTTCAACGGCAAGGGCACCGACGTCGCCATGGAAGAGCTCGTGGTCGTCGCGGAGCGCCTCGACTACAAGTGATGACCGCGCTCGCCCCCGCCCGCCTGCCCGGCATCACGTTCGATGCCGGGCGCCCGGCGCCGCCCGACACGCTGCCGCGGATGGACGTCGCGGCGTTCGTCGGCTTCGCCGCCAGCGGCCCGCTCGACGTCCCGGTCGCCGTCGAGGACGCGGTGCGCTTCCGTGACGTCTTCGGCGCCGACCTCGACCTCGCGCGCGCCGTGGCCGGAGGCGAGATCGCGCGGAGCCGGCTCGGCGCCGCCGTCGAGGGCTTCTTCGCCAACGGCGGCAGCCGCTGCTGGGTCGTGCGCGTGGCCGAGCGCGACGCGGTCGCGACTGCGCGCTTCGGCGTGCGCGGGCTGCTCGGCGCCACGGCCGTCCCTGCCGCGTGGCGGCTCGGCCGCCTCGACGCCCGCTCGGGCGGGAGCTGGGCCGGCGAGCTGCGCGTGTCCGCGCTGCTGCGCAGCCGGCCGCTCGCGCCCCGCGCCGGCGGGCTGACCGAAGACGGCGTCGCGCTGGTCGCCGCCGACGGGCTCGTGCCCGGCGACGTGCTGCGCGTCACCACCGCCGGCGGCGACCGGCGCTACGCGCCGGTCGCGTCGATCGCCCGCGAGCCGGGCGGCCCGCGGGCGCTCTGGACCGCGCCCGTCGTCGCCGCTCCCGCGCAGCCGCGCGGGGAGCTGGCGTGCGCGTTCCGGATCGGCTTGGAGGAGCAGACGCCGATCGACGCCGCCGCCGGCGACGGCGAGCTGCTGCTGCCGGCCACCGAGCGCGTCGCGGCCGGCGAGCTGATCCGCTCCGAGCGCCTCGTCGTGCTGGTGGGCGCGCCCGTTCCGGCGCGCGCCGGCGACGGCAAGGGTCAGGCGCGCTTCGCGATCGCCGGCGCGTGGACGCTCGGCGACGACGCTCCGGCCGGTGACGCGCTCACCGTCGAGCGGCTCACGATCGACCTGCTGGTGTGGCGCGACGACGCCGTCGTCGCGCGCCTCGCCGACCTCGGGCTCGCGCCCGGCCACCCGCGCTACTGGCGCGAGCTCCCGTGCGACGAAGCGCTCTTCCGCACGCTCGCGAACCTGCCCGGAGAGGGCGCGCCGCGCACGGCGACCGGCGTCGTCACTGACGTGCGACTGCCCGCCGCGCTGTGGGAGGAGGCGAGGCTGCCGCGCTTCCCGCTCGCCGCGCCGCCGGCCGACGCCGCCTGGCTGCCGCTGGGCCTGGCGACCGCGCCCGACGCGTCCGCCGCCGGCGGGCCCGCCGCCTGGCACCGGCCCGACGGCGCGCCGGTGCCCGCCGACCGGATCGAGCGCGACGGCCTCGCCCGCTTCGACGTGAGCCTGTTCGTCGACGAGCAGCTCGCCGGCGCCGGCCTGGACCGGCTCGACGCCGAGGCGCGCCAGCTCGCCTTCCTGGCTCCCACGCCGCGCGGCCTGCGCGGCATGCACGCGCTCTATCCGGTCGACGAGGTCGCGCTCGTCGCGGTACCCGATGCCGCGCAGCGCGGCTGGCAGCGTACCTCGGTCGAGCGCCCGCCGGCGCTCGACGCGCCCGTGCTGTGCGCCGACGGATCGCTCATCAGCTGGACCGCGGTCGACGGCGCGAGCGGCTACCGGCTCGAGCAGGCGACCGACCTCGCGTTCACCGCCCCGGAGCCGGTTCCCACCGGCGCCGAGCGGAGCGTCGTGCTCGGTGCCGACGCCTGCTCGCCGACGCTCTGGCTGCGCGTGCGAGCGCTCGGCGGCCCGTGGTCGAACACCGTCGTCGTGCGCGGGACCGACTTCGCCGGCTGCGTGCGCCCTCCCGCCGCGCCGTGCCTGCGGATCGTCGCCGACGCCGAGCACGACGCGCTCGTGCTCGGCTGGACCGGCCCGAACGCCGGCTACGAGGTGCAGGTCTCGACGGCGGAGGACTTCCGCTTCGTCGACGACACCGTCCGGCTGACGCGCACGCGGCTGCGGATCCTGCTCGATCGCGCGGTCAGCCAATACGCGCGGGTGCGCGCGGCCGGCGGCCCGTGGTCGAACACCGTCGTCGCACGCGCGGAGCCGGCCGGGATGTGGACACTGGAGCCGTTCGCCGACCCTGCCGCATTGCTCGCCGTCCAGCGCGCCCTGTTGCGCTTCTGCGCGGCGCGCGACGCCGGCGCGTTCGCCGTGCTCTCGCTGCCGGCCGAGGCGCGTGAGCCGGAGGCGGCCGCCCACCTCGCCGCGCTGCTGCCGCCCCAGCCGGGCGCGCGGCTCGACGCCGGTAGCGCCGGCGTGCTGCCGCTCGACGCCGGCGAGGCGCGCGCGCTCAGCTTCGGCGCGGTCTACCACCCGTGGATCTCGACGTCGGACGGCGGCGCCGTCCGCGTCGTTCCGCCCGACGGCCCGGCCTGCGGCCTGATCGCCGCGCGCACGCTCGCGCGCGGCGCCTGGATCGCTCCCGCCAACGTGCCGCTCGCCGGCGCGCTCGGGCTCGATCCCGAGCGCGCCGGCGTGGACCCGGCGGTGCTGCTGGGCATGGCGATCGACCCGCTGGCGCGCGACCCGCGCGGCGTGGTGCCGGCGGCGGCGCGCACGCTGAGCCTCGATCCCGACCTCGAGCCGATCGGCGTGCGCCGGCTGCTGACCCTGCTCCGCCGGCTCGTGCTGCGCGACGGCGCGCCGCTCGTGTTCGAGCCGAACGGGCCGGAGCTGCGCGACCAGGTCGTGCGGCACCTGGAGACGCTGCTGGCGGAGCTCTTCCGGCGCGGCGCGTTCGCCGGCGCCGTCGCGTCCGAGGGCTACCGCGTGGTCGCCGACGAGGCGCTCAACCCGCCGCCGAGCATCGAGGCCGGCCGCCTGATCGTGGAGATCCAGGTCGCGCCGTCGCTGCCGATGGCGTTCATCAACGTGCGCCTGACGCTCGACGAGCAGGGCGGCGCGCAGGTCGTGGAGGGCCGGCCGTGAGCCCGTTCACCGCGTTCAACTTCCTCGTCGAGATCCAGCTCGACGGCGCCACGCTCGACGCCGGCTTCTCCGAGTGCTCCGGGCTCGAGCTCAGCCACGGCGTCAAGACGATCAGCCAGGGCGGCGACAACGGGCGCTCGATCCATCTCGCGGGCCGCGTCACCTACGGCCAGCTGACGCTCAAGCGCGGCATGACCGAGTCGTTCGAGCTGTGGAACTGGTTCGAGAAGGTCCAGCGCGAGCGCCACCAGCGCGCCACCTGCGCGGTCAAGATGCTGTCGGCCGACCGCAAGCGGACGAACGCGACATTCACGCTGACCGGCTGCCTGCCGACGAAGCTGCGCGTCCCGACGCTGGACGGCAAGGAAGGCGCCCTGGCGATCGAGGAGATGCAGATCGCCTACGAGACGCTGTCACTGAAGCCCGGAGGCGGCAATGCCTGAGCCCGCGAATCCGGCCAAGGCACAGCTGCAGGAGATCGAGCTGCGCTCCAAGGACAAAGGCCCGACGGACGTCGAGAAGCCGTTCGACGTCCAGTTCAACCCGGAGACGCTGCGCGTCACCTACACGAACACGATCGAGAACAAGGACCAGAACGGCGGCGGCTCGATGCAGTACGTCGCCAAGAGCGCGACCAAGCTCGCCGTCGAGCTCTGGTTCGACGCCACGACCGACGCGAACGGCGGCGACGTGCGCGCCAAGACGGCCAAGGTCGGCGCGCTGATGAAACCCAAGAAGGGGAAGGGCAAGGACAAGCAGCCCGTCCCGCCGGGCGTGCGCTTCCACTGGGGCACGTTCCTGTTCGAGGGCGTGATCGAGTCGATGGACGAGACGCTCGAGCTGTTCTCGACCGACGGCAAGCCGCTGCGCGCGCACGTCACGCTCTCGCTCACCAGCCAGGCGATCCAGACGTCCGATGCGAAGGACGCCGGCGCTTCGCCCGGCAGCGAGCCGCGCACGCAGATGCGCGCCAACGAGAGCGTGCAGCAGGCGATGGGCCGCGAGGGCCGCCCGGACGCGTGGCCGCAGGTGGCGGCCGCCAACGGCATCGAGAACCCGCGCTTCCCGCGGCCGGGCCAATTCATCGACGTTCACGCGGGGATCGGGATCCGATGACCGTGATCGTCAACGAGCTCGACGTCACCGTCGCGCCGGAGCCGCTGAACGCGCCGGCGTCGGCCGCCCCGCAGGCGCAGCCGCGGCCGCTCGATCCGCTCGAGGTGCTGGCGCTGGTCGAGCTGCGTGCCGAGCGCGACCGAAGGGTGAGGGCGCACTGATGCCCGGCACGCCCGCCCTCTACGCCGCGCGCCCGTCCGTGCTGCTCGACAACACCGATCAGTCGGAGCTCACCGGCGCGCTCGTCAACGCCCGCGTCGAGGAGACCGCCGGCGGCTGCACGCGCTGCGAGGCGACGTTCGGCAACTGGGGCACGAGCGGCGGCGGTATCGGCTATCGCTACCTCGACCGCGCACTGCTGGACTTCGGCAAGACGCTCACGCTCCGGATGGGAGCGGGCGATGCCGAGGGCGAGCTGTTCCGCGGGCGCATCAGCGGGCTCGACGCGCGCTTCCCGCAGGACCGCGCCCCCGAGCTCCAGGTGCTCGCCGAGGACCGGCTGCAGGACCTGCGGATGACGCGTCGCACGCGCACGTTCGAGCAGGTCAGCGACCGCGACGTGATCCAGCGCGTCGCGCAGGCGTACGGGCTGCAGACGCAGCTCGACCTCGACGGGCCGCAGCGCACCGTGGTCGCGCAGGTCAACCAGAGCGACCTCGCGTTCATCCGCGACATCGCGCGGCGCGCCGACGCCGAGCTGTGGATGGAGGGCGAGAAGCTGCATGCCCGAGCGCGCTCGCGCCGCGGCGGCAGCGGCCTCAAGCTCACCTACGGCATCGAGCTGCGCGAGCTGTCGGTGCTCGCCGACCTCGCCGGCCAGCGCACGGGCGTCTCCGCGTCCGGCTGGGACGTCGCCGGCAAGCAGGCGATCGACGTGGAGGCGACCGACTCGGCGATCCAGTCCGAGCTGCGCGGCGGCAAGAGCGGCCCGGCGACGCTCAAGCAGGCGTTCGGCTCGCGGCCGGACCGCGTCGTGCACTTCTCCCCGGCCACGACGAGCGAAGCGAAGGCGGTGGCCGAGGCGCGCATGCGCGAGACCGCACGGCGCTTCCTGGTCGCCCGCGGCGTGACCGAAGGGGACTCGCGAATCCGCGTCGGCGCCGCACTCGACCTGGCCGGCATCGGCGCGCTTGAGGGCACCTACCACGTCGCACGGGCGCTGCACACCTACGACGCGCGGCGCGGCTACCTGACCACCTTCGAGGCCGAGCGGGCGGGACTCTGATGCTGTTCGACCCCCAGATCGACGAGCGCGTGCCGCAGGGCGCGGGCGGCCTGTTCTACGGCGTCCACCCCGCGCTCGTGGTCGACGTCGTCGACCCCGACAAGCAGGGTCGCGTGCGCGTGCGCCTGCCGTGGTCGCCGGACTCCGGCGGCGCCGCCTACGAGGCGTGGGCGCGCGTGGCGACGCTGATGGCGGGCGCCGATCGCGGGACCTGGTTCATCCCCGACAAGGACGACGAGGTGCTGGTGGCGTTCGAGGGCGGGGACCCGTCGCGGCCGTATGTGCTCGGCGCGCTGTGGAACGGCAAGGACGCGCCGCCGGACACGATGGACGGCTCCGGCCGCAACCCGCACCGGATCATCAAGACGCGCAACGGCGTCAAGGTCACGCTCGACGACGAGCAGGGCCAGGAGAAGGTGATCCTGGAGACGCCGGGCGGCCAGAAGATCACGCTGCGCGACGGCCCCGGCTCGATCACGATCGAGGACTCCAACGGCAACCGCGCCGTGCTCGAGAGCGCCGGCGTGACGGTGACGACCTCGGCGAAGGCGACGGTCTCGGCCTCGACGATGGAGATCACCGCCGGCTCGGTGACCGTCAACGCGGGGATGTCGAAGTTCAGCGGCGTCGTCCAGGCCGACACCGTGATCACGAACTCGGTCGTGAGCTCCAGCTACACGCCCGGCGCGGGGAACATCTGGTGACGCTGCTGCCCGAACACGTGAGCTGGCGCACGGCGGCTCCGCTGTGGCCGGCGGCGCACGCGGGGACGGTCGACTATGCGCGGCCGGAGATCCTGCGGTTCGCGACCGACGACTTCATGGACCGCGTGCACGCGGAGCTGGCGACCGGCGGCGCCGGGCTCGCCGCATACCTCGCGCGCGCCGAGACGTGGCGGGCCCCCGGCGCGGGCCTCACCGGCCCGCGCGACCCGGTCGCGCCCGTGAAGCTGTTCCAGCCGTCGCAGGGGCGCTTCTACCTCGTCGCCGCGACGCTGGTCTGCGGCCGCCGCGGGCTGCCCGACCGGATGGTCGACCCGTCGCGGTCGGAGGCGGCGTTCTTCGTGTTGCGCCAGCTTCGGCGCCTGAGCCCGAACGGCAAGCCGAACCCGGCGGACCCCTCGACGTTCACCGAGCACGCGTGGATCCCCGGCTCGGCGGGCACCGGCGCGTGGCAGCCGGCGTCCGGCGCCGCGCTCGCCGCGGGCGAGCAGCGGATGCCGCTGTTCGGGATCGCGTACGAGGCGCTCGGCGGGCACCGCAAGCTGCTCGCCGGCCTGATCCCGGTCGGGATGCGTGAGCTCCTGCGCTCGGGGCCGGCGCTGCCGGCGGCGACGGGCGGCGACCCGCTGGACGGCGCCGCCGACCCGCGGCTGGCGGCGCTGCTGGCCCCGCTCGAGATGCTGCGCATCAGCTACAAGCAGAGCCAGGACCCGGCGGTCAAGGGGTTCCCGGCCGCCGACACCATCTTCTTCGCCGCACAGGACCTGGCGGCGGCGATCAGCGACGTGCAGGCGGCCAAGGCCGCGTGCCTCAACCTCGCGAACGGGTTCGCCAACGGCTGGACGTGGCGCGCCGCGCTCAACGTCGCGCGCGCGTCGGCCGCCACCTCGGCGCCGTCGCCGTTCAACGGCATCGTGGATCCGGCTCCGGCACTCGGCACGCTTGGCGTCGACGCGGTAAAGCCGCCCGCGCAGACCACGCTATTCACCCAGTTCGCCGCGTCGCTGCCGCCGTCGACGGCGCCGGATCCACCCGCCGATCCGCTCGCCGAGGAGGAGGCCGTGCTCGTCGCCCGCTGCGCCTACGAGCGCCCGCGCTGCCCGGCCGACAAGCGGCTGCGGCTCAGCCCGCCTTCGCCGCCGTTCGTGTTCGCGTCGCTCTACGACCCCGACGCGCCGGTCCGGCCCGCGCGCATCCCGATGCCCAACGACATCAGCCTCGCGACGCTCGCGCGCTCGCCCAAGGGCGTCTCGCTCGCGCTCTCCAAGGAGCTGCGCCGGCAGATGAACCGCTTCTCGGACATGAAGTTCAGCGACGTCGACTCGGGCACGGACAAGGGGGCGCCGCCCTTCAACTTCGGGATGGTCTGCTCGCTCTCGATCCCGATCATCACGATCTGCGCGCTGATCCTCCTGATGATCCTGGTGGCGCTGCTGAACCTGCTGTTCTGGTGGCTGCCGTTCTTCAAGATCTGCTTCCCGAGCGTGAGGCGAGGATGAGCGGCGAAGCGGCAGCGCTGCTCGGGCGCGGCATCTCGTTCCCTCCGCGCGTCGGGTCCGACGGCCGCGTCGCGTGGTCGGAGGGCGACGACAACGTGCGCGAGTCGATCCGCACCATCCTGCTGACCGACCCCGGCGAGCGGCTGATGCTGCCCACGTTCGGGGCCGGGCTGCGCGCCTTCCTGTTCGAGCCCAACACGCCCGCCTCGCATCGGCTGATGCAGGACCGGATCGTGCAGGCGCTGCAGTTGTGGGAGCCGCGCATCGAGGTCCGCGATGTGCTCGTGGAACAGAGCGCGCGCGAACCGCAGCAGGCCGACGTGACCATCTCGTACGCGCTCGTGGCCACGGCCGCGCAGGACAGCGTCGACCTGACCGTGCGACTGGCGGGGTAGCCCACGATGCCGCTCAAGATCCCGGAGATCGACTCCCGCAGCTACCAGCAGCTGCTCGACGAGGCGCTCGCGCGCATCCGCGTGCACAACCCGGAGTGGACCAACCACAACCAGTCCGACCCGGGGATCACGCTGCTGCAGCTGTTCGCGTTCCTGTCGGAGAGCGTGCTCTACCGCAGCGCGGTGATCCCCGAGCGCGCGCGGGTGAAGTTCCTCACGCTGCTCGACGTCCCGCTGGAGCCCGCGCGCGCGGCGACCGGCATCGTCGCGTTCGAGCACCAGAGCGGGCCGCTGGATCCAGTGGCGGTGCCTGCCGACCTCGAGCTGCTCGCCGGGCAGGTCCCGTTCCGCACGCACAACGCGCTCGACGTCGCGCCGGTCGAGGCGCGCGCGTTCGTCAAGCGGCCGCTCACGCCGGAGCGCGAGGCCGAGGTGATCGAGCGCTACACGGCGGTCTACGACGGCTTCGTCGAAGACGACGTGCAGCTGCTGCTGTACGAGACGAGCGCGGTCGCATGGACCGACGTCCTCGATCTCGGCGACGCGACCGTGGACCGCACGCTGTGGCTGGCGCTGATGGCGCGCACGCCGGAGCTGGTCGACGCGACGCGGCGGCAGCTCGCGGGCCGGATCCTGACCGTCGGCGTGGTGCCGGAGACGACCGCCGGCGGGCGCGTGCTGGCGCCGGGCGGCGCGACCGCCGCGGCGGCCCGCTCGCTGCGCTTCGAGCTGCCGAAGGCGGAGCCGCTGCCGGCCGATCCGGACGCCCGGATCGCGCGCTACCAGCTGCTGGAGTCGGCCGCGAGCACCGACGTGCTGGCCGAGCCGGGGCTCGTGCAGCTGACGTTGCCGCCGCTCGATCAGCTCAAGCTGTGGGCGGATCTGGAGCCCGACGAGGACGGCACCGGCGACTTCCCGCCCGCCGTCGAAGGCGACGACGCGGCGCGGATCGTGACCTGGCTGCGCGTGCGCCCGGGCGCCGCGGCCGGCGAGGCCGGCCAAGCAAGCGTGAAGCTCCGCTGGGCGGGCATCAACGCGACGCTCGTACAGCACCGCGCGCGCGTGCCGCACGAGCTCGTCGGGCACGGCACCGGCGCGCCGGATCAGCGCTTCCAGCTCGCCAACACGCCGGTGCTCACCGACAGCGTCAGCTTGACCGTCGCAGGCGAGCGCTGGGATCCGATCGACGACCTGCTCGCCGCCGCGCCGGAGGTCCCTTCGGTCGACGCGCCGGCGGTCGGCCACGGCGACGGCGCGGTCGCACGCACGCAGTCCTATCGCGTGGACCGCGAGTCGGGCGAGCTTCGCTTCGGCGACGGCCGCCACGGCGCGCGCCCGCCGGCCGGCGCGCTGATCGAGGCGAGCTACGACTACGGCGGCGGGCTCGGTGGCGTGGTCGCCGCCGGGGCGATCGCCGGCGGCCCGGCGCTCCCGACCGGCCTGAAGGCGGCGAACCCGGTGGCGACCTGGGGCGGCGACGAACCGACCTCGCTCGAGGACGCGGAGCGCCAGCTCGCGCAGGTGGTGCGGCACCGCGACCGGCTCGTGACCGCCGACGACGTGCGTGACATCGCGCGCGTCACGCCCGGTGTCGACATGGGCCGCGTCGAGGTGCTTCCGCTGCTGCACCCGCAGCTGCCCGACCAGCGCCTGCCGGGCGTGCTGACGGTGATGGTGATCCCGCGCCGCGACGCGACCCACCCGGACGCGCCGGAGCCCGACGGGTTGTTCCTGGATCTCGTGTGCGAGCACCTGGAGCCGCGCCGGCTGTTGACGACCGAGCTGCACGTGCGCGGGCCCGAGTACGTCGACGTGTGGGCGTCGATCGGCGTCGACGTCGAGCGCGGGCGCGACATCGCGCCGGTGCTGGAGGCGGTCAAGACGCGCATCCGCGAGTTCCTCTCGCCGCTGCGCGGCGGCCGCGCGGGCGAGGGCTGGCCGCTCTCGACGCCCGTCGAACGGCTCGAGCTGTGGGCGCAGGCGACACAGGTCGACGGCGTCGCGAAGGTATTCGACACGCTGCTGACCGACACCTCCGGCGCGCCGCGCGACCGCGTGGCGATGGCCGGCCTGCAGCTCCCGCGCCTGGTCGCGATCGCGGTCTCGCAGGGCGACCCGCAGTCGCTCGAGTCGGTCCGCGGCGACGCGGGCGGTCCGTCCGACGGCACGCCGCCGCGCACGCTGCCCGTTCCCGTCGACCCCGTGGAGTGCTGAGATGGACGTCAACGGGACGCCATACGAGCTGTGCCTGAGCGAGCCCGACTGGAAGCTCGGCGATGCGCCCGGGCTCGAGTGGGACCGCTCGCGCCCTTCGGTGATCCTGGAGCGCGAGCAGTTCCGCTTCCCGCCGCCGCGCGGCAGCCGCCACCTCACGCCCGCCGCCCGGCGCGGCGCCGCGCGCGATCGCTTCGGGCACTGGTTCTCGATCGGTGGCGACGCGACCGAAATCCGGCTGCTGCGCGCCGGCGCGCGCACGTCGTCGCGCTACTGGCCGGTCGCGCCGCCGGCGCCGCCGGAGGGCGACTTCGCGCCCGCCGACCCTGAACGGCCGGCGCCGCCGCTGCCGCTCTCCGGTCTCGCCGTGACCGAGCACCACGATCTCGTGGTCGGCGTGCCGTCGCTGCCCGGCCTGCTGCTGTTCGACCTCCACGGCGGCGGGCCGCCGACCGAGCTGCGCTGGCCGTTCGCGTTCGCGCCGCTCGACATGGCGGCGGCGCCCGGCGACGGGTTGTGGGTGCTCGAGGCTTCGCGCCTGTGGCGCCTGGACCGGCATCTGCGCGTGCAGAACCTCGGCGGCGCGGTAGCGCCGGCGCTCCCGGCGGACGACTTCGGGCCGCGCGAGGGCGAGCCCGTGGTCGAGCGGATCGTGCCCGAGCTGGCGCTCGCGCTCGACCGCCGCTGGCTGGCGGTCGAAGGGCTCCCGGACGGCAGCGCGCTGCTGCTCGGCGAGCACGAGATCGCGCGCGTGCGCGACGGCGAGATCGTGCCCTTGGCGTTCGACGCGAGCGTGCTGCCCGCGGACGCGCACGACCTCGCTTTCCTGCCTGAGACGAGCACGCTGTTCGTCGTCGACGCCGAGGGCAACCAGGCCTACGCGTTCGAGCTCGCCGGCGAGACGGTCACGCAGACGCTCGCCTACTACCCGCTGCGGCTGTTCGGCGGGAAAGGGCTGGTGCGCGCTGGCGACGCCGTCTACTACGACATGGGCGAGCGCTGGAACGCGCTCGTGGACCGGCGCACGCCGCGCTACGCGACGGCCGGGACCGCGCGGCTGCAGTTCGACGCCGGCATGCCCGGCTGCGTCTGGCATCGCGCGCTGCTCGACGCGTGCGTGCCGTCGGGGACGTCGATCGCGCTCGAGAGCCGTGCCGCCGACACGCCGGCGCTGCTGGACGCGGCGGCGTGGGAAAGCGAGCCTGACCCGTACCTGCGCGCCGACGGACCTGAGCTGCCCGGGCGCGTGCCCGGCGCGGGCACGTTCGAGACGCTGCTGCAGCGCGCCACCGGCCGCTATCTGCAGCTGCGGCTCCGGTTCGCCGGCAACGGCCGCCGCACGCCGCGGCTGTTCGCGCTGCGGGTCTACCGGCCGCGCTTCTCATACCTGCGCGAGTACCTGCCCGACGTCTACCAGCAGGACCCGGTGGCGGCCGACTTCCTCGATCGCTACCTCGCCAACCCGGAGGGGACGTTCACGACGATCGAGGGGCGGATCGCCGATGCGCAGCAGCTCTACGACGTGCGCACCGTCGACGCCGGCTACCTGCCGTGGCTCGCGTCGTGGCTGGGCGTCGCGCTCGAGCACGACTGGGACGACGCGCGCCGGCGGCTGTTCGTCGACCACCTCCCGCAGCTGTTCCGCGAGCGCGGCACGCGCGCCGGGATGCTGCGGATGATCCGGCTGGCGACCGACGCCTGCCCGTCGCACGCGCTGTTCGAGGGATGCGGGTGCTCGCAGGGCGCGTTCGGCGCGCGGATCGTGGAGGCGTTCCAGACGCGCCGTGCCGCGGCGGTCGCGCTCGGCGACCCGACTGAGCTGGCCGGGCCGCGCCTCGTCCCGGACGGTCCGCGCTGGACGCCCGCGCAGGGCGCCGCCGCGCTGCACGTGCGCTGGCGCGCGTACCTCGCGACGCTTCACGACTCGGTCCCCGGCGACGAGCGCTTCCCGCCGCTGCCGCCGGCCGATCCGCGCGAATGGCGCGCGTTCGTACGCGACGCGCTGGCGATCCCGTACGAGGAGGCCGGGCCGGCGGACGCCGACGCCTGGCGACGCTTCCTCACGCTGCGCTACCGGCGGCCGGAGGAGCTCGCCGCGGCCTGGGGTCGCAGCGTGGTGACGGACTTCGCGCAGATCGAGCTGCCCTCGGCGCTGCCCGAGCAGGGCGCCGAGCTGCTCGACTGGATCCAGTTCGTCTCGATCGCGCTGGCGACCGCGCGCCGCGCGCACCGCTTCACCGTGCTGGTGCCGGTCCGGCCGGAGGACTCCGACGACGAGCGCGCGCGCCGCGTCAGCCGCGTCGAGCGCGTCGTGCTGGTCGAGCGCCCGGCGCACACGAGTTACGACATCCGCCCCTACTGGGCGGCGTGCCGCGTCGGCGAGGCCCGCGTCGGGCTCGACACCGTCGTGGGCGAGGGCAGCCGCTTCGTCGCGGTCGTGCTCGGCCGCGACCGGCTGGCCACCGGATACCTGAGCGACCCAGGAGAACCACGATGAGCGACTTCACGGCGAGCGCGTGCGCGGGGGGAAACCTCGATCCGCGCAAGCGGGTCAACTACGCCCTCGGGCTGGTACTGGGCGAGGACGAGTTCCGCCAGGAGCAGTTCTACCTGCGTGAGCGCGATCACCGCGCGGTGCGCGCGTTGCACGGGTACGGCACCGTCGCCGGGCTGGGGGTGACGATCGGCGAGGGCCAGACCGCCGTCGTGCACCCGGGGCTCGCCGTCGACCCTCCCGGCCGGTTCATGTGCGTCTCCTCGGAGCAGTGCGCCGATCTGCCCGCGTGGCTGGCGGCCCACCGCGACGACGTGCTCCAGCACATCGGCAGCTCCCCGGGACTGCCCGGGAAGCTCGACGTGTACGTCGTCCTCTGCTATCGCGAGTGCGCGACCGACAAGGTGCCGCTGCCGTCGGAGCCGTGCCAGTCCGACGAGGAGTCGATGGCCGCGTCGCGGCTGATGGACTCTTACGAGCTCAAGCTCGTCTTCGAGCCTCCTGTGCCGACCGGCGAGCTGGAGGATGGCAAGCTCGAGGAGGCGATCCGCGAGCTGGTCCACCTCGAGGACTTCCCGCTGTTCGAGTCCCCACCGGGGGAGCCGCCGGGAGTCGAGGATGTGCGCGACCTCGTCGCGCAGTGGATCCTCCAGCGGCGCCCTGAGCTCGCCTCGCGGCCATGCCTGGCCGCACCGGAGGGCGCGTGCGTGCTGCTGGCGCGGATCGCGCTCGAGCTCGACCTCGGCGACGACGGCCGGCTTGTCGTGATCGCGAGCGAGGTCCACTACGACGAGCGGCCGCTGCTGCTCAGCACGCGCTTCCTCCAGGAGTGGCTGATCCAGCTGACCGCATCGGAGTCCGAGGAAGTGCGCGTCCTCGACGACCTCGACGACGTCAGCGTGCCCGACCCGGCGCCCGAGCAGGTGCTCGTGTACGGCGAGGGCGGCTGGATCAACGGCCAGCCCCGGCACTCGAAGCTCAGCGGGCTCGACGCCGACGACCACCAGCAGTATCTGCGCACCGACGGCACGCGGGAGATGACGGGACCGCTGAAGGCGGGCGGGAACAAGCTCACCGGCGTCGCCGAGGGAGTCGCCGACGACGACGCGGTGACCGTGTCGCAGATCGACGACGTCATCCGATCCGGCGATGACGCCGGCGGCGATCTCGACGGCACGTATCCCGACCCCACGGTCGCCGGCCTGCGCGGGCGGACGGTCGCCGACGAGGAGCCGCAGGCGGGCTTCGCGCTCGTGTGGGAGGAGGGCGCGTGGCGCCCGCGGGAGATCGCTACGCCCGAGACCGAGGTCAAGCGCGTGCTGCCGCTGGCCACGATCACGCCGAGCGGCGAGCACACCTACGAGATCTGGCTCAACCTCGAGGCGCCGGACAACCCGATCGCGGTGGTCGAGAAGCTGGACGGTGCGCTGCGCGTGTTCTGCGAGACCGAGAAGGGGCCGGCGTTTCGGAACCAGCTCGAGGTCGAGATCGTGGATAACCCGTACCGCAACCTGTTCATCGCGCGAATCGACGGCGAGATCGAGAAGTTCGGCCTGCTGCGGTTCGTGTTCGACCTGCGGCAGATGCCGATCGATGCCGGCGGGGCGCTGTTCGCGTACGCGAACGCCAAGGGGATCCTCTACGAGGGCCAGCTCCGCACGCTGGTGACGCGCTTCGTCCGCGACCGCGCCTTGGACGGGGGGAACGGATGACCCGAATCGCGCTGGACGCCGCGGTCCTCGACGACGGGATCGAGAACGTCAACTTCTTCAACGGCCGCGTCCTGACGGCCGAGGACATGCGCGACGAGCAGGAGGCCGGCGCCGAGCACCGGCGCCGGATCGGCCGCGCGCACGGACCGGGCGTGTGCGTCGGGCTCGAGGCGGCGCGCGGCGCCGACGGCCGCTCGGTCGAGGTCTTGCCGGGACTGGGCGTGAGCTGGCTCGGCGACGTCGTCGAGCTGGCGGAGGCGACCACGGTCGCGCTCGTCGTGCCGGCGGATGCGAGCGCGAACGGCGCCGGCTCTCCGTTCGCGCCCTGCACGTCACAGCCGTCGGCCGACGTGGTCAGCGGCGACGGGTTCTATGCATTGTGCATCGCGCAGACCGCGGGCTTGCGCGGACGCGCGCCGGCGGTGGGCTACGAGACCGGCGTCGCAAGTAGCTGCGGGGCGCGCTACACCGTCGAGGGCACCGTCTTCCGGCTGGTGTCGATCGACGTCGGCGGGCTGGCGCAGCGCACCGCCCTCGACGATGACGCGCTCGCGGCGCTCGAGGCGCTGCCCGGCGGGCCGGGGCGCCCGCGCACGCGCAACGTGCTCGCGCACCTGCTGCTCGGCACGGCGCTCGACGTGGATCGCTCGCCGCTGGAGATCTCGGCGCCGAGCGCGCTGGACCTGCTGCGGGAGGCGGGGACGCTGACCGGCTGCGACGTCCCGCTGGCGCTGGTCTCGTGGGCGGACGGCGGCATCGAGTTCGTCGACACGTGGGCGGTTCGGCGGCGGCCGGTGCCCTCCGCCGCCGTCCGGCCCGTCTGGCGATCGTTCACCGGGCCGCTGCGGCCGGCCGTGCGCGAGGCGGTCCTCGGCCAGTTCCAGGAGCAGGTCGCGACGGTCGTCGACGAGGTCGCGCTGGACCTGTTCCGGTATCTGCCCGCTGCCGGCGTGCTGCCCGCCCCGCTCGACTCCGGGTTCTTCTCGGGACTGCCGGTGCACGCGGGCGAGGCGCTGTATCCGGAGCGGGTCGAGGCGCTCGTGCGCGCGTCCCAGGCGCATCCGCCGATCGACCTGCTGAGCGGCGACGTGATCCGCGTCTACGACATCGTCGGCGGCCAGGACCGGGTGTTCGCCTCGTCCTACGTGCCGCGGGCCGAGAGCGCGGGCGTGGAGCTGGTGGCGATCACGCCGGCGCGGCCGCTGGCGGCGGGGGAGACCATCACGCTGCTCGGCCGTGGGCTGATGAACGCCGAGGTCGACGTGGACGGCTCGGAGGGCGCGATCGTCGGGGATCGCAGCGACACCGTGCTGCAGTACCGCCTCCCGGGGTTCGAGGAGCAGGGCGCGGGCGTGAGGCGGCTCACGGTCCGCGACGGCGAGCGGTCGGACTGGGCGGACGTGATGGTGCTGACATCCGGTGCGCTCAGCGGCAAGCTCGTGGTCAGCCCGTCGACCCTGCGCCCGAAGATCGCGTCCGGCGGGCTGGCGGTCCAGTTCGCCGTCACCTCGCAGCTCAACCGGACGGCCGACATCTCGCTCGACGCGTCCGTCGAGGTCAGGGGCGGCGCGCGCGTGAGCATCAAGCCCGACGTGATCGAGGGGCTCGCGGCGAACGCGACCGAGTACGTGGACGTGTCGGTCAAGTTCAACCGCATGCTCGCCCTCCAGACCCGCTCAGACGTCTCGCTGTCGTTCACGGCCCGCTCGGGCGCGATCTCGGACACCTACGTCCTCGACCCCTCTCGGCGCGACGATCGCATCCAATTCATCCGCACGCAGCGCCGCGATGGCTGACGCGATCGTCGAGATCGGGCGCCTGCACGCCCGTGTCGACCGCGACTCGCCGGCGCTGCGAGCGGCGGTCGAGGCACGCGTAACGGCCGCGGAGCTGCGGCCGGCGGAGCTGCCGCCCGCCGCGATCCTGATCGTGCGGCGCGCCGAGGTGGCCGCCCAACTGCGCCCGTGGCCGACCGGCGCCGACCGGCCGTGGGAGCTGGCGTGCCGCGACGCGCTCTCCGCGGCCGCGCGGGCGGCCGCACGGCCGGACCGCGGCAGGCTTCCCGATGGTGCGGCTGCGGTCCTGTTCCGCGATGAGGCGGAGCTGCTCGCGTGCCTTGCACTCGACCTCGCCGGCGGCGTGGCGGCGCGCCGCTGGTGGTGGCGGTTCGTGCGCGTGCGCTCGTCGGTGGCGCAGCAGCTTGCCGAGCGGCCGGCGGCGGTGCCGGCGGCGATCGCGGAGCTGTGCTCATGGCAGCGGATCGAGCGCGTCGCGGCGGCGCTCGGCGACGGCGGCGCCGCGGCGGTGCTGCGTGTCGTGGCGGACGTATACGGGGCGCCCGCGGTGGCGGCGGTCGCCGACGTGCCGGTGGCCGAGGCGCCGTCCTGGCTCCCGGCTCCCGCGGCGGTGCCGGAGCCGCGCGCGCGGATGCTGGTGGGCATCGCGCTGCTCGCGCACGCGAGGCCGGAGATCGTGCGCGGACGGGCGTTCGCGGACGCGCTCGCCGTGTGGACGGCGGCGCCGGGCCGTGAGGCGCCGCCCGTGCCGGGGCGGACCGGGAACGCGGTCCGCGACGTGCCTGCCGATGGCAAGGTCGCCGCCCCGTCGGCGCGCGCGGTGGTATCGCCGGTCGACACGCCGGCGGATGTCACGGCGCCCGCTGGCGCGCCGGCTGGCCGCGTGGCGTCCGGCGGCGTGGCGCCCGAGGGCTCGGTGTCCGGCGAGCCGGCGTCCGCGTCGCCCGTCACTGGCCCGGTGCCCGCGCCCGCGTCGCACGCGGCCGCCGCCGACGAGGGACCCGCCGCTTCCGCGGCCGAGACGCCGGGCGCGCCGGCCGCCCCCTCGCTGATCGCGCCCGGCGTCGCGCCCCCGGCGAGCCTCGCCGAACCGGCTTCAGTGCTCGTGCCCGAGCCGTCGCTCGAGCTGCCGGCCGCCGTGCCGGCGCCACCGGACGGCGGCGTCGCGACCCGCCTCGCGGGCGTCTTCCAGCTCCTCAACGTGATGCGCCGCCTTGGCCTGCCCGAGGTCTTCGAGGCGCACTGGCGGCTCGCGTCGGGGCTCGGCGCGTGGGGGACGCTCGAGGCGCTCGCGCGCGGCCTGCTCCCGGCCGAAGACGACCCGCTGTGGGAGATCCTCGCCGGGCTCGCGGGGCGCGAGCCGGGCGCGCCGCTGGGCGAACGCGTCAGCGAGGACGCGCCCTACGCGCTCCCGCCCGCCTGGTGGCCCGAGCTCGGCGTCACCGGCGCCGTTCAGCGTGGCGCGCGCGGAGATCGCGTCCGCATCTGGGCCGGCGACGTCCTGGTCGTCGAGGGCGAGCATGCCGGGACGCGCCAGCTGCGTCCGTATGGCCTTGCCCGGACGCCGCTGCGATCCGCGGAGTTCGGCTCGGCGCCGCTGGCGCCCGCGCCCGACGTCGCCCCGGGGCTGGAGGCTTGGCTCTCCCGCGTCATTCCGGCCGTCCGCCGCTGGTGCGCGGTCCAGCTCGGCGTCCGCGTCGATCGCGTCGCCGAGACGCTGCTCGTGCGTCCGGGCGTCATCCACGTCACGCGCATGCACGTCGACGTGGTCATGCCGCTGGACTCGATCGAGTTGCCAGTGCGCCGGGCCCTGCTCGACGCGGACCCGGGCTGGGACCCCGCGCTTGGGCGGATCGTGCAGCTGCACTTCGGGGACGCGACATGAGCGCGTTCGACGGCATCCCGCTCGCGCCCGCGGAGCACTTCGCGCTCAACGTCCACGCCGCCGTCTACCGGCTGATCGTGTACGCCCGCCGGCTGGGCACGCTCGGCGGGCTCGACGCCGACGGGCTGTTCGCCCGCTACCCGTTCCTACGCGCCCACCTGGAGCAGATGTCGCCGTACCTCCCCGACGGCATGGGCTGGGAGGAGACGGCGGCCTGGTGGCACGCGGAGCTCGAGGCCTGGGAGGCCGGCGCCGCCGACCCGACGCCGCCGCTGCTGGCGCTGGCCCGGGCCGGACAGCTCGACGCTCCCGCGCGGACCGCGCTGGTCATCGCCGGGATCGCCGAGGAGGACTCGCGGATGGCCGGGCTGCTCGCGGATATGCATCCGGGCGGCGGGCGCGGCGCGACGCTCGAGACGCTGGCGCGGATCGCCGACGCCGACCACTGGACGCTCGCGCGTGCGCTCGTGGTCGCCGGGCTGGTGGAGCCGGCCGATCCGTCGACGCCGCGCGCACAGTGGGTGCCGCGCGTGCCCGCCGGCCTGTGGGAGGCGATCCGCGGGCACGCCTCCGAAGCGCCCGAGCCGGGCATGGCGGTGCTCCGCGACGCATCGGTCATCGGCGAGCTCGTGCTCGATCCCGCCGTCGCGGCGCGGGTACGCGAGCTTCCCGCCGTGCTCGCGCGTGAGCCGGCCACGACGCTCGTCGTGCGCGGCATGCGCGGCAGCGATCGCGAGGACGTCGCCGGCGCCGTCGCCCGCGCGCTCGGGCTGGTCGTGCTGCGAGTCGGCGACGTGGACGCCGACGATGGCGAGGACGCCGGTGGCGACCGGTGGCGCCGAGCCGGTGCACTGTGCACCGCACTGGGTGCGATGCCGCTGCTCGTGCTCGACCTTGCGCCCGGCGAGACGGTGACGCTCGCCCGGCCGCCCGGGTATGACGGTCCGCTCGCGATCGTGCTCGCGGCCGAAGGCGGCGTGTCCGGGCCGGCGATGGTGCGCTCGATCACGCTCGAGCTGCCGCCGGAGGGTGCTGAGGAGCGCCGGCGGCACTGGGAGCGTGCGCTGCCGGACCAGCCGGTGGCCGAGCTGACCGAGCGCTTCCTCCTCGGCGCCGCGCACCTGCGCCGCGCCGCGGCGGAGGCGGTCGCGATCGCCGCGCTGGACCGCCGCGACGAGGTGATCGCGGCCGACGTGCGCCAGGCGTGCCGGAGCCTCAACCGCCAGCGGCTGGAGACGCTCGCGACCCACCTCGAGCCCGCGGGGACATGGGACGCGCTCGTGGTGACCGAGCGCACGGCGGCACGCCTGCACGAGCTGGAGCGCCGTTGCCGCCACCGCGAGCGCGTCCTCGCCCGCCTCGCGCCCTCGCTGCGCGGCGGCGCCACGCGCGGCGTGCGCGCGCTGTTCACCGGGGCGAGCGGCACCGGCAAGACGATGGCCGCGCGGATCCTCGCGGCCGAGCTCGGCATGGACCTGTATCGCGTCGATCTCGCCGCCGTCGTGAACAAGTACGTGGGGGAGACGGAGAAGAACCTGCACCGGATCCTCTCCACCGCCGAGGAGCTCGACGTCCTGCTGCTGATCGACGAGGGGGACGCGCTGCTCGCCTCGCGCACCGAGGTCCGCTCGGCCAACGACCGCTTCGCGAACCTCGAGACCAACTACCTGCTGCAGCGCCTCGAGTCTTATCAGGGCATCGTCGCGGTCACCACCAACGCGGTCGACCGCATCGACACCGCGTTCGCGCGGCGGATGGACGTCGTCGTGGGGTTCGTGGAGCCGGGGCCGATGGAGCGGCGGGAGATCTGGGCGTTGCACCTGCCCGCCGACCACGTCGCCGACCTCGCGCGGCTTGACGCGATCGCGGAGCGCTGCGCGATGTCCGGCGGGCAGATCCGCAACGCCGCGCTGTCGGCGACGCTGCTCGCGCTCGATCGGGACGGAGTCCTCACGACGGTCGACGTCGAGCGCGCGGTCGCCGCCGAGTACGCCAAGGCCGGCGCCGTCTCGCCCCTGGATCGCGACGGGCGGCCAGATCCCCAGCGAGGTTTGGAGTCGTTCCTGGAGGCGCTCTCGTGAGCTCGGACAAGACCGTCAAGCCCAAGAAGAAGGTCGCGCGCGCGTCCTCGTCCGGCGGCGCCACGCCGCCGTCCGAGCCCGAGAAGAAGGACGCGGGCCCGCTCGCCAAGGGTGCGATGGCCGCCGGTCCGGCGGTCGCCGCGATGCCGCGCGTGACGAAGCCCGGCGATGCCGAAGAGGTCGAGGCCGAGAAGGTCGCCGCCCGCGTCACCTCCGGCCAGCCGGCAGGCCCGATCGACGCCACCGAGCCCGCGGCCGCGCGGGCCGCGGTGGAGCCGGCGCAGGAGGAGGCGAAGCCGCCCGTCGCACGAGCCGCGGCGGAGCCCTCGCAGGAGGGGGCGAAGCCGCCCGTCGCACGAGCCGCCGACGCGACGCCCAAGGACACTGCGCCGCCCGCGACCGACGTCAAGCCCGTCGCACGCGCGGCCGCCGGCACCGAAGCCCCGCCCGCCGCCGCCTCGGCCCCCGTCACCGACGCCATCACCTCGCCCGGGCAGGGCCGTCCGATGGATGCCACCACACGCGAGGCGATCGAGCGCCGCGCGCCGGTGGACCTCAAGGGCATCCGCGTCCACGACGATGCCGCCGCCAACCAGGCCGCAAGCTCCATCGACGCCCGCGCGTTCACGCACGGAAGCGACATCTGGCTCGCCCACGGCGAGTCCGACAAGGACGTCGGCCTGATGGCCCACGAGGCCGCCCACGTCGCCCAGCAGCGCGACGGCGCCCCACCCGCCGTCGCCCGCTCCAACGGCGGCGGGGCACCGAAGGAGGCCGAGAAGCCGAAGGGCACGTTGACCGAGTGGCCCGGCCCGAACACGAAGCCCGGCAAGTCCCCGCCCGGCTTGATCAACACCGCGACCACCACCGTCACGCTCGAGCAGCTCGACGTCCCGCCGCTCAAGAAGCCCTTCTCGGAGACCCCGAACATGAAGTACCAGAAGCGGCCGAACACGCAGATCGCGACCTGGAACACGCTGACCAAGGACACGCCCGTCTTCCCGGGACCGATCAAGGACGCCGACCAGGCGCTGTCCGAGGGCAACTACTACCTCAAGCCCAAGGCGGTCGACGACTGGTACGTCATCGGGACGTTGGAGCAGGTGCTCGAGCGCGCGCGCCGCCCGCAGTGGACCTCTACGGGCACGAAGATGTTCTACGACGTCGACCACAAGCGCGAGTGGCAGCTCGGCGGTCGCGACAAAGAGCCCGAGGACAACCTCTGGCTGCTCGAGCAGCACGACAACCGCAGCAGCGGCTCGCTGATCCGGGCGGAGATCGAGCGACGGATCAAGGCGCTCCTGGCGGCGGCGAACCCGGAGCTCAAGGACCCGCCGAAGTACGCGACCGTCAAGGACACGTGGAACATCACGGCCAAGACGATCAAGCCCGGCAAGGGGCCCGAGGACGACCCCAAGAAGCGCTACACCGCCGAGAACATCAAGACCGGCGAGTCGCTCAAGGGCCTGCGTCCGATGACGGTCGCGGAACGTCAGGCGATCACGGGCAAGCCGGACCGCATCTCGCTGTTCGACCGCCCCAGCGGCGGCCGCCACCGCGAGGCGACGATCAAGGCCGACGGTAACGGCACGTTGATCGACCCGCCGAAGAGCAAGTCGTTCGAGGTCACCGGCGTCCACTACGACGCCGTCACCAAGCAGGGCTACATCACTGGCGAGCTGTTCCGCAAGCAGGAGGGCAAGGGCAACGCGCCGGTGCTCGGCGGCAAGCTCCCGTTCGAGCCGTTGCCCGGCGTCGTCCACGGCGGCTGGGTGAGCGCCAAGTCGCTGCACATGCAGCTGGCCAATGCCATCCGGGTCCCGCCGCTGAGCCTGGTCAACATCGACGACGCTAGCTTCGACTTCGAGGAGGGGCTCGTCGCCGGCGGCAACCTGATCCCGTCGGTCCCGCTGCTCGACAAGCTCGCGATCGACCTGACCATCGACGGCAGGGGCATCACGCTGAGCCGCGAGTTCTCCGGCGGCGAGCTGAAGTTCCCCGGCCCGATCAAGATCCTCGGCTCCTCGCTGGTCGTCGCCTTCGGGACCAGCGGCTTCGAGCTCAAGGGCGACATGCCGTTCGCCGTCGAAGGGCTCGGGACGGGCGACATCCACGCCGCGGCAAAGCGCGTCGGCGGCGAGTCGACGTTCGAGCTCGCCGGCGAGTTCAAGGTCGACACCGAACTGTTCGACCAGGCCACCGTCAAGGTCACCTACGCCAAGGGGAAGTTCAGCGGCGAGGGCATCCTCGCGATCGGCCCTAAGAAGGTCCGCGGCATCAAGTCCGCCACGATCACCGCGGCGATCGACGAGGACCACATCGAGGCCAAGGGCAACGTCGAGCCCGACATCCCCGGCGTCCAGAGCGGCGAGGTCGCGTTGACCTACGACAAGGTCAACGGGCTCGAGGTCTCCGGCAAGCTCGCGCTCTCGGACAAGATCCCGGCGCTCAAGAGCGGCTCGGTCGCCGTGACGCTCAAGCGCAAGCCGACCGGCGAGTACTCGCTCAGCGGCGACATCGAGGCGACCGCCGGGGTGCCCGGGATCACCGCGACCGTCAAGGGCCGGTACGAGGACGGCGCCTTCGAGGTGTTCGGCGCCCTCGCCTACCAGAAGGGCATGCTCAAGGGCACGGTCGAGCTGGGCGCGACGAACCGCCCGGTCGGCGAGGACGGCAAGCCGAAGGGCGAGCCGACGAAGAACCTCGTCGCCTACGGCAGCGGCGAGGTCACGCTCAAGCTCGCGCCGTGGCTGCAGGGCACGGTCGGCATCCAGATCAAGCCCAAGGGCGATCTGATCGTCAGCGGCAAGGTCGGGATCCCGTCGACGCTCGACCTGTTCTCCGAGAAGAAGCTGGCGAAGCGGCTGTTCGAGGCCCACCTCGACATCCCGATCATCGGCTTCAGCGTCCTCGGCCAGCGCGTCGGCATCTTCGCCACGATCGGCGGCGGGATCGACGCCGAGGCGGCGATCGGCCCCGGCCAGCTCCAGCAGGCCGAGATCGGCGTGACGTACAACCCGGACGACGAGGCGGCCACGCACGTGACCGGCGGCGCGAAGCTCCACATCCCCGCCCACGCGAGCCTGCGGCTGTTCTTCAAGGGCGGCGTCGGCGCCGGCATCCCGATCGTCAGCGCCACTGTCGGGCTCGAGGTCGGCGCCGCGATCGGCCTGGAGGCGGCGCTCGACAGCTCGCTGCAGATCGACTGGACGCCCGCCAAGGGCCTCAAGCTCGACGCCGAGCTGGCCGCCTCCGTGCAGCCGAAGTTCAAGTTCGACCTGACCGCGTTCGCCGACGTGACGGTCGACTACTTCATCGGGACCAAGACGCTGGTCGACAAGCGCTGGACGCTGGCGCAGTTCGAGTACGGGTCGAACATCCGGTTCGGCATCCGGTTCCCGTTCCACTACGAAGACGGCAAGCCGTTCGACGTCGCGCTCGACGACGTCAAGTTCGAGTACCCGCAGCTCGAGCCCGCCGGCCTGCTCAAGGATCTCGTCAAGACCGTCGTGTGAGGAGAGCGATGTCCACCGGACCGACCCAATATCTCGATCCTCCGAGCGGCGGAGGCGAGAGCCGCGAGCACTCCGACCGCGGCGCCCTGCGCCACCACGCCGGCGACCTCGAAGGCGCGCGCCGCGAGTACGAGGCGGCGCTCGCGCTCGACCCCGCCAACCCCGCCGCGCTCAACAACCTCGGCTTCCTGCTCGCGCAGGAAGGACGCTACGAGGATGCGGCCGGCCACTGCGAGCGCGCGCTCGAGCTCAACCCCGACAGCGTGGCCGCGCACATCAATCTCGGCAACGCGCTCGTCGCTTCCGGCGATGCCGCACGCGGCGTCGAGCAGCTCGAACGCGCGGTCGAGCTGGACCGCGGCAGCGTGCTCGCGTGGGACAGCCTCGCGACGGTCGCGCTGCTCGTCGGCGACGCTGAGAGCGCGGAAGGCGCCTGGCGCACGGCCGCCCAGCTGGCGCCGCTGGATGCCGCCATTCACGTCTCGCTGGGCACGGCGATCGCGGCGCAGCAGCGCGTCGACGAGGCCGCCGCGGTGCTGCAGCGCGCGGTCGCATTGGATCCCGGCAGCGCCGCCGCGTGGAGCCGGCTCGGGATCGTGCTGCTGCAGCGCAGCGACCTCGGCTCGGCCGACGATGCGCTGCGCCGCGCGCTGGCGCTCGCGCCCGAGGATGCCGTCGCGCGCCGCCACCTGGCGATCGCGCTGCTCGCCCGCGGTCGCACCGGCGAGGCGGCGCTGGAGCTGGAGCGCGTGCTCGTGCTCGACGCCGGCGACAACGCCGCGCGGATCGACCTCGGCGTGCTGCGCCTCGCCGCCGGCGATCCCGAGGCGGCGCTCGCCGTGCTCGAGCCCGTCGACGGAGAGCGCGCGTCGTTCTACCGCGCCTGCGCGCTCGACCAGCTCGGTGACCGCGACCAGGCACGCGATCTGCTCGAGCAGATCGCAGCCGCCGGTGGACCCTACGCGGGCCAGGCGGCCGCGCTGCTGGGATGAACGAGACGCTCGTCTCCTGCGTGATGCCCACGGGCGACCGCCGCGCGTTCGTGCCGCTCGCGATCGAGTGCTTCCTGCGCCAGGATCATCAGCGCCGCGAGCTGATCGTGATCGACGACGGCGACGACCCCGTCGCCGACCTGATCCCGGTGCACCCGGCGATCTCCTATGAGCGCGTCGGCGGCGGGATGACGCTCGGCGCCAAGCGCAACCTCGCCTGCTCGCGCGCGTCCGGCGAGGTGATCGTGCACTGGGACGACGACGACTGGTCGGCGCCGTGGCGGATCTCCTACCAGCTGCGCGAGCTGCGCGAGACCGGCGCCGACCTCGCCGGCCTGCGCGAGCTGTACTTCCGCCGCCCGCAGGACGGCGGCGCCTGGCGCTACGAGTACCCGGCGGTCTCGGAACGCCCGTGGGTGGCGGGCGGGACGCTCTGCTACCCACGCTCGGTCTGGGAGCGCCACCGCTTCCCCGAGCTCGACGTCGGCGAGGACACCCGCTTCGTCTGGTCCGCGCGCGGGCTGCGCATCCACGCCCACGCTGACTCGCGCTTCTACGTCGCCACGGTGCATGCGCGCAACACGAGCCCCAAGCGCCCGCACGGGCGCCGCTGGCGCGCCGTCGCGGCGCACGACGTCGAGGCGCTGATGGGCGCCGACGCCGCCGCCTACGCGGCCGCGGCGCACGGGCGCGCGGCCGTCGCGCGCGCCACCGCGCAGGCCGAGCACGTGACGATCAGCGTCCCCTACCACGGCTGCCGCGCGTACGTGCGCGAGTGCGTCGTGAGCCTGCTCGCGCAGACGCACGAGGACCTCACCGTCGTGGTCGTCAACGACGGCGACCCGGAGCCGCCGTGGGATGTGCTCGCCGATCTCGACGACCCGCGCCTCGTGCGCTTCGACCTGACCCGCAACCGCGGGCGCTACTTCGCCGACCAGGTCGTGCTGCAGGCGACCGGCAGCCCGTATCTGATGGTCCACGACGCCGACGACTGGAGCGAGCGCACGCTCGTGGCGTCGCTGCTCGACCGGCTGCGCACGGGCGACAGCGCGTTCGCGGTGTCGGCCGCCTACCGGCACCTGCCCCAGCGCCAGGTGCCGCAGGTCGTGCCCGGCGTGCGGTCGGCGACGCTCTCCCCACTCTTCGAGCACCGCGCGAACCAGGTCGGCGTGTTTCGCGCCGACGCGCTGCGCGCCATTGGCGGCTTCTACGCCGGCTTCACGATCGGCTACGACAGCTTCCTCACCAACGCGCTGGCGATGACCGGGGGGATCGTGCACGAGCCCGAGCCGCTGTATCACTGGCGCTCGCGTCCCGGATCACTGACCACCGCGCCGGAGACCGGCGGTCGCTCGCGGCAGCGCTTCGCCGCGCGCCGCGAGCTCGAGCGCATGTACCGGCACGCGTGGAGCAGCTTCTGCCGCCACCGTGCCGGCGAGCTCGGCGACGAGGGACTGGCCGGCGAGATCCGGGCGCTCGTGGACGCGCGCGTCCCGGCCGGCGTGCGCGCGGAGATCGGCGCCGAAGCCGAGCGCCTCGCCGCGCTGCTGCGCCCGGGCCGCGCCGTGCCGCCGCCGCTGCCGTCGAGTCCGTGGACGATCACGCGCCGCACCGCCGAGCGCCTCCAGGAGCGCCTGGACGAGCGCCCGCCGCGCCGGATCCTCGAAGTCGGCAGCGGCGTCTCGACGGTCGTGCTCGCACGCGCGGGCGTCCCGGTGGTCGCGCTCGAGCACGATCCCGCGCACGCCGAGCGCACGCGCGCGCTGCTTACCGAGCACGGGCTCGCCGACGCCGTCGACCTGCGCGTCGGCCCGCTGCGCCCGCGCCTGTGCCCGGACGGCCGCGAGCATCCCTGGTACGACGTCGAGCTCGACGGGGAGTTCGACTTCGTGTTCGTCGACGCGCCGCCGCTGCGCGACGGGCGGGGCGCGGTGCTGTTCGCGCTCGAAGACCAACTCGCGCCGGGGTGGGAGCTGTGGCTCAACGATGCTGGGCGCAAGCACGAGCGCGAGTGCGTCGAACGCTGGGAGCGCCATATCCCGCTGGTCGCCCACGTCGAGCCGCAGGACCGCGGCCTGGCGATCCTGCACGCGGCGCCGGACCGCTCGCGGCGGCGCGCGCCCTCGACGCACGTGTTGTTCTGGTCGAGCTTCGACCTGCCCGGGCGCGCGTTCCCGGCCCAGGACGACGCGTGGATCGAGGACCGTGCGCGCCACTGGCTCGCGTACACGCTGCCGTCGATCCTCGCCCAGGATCGCGAGGAGTTCGAGTACTGGCTGCTCTGCAACCCCGACGGGCGCGAACGCACCGAGGCGCTCGCGAGCTGCGTGCGCGACGAGCGCGTGCGGCTCGTGTACACCGACGAGCTGCGCGCTCGCACGCTCGCCCTGCCGCGGAGCGAGCGCATCCTGGCCACACGGCTGGACTCCGACGACCTCTATGCGCCCGGCGTCGCGCGGCAGCTTGCACAAAGCCGAGAGCGGGCGGAGTTCTTCCAGTTCAACCGCGGCTACGCGTGCGACCTGCGCACGGGCGAGGTGCGCCACTGGCCGGCGCACAGCAGCCCGTTCTACGGCCACAGCTACGGCGAGGAGCTGCGTGGGCGCGAGCACTGGAACGAGCCCAACCACACGACGGTGCGGCCACGGGCGCACGAGCTCGATCCCGGCCAGTTCCTCGTCTCGCTTCACGGCCGCAACAGCTCCTCGGCGATCCGGATGGGCCGCGGCCGGCTCACGGGCGAGGAGGCGCTCGCCGCGCTGCGGCGCTTCGGGCTCGGCGCCGAACGCACGCTCGACGCTCTCGCCGCGACGGCGCGGGGAAACGCGGATTGGCGCGGCGCGCTGCGGGCGCGCGCCGGGCTCGGCCCGTTCGAGGCGCTCGCCGGCGCACTCATCGATCTGGCGGCGGCGCGGCGCGTGCTCGACCTACGCAAGCAGGCGGCAGACCCGTCGCATTCATACGACCTCGTCCTGCACTCGGGCGACCCCGCGACGGTGGCCGGCGCGCTCGCTGCCGTCGCCCCGACCGGGCTCGTGCTGCTCGCCGGCGGTCCCGAGCCACGCGGCTACTGCGCCGACCGCTACCCGGAGGCCGAGCGGCTCGCTCCCGGCGCGCGGCTGCTCGGGCGCGTCATCGGGCTCCCCTAGCGAGGTCGATCAGGTGCCCGAGGACGCGCGCGCCGTCGGCTCGGACGCCGTTGTGCTCGTACTCGCTCGTCACCCACGGGCGCAGGCCGCGGATGGCAGCCGCGGTCTCCTCCGAGAAGCGCCGCTCGACGTAGAGGTCGTTCGTGTAGATCGCGGCGGCCGCCGGGACGTGGTTGGCGCGCAGCACGTCGGGATCGTGCAGCCGCGGCCACGCGTGCTCGGCAAGCAGCTCCGCCGCCTCGCGCAGCGGCAGCAGCGCGCCGTAGTCCGAGAACAGCCACGGGAAGACGTGCTCGCCGGTCAGCAGCTCCGGCGTCGTCGCGTACTCGTCCGGCATCACGCGCTCGGCCGACCAGCGCGTCGCGCCGCCGTCGGCGTAGCAGGCCTCGTGCAGGATCGCGTAGAGCGGGTTGCGGTCAAAGCCCATGCCGGCCGCCGCGTCATGGCGGAAGGCCGGCGAGTCGGGCGGCAGCTCGAGGATGTAGTGCAGCTTCTCGAAGCCGTCGCTCATCCCCAGCTCGTTGCCGAGCGTCCGCAGCCGCCGGGTCGTCAGCCTGTCACCTCCGGGCAGCCGCACGTCCTCGCGCTCCAGCCACTCCATCAGCGACCGCACGCGGGCGCGATCGTCCGGATAGCGCTCGTAGTAGACGCGGTTGCGCTCGAGCATGCGCGCGTAGGTCGCGCGGTAGACCTCGTCGACCGGCAGGCCGAGCGGCGGCAGGCCGCCGGTGATGAACGCCTCGCGCAGCCCGTCGGGCGCGAGCGAGAGGTACGTCGTCGCGCAGAAGCCGCCGAAGCTCTGGCCGAGCACGCTCCAGGGCGGCGAGCCGAGCGCCTCGCGGAGCAGCTCGCAGTCGCGCACGATCGAGTCGGCGCGGAAGTGCGTGAGGTAGGACGCCTGCTGCTCGGGCGTCATACCGAGCAACGTGCCGACCGGGGTCGAGCGGCCCGTGCCGCGCTGGTCGACCATCAGCACGCGGTAGTCCTGCAGCGCGCGGTCCAGCCAGCCCGGCGAGCTCGGGTGACGCGTCGGCCGCGGCGCCTCGTACCCCGGGCCGCCCTGCAGGTAGACCAGGAACGGCTTGGCGAGCCCGTCCGGCTCGGCGACCTCGCGCGCGAACACGGTGATCCGCTCGCCGTCGGACCGCGCGTGGTCGAGCGGCACCTCGAGCTCGTGCTCGGTGAGCACCAGGCCGGGCGTCCTGATCACCTGACCGACTCCAGGAAGCCGAAGAAGACCGCGCTCCAGCGCGCCGAGGCGTCGATGAACGGCGCGTGCCCGGACTCGTCGAAGATCTCGATCTCGGTCCTCCCGCCATAGCGGGCGAGCAGCTCGCGGATCTGGGTGATCATCGGCTGCGGCGGGAACACCTCGTCGCCGGGCCAGCCGGGAAACGCCCCGAGCTTGCCGAGCATGCCCATCTCCCACGGCGAGCCGTCGGCGACCACGATGTCGCGCGCGCCGTGCGTCCACAGCACGGGCGGCGGGTCGGCCCGCTCGGCGAGCGCCGACCAGTTGCAGTACTTGGGCGAGAGCGCGTTGAGGATGCCGCGCGTGCCGGGAGCCACGCCGGGCCAGTTCGGCGACGCGACCGAGTCGCCCGGATAGCCGTCGTCGCCCACCCGCGACTTGAGCACCTCGCCGAGCAGCTCCTCTTCACGCTCCTCGCGGTGGCCGGCGCGCCAGTAGGCGCTGTTGAGGACGTTGCGCGGCGAGGTCGTCGCCTCGGCCGTGCGGTCGCCGGCGGCCAGGCGCGCGACGAAGTCCGGGTTCGTCGCGCCGCCGCCGCTGCCGGCGTAGTCGCCGAAGCACGGCGTGCCGTCGGCGAACGTGCCGCCGTAGCCGTACGGCGGGACCGGGTCGATCAAGGTCAGCGAGGCGACGGGACGCTCGAGCGCGTAGGCGGCGATCGCGGCGCCGCCGGTCGACCAGCCGGCAAGGTGCGGCGGGCGGTCGATCCCGAGCGCCTGCAGCAGCGCGTGGACGTCATCGGCCCAGTCGGCGAGCCCGCGCGTGGCGTCCAGCGGCGCCGGCTCGCTGTCTCCGAAGCCGCGCATGTCGGGCGCGATCAGGCGGTAGCGGATCGGAGCCCGCTCGAGCAGGTGCGCGAAGAAGCGCCCGGACGCCAGGTTGCCGTGCACGAGCACGACCGGGACCCCGTCCTCGGGGCCGGACTCCAGCACGCGCATCTGCACCCGGTCGGTGTCGAGCCTTCGCTCACGCATCCGCGCGAGACTATCTGCCATGAGCCGGGTGATCCTGCGTCCTCCCACGCCCGCCGACGAGGATCGGTTCCTCGCCGCGATGCGCGCGAGCCGGCGCACGCACCGCCCGTGGCTGTACCCGCCGCTCGACTCCGAGGCGTACGCCGCGTACCTCGCGCGGCTCGGCGAGCGCAAGTACGGCTATCTCGCCTGCCGCCGCGAGGATGACGAGATCGTGGGCTGGCTGAACGTGTCCGAGATCGTCCGCGGAGCGCTCCAGAGCGCGTTCCTCGGCTACGGCGGCGTGGCCGCGCACGCCGGTCGCGGCTACATGACCGAGGCGGTCCAGCTCGTGGTGCGCGAGGCGTTCGGCGCGCTCGGCCTGCACCGCGTGGAGGCCAACATCCAGCCCGGCAACACCGCGTCGATCGCGCTCGCCCGCCGCTGCGGCTTCGAGCAGGAGGGATTCTCGGCGCGCTACCTGAAGGTCGGCGGCCGCTGGCGCGATCACGAGCGATGGGCCATCCGCGCCGATAGTGTTCCGCGCGCCACGCGAAGGAGAGCTATATGACGGGATCGAACGGGTCGTTCACCGGACACGGCGCCGCGCTGCGGCGCGTCGAGGATCCGCCGCTGCTGAGAGGCACGCGGCCATACACGGACGACCTCCGCGAGCCCGAGGCCGTGTACGCGGTCTTCGTTCGCGCCGGCTTCGCGCACGCGAAGGTCGGCGCGATCGACACGTCGGAGGCACTTGCCGCGCCCGGCGTCGTCGGCGTCTTCACGGCCGCCGACTTCGAGCTGGCGCCGCTCGCGCCCGCCGGCCCGCCCGTGCCGACGCCCGAGGAGATGCGGCGGCCCGTCCTGGCGACCGGCAGTGTGCGCTTCATCGGCGAGCCGGTCGCGGTGGTCGTTGCCGAGACCCGCGAGCAGGCCGTCGACGCGTCCGAGCGGGTCGACATCGACTACGACGCGCTCGACGTGCTCATCGACCCCGAGCGCGCGCTCGACGACGACGCGCCGCGGCTGTTCGAGAGCGGCAACCTCGCCGCCCAAGGACCGGCGGGGGAGAACGCGCTCGGCGACGCCGAGATCGTCGTCAAGGGCCGCTTCGTCAACCAGCGGCTCGCCGCCGTGCCGATGGAGCCCGGCGCCTCGATCGCGGCTCCCGACCCCGACACGCCGGGCGGCTTCATCCTGTGGACGCCGAGCCAGGGCCCGCACCTGATCCAGGGCACCGTGTGCGGCTCGCTCGGCCTCGACAAGGAGAAGCTGCGCGTCGTCTCGCCGGCCACCGGCGGCGGCTTCGGCGCGCGCATCCCCGCCTATCCGGAGCAGATCGTGACCGTCGCGCTGGCCCAGAAGCTCGGCCGCGCCGTGCGCTACGTCGAGACGCGCTCGGAGACGATGCTGGCGATGCAGCACGGCCGCGCGCAGGTGCAGGAGGTCGAGATCGGCGGCACCCGCGACGGTCGCGTCACCGGCCTGCGCGTCCGCGTGCTCGCCGACTGCGGCGCCTACCCGGCCGACGCGTCGCTGATGCCGATGCTCACCGGGCTGATGTCGTGCGGCGTGTACGACATCCCGAAGGTCGACTTCCAGTTCACCTGCGTGGTCACCAACACGACGCCGATCGGCGCCTACCGCGGCGCCGGGCGGCCGGAGGCGACCGCGCTGATCGAGCGCGCGATCGACATGTTCGCGCGCGAGATCGGGATGGACTCCGCGGAGGTCCGGCGGATCAACTTCATCCGCGAGTTCCCGCACCAGACGGTCACCGGCGCGCACTACGACTCCGGCGACTACCACGCCGCGCTCGACCGCGTGCTCGAGACCGCCGGCTACGAGGAGCTGCGGGCGCAGCAGGCGGCGCGGCGCGCGGAGGGCGGGCCGCTGCAGCTGGGCATCGGGATCTGCTCGTACGTCGAGTGGACCGGCTACGGCTCCGAGCTCGGCACGTGCGAGGTCGAGGAGGACGGCACGGTCACCGTGCGCTCGGGCGCCTCCGCCCACGGCCAGGGGCACGAGACGGCGTTCGCGCAACTGGTCTCGGGCACCTTGGGCGTGCCGTTCGAGGACGTGCGCGTGATCCAGTCCGACACCGCGAAGGTCGCGCGGGGGATGGGCACGGCCGGCTCGCGCTCGCTGCAGATCGGCGGCAGCGCGATCCTCAACGCGTCCAACGAAGTGCTCGAGAAGGGCCGCCGGCTGGCCGCGCACCTGCTGGAGGCCGACTTCGGCGACGTCGCCGTCTTCCCGGGCGAGGGCCTGGGCGTGACCGGCGCGCCGGGCTCGGTGCTCTCGTGGGCGCAGCTCGCCGCGGCCGCGTCCGACGATGGCCGCCGGCCCGAGGGCATGGCGCCGGGGCTGACCGCGGAGAACGACTTCGCGACGCCCGACGCGACGTACCCGTTCGGCTCGCACCTGGCGGTCGTCGAGGTCGACCTGGAGACCGGCTCGACGAAGCTGATCCGCCACGTCACCGTCGACGACGCCGGCACGATCATGAACCCGCTGATGGTCGAGGGCCAGGTCCACGGCGGCATCGCCCAGGGCGTCGCGCAGGCGCTCTACGAGGAGGTCGCGTTCGACGAGGACGGCAACAACGTCACCGGCTCGCTCGCCTCCTACGCGATGCCGAGCGCCGGCGACCTGCCGATGTACGAGACCGAGCGCACACAGACGCCGACGCCGCGCAACCCGCTCGGCGCCAAGGGCATCGGCGAGGCCGGCACGATCGGGTCCACGCCCGCGGTCTGGAACGCGGTCGTCGACGCCGTCTCGCACCTGGGCGTGCGGAACATCGACATGCCGGCCACGCCGCAGCGCGTGTGGCAGGCGATCAACTCGGCATAGGGCGGTACCCGTCCAGCCCGCGGTCGTGCGTGTGGCGCGACCGCGGGCCGTGACGCGAGATCGCCTGCAGCGCGTCGAGCAGCCGGTCGACGTCCTCCGGCGTCGTGCCGAGCCCGAGGCTCGCGCGCACGGCGCCGGGCACCAGCGGGGAGAAGTCGCCGTGGCGGACGCCGATCGCGTGCTCGGCGCCGAGGATCGCCGCCAGCAGCGAATGCCGGCAGCCGTCGAGCGTGAACGTGGAGACGCCGACGCGGTCGGTCGCGCCGGGGCGCCAGAAGGTGTGCACCTGCAGGCCCGGGATCTCGGCCAGGCCGGCCCACAGGCGGAACGAGAGCGCGCGCTCGCGCCGGGCGAGCTCGTCCATGCCCGCGCGCATGAGCGCGCGGCAGGCGGCGCCGAGGGCGATCGCGCCGATCGCGTTCGGCGAGCCGGCGTCGGGCCCGTCCGCCGCTCCGACGAGCGCGCCGGCGCCGAACGGGGCGTAGAGCTGGCGACCGGAGAGCGCGACGTAGTCGATCCCGGTGAGCTTCATGTCGATCGCGCGGTGGGATGCGAGCTGAGCGGCGTCGACGAACAGCTTCGCGCCGTGGTAGTGCGCGATCGCGGCGAGCTCGGCGACCGGCCAGACCTCGCCGGTGACGTCGGAGGCGCCGGTGACGGCGACCAGGTCGGCCGGCGATCTTCGGAGCTCGTGCGACGCCGCCTCGATCAGGTCGGCGGGGGAGTCGGTGAGCGGCAGCGGCCGCACGTCGTGGCCGCGCCAGTGATGGTCGACGCCCGAGGAGAGGAGCCTGGTTCCCGGCGCCAGCCCAGTCGCGAGCACGTCGATCGCCTCGGTCGTATCGCGCACCCAGACGACGGTGTCGGAGGTGCGTGCGCCGACGAACCGGGCGACGTCGGTGCGGGCGTCGTGCACCGCGGCACCGCTGAACCGCGCCACGAACGTCTCGACCGCGTCCCACACCTCGGCCATCACCGGCGTCCTGGACACATAGTCGAGGTTGACGTGGCGCCGCTCCGTCCCGTCGTTGCAGGAAACCTGTACATCGTCGCCCAGCAGGTGTGGATGCGCGATCACCGAACCGTTACGCTGGCGCATCCGCGTTGGCGATTCCTTGGCCTTGGCTTGAGCCCGGAACTTCGAATGCCGACAGACGTTCGTGATGCCTGTGCGCCGAATCCTCCCCCTGACCCTGCTCGCCCTCCTGCTGTTGCCGTCGGTCGCGCGCGCGTCATCGGACATGGAGTTCGCCCTCCAGGACGACGACGTCTTCGTCCATCAGCAGGGCTACGACCGCGATCGCGCGCTCGATCACGCGCTCGCCCTGGGGGTGACGCGGATTCGCGTGAACGTGCTGTGGGCGCGGACGCTGGTCTCGGGCGGCGCCTCGAAGCCGGTCTATGACTTCTCGGCGATCGACGCCCTGCAGGAGGAGGCGCAGGACTACGGGATCGACCTGCAGCTGACGATCGCCGGCCCCGCGCCCTCGTGGGCGACGCGCGACCACAAGGTCGGCAACATCGCTCCTGACCCGAAGAAGTACGCGGCGTTCGTCCGCGAGGTGGTCACGCACTTCAAGGGCGAGGTCGACCGCTACTCGATCTGGAACGAGCCGAACTGGAAGACGTGGCTCGGGCCCCAGAAGGAGTCGGCGAAGCTCTACCGCGGGCTCTATACCGCGGGCTACCGGGCGGCGAAGGCGGCAGACCCTGACGCGGACGTCCTGATCGGCGAGCTCGCGCCGACCGGCGGGGGCAAGGCGATCGCGCCGCTGAGGTTCCTGCGCGACATGTTCAAGGGCGCCAAGCCGATGAAGGCCGACGGCTTCGCGCTGCATCCGTACCAGCTCACGAGCGCGCCGAACAAGATCGCCGGCAAGCCCGACGACGTCACGATCGGCACGCTGCCGCGGCTCACCACGGCGCTGGACGCGTTGTACAAGGCGCGCAAGCTGCAGACGCCGTCCGGCCGCAAGCTCAACCTCTACCTGACCGAGTTCGGCTATCTGACGGTGGGGTCGCGCAAGCAGCCGCAGTCGCGGATCGCGAACTGGCTGGTGGCCGCGATCGACGTCGCGCGCAAGAACAAGCGCGTCAAGCAGCTGCTGCAGTACCAGCTGATCGACCCGCCCAAGGGCGCGCTGTGGCACTCCGCGCTGCTGACGCGCAAGGGCGCGGCGCAGCCGGCGTACAAGGCGCTCGTGCGCGCGCTCAACCCGTAAGCACGAGCTTCCCGAACACGTCGCCGTTCTGGAGTCGCTCGAACGCCTCGCGGGCGTGCGCGAGTGGGTACGTCGCGTCGATCGTGGGCCGGATGTCCGCTTCGGCGCACAGGCGGGCGAGCCGTTGCAGCTCGTCCCGCGTGCCCATCGTCGAGCCGACGACGGAGAGCTGCAGGAAGAACACGCGGTTGAGGTCGGCGGACGGATCCTGGCCGCTGGTGGCGCCGGAGACGACGAGCGTGCCTCCGGGCTTGAGCGCCTTCAGGCTGTGGCTCCAGGTGGCGGCGCCCACGGTCTCCAGCACGGCGTCGACGCGCTCGGGCAGGCGCGCTTGCGGTTCGAACGCCCGGTCGGCGCCGAGCTCGACGGCCTTGGCGCGCTTGGCCTCATCGCGGCTGGTGACCCAGGTGCGGATGCCGGCCGCGTGCGCGAGCACGATCACCGCGGTCGCGACGCCGCCGCCGGCGCCCTGGACGAGGATCGTCGAGCCGGGCTTGACGTCGCCGCGCGTGAACAGCATCCGGTAGGCGGTCAGCCAGGCGGTGGGCAGGCAGGCGGCCTCCTCGAAGCTGAGGTCCTCGGGCTTCGGGACGAGGTTGGCCACGGGGACTGCGACGCGCTCCGCGAACGTGCCGGGGTGGCGCTCGGAGAGGATCGCGCGGCGCGGGTCGAACGTCTCGTCGCCGCGCCAGCCGGGGCTGGAGATGACGCTGTGGACGATCACCTCGTTCCCGTCGGAGTCGAGCCCGGCGGCGTCGCAGCCCAGGATCATCGGCAGCCGCTCCTCGGGAAGGCCGACGCCCCTCAGCGACCACAGGTCGTGGTGATTGAGGCTGGCGGCCTTGACGGTGACCGTCGTCCAGCCGTGTGGTGGATCCGGCTCGGGGCGCTCTCCGATCTCCAGGCCGGAGATCGGGTCGTCGGCGTTGATGCGGGCGGCGTAGGCGGCGAGCACGCCGCGGGACGCTAGTCGATGCCCGGCTCGATCTGCACCAGTCGGTACCCGACGCCCGCGAGCCCGTGCGAGAACGCCAGCTCGCCGCCGTGCAGCTTGACGCGCCGCTGCTTGCCGTCGGGGCCGGTCGCCATGGCGGTGCCGCCGTGGGTGGGGGCGACCTCGATCTTGTTCTCGCCGATGCCCAGCCAGATCCCCCGGCTCCTGAAGCGTTCGCCGGCGGAAGTAGGCGAGGATCAGCCGCTCGTGGCGGATATAGAACTGCTCGAACGCCGCCGGCCGGCGCGGCGTCAGCCGCAGCAGCTCCTCGTCGCTCAGATGCTCCACTCCCGGATCCTCCCGGTCGGGGCGATTGTGTGACCGCGGAATGCGAAGCCGGGTTCCGGCGTCATGGTGGTCGTGCACGAACGTCCGCCCGATCACCCCTTGCCGCACGGAGTCGCGGGTGGGAGGGTCATGAGCGTGAGGCCATCGCGCGCGCAGCTGAGAGAGCAGTCGCGGCGCGTGGCCGGGGTCCTTCTTCCCGATCCCGGCCCTCCTCCTCTTGCACCTGTCACGACTTGACGATCGCCGGCTGGCCGCGCGCGTGGGCGGCGGCGACGAGGCTGCGTTCGCGGAGCTCTATGAGCGCCACCATGCCTCCCTGCTGTCGTTCTGCCGCCACATGGCCGGCAGCCGCGAGGACGGTGAGGACGCGCTCCAGCAGACGTTCCTGCGCGCCCACCGGGCACTCGCCGCCGGGCACGTGCCGGACTCGGTGCGCGCGTGGCTGTTCGCGATCGCGCGCAATCGCTGCCTGACGCTGATCGCCGGGCGGCGGTGCGCCGCCGTGCCGGTGGAGGAAGTCGAGATCACGTTCGACGGGCTCTCGGATGAGGTGCGCACGCGCGCCGAGCTGCGCGAGCTGCTCGCGGATCTCGGGCAGCTGCCAGACGACCAGCGCGCGGCGCTCGTGCTCTCGGAGCTGGGCGATCTCTCGCACGTCGAGATCGCCGGCGCGATCGGGTGCCCGCCGGGCAAGGTCAAAGCGCTCGTCTTCCAGGCCCGCACGTCGCTGATCGCCGAGCGCGACGCGCGCGAGACGCCGTGCGACGACATCCGCGCCGAGCTCGCGATCGCGTCAGGAGGCGCGCTGCGCCGCGGGCCGCTCAAGCGCCACCTGCGCCGGTGCGACCCGTGCCGCGCGTTCCAGGTCGCCGTCGGCCGCCAGCGCGCGGGGCTCGCCTCGATCCTCCCGGTCGCGCCGTCGGCGGGCCTGCAGGCCGCGGTGCTCGGCAGCGCCGGAGCGGGCGCGGCGCTGAGCGGCGGAGCGGCCGCCGGCGGCGCGGGCGCCCTGGGCGGCGCTGCCGGGGGCGGCATCGCGGCGGGCGGCGGAGGGGTGGCCGGCCTCGGCCTCGGCGCCGCGGGCCTCGCCGCGGCCGGCGGCGTCGCGTTCAAGGGCTTCGTCGCCAAGGCCGCGGTCACCGCGGTCACGGCGGCGGGCGTCGCCGCCGGGATCCATCACGCCACGCCGGCCGCGCCCGCGCTGCCGTCGCTGCGCACCGCGAGCGCGACCGTGACGCCGGGCCCCGCGCCGGTCACGGGCGCGAGCGGGGAGGCCGAGGTGCCGGTGCGTGGCGACGGGTCCGCGCTTCCGCCCGAGGCGGCGCCGCCGCAGGCCGCAACCTCGACGGCCGCGACGAGCAGCGGCGCGTCAACCGCGCCGGCCACGACCTCTACGCGCCGCCATCGGCTCCGGCGCCGGCTCCGGCGGGCGATCTTCCGCGGCGGGCCTGGCGCGCAGGCCCCCGCGCCGAGGATCGTCAGCGGCGAGGGCGAGGCGCCGCTCGTGCCCGACGACACGCCGCCGCCGCCGCCGCGCCGGCCGCGCGTCCGCCGCCCGGCCGCGTCACCGACTCCGACCCCAGGCCCGGCCGGCACCGCCACGCCGGCGCCGCGCCCGCGGCCCCGCCCGCGCGCGACTCCGGCGCCGCCGGCCGCAACCGCCACGCCCGCGCCCTCGGCCACGCCGGCCCCGCGTCCGCGGCCGAGACCGCGGCGCAACCCACCTCCGCCGCCGGCCGCGACCCCATCGCCGACCGCGACGCCGACCCCCGAGGCCACGCCGGAGCCGACCGCGACGCCGACGCCGACGCCGTAGCCGCCCGCCTAGTGTCCCGAGTCGGAAGTTCGCAGGCAGCTTGCGGGCGCCTCGCCGCGCCTGGCGCCCGCCGGCGACCTCGCAGGTACGCCCGGTACGAGCCAGGTCGCCGGCGAACGCCAGCCACGACGATGCATCCCGCAATCTGCGAGCGAACTTACGACTCGCGACACTAGAAGACGCCGGCGATGCGCTTCTTCTTCAGGTTCTCGCGCATGATCCAGGCGACGTCGCGATCGCCGGACTCCCGCCAGCGGCCCATCGCGCGGCGGCCCTCGTCGGGCGCTGCGGCGACGGCGACGCTCCAGCCGTAACCGAGCGCCTTGCGCAGCGCCTTGAACTCATCCGAGCGGCGGTCCGGCTCGCGCGTGACCCCGTCGGTGATCTCGTCCAGCAGCCCGAGCAGGATGACTGCGCGCGACGCGTCGAGCAGGGCCGGCTCGCACAGGCCGCCGACCACGGCGCGCCGCTCGAGCGGCGTCCCGGCCGCCCATTCGCGCATCGCCGGCAGGATCGCCTCCCACCCGAGCCGCTGCAGCGCCATCGCGACTCCCTCGCGCACGCGCCAGCGCGGGTCGTTGGCCTGCGCGCGCAGCGCGCCGAGGTCGCGCAGCCCCATCGTCCCGACCAGCGCGAGGTACTCCTCGTCCGACGCGGCCGCGCAGGAGTGTCCGGTATTCGCCTACTCGCCCCGCCAACCCGACCACAGGCGGTCAGGCACCGGCGGCGGGTTGGGCACGCGTGGCTCGCGCTTGGGCGCCGGCGGCTCGGGCGGACTCCAGTCCGAGACGGGACGCTCGCGACGGCCGACGTTGTCGATCAGGGCGAACACGACGCCGCCCACGAGGGCGGCGAAGAGGATCGAGAGTGCGACGGTCATTCGCCATTGAGGGTAGTCGCGATCCGCGCGATCCGCGCGGCCCGGCGCGCCTCGCGCAGCGGCTCCGGCGTGCGCACCTTGCGCGCGATCGCCATCACCACCTCGACCGCCGTGTCCGCGTCGGTGCGCCAGGCCGCGTGGACGGCGATCGGGCGCGCTCGCGGCATGATCCGCAGCCACGCGCCGACCTCCTCGCCGTCGAGCTCGAGCGGCGTGTGCGCGCCCCGCTCGGCGGCCGGCCAGTCGCCGGCGGCGAGCAGCGTGCGATGGGTGACGCCGATCGTCGGCAGGCCGAGCACGTTCCCGAGCTGCACCGCGAGCCCGGCGCGGCGCGGGTGGTCGCGCCCGGTCGCGTCGACGATCAGCACATCGGGCGGGCACGACAGCAGGCGCACCGCCGCCTCCAGCACCGGCCCGGCGCGCAGCGCGAGCAACCCCGGCCGGTACGGGGCGGGCGCCTCGCCGACCGCGGTCGCGGTCTCGCCCGCGACGACCGCCGCCGCCACCGCGCTGCCATTCTCCGGGAAGACGGCGAAGCAGCCGCCGACGCGCGGCGCGCCCGCGGGATGCCACGGCTCGGGGTGCTCCTGCGCGAGCTCGCGCTGCGCCTCGACCAGCTCGTCTGGATCCGTGGGCCACCCGCCGACCACGTCACCGCGAAGCGTAGTGTTCACCCGCGCAACAACGGCGCGGTCAGGCAGGTCGGGCCGCCGTCACCCTTGAGCGAGAGGTCCGAGCCGTTGTACGTGTGCACGTCGATGCCGCGCTTGGAGAGCTCGTCGCGCACCTTCGGCGCCGAGTCGACCATGACCACCACGCCGGGCCGCACGGCGAGGATGTTGCAGCCCATCGCCGCGTAGCTGTCGCGGTCGATCGCGATCCAGGCGATCCCGCGCTCGCGGATGTCCTGCAACAGGCGCACAGGCGCGAGCGGCTCGTAGATCACGTACAGCTCCTCGGTCACCGCCGAGAGGAACGACTGCAGGTGCAGGACGAAGTCCGGCCCCTGGTCGTGCGGCATGTCGTAGGTCTCCACGTGCACCCCCTCGGGCGTGAGCAGCTCGCGCAGCCGGTCCGCGCCGGCGCGGTTGGTCCGGTAGCCGAGGCCGAGCGCGATCGTGTGGTCGTCGAGCCAGAAGCGATCGCCGCCGTCGGCGTAGGCGTCGCCTTCGAGCGTTCCGACGATCGGGATGTCGAGCCGGCGCAGCTCCTCGGCCGCGTGGCCGGGCTCCTTCGCGCGGATCGGCTTGGCCATGTTGAGCGGGATGCCGCCCCGCGCGCTCATGATCAGCGGGTCGTGCATGTAGACGGCGTCGACCAGGCCGTCGAGCGAGCCGGCCAGCTCGACCTCGGCGCCGAGGTCGCCGAGCAGCGTCACGAACGCCTCGTGCTGCGCGGTCAGGGCGGCCGGGTCGGGGACCCGCCAGCCGGCGCCGTCCCAGTCGCCGGACGTCGCCGGACGCCGGACGAGCACGCGCTTGAGTGGGGCGACCATCGAGGTGACGCCGTAGCGGGCGCCGGGCGTGGTGGCTGCGCTCATCCCCGCATCCTCCCGCGCGCGCGTGCGTCTTGCCTCGTGGCCGCCAGCGCGGCGGCGCCGGGCTTGCCGCTCAGTTGCGGATCTGCCCGAAGTCGAGCGCGTACGTCGCCCCCGGCAAGCTGGACTGATCGTCGCGCGGCTCGCCGGGAGCGATCCCGACCCCCAGCTCGCGATATCCGGCGTCGAGCAGGATGCGGCGGTGCGGCGGGCTGTCCAGCCATTCGTCGACGAGCGCGTTCGGCGTCGCCAGGCTGCCGGTGCCCCAGCCGAGCGCCTCGCCGGCGCGCCAGCCCTGGCCGCGGCCGTAGCCGGCCGAGCGCAGGCGGTCGCCGAGCGTGGAGCCGCCCGGGCTGACGTGCGAGAAGTAGCCGCGCCGGACCATGTCGCGCGCGTGCTCGCGGGCGGCCTGGCCGAGGTCGGCGTCGCGCGTGACGGCCTTCAGTCCTCGCTTGGTGCGCTCGGCGTTCACCAGGCACGTGACCGTGTCCGCGGCGTCGGCGGTCGACGCCGCGGAAGGCGTGTCGAGCGCCCCCGGGCACTTGTCCGCCGCGGCGGCACTCGCCACCTCTGGTGCGACCGCGAACGCGGCGGCGCTCACCAGGGCGCAGACGGAGCGATACGGCATGTACGACGACCTCCCGCCCGCGCCCCTGGCGCGCGGTGTTTACGTCCGGCCCGGTTCCCGACGGGCGCTATCCGTTCTGTCCGGCGAAGAAGGTTCCCTGCCCGTCCTCACCAACGCGGTGTCATTAGCTCCGCGAACGACCATGTACCCCGATGCGTGGACGCGCTCACCTCCAATTCGACGGCGTCCAATTCAATGGAGGTTCCGTCCAACGCTTCGAAATGTGGTCCGTGGTCGGACCTGGGGACCGACCGGTCCAGCGGCCAAGGCGTCAGAATCCGGTGCGCCGGTTCGTTCAGTAGCTGCTTGTGCGCTTTGCGTGACCCCGGAACGCGCTGGGGGGAACCCCGTCCAGGAACGGGCCCGTGTGCCCGGGGCCACGCAAAGCGCACGTAGCCGCCCATGAATGAGTGCGTCTGCAACCGGTGAGGGTGTCCACTACGGCGACATTGTGCCCACGCTGGGCGGCGCGCACGCCGGTCACCGGCACGGATCGGCGGGGCGCGGCCCGTTCAGCGCGGCGCTCAGCCTCGTCAGCGTCCAGCCCGTGCCGGCCCGAGCGAGCGTCCCGGTGACCGCGAAACGGCGTTCGAGTGGCTTGCCGCACGACGTCCGGTCGCGGGCGAGGAGCGTGAGCCGGATCGTCGCGGCACCGCCGCTCGCGGGGCTCACGCGCAGGTCCTGGGGCACGCTCGCGAGCGTCGTGCCGTAGCCGGCACGCCAGTGGGCGAAGCCGCCGAAGCGCGACTTGACGGCGGGCGAGAGGGAGTTCCACGCGTCCGCGAACCGGCGCGCGTCAAGGGCCGCATAGTAGGCGCGCACGAACTCACCGGGCGCGAGACGGGCCGGCGGGGCCACGGCGCCGGGGGTGGCGCTCGGCGCGGCCGCGTCGCCCGGGACGGCCTTCGTGCGGGCGTGCCGCCGGGCCGGTCGCGCGGCCCGCTCGCGGTGCCCCGGGCGCGGTCGCGCGAGCGCGGACGCGGCGCCGGGCGGCGTGGCCGGGGCAGGCTCCGGGCGCGTCCGCGCGGTCGCGGCGGCGGTGAGCAGCAGCGCGGCGCCGGCCGCCGCGAGCGCGGCCACGGGGACGCGGCCCCCGAGCGCCGGGCCTTCGCGCCGGGCGTCGGCCGCGAGCACGACGGCGGTCAGCGCCGTCGCCGGCACGGCGAACCAGAGCGGGAGCGCGGTCGCGGTCCAGGCGGTGGCGAGCGCGAACACGAGCGCGAGCGTCGGCGGCCGCAGCCCGCCCGACATCCCGACGATCGTCGCCGTCGAGACGCTCGCGAAGCCGAGCGAGAGGAGCGCGGCGCCGGCGGACCCGATCGAGATCGAGTGGTCGCCGGACGCCACGAGCGCGCCGGCGAGCGCGAGCGCGACCGCCACGCCGCCCGCCAGCAGGCCGGCGAGCGCGTGGAGGATGCCGGCCGCCGCCGGGGTCACGACGGCGGCCGACGATGGGTGCGAAGGAACAGCCGCGGGGGCGGAGATCCGTTCCGCGAATCTGGGCCGGTCCGATGGTGCCTCTTCGCCGGTCCGGGGGGGTGAGGCGAAGGCTGTCGGCACCTGCCGACACTTTCAGCCTCGCGCGCACGGATCCATGGCCGCTCGCGCAGTCATCGATGCCGACCTGTTGCCCGAAAGGGCAATCAGGAGCCGCGGTACGTGCTGTACGACCAGGGGGAGACGAGCAGCGGCACGTGATAGTGCGCCGCCGGGTGCGCGATGCCGAAGCGGATCGGCACCAGATCGAGAAACGGGGGCTCGTGCGCCTCGGCGCGGAAGTAGTCGCCGACCGCGAACACGAGCTCGTACTCGCCGGCCCGCAGCTCGCCGTGGCCGATCAGCGGCTCGTCGGTGCGGCCGTCGGCGTTGGTGACGAACTCCCCGACGTGGTGGCGGCGCCCGTCGTCGTAGCGCGCGAGCTCGATCGCGACCCCCGCGGCGGGCCGGCCGCGCGCGGTGTCGAGCACGTGCGTGGTGAGAGAGCCGCTCACAGGGCCGCCTCGCCCGGGAGAATCGCCCGTTGGGCGATTGCTCCCAGCGAAACGAGCCCGCAGGGCGAGGCTTCGCCGCTCACCGGCCCACCTCGCCCGGGAGAATCGCCCTTTGGGCGATTGCTCCCAGCGAAACGAGCCCGCAGGGCGAGGCTTCGCCGCTCACAACGCGTCATCCAGTCGCAGCCGCGCGATCTTCGCGATCTCGGCGAGCGCGGTCTGGACCTCGGCGTCGGGCGAGTTGCCCAGACGCGCGTCCGCATTGGCCAGGATCGAGTCGCGCGTGTGCTCGCGCACGCAGATCACGAACGGGAAGCCGAAGCGCTCGCGGTAGGCGGCGTTGAGCGCGGCGAGCCGCTCGCGCTGCTCCGGCGACAGGCGGTCCAGGCCGGCGCCGGACTGCTCCGAGCGCGAGGCGGCGGTGAGCGCGCGCTCGCCCAGCTCGGGGTGCGCGCGGATCAGCTCGATCCGCTGCGGCTCGGGCGCCGCGTACATCGCCGCGGCGAGCGCGCCGTTGAGCTCCTCGGCGTCCGCGAAGCCGTCCGGGCGCCACGCAGCCTCGGCGACCCATGGCGACGCTTCGAAGATGCCGCCGAAGCGGGCCACGAAGTCCTCGCGCGAGAGCGCGATGCGGCGGTCGGAGGCGGGCGCGGCGGGCGCCGCGCCATCGAGCGCCAGCGGCACGAGCTTGAACGCGTCGACGTCGACCAGCCCGCGATCGGTGATCTTCAACGACGGGATGACCGACAGCGCGAGGAACGAGAGCGTCATGAACGGCGCGCCGATCAGGACGCCCTGCTCGGCGAGCAGCTGCTGGAGCTCCTCCAGCCGCCGGGCCACCGCCTCGACCGGCTCGCCGGACATGAGCCCGGCGACCGGCAGCGGCAGCTCGCCACGCACGAGCCCGTCGAGCGCGACCACGAGCCCGCCGCCCAGCTCCTGCGCGCGCCCGGCGCACACCTCCATGTCCACGTCGGAGACGCCGACCACGACCAGGTTGTGCGCATCGTGCGCGACCGTCGACGCGAACGCGCCCGCCCGCAGCCCGAACCCGCGCACCAGGCCGAGGCCGACTCGCCCCGTCGCATGGTGACGCTCGATCACCGCGATCTTCGCGAGGTCGCGGCCCGGGTCGGCGACGACGCGGCCGTGGACGACCAGCGGCCGCTCGACGGCGTCGCCGGTGATCAGCTGGCCCGGCTGGATCTCGATCACCCGCACCCGCTCCGGGGCGCCGTCGATCGCGAAGCTGACCGGCACCGAGTGCATCGTGTCCGCGAGGCCGCTTCGCGCCGGCGGGCCGTAGTCCGGCCGGCGCCCGTCCTTGAGCACGAGCGACGCACGGAACCCTTCGAGATCGTCGAGCAGCACCACGTCGGCGGCGTAGCCGGGCACGATCGCCCCGCGATCGAGCAGCCCATGCGCCCGCGCGCCGTGCAGCGTCGCCATCACGAGCACGTCCTCCGGCGCGATCCCCTCCTCGACGGCGACGCGGCACATCTGGTCGATGTGGCCCTCGCGAAACAGGAAGTCGGGCTCGCGGTCATCCGTGCAGAACGCGCAGTAGTCCGGCCCGTGCTCGCGCACGACCGCCAGCAGATCGCGCAGGTTGCGAGCGTTGGACGCCTCGCGGATCAGCACCCACATCCCGCGCCGGCGCTTCTCGAGCGCCTCGGCGGCGGTGAACGCCTCGTGGTCGGACCCGATGCCGGCGGCGACGTACGCGTCCAGCGCGGCTCCGGTGACGCCCGGCGCGTGCCCGTCGACGTGCGCGGCGACCATCCGCGCGAGCACGTCGGGGTCGCCGGCGATGACGCCCGGGAAGTTCATCATCTCCGCGACGCCGATCGCCCGAGGATGGCGCAGGATCTCGCGCATGTCGTCGGGGCCGAGCGGCCCGCGCGGCGACTCGAACGCGGACGCCGGAACGCACGACGGCGCCATCACGAACACGTCGAGCGGGAGCCCCTCGGCCGCCTCGAGCAGCCACCGGACGCCCTCGACGCCTGCGACGTTGGCGATCTCGTGCGGGTCGGTCACGACCGTCGTGGTGCCGCGCGGGACGACCGCGCGCGCGAACTCGCGCGGCGTGAGCTTGGAGGACTCGAGGTGCACGTGCGCGTCGATCAGGCCCGGCACGAGCCACTTCCCGCGCCCGTCGATCCGCTCGCCGCCGGCATACGAGCCGACCCCGGCGATCCTCCCGCCGGCGATCGCCACGTCGCCGTCGAGCCACTCGCGCGTGAACGCCGAGAACACGCGCGCGCCCTCGATGACGGTGTCGGGCGCCGCGTCGCCGCGGGCCACGGCGATCAGGTGTGCGCGGTTCACAGACCCACCATGTCGTCCGGCCTCACCGGCACCCGCGTCAGCGCGCGGCCCGTCGCGTCGCGCAGCGCGGCGACCACGGCGGGGGTCGAGGAGATCGTCGGCGGCTCGCCGATCCCGCGCAGCCCGTACGGCGAGTCGGGGTCGCCGAGCTCGAGGACGTCGAGCTCGACGGGTGGCATGTCGAGCACGGTCGGGATCAGATAGTCGGTGAACGATGCATTACGCACCAGACCGTCGACCACCTGGATCTCCTCCATCAGCGCGAGCCCGAGCCCCTGCGCGATCCCGCCCTCGATCTGCCCCTCGACGGCCTGCGGATTCATCGCCTTGCCGACGTCCTGCGCGGTCGCGATCTCGACCACGCGCACGAGCCCGAGCTCGGTGTCGACGTCGACGACGGCACGGTGCGCGGCGAACGCGAACGTGACGTGCGCGTCGCCCTGGCCGCGCTCGTCGAGCGGGCATGTGTCTCGCGGTGATGGTACTCGCGCGTCTCCTCGATCGGGTCGCCCTCGACCAGCGAGGCGATCGTCGCGGCCGACAGCGGCCAGCCGCCGCCCCGCTCCTCGAGCCGGTCGCGCACGGCCCGGCACGCGGCCTGCACCGCGCCGCCGGTCATGTGCGTCTGCCGCGACGCCGACGACGAGCCCGCGGAGCCGACCTGCGTGTCTGCCGGCAGCACGAGCACGTTCTCGACGCCGAGCTCGGTGCGCGCGATCTGCCCCTGCACGGTCACGAGCCCTTGCCCGACCTCGGCCGCCGCGGTGTGCACCTCGACGATCGGCTCGCCATGCGCCGCCGAGACCTTCACGCGCGCGGTCGAGTAGTCGTCGAAGCCCTCCGAGAAGCCGACGTTCTTGAACCCGACCGCGTAGCCGACGCCGCGCACCACGCCCTCGCCGCGCGTCACGTTCGCCACGCCGCCCGGCGGCGGCCCGCCGGCCGCCGGCAACGGGCGCTCGGAGACGAGCCGCAGCAGCTCGTCCACCGGCGCCGGGCAGTTGATCGGCGCGCCGGTCGGCATGCTCGTGCCGGTCTCCATCGCGTTGATCCGCCGCAGCGCGACCGGGTCCATCTCCAGCGCGGCCGCGAGCTTGTCCATCTGCGCCTCGTGCGCGAAGCACGTCTGCACGGCCCCGAAGCCGCGCATCGCGCCGCACGGCGGGTTGTCGGTGTACACGACATAGGAGTCGATGCGCGCGCTCGGCACGACGTAGGGGCCGAGCGAGAACGAGGCAGCGTTGCTGCACACGGCGGTCGACGAGGACGCGTAGGCGCCGCCGTCGAGCAGGATCTCGGCGCGGACGTACGCGAGCGTGCCGTCGCGGTGCGCGCCGTGCTCGTAGCGCATCTTCGCGGGGTGCCGGTGGACGTGGCCGAAGAACGACTCCTCGCGCCCGTAGACCATCTTCACCGGCCGGTTCGTGTGCAGCGCAAGCAGGCACGCGTGGATCTGCATCGAGACGTCCTCGCGGCCGCCGAACGCGCCGCCCACGCCGGCGAGCGTGAACCGCACCTTCTCGGGCGGGAGGTCGAGCGATGCGGCGACCTGGTCGCGATCCACGTGCAGCCACTGCGTCGCGATGAAGACGTCCACGCCGCCATCCTCGGCCGGGACCGCGAGGCCGGACTCCGGGCCCATGAACGCCTGATCCTGCATCCCCATCTCGTACTCGCCGGTGACCACGACGTCGGCGTCGCCGGGCTCAGGACCGTGCGCGATGTGGACGTGCCGCAGGACGTTGCCGCGCGGGTGCAGCGGCGGCGTGCTGGGGTCCAGCGCCTTGCGCGAGTCGGTCAGCGGCTCGAGCACCTCGTAGTCGACCTCGATGCGCTCGGCCGCCCGTCGCGCGGTCTCCGGATGGTCGGCGGCGACGATCGCCACCGCCTCGCCCTGATAGCGGACCTCGTCGAACGCGAGCACCGGCTGATCGTGGATCTCCAGCCCGTAGACCTTGCGGCCGGGAACGTCGTGGTGGGTGAGCACGGCGTGGACTCCGGGGACGGCCAGCGCGGCGCCGAGCTCGATGCCGCGGATGCGCGCGCGGGGGTGCGGGCTGCGCAGCGTCGCGCCCCACAGCATCCCGTCGGCCCACAGGTCCGACGAGTACGCGAACTCGCCCTTGACCTTCGGGATCCCGTCCGGCCGCCGGACCGACTCGCCGACCCCGAACGGGACCGTGACGACGTGGGTGGCCGGAGACACGGCGGTGGGCGCCGGCGTGGCGGTGGGCGCCGTCATCGCGATGCTCCCGCGACGCGCGCGAGCCGAGCGCTCGCCGCCGCCAGGTCGCGCGTGATCTCCTCGACGTCGCCGGTCAGCAGCTCGCCGCCGCGCACGACCTCGCGGCCCCCGACGAACACGCGGTCGGCGCGCGGCCGGGCGCCCATCACCAATGCGGCGACCGGGTCCTCGATGCCCGCGTGGTCGAGGTCGTCGAGGCGCCACAGCACGATGTCGGCGAGCATGTCGGACTTCAGCATCCCGAGCTCGTCGCGCCAGCCGAGGCAGCGCGCGCCGTGGTAGGTCGCCAGGAACAGCGCCTCCGCCGGTCGCATCGCCGCCGGCCCTCCGGCCAGCCGCGCGAGCAACACGGCCTGGCGCAACTCGCCGCCAAGCTCGCCGGCCTCGTTGGACGCCGCGCCGTCGACGCCGAGGCCGACCGGGGCGCCCGCATGCAGCAGCGAGGCGACCGGCGCGATTCCGGCGCCGAGCCGCGCGTTGGAAGAGGGGCAATGCGCAACGCCCGTCCCGGTCTCGCCGAAGCGCGCGACCTCGTGGTCGTTGAGATGCACGCAGTGCGCGAGCCAGACGTCGTCGCCGAGCCAGCCGAGCTCCTCGAGGTACTCGACCGGCCGCACGCCGAAGAGCTCCTGGCAGTACGCCTCCTCCTCGATGGTCTCGGCCATGTGCGTGTGCAACCGCACGCCGCGCGCGCGGGCCAGCTCCGCGGTCTCGCGCATCAGCTCCCTCGTGACGCTGAACGGCGAGCACGGCGCCAGCGCGATCCGCAGCATCGCGCCCGGCGAGGGATCGTGCCAGCGGTCGATCGCCTCCGAGCAGGAGGTGAGGATCGCGTCGCGGTCCTCGACGACCTCGTCGGGAGGGAGGCCGCCGGACGACTTGCCGAGGTCCATCGAGCCGCGGCACGGATAGAAGCGGATGCCCAGCTCGCGCGCCGCCTCGATCTCGACCTCCAGCAGGTCACCCGCGCCGCGCGGGAAGACGTAGTGGTGGTCCGATGCGGTCGTGCAGCCGGAGAGCAGCAGCGCGGCGAGCCCGGCGCGGGCGGCGGCGCGCTCGACGCCGGCGTCGATCCGCGCCCACGTCGGATACAGCTCGACGAGCCACTCGAACAGCGTCGCGTTCTGCGCGAGGCCGCGGGTCGCCCACTGGTAGAGGTGGTGATGGCAGTTGATGAGGCCCGGCGTGGCAAGGCAGCCCCACGCGTCGATGCGCTCGCCGCCCTCGTACGGAGCATCGTCTTCGCCGACGTCGACGATTCGGTCGCCCTCGATAACGATGTAGCCGTACCGGTACGTGCCATCCGCCACGGTCGCGACCGCGCAGTTCTGGATGATCTTCATGCCCGCGTGGCCGCCAGCCGCACCGCGTCGAGGATCTTCTCGTAGCCCGTGCAGCGGCACAGGTTGCCCGCGAGCGCCTCGCGTATCTCGTCGTCGGACGGCGACGCCACCCGCGCCAGCAGGTCGTGCGTCGCGACGATCAGACCCGGCGTGCAGAACCCGCACTGGACGGCGCCCGCCTCGACGAACGCCTCCTGCACCGGGTGCAGCTCATCCTCGTCGGCGAGCCCTTCGACGGTCACGACCTCGCGCCCCTCGGCCTGCCCGGCGGCCACCAGGCACGAGCACACGAGCACGCCGTCGAGATAGACGCTGCACGAGCCGCACTCGCCCTGCTCGCACGCGTTCTTGGAGCCCGGCAGCGCGAGCCGCTCGCGCAGCACGTACAGCAGCGACTCGCCCTCCCACAGCCCGTCGACCTCGCGCACGGTGCCGTTGACCGTGCACGTCAGCCGCATCGTTCCTCCCACGCCCACTTCAGCGCGCGGCGGGCCAGGACGCCGAGCGCGTGCCGCCGGTAGGCCGAGGAGCCGCGCACGTCGTCGATTGGCGAGGCCGCCTGCGCCACCAGATCGCCGAACCGCATCAGCACATCCTCGCCGACCGGCCGGCCGCCGGCCCAGTCGAGCGCGTCGACCGCGAACGCCTCGGCGTCCAGCGCCCGGCGCGGGGTGGGCGCCGCCGAGCCGATGCATGTGCCGACCCGCCGCTCGCCGAGCTCAAGCGCGAACGAGCAGACCGCGATGACCATCGCGTTGCGCGTGCCGACCTTCGAGAACTGCTGCGGCCCTGGCGCGCGCGGCACGCGGAAGCCCGCGATCAGCTCGTCGGACGCGAGCACGTTGCGCTTGGGCCCGACGATGAACTCGTCGACCGGGACCGATCGGGCGCCGCGCACCGACTCGACGTCCACCAGCGCGCCGCTCGCGTACAGCGGCGGCAGCGCGTCGCCCGCCGGGGAGGACGAGCCGAGGTTGCCGCCGATCGTCCCGCGGTTGCGGATCTGCGGCGAGCCGACCGTGCGCGACGCCATCGCCAGCCCGGGCAGCCGCCCGCCCAGCTCGTCGATCGCCTGCGCGTACGAGACGCCGGCGCCGACGCGCAGCCAGCCGTCAGCTTCGTGCCACTCCGTCAGCTCCCCGACACGGGTGAGATCGAGCAGCGCCTCGGGCCGCTCGCGGCCGAAGTTGAGCTCGACCATCACGTCGGTCCCGCCCCACACGGGCCTTGCCGCGGGGTGCGCGGCCTTCGCTTCGAGCGCACCCCGCCAATCGGCGGGTTGGAGGAACTCCATCCGCCAGGAATACACCGCGAGGCCCTAACGTGCCAACCTTGCCTACTGTGACGCACCGCACGTTCACGCGTCTCGCCGTGGTCAACCGAGGCGAGCCGGCGATGCGGCTGATCCACGCCGTGCGCGAGCTCAACGAGGAGCTCGAGGAGCCCATCACGGTGATCGCGCTCTACACGGAGCCTGAGCGCTCCGCGATGTTCGTCCGCCACGCCGACGAGGCGTACTCGCTCGGCCCGACGGCGACCGTTGCCGACGACGGCAAGCGCATCGGCGCGTACTTGAATTACGAAGGGCTGGAGACGGCCCTGAAGGCCGTGCGCGCCGACGCGGTGTGGCCCGGCTGGGGGTTCGTCGCCGAGCACCCCGAGTTCTCCGACCTGTGCGCGCGGCTGGGCATCGTCTTCGTCGGCCCCAGCGGCGACGTCATGCGCGCGCTCGGCGACAAGATCCAGTCCAAGCTGATGGCCGAGAGGGCCGGCGTCCCGGTCGCGCCGTGGAGCAACGGCCCGGTCGAGACGATCGAGGACGCGCGGGCGCACGCCGAGCGCATCGGCTTCCCGCTGATGATCAAGGCGGCGGCCGGGGGCGGCGGGCGCGGCATCCGCCGCGTCAACGACGGCGACGAGCTGGCGAACGCGCTCGAGAGCTCGCGCCGCGAGGCCGCGGACGCGTTCGGCGACGGCACGGTGTTCATGGAGGCGACCGTCCAAGGCGCCCACCACATCGAGGTGCAGCTGATCGCCGACGGTCAGGGCACCGCGTGGGCGGCGGGCGTGCGCGACTGCTCGTGCCAGCGCCGCCACCAGAAGGTCGTCGAGGAGTCCTCCAGCCCGGTCATCACGCCCGAGCAGGAAGCGGAGATCAAGGCCGCGTCGGTGCGCCTGGCGCTCGAGGCCGGCTACAGCAACGCCGGCACCGTCGAGTTCCTCTACGAGCCCGAGCACAAGCGCTTCTCGTTCATGGAGGTCAACGCGCGCCTGCAGGTCGAGCACCCGGTCACCGAGGCGGTCACCGGCCTGGACCTCGTGAAGCTGCAGCTGCGGATCGCGGCGGGCGGGAAGCTCGAAGGGCAACCGCCGGAGCCGACCGGCCACGCGATCGAGGCGCGCCTGAACGCCGAGGACCCCTCGATGGGCTTCGCGCCCACCCCCGGGCGAGTGCAGCTGCTCGACCTCTCGAGCGGACCCGGCATCCGCGTCGACCGCGGCATCGCCACCGGTGACGTGATCCCGCCCGACTTCGACTCGATGGTCGCCAAGGTGATCGCCCACGGCCGCACGCGCGACGAGGCGATCGCGCGCCTGCGCCGCGCGCTGCGCGAGAGCACCGCGATCGTCGAGGACGGCACGACCAACCGCGCCTTCCTGCTCGCGCTGCTGGACCGGCCGGAGTTCCGCAGCGGGCAGGTCGACGTCAACTGGCTCGACCGCCTCGGCGTGTCCGGCGACATGGAGTCCTTCCACGGCGCCGACGTCGCCCTGCTGCAGGCGGCGATCGAGCTCGCCGACGACGAGACGGCGACCGACCGCGCGAGCTTCTACGCCTATGCGCGCCGCGGGCGCCCGCACGCCAACGCCGCGCAGCGGCGCCACATCGAGGTCCGCCACCGCGGCCAGGCCTACCGCATCGGCGTCTCCCAGCTCTCCCCGGACCGCTACCGCACCGAGGTCGACGGCGTCGCCGTCGAGTGCGCGGTCGAGCGGCTCAGCCCGTACGAGCGGCGGATCACGATCGACGGCCTCACCCACCGCACGCTGATCAGCCGCCAGGGCGCGGACCTGCTCGTCGAGGTCCACGGCGTGCCGCACCGGGTCACCCGCGACGACGGCGGCCTCGTGCGCAGCCACGCGCCCGCGGTCGTCGTCGCGATCCCGGTCGGCGAGGGCGACGAGGTGGCCGAGGGCGAGGTCGTCGCGATCGTCGAGTCGATGAAGATGGAGACCTCGCTGACCGCGCCGTTCGCCGGCCGCGTCCGCCGCGTGCTCTCCGGCGCCAACGTGCAGGTGGGCGCGCAGACGCCGCTGCTGCAGCTCGAGGCGATCGACGATGACGACGACGACTCGGGCGCCGAGCGCGTCGCGTTCACGCCATGCGAGACGATCGAGGAGAACGGCCTGGCGCGGCTGCGCTGGCTGCTGCTCGGCTACGACGTCAGCGATGCTGAGGTGCGCCGCGTGCTCGACCAGATCGGCGCGGGCGCGCCCGACATCGACGGCGAGCACCGGCTGCTTGAAGTCTATGCGGACGTACGCGCGCTCACGCGCGCGCGTCATGACATCGAGCGCGAGCTGCTGCACAGCCCGCAGGAGTACCTGCACGCGTACCTGCGCTCGCTGGACCCGAAGGCCGAGCGCCTGCCGGATCGCTTTGCGACCTACCTCCAGCGCGCGCTCGCCCACTACGGCGTAGACGGGCTCGAGCGCACGCCGGCGCTCGAGGACGCGTGCTACCGGCTGTTCGTCTCCCAGCAGCGCGCCGACCTCGCCAACGCGGCCGTGCTGGCGATCCTCGACGCGCGTCTCCAGCACGCCGACGAGCTGATCGACGAGGTCGGCCCCGAGTTCCGCGATGTGCTCGACCGCATCGAGTCCACCGCCGAGCGGCGCGACCCGGTGATCGCCGACCTCGCGCGCCAGCTGCGCAACCGCTACTACGACCAGCCGCTGGTGGCCGAGCGCCGCGAGGCCGCCTACGCCGACGTCGAGGAGCACCTGCGGGCGCTGTCGAGCGGGGTGCGCGACGGCCACGTGGAGGCGGTCGTCGCCGCACCGCACCTGCTCGCGCCGCTGCTGATCGGGCACATGACCGAGGCGCCGCCGGAGCGCCGTCCGATCCTGCTCGAGCTGATGACGCGCCGCTACTACCGCACTCGGACCCTTGCCCCGTTCAGCCAGGCGGTCGTCGGGAACATGGCGTTCGCGATCACCGAGTACGAGAAGGACGGCCGCCTCCGCAAGCTGATCGCGGGCTTCGTCGACGACCACGAGTGGGGCGACGCGGCGCGCGCGCTCGCCGAGATCGCTGACGGCGAGCGCGTCGCGGTCGACCTCTACGCGCACGAGAACGGCAACGCCGAGACGCTCATCTCGCGCCTGAAGCACGCGCTCGAGGAAGTGGACCTGCCGCCGTCGGTCGAGCGCGTCGTGCTCGACGTCCCCGCGCCGGAGCGCGGCGTCTCCGCCGCCGACGCGATCACGCTGCGGCGCACGCCGGACGGGCGCTTCACGGTCGATCACGACCTGCAGGGCGTCCACCCCGAGATGGGCGAGCGGCTGGGCCTCTGGCGCATGTCGGAGTTTGCGCTCGAGCGCATCCCGTCGGCGCCCGACGTCTACCTCTTCCGCGGCACCGGCCGCTCGAACCCCAACGACGAGCGGCTGTTCGCGCTGGCCGAGGTGCGCGCCCTGAGCGTCGTGCGCGACGAGAGCGGGCGCGTCGTCTCGCTGCCGGAGCTCGAGCACATGCTCACCGAGGCGCTCGACGCGCTGCGCCGCTACCAGAGCAAGCTGCCGCCGCGCGAGCGGCTGCTGTGGAACCGCGTGCGGCTGAACGTGTGGCCGACGATCGAGCTCCTGCCCGAGGAGGCGGGCGCGCTGATCGACCGCTATGCGCGCGAGACCGAGGGCCTCGGCATCGAGATCGTGATCATTCGCGGCAACATGCGCGACCCGCGCGACGGCGAGGTCTACGAGCGCGAGCTGCGTCTGTTCGCGCCGGCCGGGCGGGGCGTGCTGGTGGAGCTCGACGAGCCGGCCACGCGCCCGCTGAAGCCGCTGGACGAGGGCGCGCGGCGCATCGTGCAGGCGCGCCGGCGCGGCTCCGTGCACCCGGCCGAGCTGGTGAAGATCCTCGCGCCCGAGCGGCCCGACCGCGGCCGCGGGCTGCCGGCCGGCGAGTTCATCGAGCACGACCTCGATGAGGAGGGCCGCCTGGTGCCGGTCGACCGCGCGCCGGCCACCAACGACGCGGCGCTCGTCGTCGGGCTCGTGCGCTCGTTCACCAAGCGCTTCCCCGACGGCATGCAGCGCGTGGCGCTGCTCGGCGACCCGACCAAGGCGCTCGGCTCGCTGGCCGAGCCGGAGTGCCGGCGCGTGATCGCGGCGCTCGACCTGGCCGAGGAGCTCGGCGTGCCGGTCGAGTGGTTCGCGCTCTCCTCGGGCGCGAAGATCGCGATGGACTCGGGCACCGAGAACATGGACTGGGTCGCGGCGGCGCTGCGGCGGATCATCGAGTTCACACAGCAAGGTGGCGAGATCAATATCGTCGTCACCGGCATCAACGTCGGCGCGCAACCGTATTGGAACGCCGAGGCAACGATGTTGATGCATACCAGGGGCATTCTGGTAATGACTCCCGAGAGCGCGATGGTGCTCACGGGCAAGACCGCGCTCGACTTCGCCGGCGGCGTCTCGGCCGAGGACAACTTCGGCATCGGCGGCTATGACCGCATCATGGGGCCCAACGGCCAGGCGCAGTACTGGGCGCCGGATCTCGCGGGCGCGTGCGCGGTCCTGCTGCGCTACTACGACCACTCCTACGTCGCGCCGGGCGAGCGCTTCCCGCGCCGTGCCGAGACGAGCGACCCGGTCGACCGCGACGTGCGCGAGGCGCCGCACCGCGCGGTCGGCTCCGCGCTGCACAAGGTCGGCGACATCTTCTCCGACCACAGCAACCCGGAGCGCAAGCAGCCGTTCGACATCCGCTCGGTCATGCGTGCGGTGTCGGACGCCGACCACGAGCCGCTGGAGCGCTGGGCGACCATGCGCGACGCCGAGGCGGCGGTCGTATGGGATGCGCACCTCGGCGGCTGGCCGGTGTGCCTGATCGGCGTCGAGTCGCACCCGATCGACCGCTTCGGCCCCGTACCGGCCGACGGCCCGTCGCAGTGGACCTCCGGCACGCTGTTCCCGCGCTCGTCCAAGAAGGTCGCGCGCGCGATCAACAGCGTCGGCGGCCGCCGGCCGGTGGTCGTGCTGGCGAACCTCGCGGGGTTCGACGGCTCGCCGGAGTCGATGCGCCAGTGGCAGCTCGAGTACGGCGCCGAGATCGGCCGCGCGATCGTCAACTTCCGCGGCCCGATCGTCTTCTGCGTCATCTCCCGCTACCACGGCGGCGCGTTCGTCGTCTTCTCGCAGCGGCTCAACGAAGGCTTCGAGGCGATCGCCGTCGAGGGCGCGCGCGCGTCGGTGATCGGCGGCTCGGCGGCGGCCGGCGTCGTGTTCACGCGCGACGTGATGAACGCGACGCGGCGCGATCCGCGGATCGCCGAGATCGACGAGCGCATCGAGTCGGCCGACGGCGCCGAGCGCCAGCGGCTGCGCGCAGACCGCGCTGTGCTGCTGGAGACCGTGCGCAACGAGAAGATGGGCGAGCTGGCCGCGAAGTTCGATCGCATCCACTCGATCGAGCGCGCGGTCGAGGTCGGCTCCGTGAGCGGGATCGTCGCGGCCGAGTCGTTGCGGCCCTACCTGGTCGACGCGATCGTGCGCGGGATGCAGAAGGTCGCCGGCGAGATCCCGCTCGTCACGAGCTGAGGAAGGCCATCAGGCTCTCGAAGTCCTCCCGGCACGCCGGGCAGCCGTCGAGATGTGCCTGCATGCGGGGGTCGATGGGCTTGCCCTTCAGGGCGATCTCGGCCTGGATGTCGAGCTCGTCGAAGCATTCCTCGCAGGTGAGCTCCGGGCGGCCGGGGCCGAGCAGGGCGCCGAGCAGGGGGTCGTGGCTCATGCTTCGAGCTCCAGGTGGGATCGGAGGTTGCGGCGGGCGTCGTGGAGGGTCTTGTAGAGCGCGCCGCGGGTCGTCTCCAGGCGCTCGGCGAGCACGTCGATCGGCACGCCGTCGACCGCGAGCGCGAGCAGGACCTCGCGCTGGTGCGGCGTGAGGCGTTGCTCGATCCCGCGCGCGATCGCGCGCAGCAGCTCGGGCGCGTCGCCGTCGTAGGGAGCGGTGGCGAGCGTCGCCCACTGCTCGGGACCGAGCAGCACCTCGCGCTCCTTCCAGGCGCGCCTGCGGGTCTTGGCGGCCGCCTCGTAGAGCGCGAACTTGTAGGCCCAGGTCGTGAAGCGGCTCTCGCCGCGATAGGTGTGGAGCTTCTTGAGCAGCGCGAGCATCGCGTCGCCGGCGGCCTGCGCGGCGAGGTCGTCGTCGGGCACGCCGCGGCGCCGGACCTCGAACGTCGCCGCCTTGACGAGCAGCGCGTAGAGGTCCCTGCGCGCCTGCTCGCCGCGGTGGCCGGGGGCGGCGAGCTCCGCGACCCAGTCTCGCTCCATCGCGGCGGCGTATACCACTACCGCTCCGGAGTCGCGAGCCGGTTGAGGGCGAGCGCGCCGATCAGGAGGCCGAAGTCCCTGAGCGCGATGTCGCCGTAACCGCCCTTGAGGAGGAGGTTGACGATGATGCCGGCCAGCCAGCCGGCGACGAGCAGGGCGCCCCAGCGCGGCGCCACCGCGACGACCAGGCCGGCGGCGATCTCCACGACGCCGACGATGTGCATGGCGGTGGCCGCGTCGCCCGGGAGGATGTCGTTGAACTGAGTGCACAGGTAGCGGGTCCAGTCGTCGGTGAGGACGTTGGCGAACTTGTCCAGGCCGAACAGGATCGGCGCGACGGTGAACGCGATCCGCAGCAACAGGTAGGCCTGCGTCGCGCGGTCGTGGCGGACGGCTTCGCGCGCCGGGAAGCCGGCGATGATGGTGGTCATGTCCGGTTGGCGTCCGGACCGCCGCGGTTTCTTACGCCTCCGGGTTCTGAGGCGCGCCGTCGCGCGCGACCTCGTAGTGCAGGCGCGCGCCGGTGCGGCCGATCAGCTCGCCGGCGGCGATCGCCATCCCGGGCATGGCGGTCGCGAACGAGAGCAGCGCGTAGCGGGTGCGCAGCCCGCCGCCGTGGTCGATCGTGACCGTCAGGCCATAGCCGGGCTCCTCCCCGACCGCGGCGACCACGCCTCCCGCCGCGGCGCGCACCGGACTGCCGTACGCCGGCGCGATGTCGATGCCCGGGTGGGCGGCGCTGAACGGCCGCGTGGTCGGGCCGCTCGCGGGGCGGCCGAGCAGCGGCGCGGCAAGCGCCGCGAGCGTGGCGGCGCCGGCGATGCCGTCGGGCGAGAGGCGTGCGAGCGCCTGCGCGCGGCGGACCGCTCCCGCCGTCTCCTCGCCGTAGTCGCCGTCGATCAGCCCCGTGAGGAACCCGCGCGCGTGGAGCTCGTACTGGAGCGCGGAGACGTCCCAGCCGCGGGCTCCCGGCGCGATCTCGCGGGAGCCGAGCGCCGGCGTGCCGAGCGTGCCGAGCGCGCGGCGGGTGGCCGGCCCGACGACCCCGTCCGTGAGGAGGAGGTTGCGCTTCTGGAAGTTGCGCAGGGCGGACATGGTCGCCGGGCCGGCGATGCCGTCGACCGGGCCGGAGTACGCGCCGTGCGCGCGCAGCGCGACCTGGAGGGCGGCGACGGGGGCGTCCGCTCTTGCCGCCGGCGCCATCAGCAACGCCACCGCCAGTGCTGTCGCGACCCCCCGCTTCACCGGGCGGGGTTGTTCTTCTCGCGCGGCCGCGTTCCTCTCGGGCGATGCGGCGCTTTCCGGCCGATCGCGGGCTAGAGCCCGAGCGCGCGTGCAGGATCGGTTGCAGCGCCTCGGACGGTCACCTCGAAGTGCAGGTGCGGCCCGGTCGCGCGGCCGGTCGCGCCGACGCGGCCGACCAGGGAGCCGGGGAGGACGTGCGTGTGGTTCGCGACGGCCGCGACCGAGAGGTGCGCATAGCGGGTCTGGACGCCGTTGCCGTGGTCGAGCACGACGGTGAGCCCGTAGCCGTCGTCGTAGCCGACGAAGACCGCGCGGCCGGCGCCGGCCGCGGTGACCGGCGTGCCGGTGGGGGCGGGGAAGTCCAGGCCGGGATGCCAACCCGCGGCTCTCGGTCCGTAGCGGTCGCCGACTTGGGCGACGATCGGCTTGCGCAGCGGCGGGGGCTGCGGCGGCGGTCGTCTCAGCAGCGCGAGCGTCGCGGGGCCGGCAACACCGTCTTGCTGGAGGCCGCCGTAGGCCTGCGCCTTGATGAGCGCCGCTCTCGTGTGCGATCCGAAGTGCCCGTCGACGGTCCCGAGCGGGAAGCCGTGGCTCTCCAGCGCGAACTGCAGCGCGGCGACGTCGAAGCCGCGGTCGCCCTGCTCGAGCGGGCGGCTCCCGATGCCATGTCGCCCGAGCGCGCCGAGCGCCCTACGCGTGCGCGGCCCGGCGATCCCGTCCACGCTCAGTCCGGCCTTGCGCTGCAGCCTCCGGATCCCGCTCGCGGTGCCGGGACCGGGGAGGCCGTCGACGTCGCCCGCGTAGACGCCGCGAGCGCGCAGCCCGACCTGGAGCGCGGCAATGCGCTCACTTGCAGCCGGCGCCGCAGCTGGCGCCCCCAACACCACCACGAGCGCCGCCGCCGCTATCGATCGCGTCCACGGCACCGCTCGACTGGGTTCGCGCCCTTACAAACCGATCCTGCCGGGCTCGAGCCCCTTGGCGCGGATGGCGTGCACGAGCGGCTCGACCAGCGCCGCGGTTTCCGGCGTATTGGGGACGCCGTCGTGCATCAGCAGGATCGCTTGCGGGAGCAGCTGCGGCGTGAGCGCGGCAAGCATGCTGCCCGCGTCGTCGCCGCGCCAGTCATAGGAGTCCGCCGTCCAGCGAACGATCGCCAGGCCGCGGGCTTCGGCGAGCGCCGGCGAGAACTCCGCGGCCTCGCCATACGGAAGCCGCCAGATCCGCGGGTGGACGCCATGCCCGGCCAGCGCCTCCAGCGCCGCGTCCAGATCGGCCTCGATCACGCCCCGCTCGTGCTCGGGGTGCCGCAGATGACCGTACCCGTGCACCTGTACGTCGTGCCCCTCGGCCAGCACGCGATCCAGCAGCGCCGGCTGCCGCACTACCCGCTCGCCGAGCACGAAGAACGTCGCCTTCGCACCGGCGCGCGCGAGCGCGTCCAGGACCAGTGGAGTCCCCCGCGGGTCCGGCCCGTCGTCGAAGGTCAGCGCCACCACGCGCCCTCGAAGATACCCGCGGCGCCGCTAGACTCCCGCTTCGCCTGGTGGGCGTAGCTCAGTTGGTAGAGCTCCGGGTTGTGGTCCCGGCGGTCGCGGGTTC